>CAVSBW010000001.1:0-1076430 GCA_963726295.1 uncultured Actinomycetota bacterium
ACTCGAAAAGGTGAAGCTCGGCAACACCGGGCTGATGGTGAGCCCGATCTGCTTCGGCATGTCGCCGCTGTCCAACATGCCGCATGTCTACGGCTACGGTGTCAAGGGACGACGAGGATCGGCGACGATAAGGCGATGTTCGCCAGCCCGATCAACTTCATGGACACTTCGCGCGGCTACGGCCGCGGCCGCAGCGAAACGCGACATCGGCAAGGTGCTGCGCGAGATCGGCGGCCTGCCCGACGGCTATGTGCTCGAGACCAAACTGGACAAGGACTTCGACACCGCCGCCTTCGACGCCGCCGCCATGCGCCGCTCGCTGGAGGCGAGCCTCGAGGCGCTCGGCCTCGACCGCATCCAGATCATGCACCTGCACGACCCGGAATACGCGCCGGTGCCCAGCGACGTCACCAAGCCGGACGGCGCCATCGCCGAACTCTTCAAGATGAAGGAGGAAGGCATCGTCGGCGCCGTCGGGCTGGCGGCCGGCCGCGTCGACGTGATGATGCCGATGCTGCGCGACTGGGACTTCGACGTGATGCTGACCCACAACCGCTTCACGCTGGTCAACCGCAACGCCGAGGCGATGATCGACCTCGCCATCGAGCCGCGGCACGGCGGTGCTCAACGCCGCGCCCTATGGCAGCGGCGTGCTCGCCAAGGGCGCCGCCAATTCGCCCGCTACGCCTATCGGGACGCGCCGGAAGAGGTGCTGGAGCCGGTCCGCAAGGTCGAGGCGATCTGCGCCCGCTACGGCGTGCCGACCGGCGCGGCGGCGCTGCAATTCTCCATGCGCGACCCGCGCATCACCTCCACCGTGATCGGCATGACCCGGCCGGAGCGCATCCAGCAGACGATCGAGTGGGCGACCCTGCCGATCCCGGATGCGCTGTGGGACGAAGTGCTGGCCCTGCCCTTCAGCCGCGACAATCCGCAGGGCTGAGTGACGCGCGGGCCTGTCCGCCCGCGTCAGCCTGTTCCGGCGCTCAATTGAACCAGAAGGCGTAGGTGCCAAAGCTGCCCCTGAAGGCTCCGATCAGCCGCCTCCACTCGTCGCTGGAAAGCACCTTGCCGTCATCGAGATAGGGCAGCGCCGCCGGTCCGGTGATCCACAGGACGAAGTCGAACGGCCGCGGATCATCGAAGACGCGCCTCAGATTGATGCCCCGCTCGAGGCGCCAATGCGGCACCAGGATCTTGCCGTCGAGGACGTCGTCGGCGAGGTCGAGCAATTCGCGCCAGGCGGCAAGCTGCGTGGTGTCGACCCGGAGCAGCGTCACCGCCGCCGCCTGATCGGGATTGGGCAGCCACTCGCGGTCATCGTCGGTCTCGGCGAGGATCGCGTCCCAGCTCTGGCGACTGAGCGCCACGACCTGCTTGAGGTGGTCGCGGACCGCCGCCATGCGCGCCGGCTCCGCCACCGGCCAGCGCAGATGCAGGAAAGTGATCACATCGGCGATCGGCGCGAAGTCGCCACGCTTGTCCGCGGCAAGCGCCCGGGCGAATGCCGAATCGATTTTGGGGAAGAAGAACTGGAAGCTCGCATCGAAGCTTTCGTGCCAGTCATAGGCAAGCAGGAACTCGCCGATCGCCGCCAGCAAGTGCGTGTAGCCGCGCAGCCACAGCGCGTCGCCGCGATCGAAAGCGACGGTCAGGGTGGCCGGCGGACTGTAGCGGCGCGGGCCGAATGCCACCGCAATCGCCCGGATCAGCCGCTCGTTCTCCGTAACCGCGCCGTCGCCATCGGCGTCATAGCCGACCTTGGCGAGATCGAGCGGCAACTTGACCGCCTGCGCCCCCATCGCGGCAAGCGTTGCGTCGGCCTTGCCCAGATCGGCGACGAAATCCTCGAGGATCCTGCGAAAGTCCCGATAGCTGATCGGCTCGGGAGTCGGATTGACCGGCACCGGCAGGCGCATGATCGGCACCAGCAGGCTCCGTGGCGACCGCAGGCCGTAGCGATAGAAGCTCTGTGACAGGTGCTCGATCGCGGTCAGGAAGCGGATGGCGCCGAGGCCGAAGCGGGCGTCATCGTTACCGGGGTCGCTCTCGACCATCGCCGCCAGCGCGGCATCGCCGGCGGCGAGCGTGCCGTCCTCGAGATGGACGATCGCCGTGTCGACGGCCAATTGATCGGCGGCAGCCGGCATGGCGGTGGCCAGAACGCCGGCAAGGCCCAGCGCCGTGGCGGATGCGACGAAGCTTCCCACTGCCGTCTCCCCTGTCTTGATCGGAAGTCCGTTCCGCGCCGATTGGCGTCGCCGCCGCGTGGCGATTGCGTCAGCCGTGAACGTGACTGGTCGCATCGCCCAGGCCGAAGGTCAACGCTCGTCAAATTGTGCCACAATGGCACGCACGATGAGGCGCTTGGCGACGAAGCAGCCCCGGGAGCTCATCCGCTCGGGTCGGGCTCGGCTGGCGGCGCAGGCGGCGGCACGGACGGAGGCGGCTGCGTCTCCTGGGCCTTGCGGCGCAACCGGTCGATCTCGGCGCCGACGCGCGCCACCTCGGGTATGCCGGCAAGCGACTGGCGCAGCGTCCGCCTGCCCCCGTCGAGCAGCAGCGTCAGGTCTCCGCTGCCGTCGCCCCGCTCCTTGCGCTCGACGCCGCGGATGGTGGCAAGATCGAACCCGGCGCACATTGCGCCGGTCGGGATCGGCGATGACCAGCACGCGCTGGTCCGACAGGGCATAGACCGGCCTCACCGCGGCAGCGAGGGCGCGCAGGCCGGACAGGAGGATGCCCGCGCCCACGGCGATGAAGGGCAGGCCGAAGAACGGGAAGAAGAAGCCGAAGAATCCGGTGTCGCCGCGGCTCAGCACCCCGGCGGCACCGGTCCAGACCAAGGCGAAGCCGCCGAAAACGATGCCGAAGCCGATGCGGCCGAGCGCGGTCTTTGCGCACCGTGCTGGCGAGCGGACGGTCCGCCCAGACCAGATGCTCATGCGGGCGCATCTCCTTGCGCGCGACGTCCAGCGGATTGACGTCGCCGTGGATAGGCACCCTGCCCCGTGCTTAGCTCATTGCCGCGCTTCCCCCTTGTCGTCGCGTCCTCAGACCGCCGCCGACGAGTGTCGAACCAGCCGGCCTCGTCGATCACCTCGACGCCGTGCTTCTGGGCGTCCTTGAGCTTGGAGCCGGCGCCGGGGCCGGCGACGACGAGGTCGGTCTTCTTCGACACCGAGCCGGAGACCTTGGCGCCGAGCCGCTCGGCCATCGCCTTGGCCTCGTCGCGGGTCATGCGTTCCAGCGAGCCGGTGAAGACGACCGTCTTGCCGGCGACCGGCGAATCGCTGCGCCGCCTGCTCGGCGTCGAGGATCGTCACCTCGTCGATCAGCGCCTCGACCAGCTCGCGATTGTGCGCTCTCGCCGAAATAGCGCGCCACCGCCTCGACCACCGTCTCGCCGATCTGGTCGATGGCGTCCATCTCCTCGCGCGCCGCCTCGTCGCCGTCGGCGACCTTCAGCGCCGCGTCGTGGAAGGCGTCCCACGAGCCATAGGCGCGGGCGAGCAGCCTGCGCCGTCGTCTCGCCGACATGGCGGATGCCGAGCGCGTTGAGGAAGCGCTCCAGCGGGATCTCGCGGCGCGCCTCGATGGCGGCGAAGAGGTTGCGCACCGAGACCTCGCCGAAGCCCTCGCGCGTCCTTGAGCATCTTGCCCTTCTCCGCGTCGCGCTCGGCCAGCGTGAAGATGTCGGCCGGCGCCTTGACCGGCAGGTCGCTCGTCCTCGTAGAAATACTCGATCTGCTTCTCGCCCAGCCCCTCGATGTCGAAGGCCGCGCGCGAGACGAAATGGCGGAGGTGCTCCTTGCGCTGGAACGGACAGGCGAACTCGCCGGTGCAGCGGCGCACGATCCCCTCGCCGCCGGTCGCGGTCTCCTCGCGCACCACCGGCGTCTTCAGCGGACACGGGCAGATCTTCGGAAAGGCGAACGGCTTGGCGCCCTTCGGCCGCAGCGCCAGATCGACGTCGAGCACCTGCGGGATGACGTCGCCGGCGCGCTGGACGATGACCGTGTCGCCGACGCGGATGTCGACCGGCTCGCCCTTGTCGTCGGCGCGCAGCGGCTGGCCGTCGCGGCCGAAGCCGCGGATGTAGTCCTCGTTGTGCAGCGTGGCGTTCTCGACCACGACGCCGCCGACCGTCACCGGCTTCAGCCGCGCCACCGGCGTCAGCGCGCCGGTGCGCCCGACCTGGATGTCGATGGCCTCGAGCACCGTCGTCGCCTTCTCGGCCGGGAACTTGTGGGCGATCGCCCAGCGCGGGCAGCGCGTGCGGAAGCCGAGGCGCGTCCTGCAGCGCCAGCGAGTCGACCTTGTAGACGACGCCGTCGATATCGTAGTCGAGGCTCGGCGCGCTGCTTCTCGATGTCGCGATAGACGGCGAGCGCCTCCTCGACGTCGGCGCAGCGCCGCATCAGCGGGTTGATCGGGAAGCCCCAGTCGCGCGAACGTCTGCGACCATGCCCATCTGGGTGTCGGCCGGCATGTCGCTCATCTCGCCCCAGGCATAGGCGAAGAAGCGCAGCGGCCGCGACGCGGTGACCTTCGGGTCCTTCTGGCGCAGCGAGCCGGCGGCGGTGTTGCGCGGATTGACGTAGAGCGGCTTGCCCGCCTTCTCCTGCGCGTCGTTGAGCGCGGCGAAATCCGTCTTGCCGAGATAGATCTCGCCGCGCACCTCGACGACCTCCGGCGCGCCCTTCGGCAGCGTCGTGCGGGATGTCCTTGATCGTGCGGACATTGGCGGTGACGTCCTCGCCGGTGACGCCGTCGCCGCGCGTGGCGCCGAGCACCAGCTCGCCCGTCCTCGTAGCGCAGCGACATCGACAGCCCGTCGATCTTCGGCTCGGCGGTGAGCGCGATCGGCTCGTCCTTCGAGCGGCCGAGGAAGCGGTACATCTGGTCGACGAAGTCGCGCACGTCCTCGTCGTCGAAGGCGTTCTCCAGCGACAGCATCGGCACCGCATGGCGGACCTTGGCGAACTTGCCGGTCGGCGCGGCGCCGACCCGCTCGCTCGGGCTGTCGGCGCGTTTCAGCTCGGGAAAGCGCGCCTCGATCGCCGCGTTGCGCTGGCGCAGCGCGTCGTAGTCGGCGTCGGAGACGGTCGGCGCGTCCTCCTGGTAGTAGCGCCGGTCGTGCGCCGGCGATCTCGCCGGCAAGGCGCTTCAGCTCGGCCGGCGGCCTCCGCCTCGCGTCAGCTCCTCGACCGCCTTCGTCGACGATAGCCGCTTTCGCCACGTCGCTGCCTCCTGACTCCGGCGAGATTTGCCCGAGCCGGGGCGGCCGGGCAAGGGGCTCAGCCGGACCGGCAGTCGCGATGCGCATGAATGCCGCGTCCAGGCGACGATCAGGCCGACGACGAACAGGGCGGCGCCGAGCAGGAAGGCGATGCCCGGCAGGTGGACGGGCGCGGCGTCGCCGATGAAATAGCCGAACACCGAGCCGGCGACCGGCGGGCCGACGATGCCGGTCGAAGGTCTGGGCGCTCGAGATGGCGCCTTGCAGGATGCCCTGCTCGTTGGGCGGCACCTCGCGCGTGACCAGCGACTGCATCGCCGGCGCGGTCAGCCCCCAGCCGAGCACATAGGGGACGATGATGGCGTAGATCATCCACGGCTGCGACGCGAAGGCGAGGCCGACCATGCACACCGCCGCGACGATGAAGCCGATGTTGACGGTGAAGCGCTCGCCGATCCTCGGCACCACCACGCGCACCAGCCCGCCCTGGGTGATGACGACCAGCACGCCGACGACGGCAAGCGAGATGCCGACCTGGCGCGCCGTCCAGCCGAAACGGTAGCCGGTGTAGAGCACCCAGTTGGCCTCCAGCATGCGCTCGCCGAGCTGGGCGATGACGAACAGCGACAGCAGCGCCATCACCGCCTTGTAGCGCAGCACCACGACTGAAGGCGCCGATCGGGTTGGCCTCGCGCAGGCGGAACGGGCGGCGATGCTGCTTGTCGAGCGACTCCGGCAGCAGGAAGAAGGCGAAGAGGAAGGCGATGACGCTGACGCCGGCCGCCGCATAGAACGGCACGCGCGAGCCGAACTCGCCGAGCACGCCGCCGACCAGCGGCCCGGCGACGAAGCCGACGCCGAAGGCGGCGCCGATCAGGCCGAAATTCGGCGCCCGCCTCTCCGGCGGCGTGATGTCGGCGATGTAGGCCGTGGCGGTCGCGACCGACGCGCCCATGATGCCGCCGATGATGCGCGCCAGCGCCACCACCCACAGGTTCGGCGCGACCGCCAGCAGGAGGTAGTCGATGCCCAGGCCGACCAGCGACATCAGCATGATCGGCCGGCGGCCGAAGCGGTCCGACAGCGCGCCGAAGGCCGGCCCGAAGAGGAACTGCATCAGCGCGTAGAGCGACAGCAGCCCGCCGTAGAGGGCCGCGGCCGAGCCGACGGCGTCGCCGGACAGCTCCTTCACCAACATCGGGATGACCGGCAGCATGATGCCGATGCCGAAGACGTCGATGACCAGCGTTACGAACAGGACGGCAAGCTTCGCACGCTGCGACATCAGGACGATGGTCCTCCTTTGCCGCGCCTCCGCCGGCAACCGCAATCGGCTTCCTGCCGGCGCCCGTTTCGCGAGGCCGATGCGTCAGCAATCGCCACGCATGACAGTCTCCGGATCCCGCTTGCGCCCGACCGTTTCAGACACGATCCGGCGCGGTTCTGCAAGCCGGCAAAGCACCGGGTGCGGCAATCGTGACGGGGTGGCGCGCGGATCCTCTTTAGGCGGCGCCGAGGATCAGCCGCTCGGCGGCGGCGCGCGCCTCGTCGGTGACGGTGGCGCCGGCCAGCATGCGGGCGATCTCCTCGCGCCGGCGCGGCGCATCGAGCGGCGCGACGCTGGTGGTGACCGCCTTGCCGCCGCTTGACCGTCTGCTTGGCGACCAGGAGATGGGCGTCGGCGCGCGCCGCGACCTGCGGCGCATGGGTGACGGAAAGCACCTGCACGCCGCTCGGCCAGGCGGGCAAGCCGCGCGCCGATGGCGTCGGCGACGGCGCCGCCGACGGCGGTGTCGATCTCGTCGAAGACCAGCGTCGGCGCCGAGCCGCGGTCGGCAAGCGCCACCTTGAGCGCCAGCAGGAAGCGGGCCAGCTCGCCGCCCGAGGCGACCTTCATCAGCGGGCCCGGCTGCGGTGCCGGGATTGGTGCGCACCATGGAAGGCGACGTCGTCGATGCCGGCTTCGGCGCGGCGCGTCGGCATCGCTCGTCGATGGCGACGAGGAAGGCGCGCGCGCTCGAGCTTGAGCGCCGGCAGTTCGGCGGCGACCGCCTTCTCCAGACTGCGCGCGCGGCGGCGCGGCGCTTCTGCGACAGCGCCGCGGCCGTCGTGTCGTAGGCGTCGCGCGCGGCGGCCGCCGCCTTCTCCAGCGCGGCGAGACGCTCCTCGCCGGATTCCAGCGCCGCAAGATCGCCGGCCATGCGCTCGGCCAGCGCCGGCAGATCGGCGACCGTGACGGAGTGCTTGCGCGCCGCGGCGCGCAGCGCGAACAGGCGCTCCTCGGTGCGCTCCAGCTCGCGCGGATCGAAATTGGCCGCGGCCAGCGCCGTCGGCCAGCGCCTGCTCGGCCTCCTCCAGCGCGTCCAGCGCCTTGTCGAGCGCCGCGACGGCGCGTCGAGCAGCCCGCCGGCCTCCGGCGCCTTGCGCTCCAGCCGGCGCACCAGGCTCGCCAGGATCGGCACCGGCGAGGCCGACGCCGGCGACCGTCTCATGGGCCTCGGCGATGTCGCCGGCGATCTTCTCGGCGCGCATCATCTGCTGCGCGCCGGTCGGCGAGCGCCTCCTCCTCGTCCGGCTCCGGCGCCAGCGCCGCCAGTTCGTCGACCGCGGCGCGCAGGTAGTCGGCCTCGCGCGCGGGCCGCGGCGATCTGCGCCGCGCAGCGCGGCGACCGCCGCCTCGGCCGCGCGCCAGCGCGCGATGCGCGGCCGGCGACCGCCGTCGCGTTCGGCGTCGAGACCGCCGAAGGCGTCGAGCAGCGCGCGGTGGACCGCCGGCGTCGACCATGCGCGCGGTCGTCGTGCTGGCCGTGGATCTCGACCAGCGCCGCGCCGACCTGGCGCAGCAGCGCCGACCGACACCGGCTGGTCGTTGACGAAGGCGCGGCTGCGCCCGTCGGCGCCCTGGACGCGGCGCAGGATCAGGTCGCCCTCGGCCTCGATGCCGCTGTCGGCAAGAATCGCGCGCGCCGGATGGCCGCCGGCACGTCGAAGACGGCGGTGACATCGCCCTGCTCGGCGCCGTGCGCGCACCAGCGCCGCGTCGCCGCGCCCGCCCAGCGCCAGCGACAGGGAATCGAGCAGGATCGACTTGCCGGCGCCGGTCTCGCCGGTGAGCACGGTCAGCCCGCCGGCGAAGTCGATGCTCAGCCGGTCGATGATGACGATATCGCGGATGGCGAGAGCGACGAGCATGGCCGCGGCGCAAGCGTGCAGACTCAGCTGGTATTCTTGCCGCCAAACGCCTTGCTAATCCACGACCCCTTGTTCTCGCGCGGCTCGAGACCGCCGGTCTGCAGGAGCTTGTAGGCGTCCTTGTACCACTGGCTGTCCGGGAAATTGTGCCCGAGGATCGCCGCCGCCGTCTGCGCCTCGTCGAGTCAGACCGAGCGCCATGTTGGCCTCCGCCAGGCGCTCCAGCGCCTCCTCGACATGGCGCGTCGTCTGGTATTGCGTGACGACCGACCTTGAAGCGGTTGATCGCCGCCAGGTACTTGCGCTGCTCGAGATAGTAGCGGCCGATCTGCATTTCCTTGCCGGCGAGCTGGTCGCGCGCGACGATGATCTTGTCCTTGCGCGTCGGCGGCGTATTCCGAGTCGGGATAGTTGTTGACGATCTCCTCGCAAGGCGGCGAGCGCCTTGCGCGTCATGTCCTGGTCGCGGGTGACGTCGGGGATTGCTGGAAGTAGGACTGAGCCGATCAGATACTGGGCGTAGGCGGCGTCCGGGCTGCCCGGATAGAGCGACAGATAGCGCTTGGCCGGACGAGATCGTGTCTGTCGAACTTGCCGCGCTTGTAGCTGGCGAAGGTCGACATGATCAGCGCCTTGCGGGCGTATTCCGAATAGGGATGCTGGCGGTCGACCTCGTCGAAGCTCTTGACCGCATCGCGTGAGCTTGCCGGCGTTCAGGTAGGCAAGGCCCTCGTTGTAGAGGGTGCCGGCCGGCTGATCGTCGGCGAAGGCATCCGGCGTGCCTTCGGTCGAGGCCGAACAGGCCGCCAGCCCGGCGACCGCAACCGCCAGCGCCAGCCAGCGCAGCCGCGCCAGACCCCTGCCCGGCCGCGCCAGCGCGGCCCCGGTCTTCCGGAGCGAATCGAAAACCGCCCGCACGCCCTGCTGTTCCTCTTCATTGTCCGAGGCGGACTTCTAGCCGAAATCCGCGCGCTTCGCCATGTCGCCTGACAGGGCAATCGTGCGAATTTGTGGCGATCGGTGGATGAGACGGCCCGTTCAGGAGGCGTCGGGCGCGAAAGCGCCGCCGCCAGCCCCGCGGCAAGGCCGCCATGAGCGATTTCGCGCCGATCCGCCGCGCACGGCAGCGGGCGTCCTGGACGAAGGCCCAGGCGCTCCGCTCGGCGATGAGAGCGTCGATCGCCATGATGTTCAGCCGGTGCCCGCCGCGATAGGAGCGGTAGCAGCCGAGAATCGGCGCGCCGGCCAGCGCCAGATCGCCGACCGCGTCGAGCGCCTTGTGGCGCACGAATTCGTCGGCGAAGCGCAGGCCCTCCGGATTGACGACCCGGTCGTCGCCGATCACGACGGCGTTGTCGAGCGAGGCGCCGCGCGCCAGGCCGCGCGCCCACAACTGCTCGACATCGGCAAGGAAGCCGAAGGTCCGCGCCCGGGCGATATCGCGGCGGAACACCTCGCCGTCGACATCGGTCGGCGAAGCGCTGCCGGCCGATCAGCGGGTTGGCGAAGTCGATCTCGACCTCGATGCGCATGCCGTCGTGGGGACGGAACTCGGCGGACGCCTCGCCGTGGCGCACCGCAACCGGCCGCAGAATCTTGATGTAGGTGCGCGGCGCATCGAGCGGCGCGATGCCCGCCTCGTCCACCGCCTCGATGAAGGCGCCGGCACTGCCGTCCATGACCGGGACTTCCGGCCCGTCGATCTCGATGGTCGCATTGTCGATGGCGAGCGCGCTGAGCGTCGCCATCAGGTGCTCGATCGTCGCCACCGAAGAACCGTTGACGCCGACCGCGGTGCACAGTTCCGTGGCGCTGACGTTGGAATAATGGGCGCGGACCGGTGCGTGGTCGACATCGCCGTTCGAGCGGCGGAAGCAGATGCCGCTGCCGGCCTCGGCCGGGTGAATGGTCAGCGAAGCCGGACAGGCCGCTATGAACGCCGATGCCACGGATCGTCGCGCTGCGGCGCAAGCGTGCTCTGTCTTCCGCGTTGATCGACTGCCCGCCATGCTCACGTACCGCCCCCAAGAAAGCCTGATTCCCGCCACGTCCTTGGCGAAGACTAGTCGGCCCCCCCGGATGCCGCCAAATCACGCTTTCTAACCCAGTGTTACGTCCCGGGCAGCGGCGCGGCGCCACGACAAAGTCATTGTCATTCCAATACGTTACGGGCCGACATTGAACGAGTCAAAGCCGGCCCGCCGAGCTCGTGTTTCGAGCGCGATCAGTTCGCCTGACGGCGAAGGAACGCCGGAATCTCCAGTTCGTCATCGGCCGGGCGAGCGTCGCGCGGCGCCGGGCGACCATGCGGGTCGAGATCGCCGGCGCGCGGCCGGTAGAGCCGCCTCGCCCTGCGGCTGACGGCGCGGGCGCCTGGGCCGCCCGCGGTTGCGGCGGCAGAGACTGGGCCCGTTGCGGCTGGGGCGGCGTCGCGCGCGGCGGCGTCCGCTCGGCGGCACGGGCTGGCGGCCCGGCACCGATCGGATCCTCCTCGCGACGCCCGAGACCGACGCTGGCCAGCCGGCGAAGCAGGCTCATCGGTCCGCGATCGGCCTCATGCTGCGGCTGCCGCGGCGGGCTGCCGGGCGGCGAGCTGGCGCTGCGCCACCGGCGGGAAGTCCTCGACCCGCGGCATGCGTGCCGGCGGCTGTTCGGGCGCCGGCGGGATATAGGGAACATCGGCCGGCGGGGCTTCCGCTTCCTGCATCGGCGGCTCCTCGCCGATATCCGCCACGCCGAAATGGGCGGGGCCCGGATCGAACGGCGCGATCGTGATGCCGTCGTCCTGGGCGCGAGGCGCGGCGGACGGTGTCGCAGCGGCGGCATGGCCGACCGCCGTGGCGATCGCATCGCGGGCAAGTTCGGCCGCAGCCGGTCGCTGGATCGGCATGGCCGGCGGCGGACTGGCGGCGGCCGGCGCGGCGGCACGGGCGGCAGCCGGGATCGGCGGCGGGGCCTGCGGCGCAGGCTGCGCCTGGGCTGCTGCGCCGCCGGCTTCGCCGCGTGTCCGGCGGCGGCGACGGCGGCTGCTGCTGCTGGGCAATGGCGCGCAGACGCTGGTTCATCTCCGCGGTGCGCGTCTCGGCCGGCGTGGCCTCCTCCTGCGCCACACTCTCGATGCCGGTGGCGACCACCGACACGCGGATGACGCCCTCCAGCGCCTCCTCGAAGGTCGCGCCGAGGATGATGTTGGCGTCGGGATCGACCTCCTCGCGGATGCGGGTCGCCGCCTCGTCGACCTCGAACAGGGTCAGGTCCTTGCCGCCGGTGATCGAGATCAGCAGGCCGCGGGCGCCCTTCATCGAGGTCTCGTCGAGCAGCGGATTGGCGATCGCCGCCTCGGCCGCCTGGATCGCGCGGCGGTCGCCGGACGCCTCGCCGGTGCCCATCATCGCCTTGCCCATCTCGCGCATGACCGAGCGCACGTCGGCGAAGTCGAGGTTGATCAGGCCTTCCTTGACCATCAGGTCGGTGATGCAGGCGACGCCCGAATAGAGCACCTGGTCGGCCATCGCGAAGGCGTCGGCGAAGGTGGTCTTCTCGTTGGCGATGCGGAACAGGTTCTGGTTCGGGAATGACGATCAGCGTGTCGACGCAGTCCTGCAGTTCCTGGATGCCGGCTCGGCGACGCGCATGCGGCGCACGCCCTCGAACTGGAACGGCTTGGTGACGACGCCGACGGTGAGGATGCCCTGCTCGCGCGCGGCGCGGGCGATGATCGGCGCCGCGCCCGTGCCGGTGCCGCCGCCCATGCCGGCGGTGACGAAGACCATGTGCGAGCCGGAGAGGTGGTCGACGATCTCGTCGATCGCCTCCTCGGCCGCCGCGCGGCCGACCTCCGGCTGCGAGCCGGCGCCGAGGCCCTCGGTGACCGCGACGCCCATCTGGATGATGCGCTCGGCCTTCGACGACGTCAGCGCCTGCGCGTCGGTGTTGGCGACGACGAACTCGCAGCCCTGCAGGCCGGAGCGGATCATGTTGTTGACGGCGTTGCCGCCGGCGCCGCCGACGCCGAACACGGTGATCTTCGGCTTCAGTTCCTTGATGTCCGGCATCTGCAGATTGATCGTCATGGCATCCTCGTCGTCTTGACCCCTCTCGGCCGTCCGCGCGTCCCGTCGGCCTGTCACGTTCTCCGGTCAGGCGCCGCCGCCGCGGTCGCCCGACGCCGCGCTGCCGGCGCCTAGAAGCTCTCCCTGAACCATTGGCCGACGCGGGCGAGATAGCCGCCCGTTCCGGTCATGGCCAAAGGCGTGTCGCTGCCGTCGTCGAACTGCTCCATCTCCGCGACCTGCGGATAGATCAGCAGCCCGACGGCGGCGGCGAAGGCCGGGCCCCGCGCCGACTTCCGGCATGCCGGCGATGCCGAGCGGCCGGCCGAGGCGGACATTGCGCGCCAGGATCCGCCGCGCCGCCTCGCCGAGGCCGGTGAGCTGGCTGGCGCCGCCGGTCAGAACCATGCGCCGGCCGACCAGGCGCGGCGAAGCCGGAGGCGTTGAGCCGGTCGCGCACCAGTTCGAGGATCTCCTCGACGCGCGGCCGGATGATGCGGGTGAGCGTCGAGCGCGGCACCTGGTTGGCGCCGTCGCCGTCGTCGTCGCCGATCGGCGGCACCGAGAGCATGTCGCGCTCGTCGGCGACGCTCGGCAGCGCGCTGCCGTAGCATGGTCTTCAGCCGCTCGGCGTCGTCGATCCGGGTCGACAGGCCGCGGGCGATATCGGTGGTGATGTGCTGGCCGCCGACGGCGATGGCGTCGGCATGGACGAACTGGCCGCGGCTGAAGACCGCGATGGTGGTCGTGCCGCCGCCGAAATCGATGACCGCGCAGCCGAGCTCGGCCTCGTCGTCGACCAGCGTCGACAGGCCGCTGGCATAGGGCGAGGCGACGATCGCCTCGACCGACAGGTGGCAGCGGTTGATGCACAGCTCGAGATTGCGCAGCGGCGGCGCGTCGGCGGTGACGACATGCATGTCGACGCCGAGCCGGTCGGCCGACCATGCCGCGCGGATCGGCGATGCCGCCGTCGCCGTCGAGCGAATAGCCGATCGGCAGCGAATGGACGACCGAGCGCCCCTCGCTGACCGAATGGCGGCGGCCGGCGGCGAGCACGCGGCCGATGTCGGCGTCCTCGACCGCCTGGCCCGGACAGCGACGACGCTGGCCGAATAGGTCTCGCTCGCGAGCCGGCCCGCAGGAGACGTTGACGATCAGCGATTCGACGGTGACGCCGGCCATGCGCTCGGCCGCGTCGACGGCCAGGCGGATCGCCTGCTCGGCCGCGTCGAGATTGGTGACGACGCCCGACTTGATGCCGCGCGAGCGCTGGTGGCCGATGCCGAGCACCTCGATCGAATGGGTGCGGCCGCGCAGCGCCTCGCTCGGCGTCGCGCGGCTTCAGCCGGGCGATCAGGCAGCAGATCTTGCTCGAGCCGACATCGAGCACGGAGACGACCGTGCGGCCGGCGCGACAGGCCGGGCGCATCCGGGATCGGAGTTGCCGAACAGACGCATCAGGTATTCGTCCTTTCCGCGGCGCGCGAGCTTGTCGCGCTCCTTGAGCATCGCCTTGCGGCCTGCTAGCCCCTCGTCGTCAGGCGCACGACCAGCCGGTCGGGCAGGCGCAGATCGACCGCCGCGATCTCGCGCGACAGCAGGCTTCTTCTCGTCGTCGAGCGCGGCGAGCGTGGCCAGCGCCGCGGCCGGATCGTCCTCCGGCAGCATCAGCTTCGATGCCGTTGTCGAGGACGACGTTCCAGCGCCGCCCGGAGATGAGCACGCCGGCGCGCACCTGCGTCGGCGATCGTCGGGCCGGCTGTCGATCAGGTCGACGAATTCGCCGCGCCCGCTGCGCCGGCGCCCGGCGCCGACGACAAGCGGCAGATCGGCGTAGCGCTCGTCGACATGCGTCGGTGATGACCTTGCCGGCGTCGTCGATCAGCGACAGCTCGCTCGCCGTGCTGCCAGATGGCGAAGGGCGTGCGCTCGACGATCGCGACCTCGAGCGTGTCGGGAAAGAGCTTCCTGAGCGTCGCCTGCTTGACCCACGGCAGCAACTCGACGCGCGCCCGCGCCGCATCGACGTCGAAGGTGAGCAGCGAGGGATCGTGCCGATGTCGAGCCGGTCGAGGACGTCGACTTCGGAGGTCTCGCTCTGGCCGGTGATCTTGACCTCGTCGATGGCCAGGCCCGACCAGGCGCGTGACCGCCGAGACGACGGTCGAGCGCATGGCCGCCGACGACCATGCCGGCGATCGCGGTGGCGACGGCAAACAGCGACGCAAGCGCCTTGAGGCCGAAGCGGCGCGGCAGGCGCCAGTCGCGGCGCTGCAGCGACGCGCGCCGGCCGGCGCAGGAAGCGCGGCAGCACGACGCACGCGCGCAGCCGCCGCCCGCCGCGAGCGGCCGTCGTGCCACCGCCGAACGTCTGTCCCTAGCGACCGCACGACGCGTCCTCCACCATCCACCGCACCAGCTTCCCGAAATCCATGCCGCGCATAGGCCGCCATTTCCGGAACCAGCGACGTCGCCGTCATGCCGGGCTGCGTGTTGACCTCGAGGCAGACGAGCACCGTCCATGCCCTCGAGCCGGTCGTCGTAGCGGAAGTCGGCGCGACTGACCCCACGGCAGCCCAAAGCCTGATGGGCCCGTAGCGCCAGCATCTGTACATTTTGGTAAATATTTGGTGAAATTTGTGCCGGAAGGACGTGTCTCGAGCCGCCCGTCGTCGTATTTGGCGTGGTAGTCGTAAAAGCCGCTTTCCGTAACGATATCAATGACATCGAGCGGCTCGTTGCCACGAACCGCGCAGGTCAGCTCGCGCCCGCGCGACATAGCGCTCGACCATGACCATGTCGCCATAGGGCCAGTCGTCGGCATAGAGCTCCTGCGGCGGGTGAGTCGCGTCCTCCTTGACGATGAGGACGCCGAAGGTCGAGCCCTCGTTCGGCGGCTTGACCACATAGGGCGGCGCCATGACGTGCGCCTTGGCCGCCTCGAAGCGGTTGACCAGGATCGATTCGGCGACCGGAATGCCGGCCGCCTTCATGACGTCCTTGGCCGCGGCTTGTTCATCGCCAGCGCCGAGGCGAGCACGCCGGAATGGGTGTAGGGAATGGCCAGGACCTCGAGGATGCCCTGGATGCAGCCGTCCTCGCCGAAGGGGCCGTGCAGCGCGTTGAAGGCGACGTCCGGGCTTCAGCCGCGCCAGCACCTCGGCGACGTCGCGGCCGACGTCGACGCGGGTGACGCGGTAGCCCTCGCCCTCCAGCGCGTCGGCGCAGGCCTTGCCGGAGGTGAGCGACACCGGCCGCTCGCTCGACCAGCCTCCCATCAGCACCGCGACGTGCTTGGCCACAGACCCCTGAACCCGCTGACGAATCGCACTCATTCGGCCACTATGGCGGCGGAAATGGTTAACAATCGTTAACCAAACCGCGGCTTGCGGCAATTTCTGCAAAAATTCGCGGGTGTTGCGGCGGAACTCAGATCGGCCGGGGTGCGGCCGCGGTCAGGCGAGCGCCGAGCGAATGTCGGTGTGGCCGAAATCGTCGCCCTTGAAGAGCAGCGGCTCGCCGTTGTCGCGCGCCAGCGCATAGGCGAAGCAGTCGCCGAAATTGAGGCCGGCCGGATGACCGCTGCCCTTGCCGTAATCGCGATAGGCCTCGCGCGCGATGCGCGCCTGGCGCTTCGGTGACGGGTTCGATGGCGATGTCCGCGTCGCGCATGACGTCATCGAGACGACGACCGGCAGCAGCGGTCTGCGCCGCGATTGCAACGACGATCGCAACTTCGAGATAGGTCGCCGCCGACATTCGGCAGACCGTCGCCTGCCTCGATCGCGTCGGCATATCGCGCTGGCATCGGGCTCGCTCGAGAAGATCGCGACGACCGCCGACGTATCGACGATCATTTCGGCAGGCCCGTCTCGCGATCATAAAGGCCGTTCTCGCCGTACATCGCGTCGTCCATATCGCAGTCCTTGAGAAACGGTGCGGTCTCGCGGCCAATCGCAAGAAGCCGCTCGGCCATCGCCGCTTTCGCGCTTCAGCCGATCGATCCGCTCGCGCACGGCGATCGTGACTGCCTCGGTCTGCCCTTCGCCCGTCTATTTCGGCGAGTTCGCGGATGAGACGCTCGGTCTCTGCGTTCTTGATGTTGATGCCCATGACGGTACCTTTCTACCCTATCAAGATAGAAATATACCCTGGCCACCGGATTTCAAGCGAAATCGCGGCTGCCCGGGCCGCTCAGGCGCCTTCGCCGAGGAACGGCGCGACCGTCCTCGCCGGCGCGGAAGCGGCCGACCCGCTTGATCTCCCATTCGAGCCTGACGCCGCTCGTCGCCAGCACCCGCGCCCGCACCGTCTCGCCGAGCCGCTCGAGGTCGGTGGCGGTGGCCGCGCCGGTATTGATGAGGAAGTTGCAGTGCATCTCCGAGACCATGGCGCCGCCGACATGCAGGCCGCGGCAGCCGGCCGCGTCGATCAGCTGCCACGCCTTGCCGCCGGGCGGATTGGTGAAGGTCGAGCCGCCGGTCTTCTCGCGGATCGGCTGGGCGCGCTCGCGATGCGCCTCGACGGCGTCCATCTCTGCCTGGATCGTCGGCGCTGCGGCGCCGGCGTGCCCTCGAACAGCGCCTCGGTGAAGATCAGGTCCTCCGGCGCGGCGGAATGGCGATAGGTGAAGCCCATCTCGGCGTTGGAGAGCACATGCGCGCTTGCCGCGCGCGGTCGACGGCATGGGCCTCGACCAGCCGCTCGCGCGTCTCGCCGCCATTGGCGCCGGCATTCATGCGCAGCGCCCCGCCGATCGTGCCGGGAATGCCGTGGATAGAAGGCGAAG
The DNA here is from genome assembly GCA_963726295.1 of uncultured Actinomycetota bacterium. GTDB lineage: Bacteria > Actinomycetota > Actinomycetes > Actinomycetales > Dermatophilaceae > DASSQJ01. The sequence continues at coordinate 17,279 of CAVSBW010000001.1, forward strand.
CCGGCGAGGCCCTGCTCCAGCGCGAAGGCGGCCAGCCGCTTGTCGGGCAGCGCCGCGCCGGCGCGGATGCGGTTGCCCGGCTCGCCGATGGCCTGACCGAAGCCCTTCGCCGACAGGCGGATGACGACGCCGGCGATGCCGCCGTCGCGGACCAGCAGATTTGAGCCGACGCCGATGACGGTTACCGGCACTTCCGGATTCAGTTTCTCGAAGAAAGAGCGCGAGGTCGTCGGCATCGGCCGGCTGGAACAGCAGCTCGGCCGGCCCGCCGACGCGGAACCAGGTGAACGGCGCCAGCGGCGCGTTCTCCGTCAGCCGGCCGCGGATGCCGGCGAAGTCGCCGAAGCGATCGGTGCTCACGGCGACGAGTCCTTGGGCGAATGGGCGGCAAGCATGGCGTCGATGGCGGCTTCGAGCGGATCGAGGTCGTCGCTCGTACACAGCCCAAAGAACGCCGACGATCGATCTCGTCATAGACGTGGCGGAGCACGTTTCCGAAAGCCGCGATTTCCCGCCACGGCATATCCGGAGCCCTGATGCGTCCTTCCAGGCTTCGGGCAGGTGCCGAGACGCTTCGCTCAAGATCTCCAGAAATCGCTCCAAGGCCGCACGCGCGACCCGATCCGTCCGCAGGTCGTTCATCGATCTTACCACCCAGGAGAGCTGCGGATATCACCGATGCTCTCCTTGATGTGGTGCAGCCGGTCGGCAGGCCCGACCGGCCATCAGAAGACTGACGATCCCGTCACGACCTGCTTCGGCCAGCAAGCGCGGGCCGCACGCTGCGGCGCATGAAGATATTTCCAGCCAAACCGATCCGATCTTCGACCGCCTTGACGATGCCGGCCATCTCAACGAGTGAGAATTCCGCCCCGGCACGATGTCGATCAGCAGGTCGACATCGCTGTCCGGCCGATTGTCCCCTCGCGCCCGCGAACCGAACAGTGCCATATGCGTCACGCCCTCGCTTTCGAAGCAGGGCGCAGCGCGCGAAGTTCGGCCAGGAGCTGATCGCGGGTGATGTCGCGGGCGAGGACGGTTTCGGTGTCGCTCATGGCGACAATCTAGGCCTTGCCGCCGAGCTTCGCCAGTTGCCCCGGCAGCGCGTTGGCCCATTGGCTGATCGAGCCGGCGCCGAGGCAGACGACGTAGTCGCCCGGCCTGGCCAGCGCCGGCGATGTCGGCGGCGAGCGCCTCCGGGCCGGCGAGCGGCGCGGGCGTCGCGGTGGCCGCGCACGCGCAGGCCCTCGACCAGATGCATCGCGGTCGATGCCCTCGATCGGCGCCTCGCCGGCCGGATAGACCGGCGCCACGATGCACCGTGTCGGCGTCGTTGAAACAGGCGCAGAACTCGTCGAACAGGTCGCGCAGCCGCGTGTAGCGGTGCGGCTGCACGACGGCGATGACCTGGCCCGCGGCGACCGAGCGCGCCGCCTTCAGCACCGCGGCGATCTCGACCGGATGATGGGCGTAGTCGTCGATGATCTCGACGCCGTTCCATGTGCCGGTGCGGGTGAAGCGGCGCTTGACGCCGCCGAAGCCGGCCAGCCCGGCGGACGATCGCCTCGTCGGCGACGCCGAGATGATGGGCGACGGCGAGCGCGCCGGTGGCGTTCTGGACGTTGTGCTCGCCGGGCATCGGCAGATCGACAGGTTCTCGATGACGCGGCGTCGTCGCCGCTCTGCGCGGTCGCGGATGACGGCGGTGAAGACGCGAGCGGCCGCCCTCGACGCGGAGATCGGTGTAGCGCACGTCCGCCTGCGGGTTGGCGCCGTAGGTGACGATGCGCCGGTCCTCGATGCGGCCGATCAGCGCCTGCACCTCCGGGTGGTCGATGCACATCACGGCGAAGCCGTAGAACGGCACGTTCTCGACGAACTGGCGGAAGGCCTCGCGCACCCGGTCGAACGTGCCGTAGTGGTCGAGATGCTCCGGGATCGATGTTGGTGACCAGCGCCACGTCGGCCGGCAGCTTGACGAAGGTGCCGTCGCAACTCGTCGGCCTCGACCACCATCCAGTCGCTCGCGCCCATGCGCGCATTGGTGCCGTAGGCGTTGATGATGCCGCCGTTGATGACGGTCGGGTCGAAGCCCGCCGGCATCGAGCAGCGCCGCGACCATCGAGGTGGTGGTGGTCTTGCCGTGGGTGCCGGCGATGGCGATCGCCTGCTTGAGGCGCATCAGCTCGGCCAGCATCTCGGCGCGGCGCACCACCGGCAGCAGGCGCTCGCGCGCCGCCTTCAGTTCCGGGATTGTCGCGCTTGATCGCCGAGGAGACGACGACCACCTCGGCCTCGCCGAGATTGGCGGCGTCGTGGCCGATGGCGACGTCGATGCCCTTGCTCGCGCAGGCGCTGGACATTGGCGTTGTCGGCGACGTCGGAGCCCTGCACGCGATAGCCGAGATTGAGCAGCACCTCGGCGATGCCGCTCATGCCGATGCCGCCGATGCCGACGAAATGCACCGGCCCGATGTCCTGCGGCATCTTCATGGCGGTGCTCCCTGCATCCGCCGGCGAGCCGCCGGCCGCGACACGTTCTCGACGAGGTCGGCGAGCCGCTCGACCGCGTCGGGCCGGCCGACGGTCTCGCGCCGCCGCGGCCGCGGCGCGAGAGCGCGGTCCGGATCGGCGATCAGCCGGCAAGATCGGCCGGCGAGCCGCTCCGGCGTCATGTCCGTCTGCTCGATCATCCAGCCGCCGCCGGCCGCGGCCAGAACCGCGGCGTTGGCCTTCTGGTCCTGATCGAGCGCGCCGGGCAGCGGCACCAGGATCGCCGGCCGGCCGATCACCGCAAGTTCGGCGCACGGTCGAGGCGCCCGAGCGGCAGACGACGAGATGGCTGGCGGCGATGCGCTGCGGCATGTCGCGGAAGAACGGCTGCAAGCTCGGCCGTCGACGCCGAGCTCGCGATAGGCCGCCGCGACGCGCGTCCATGTCCTCCGGCCGGCATTGCTGGACGATCCGCGAGCCGCGCCGCGCAGTCCTCGGGCAGCAGCGCGACCGCCGGCGGCACCAGGTCGGACAGGAAGCGCGCGCCCTGGCTGCCGCCGAAGACGAGCAGGCGGAACGGCTCGTCGGCGCGCGCGCGCGGGATAGGCGATCGCCGCCGCCGTCGCGCACCGCCGGGCGCACCGGATTGCCGGTCTGCACCGATGCGTTCGCGCGCAGCTTCTCGGCGCCGCGGACCTCGGCCAAGCTGGTGGCGATCGCCGTGACGCGCGGCGCCAGGAAGCGGTTGGCGCGGCCGAGCACCGCATTCTGCTCGTGGATGAGGTCGGCACCCGCGCGCGCGCCGCGGCAAGCATCGGCGGCACCGTCGGATAGCCGCCGAAGCCGACCGCGACGGCCGGCTTCAGCCGCCGCACCAGCTGCCGCGCCTGCAGACAGCCCGACGCCGAGCCGCGACGAGCGCCGCCGGCGAACGCGACCGGCTGCGCGCGTCAGCGTCGCCGAGGCGATGAGGTGGATCTCCTCGGCCGGGAAAGTCCTGGCCGTAGGCCTCGACGCGCTGGTCGGTGGCGAGATGGACGCGCCAGCCGCGCGCCTGCAGCGCCAGCGCCAGCGCCTCGGCCGGGAACAGGTGCCCGCCGGTGCCGCCGGCCGCGAGCAGAACGATGCCGCGCCATGCGACCGTCGGCTCAGGCCGCGCCGGCTGCCGGCCGGCCGCGTCGATCGACGCGCCGCGCTGACCGCGCCGCGGCTCCGGCCGCCGCCGGGTGAGCGCCAGCAGCAGGCCCATGCCGAAGGCGACCGCGATCATCGACGAGCCGCCATAGGAGATGAACGGCAGCGTCATGCCCTTGGCCGGCATCAGGTTGAGGTTGACCGCCATGTTGATCACCGACTGCACGCCGAACAGCACGACCAGCCCGGCCGACGGCAAGCCGCACGAACGGATCGTCGCTCCTTGCAGGCTGCGCGACAGGCCGCGGAAGACGACGAAGCGCGAAGACCAGCGACCAGCGCGATGCAGACGATGATGCCGAACTCCTCCGCCGCCACGGCGAAGATGAAGTCGGTGTGGGCGTCGGGCAGCACGCGCTTGACCATGCCCTCGCCCGGCCCCTGGCCGAACCAGCCGCCGCGCAGGATCGAATCGAGCGCCTTGTCGATCTGGAAGGTGTCGCCCGACTGCGGCGCGAGGAAGCGGTCGATGCGGCCGGCGACGTGCGGCAGCGTCACGTAGGCGGCGACGACGCCGCCGACCGCCAGCGCCGCCGAGCGCCGGCGATCCAGAGCCACGGCATGCCGGCGATGAAGAACAGCGCGCCCCAGGCGATGGCGATCAGCATGGTCTGGCCGAAATCCGGCTCGGCGACGAGCAGCGCGACGACGATGGCGAGCAGGATGAGCGCGAAGAGGTTGCCGGGGATGTCCGGCGCGGCGCGCGTTCTCGGCGAACAGCCAGGCGACGATGACGACGAAGGCCGGCTTCATGAACTCCGACGGCTGCAGCGACAGGCCGGCGATGTCGATCCAGCGCCGCGCGCCCTTGACCTCGACGCCGACGAACAGCGTCGCCAGCATCAGCACGATCGACGACGACGAGCACGATCAGCGCGGCGCGCCGCACCTGCGCGCGGCGTCAGGAACGAGGTGGCGATCATCACCGCCAGCGCCGGCACGAAGAAGGCGACGTGGCGCTTGACGAAGTGGAAGCTGTCGTAGCCGAGCCGCTCGGCGACCGCCGGGCTGCCGGCGAGCGACAGCACGACGCCGCCGAGCATCAGCGCGACGAGCGCGCCGAGCAGATACTTGTCGACGGTCCACCACCACTCGGCGAACTGCACTGCGATCGGCGCGGCTGACCATCAGGCGGCCTCCCCTTGGCTGGTGATCCCGTCGAGCTGACAGCACGAGCGGCGCGGAAGGCGTCGCCGCGCCGCTCGAAATTCTGGAACTGGTCGTAGGACGCGCAGGCCGGCGACAGCAGCACCACCGGCTCCGCCGCCGGTCGTCGGCCGGCATCGGCGGCCGCCGCGGCGACCGCGGCGGCGAGCGTGCCGCGACATCTCGTGCGGCACGTGCGTCGCCGAGCGTCGCGGCGAAGTCCTCCGCCGCCTCGCCGATCAGGTAGGCCTTGGCGATGCGCGGGAAGAATCGGTCGAGCGTCGCGATGCCGCCCTCCTTCGGCCGGCCGCCGGCGATCCAGTAGATGCGGTCGAAGCTCGCCAGCGCCTTCGCCGCGGCATCGGCGTTGGTCGCCTTGGAATCGTTGACGAAGAGCACGCGGCCGCGCCGGCCGACCTCTTCCATGCGGTGCGGCAGGCCGGGAAAGCTCTGCAGGCCCGCCGGCGATCTCGCGTCGGTCGAGGCCGAGCGCGCGGCACGACGGCGACCGCCGCGGCGGCGTTCTGGGCGTTGTGCGCGCCGCGCAGCGAGCCGATGCCGGCAAGGATCGGCGACCCGCGTCGCGGCGCCGTCGCTCGACGCGCGACGATGCTCGCCGCCGTCGGCATAGACGCCGTCGGCGAGCGGCCGCCGCGTCGGAGACGCGGACGACGCGCTTGCCGGCGCGCTGCCAGCCGGTCGGCGATCGCCTGCGCACCAGTTGGTCGTCGACGCGCGATCACCGCCGTCGCCGGCGCCGGCGACCAGCCGCTCCTTGATCGCGGCGTAGTGCTCGAACGTGCCGTGCCGGTCGAGATGGTCGGGCGTGACGTTGAGCAGCACGCCGACGACGGATCGAGCCTCGGCGCGAGGTCGATCTGGAAGGACGAGCACTCGACCACATGGATGCGGCCGCGCGCCGGCGGCTCGAGCGACAGGATCGCCGTGCCGATATTGCCGCCGAGCTGCGACGTCGCGGCCGGCCGTGCGCGAGCAGATGGGCGATCAGCGCCGTGGTCGTCGACTTGCCGTTGGTGCCGGTGATGGCGACGAACGGCGCGTCGGGCGCATGGCGCCGGCGCTCGCGGCAGAACAGCTCGATGTCGCCGATGACCTCGATGCCGGCGGCCCGCGCCTGCTCCACCGTCCAGTGCGGCGCGGGATGGGTGAGCGGCACGCCGGGCGCCAGCACCAGCGCGGCGAAGCGCGCGCCAGTCGGCGTCGCGCAGATCGTCGATCGGCGATGCCCGCGGCCGCGCGCCGCGGCGACCGCGCTCGGCATTGTCGTCCCAGGCGGCGACCGTCGCCCCGCCGGCGGCCAGCGCCAGCGCCGTCGCGCGGCCGCTGCCGCCGAGGCCGAAGACCGCGACGCTCTTGCCGGCGAAGCTGGTGACCGGGATCATCGCGCCTCACCTGAGCTTGAGGCTCGACAGGCCGATCAGCGCCAGCAGCACGGCGATGATCCAGAAGCGGATGACGATCTGCGGCTCGGTCCAGCCGAGCTGCTCGAAATGATGATGGATCGGCGCCATGCGGAAGACGCGCTTGCCGGTCAGCTTGAACGAGGCGACCTGGATGATGACCGACACCGCCTCGAGCACGAACAGGCCGCCGACGATGGCGAGCACGATCTCGTGCTTGGTGGCGACCGCGACCGCGCCGAGCATGCCGCCGAGCGCCAGCGAGCCGGTGTCGCCCATGAAGATCGCCGCCGGCGGCGCGTTGAACCACAGGAAGCCGAGGCCGGCGCCGAGCACCGCGCCGCAGATCACCGCCAGTTCGCCGGTGCCGGGCACGAAGTGGATCTGCAGATAGTCGGCGAAGACCGCGTTGCCGGACGAGATAGGCGATGAAGCCGAAGCTCGCCGCGGCGATCATCACCGGCACGATGGCGAGCCCGTCGAGCCCGTCGGTGAGGTTCACCGCATTGCCGGCGCCGACGATGACGAAGGCGCCGAACGGCACGAAGAACCAGCCGAGATTGAGGACCAGGTCCTTGAAGAAGGGAAAGGTCAGCGACGTCGACAGCGGCGGCTCGCCGACCAGCGCGATGACCGACGCAGGCGACGCGCCGCGATCACCGAACTCGAGCGCCAGCCGCGCCCGGCCGGAAAAGCCCTTGTCGGTCTGCTTGGTGACCTTGAGATAGTCGTCGTAGAAGCCGATCAGGCCGAAGCCGACGGTCACCAACAGCACGACCCAGACATAGACGTTGGTGAGATTGGCCCACAGCAGCGTCGAGACGATCAGGCCGGACAGGATCATCAGCCCGCCCATGGTCGGCGTGCCGGTCTTGGTGAGAATGGCTCGGCGGCCCGTCGGCGCGGATCGGCTGGCCCTTGCCCTGGCGCAGCGCAGCGCCGCGATGATCGCCGGCCCGAACAGGAAGACGAAGACGCAGCGCCGTCATCGTCGCGCCGGCGGTGCGGAAGGTGATGTAGCGGAAGACGTTGAGGACCGAGACCTGGTCGCCGAGCTGACCGAGGAAATAGAGCATCAGGCGGTATCCTGTTCCTGCGCGGCTGTCCGGCGGCGGCCGCTGGCAGGAGCGAAGCGCGCCTTGATGCGCTTCGACCAGCGGCCCCATGCGGCTGGCGTTGGAGCCCTTGACCATGATGACGTCGCCGGGCCCGATGCGCGTCGACGACGAGCGGCTCCAGTTCGGCGGCCGTCTCGGCATAGCCGCCGCGCAGGCGCGCCGGCAGCGCCTCCCACAGCGCCGCCATCAGCGGCCCGGCCAGGAAGACGCAGGTCGACGCCGGCCTCGGCGAGCGGCTCGGCGAGGCCGGCGTGCATGGCCTCGGCCTCGTCGCCGAGCTCCAGCATGTCGCCGAGGACGGCGATGCGCCGGCCGCCGCCGCCCGGCTCGGTCTGGCCGAGCAGCGCGATCGCCGCGCGCATCGAGGCCGGATTGGCGTTGTAGCTCTCGTCGATCAGCGTCGCCGCGCCGCCGGGCACGGTCGAGCACGATGGCGCTCGCCGCGCCCCTTGCCGGCGCCGCCAGTCCGGCCAGCGCCAGCGCCGCCTGGGCGAGGTCGGCGCCGAGCGAGCGACACCGCGGCAAGCACCGCGAGGCTGTTCTGCACCAGATGGCGGCCCGGCGCGCCGAGCTTGTAGGCGACCTCGCTCGCCGAGGATCGTCGCCGCGACGCAGGAGCACGCTCGGCTTGCAGCTTGACGCGTCGAGCAGCCGCGCCTCGGCCTCCGCGTGCTCGCCGAAGCCGACGATGCGCTCGACGCCGGCCGTCGCGCGCCAGCCGCGCGAGCAGCGTCGAAATGCGGGTTGTCGCGATTGATGATCGCCGCGCCGCCCGGCTCGACGCCGCGCGAAGATCTCCGCCTTGGCGCGGGCGATCGTCCTCGACGTCGTTGAAGTATTCGAGATGCACCGGCGCGACCGTGGTGACGATCGCGACGTGCGGGCGCACCATGCGCTGACCAGCGGCGCGATCTCGCCGGCATGGTTCATGCCGATCTCGAAGACGCCGTAGTCGGCGTCGCGCCGGCATGCGCGCCAGCGTCAGCGGCACGCCCCAGTGATTGTTGAACGAGGCCGGCGAGGCGTGCACCGTGCCCGTCGGCGCGCAAGCGCCGCGGCGCAGCATCTCCTTGGTCTGGTCTTGCCGACGCTGCCGGTGACCGCGACGATCTGCGCCTGCGAGCGCGCGCGCGCCGCGACGGCCGAGCGCCGCGCGAGCGCGTCGAGCACGTCGGCGACGACGGTCAGCGAGCCGGCGATGCGGCCGAGCGCCGGCGAGCCTGCTCCTCGGCGACCACCGCCGTCGCGGCGCCGCGCGGCCAGCGCCATCGCGACGAAATCGTGGCCGTCGAAGCGGTCGCCGCGGATGGCGAAGAAGGCCTCGCCCGGCTCGAGCGTGCGGCTGTCGATGGAGATGCCGGTGATCGCCGTCGGGCGGCGGCGCCGAGCGGCCGGCCGCCGGTCGCGGCGAGGAAGGCGTCGCAGGTCCACAGCGGCCGGCTCATGCGGCCTCCTCGGCGGCGAGCGCCGCGCGCGACCACCTCGTGGTCGGAGAACGGCAGCGTCGCCGCCGCCGACGATCTGGCCGGTCTCGTGGCCCTTGCCGGCGACGCACGAGCACGTCGCCCGGCTCGAGCATGGCGATCGGCCTGGCGATCGCCTCGCCGCGGTCGCCGATCTCGATCGCGCCGGGCGCGCCGGCGAGGATCGCCGCGCGGATCGCGGCCGGCTCCTCGGAGCGCGGATTGTCGTCGGTGACGATGACGACATCGGCGTTGTCGGCGGCGGCCTCGCCCATCAGCGGCCGCTTGCCCGGATCGCGGTCGCCGCCGGCGCCGAAGACGACGACGAGCCGGCCGGCGGTCATCGGCCGCAGCGCGTGCGAGCGCGCTCGCCAGCGCATCGGGCTTGTGGGCGTAGTCGACGAAGACCAGCGCGCCGTTCGCCTTGCGGCCGACAAGCTCGAGCCGGCCCGGCGCGCCCTCGAGATGCTGCGAGCGCGGCGAGCGCCGTCGTCGGCGTCGATGCCGGCGGCGATGGCGAGGCCGGCCGCGACCAGCGCGTTCGACGCCTGGAAGTCGCCGGCCAGCGGCAGCACGATCTCGTGAGTCGCGGCCGAAGGCCTCGAGCTCAGCGCTGGCGGAAGCCGTTCGTGCTCGACGCGTCGACGAGCCGGATGTCGCTGCCCGCGCGGCCGACGCGGATGCAGCCGTCTGGCCGCGCGCCTCGCGCGGCCGCGACGACGTCGGCGCCGACCGGGCGCCGTCCATGTCGATCGACGGCGGTGCCGTCCGTCGGCAGGATGTCGCGTGAACAGGCGCAGCTTGGCGGCGAGATAGTCCTCGACGGTCGGATGATAGTCCATGTGGTCGCGGCCGAGATTGGTGAAGCCGGCGGCGGCGAGCCGGACGCCGTCGAGGCGGCGCTGGTCGAGGCCGTGGCTGGAGGCCTCCATCGCCGCATGGGTGACGCCCTCGCCGGCGAGCCGGTCGAGCTCGGCGTGGAGCGCGACCGGGTCGGGCGTCGTCAGGCTGCCGTATTCGCTGCGCCGGCCGGCTGACGACGCCGAGCGTGCCGAGGCTCGCCGCCTCGTTGCCGGCGGCGGCGAAGATCTGGCGGGCGAAGGCGGCGACCGAGGTCTTGCCGCTGGTGCCGGTGACGGCGACCAGATGGTCCGGCTGGCGCGGATAGAAGCGCGCCGCGATCAGCGCCAGCGCCCGGCGCGGATCGTCGGCGCGCGAGCACCGGCACCGCGGCCGGCAGGTCGAGCGCGCGCGTCGGCGCCGGCCAGCACCGCGACCGCGCCGCGGCCGACGGCGTCGCCGGCGAAGCGCGCGCCGTCGGCCGCGCTGCCCGGCAGCGCCGCGAACAGAAAGCCCGGCCCGACCGCGCGGCTGTCGGCCGACAAGCCCGCCGATGTCGATCGCCCCGGCGCCCGTCGGGCAGGGTCAGGCCGGCGGCGACGGCAAGGTCCCCAAGATGCATCGACACTGCCGGTCGTCCGGTTGTGCGTTTCATGCGCCGCATCTCGTCGTCTGCGGCAGGTTCAATTCGACACCAGCAAGGCTGCGACCCCATCGTCCGTGCGCGGCTCGACCCCGAGCAGCGCCGCCGAGCGGCGGATGATCGCGCCGACCGTCGGCGCCGCGTTGGAGCCCGCCGTAGTGCCGCCACCGCTCTTTCGCCGCCTGCGGCTCGTCGAGCACCACCAGCACGACATATTGCGGATCGTCGATCGGGAAGGCGGCCAGGAACGAATTCAAGCCGCTTTGTGTCGGAATAGCGGCCGTTGACGACCTTCTCGGCCGTGCCGGTCTTGCCGCCGACCATGTAGCCGGGCACGCTCGGCGCTGCCGGCCGGAGCCCTTCATCGACATTGAGGCGGAAGAGGTAGCGCAGCTGGTCGCTGGTCTGCGGGCTTGACCACCTGCATGGCCAGCGCCGTCCGCCTCGCGCCGCGGTGCGCGGCTCGAAGGTCGGCGGGATGAGCTAGCCGCCGTTGACCAGCGCGGCGTCGGCGACCGCCGTCTGCATGCGGCGTCACGGCGATGCCGTGGCCGAAGGCGATGGTCATCGTGGTGAGCGTCCGTCCACGTCGGCGGCAGGATCGGCGCGGCCACTTCCGGCAGGTCGGTCTGCAGCTTGGTCGAACAGGCCGAAGCGGCTTGAGGATATGCCTGCTGCCCGGCGTGCCGACCTTCAGCGCCATGCGCGCCGCGCCGATGTTGGAGGAGTAGATGAACACCTCCGGCACCGTCAGCGGGCGGTGCTTGCCGTGGAAATCGTGGATGGTGAAGCCGCCGACGTGGATCGGCTTGCGTGGCGTCGATGCGTGTCGTCCATCGTCGACCGCGCCGGAGTCGAGCGCCATGGCGAAGGTGAAGCTCTTGAACACCGAGCCCAGTTCGTAGACGCCGGCGGTCATGCGGTTGAGCCGGTCCGGCTTCAGCGCGTCGACCGGATCGTTGGGGTCGAAATCCGGCAGCGACGCCATCGCCATCACTTCGCCGGTGTGGACGTTGAGCACGACGCCGGTGGCGGCGATGGCGCTGTAGCGCTCCATCGCGTTGGCGAGCTCGTCGCGCAGGATGTGCTGGACGCGCAGGTCGATCGACAGGCTGCACCGGCTCGAGGTCGCTCGCCGCGGGCGAAGCCGGCCGCGTGCAGGTCGCCGAGCCCGTGGTCGTCGATATATTTCTCGATGCCGGCGATGCCCTGGTTGTCGATATTGACCAGGCCGACGATGTGCGAGGCGATCGGCCCGCCCGGATAGAAGCGGCGGTTCTCGGTGCAGGAAGCCGACGCCGGGAATGCCGAGCGCGTGGATCTGCGCGCTGCTGCTCGGGCGTGATCTCGCGCTTGATCCAGGCGAAGCCGGCGTCGCCGGCCAGCCGCTTGCGCAGCGCGCGCGGCATCGAGATCGGGCAGCACGCTGGTGATCAGCTCGGTCGCCTCGTCGGGATCGATGATGTTGCGCGGCTCGGCGTAGAGCGAGGCCATCTTGATGTCGGTGGCCAGGATCTCGCCGTTGCGGTCGACGATGTCGGGCCGGCTGGTGGCGATGGCGGCGTTGGGATCGTAGCCGCCGGCGGCCGGTCGGCGTCCATCGACGCCGAACATGACCAGCCGGCCGACGATGACGAGATAGGCCAGCGCGAAGACGGCCGCGGCAAGCCGGATGCGGCGGCGGATGCGGATCGACCGCGGCCATCGGCGACGGGCGCGCTGCGGCTGCGCGCGGCGCTGATGCGGTAGCCGCCAGCGGGCATCGTCTGCGGGTCGATGGCGGTCATCGAGGTCGTGTCCCCTGCCCGCGCCTAACGGAGTTCGCCGGGCGCCGCGGCGGCGATGCGCGCGAGCTTCTCGGCCGCCTTGTCGTCGATGCCGACCGGGCTTCAGCGGAATCTCGTCGATCGATGGCGATCTGCTCGGGCGAGAACGGCTCGAGCTGGAAGTGGTCGGCGTATTTCTCGACGTCGCCTGCAGGCGCGCCGGCTGGGTCAGCAGGCTCCACTCCGCCTTGAGCAGCGTGATCGCGCTCCTTCTCCTTGGCGATCTCGGACTGCAGCGTCGGCCACGCGGTCGGCGGCGAGCTCGGCCTTGTGCTTCATGTCGTAGGTGACGACGGCGCCGACGATCATCGCGGCCAGCAGGATCAGGTTGAAGACGCGACCCATGGCTCACTCCTCCCGTTCGAATGCCGGCAGCGCCGGAACGCCGAGCGGCGGCCATGTCGAGCGGCCGCGCCGGCGCGGCGGTGCGCCGCGCCGCCCGCAGCCGCGCCGAGCGCGCGCGCGGATTGGCGGCGATCTCGGCCTCGCCCGGCGTCGACGGCGCCGCGCGTCAGCAGCGTCGAACGTCGGCCGGCGCCACGTCGGCGTCCGGGCGGTGGCGCGAGCCGCCGCTGCGCATCGCCGAGCGGTCGGCGAGGAAGCGCTTGACGATGCGGTCCTCGAGCGAATGGAAGGAGACGACCACCAGCCGGCCGCCCTCGCCGAGGATGCGCTCGGAGGCGGCGAGCGCCTCGGCAAGTTCGTCAAGCTCGCGATTGACGAAGATGCGCAGCGCCTGGAACGTGCGCGTCGCCGGATGGATCGGCTGGTCGCGGCGGCCGCCGACGGCGCGCGCGACGATGTCGGCGAGTTCGACGCGTGCCGGCGATCGGCTTGCTCGGCGCGCGCCCGCTCGATGGCGCGCGGCGACGCGCGCGCGCCTTCTTCTCCTCGCCGAGGACGGCGATGACGCGGGCGAGCGTCGCCGGCTCCATGCGCGTTGACGACGTCGGCGGCGGTCGGCCCGTCGCCGCCCATGCGCATGTCGAGCGGCCCCTCGCCGCGGAAGGAGAAGCCGCGCTCGGCCGTCGTCGAGCTGCATCGAGGAGACGCCGACGTCGAGCACGACGCCGTCGACCCGCTCGTGGCCGTGGGCGCGGGCGATCGCGTCGAGCGCGGAGAACCGGCCCTCGACCAGCGTCAGCCGACCGCCGGCGGCGCGCGCCATGAGCTCGGCGCCGGCCGCGATCGCCGTCGGGTCGCGGTCGATGGCGATGACGTTCGCGCCGCGGGCGAGGATGGCGGCGGTATAGCCGCCGGCCCCGAAGGTTCCGTCGATGAAGGTGCCACCGGCGGCGGGCGCGAGAAAGCGCAATGACCTCCTCGATGCAGCACCGGGACATGGCGGGCCGGTCCGCCAGCGGCGCCGTCCGCGTCAACGCCGCTGACCCGCCGTAGTCATTCCCCCGTCCTCGGATTCGCGCCCGTCGCGCGGTGGCCTGGGACGAGGCGTTTTCGCAGGTCGCGCAACCGGTTCTTGGCCTCTTCCCGGTATGCGGCGAAGCGCTCCGGCTCCCAGATCTGGAATTTGTAGCCCTGGCCGACGAAGGTGACCCGGTCGGCGATGCCGGCATGGGCCTTGATCGTCTCGGACAGGACGACGCGGCCGTCCTGGTCGATCTTGAGGATCTCGCTGTCGCCGATCAGCGTCGTCGACAGACAGCTCGTGGTCCTCCGAGAAAGGCTCGAAATTGGCGATGCTCGCGCCGATACCTGGCGCAGGCGGTTGCCGCCGGCATCGACCGCCTGCTGGTCGAGCGTCGGGCAGCAATAGAGGCCGTCGAACCCGTCCACCGCCAGCACGGCGCGGAACGGCGCCGGGATCGACACCCGCCCCTTGGCGTCCAGCCGGTTGGTGAAGGTGGAAACGAACTCGTCCATCGCCCTCGCCCGCTGCCGCCGGCGCACGGACGCGTCGCCGGCGCGATCCCGGCGATGCCGATCGCCGGGCAGAAACCGCGCGCGACTCGTCAGCCGGCCGCGCAGGTCGGACGACAGCGCCAGCCTGTCTGCTCCGGGATTTCATGGGATATCATGGGATTTCACGGGCGTCAAGGAAAGGGCTGGGGTTGCGGCATCAACGCCGCGCCTCGCAGTATTAGCGATGGTTAGGCTTAAGAATCCGTTTGCGGCGCGGCGACCGGCCGCCCGAAACGGGCGGCGCCGCCGCCCTTGTCGGACGGCGGCGCCACATGCAAATGCCAGTTGGCCTGTAAGCCGGGTTCTGTATGGCGGCGCTCGCCGCCCGCGTGACGGCCATTCCTCTTGGACGCCCGTTGCCGGACGCCTCGCGCTACCTACCCGGACGGCTGGCCTGGAAACCTGCCGGGGCCGAAGCCCCGCGCCGTCCCTATTCGGTTTTGCTCCCGGTGGGGTTTACCGTGCCGGTCCCGTTACCGGTCCCGCGGTGGGCTCTTACCCCACCCTTTCACCCTTACCTGCCCAATACGAGACGCGGGCAGGCGGTTTGCTTTCTGTGGCACTTTCCCTGGGGTCGCCCCCGCCGGGCGTTACCCGGCACCGTGTTTCCGTGGAGCCCGGACTTTCCTCCCCGGCGGCCTTTCGGCCCTTGCCGGAGCGGCCGTCCGGCCGACTGACGGGCGGGAGATGGCACTCGGCCGCCGCGCCGGTCAAGGCCGAGGCGCCGCCGGCGTGTAACCGCGGTCACAGCGCAACCGGTCCGACTGTGTCATGGGCCGCGCCAGACGATGCCGCCCGCGCGGCGGCGCGGCTCTGCCGCGGGGGACGCGTGCCCGCCCGGCATCACCCGATAGCGATGCCGACGTCTCGAGGCGACGCCCATGTCGCGTCTATCGCCGTATCGTCGCTCTTCTTCGCTTCTCAGTTGCGCTGCTCACCTGGTGGCCGCTTCCCTCGGCTGTCTCGCGCATCGGACGGTGCGGAAGCCACCAACTTCGCCTTCGGCCCGCTGATCGCCGCGCCGATCGTCATCTGGGCCACGGAAGGCCGCGAGGGCCTGATGCGCTGGCTGCGCCGCATCCTGCGTTTCCGCGCGCCGCTCTGGGTCTACGCCGCGGCGTTCTTCGGCCCGCTCGCCATCGCGGCGCTGGCGACGGTCCTAGCCATCGCGACCGGCGCACCGACCGGGCGCGTGGCCGGCTTACAGCACTGGCCGAGCTGCTCCTCTTCTTCGGCCTGGTGATGCTCGACGGGCCGTCGCCGGAGGAGATCACCTTCCGCGGCTACGGTCAGCACGAGTTGCAGCAGGACATCTCGCCGTTCGCCGCGAGCCTGTGGATCGGCGCTCGGCGTCGTCGTGTGGCACCTGCCGCTGCTCATCTCGGGCGAGGATCCGTGGATCATCGCGGTGGCGATCATGGCGGTCAGCGTCGTCTATGCCTGGCTCTACAGGCCGGCGGCAGCGTCTGGCCGCTGGTCGATCGTCCACTTCACGCCACAACTACTTCGGCGGCGGGCTTCTTCAGCCAACTCTTCGCCGGCGACGACCGGATGATCTTCTACATCGTCCTTGCGGCCATTTACATCGATCTGGGCCGGCGCTGATCGTCTGGCGGCTCGGCCCCTCGCTGGGTCGCAAGTCGGCTGACGAGGGCGATACGGCGATGGCTCGGCACGCCGCGGACCACCTGACGAACCTTATCGCCGCGCTTACCGAAGCGCGGCGATCAGCTTGTCCAGCGTGGCGACGGTCGACACGTCGGCGATGCCGTCGACCTGCGCCGGGCGGAAATGGCGCTGGAAGGCGCGCACCACCGCCGCCGTCTCCGTCGTCGAAATCCGGTGTCGGCGCCAAGGCCGTAGCCATAGGCGCGGAATTTCTGCTTGAGGTCGGCGACCGCCTCGCCCGCTGTCGCCCTGCTTCAAGCATCGGCCCGGCCACGACCAGCTCCGGCATGACCCAGTGGCCGATGCCGGCGGCGTGGAGTTCGCCCCACGGGAAAAGCTCGCCCGGGTCCTCCTTGCGGAGCGGCGCCACGTCGGAATGGGCGAGCACCCGCTGCGGCGGGATCGGGTGGCGCGAGAGGATGTCGCGGCAGAGCTCGATGATCGCCGCCGATCTGCGCCGCCGGGAAACCCCGATAGCCGAATTCGTGGCCGGGATTGGCGATCTCGATGCCGATCGAGCGCGAATTGATGTCGGTCTCGCCGGCCCAGGACGACGCGCCGGCATGCCAGGCGCGCTCGCGCCTCATCGACCATCTGCACGATGCGGCCGTCCTCGAAGACGAAGTAGTGCGACGAGACATGCGAGGCCGGGTCGCACAGCCAGGCGAGCGCGCCCTCCTCCGATTCCATGCCGGTGTAGTGCAGGAGCAGGATATCGACCGGCTTGCCGGCGCGCACGGGCGCCGTGGTTCGGCGACGGGCGTTGGTCGAATCCCGGTTCGAATGGCATGATCCGTCTCCGCGCCGGGCTTTAGCGGATCGCGCCGGCCCGCGCCAGACAGGGGACGAGCCCGCGCATGAACACCGGCGACGCCATTGCCGCGCTGCTCTGGGGCCTCGTCGCCGGCGGCGCCCTCATCATCGGCGGGGCGCTCGGATGGTTCGCCGATCTCGGCCGCCGGCAGGTGGCCTGGATCATGGCCTTCGGCGCCGGCATCCTGATCTCGGCCATCGCCTTCGACATCATGGACGAGGCCTTCACCACCGGCGGCCTGCCAGCGAGCGCCGGCGGCTTCCTGCTCGGCGCGATCATCTTCACAGCCGGTTCGGTGATGATCGCCCGCGCCGGGGCGCGCCACCGCATGCGCTCCAAGCTCATGGGCCCCGACGACGACCGCGCCAACTCGGCCGGCGCCATCGTCCTCGGCACGATCATCGACGGCATCCCGGAAGCAATCGTCATCGGCGTCAGCCTGATCGACGGCAACGGCGTCGCGCTGGCGGCGGTCATCGCCATCTTCCTCTCCAATATCCCGGAGGCGCTTTCCTCGACCGTCGGCATGAAGGCCGCCGGACACGGCAAGCGCTACGTCTTCGGTCTCTGGTCGGGCATCACCGTGATGAGCGGAGCGTTCTCGCTTCTCGGCTACGCCGTCGTCAGCCAGACGACGCCGGAAGTGGTCGCCCTGACGCAGGCGGTCGCCGGCGGCGCGCTGATCGCGCTCATCGCCGACACCATGATCCCGGAAGCCTTCGCCGAGACCCACGACGTCACCGGTTTCGTCGCCGCCATCGGCTTCCTCTGCGGCTTCGCCCTGTCGCACGGACTAGGCTGACGGCACGCGCGTCCGTTCCCGCTCGATCCGCTCCCAGGCGCGGTTGATCGCCGCCAGCCGGTCATTGGCGATGGCGACGAAATCGGCCGGCATGCCGCGGCCGATCAGCCGATCAGGATGGTTGTCGGCGACCAGCCGGCGATAGTGCGTGCGCATGCGGTCGAACGGCCAGTCGCGCTCCATGCCGAGGATGACGTAGGGATCGCCCTCCGCCGTGACGACGTGGCGGGACGATATGCGCTCGAAGTCGCGGCCGCCGAGGCCGAAGATCTCCGCCACCGATTCCAGATAGGCGAGCTCGGCCTCGTGCACCGCGCCATCCGCCTTGGCGATCACGAACAACCCGTCGAGCACGTCTTCCAGAACCGCGCGGTCGCTCTCGTAGAGCGCGGCGACACGCCGGGCATAGGCGTCGTAGCCGGCGACGTCACGGCGCGCGAGGTCGAACAGGCGGGCGACGTTGCGCTCCTCGCCGGCCGGCACGACGAAGACGCGGCGGAAGGCGGCGACCTCGTCGACGGTGACGACGCCGTCGGCCCTTGCCATCTTTGCCGAGAGCGCAATCAGCGCCATCGAGAACGCCGCCCGGCGCTTCTCGTCCGTGTTGCCGGCGAAGAGCCCGCCGGCCCAGTCGCGCAGGGCAGCGAGCGGCGCGCTGCCGGCCTCGGCCGCCCTGCCGATCCATCTCCAGACAGTCATGGGCCGCAGCCTGCGGGAAGGCGTTCCGTGGCGCAAGCAGGGCAGCGCCGCCGCCTGGCTGGCCGTCCCGCCGCATGGCCGGTACAGTCGCCGCCCCCTCGCCGGCGCCTGCTCCATGACCCGCAGCAACCTCACCCTTGGCCTCGCCCTCGGCCTTCTCGGCGTCGCCATTTTCGGCGGCTCGCTGCCGGCGACACGCGTCGCCGTGGCCGGCGGGCTCGACCCGTGGTTCGTCACCGCCGGCCGGGCGCTGATTGCCGGGCTGGTCGGGATCGCCATGCTGGCCGCGCGCCGGCCGCGCCTGCCCCGCGAACGGCTCGGCACGCTCGTGCTGATTTCGCTCTGCCTCGTCATCGGCTTCCCCGCCGCGCTGGCCGTCGCCTCGGTGACCGTGCCATCGGCCCATGGCGGCGTGATCCTCGGCCTGCTGCCGCTGACGACCGCGATGGGCGCGGTCGCGCTCGCCGGCGAGCGGCCCTCCCCGCTCTTCTGGCTCCTCAGCATCGTTGGCGCGGGCCTCGTCGTCGCCTTCGCACTGCGCGACGGCAACACCGAAATCGTCACCGGCGACATCTTCATCGGGACCGCCCTCCTGTTGACCAGCGTCGGCTACACGCTCTCCGCCGTCATGTCGCGCGCCATCCCGGCCTGGCAGGTGAGCGCCTGGCCGCTGGTGCTCGCCCTGCCGATCGCAATCGTCGGATTCGTCGCGCTCTGGCCGGCCAATGCCGCCAGCGTGCCGTGGTCGGCCTGGGTCGGCCTCGTCTATAGCGGCGTGGTGATCCAGCTCGTCGGCTACGTGGTCTGGAACAAGGCGCTGGCCCTCGGCGGCGTGGCGCGGGTCGGCCAGCTGCAGTTGCTCCAGCCCTTCGTCACCTTTGCCATCGCCGCGCTCTTCCTCGGCGAGCAATCGACGCGACCATGATCGGCTTCGCCATCGCGGTCGTGGTCGTCGTCGCGCTCGGCCGCCGCGCCGCCGTGCGCGTCAGGGCTTCATGATCCGCAGGTCCTCGAAGGCGAAGCTCGCCGCGCCCTGCTCGGGCGACGCCGCGAACAGGCCGACCTGCTGTCCCTTGTCCGGTGGCGAGCCGGAGACTTTCTTGAACTCGGTGCCGTTGACATAGAAGGTCGCATCGCTGCCGACCGTGGTGACGCGCAACTCGTTGATGGCGCCGTCGCCCTTGTTGGCGGATTGCGCGTCGGTCCATTTCACCTGCGCCAGCCACTTGCCGCGCTGGCGCCGCCACACCGAGGCACGACCGTTGGGCGCGATCTCGAAGACGTAGAAGTTGTTGACGTCCTCGTACCAGAAGATCAGCCCCGCCTTGGCGTCGGTCGGTTCCACCGACGTCAGCGTCGTCACGGTGACGCACATGTCGGCATCGTCGTAGAGCCCGGCGGAATTGGCGACCCATGCGTAAGTGCCCGACGCCGGCGTCAGGATCATATTGCCGTTCTCGACCTTGATCGCATCCGACGGGACGCCCCAGGTCGGCTGGAACTGGTCGAAACTATCCTGAAACTGCACGTCGAGGCCGGGACAGACGGCCCACGCGGCGCTCGACCACGCGACCAGACCCAGAACGGCCACGAGCGGCCGGATTCCATACATTCGACTGCGACTTCCTGACGGCTGCGACGGGATGCTATAGCCGCAAGCAAGGTATTCCTAGGGCAGCGCGGTGCGGCGCTTGAGCCGGGTCCGCCGGTCGTGCCACTCATGCGAACCGGAACCGACGCAGGGAGACGAACCGAACGTGACCGAGCCCGCCGCGGGCAAATGGGACTTCTGGATCGACCGCGGCGGCACCTTCACCGACATCGTCGGCGCGCGACCCCGACGGCGCGATCCGCGTCGCCAAGCTGCTCTCCGAGAACCCGCGAGGCCTACGCGGACGCCGCCATCGCCGGCATCCGCGGCCTGCTCGGGCGTCGCCGACGGCGCGCCGATCCCGGCCGACGCGCATCGCCGCGGTCAAGATGGGCACGACGGTCGCCACCAACGCGCTGCTCGAGCGCAAGGGCGACCGCACGCTGCTGCTGATCACCCGCGGCTTCCGCGACGCGCTCGAGATCGGCTACCAGGCGCGGCCCGACATCTTCGCCAAGAAGATCGTCAAGCCGGAGCATGCTCTACGAGCGCGTCGTCGAGGTCGACGAGCGCGTGCGCGCCGACGGCACGGTCGAGCGCGCGCCCGACCTCGACGGCGGCGCGCGCCGCGCTGCGAGGCGGCCTACGACGACGGCATCCGCGCCGTCGCCATCGTCTTCATGCACGCCTGGCGCTATCCCGACCACGAGCAGCAGCGTCGCCGCGCTCGCCCGCGAGATCGGCTTCACCCAGGTCTCGGTCAGCCACGAGGTCTCGCCGCTGATCAAGCTGGTCGGCCGCGGCGACACCACCGTGGTCGACGCCTATCTCTCGCCGATCCTGCGCCGCTACGTCGACCGGGTCGCCAACGATCTCGGCGGCGCCGGCGCCGATGCGCCGCGCCTGATGTTCATGCAGTCGTCTGGCGGGCTGACCGCCGCCGACCTCTTCCAGGGCAAGGACGCGATCCTGTCGGGCCCGGCCGGCGGCGTCGTCGGCGCGGTCGAGACCGCGCGGCTGGCCGGCTTCGACAAGGTCATCGGCTTCGACATGGGCGGCACCTCGACCGACGTCTCGCACTATGACGGCGACTACGAGCGCGCCTTCGAGACCGAGGTCGCCGGCGTGCGCATGCGCGCGCCGATGATGCGCATCCACACCGTCGCCGCCGGCGGCGGCTCGATCCTGCACTACGACGCAGGGCCGCTATCCAGGTCGGCCCGGATTCGGCCGGCGCCGATCCCGGCCCGGCCTGCTACCGCCGCGGCGGCCCGCTGGCCGTCACCGACGCCAACGTCATGGTCGGCAAGCTGCATGCCGGAGCTCTTCCCGGCGATCTTCGGCCCGGACCGGCGACCAGCCGCTCGACGCCGAGGCGGTCGCGCGCGGGCTTCGCCGCGCTGGCCGGCGAGATCGGCGACGGCCGCGCGCCGGAGGAGATCGCCGACGGCTTCCTGCACATCGCCGTCGAGAACATGGCGAACGCCATCAAGAAGATCTCCGTCGCAGCGCGGCTACGACGTCACCGACTATGCGCTCAACTGCTTCGGCGGCGCCGGCGGCCAGCACGCCTGCCTGGTCGCCGACGCGCTCGGCATGAAGACGGTGCTGCATCCATCCCCATTCCGGCGTGCTGTCGGCCTACGGCATGGGCCTCGCCGACATCCGCGCCAACCGCAACCGCGCGCGTCGTCGCGCGCGCTGAGCCGAGGAGAGCCTGACGCGGCCTCGCCGACGCTCGCGAGCGAGCTTGCGCGGCCGACGCGCCGCGGAGCTCGCAGGCACAGGGCGTCGCCGACGGCGACATCACCATCATCGCGCCGCGCGCACCTGCGCTACGACGGCACCGACACGCCGCTCCCGGTCCGCTTCGAGACCGGCGCGCTGGACGAGATGGTCGCCGACCTTCGAGGCCGCGCACCGCAGCCAGTTCGGCTTCGTCTTCGAGGGCAAGGCGATCGTCGTCGAAAGCGTCGAGGTCGAGGCGATCGGCGGCGGCGCCGACGTCGACGAGCCGGAGCGCGCCGACGCGCCGACGGCCGCGCCGGCGCCCGACGACGCGCACGCGCTTCTACTCCGGCGGCGCATGGCACGACGCGCCGGTGTCATCTGCCGCGCGGCGCTCGACGCCGGGCAGCCGCGATCGCCGGCCCGGCGCTGATCATCGAGCCGCACCAGACCATCGTCGTCGAGCCCGGCTGGCGGGCCGAGATCACCGCGCGCGACCATCTCGTGCTGACCCGCGCCGTGCCGCTGCCCAAGCGCGCAGCGCCATCGGCACCGAGGCCGATCCGGTCATGCTGGAGGTCTTCAACAACCTCTTCATGTCGATCGCCGAGCAGATGGGCGTGACGCTGCAGAACACCGCCTATTCGGTCAACATCAAGGAGCGGCTCGACTTCTCCTGCGCGGTCTTCGACGCGCGACGGCGCGCTGGTCGCCAACGCGCCGCACATGCCGGTGCATCTCGGCTCCATGGACCGCTCGGTCGAGACGATCATCCGCCTCAACGCCGGCGACATCCATCCCGGCGACGTCTTCGCCCTCAACGCGCCCTACAACGGCGGCACCCACCTGCCCGACATCACCGTCTTCACGCCGGTCTTCGACGACGCCGGCGAGCGACGATCCTGTTCTGGGTCGCCTCGCGCGGCCACCACGCCGATGTCGGCGGCACGGCGCCGGGCTCGATGACGCCGCGCGCCACCACGGTCGACGAGGAAGGCGTGCTGATCGACAATTTCCGGCTGGTCGAGCGCGGCCGCTTCCGCGAGGCGGAGCTGATCGACGCTGCTCACCGACCACCCCTGGCCCTGCCGCAACCCCGACCAGAACGTCGCCGACCTCCGCGCCCAGATCGCCGCCAACGAGAAGGGCGTGCGGAACTGCGCAAGATGGTCGACGCATTTCGGCCTCGACGTCGTCGCAGGCCTATATGGGCCACGTCCAGGACAACGCCGCGGAGAGCGTGCGCCGCGTCATCGACGCGCTGCACGACTGCGAGTTCGCCGTACGAGACCGACCAGGGCGCGACCATCAAGGTGAGGATCACGGTCGACCGCGACGAAGCGCGAGGCGACGGTCGATTTCACCGGCACCAGCGCCGAGCAGACGACCAACTTCAACGCGCCCGAGCCGGTCACCCGCGCCGCCGTGCTCTATTGTCTTCCGCGTCATGGTCGAGGGCGACATCCCGATGAATGCCGGCTGCCTGCGGCCGATCCACATCGTCATCCCGGAAGGCTCGATGCTCTCGCCGCGCTATCCGGCCGCCGTCGTCGCCGGCAACGTCGAGACCTCGCAGCACGTCACCGACTGCCTGTTCGGCGCGCTCGGCGCCATGGCCTCGGCGCAGGGCACGATGAACAACCTGACCTTCGGCAACGACACCTACCAGTATTACGAGACCATCTGCTCCGGCGCGCCGGCCGGCGTCTTCAACGACGGCACCGGCTTCGACGGCGCCGACGCGGTCCATACCCACATGACCAATTCGCGCCTGACCGACCCGGAAATCCTCGAATTCCGCTTTCCGGTCCTGCTCGAGGATTTCCACATCCGCGAGGGCTCGGGCGGCAAGGGCCGCTGGCACGCCGGCGACGGCACCGAACGCACGCTGCGCTTCCTGGAGGAGATGGACTGCGCCATCCTGTCGTCGCACCGCGAAGTCCCGCCGCACGGGCCTGAAGGGCGGCGACGCCCGGCGAACTCGGCATGACCCGCGTCCGCCGCACCGACGGTACGGTCGAGACGCTCGCCGGCTGCGACCAGACGACACTGAAACCCGGCGAAGCGGTGATCGTCACCACGCCGACGGGCGGCGGATATCGGAGAGCCGGACGGCTAGCGGCCGGCGACGCGGCCCTCCGGCCGGTAGCGATCCATCACCGCATCGAGCGAGTCGTTGGTGATCGACGGATTGGCCGCCTGCAGGCAGGGCAGCAGAACCGCCTTGTTGGCGCGTTCACGTTCACCGCTCGCCCTGGTGCCCTGCGGCGCCGGGTTGACGTTCCAGAAGCAGGCGACGAACTGTTCCGGCGTGACGCCAAGATCGCGGCTGATATCGTCGACCGGGCGGTTCGGGTCGTTTCTGAGGATGGTCTGGGCCTGAGAACTGGCGGCGAACAGAACCGTTCCCACCGCCAGAAGGATGCCGAATCGTTTCATCGAGTAAGTCCTCCCGTGTGCGTGCGTCGATAACGCCTTCACGCGGGAATCGGCCCTGCCCTACGCGGCCGACATGCGATCAGTCCGGCCAGCCCTCGATCACGACCTTGCCGATGGTGTGGCCGCCCTCCACCGCCGCATGGGCTTCGCGCAGCGTGGCGGCATTGATCGGCGAAAGCCGGCGCGTGAGCGTGCTGCGCAGCTTGCCCTCGTCGACCAGGGCGGCGACGTCCCCGAGAATCTCGTGCTGACGGATCATCGTCGCGCCGCCGCGGGGCCGCACGAACATCAGTTCGAAATGCAGCGCCGCGGCCTTCTGGAAGAGCTTGCCGAAATCCTCCGGCTTCATGCCGGCCGGTCCATCGCCCTCAATCATGCCGATATGGCCTTCCGGCGCCACGATGTCGGCGATCGCCGAGGCGTGCGCCCTGGTGCCGACAAAGGCCGTCACGATGTCGACTTCGGGGAAGCCGAGCGCAACGAGCTGCGGTGCCAGCGGCTTCGCGTGGTCGATGACGTGATGGGCGCCGAGCTTCTTGACCCAGTCGATCGTCTCCGGCCGCGACGCGGTCGCGATGACCGTCAGGCCGGTGAGCGCGCGGGCGAGTTGAATCGCTATCGATCCGACTCCCCCCGCACCGCCGACGACCAGCAGCGAGCGGCGGTCGGTATCCGCACCCTGTCCCGCGCCGATGCGATCGAAGAGCAGTTCCCACGCGGTGAGCGCCGTCAGCGGCAGCGCCGCCGCTGCGGCGAAATCGAGCGACGCCGGCTTCCGGCCGACGATCCGCTCGTCGACCGCATGATACTCGGCATCGCAGCCCGGCCGCGCGATCGAGCCGGCGTACCAGACCTTGTCGCCCGGCTTGAACAGCGACACCTGGCTTCCAACCTCGGCGACCGTACCGGCCGCATCGAAACCGAGCACCTTTGGCTCGCCGCCGGGGTCGTTGCCGCGCCTGACCTTGGTGTCGACCGGATTGACCGAGACCGCCTCGACGTGGACGAGAAGATCGCCGGGTTCCGGCTCCGGACGATCGATCTCGACATCGACGAGCGCATCCTCGGCATCGACCGGACCGGCACGTCGATAGGCAACAGCACGCATGGGATCATCCTTCGGCGGCGAATGTCTGCGGCAAAGATAGGGGACGCGGAACGTAGCGCCAGTCCCCGGCAGACCGCTTCGTCAGTTGCCGCCGGTATAGCCCAGTCCGGGCCCGCCGATCGGCGGGGGCACGGACACCGAACCGGTGTTCATCCAGTCGATGTTGGAGCGGGCGAACAGGCCGCCGCCATAAGGCGCGCGATGCGGCGGCGTCACCAGCGGCTTCGGATTGCAGTAGCTGCGCGTGCCGCTCTTGCCGTGATGGGCGAGGTCGAAGTGGAAATGGTCGCCGTGATAGGGCTCGCCGGGACCGAGCGTCGTCTTGAAGGTCTGGCAGGCGCTGGCTTCCACCTCGCGCAGGAAGCCCTGCTCGTCGGCGGCGCCGCGCCAGCCGCTCTTCACCGTGACGGTCCGCCCGTTGGCGAGCGTGAAGGCCGCGACGTCGATGGCGTTGCCGAAGGCATGCTCGGAGAGCTGCTTGCCGGGGATGCTGTCGATCGACCGGCAGGCATAGTTGGAAAGCTGCTTGATCTCGACCACCGGGGCGCCGAACCAGGCCATCGCCGCCGGCTGGACGGCGTTGCGGAACCAGTCCTCCAGCATCGTCGTCAGCGGGCAGCCGAGCGTGGCTGAGGGACCGACCCTGATCGAGCCGTCCTGCAGCGCCGAGACCTTGAGTGGATAGAGGATGCCGCAGGCGCCGCGCCCGTCGATCTTGCGTTCCGGCTGAACCCAGGCCGAGAAGACCACCGGCGGCCGGCTCGACATGCAGGCGCGCTCCTCCTGATCGCGCCAGGCGGC
This sequence comes from uncultured Actinomycetota bacterium, assembly GCA_963726295.1. Classification (GTDB taxonomy): domain Bacteria; phylum Actinomycetota; class Actinomycetes; order Actinomycetales; family Dermatophilaceae; genus DASSQJ01. Next base: position 42,993 of record CAVSBW010000001.1, read on the forward strand.
ACGCTGTTCATAACCGAAGAAGCCGAAGCCACAGCCGGCCAGCGCGATGGCGAGGCCGATGACGGTGGCCGCCCGATACGCAACACGACGGACCATGTCCGTTCAAATGCGACGGATTCAATTAAGGAAGGGTTGAGCATGGGCGCTGCCGCTGCGCGCCCGCCGGCTCGGCATCGGCCGTCAGTGGGGCCCGCCGCCCTGGCCGGGATTGCCCGTCTCGGTGCTGCCCTCGTTGCCTTCCCCGCCGTTGCCGTAGCCGTTGTTGCCCTGGCCCGTGCCCGATACCGCCGCGGGACCGGCGACGGGGCCAAACGAACTGAAGCCGCTCGCGGCGGAATTGAAGCCGGCCGGCGCCGGCCCGCCGCCCGCCCGCGGAACGCCGGCGCGTTCAACGCTGCAACCCGACGTGTCCACGGTGAAGGAAGCGCGCAACCCCTCCTGCGAGCGCACGAAAGGAAAAGCATTGGCGAGGAGGTTGGCCTCTTCCCGGGCGAAGCCGGCTTGCGCACCGGCCGGAACCGCTGCGCCACGGCGACCGAGCAGGTGCCGCTGACAGTGATGCACTGCTGGCGAAACTTCCGGCACATGGTCGCTTCGCCTTCGAACAGCGCCAGGGCCATCTGCCCGCGCCGCCCGATCGAGAAGTCGAACTGCGTGCCGCGCACGCCGATGGTCGCCGTCGGGGTAGTGATCTCGTAGGCGTCCTTGCGGCTCGCCCCGGTGATGAAGCGGAAGGCGCCGCGCACCGCGTTGAGGCTGACCTTCCCCGCCTTCCCTCCACCCTCGAAGACGAAGCTGTCCACCGTCATGTAGGAATTCGGGCCGACGACCAGTTTGGTGTTGTCGAGAAGAAGGATCTGCACCTGGCCGCTCTTGCCCGTGCGGATGACGTCACCCTGGTAGACCGGACCGTCGGCGATCATCGTCCGCGGACCGGCCGGGCCATCCACGGTGGCCAATTGCGTCACCGCCACAACGACGCCGCTCTTCTGGGCCGCCTGGGCAGCGCCGGAACTCACGATCGCGAACGCGACGGCAGCAGCAAGATGTCCAGCAATGGCGACGCGCACGATCAGTCCCCCGAGGCCGAATCACGGAAACACACCTGTCAAATATGACGAGCACCGATGCGAACGGTGAACCAACCGCACGACGTGATTAACGGGATGTAACCACGGAGAAGTAGAATTCAGACGGCATGCACGCCGCGACGTAGGGCGGACCGCCGCACCGCCACGACGCCGCCGCGGAAGGGCCGCAAGTCCACACGCGAGCCGGGCCGCGTGCGCGCCCCTTCGCGGGCGGGGATGAAACCAGTACCTCACAGGTGCTGGCGAGGGGGACAGGTTCGCGGGTTATCCCCGGAAGGGGATAGAAATCGGGCCCTGCCCTGCCGCCGCCGCGCCGGCGACACCGGGTTCCTTTCTTGGAGGCGCCATGCCCAACATCTTCGCCGACCTGCCCGCCGCTTCCGCCGAGGAGCAACTCACCGACCTGCTCGCCCGGCCGGGCCTGCGCATCGAGCGCATCGTCTCCACCGGCCAGGCCTCGCCGCCCGGCTTCTGGTACGACCAGGCGCACGACGAATGGGTGATCCTGCTGTCCGGCGGCGCCGGCCTCGCCATCGAAGGCGAAGCGGAGATGACGCTGGCGCCCGGCGACTACGTCTTCCTGCCGGCGCACAAAAAGCATCGGGTCACGTGGACGGATGCGAAGGGGCCGACGGTTTGGCTCGCCGTGCATGCGGGGGAGCGTGCCGGCGATTAGCCGGCATTCGCGGCGACGCGCCGGCCGCCGCTACACCACCACGACGCCGGTGTGCTTGGCCTTTTCTTCCGGCTCGACATGGATGGTGATGTGGCGTCGCGACCTCCGGCTCTCAGCGCGCGTCTCGATGCGGTCGCAGATGGCGTGGACTATCCGACACCGCCATCGATCCCGGCACGACCAGATGGAACTCGATGAAGGTCATGCGCCCGGCGTGGCGCGTGCGCACGTCGTGCGCCTCGATGGCGCCGTCCGCGTTCGCCGAGATGACGCGTGCGGATGCGCTCGAGCGTCTGCGCATCGGCACCGCCTCGTCCATCAGGCCGCCGATCGAGACGCGGATCAGCCGCCAGCCCTGCCACAGGATGTTGAGCGCGACCAGGCGCGGCGAGGATCGGGTCGAGGATCAGCCAGCCGGTGGCGAGCGCCAGGACCAGGCCGACGAAGACGCCGACCGAGGTGAGCACGTCGGTGAACAGATGGACGCCGTCGGCGGTCAGCGCCGGCGAGCGGCGGCGGCGGCCGGCGCCGCACCAGAACCTCAGCCCCAGACGCCATTGATGCACGCTGGCCACGGCAGATTGACGGCCAGGCCCGGCGACCGGCTGGTCGAGCACATGCGGCGCGCGAAGCCGGCCCACGCCGCGGAGAAAATCGAGATCGCGGCGATGACGATCAGCACGCCTTCCAGGACGACGGAGAAATACTCCGCCTTGTGATGACCGTACGGATGATTGGCGTCGGCGGGCAGGTCGCGCAGTAGCGGATGGCGGCGAGCGCGGCGACGGCGGTCGCGACGTTGACGACGCTCTCCAGCGCGTCCGAGTACAGCGCGACCGAGCCGGTCAGCCACCACGCGGCGAATTTCAGCGCCAGCACCACAACACCGACGCCGATGCTCGCGGCGGCGAGACGATGCCGTCGATCTGAGAAAAGTACGCTCTGCCATCGGGGGCTCCTGGTGGCGTCCGTGGCGCGAAGCGCGTGTCGACCCAAGCGACGCCGCGCGTTGTAGGGTGCCGATCCAACGATCTCAAGCGCCATCCGCGATCGTACGCCTCATCGACCTTTCGAATTGCACACAGCCATCACGGAAAATTTTCACTCACAATTGCAACATCGTCGCACAGCCATGCCCTGATTGCGCCGCGGTGCAGCATGGTTTTCGCTTCGACGAATCGGTTGCTGTTGTGGTTAGACTTCGCTTCGGCACGGTTACGGGAGACACGACCATGAGCATGGCTCGGCCGATCCACGTAGTGATCGTGTTTGCGGCATTCCTGTTCATCGGAGCGATCGTGTTCGGCGCCTTCTAACAAGGGCGGCGACAGATCGCCAGCACGCTTTCTTCAATGACATCGACGCGTGACGGCCGGCGATGGCGGAGAGCGATCCGGCCGTCGCCTTTTTGGGCGCCGTCAGCGATAGAAGCTCGGCAGGAACAACAGCAGCAGGCTGATCACCTCCAGCCGGCCGGTGATCATGGCGACCGCAGGATGCAGCTTCGCGGTCTCCGGCAGGCCGTGATAGTTGCCGGCGGGGCCGATCGCCTCGGTGATGCCCGGGCCGACATTGCCGAGCGAGGCGGTCGCCGCCGAGAGGCTGGTGGCGGCGTCGAGGCCGTGCAGGCTGAGCAGCACCGGCGACGATCGCGAACGCCGCGAAATAGACGAACACGAACGTGCCGACGGAGGCGACCTGGTCGTCGGTGATGACGCGGTCGCCGTAGCGGATCGGGCTGACGGCGTGCGGGCGGATCGCGCTGGCGGATGTGCTGAAGCGCGATGCCGATCATGATCTGGTAGCGGAGGATCTTGACCCCGCCGCAGGTCGAGCCGGTGCAGCCGCCGATGAAGCTGACCATGAAGAAGAACGCCGCGGCGAACGTGCCCCAGCTCACGTAGTCGACCGACGCATAGCCGGTGGTGGTGATGATCGAGACGATCGAGAACGTCGCGCGTTGGTGGTGGCGTCGAACCCGCCGAGGCCATGCTGGAGGTTGAGCCAGACGGCGAAGACCGGCGGAGAGCACCACGACGGTCAGCGAGGAACGCGACGATCTGCGGATCGATGCGCTCGCGCCAGCGAGCCCGCGGCGCACCAGGCGGAGGTAGGCGAGGAACGGCAGCGCCGCCGGCGATCATGAACACCACCGCCACCCAATCGATGCGCGTCGCTGTCGAAATAGCCGAAGGAAGCGTCGTGGGTGGAGAAGCCGCCGGTGCAGATGGTGGTGAAGGCGTGGTTGAGCGCGTCGAACGGCGACATGCCGAGCGAGCCAGTAGGCGATGAAGCAGGCGACGGTCAGCGCCAGATAGATCTGCGCCGACGGCGGTGGCGACGTTGCGCACGCGCGGCATGACGTGTTCTCCGACCGGTCGGACCATTCCAGGCGGAAGAGCTGCATGCCGCCGATCTTGAGGAACGGCAGGATGACGATGGCGAGGCCGATGATGCCGATGCCGCCGATCCACTGGATGGTGGAGCGCCACAACAGGATCGACGGCGGCAGCCTGTCGAGGCCGGATAGCACGGTGGCGCCGGTGGTGGTGAGGCCCGAGACCGCCTCGAAATAGGCGTCGACCGCGCCGAGGCGGATCGGATCGGCCATCAGCGGCAGCGCGCGCGAACACCGGCACGACGAACCAGGCGAGCACGGTCAGCAGCGCCGCGTCGCGGAAGTGCAGCTCGAACGGCGCGGCCCTTGGTGGTCAGCACGCAGGCGCCGGCGAACAGCGCCGTGACGCGCGGCATTGATGGCGAAATCGACGACGAGGCCGTCGCTCGGCCGCCAGCGACACCAGCGCCATGACCGCCTCGCCGGCCGCGATCGACGAAGAGAATCCAGCCGAGCGTGAGAATGGCGGGCCAGATCTGTGGCAGCACGCTTGGGACGCTCCGTCGTCGGCGGCCCCTTCCGGCGGGAATCGGCCGGAACGAGGCTGGGAGGACGGTTTAGCGCGGAAGCAGCGAGGCGGCCAAGCCGGGCGGCGCGGATACCGGCAGGACAGCAGGCGGCGGGCCGAGCCCGATCACCGGGCCGGCGATCTCGCGGATGAGCTTGGCGCGGATCGCCTCGGCGAAATCGTCGTAGTTGCGGGCATGCACGACGAACGCGCCGGGGCCGCCGGCGACCATCGTCCGGTAATAGCCGCCGAGATAGGGCTGCTCGTTGGAGATGGCGAGGCCGTTGACGACGATGCCTCGCGACAGCGCCGCGTCCCGTGCCGCCGCCGGCGACTCGTCGCGATTGTCGACACCGTCGCCGGAAACGTCGATGACGTGACGACTCGCCGCCGGGCTGTCGGCGCTCATGATGGAGACCGCCCGGGCCAGGGCATCGGCAAGCGCCGTGCCGCCGCTGGTCGCCGGACGCGACACGGCCGCGATGCGCGCCGCCAGCACCTCCGCCGACGCTGCGTCGCGGATTGTCGTCCAGGTTACCGACAGGTCCTGTTCGCCCGGACCGCTCCACTGCATCAGCGCCACGCTGACGCCGTTGGGCGCCGCCGTGCGAACCGCGTCGAGCACCAACCGGTCGCGAAACGCGGCGGCGAACCCGTTCTTCTGGAGATCGTACTCATGTGCATCGACGCTGCGCGAAACGTCGATGGCGAGAAGCAGCGCGAGATCGAGCCCGGCGGCGGAGGCCGGTGCAGCGACCAGACCGACCGCCGCGACCAGCAACGCCGGTCCGAGAGCCTTGCGCGACGATCGTGGATCCATCCGCCGCCTCCTGCCGGGCAGACTAGCCGACCGGCGCGTCGCCGGAAACGGCCGCGTCACCAATTGGCCGGCTTGCCGTCGCGGAAGAAGCCGCCGGTGGTGCCGTCGGTCAGCGCCGCCGCCCAGACGACCGAGGCGGCGCCCTGCCCGAGGCTGCGCGGCGCCGAGCGCCCGCCCATGCGCGTGCGCACCCAGCCCGGGCAGACGGCGTTGACGTGGATGCGGCGGGCGGCAAGGTCGCGGGCGAGCAGCTTGGCGAGCGCGATGATCGCCGCCTTCGACACGCGATAGGCCGAGGTCGGCCAGCCGGCCTGCGTGTGAGTGCCGGCGTCGACCGCGGCTGGAATTCGTCGACCAGCGCGACGAGCTGGTCGCGGGTGAGTTTCGGATCGGCGAAGCGGGCGCGGATCGCCGGCGAATAGGCGTGCAGTTCGCCCATGCCGCTCGACACCATGACGATGGCGCCGCCATCGGCGCATGAGCGGCAGCAGCGCCTCGGTGAGGTTGAGCGCGCCGAAGAAATTGACGGCGAGCGTCTGGCGGACGACCGCGCCGTCGAAGCCATCGAGCGACACGGCGGCGTTGTTGACGAGGACGTCGATCATGCGGCCCTCGCGACGCAGCGCATCGGCAAGGGCCGCGATGTCGTCCGCGGATCGGTGACGTCGAGATGGCGGTATTCGACGCCGAGCTTTTCGGCCGCGGCGCGGCCGTCCGCCTCGTCACGGCTGGTCAGGATGACCGAGAAGCCCAGCTCCTTGAGCTGGCGGCAGGTCTCCAGCCCGATGCCGCGATTGGCGCCGGTGACGAGCGCCGTCCGTGCCGACCGTCCGCCACTGGCTCAGGCGCCCTCCTTGATGAAGGTGCCGGTCTGCAGGTCGCGCACCGCCTGCTGCAGCTCGGCCTGGGTGTTCATCACGATCGGCCCGTACCAGGCGACCGGCTCCTTGAGCGGCTTGCCGGAGACGAGCAGGAAGCGGATGCCCTCGTCGCCGGCCTGCACGGTGACCTCGTCGCCGGAATCGAACAGCACCAGCGAGCGGTTGCCGGTCGTCTCGCGGACAAGAAGCTCGTTGCCGTCGACCTGCCTTCTCGGTCAGCACGCCGAACGGGTTGGAGGCGTCGCGGAACGTGCCCGAGCCCTCGAAGACATAGGCGAAGGCGTGGCGGGTGGTCTCGACCGGCAGCGTCTTCTTCTTGCCCGGCGGCACCGACACGTCGATGTAGCTGCGGGTCGGCGGCGACGCCCTCGACCGGCCCGCGCTTGCCCCAGAAGTCGCCGACCACGACGCGCACGACCGTGCCGTCGTCGTCGACGATCTCGGGAATCTCGCCGGCCTTGATGTCCTGGTAGCGCGGCCTGGTCATCTTCAGCGAGGACGGCAGGTTGGCCCAGAGCTGGAAGCCGTGCATGCGGCCCTTCGGGTCGCCCTGCGGCATCTCCTGGTGCATGATGCCGCTGCCGGCGGTCATCCACTGGACGTCGCCGGCGCCGAGCGTGCCGCGGTTGCCGAGGCTGTCGCCGTGCTCGACCGTGCCGGCGAGCACGTAGGTGATGGTCTCGATGCCGCGATGCGGATGCCACGGGAAGCCGGCGAGGAAATCCTCCGGGTCTCTCGTTGCGGAAATCGTCGAACAGCAGGAACGGATCGAAATCGCTGGTCTGGCCGAAACCGAAGGCGCGATGCAGCTTGACGCCCGCGCCTTCCATGGTGGGCTTGGCATCGACGACGCGCTTGACGGGGCGCAGGGACATGGGAATTGCCTCCACGAAGGCTCGATGGTTACTGTTGGTGACTAAAGATGGGCGGATTTGCCGCAAGAACGCAAGCCCCCTGCCCGGCGGCGGCTGCAGAGCTGCCGTGCGGACTCACTCACCCCGCGGCGTGTTTCGGCCACTTCGCGGGCGACCGCCTTGACCTCCTCGGCGCCGGACCGCCGGGCGCGGTTTCCAGCACCGTGCTGCCCTCGCCGATGCACGCCGCATAGGCGACGCGGCTGCCGAAGGAGGCCTCGGCGAGCGGATGGCCAAGCTTGGCGACGGCCTCGGCGATCTCGGCGGTGATCAGCGCGCGGGCGACGACGCGATTGAGCACGAGCAGCGAGCGCGCGCCCTCGCGGGCGATCATGGCCAGCGTCGGCTCGGTCGCCCACAGGTCGACCGGCGTCGGCTGGACCGGCACCACGCCAGCGAGGCGACCTCGATCGCCGGACGCAACTCGATGTCGGATTTCGGCGGCGTATCGACGATGACCACATCGTGATCGCGGGCGAGGCTCTGCGCCTCGCGCCGCGCGCCCCAGCCGCTGGCCGTGCGGAACTCGAGGCCCGTGGCGCCCTCGCCGAGGCGGCGCTCGCGGCGCTCGAACCATTCGCCGAGGCTGCCCTGCGGATCGACGTCGAGCACGGCGACCGAGTTGCCGCCGACCGCATAGGCGACCGCGAGATGGGCGGCGAGCGTCGTCTTGCCGGCGCCGCCCTTCTGCTGGGCGATGGTGACGATCAATCCGGCCATGGCCGCTCTCCCCGGCTGAAATGCGTGGAGACGCACGCAACGTGACGGACATCGACGCCGCATGCAAGCAAGGAGCGTACCGCTGCGAGCCTGTGACGGAACGTCGCGACCGCCGGCGCGCTATTTCGCCGCCCCGCGGGCAAACCAGCAGATCGACCGCTGCATCAGCGGCCGCCGGCGAGCGCGCGGGCCGCGGCGAGGATGGCGGCGTCGGTGCCGAGCGCCGTGGTGACGCTGCCGGCTTTCTCGTCGTAGGGCGCGCCGGCAAGCGCCGGGTCGCGCCACGGGCCGGTGGAGATGGTGATGCCGCGGAACATGAGCTGGCCGCCGATGCGCGTCAGGTGCATGCCGCCCGACGCGCCGCCGACGGCGTCGCAATCGCTGCGATAGAAGCTGGTCGCGCCGCTGGAGATCGGCACGCGGCGGACCTTGCAGCCCCGCACCACCGGCACGTTGGGGTCCATCGCCTCCATGTCGGCGGGATGGGCCGTGACCACGATCAGCGCGTCGCCGGCGCGCGGCGGCGCGTCGGCCGGCGGGAACGGCTCGGCATTCGCCACGGGCGTCGCCAGCCGCACGAGCGCCCAGTCGTTGTTGGAGCCGGGCTTCGGCGGCAACGCACCGAAGCGGGCATTGGCGGCGTCGGTCAGGAGCGGCATCCAGTCCGAGCCCGGCGTCTGCGGGCGGAAGAAGCACTTGCCGGCGCGCTTGCCGTCGGCGTCGAAGAACGTGTGGCCGGCGGTGAGCACCAGGTCGTTCGCCAGAAACAGCGCCCCGGAGGCGACCTGCGGCTTCGGCGTCGAAACAGCCGACATGGCCGGAGACCGAGCGGATGCGCGCGATCTCGCCGGCGGAGAGGCCGAGCGTCGGCCCGAGCGTGAGCAGCGCGCCGCGATCGTCCGCGCCGTCGATGATGTTGGCGGAGCGCGGGCGAGGACAGGATCGCGACCACCGCCGCCACGGCGACAGCGATCGAGGCGTGTCTTGCATTCATGCGTCTGGTCGGCCGTCCCGCCGTGCGTTGCCGCCGAGATCGCACGCTGGGTCCCCGCTTGCGCGGGGAAGGACGGAGGACGGAGGGTCCTCACCCGTAGCGCAGCGCCGCGCGGGCCTTGGCCTTGGCGGCCTCGACCTCGCGATTGCGCGGCGGGCTGTTGATGACGAGGTCTTCGAGCAGGTGATGGGCGATATGCGCCACCTCGTCGACGGCGCGGTTGAAGACCGCCTCGTTGGCCTTCGACGGTTGGCGAAGCCGCTGATCTTGCGGACGAACTGCAGCGCCGAGGCGCGGATCTCGTCGTCCGTGGCGGGCGGGTCGAAATTGGCAAGCGTGCGGATGTTGCGGCACATGGCGGGAACTCCCTGGCTGTGTGGCCATCATAGCAGGACGGCCGCGCCTGCCCTACCCCGCGCCCTGTCCGAGCAGCCAATCGACGCCGGCGGCGAGATCGCGCGCCACGAAGGTCGGCGCCTGCCGCATGGCCTGCTCCTCGCCCGCCCGGTATTTGCCGGTCTGCACCAGCACGGCCTCAAGGCCGGCATCGAGCGCCCCGAGCACATCGGCCTCGGCATCGTCGCCGAACATGACCGCCTCGCCGGGCGAGCAGCCGATGCCCGCCACCGCCAGCCGGAAGAAATCCGGCGACGGCTTGCCGAGCACCGTCGCCTGCCGGCCGCTGGCATATTCCAGCGCGCGCACGAACGGCCCGGCGTCGAGGCTGAGCTGACCGTCCGCGTCGGCGAAGAAGCGGTTGGCGGCAAGCGCCAGGAATTCCGCGCCGGCCATGAGCTTGCGGAAGGCGGCGTTGAGGCCGGCATAGTCGAAATGCTCGCCGGCATCGCCGACGACCACCGCCTCGCCCTCTCCATCGAAGGGACCGGCGAAATCGGGCAGGAGCCCGGGATGGACGAGGAGATGCGGCCTGAGATTCCTCTCCCTCAGCAACGTGACCGCGATCTGCGACGGCGTCAGCAGTTCCTCGGGCTGCACGACGAGGCCGATCGCGGCGAGGTCCTCCACGATCCGGCTGTGTGCCCGGCGCGTGGTGTTGGTGATGAAACGAATGGGCAACCCGGCCGCGCGCAGGCGCTCGATGGCCGCCAGCGCCCCCGGCAACGGCGTGTCGCCGACATAGACGACGCCGCCGAGGTCGAGAAGGACGCCCGCCGCTGTGCGGGCCGCAGTGCCGCTCATGGCCGCATCCCGGTCGTTGTTCGGCAAGCATACAAGCAATGACGGTGCCATGTCGGCGTGGCGGCCGACGATTTCGCCCGTCTACGCCGCCGCGACGTCCGGCTTCGGCTCGTAGTTGAGGATCGGCGCGAGCCAGCGCTCGGCCTCGTCGAGCGGCCAGCCCTTGCGCGCGGCGTAGTCCTCGACCTGGTCGCGCTCGATCTTGCCGACGCCGAAATAGTGGCTGTCGGGATGGGCGAAATAGAGGCCCGAGACCGACGAGCCCGGCCACATGGCGAAGCTCTCGGTGAGCTTGACGCCGGTCGCGTTCTCCGCGTCGAGCAGGTCGAACAGCGTCGCCTTCTCGGTGTGGTCGGGCTGGGCCGGATAGCCGGGCGCCGGGCGGATGCCGCGATAGTCCTCGCGCGATCAGCTCGTCGTGCGTGAGCGTCTCGTCCGGCGCATAGCCCCAGAACTCGCGTGCGCACGCGCTGCGTGCAGCCGCTCGGCGAAGGCCTCGGCGAGGCGGTCGGCGAGCGCCTTGACGAGGATCTTGGAATAGTCGTCGTTGGCGCGGGCGAAGCGCTCGGCGATCGCCTCCTCGCCGATGCCGGCGGTGACGGCGAAGCCGCCGACATAGTCGGCGATGCCGCTGTCGCGCGGCGCGACGAAATCGGCGAGCGCGACGTGGCGCGCGCCGGCTGCTCGCGCGGGCGATCTGCTGGCGCAGCGTGTGGAGCGCGCGCCAGCTCGCTCGCGGCGCGTCTCGTCGGCGAACAGACGACGATGTCGTCGCCGTCGGCGTTGGCCGGCCAGAAGCCGACGACGCCGTTGGCGGTCAGCCAGTTCTCCGCGACCATCTGCGTCAGCATCGCCTGCGCGTCGGCGAAGAGCGCGCGCGCCGCCTCGCCCTGACCTTGGCGTCGTCGAGGATCAGCGGGATAGCGTGCCCTTCAGCTCCCAGGCGTGGAAGAACGGCGTCCAGTCGATGTAGGGGACCAGCTCGGCGACCGGATAGTCGCGCGAACGCCCGCGTGCCGAGGAAGGTCGGCTTCGGCGGCGTGATAGCCCGCCCAGTCGATGGCGAAGCGGTCGGCGCGCGCCTCGGCGAGCGGGATGCGCCGCTTGTCGGCCTGGCCGCGGGCGTGCGCCTCGGCGACCTTGCGGTATTCGCTCGCGGACGCTCGTCGACGATAGGCGCGCCTTGCCGGCGCCGAGCAGGCTGCGAGGCGACGCCGACGGCGCGGCTGGCGTCGAGCACGTGGACCGTCTGGCCGCGCGGTAGTTCGGGCTGATCTTGACCGCGGTGTGGACCGGCTGGTCGTCGCGCCGCCGATCAGCAGCGGCAGGTCGAAGCCCTCGCGCTCCATCTCGGCGGCGACGTGGCACCATCTCGTCGAGCGACGGCGTGATCAGGCCGGACAGGCCGATGATATCGGCCTTCTTCTCGCGCGCGGTCTCGAGGATCTTCTGCCGCCGGCACCATGACGCCGAGGTCGATGACCTCGTAGTTGTTGCAGCGCAGCACGACGCCGACGATGTTCTTGCCGATGTCGTGGACGTCGCCCTTGACGGTGGCGATCAGGATGCGCGCCGCCGGCTGGTCGGCGACGCCGTGGCGGCGCTTCTCCTCCTCCATGAACGGCAGCAGGTAGGCGACCGCCTGCTTCATGACGCGGGCCGACTTGACCACCTGCGGCAGGAACATCTTGCCCGCGCCGAACAGGTCGCCGACCACGTTCATGCCGGCCATCAGCGGGCCTTCGATGACGTCGAGCGGGCGGTCGGCCGCCTGCCGCGCCTCCTCGGTGTCGGCGACGATGAACTCGGTGATGCCGTTGACCAGCGCGTGTTCGAGCCGCTTCTCGACCGGCCGCGTCGCGCCAGGCGAGATCGGCCTCCTTCTTCTGCGCCGCCGTCGCCCTTGTAGCGCTCGGCCGCCTCGAGCAGCCGCTCGGTGGCGTCGGCGCGGCGGTTGAGCACCACGTCCTCGCACAGCTCGCGCAGCTCCGGGTCGATGTCGTCGTAGACGGCGAGCTGGCCGGCGTTGACGATGCCCATGTCCATGCCGGCGCTTGATGGCGTGGTAGAGGAACACCGAGTGCATGGCCTCGCGCACCGGCTCGTTGCCGCGGAAGGAGAACGACAGGTTGGAGACGCCGCCCGAGACGTGCGCGTGCGGCAGGTTCTGCTTGATCCAGCGCGTCGCCTCGATGAAGTCGACGCCGTAGTTGTTGTGCTCCTCGATGCCGGTGGCGACGGCGAAGATGTTGGGGTCGAAGATGATGTCCTCGGGCGGGAAGCCGACCTCCTCGGTCAGGATGCTTGTAGGCGCGCGCGCAGATCTCGATCTTGCGCTCGAAGCGTGTCGGCCTGGCCCTTCTCGTCGAAGGCCATGACGACGACCGCGGCGCCGTAGCGGCGCACCAGTCGCGGCCTGCTCGAGGAACGCCTCCTCGCCTTCCTTCATGCGAGATCGAGTTGACGATCGCGCTTGCCCTGGACGCATTTCAGGCCGGCCTCGATCACCGCCCATTTCGACGAGTCGATCATGATCGGCACGCGGGCGATGTCCGGCTCGGCGGCGATCAGGTTGAGGAACGTGACCATCGCCGCTTCGGAATCGAGCAGGCCCTCGTCCATGTTGACGTCGATGATCTGCGCGCCGTTCTCGACCTGCTCGCGCGCGACGTCGAGCGCGGCGGCGTAGTCGCCGGCCTCGATCAGCTTGCGGAACTTCGCCGAGCCGGTGACGTTGGTGCGCTCGCCGATATTGACGAAGGTGGCGGTGCCGTCGGTCATGACGCGACCTCGAACGGCTCGAGGCCGGACAGCGCGCAGCTGCGGCGTGACGGTCGGGATCGCGCGCGGCGGCGACGCCCTCGACCGCCGCGGCGATCGCGCGCGATGTGCTCCGGCGTGGTGCCGCAGCAGCCGCCGACGATGTTGACGAGGCCGGCGCGGGCGAACTCGCCGAGCATGCTCGGCCATCGCCTCCGGGCTCTCGTCGTACTCGCCGAACTCGTTGGGCAGGCCGGCGTTGGGATAGGCGCAGATCAGCGTGTCGGCGACGCGCGCGAGCTCGGCGATGTGGGCGCGCATCTCCTTGGCGCCGAGCGCGCAGTTGAGCCCGACGGCGAGCGGACTGGGCGTGGCGCACCGAGATACCAGAACGCGTCGGCGTCTGGCCGGAGAGCGTGCGGCCGGAGAGGTCGGTGATCGTGCCGGAGATCATCACCGGCAGCTCGACGCCCGGTCTCGGCGAACGACCTCCTCGACGGCGAACGAGCGCCGCCTTGGCGTTGAGCGTGTCGAAGATCGTCTCGATCAGGAGCAGGTCGGCGCCGCCCTCGATCAGCCCGCGCGCCGCCTCGCCGTAGGCGACGACGCAGTTCGTCGAAGGTGATGGCGCGGAAGCCGGGATTGTTGACGTCCGGCGAGATCGAGCGGTGCGGTTGGTCGGGCCGAGGCGCCGGCGACGAAGCGCGGCCTGTCCGGCGTCTCGGCGGTCGACCGCGTCGGCCGCCTCGCGGGCGAGCCGGGCGCCCTCGCGGTTCAGCTCGAAGGCGAGCTCCTCCATGCCGTAGTCGGCCTGGGCGATGCGCGGTCGAGGAGAAGGTGTTGGTCTCGACGATGTCGGCGCCGGCGTCGAGGTAGGCGACGGTGGATCGCCGCGATGGCGTCCGGCTGGGTGAGGTCAGCAGGTCGTTGTTGCCCTGCAGCGTCGCGCGGCCAGTCGGCGAAGCGCTCGCCGCGGAAGTCCGCCTCGCTGCAGGCGGTAGCGCCTGGATCATCGTGCCCATCGCCCCGTCGAGCACGAGGATGCGCTTGGCGGCGTCGGCGCGGAAACGGCGTTCTCGGCGCCGTGGTTCGCTGGTCATGTCGACTCCGGTCAAGCCGCTGCCGTCGGCTGTCGGCTTTCGCCGGCCGCATGCCGAGCAGATGGCAGATGGCGTAGACGAGGTCGGCGCGGTTCATGCGTGTAGAAGTGGAAGTCGGTGACGCCGCGATCGACGAGGTCGAGCACCTGCTCGGCGGCGACGGCGGCGGCGACCAGCTGGCGCGTGTCGGGATCGTCCTCGAGCCCTCGAAGCGCTGCGGCCAGCCACGCCGGGACGCTGGCGCCGCAGCCTTGGCGGCGAAGCGCGCCGTCTGCGTGAAGTTGCTGACCGGCACGATGCCCGGCACGACCGGCATGTCGATGCCGCGCCGCCGCGCACGCGCTCGCGGAAGGCGTCGAAGAGGTCGTTGTCGAAGAAGAACTGGGTGATGGCGCGGTCGGCGCCGGCATCGACCTTGCGCTTGAGGTTGTCGATCTCGGTCGGCCAGTCGCGGCTTTCCGGGTGGTGCTCGGGATAGGCGGCGACCGACACTTCGATCGCCGGATGGCGCCGCTTGATGCCGGCGACCAGATCGGCGGCGTTGGCGTAGCCGCCGGGTGCGGCACGTAGGGCGTGCCGAGGCCCGTCGTCCGGATCGCCGCGGAGCGCCACGATGTGGCGGACGCCGATGCTCACGATAGCGCGCGACCACCGCGTCGACCTCGTCCCGGGTGGCGGCGACGCAGGTGAGGTGCGCGGCCGGCGTCAGGTCGGTCTCGGCGAGGATGCGCGCGACGCGTGGCGTGGGTGCGCTCGCGGGTCGAACCGCCGGCGCCGTAGGTGACGGAGACGAAGTGCGGCGCCAGCGGCGCCAGCCGCTCGATCGAGCGCCACAGCGTCTCCTCCATCTCCTCGGTCTTCGGCGGGAAGAACTCGAAGGAGACGCCGAAGCCGGCGTCGTCGCCGAGCCGACGGCTCGGGCGCGTGGCGCTGCCTGCCATCACGCCACCTCGCGCGGCCGTCGGCTCGCCGGCGACCGCGATGCGCCGGTCCTTGGCGAGCCACAGCGTGACCGTGAGCTTGTCGGCGGCGCCGCCCGCCGGCCGGCAGATCGCGCGCCTTCTCCAGCGCCAGCCCCGGCGCCTCGAGCCACTGGCGCCATCGCCTGACGGCGCGAAGCCGAGGCGGCGGTGGGCGTGGCGCTCGCGCAGGAACTCGAGGTCGTGCGGCGCGAAATCGACGACCAGCAGCCGGCCGCCGGGACGCAGCACGCGCGCCGCCTCGGCGATCGCCCGCTCCGGGTCGTCGAGATAGTGCAGCACCTGATGGATGGTCACGACGTCGAAGGCGTCGCGCGGGAACGGCAGGTTGTGGATGTCGCCGAGGCGCACCTGGGCGTTGGCGATGCCGGCGCGGTCGAGATTGGCGCGCGCGACCGCCAGCATGTCGGCCGAGGCATCGACGCCGACGGCGCGGTGTAGAGCGGCGCGAACAGCTCGAGCAGCCGGCCGGTGCCGGTGCCGAGATCGAGCAGGCTGTCGAACGGGCGCTCGCCGATCGCGTCGCACCATCGCCGCCTCGACCGCGTCCTCGGCGACGTGCAGGGCGCGGATCGTGTCCCAGTCGGCGGCGTTGGCGGCGAAATAGCGCCGCGCCGCCTCGGCATGCTCGCGCTTGACCGCGGCAAGCCGATCGCGGTCGCGCGACGAGCACCGCGTCGCCGGCATCGACCAGCGCGAAAAGATCGCCGGCGAAGCGCCGCGCCGGCGCCCTGCGTCGGTCAGGCGGTAGAAGACCCAGGCCCCCTCGGGATAGCGGTCGATCAGGCCCGGCATCGGCCAGCAGCTTCAGGTGGCGCGAGATGCGCGGCTGCGACTGGCCGAGGATGGCGGTCAGGTCCTTGACCGTCAGCTCGGCCTGGCCGAGCAGCGCCAGGATGCGCAGCCGCGTCGCCTCGCCCGCCGCCTTCAGGGCGGCGATCAGCGGTATCGACGGCAAGCGGTGCGCGTTCGGCCCATGATGCCTGCTCCTCGGCGCAAGATATAAAGATATCCTTATACGTAAATCGTCCGCGGCCATGGCCAAAGCCGGTGCGATTGCCACGGCTGACAGCCCGCTTGACAAGCGCTCCTTATTCATTTTACCTATTAGTTAAATGACAAGCGGACCACATCCGAATGACCTCAGCCTGCACTTGCCGACCGTCTTCGCCGCCCTCGCCGACCCGACCCGCCTCGCCATCGTCGAGCGCCTGCTCAGCCGAGGGCGAACGCACCGCCGGCGACATCGCCGAGCCGTTCGCCATGTCCAAGCCGGCGATCTCGAAGCACCTCAAGGTGCTGGAGGACGCCGGGCTGATCGAGCGCCGGGTCGACCGGCAGTGGCGGATCGTGCCGCGTCGCGGCCGGAGGCGATCCGCGCCGTCGACGACTGGATCGAGCGCTACCGCGCGTTCTGGGAGGCGTCGTTCGACCGCCTCGACAAGCTGCTCACCGACAACCCGAAGCGAGGAGACGACAATGGCCGACGACCACGATGAACACCGCGACCGCGGTCCACCGACGGCAGCACGGCCGAACGCACCCTGGTCATCGAGCGCGTCTTCAAGGCGCCGCCGGAGCGCGTGTTCAAGGCGTGGACCGATCCCGCGATCCTGGCCAAGTGGTGGGGGCCGGAAGGCTTCACCACTCCCGACACGCAGCGATGGACGTCCGCGCCGGCGGCGAAGTGGCGCAGCGCCGATGGTCGGCGCCGAAGGGCGAAGCCCACGTCGTCTCGGGCGTCTATCGCGAGATCGCGCCGCCGAAGCGGCTGGTGATGACCTGGGGCTGGGAGCAGGAGACGGCAAGCGCGGGCACGAGACCGTCGTCGAGCTGACCTTCGAGCCGGCGCCCGGCGGCACCCGGATGCGGCTGGTGCAGAGCGTGTTCGAGAACGCCGAGCAGCGCGACATGCACACACCAGGGCTGGACGTCGAGCTTCAACGACCTCGAGCGGCTGTTCGGGTAGGACCTGGCAAAACGAGTTGACACGGGAGGCGATGGATCGGCGTGAGTGACGACGGGCAGTTTGCCGAGGCGCGCGCATTCTGGAACGAGGCGGCGGCGACTTTTGACGATGAAGCGGATCACGGCCTGCGCGACCCACTCGTGCGTCAGCAATGGATTGCGCTGTTCGAACGCCTGCTCCCCACCCCTCCCGGTGATGTGCTCGATGTCGGCTGTGGTACCGGCTCGCTGAGCGTCCTGCTGGCGGAGCGGGGATATCGTGTCACGGGCATAGATTTTTCGCCGGCAATGGTGGCCCGGGCTCGCGCCAAGGCCGCGGAGACCGGCGTCAACATCAGCTTTCACGTTCAGAATGCCGCCGCGCCCGCATTTCCGACCAATCGCTTTTTGACCGTGCTCTGCCGTCACGTTCTATGGGCGCTGCCTGAACGCACGGCGGTCCTCGAGCGGTGGGCCGCACTCCTGGCTCCCGGCGGGTCACTGATTCTCATCGAAGGATTCTGGCACACCGGTGGCGGGCTTCATGCTGACGAGGTCGTCGGCGCATTGCCACCAGTCCTGACCGATGTCGTCGTCGAGGATCTGAGCCGCGATCCGATCCTTTGGGGTGCTGACGTCAGCGACGAGCGCTTCGTCGTGCGGGCCACACTGCAATC
Source organism: uncultured Actinomycetota bacterium (assembly GCA_963726295.1). Lineage (GTDB taxonomy): Bacteria > Actinomycetota > Actinomycetes > Actinomycetales > Dermatophilaceae > DASSQJ01. Next base: position 60,659 of record CAVSBW010000001.1, read on the forward strand.
CGGAAGCGAGCAAATTCGCGCGTGACTCGGCCGCCCTTCTCGCCTATATCGCCGGAATGATCCGCGCGACCGCCGCCTATGCGTTCTGGTTTAGCTATCCGCAAACACCGGCGGAGGCAGGGGCGCGTTTGGTCTGAAGATCGAAAACCAGAAAGTCCCGAGAGCCGCCAGCCCACCTGGCGGCTTTTTTGTTGGCCGCCGGCGGGAAATCCCAAGGAAGTACCGCCATGCCGCAACGACACCGACGACCTCCGTATCACGCGAAATCAGGGAGTTGAGCCCGCCCGCTGAGGTGATGCGGCGAGTTCCCGCGCACCGACGCCGCAAGCCGCACCGTGGCCGGCGCCCGCAGCGCGATCCACGACATCCTCGCCGGCGCGGACGACCGGCTGGCCGTCGTCGTCGGCCCCTGCTCGATCCACGACCCCAAGGCCGCGCTCGACTACGCCGCCCGGCTCGCCGCCGTGCGCGATCGCCTCGCGGACGCGCTCGAAATCGTCATGCGCGTCTATTTCGAGAAGCCGCGCACCACGGTCGGCTGGAAGGGCCTGATCAACGATCCCGACCTCGACGGCACCTTCGACATCAACAACGGCCTGCGCCTCGCCCGCGAGCTGCTGCGTCGAGATCAACGAGCTCGGCCTGCCCGCCGGCTGCGAGTTCCTCGACATGACGACGCCGCAATACATCGCCGACCTCGTCGCCTGGGGCGCCATCGGCGCGCGCACCACCGAAAGCCAGGTGCACCGCGAACTGGCCTCCGGCCTCTCCTGCCCGGTCGGCTTCAAGAACGGCACCGACGGCAATGTCCGGATCGCCATCGACGCGGTGCAGCTCGGCCGCGCCAGCCGCACCATTTCCTCGCCGTCACCAAGACCGGCCAGTCCGGCCATCGCCGCCACCGCCGGCAACCCGGACTGCCACGTCATCCTGCGCGGCGGCAAGGCGCCCAACTACGACGCCGCCAGCGTCGACGCCGCCTGCGCGCTGCTCGAGAAGGCCGGCGTGCGCGCCGCGCGTGATGATCGACGCCAGCCACGCCAACAGCGGAAAGAAGCCCGAGAACCAGCCGCGCGTGGTCGACGACGTCGCCCGCCAGATCGAGGGCGGCGACCGCCGCATCATCGGCGTCATGGTCGAGAGCAATCTCGTCGCCGGCCGCCAGGACCTCGTGCCCGGCAAGCCGCTCGCCTATGGCCAGAGCATCACCGACGCCTGCATCGACTGGGACACGACGGTCGAGGTGCTGGAGCGGCTGGCGGTGGCGGCGCAGGAGCGCCGGCGGCCGGTGCGGCGGCGCGCGACGGAGTTGCGACCCGTCGCGAGCCTGTAGGCCGGCGGTTCGAACGGGAAATGTTTGGCGCCTAGAGGTAAGCGCTGAACATATCCGTCGGGTCGTGATCGATGACGTCCTTGCGCACCTGCTCCGGATCGATGTCGAGCACACGCGACATCACCGCGCCATAGAGAGCCCGCGCGTCGATCGTCGACTTGAGGTCGCGCCCTTCGAACAGCGACTTGGCCGACAGTCCCGGCCAGTCGGCGACGACGCCGCCCTTCTTGAGCTTGCCGCCGAGCACGAAGACCGCCGTGCCCCATCCGTGATCGGTGCCACGCGAGCCGTTCTCGGCTGCGGTCCGTCCGAACTCGGTGACCGTCACCACCAGCGTGTCCTTCCACGCTTCGTCGCCGATCGCCTGGCGGAACGCGCCGAGGGCGTCATCGACCTCCTTCATCAGGCGTTCGGAATCATTCGGCTCGTTGGCATGGGTATCGAAGCCGACGTGATCGAGCACCGCCATGCGCGGGCCGTCGCCAAGCTTCAGTCGCGTGCCGGCCTCCTTCGCCAACAGGCTCAGCGAATTCTTCTTGCCGACGCTCACGGACAAGAATGGCATCCCCCCGGCACGCTCCTCCCTGATCTGTTCGCTGTAGGGCGCCAGCGTGGCATCGGCGCCCCAAAGCGGCAGGAGCCGGTCGTAGATGCGCTGGGGAACTTTCGTCAACCAGCTCGGATAGTAGCCGTCGGGACGGGCGCGGCCGCGCAGGATCAGCGGCGTCGGCAGCGACATGGCGACCGAGTTGTAACCTTGCAGGTCGAGCGCTCGCCCCATCCACCCGCTGCCCGACGCATAGGGCACCATGACGCCGCTCTCCATCATGTCCTGCCCTTCGAAATGAGAACGGCCGGTATAGGGGATCGACGTGCCGTGGACGAGCATCGCCTCGTTCTTCCCGTACATCTCGTGGACGTTGCGGAACGCGGGATGCAGGGCGAAGAAGCCGTCGAGTTTCAGCACCTTGTCAGGATTGATGGTCCTGCGGAGCGACGCCAAACGCCGCTCGCCGACCGGCGGCATGGCGTGCAAACCGTCGAGACCGCCGCGCAACAGCACCGCCAGCAGCCGCGTCTCGCTCGGCGTCTTCGCCAGAGACATCTCGGGCAGCGCCGCAAAAGACAGGATGGCGCTCGCCTGCAAGAACGACCGGCGGCTGAGGACCGCCCGGCCTTCGCAGTTGAAGAACTTGTTGCCGGGCATGGCTAGATCCTCATGAAGTCCGGGCTGGCGAGCAGGATTACCGTCGCATCGGTGCGGTTGTCCGCCGCTTTCATGGCCTTGACCAGATCGGAGTCCGGTCCGGACAGCCGCCCCGCCGTTTCGAGAATGAACGCCTGCCTGGATTCGTCGAACATCTGGCTGCCGATCTTGAAGGCGTAGCGAACCCGGCGTTCGAGAAGCTCCTTCGACGTCCAGTCCGCCTTGAGGTCGGACCAGCCGTTCGGCTGCGCACACTCGTTGTACGACTGGCCGAGTTCATCGCACAGCGCGTTGATCCAGTAGCTGCCGGCCCAGGGCCGCGATTCCGGCACCTTGACGCCTGTCGTGCGATGAACCTGATAGAGCCAGTTCTCGGGCGTGGTGAACTTCGGGTGGTCGGGCGCGTGCGCCAGCACCTCGTCGATCACGGCGGTGTGGATGGTCACCAGGTCGCCGCCGGAATCCATCCAGGCGTCGCGGACCTTGTTGACGGAATCCTCCGGCGGCTCGTCGGCAAGGAAGTGGCGGATCAGCTTCCACGAGACGAAGCGCGCCGTGCGCTCGTCCATGGCCAGGTCGCGGATCAGTTCGCCGGCCTGGTTCATGCCGCGATTCCGGTCCGAGTATGTCTTGCCCATGATGGTGCGCTTGCCCGGCTCGTGACGCTTCACCTCGAAATAGGTTCCGTAGGGGTTGCCGGGAATCTCGGGCTGGTCGTGAGCGCCGCCGAAGAAGCCCCAGCCGGTGAGCGCGTAGGCGGTCTGGATGACATCGTCCTGGGTGTAGCCCGCCTCCGGGCTCATCGTGTGCAGCTCGAGCAGCTCGCGCGCCAGGTTCTCGTTGATGGTTTCGCTGGTGTGCAGGGCGATTTCCGAATGCGGTCCGGACGACAGGAAGTTGTCGAGGTAGAACAGCATCGCCGGATTGAGCACCGCGCCACGCAGCATGTCCTCGACGTTGCCGGTCATGCGATCGCGGATGGCGCGCGTATGAGGTCCATAGAACAGCTTCGTGAAGGCCGTCGCACTGACGGTGAAATGGTTGACCCAGAACGTCCAGAAGCGCTCGAAGACCGGACTCGGTCCATGGACAGCGGTGAGCGAGCGGACCAGGCAATCGCGCCAGTAGGGATAGTCGCTGCGCGGCAGCCAGACCTCCTGCTCCATCTCGTGACGCCATTCATCCTCCGGCATCTTGTCGACTTTCTGGAAGAGTTCGTTCTCCTTGTTCTCGGCGACGCCCCACAGACGGCAGGCTTCGCGGAACGTCAGCGTCGGCTCGGCGAAATCGGGGAAATGATCACGCAGGTTGCGTCCGTCCGGACCGTAGAAGTCCAGCGGCGGGATGTCCTTGATCTGACCGACCGCCCATGCGCGGACATCTGGCCCGACTGTCTCTCCCTGTCGCAGCCCGTAGCCAAGCCGCCGGGCGAAAAACAGTTCTTCGTCAGCAATCATGATCCATGGATCGATTCTATGTGAACAGCTTTCCGATGCTCAGTAGACCAAGCAGCACAGCAAGAGGTCAAGACGCGAAAGTCCAGAGGGTTCGCTGTTCTGAACATTGGCGGACAGACCTGAGTCACGGAAGGTTGTCCCACACCCGGAATCCGGCGATGATCCAAGGAAACGCCGCCCGATGCGCGACGACAGCTTGCGGTCGCGCGCGGCGACAGATGGTGACGGGAGAAGAAGACAATGCGATTTTCGTGTGGCGCGATCCTGCTCGGGCTGTTCGTCGGTGCACTGCCGACGATGCCAGCGGCGGCAGCCGATGGCGCCACCGACTACGTCAGGTGCGTCCAGCAGGAGCTGACCGATCTCCCGGACTACGATCCGCGCGGTGTCGATGGCGCGATCGGCCCGGGCACCAAGGCGGCCGCCGAGCAATACGCCGCCGACCATCCCGCGGCCGATCTCGCCGACCTGTCGCCGGAGACGGCCGAAACCTGGTGCCGCTCACTCGCCAAGGCCGATCCCGACAGGCTGATGCAGCGGGTGGTGATCGACACCGACCTGCCCGACGACTACCAGATGGGCCTGCGCATCTTCGGCGGTCCCAAGACGGAGTACATCTTCGGCTGGATCCACATCGCCGACTCCGGCTGGGACATGGTCAGCGTCGACGGCAAGCTGCGCCGCACCGCCATGTTCCCGAAGGCGCTGCTGTCGCGCGTCACCTATTTCTGCATCGACTCGCAGGGCGAGCCCGGGTTCACGCTGCTCGAGAAGATCGAAACGCCGTACAAGCGCGACGCGATCAGCGGCAGCCACCCGAACTACATGGGCATCTGCCGGTGGAACGGGCGCGGCGGCGCGCTGTCATCGCGAACCGACGTGGTGTCGGTGGCGAAGTCGGGCGACCTGATGATCCGCTACCGCGTCAAGCCGCGCTAGGGACAGCCCCGCTCGTCGCTCAGTGATAGCCGCCCTCGGTGCCGACCTTGGCGCGGAACGTCCAGAACACGAAGACGAAGTAGCCGAGGATGATCGGCAGCATGATGACCGTGCCGATCAGCGTGAAGATCTGGCTGTCGGGCACGGCGGCGGTGTCCCACACCGTCAGCGTCGGCGGCACCAGGTAGGGGAAGGTCGAGATCGCCAGGCCGAGATAGGAGAGCACGAACAGGCCGACGGTGCCGACGAACGGCGTCAGTTCGCGCGCCCGCTCCAGCCCGCGCCAGACCAGAAGCCCGAGCGCGGCGGTGAGCAGCGGCACCGGCCACAGGAAGAAGATGTTGGGCATGCGAGAACCAGCGCTCGGCGATGCGCTGCGATCGTCGAGCGGCGTCCACAGGCTGACGAGCGCGATGGCGACGAGCACCGGCGAAGAGCAGCACCTTCGCCTGGCGCGCGCGCCCGCGCCTGCACGGCGCCGTCGGTCTTGAAGATCAGCCAGGTCGCGCCGAGCAGGCGCATAGCCGAGCGACCAGGCCGACGCCGCACAGCAGCGCGAACGGCGTCGCCCAGTCGAACGGGCCGCCGGCGAAGCGGCCGTCGACGACGGTGACGCCCTGGATGAGCCCGCCGAGGATCACCCCCTGCGCGAAGGCGGCGAGCGTCGAGCCGGCCGCAGAAGGCGAAGTCCCAGCAGCCGTGGCTCGGCTTGCGACACGAAGCGGAACTCGAAGGAGACGCCGCGGAAGATCAGCGACAGCAGCATGACGATCACCGGCAGGTAGAAGGCCGGCATGATGACCGCATAGGCCTGCGGGAAGGCCACCCACAGCCCGCCGCCGCCGAGCACCAGCCAGGTCTCGTTGCCGTCCCAGAAGGGCGCGACCGAATTCATCATCTGGTCGCGCTCCTCTTCCTCGCGCGTCGAACGGGAAGAGGATGCCGATGCCGAGGTCGAAGCCGTCGAGGACGACGTAGATGATCACCGCCGTGGCGATGAGCAGCGCCCAGATGACCGGCAGGTAGGTCTCGAGCATCGGCCTCAGCCTCCCCCCGCCGCGGCGGACACCGGTCCGCCGCCGGCAGCGGCCGGCTGGCGACGCCTTCGGCGCGGCTCTTCTCGCCGGTCGGGCCGCGATTGATCAGCCGGTTCATGTAGACGATGCCGGCGGCGAAGACGATGCCGTAGACGATGCAGGAACAGGACCAGCGTCGCCGCGACCGGCTCGGCCGGCACCGGCGAGGCGGCATCCGCGGTGCGCAGGAGCCCGGTCGCCAGCCACGGCTGCCGGCCGACCTCCGCCACCGTCCAGCCGGACGAGGATGGCGATGAAGCCGGCCGGCCACGACCATGACGCCAGCCGCATGAACACCGGCGACTCGTTCCAGCCGGCCGCGCCACCACAGCCACGCGCCCCACAGCGCCAGCGCGATCATGATGAGGCCGATGCCGACCATGATGCGGAAGGCGAAGAAGGGCAGCACCACCGGCGGCCGGTCCGCCGGCGGGAAGTCCTTGAGCCCCGCGAAGCTGCCGTCGAGCGAATGGGTGATCGAGCAGGCTGCCGCCATTGGGGATGGAGATCTCGTAGTCGTTGCGCTCCGCCTTGCGCGTCGGGGATCGCGAACAGCGACGAAGCGGCACCGGGCCCGTCGTTCTGCCAGTGCGCCTCGATGGCGGCGAGCTTGGCCGGCTGGTAGTGCGGCGACGTCCAGACCGTGCTGGTCGCCGATGACGAGCTGCAGCGGCGCCAGCACCGCCGCCATGGCGACGCCCATCCTGAGCATCGTGCGGGCGTGCGTCGGGATACTTGCCGGCGAGGAAATAGCGCGCGCCGACGGCCAGCACGACGAAGGCCGTGGTGAGGTAGGCGGCGGTGACCATGTGCGCCAGCCGCCAGCGGGAAGGTCGGGTTGAAGATCGCCGCGATCCAGTCGGCCGGATAGGCGATGCCGTCGCGCACGACGTGGCCGGCGGGATACTGCATCCACGAATTGGCCGAGATGATCCAGAAGGCCGAGATCACCGTGCCGACGGCGACCAGGATCGCCGAGAGGACGTGCAGCCACGGCGGCACCCGCTTCCAGCCGAACAGCATGACGCCGAGGAAGGTCGCCTCGAGGAAGAAGGCGGTCAGCACCTCGTAGCCGATCAGCGGCCCGACGACATTGCCGACGACTTCCGAGAACCGGCTCCAGTTGGTGCCGAACTGGTAGGACAGCACGATGCCCGAGACGACGCCCATGGCGAAGGAGACGGCGAAGATGCGCGTCCAGAAGCGCGCCAGCGTCGCGGTAGCGGTCCTGGCCCGTGCGCCGCCACATGACCAGCAGCGTCGCGATCCACGCCGACAGGCCGATCGTGAAGGTCGGGAAGATGATGTGGAACGCGACCGTGAAGGCGAACTGGAGGCGCGAGAGAAAGACGGCGTCGAGTTCCACCGAAGCCTCCTTGCCGGTCGGGTCTTCCAACGCGACCATGCTACACCCGCGAATCGCACGAACCAACCGCGCTCCCGTCTTTCCCCCGCGGTGTGCGGCCGCAGGTCTTCGGCTTCACGAAAATGTTGCTTAGGCTGCTATAGAAAATCCCACGCCGGCCGGAGGGGGGAGGAGATGGATATTGCGCCAAACCCGGCGGCAGCGGGTCCGGATGCCCGTCAGATCTGGCGCAGCATGGCGGTCGGCGCAGTCTGCGGGCTGCTCGCCATCGTCCAGTCGATCGGCTTCGGCACGCTGCTGTTCTCCGGCGCTCCGCGGACGCTGACCTCGGCCGGCGTCGGCATGGCGCTGCTGACCAGCGCCATCGTTGCGGCGCTGATGCCTCTCCTCGGCTCCTATCGTGGCGTCGTCGCCACCGCCCAGAGCGTTCCCGTCGCCGCCATGGCCGCCATCGTCGCCGCCATGGCCGCGCGCCTCTCAGGACGTTCCGACCTGGTCGTCCTGGCGACCGTCGTTGCCGCCGTGGCCATAACAACCCTGTTCATCGGCGCCGGCGCCTGGCTGCTCGGGCACTTTCGCCTCAGCCGCTTCATCCGCTTCATCCCCTTTCCGGTGATCGGCGGGTTTCTCGCCGGCTCCGGCTGGCTGATCTTCGTTGGCGGCGCGGACGCCGTCGCTAGTGGGCACCTTGCCGGCGCTCCGCTCGCCCTTCTCTCGCCAACCCACGATGCCCGGGCGCATCCTGGCGGCCGGCGGCCTGATCGCGGCAATTGCGCTTTTCCAGCGCCTGAGTGGCTGGCGGCTCGCCCTCCCCGCCACCATCGCCGCCGCCCTGCTGCTCTTCAATCTCGCCGTCTGGGCGCTCGGCATTCCGCGCGATGCCCTGCGCGCCGAGCACTGGCTCATGGCCCTGCCCGACCACCATGCCCTGTGGCCGCCGATCGCGCCCGCCGATCTCGCACTCGTCGACTGGCGGGCGATCGCAGCGCAGGCGCCGAGCCTGCTGACCGTTCCGGTTCTGGCGCTGATCTCGAACCTGATGAACGCCACCGGCATTGAGATCGACGCCCGCCGCGACTTCGACCTCGACCGCGAACTGCGCGTCGTGGGCGTCGCCAATCTCCTCGCCGGCCTGGGCGGCGGAACCCCCGGCTACCACACGCTATCGCTGTCGACCCTCGCCTCGCGGCTGGGTTCGGCCAACGCCATCGTCGGGCTCACCGTCGCCGCGTTCAGCGCCGTCGCGGTCGTCTTCGGCTCCACGATCCTGTCGCTGGTGCCGACTCCGCTCCTCGGCGGCGTGCTGATCTGGATCGGCGGCGGCCTCGTCCGCCAATGGCTGGTCCAGTCCTACGCGCGCCTGGCAATCGCCGAATACGCCGTCGTGGTCCTCATCTTCGCGATCATCGCCTTCGTCGGCTTCGCCTGGGGGATTCTCGTCGGCCTGCTGGCGGCAGCAGTGCTGTTTGCGGTCGAATATGGCCGCGTCGACATCATCCGCTACACGCTGACCGGCCGCGACTACCAGACCCGCACCGACTCGTCGGACGAACGCCTGATGCTGCTCCGCGACAATGGCGAGGCGATTCTGCTGCTCCGCCTGCAGGGCTTTCTGTTCTTCGGCACCGCCGACCGGCTGCGCAAGAGCATCCAGAAACGCATCACGGAACCGAGCGGCCGGCCGGTGCGCTTCCTGGTCGTCGATTTCCACCGCGTCAGCGGTCTCGATTCCTCGGCCGTGCTGTCCTTCGTGCGCCTCGCCCAGCTGACCGATTCAGCCGGCTTCACGCTGGTGCTGACCGGCATGTCGGACGCGGTCAGGGACGCCATGCTGCGCGGCGGCCTGGAACTCGGCGACGGCGGCCGGACGCGCATCGAACCGAGCTTCGACCAAGGCGTGGAGTGGTGCGAAAACGCCCTGCTCGCTGAGGTGGCGCCGAAACTCACCACCGCCCGCAGCAGCCCGGCACGCGACATGCTCGTCGACATCGTCGGCGATCCCGCCTTCGCCGAGGCGCTGATGCCCTATTTCGAGCGGGTCGAGATCGCGGCCGGCGACTCCCTGATCGTGCAGGACAAGCCCTCCGACGACATCTTCCTCATCGAGGAAGGCCGCGCCGTGGTCGAACTCGCCAACGGCGCACAGCGCGTGCGGCTCGCCGCTCTCACCCACGGCGCCATCGTCGGCGAGGTCGCCTTCTACCTCGCCGTGCCACGCTCCGCTTCGGTGGTCGCCGAGAGCGATCTGGTCGCCTGGCGTTTCAGCCGCGCCAGCCTTGAGCGGCTGCAGGCCACGGCCCCCGAGATTGCCGCCCGCTTCCATGCCGGCATGTCGGCGATGCTCGCCAACCGCCTGACCCACACCAACCGGCTGATCCAGTTGCTCGCCGACTGATGGCCGCTACGCCCTGACCGCGACGATGAACAGGCGCGGGAAACGATAGAGCACGCGACCGTCGGCAAGCGGTGGATAGGCTTCCGCCAGACGCGACTGATAGCGCGCGAGATATTCGGCCTGCTCGTTCTCGTCGAGGCGCGCCAGATAGGGCCTGAGGCCGGTGGAGCGGATCATCGCGACGATCGCCGCCACGCCGTCCAGCGGATGATTGTAGAGCGTGTGCCAGATATCGACGCGCGCGGCGGAAGGCTGCAGCAGGTCGTAGTATTCCGACGGCGAGGCGATCGGCTCGCGCGCGATCGGCACACGGAACTTCGGCGCCCACGGCAACTCGGATGCAAGCGCCCGCATGAGCGTGTGCGAAGGCTCGGTGGCGACATTGTCCGGCATCTGGATGGCCAGAACGCCGCCCGCCGGCAAAGCCTCGAACAATCGCTTCAGCACGGCGCGATGGTCCGGCACCCACTGGAACGTGGCGTTGGCAAAGAGGAGATCGACCGGGCCTTCCGGCGTCCACGTTGCCGCGTCGGCTTCGACGAACGTCACCTGAGGCAGACGCTTCCGCGCCGCCGCCAGCATTTCGGCCGACGAGTCGAGACCGATGATTTCCGCGCCCGCGTAGCGCTCGACCAGCAGCTCGGTCGAATTGCCCGGCCCGCAGCCGATGTCGACGGCACGGCGGACGCTCGCCAGCGGCACCGCCGCCAACAGGTCGCCCGCCGGACGCGTGCGCTCGTCGGCAAACTTGAGGTATTGCGATGGAGACCAGGCAGACATGGGGGTGATGCTCCGCAAAAAACGGTATTCGATTTCGGGCCATGAGCCAAAGCGCGCGACGTGCCGGCGCGGGGCCTAGCGCGCGAAAGCGTTGAACGGGTTATCGTGGGTCAGCTGGACGATCGTCTTCTCATCGATACCCGACCGCACAAGCTTCGGTATCAGCACTTCCGACAGGTGCGTGTAGGGCCTCGGCTGTCCGCCCCCCGGCTTCGCCGGATCGTACCAGCCGAGGTCGTGGCTCAGAAGCAGCTGCTTGCCGAAACCGCCATCGAGCACGCGGCCGATCATCTCGACCAGAGGCTCGTCGTCGGCGCGCCCCACCGAGTCGTACTCGATCCAGGCGCCGCGACGCGCGACGGCGAAATGCATCTCCCGGTCGGGCTCTTCCTGAGTGTGGATCGAAATGAAACGCGAAGGATCGTAGCCGGCTGCCTCAATGATATCGAGCTGGTCCATGACGACCCGGCCCCTGATCGTGTGACTGCCAATGACCGCATTGGTTTCGCGCCCTGCGGCGGCGGCGGCGCGAAGGATGCGGGCTTCGAGATCGGTGATGCCGTCGTCGCCGGCGCTGAGCTTGATCCAGCCGGCCTGCACGCCCGAGGCCTCGATCTGGCCGGTCAACTCGGCCAGCATCCAGTCGCGCAGCGCCTCCTCGCTGGCATCCGCCACCCAACCGGGTATCCACGGCTCGCGATAGTTGCCGGTCGGAACGACGATCGGAAAGCCGGTCGCCTCTGAAACCGCGCGATCGATGTCGGCCCGGCGTCCGACGCCGCCGGTTGTGCACTCCACCAGCGCAGTGACTCCGAGCGCCTTGATCCGTTCGATCTCGGGCGCCATCAGGCGAACCACATCGGCGGGATCCGCCTCCGCGTAGCCGGGCTGGTCCGGCGTTCGCAGATCGACGAACACGTGCTCATGCGGCAGAATCATCCCGAGCTGATCACGGGTCATCGGGCCGAGGGTGGTAATCAATCGGGCCATTGAACCTGTCTCACCGGAAGCGGCGGGCCGGATCAGCGGATCGGGACCGGCCGCGGCTGTCTCAGTCTTTTCGCAATGACCAATATCGTCATCAATCGGCCCCCGTGCAACGGACCGGCGCGGCCAACGGGTCGCGCGGCCGGCGCGCGCGCTCGTCGGCAAACGTCAGAAATTGCGATTGGGCCCCGGCGGACCGCATCGGCGGCGAAGAATTCGCAGTCATCCTGCGCGCGTCGCGCAAGACCGGCGACATCGACCGCGCAGCGCAAGGCCTCTCGCTGACGCGGCGGGAGGATCAAGCGCCGAGGTCGACGCCCATGGCTTCGGCGATGACCGCGAAATCCTCCGCGCTCACGGCGAAGCTGCCACGGCGGAAGGCGACGCCCCACGATGTCTTGCCCGCCGTGAAGCTCAGCCGGTCGAGCAGCGGGCGGATGGGCGCCTCCCGCGCCTTGCACCAATCGACATCGCGGCGAATTGGATGGAAGCCGCCGCCCATGTCGCCGGCATAGGCTTCGCCCGGCTTGATGCGGCCAATTGCCGTGAATGCCTGCACGGGGTCGCCCGCGCGCATTTCGGCGCGCGGCGAATAGTAAGCGATCCAGTCACCCGGCGAGAGGCGCTTCACCGGCGCCGACTTGCCGTGGCTCAACTGGCAGAAGCCGCCCGCCACGCCCCTCGTGACGTGATCGCGGGAGGCAACACCGATCCAGTAACGGATTTCCGACATGCCGCCGAAACTAACATGCCTCCCGACACAAACCTGTCAGGAGGGCCCCGCTACGCCCGTGCGCATTGCCGTTGCCCCCCCGGAGCGCCGCCGGCGGATCGGCAAGCACTGCCCGCAAGCCACAACTCACATCAAGCGCAGGCTTTCACGGCGGCTGGACGCGCCGGCCGAACGACCCGCCGGGGCCAGGCGGCGGGCGCGATACCGGTCCCGGCGCGACGGCGGACGATGGATCGCCCGCGTCCGGCGTGCCGGACGAGCCGCCCTGCTTCGCGTAGCGGTCGAGAATGACAAAGACGATCAGCGCCAGCGCGACGGCCGCCGCGAGGATCGAACCGATATCGCGCGTCGTCGCCCAGACGCGCATCAGGCCGATGTGGCCGGGGGTGATCGGCACGCCGCCGTTGAGCAGCGACGCCAGCGAACCCAGGGAGAAAACGTTTAGAAGCAACGCCAGAAAGGCCACCATCGCGAGGCCGACCAGCGTCGCCTGGCCGAACCGGCCGTGCCGCTGCCACAGGCTATCGTCGTCGGACAGCGGTTCGCGCACGAGCGCCATCGCCGCGATCAGCACAAGGGTGAGCACGAGATACATCGGAATCCGGATCGACAGGACGCCGAGCACGAAGCCGAAGGACCAGTGCGCGCCGAGGACCAGCAGGAATTGCCGATCGGTGGCCAGCAGGAGCGGAACGATGATCCCGAGGATGCCGGGAAGGCCGAGCGCCCGCATGCGCGCGACCGGCGGCCCGATCATCAGCGCGAGGAACCCCAAGGCAATCACCGGGCGCAGATAGAAGCTGCCGACGAGGGCGACCGCTCCGCAGGCGCCGCCCTGCCCGCGGCACTTCGATGCCTCCATCAGCGCATAGATGATGAGCGGAAAGCCGAAGGAGAGAACGGCGAACAGGCCGACGCGCCAGCCCACAGACCAGCCGACCCGCCACCGAACTGCCCGCCTTCGAGACGCTTCACTGATCCGATCGCCGCCCGGAATTCCGCCCGACGGAAAGATCGTAGGCAACGCGAGCTTCACGAAAGGTTAACCCGAACGGACAACCATTCAGAGGGCACGGCACGAAGACTGGCCTCGCGCGCTTCGTTTCTCCCTATCCGCCACGCCCGCGCGAACTGCTTGTACTTCACCCGGTGGTGGTTGGCGGCGTCGGCGCCGAGGCGGCGGATCTTGTCGTCCTCGTAGTCCTCGAAGTTGCCCTCGAACCATTCCACATGGCTGTCGCCCTCGAAGGCGAGGATGTGGGTGGCGAGGCGGTCGAGGAACATGCGGTCGTGGCTGATGATCACGGCGCAGCCGGCGAAATCCTCCAGCGCGTCTTCCAGCGCGCGCCAGCGTCTCGGTGTCGAGGTCGTTGGTCGGCTCGTCGAGCAGCAGCACGTTGGCGCCCTCCTTCAGCATCTTGGCCAGATGCACGCGGTTGCGCTGGCCGCCCGACAGCGTGCCGACCTTCTGCTGCTGGTCGCCGCCCTTGAAGTTGAAGCGCCGAGCAATAGGCGCGCGAATTCATCTCGCGCTTGCCGAGCTTGATGATGTCGTTGCCGCCGGAGATCTCCTCCCAGACGGTCTTGTTCGGGTCGAGCGCGTCGCGGCTCTGGTCGACATAGCCGAGCTGCACCGTGTCGCCGAGCTGATCGTGCCGCTGTCCGGCTTCTCCTGGCCGGTGATCATGCGGAACAGCGTCGTCTTGCCGGCGCCGTTCGGGCCGATCACGCCGACGATGCCGCCCGGCGGCAGCTTGAAGGCGAGATCGTCGATCAGCAGCCGGTCGCCGTAGCCCTTGGCAGATGCCTCGACCTCGATGACGTTGTCGCCGAGCCGCTCGCCCGGCGGAATGACGATCTGCGCGTCGCCGGGCGCGCGGTCCTCGGCTGCCTTGACGCAGCTCGTCATAGGCCTGGATACGCGCCTTGGACTTGGCCTGGCGGGCGCGCGGGGCTGGCCGCGATCCACTCGCGCTCGCGCGCCAGCGCGCGCTGGCGCGCCGCCTCCTCGCGGCCTTCCTGCGCCATGCGCTTGGCCTTCTTCTCCAGATAGGCCGAGTAGTTGCCCTCGTAGGGAATGCCGCGGCCGCGGTCGAGCTCGAGGATCCAGCCCGTGACGTTGTCGAGGAAGTAGCGGTCGTGGGTGACGATCAGCACGGCGCCGGGATATTCGCGCAGGTGCTTTTCCAGCCAGGCCATGGTCTCGGCGTCGAGATGGTTGGTCGGCTCGTCGAGCAGCAGCAGGTCGGGCTGCGCAGCAGAAGCCGGCACAGCGCGACGCGGCGCTTCTCGCCGCCCGACAGCTTGTCGACGTCGGCGTCGGCCGGCGGGCAGCCGAGCGCGTCCATCGCCATCTCGACCTGGCTGTCGAGGTCCCACAGGTTCTGGCGGTCGATCTGGTCCTGCAGCTTGGCCGCCTCGTCCGCCGTCTCGTCGGAATAGTTCATCATCAGTTCGTTGTAGCGGTCGAGGATCGCCTGCTTGGCGGCGACGCCCTCCATGACGTTGCCGCAGCACGTCGAGCGCTCGTCGAGCTGCGGCTCCTGCGGCAGGTAGCCGACGGTGGCGCCCTCGGCGAGCCAGGCCTCGCCGGTGAATTCCTTGTCGAGGCCGGCCATGATCTTGCAGCAGCGTCGACTTGCCGGCGCCGTTCGGGCCCAGAACGCCGATCTTGGCGTCCGGGTAGAACGGACAGATGGATGTTTTCGAGGACCTTCTTGCCGCCGGTATAGGCCTTGGTAAGGCCCTGCATGTGATAGATGAACTGGCGCGCCATCGGTGTCGCGTATCCTGCTGGTTCGGGACGACGGGAGATTGGCGCCCTTCTAGTCGATCGCCCGAATTTCGGCAATCGGGCGTGCAACGGGTTGCCCGCCCCCGCCGGCCGGCCGGCATGGCCGCCCGCATTTCGCCCGGGAAAGGACCGCTCATGCGACTGACCGCCGCCCTCGTCGTGATCGCCCTGTTGCCGCTTGCCGGCTGCTTTCACGGTGTCACCAGCACCGCCGATCTTTCACATGCGCTGAAGGCCGTCACGCCGTTCAAGGAAGGAACCTACGCGGTCGTCCCGTCGAAGAGCGGCGGCCATCTGCTGATCGAACGCGACGGCAACGGCTACCGCATGAGCAACCCGGCCAGCCAGGATCCGCCGCTGCCGTTCCGCGTATTGTCCATGCCCGAGCTGCCGGCGACGCGCTTCCTGGTTCAGGTCCCCGACCACGACAAGAAGACCGGCAAGACGAGCTACCACTACTATTTCACGATCATGGCCGGCGACCAGATCCTCGTCCTGTCGCCATCGAAATACGCTCTGGAAAGCGGCCATCTCGACGACGCGTTGAAGCCGCTGATCGAGGTGCAGAGCATCGACGAGATTCACGTGCCCGACGCCGCCAACACGCTCGCCGTGCTCAGGCGGATCATCGCCAAGGACATCGACCTCGAACTGGTGATGCAGCTTGTCAGGCAGCCTTAGGCCGCCGACGGCGACGGCTTGCGTCGCGGCGCGCGGGCAAAGCGCATCAGGCCGACCATGGCGACGATCGTCGCGACATAGGCGATGATCTGCATGCCGGTCGGCTTCTCGACATAGCCGACCAGCGTGTGCAGCACGATGCCGGGGATGCTCGGTCTGCGACAGGATGCCGGAGGTGTCCCAGACGGCGCGGTTGAACGCGGTCAGCACGTCGGCGGCGTTGAGATAGAAGACCGCCTGCGCCGCCATGCCGGCAGCGAGCAGCGTGATCAGCCAGCCGGTGACGGTGAAGATCAGGCGCTGCGGAATGGCGAGCAGGCCGAGATAGGACAGGCCGGTAATCGCCGCGCCGGCGGCAACGCCGAGCAGGCCGCCGGTGAGCAGCGCCGCCCCGGAAGCGCCGGAAAGGACGATGCCGTAGAGGAACAGCACGACCTCCGAGCCTTCGCGCAGCACCGCCACGCCGCACACGACCGCCAGCGCGATCAGCGGGCGGCGGCCCTCGGTAACCGCCTGGCCGACGCCCTTCACTTCCGCGGCGAGTTCGCGACCGTGACTGGCCATCCAGGCATTGTGCCAGGCCAGCATGACCACGGCGACGAGCAGGATCGCGGCGTTGAACAGTTCCTGCCCGTAGCCCTCGAACAGGTTGGAGATGGCGCCGGCGAAGGCGGCAACCACGCCGGCGCCGGCGACGCCCCCGCCACGCCGAGCACGATCCACCAGCCGCGGCGGGCGACGCCGCGCGTCGCGGCGAGCACGATGCCGATGATCAGGCCGGCCTCGATGACCTCGCGCAGGACGATGACGAATGCGTAAAGCACGCCTCTACTCCGCCGTGACCACGCCGCGCGCGGTCCGCTGGTTGAATTCGCCGATGAACAGATAGGTGCCGGCGTCGAGCGGACCAAACCGGACCTTGGCACTGGAATTGCCGGGAACCACCTTCTCCGCGCCGAGATCCGCCGACTCGAACTCTTCCGGCGTCGGGTCCTGGTTGTCGACCGTCAATTCCACCGTCACGCCGGCCGGCACCTTGATCTCCATCGGGTCGAAAACATGGCCCTTGATCACCACCGTCGCCTTGAAATTCTCAGCCAGCGCCGGGCAGACGGCAAGCCCCGCCGCTGCCACGGCAGCAACAGCGGTTGTTCGCAGGAAACGGACCATATTCGTCATCTCTGTTGTCGCGACGCGTGTCTACAAGGTGTGCCATCCGCCACGCAACCGCTCCATGCGTCATAGCTGCCCAGCGTAAGTCTTTGGACTTATTCTAATTCCCGGCACCGGACGTAAGCTGTTGAAGACGTGCCCGGCGCTCGCCAACCCGGCGTCCCAAGCCTCGCTTCACGTTTCCGTGAACAGCAATAATTGTCCGGCGTTCCGCCGCTCGGTGCCTTGCGGCAGATCAAGCCGGCGCGCGTCCAGCGCGGGCAGCCCGCCGCCGGCGTCCGCGCCAGGCCACAAGCGCCACTTCCAGCACGATCGAAACGACAAAGAAACCGCCGATCCAGGCGAGGCTGACGCGGTCGCTCTGCCAGGTGTGCCAGAGGAGCACCAGCAGGGCCGCGGCGGAGAACAGCGCCCCGCAAAACGGCACCGCGGCGCCGAGGCCGATGCGCGACCTGAGCCGCCAGGCGGAGACGTTCACGGCCGCGAAGATGGCCAGGAACACCGCACTCGCGAAGGAGGATATGACCGTCAGGTCGGCCAGCAACAGGAACGCCGCGGTCATCGCGGAGAGGACCACCAGCGACACCCAGGGCACATCGCGCCGGCGCTCGCGCAGCGAGAAGACGCGCGGCAGCGCGTGTTCGGCCGCCATGACCATTGCCAGCCGCGCCGAGCCGAACAGGGTCGCGTTGATCGCCGAGGCGGTCGACATCAGCGCCGCGATGCCGATCAGCACGAAGCCGAAATCGCCGAGCGTCGGGCGCGCGGCGACCGCCAGCACATATTCCTGGTCCTTGGCGACCTGGTCGGGCGTCAGGTTGCCGAGCGCGACGAGGCTGACGACGACGTAGATGACCGAGGTGATGACGATGGCGAGGATCAGCCCGCGCCTGAGGTCGGTTTCGGGGTGGCGCATCTCCTCGACCGCATTGGGGATCAGCTCGAACCCCTCATAGGCGACGAAGATCAGGCCGGCGGCGACCAGCGGCGCGGCAAGGCCCCGGTTGAACACCGGCAGGACGTGATCGGCCTGCATGGTGAGGACGCCGGCCACCGCGAACAGCGCCAGGATCGCCACCTTGGCCGCCACGATGACGAGTTCGATGCGGCCCGAGGTGCGGGCGCCGAACAGATTGACGGCCAGAAAGGCGCCGACCACCAGCACCGCCAGCGTCGCCGACAGCCACGCGGGACCGCCGTCGTTCGACAGCATCGCGGCGCCATAGGCGCCGAAGGTGGTGGCATAGAGCGCCAGCGTGCCGACATAGCCGGCGACAAGAAGCCAGCCGGCGACGCCGGCCACCGCCATGTTGTCGAAGGCGTGCTCGACATAGGTGAAGCTGCCGCCGTCGTCGCGGAAGGCCAGGCCGAGATGGGCGTAGGATATGCCGGTGAGCAGGGCGACGATGCCGCCGAAGATCATGGCGATCGCGCACCGCGTGCCCGGCCGTCTCGATGGCGAGGCCGAGCACCGCGAAGATGCCGCCGCCGACCATGCCGCCGATCCCGATCGCCACGACTTCGGCGAGACCGAGCTTGTCGTCGCTGCCGTTGGTCTGGCGCTTCATGCTGGCTTCCGTCCTCCTCGTCGCGGGCAGAAGGAATTGGCGCGGCCGTTACTCCGCTGGCGCGTGCGCGGCGAGCAGCGCCTTGAGGTCGACGGAGAGATCGGAAACCACTTCGGGCGGCGGCGACAACCCCGCCCCGATCATGCGCCGGCCGAGAACATGGTCGGCGGCGCGATTGACCGAATTGATCGCCACCAGCCGCTCGCCGGCATAGTGGAAGACCGAGAAGCTGCCGTCGTCGGGATTGCCGCGGACGTGGCTCTCGGTGGCGTCGCCGGAGAGGCCGACCATCTGCAGCTTGACGTCGCCCTGGTCCGACCAGAACCACGGCACCGCGCGGAAGGGTTCGCGCTTGCCGACGAGGCCGGCGGCGAGCGTCTTCGCCTGATCGACGGCGTTCTGCACCGATTCCAGCCGCACCCGGCGCTTCAGTTCCCATTGATCGAAACAGACGCAATCGCCGGCGGCCAGGATCTCCGGCACATCGGTTTCGCATGAAGCCGTCGACGGCAATGCCGCCGATCCTGCCCGTGTCGATCGTGACGCCGGCATCGCGGGCCAGCTCGACGTTCGGGGTGACGCCGATGCCGATGACGGCGATATCGGCGGCAATGCGGTCGCCGGTCGCGGTCTCGACGGCGACGACGCGGCCGCCCTCGCCGACGACATGGCCGACCGGCGTCTTGAGGCGGATATCGCTGCCCCAGCCGCGGTGCAGCGCCAGGAAGTGCGCCGAAATCTCCGGCGCCACGACGCGGCCCATGAGCCGGTCGGCGGCCTCCAGCACCGTCACCGTCTTGCCGAGCAGACGCGCCGTGCGCGGCGATCTCGAGGCCGATGAAGCCGCCGCCGACGACCACGACATCGTTGGCGGCGTGCAGGGCGGTCGCGAGGCCGCGGGCATCCGACTGCATGTCGCAGCGTATGGACGCCGGCGAGGTCGATGCCGGCAATCGGCGGCAGCCGAGGCGTCGCGCCGGTGGCGAGCGCCAGTCGGTCGAAGGAAATGCGCGCGCCGTCGGCAAGAACGACCGCCCTGTCCGTTCGGTCGATGGCGGCGACGGTGGCGCCGAGGCGAAGGTCGATGGCGTTCTTGACGTAGAAGGACTCCGGCCGGAGCGGCAGCAGGTCGTGGGCCGGGTCCTTGAGATAGGCCTTGGAAAGCGGCGGCCGCTGATAGGGCAGATCGGCCTCGGCGGTGACCAGCGCCAGCGGCCCGTCATAGCCCTCCGACCGCAGGCTGGCGGCGATCTGCGATCCGCCATGGCCGCCGCCGATGATGACAATACCGTTCTCGTACACCGTCCCCTGATCCCCGTCGCGTTGGTGGTTCGCCCGTCCGGGCCTCGGGCTGATAACAGGCAAACACGGGGTAAGGCCAACGAATTTCGGGGGCAATTGCCGGGCAACACCTCTGGCCGTGCGCGGCATCCAGAGGTTGCCGCCCCTCCCCCGTGCCGCCCCGATCCCGGCCGGAGGGAGGCGGATTCGGCGTGTATTGAAACAGGCGCCGAACCCCGCGCTTTGCTACTCTCGGGGCCTGAGCGCCTCTGGTGTTTGTGCTAGGTTTGCGGGGATGCCTGACCAGACCATAGATCGGGCGAGATCCTTCTCGCCCTGGAACCCGGAAACCGCCCGCGCCCTCATCACCGAGCGGCAGGCGGCGCCCGGCGCCCTGCTGCCGATCCTGCATGCGCTGCAGGCGCGTTCGGCTACATCGACCGCGAAGCCGAGCCGCTGATCGCCGACGCGCTGAACCTGACGCGCGCCGAGGTGCACGGCGTCGTCACCTTCTACCACGACTTCCGCCGCGAGCCGGCCGGCCGGCACGTCCTCAAGCTCTGCCGCGCCGAGGCCTGCCAGGCCGCGCGGCGGCGACGCGCTGGCCGCGCACGCCGAAGCGGCGCCTGGGCATCGCGATCGGCGAGACCACGCGCCGACGGCGCGCGTCACGCTGGAGGCCGGTCTACTGCCTCGGCCTCTGCGCGGCGGCGCCGGCGGCGATGCTCGACGGGCGTGTCGTCGGGCGCCTCGACGACGGCAGGGCTCGACGCGCTGCTCGACGGAGGCGCGAGCGATGAGCGCTGCGCGTCTTACGTTCCCGCGCGATGCCGGCGCGCGTCGCGGTCGGCGCCGACGAGGTCGCCGCGGCGCTGGTCGCGGCCGCGGCCGCCGCGCGGCCTCGAGATCGAGATCGTGCGCACCGGCTCGCGCGGGCTCTACTGGCTGGAGCCGATGGTCGAGGTCGAGACGCCGCGACGGCCGCATCGCCTACGGCCCGGTCGACGCCGGCGACGTCGGCGGCGCTGCTCGACGCGGCTTACTGCGCGGGCGGCGACCATCCGCTGCGCGCTCGGGCCGACCGAGGAGATCCCGTTGCTCAAGCGCCAGACGCGGCTGACCTTCGCCCGCTGCGGCATCGTCGACCCGCTGCTCGCTCGACGACTACGCGGCGCACGGCGGCTATCGAGGGCCTGCGAGCGCGCGCTCGCGCATGGCGCCGGCGGAGATCGTCGAGGAGGTGACGCAGTCCGGCCTGCGCGGGCGCGGCGGCGCCGGCTTCCCGACCGGCATCAAGTGGCAGACCGTGCTCGAGACGCCGGCCGACGCAGAAATACATCGTCTGCAATGCCGACGAGGGCGACTCGCGGCACCTTCGCCGACCGCATGATCATGGAAGGCGATCCCTTCATGCTGATCGAGGGCATGACCATCGCCGGCCTCGCCGTCGGCGCGACCAAGGGCTACATCTACATCCGCTCCGAATATCCCGCATGCCATCGCCGCGATGAACGCGGCGATCGACGCCGCGCGCGCAGGCCGGGCTGCTCGGCGACGGACGTCGCCGGCTCCGGCCACGCCTTCGACATCGAGGTGCGCGTCGGCGCCGGCGCCTATGTCTGCGGCGAGGAGACCTCGCTGCTCGAAAGCCTCGAAGGCAAGCGCGGCGTGGTGCGCGCCAAGCCGCCGCTGCCGGCGCATCAAGGGCCTGTTCGGCCAGCCGACCGTCGTCAACAACGTGCATCTCGCTCGCCGCCGTGCCGGTCATCCTGGCCAAGGGCGCCGAGCTCTACCGCGACTTCGGCATGGGCCGCTCGCGCGGCACCATGCCGATCCAGCTCGCCGGCAACATCAAGCACGGCGGCCTGTTCGAGACCGCCTTCGGCGTCACGCTGGGCGAGCTGGTCGACGATATCGGCGGCGGCACGCGCCAGCGGCCGGCCGGTGCGCGCGGTGCAGGTCGGCGGTCCGCTCGGCGCCTATTTCCCGCGCGCCGCTGTTCGACACGCCGTTCGACTACGAGGCCTTCGCCGCCGCGCGACGGGCTGATCGGCCACGGCGGCGTCGTGGTGTTCGACGACACGCGTCGACATGGCCGAAGCAGGCGCGCTTCGCCATGGAGTTCTGCGCCATCGAATCCTGCGGCAAGTGCACGCCCTGCCGGATCGGCTCGATCCGCGGCGTCGAGGTCATCGACCGCATCGTCGCGCGGCGACGACGCGGCGAAGAACATCGCGCTGCTCGAAGACCTCTGCGACACGCATGAAGTTCGGCTCGCTGTGCGCGCTCGGCGGCTTCACGCCCTATCCGGTGATGAGCGCGCTCGACCATTTCCCGGAAGATTTCGGCGCGGCGCCGAGCGCGCCGGCGGCGCGAATAGGAGGAACGATCATGTCGCTCGTCCACGAGATCGACTACGGCACGCCGCGCGTCGCAAGGCGGAGACGACCGTGACGCTGACCATCGACGGCATCGACGGTCGACGGTGCCGGAAGGCACCTCGGTCATGCGCGCCGCGGCGGAGGCCGGCATCGCAGATCCCGAAGCTGTGCGCCACCGACATGCTGGAGGCCTTCGGCTCCTGCCGGCTGTGCCTGGTCGAGATCGAGGGCCGCCGGGCACGCCGGCCTCCTGCACGACGCCGGTCGGCCGAGGGCATGGAGGTGCGCACCCAGACCGAGCGGCTGAAGCGCCTGCGCCGCGGCGTGATGGAGCTCTACATCTCCGACCATCCGCTCGACTGCCTGACCTGCGCCGCCAACGGCGATTGCGAGCTGCAGGACATGGCCGGCGCGGTCGGCCTGCGCGAGGTGCGCTACGGCTACGACGGCGCCAACCACCTCGACGCCGGCGAAGGACGAGTCCAACCCCTATTTCACCTTCGACCCGTCCAAGTGCATCGTCTGCTCGCGCTGCGTGCGCGCCTGCGAGGAGGTGCAGGGCACCTTCGCGCTGACCATCGACGGCCGCGGCTTCGACTCCGAGGTCGTCGGCCGGCCATGGACGAGGCGTTCCTCGACTCCGAATGCGTGTCCTGCGGCGCCTGCGTGCAGGCCTGCCCGACCGCGACGCTGACCGAGAAGTCGGTCATCGAGATCGGCACAGCCGGAGCACTCGGTGGTCACCACCTGCGCCTATTGCGGCGTCGGCTGCTCCTTCAAGGCCGAGATGCAGGGCGACGAGGTGGTGCGCATGGTGCCCTACAAGGACGGCAAGGCCAACGCGGCCACTCCTGCGTCAAGGGCCGCTTCGCCTGGGGCTACGCCACCCACAAGGACCGCATCCTCAAGCCGATGATCCGCGACGAAGATCACCGATCCGTGGCGCGAGGTGAGCTGGGACGAGGCGATCGCCTACGCCGCCGTCCGAGTTCAAGCGCATCCAGGCAGAGCACGGCCGCGGCGCCGATCGGCGGCATCACCTCCTCGCGCTGCACCAACGAGGAGACCTATCCTGGTCCAGAAGCTGGTGCGCGCCGGCCTTCGGCAACAACAACGTCGACACCTGCGCCCGCGTCTGCCATTCGCCGACCGGCTACGGCCTGAAGACGACCTTCGGCACCTCGGCCGGCACCCAGGACTTCGATTCGGTCGAGCAGGCCGACGTGGTCATGGTGATCGGCGCCAACCCGACCGACGCCCACCCGGTGTTCGCCTCGCGCATGAAGAAGCGCCTGCGCGAGGGCGCCAAGCTGATCGTCATCGACCCGCGCCGCATCGACCTGGTGCGCACGCCGCACGTCGAGGCCGCGCACCACCTGCCGCTGCAGCCCGGCACCAACGTCGCGGTGCTCAACGCGCTGGCCCAGTCGATCGTCACCGAAGGGCCTGGTCGACGAGGCCTTCGTCGCGCGAGCGCTGCGACTGGGACGAGTTCCAGGACTGGGCGCGCGTTCGTCGCCGAGCCGCGCAACAGCCCCGAGGCGGTCGAGGCGATCGACCGGCGTGCCGGCCGACGACGTGCGCGCCGCGGCGCGGCTCTACGCCACCGGCGGCAACGCGCGCGATCTACTACGGCCTCGGCGTCACCGAGCACAGCCAGGGCTCGACCACGGTCATGGCGCATGGCCAACCTCGCCATGGCGACCGGCAACATCGGCCGCGCCGGGCGTCGGCGTGAACCCGCTGCGCGGCCAGAACAACGTGCAGGGCTCCTGCGACATGGGCTCGCTTCCCGCACGAGCTGCCCGGCTACCGCCACGTCTCCGACGACGCGACGCGCGCGCATGTTCGAGGCGCTGTGGGGCGTCGACGCTCGACGCCGAGCCGGGCCTGCGCATCCCCAACATGCTCGACGCCGCGGTCGACGGCACGTTCAAGGGCCTCTACATCCAGGGCGAGGACATCGCCCAGTCCGACCCCAACACCCAGCACGTCGCCGCCGGCCTCGCGGCGATGGAATGCGTCGTCGTGCAGGACCTGTTCCTCAACGAGACCGCGAACTACGCCCACGTCTTCCTGCCCGGCTCGACCTTCCTGGAGAAGGACGGCACCTTCACCAACGCCGAGCGCCGCATCCAGCCGCGTGCGCCAGGTGATGGCGCCGCGGAACGGCTATGGCCGACTGGGAGATCACCGCAGACGCTGGCCAACGCGATGGGCTACCCGATGCACTACGCCCATCCGTCGCGAGATCATGGACGAGATCGCCGCGGCTGACGCCGACCTTCGCCGGCGTCTCCTTCGAGAGGCTCGACGCGCTCGGCTCGATCCAGTGGCCGTGCAACGACGAGGCGCCCGGACGGCACGCCGGTCATGCACGTCGGCGGCTTCGTGCGCGGCAAGGGCCGCTTCATGCATCACCGAATACGTGCCGACCGACGAGAAGACCGGCCCGCGCTTCCCGCTGCTGCTGACCACCGGCCGCATCCTCAGCCAGTACAATGTCGGCGCCCAGACCCGGCGCACCGCCAACGTCGCCTGGCACGAGGAGGACGTGCTGGAGATCCATCCCCACGACGCCGAGGAGCGCGGCATCCGCGACGGCGACTGGGTCACGCTCGCCAGCCGCGTCGGCGACACGACGCTGCGCGCGCATGATCACCGAGCGCGTCGCGCCGGGCGTCGTCTACACGACCTTCCACCATCCCGGCACGCAGGCCAACGTGGTCACCACCGACTACTCCGACTGGGCGACCAACTGCCCCGAGTACAAGGTGACCGCGGTGCAGGTGTCGCCCTCCAACGGCCCGTCGCGAATGGCAGGAGGAATACGACGCGCTGAGCCGCGCGCAGCCGCCGCATCGCACCCGTCGCCGAGGCGGCGGAGTAGGCCATGGCGACCCGGTCCGTCGCCGGTTCGCACCGCAAGCGTAGCGCGGCGGCCGGTCGGCGCCGGCGAGCGCGCCGTGCCCGAGGAGGCCGCGGTCGCCTTCACCTACGACGGCTGCGACCCACGCGGTGATGATGGCGACGCCCGCGCGACCTCGAGGACTTCGCGGTCGGCTTCAGCCTGACCGAGGGCATCGTCGCTGCGCCAGACGAGATCGTGGCGCTGGAGGTCGTCGTCGAGCGCGATCGGCATCGAGCTGCGGATGCGGCTCGCCGAGCCGCGCGCCGACAGCGCTCGCAGGCGCGGCGGCGGCATCTCGCCGGGCCGACCGGCTGCGGCCTCTGCGGCATCGAAGTCCTGGCCGAGGCGATGCGCACGGTGCCGGCCGGTCGTCGGTGACGACTGACGCGTCACGCCGGACGAGATCGCCGCGGCCATTGGCGCGCTGCCGCGCGCCAGGCGCTCAACCGCGAGACCCACGCCGTCCACGCCGCCGCGCTTCTGGCCGCGCCGGCACGGATCGTCGCGCTGCGCGAGGACGTCGGCCGCCACAATGCCCTCGACAAGCTGGCCGGCGCGCTGGCGCGGGCCGGCATACGCGGCCGCGGCGGCATCGTCCTCCTGACCAGCCGGCTGTCGGTCGAACTGGTGCAGAAGGCGGCCGCCGATCGGCGTCCCGATCCTGGTCGCGGTTTCGGCGCCGACGGCGCTCGCCGTGCGCACCGCCGAGGCGGCGGGCGTGACGCTGGTCGCGGTCGCGCGCGACGACGGGTTCGAGATGTTCACCCAGCCCGACCGCATCAGGAGGATCGGCCCGACCATGCCGACGCATGACAGCGCCACTCCGCAGAAGCTGGTCTTCATGGCGAACCAGATCGCCACGTTCTTCCGCTCGCAGGATCGCGAGACGGCGCCGGAGAAGCATCGCCGAGCACCTTGTGAAGTTCTGGGACCCGCGCATGCGCGCCGCCATCCTTGCTTATGTCGAGGCCGGCGGCCACGGCCTCGATCCGGAAGCGCGGGCCGCGGTCGAGACGCTGCGCGCCGCGGGGCCGGCAGGCGACGAGCACCGGGAAGCCGCGACATGAGGCAGAGGGCGGTCAACTGCGCGTTGATGCGGGGCGGCACCTCCAAGGGGCTGTATTTTCTCGCCAGCGACCTGCCCGGCGACGAGAAGGCCCGCGACAAGGTTCTGCTCGCCGCGATGGGCTCGCCCGACATCAGGCAGATCGACGGCGTCGGCGGCGCCCATCCGCTGACCAGCAAGGTCGCGATCGTCAGTCCATCGCAGCGCCCCGACGCAGACGTCGAGTACCTCTTCCTGCAGGTCGTGGTCGACGAACCGCGCGTGGATACCTCGCAGACCTGCGGCAACATTCTCGCCGGCGTCGGCCCGTTCGCGATCGAGCGCGGCCTCGTTCCGCCCGCGTCCGGCGGCTCGACGCCGGTGCGCATCCACATGGTGAATTCCGACAGCATCGTCGTCGCTACCATCGAGACACCCGACGGCAGCGTCCGCTACGACGGCGACGCACGCATCGACGGCGTGCCCGGAACGGCCGCGCCGGTGCCGATCGAGTTCATGGACATCGCCGGCTCGATGTGCGGCGCGTTGCTGCCGACCGGCAACGTCCGCGACCGGATCACCGGGCTCGACGTAACCTGCATCGACAACGGCATGCCGGTGGTCGTCGTCTCGGCGGCGAGCCTCGGCATTGCCGGCGACGAGAGCCCGAAAGAGCTCGAGGCGAACACGGCATTGCGCGAACGAGTCGAGGCGCTGCGGCTGGCCGCCGGTCCGCTCATGAATCTCGGCGACGTGCGCAGCAAGACCGTGCCGAAGATGTCGATCGTTTCGCCGCCGCGCAACGGCGGGGCGATTTCGACACGGACCTTCATTCCGCACCGGGCGCATGAGGCGATCGGCGTGTTCGGCGCCGTCAGCGTCGCCGCCGCCTGCGTGCTGCCCGGCTCGGTGGCCGCCGAAAGCGCCGCGCTGCCGGGCGGATCGGCATTGCGGCTCGACATCGAGCACCCGACCGGCTCCTTCACCGTCGACGTGGAAGTTGGCGAGGATCAGGGAAAGCCCGTCCTCAAGCGCTCCGCCCTGTTGCGGACGGCGCGGATGCTGATGTCCGGTCAGGTCTATGTCCCGGCTTCGGCCTGGGAAGCGTGAATTGGGTGCGAAGCCGGCAATCCCGGCCTCGGCAGAAAGGGACTGAATGTCGACGAACACCACCCGGGTGACGCTCATCGGTTTCGGCGAGGTCGGGCAGATGCTCGCCGCCGAGTTGGCCGCGCAGGGTTCCGTCGCCATCGCGACCTACGACATCGCCTTCGCCCTGCCCGGCTCCGCGCAACTCGCCGCCGCAAGGCGTTCCGGCGTGACCATCGCGGAGTCGCACGGCGAGGCCGTCCGCGGCGCGCAACTGGTCGTCTCGGCAGTGACCGCCGGAGCGGCGCTGACAGCCGCCCGGTCTTTCGCCGCAGAGGTCGAGCCCGATGCGCATTCATCGTCGACCTGAACTCGGTCGCGCCGGAGACCAAGCGCGCGATTGCCGGCCTCTTCGCCAAGGGCGGCCGCTATGTCGAGGCGGCGGTGATGGCGCCGGTGGCGCCGAAGCGGCTGAAGACGCCGATCCTGCTCGGCGGCGCCCATGCCGAGGCGGCCGAGCCGCTGCTTGGCGCTCTCGGCTTCGCCGCGAAGTTCCACTCGGCGGAAATCGGCCGGGCGTCCGCCGTCAAGATGTGCCGCAGCATCATGATCAAGGGGCTCGAGGCGCTGATGATGGAGTGCATGATGGCCTCCGACCGCTACGGCGTCACCGAGGAGGTCCTGGCGTCGCTGACCGATACGTTCCCCGGCCGCGACCCGCGCAAGTTCGCCGCCTATCTGATGAGCCGGGCTCTGCTGCATGGCCGCCGCCGCTCCGAGGAAATGCTGGAGGTGGCGGCCACGGTCGAGCACGCTGGACTCGCGGCCACGATGAGCCGGCCGACGGCGGCCGTTCAGGCCTGGGCGGCGGAGCAAGCGGCAAAAATCGATCCCGCCATCTTCGCCGACCCGGATCTCGCCGAGATGCTCGATCTGGTTACGCCGGATCGCCGCGCCGGTCGGGAAACCGCAGCCGAATAGCTAGGGCGAGAACACCACGGTCTTGTGGCCGTTGAGCAGCACCCGGCTTTCCAGGTGGTACTTCACGGCGCGCGCCAGCACCCGGCTCTCGACGTCGCGGCCGACGCGCGAGGAAATCCGTCCGGCGCGTCATGGCGTGGCTGACCCGTTCGACTCCTGCTCGATGATCGGGCCCTCGTCGAGGTCGGGGGTCACGTAGTGCGCCGTGGCGCCGATCAGCTTCACGCCGCGCGCATGCGCCTGGTGGTAGGGCTTGGCGCCCTTGAAGCCGGGCAGGAAGGAATGGTGGATGTTGATGACCGTGCCGAAGAGCTGCTCGCACAGTCGTCGGACAGCACCTGCATGTAGCGCGCCAGCACGACCAGATCGGTGCCGGTCTCTCGCACCAGGCGCAGGACCTTCTCCTCCTGCTCGGCCTTGGTGCCGCCGTCACCGGCCAGTGGTGGAAGGGCACGCCGTTGATCTCCGCCGCCTGCCTCGCCACCTCGTGGTTGGAGACGATGGCGACGACCTTCGCGTTCAGCCAGTTCACCCTGATCTGGTAGAGCAGATGCAGCATGGCGTGGTCGAACTTCGACACCATGATGACGATCGCCGGCACGCGCGACTGATCGACGATTTCCGACTTCATGGCGAAGCGGTCGAACACCGGCTTCAGGGCGTGGGCGATGTCGTCCTTGCCGGTGCCTTCCGGCACCGAGAACGACACGCGCATGAAGAAGCGGTTGGTCTCGCGATCCCAGAACTGGTTGCTCTCGACGATGTTGCCGCCGAGGTTGGCGAGCTCGGTCGTCGTCGCCGCGACGATGCCGGGACGATCCTCGCAATTGAGCAGGAGGACGAAGATACGATCGTTCATATTCTTGGAACTCTGGATCTCATGCACGGCCGGCAACAAAGCGCGTGGCGCTGTCCATCACCCGGATGCGACCGGAGGCGTACCGTGCGTATGGAAGGATTCGATGGTCTTGAGACCCCAGGCCTGCCCCTTGCGGCGATCCGCCTCCGTCCAGGTGACCGGCTGCCAGTCCGGCTGCAGGATCAGCCGGGCGCCGGCATTGGCCACCTCGACGCGGTTTCCGGCAGGCTCGTAGACATACAGAAAGAACGTGCCCTGGATGGCATGCTTGTGCGGCCCGGTCTCGATGAACACGCCGTTCTCGAGGAAGATGTCGGCGGCCCGCAGCACGTCGTCGCGATGATCCGTGGCGTAGGTGATGTGATGGAAGCGGCCATGCGCGCCTGAATGGTCGCGCGTCACGGCCATGTCGTAGCTCTTGTTGTTGATCGTGAACCAGCAGCCCGCCAGCGTGCCGTCGTCGAGCACGATCTGCTCGGTGACCCGGCTGCCCATCGCCGCGATCATGAAATCGCGGATGGCGGAAACGTCGCTGGCCAGCAGGTTGAAGTGATCGAGCCGCCGCACCGCCACGCCGCGGCCGTGATAACGCTGCGCGATGTTCTTCAGCGCCGGCCGCTCGGCGGGCGGCGCCACATACTTGTTCGTGTCGTAGTAGAGTTCGAAGACGTGCCCGTCGGGGCTGCGGAAGCGATAGGAGCGGCCGTGGCCGAGATCGCCTTCGGTCCAGCCGATGCCGCAGCCCATCGCTTCGATCGCGGCGACGCGGCGCTCAAGCGCCGCCTCCGACGACGTCCGATAGCCGACATGGGCCATGCCGGTCGTCTTCGACGCGGTCAGCTTCAGCGTGTGGAACTCATAGTCGTCCCAGGCCCGCAGGTAGACCGAATCGCCCTCGCGGCCGCTTTCGGTCAATCCCATCACGTTCACGAAGAAATCGAGGCTCTTCTCGGGCTGGTCGGTCAGCAGTTCCAGGTGCCCGAGATGGGCAACGTCATAGCAAGGTTCATCCATTTGTCGCGCTTCCTGCCCGTGCCGACCGTGCGGCTTCCATTCG
Source organism: uncultured Actinomycetota bacterium (assembly GCA_963726295.1). GTDB lineage: Bacteria > Actinomycetota > Actinomycetes > Actinomycetales > Dermatophilaceae > DASSQJ01. The sequence continues at coordinate 90,752 of CAVSBW010000001.1, forward strand.
GCTGCAATCAGGCCGTCTGCACCGAGCGCCAGCCCGCATGATAGGATTCCCTCACCTGCCTGGCGTAGGGCGCCGGCGCCACGCGGACCCTGATCTCGACCTGCTTGTGCCTCTCGACGGTGGTCTTCTCGGTGCCGCCGTCTTCCTCGCCCCATACAAGCGTCAGCACGTCGCCCAACGCAACGTCGGCATCGACGATCCCCAGCGACAGCATGGAGCGCTCGTTGAAGCAGTAGCCCGAGAACATCGACAGGCCGACCGTCTTGCCGTCCTTCGTCACCTTGTCGTAGGACGACGAGGCGTAGTTCGCCAGCGGCAGGTCGATGTATTTGTAGTTGTCGCTGTCCGGCTCGAACAACGAGCGCGAACGACCTTGGCGACGTCGTCGGCGTTCCACGCGAAGGTGACCTTCTCGCCGATGCGGCTTGTCCGCGATCTTCTCCAGCGCCTCGCGGCCGATGAAGTCGTGGTCGAACTTCACGAACGGGCCGTAGCCGAGCTCGTAGGGCGTCAGGTAGTAGTCCTCGATATTGTCCGAATACGAAGCTGCCGCCGAGCGAGCCGATCGCCTCGTAGCTGTCGGCGGGCAGCCACTCGCGATAGGACTTCATCTCCTCGCCGGTATAGACGGCCGGCAGCGGCGACGGGATCCAGCCCGATTCCAGCGTGTTGGTCGCGTAGGCCCGCGCGCCGACCTGGCGCATGCCGAAATCCTCGCCCGGCCTCGACGATCGCCGCCCGGATCTCCTCGCCCTCTTCGCACGGGCCCGCAGACCTCCAGGCCCGGCACGCCGACCATGCCGTGGCGCAGCGCCCGCACCTTGCGGCCGGCGATGGTGATCTCGTCCATGTTGAAGAACTTGATGTCGGGAACCGGCCCGCCGTTCAGCTTCTCCAGGATCTGCGGCGCATTCGGTCCCTGCACCTGGTAGCGGTAGCGCTTGCGCACCACCGGCTTGCCGCCCGGGCGCGACGGCGAGCGGTCGTCGCGCTCGATCGTCACGTCGTAGCCGCCGGTCTCGCCGTGGAACTGGACCCAGTTGATGGTCGGCGCGCGGCCGACCAGCATGAACTTGTTCTCGTCGCCAGATAGAAGATGATCACGTCGCCGATGACGTGCCCGTCGTAGCTGCACGGCACGAACTGCTTGGCCTTGTTCGACGGCGAAGTTCTCGAAGCGTGTTGATCGCCGAGGTCGCGACAGCAGCTTCATCGCATCCGGCCCTTCGACCATCAGCTCGGCCATGTGGTGCGACTGATCGAACAGGACGGCGGTCTCGCGCCAGGCCCGCTGCTCGTCGCGCCAGTTGGTGAATTCCGGCGGCACGACCGGATAGACATAGGCGCCGATCTGCGAGTTGCGCAGCATGTCGGCGACGTTCCCGGCGCCCTTCAGCTTCTGTTCGAGGTTTCGTGCAGCTTCGGCCACGTTTCTGCTCCCTGGGTTTCTTGTTGTGTCGAGTTCCGCGGCTGTCGATGCCGCCTAGGCGCCCCGCTTCGTCCGCGCCCACCGGGCGGACTTGGCCAGCGCGCCAAACGTGAAGAGATGAATTCCGCCGATGGCGAGCGACGCATCGCGCGCCTCGGCGGCGGAGAGTTCCGCCACCAGTGCATCGGGTGTCTCGCCGGCAAGCATGCTCAACGCGAGCCCCTTGCGCTCGCGCAGAATCCTGATCGACGGGCCGACGCCGCAGCGCAGCGCATACGACAACAACTTCGCGTGGCTGACCGGGCCGGCGAGACCGACACGGATCGGCACCGTCACGCCCGACAGCCGCAACCGCCGCAGCATGGCGACGATCGGCTCCGCCTCGAAGGCAAACTGGCTGATCAGCGTCGCCTCGATCCCGTCGCGTTCAGCGACCGACAGCTTGTCGGCAAGCGCGGCCTGCAGCACGTCCTCGGGGATACGCGGATGCCGCTCGGGATAGCAGGCGAAGGCGACGCGACGAATACCGTGCTTCCCGAGCACGCCTGTCTGCAAGACGTCGAGCGCGGATGTGAAGGTGCCCGCCGGCTCGTCGCGGTCGCCGCCGAGCAGCAGCACGCGATCCACCCCGGCCTCACCGGACAGCCGCGCCACCAGGTCGTTCAGTTCGGCTTCGCCGGCGAAATTGCGCGCCACGATATGCGGCACGGGCACGAAGCCGGCGCGGCGCACGCGAACGCTGGCTTCGACCAGCACGCCGGGCGCGTCCGTGGATATGTTCGCCACGAAAAGCTCGGCGCCCGCAGGCATGAATTCGGCGGCCGCTTCCAGCGCCGCCTGATCGCGCGCCGTCATCTCAAACGAACAGTTGTCGACGAACGTCGCCGGCGTTGGCGATGTGGCATTGCGCATGGCGTTCGCGTCCATCGCCGTTGCCCTAGCGGACCTTGCGGATCAGCGTTCCGCCGAGAACGCGTCCGATCGCCTTCTCGCTGTGCAGCGCCACGCGCAATGTCCGCGCTGCGACGCGGGCGTGTTCCTGCATGATCGCCTGCGCTCGCGCGCCTTCGCGATCGGCAATCGCTTCCACCACGCAGCGATGCTGATCCTGCGCGAAGGCGATCAGCCTGTGGGCCTCCGGCATCATCGACTGCGCCATGACGAAGCCGCTCGGCGAGGCAAACGGCAGCGACGCGGCCTTCTCGATCTGCCGCTTCAGCGTCGGGCTGTCGGCAAGGTCGACGATCAACGCATGCAGCCGCGCATTGAGCTCGGTGTAGCGCTCGAAGCCCTTCTCCGTTCCGAGCCCGCCGGAGACCACGCCGTCGAGCATCTCGACGCAGTCCCGCAGCGGCTGCAGCCGCGCGGGCGAATGGCCACCCTCGGCGGCAAGTCGCGCCGCAAGCCCCTCCAGCGTGCCGCGAATCTCGATGGCGTCGAAGACGTCCTTTTCGGAAAACGACCTCACCGCAAAGCCGCCGGACGGAATGGCCTCGACCAGCCCCTCTTCCTCCAGCCGCTGCAGCGCCGTGCGGATCGGCGTGCGGGAAATTCCGGTCCGCTCGGCGATGGTCAGTTCGGATATGCGATCGCCGGCCGCGAGTTCGCCGGACAGGATCATCTCGCGCATGGCGAGGAGCGCCTTGAGCGTGCGCGACTGGGTTCTGTCGCCCTTGTCCCCCACCGGCCGGAACGGGGTCAGCGAACTCATTGGATCATCTCCAGATGCCTTGGCGTTTTCACGGGTTCGCGCCCACGGCGGCGGACGTGAATACACTATGCATACATGTTGGCCAGAGGGGACGCCCCTTGTCAACCGGCTTCCTCCCGATGGGGATCAGTCAGAGAACGGCGAGAAAATGGCTGTGTACGGCCGAAAAACCGCCAAAACGGCTTCCCCGATAGCGTACCTTTCTGGATCGCCGGCCGCGCCGGCTCTCATGCCGCCAGCCCACACGATGCATACAATCGGTATTTGCTGCGGCGTGCCGGGCGTCAGCGTTCCCTTGGAGCTTGAACTTCAATGAAGATGGAGGGCATGGCCACGCTAGGCGTTTCTGCCCCGGAACCTCGCGCCGATGCGGACTTCACCAGCCCGGCTGTGCTCCACCATGCGGGGCCAAGGATGCCACCGCCACGCTGGAACTGGCCTTGCCGCCGATCAGGCCCACGTCCGGCATAAACCGCGCCCACTCAGCGACAATGGCCCCAGCTACATCGCTGCTGAACTGGCCGAATGGATCGAGGCCCGGAACATGAGCCACTCGTGCGGCGCTCCGGTTCTGACACGGGCCTCGCCCGGGTCAATCCGGAGGCCCATCCCTAGGGTCGCGGGCTGCACGTCCCCTCGACCCAATCGCTGTACTTGCACCAGGCCCAGTAATTTCGCCATGAGTACGAATTCCCGCAACGCTGGCTGATTGCCGTCGCCGAGGAGCCGCCGTTCTTGATCGTGGTCGTTCCATTGCCATTCATGAAACAACCGCCGCCGCTCGTTTTGAAGCTTACGATGACGTCGTAGCCGCATTGATTGAAGAACACGCCTGTATTGGAATTAAGCTTGACGCAAGCCAACGCATGGCCGGAAAGAAACGTGAAGAACACCAAAGTCGCAACGAACTTCGAATTCACCATCTGCTACGCCCCCCTGCGACTGCACGATCGGATCGGCCGGCGTTGGCCTCATGATCGAAAGCTAACAGTAGATTCACATCGAGAAATTTAGAAAATAGTGACAGCGAATGCAATCCGATGGAGGACTTCCGCGTCCTCCCGGCGGGCACCGCGCCGACGACGATTTGCGATTTTCGCCGTGGTCACGGACCGGGGTTCGCAGGCGCGGAGGCGAAAAGGGAGTGTTGGTGGGCCCGGCAGGACTCGAACCTGCAACCAGATCGTTATGAGCGACCGGCTCTAACCATTGAGCTACAGGCCCGGAAAGGTTCGCGGGAGCCGGGTATACATTACTCTTTGGCAAGGACAAACGCCCGGCCGCAATGCGGTCGCTTTTGGCGGCGACACACGCCGACCATGAGAGGGGAACCCGAAGGAGAACCCGACCGATGAAGGCCCTGTTCACGACCCTCGCCGCCGCAACCATGCTGGCGCTGCCCCTCGCCCCCGCGCTGGCGGACACCGCGCCGCCGGTGCCGCAGCTGCAGGCGAACGGCTCCGGCGAGGTGAAGGTGGTGCCGGACATCGCCATCGTCACGCTCGGCGTCACCACGCGCGGCGAGACGGCGGCCGGCGCGCTCGCCGAGAACTCGACCGACCTCGACAACGTGATCGCCACCATCGGCGCGGCCGGCGTCGCCAGCAAGGACATCGCCACCACCGGCCTGTCGGTGAACCCGGTCTACGAGAACCGCAGCCAGCCGAGCGACCAGCCGGCCAAGATCGTCGGCTACGAGGTGTCGAACCAGATCCGGGTGATCGTGCGCGACACGGCGGGCTCGGCGGCGATCATCGACAAGGTGGTCCAGTCGGGCGCCAACCAGATCTACGGCATCGGCTTCGACGTCGAGGACCGCGCGCACGCGACCGAGACGGCGATCCGCGCGGCGATCGCCGAGGCGCGCGCCAAGGCCGAGCTGATGGCCGAGGCGGCGGGCGTCCGCCTGGTGCGCATCCTCACCATCAATGCCGGCGAGAACTACGGCGGCCCGTCGCCGATGCTGGCGCGCGACTCTTCGCGGCGAAGGGCGTGCCGGTGATGCCCGGCGAGCGGACGATCTCGGCGAACGCGCAGATCACCTGGGAGATCGCGCCGAAATAATCCCCGCCCACCCGCGCTGTCACGCGGCCCTCCCCGATCAGGTCGGGGACAGGCTCTCCCCGTTTCCGGGGCGGGATGGCGTCGCGCCGCTCAGAAATCGTCGTCCGGCAGGGCGAAGAGCGGCGAGTCGGCGAGGTCGAGGAGCGCGTCGCGGAGGTTCTCGCGGTTCTCGTCGAAACAGGGCGCGCCGGGCCCGACGCAGGTCTCCGCGGCGTCGCAGGCCTCGCGGCCGCAGCGGGTGAGCTTCCAGCAGGCGAAGAGATTGGCGACGACCCGCCGGTCGGCGATGGCGTCCGGCTCAGGCGGCGCCAGCAGGAAGCGCAGGATGGATTGGCGGGCGGATTTCGGCTTGCGGCGATGGGCCATGACGGGCGGGCTCCGCACATGAGGGATCGTTCCCGCGGGCGGTTTGCCGCTCCGGGTGGTGTCTGTCCGTCCCCTTGTCGTCGGCCCCCGCCGCTGAAGGACGAGGGGTGGCGGGCGCTCGAAGAACGCCGGTCCGGTATTCGGCAGGGGCGCTCAGCCGAGCGCCCGCCGCGGCGTCCTGAAACACGCCCGGCCGGGCAGCCTGCGGGCGCGACGCGCGCCCTGCCCGCCTCTTATGCGCACACTGGCTGACGCCAGGCGACGCGGGACGGACAGGTCCGGCCGGGGCGTCCCGCGAGCCGAGATGCGTGTCTCGATGCGCGGGCGCCGCACCCCGCCCCACGCACAGAACGCCTCATGAGCGCGCCCCTTCGCGGGCGGGGATGGCGCGCATTATCCACCCGGTTCGGGGGTGCGGGGATAACTTTTTTTTCGGGGGATGTCGGCGGGCGCCCAACCTCCCCCTTGAGGGGAGGTCGAACGGGGCGAGCGCCAGCGAGACACGTTCGGGAGGGGGTGAGCGCGCGGCGGCGTCCAGCCCCCCTCCCCAAATCGCTGTCGCGATTTGGACCTCCCCTCAAGGGGGAGGTTGAGTTCGCGCCCCTACCCGCTGCCCGCCTCGACCACGGCCTGGAGGATCGGCGCCGTCACGTCCTCCATCTCGAAGACGCAATCCGCGTGCGGCCCGAGGCAATGGCGGGCGCGGCGGCAGAGCGCGCGGCTGCACCCCATCCACAGGCAGAGGTGCTCGGCGCGGGCGCGGCGCGCCAGAAGCGCGCGATCGACCGGCGCCGGCTTCGGCCGGTCGAGCGGCGCGGCCGCGAGCTTCGGCGCGAAGCGCACCTCCTCCGGCTTCGGTGGCGGCGGGGGAATCTTGCGGATGATGGGCAGGTCGTCGTCTTGGGTCATGCGCGTGTCTCCAGGCCGCCGATCACGGCGGCGAAACGCGCATTGTCTCATGGGGGTGGGGGGTGGGGATAAGTTGGCGACCTCCTTGGCTTCTGCCCCACAGTTGGTATACCCAACGATCTGGATCACAACCGATGGCTAAATACACAACACTTGCGGAACTCCGCTCCTTGGGAGGAACGCTCACCGAGCAAGCAACGGCTCGGACGAAGGCCGAAGCCCAATCGCCGAGCGGTGCGACATTTCTATCGCATTCTTGGAAAAACTTTGACGAAGTCGTCGGAGCCATCCGGGTCCTTAGGGACATGGAGCAAGCGTCTACATCGACAAGAAGGACGAAACCCATCCTCCCTCCGAACAAGCAGGCCGAACATTATTCCGTAGTCGAAATTAAACAGGCTCGAAAGTTCGTGCTGCTGGCCACCCCAAACGTTAAGACGAGCAAATGGGTCCCTTGGGAACTGGGCTTAGCTGATGGACACAAGACTACGCAAAACACCACGATATTCCCGGGAGTAGCCAATCAAACCGAAACGAAGTGGACCGAACAAGAGTATCTAGGCATTTACGACCGCATCGTCTGGGGAGGTCTACAAAGGACACAACAAAGAGCTATGGCTGGTTTGGGATTGGGCGGCCAACACGGCCGTACCTATTTCCAGTTGGCTCGCTAGCTAGATGAACAACCCGGTCGCCCAATGAGCACACGAAGAAAGGTCTTCATCACATACCATCATGCGAATGATGAGTTCTACAAAGAGGAACTGGTGCGCTTGAATGATGCGCACGACATATTCATCGACAGGTCGGTCGATACAGGCGATATCGACGAGAACTTGGACGCACAGTCCATCAGGAGGGAAATTCGGGATGAGTATCTGAGGGACTTGACTGTGACGATTGTTCTCGTCGGACCGGAAACAAGACTGCGGAAGCACGTGGACTGGGAAATCTACTCCAGTATGATAGACGGTCCTGTCAACAAGAAATCCGGAATACTAGTGATCACCTCCCCCCCGTCGACAATCAGCTTTGGCATGCAGGACATGGCAGCCAGGAGAAAACTCTCATCTACCCAGAAATTTCTGACTGGGTGCCGGTCACTACAAAAACGGATTACGTGCGCCGCTACCCGTACGTACCGGAGCGAATACTCGACAGCATGGCCGGGGGCCCGGATATCGATCGGACAAGCTGGAACCGGATCGCGAACGCTCCCGAGGGCCTTCGATGGTTGATCGAAGCAGCCTACGCGGACCGGGCAAGTTGCGAAATGACTTCTCGCAAAGCATGCGCATGCGAAACGGGTAGCCAGAGGTATCGGACCTACCGGGCGGCACGCGCAGTCGCGCATTCGGGAAAGCCCAATGAGCACCAGTTCGATTGCACGCTGGATGGATCCTGTGTGAAAAAGCTCACGGGTTGCTTCCGGCGACAGAAATATGTGCTCTGATACCCCCTCTATACCAATTGCCCCAAATTCGGCCCACAAGGAAGTCCTGTCGGATAGTCCGATCCTCGATCGGGGCGTCGTCGGCGGCAGGGGGGGCCGCATAGACATCAAAGACCTCAGTTGAAGCGCAAGTCGTCAGGCATTGGGCAGCCCTCAACCGCGTTTATTACTTGGCGACGCTCCCCCCAGCAAGCCCACAAGAAAAAGAGGCTTTTGCGACCTCAATGCAAGGAACGCTTCTCAACGAACGCCGAGCAATCTTCCCGCCGCCGAACCGCTTTTCGTCCCCCAATGCATACGCGAGCGTCACTGCAGACGGTCAAACGCTGTCCGCAAATCGGGTCGCCGCCACCAGCCACGAAGATAGATACACTGCACTTCCGCGTTCTGGAACGCCAGCTCTGCATCGGGCAGCCACGCGATTTGCGGCAGACCAGCCTTTTCCACCCGCAACGTGGCACGAAGGCGCTCCCTGTCCCATCGCGTTAAGCACCGGAACATCTGGCCATGGGATGAGGTTAAGAAGCACGGCTTGATCCGTGCCTTCGCGTTCAGCGGGATTGAAAGGCGCAGGAGGCTGAACCTTGCAAAGCTATATATCGCCTCCATGACGCCGTCTTCGCGCCAGTCGTGTCCAAACAGAACAGTCGCGCCCTGCCGGAAGAGCGCCGCGGCTATCTGAACGGTCGCACGATTGACCTGCGAAGGCGGGAATCCGAGCGACCGACTCTCCCGCTCTCTGATGCCGATATGCCAACTCTGCAGCCCGTCAACGGCCTGCGAAACGCGTTCATGGCCCGGTTCCTGCACTAGCCGCGATTGTCTGCGGCGTGAGCAGAGAAGCACCCGGCAGGTACCTTTCGACCAGCGCAAGAGCGGCTCATTAGGTTCCAGTGCGAAAGACCGGATCCGGGTAAAGGATTATGCGAGGTGAAGTTACCGGCTCCGTTGACGCGGCGAGTGACAGGCACGCGCGCAACAGCGCGGCCATGCTTGGCTGAAAACAGAACACCTTCAAGACGGCAGCGCCAGAAATGTCGCCGTCATCCTTCATCTGCTCCACCCTACGCACAAACAGCAGAAACCGAAGGCCCTCACGAAGAGCCACGAACAATATCCGAACAAGATTGCCATCGGGAATTCCTGACCGCCGGAATCCGTTCCAGCGGAAGGGTCCCGGCGGAGTGCTGAAGGCCGGTCCTCGCATCCACCAGACTGCAGGCGTCGCGTATTCGTCGGCCCAGAGCACCTCCCGCTCGCACCAATATCTGCCGTCGTACGCCCGACGCAGCATCACGATTAAGGAGCCACCGACTCCGTCCTCAAGCTCTCTCTGCCAGTTGGAGCCCGAAGGAATGTCGTCGACATCATAGAAGGATTGAAGCCCACGGCGCTTCGCTAATCTGATGGCGAAGGGCATGCGCGAGCGGCAAGCCATCGGCCTTCGCGTGGCTGATGAATAGCCTCGAGGTGATCAAACGCATGCCCACGCGCTTTGAGAGCGCGCGAAAGCAGGAGGCGACATTCGTGAAATCCGCAGCCGGCAACGCCAACATGGCCGGCCGAATGGCAAGTTCACCCAAAGAGTAGGCATAGAGTAGCTGCAAGGTTGCGAGGTTCGACGTCGTTCCGAGAACAAACGTCCGACGGTCGCCCATCGCCACGACAATCATCGCGTGCCGACCGTTGGATAAATCGAACATATGACCAGCACTCGTCGAGCCAGTCCCACAAGCCGTCGTCCGCACGCCAATGAACTCATCGTCGACCAGGACGATGACTACCGTGACAGAACCCTCGAAAGCGTCCGGCACGCCCCGCAGGCGACGGTGTGGCCGTCGAATGTCTCCAACTGAACTGCCAAAGCGTCGCCACTCGCAGCGTAGCCGCCTGCCTCCGGCCCGCCTTGAAAAGCAGGGTGACCGACCGTTCAAACGAAGCGACCGCCAGATCGGCAGAAAGGCTGATCAGAACGATCTGCAGTGGAGCAAGCGTTGACATCTCACCGACACCGTGGTCGAGCAATCCACGAACACGAACGCAGAGGCGAACAAACGTCAAGGTCCGTTGCTTCGTCGAAGGCAGTGCAGCGATCCGAGGTCGCCCGATCCAAAGACGGATCCGTCCCTCATTGACGCGAGGAACAGTCCTTCGAGGCCCGGCCTCGCCCGGCACCTCAGGGTGAGGCGCTCGGCTAGTTGTCCAGGAAGGAGCGCAGCTTCCGCGACCGGCTCGGGTGCTTCAGCTTCCGGAGCGCCTTCGCCTCGATCTGGCGGATGCGCTCGCGGGTGACCGAGAACTGCTGGCCGACCTCTTCCAGCGTGTGGTCGGTGTTCATGCCGATGCCGAAGCGCATGCGGAGCACCCGCTCCTCGCGCGGGGTGAGCGAGGCGAGCACGCGCGTCGTGGTCTCGCGCAGGTTCGACTGGATCGCCGCGTCGATCGGCAGGATCGCGTTCTTGTCCTCGATGAAATCGCCGAGGTGGCGAATCCTCCTCGTCGCCGATCGGCGTCTCGAGGCTGATCGGCTCCTTGGCGATCTTGAGCACCTTGCGCACCTTCTCCAGCGGCATGGCGAGCTTCTCGGCCAGCTCCTCCGGCGTCGGCTCGCGGCCGATCTCGTGCAGCATCTGGCGCGAGGTGCGCACGATCTTGTTGATCGTCTCGATCATGTGGACCGGGATGCGGATGGTGCGCGCCTGATCGGCGATGGAGCGGGTGATCGCCTGGCGGATCCACCAGGTGGCGTAGGTGGAGAACTTGTAGCCGCGGCGATACTCGAGTTGCCGCCCCAATTAGCCGGTTAAAGCTACGACAACGCGATGGCCGAGGCGCTCAACTCGCTGTTCAAGGGCGAGTGCATCCGCAACCCGGCCATGCGCCCACAGGGAGGCTGGAAGTCAGTGCGCGACGTCGAGATCGCCGTCGCCGAATACGTCGACTGGTTCAACCACCGACGCCTGCACGGCGAGATCGGCCTCGTCCCACCCGCCGAGTTCGAGACCAACCACCGGGCAACCATCACCCCCGAGCACTACCCTGAAACCCCCGTCCCAGCTGGGGCAGGTTCCAAGTAACCGAGCCTCCACGAAACCCGGGGCGATTCAACCATCTGCTTGCGGTCGGCCAGGTCGATCCCGACGATCGCGTTGCCCACCGGCGCCGCTGTCCGCAACTGTGACAGGCGTGCGTTCCGGTTCCGGTCCCGACGAGAGACACCGCTACCGTTGACATGAACGTCCTCCTCCTTGCGCCTTGGGACACCCAGCCCGACAAGCGCATCAGGAGGACGTTCCCCACGCCAGACCGAAGACGCTCAACGCCTTCCCATGCCGCTGGATGGGGTGGTGCCATCCTGTGTCCATGGCCGATCAGCCGGGGCAGGAGACGTCTCGGGCCTTCGCCCGCTTCCAGACCACGCCTTGGGTGGCCTCTGGGCGCGCGCTCCTGGTTTCCATGCTCGTGTTGCTCGCCTGCGATGTCATCGGCGGCTTCGTTGGGGTCGCCTCGGGTGCCGAGACGTCGGGCACGGCGTGGGGCTTCGACACCCAGTCGACAGTGCCGCTGCCCATGGGGGTAGTGCAGCTCATCTTGGCTTGGTTGGCAGCTCGCGACGTGCGACCCCCGGTCGGGCTGGTCGCAGCTGCGGTCCTCAGTGCTGTCTGCCTGATCAGCGTCCTGGCCGGCTTGTTCGACGGTGACCTCATCGGCAGCGTCGCGTCCAACGGGTTGCTCGCCTGGGGAGTCGTCTGGGCAGGCGTCCTGCTGGTGGTCACCGCGGCCGTCGGCCTGCTCGCCGCGGCTCGGGCGAGGCAGTTGTACTCACGTCGCTGATGCTCGGGTGTCGCGGCGGGCCGACCCCGGTCTGTCAAGGACGTCCGGACCCGCCCCGGACAGTTCGGTCGCTAAGCGGCGGATGGACTCATGTTCCTCGACGCGAGACGCCCCACGCCCACGACCGGATCGCGACGAAGCCAACCCGGAGTTGCGAGCAGCCTGTCCTGGACCCGACCTACCCAACTGGGGTCGGTGGGCGCCCGGCGGCGCGCAGCTGTCCAAGGGCACGACCAGCGCTATCCCACGTACTCGGGAGCTCGATGACGGCGAGTGCCGAGGTCGGCATGGCCACGTTGTCGCCGATGAGGGTCTCGGCGAGGTCCTCGATCCCGGGGTTGTGGCCGACGAGCACGACCGTGCCAAGCGCCTCGTCGAGACTGCGGACGAAGTCGAGGAGCTCACCAGCAGAGGCCGCGTAGACGTGGTCGTCGTAGTGCGTACTGGTCGGCTGGTCGAGTTCCTCGGACACCAGATCCCAGGTGGTTCGGGCGCGTTTCGCGGTGGAGACGACGGCGAGGTCCATCGAGCCGACGTTGACCGCCAGCCATCGGCCGGCGTCGGGGGCCTGGCGCCTACCTCGCTTGGCGAGCGGGCGATCGTGGTCACTCTCGCCACCCGACCAGTCCGACTTGGCGTGTCTCAGCAGGATCAGCGTGTGATTGACCACCGGCCCAGTGTGCGCCGACGAGACGGTGCCTGGCGGCGTGGCCTCCAATGCGCGCAGTCAGGACCCCAACCGCGTGGTCAATAGCGGCGATGTGACTGTGAAGATCCCTTCGCAGCCTGATGGTGATGGGCTGTGGGTTGGTGACCGCGGGCGTGACCCACGATGTGACCGGCTTCGTGCCTTGTTGCGACTTGTCCGCCCGTGGTTGCCGGCCCCGGCCCGGCCGAAGGTGCTGGCCTGATCAGGAGCTTGACCACCCGGCGTTAGCGGCGCCGGGCGTGTCTCATCACAGTCCTGCCGAACCTCCGTCCCGGACCGGAACCACGTCCCGTCCGGAGAAGGAGAGAACGCATGACCAGTCTGACCGATCTGCGCGACCAGGTCGATGTCGTCATCGGCGTCGACACCCACGTGAACACCCACTCCGCGGCCGTCGTGGACACCGCGACCGGTGGTGTCCTGGCTGAGGTCACCGTCGAGGCGACCACCGAGGGCTACGCCGAGCTGGTGGAGTTCGCCAACCACCACGCGACGTTGCGGGCCTGGGCGATCGAAGGGACCAGCGGCCACGGCGCCGGCCTGACCCGCCACCTGCTCGCGAGTTCGGAGATCGTGATCGAGGTGGACCGCCCGAAACGGGCCGCCCGCCGCAACGGCGCGAAGTCCGACCCGCTGGATGCGATCCGCGCCGCACGTGAAGCGATGGCCCGACCCCGGGTGGGGACTCCCCGCAGCGGTGGTGACCGCCAGGCACTGTCCGTGCTGCTGGCCGCTCGCCGCTCCGCGGTCAACGCCTCCACCGACGCCCAGCTGCAGGTCTTCAGCCTGGTGGTCGCCGCACCCGAACCCATCCGAGACCGCTTCCGCGGTCAGAAGGTCGCCGCGATGCGGGGCACCGCTGCCAAGCTCCGTGTTCAGTCAGCGTGGGACGTCGAGACCACCAGCACCGTGCTCGCCCTGCGCACCCTGGCCCCTCGCGCGCACACGATGCTGCGCGAGGCCCGCGAGCTGGAGAAGGCGATCGTCGCCATCATCCGCAGCTGGCGCCCCGACCTGCTCGAGGAGTTCGGGGTCGGACCCATCGTCGCCGCAACCGTGCTGTGCGCCTGGTCCCACCCCGGACGCGTCCACTCCGAAGCCGCGTTCGCGATGCTCGCCGGGGTGGCACCCATCCCCGCCAACAGCGGCCAGGTCACCACCCGGCACCGGCGCAACCGCTACGGCGACCGGCACCTCAACCAGGCACTGCACACCGTGGTCCGGATCCGCATCCAGTACCAGGAAGCCACCCACGACTACGTCGCCCGCCGCACCACCGAAGGCAAGACCAACCGCGAGATCAAACGCTGCCTCGCCCGCTACGTCGCACGCGACCTCTACCGCCTCCTCGAAAACGGGGCCGCAACCGCTTGACGAAGCATAGGAGCGTCGCACCCCATTGCGACGCACGAGTGCCAACGGCGCACCCGACACGGGACGTCTCAGGTCGCCCCGGGACCTCGTTGCCCTCGCAACGTCAGGCCACATCTGAGGCGTCGCGAGTCTCTGCTGTCGCCACCGCCGGGCGGTCGAGATGCAGCAGGCGCCGCCATACGAGGAGGGCGAAGACGGACGACGGCACCAATGACACCATCGCGAACGCCATCCCCACTTGCCCGAAGTTGGTGGGGACTGTCATGAGGACCGCGCTCGCCAGACCCCACACCGCCGTGGCCCGGGTGAAGATCGAAGTAGACTTCCCGGTCGGGTCGATGAGACCGAAGGTCGAGGCCGCCTGCCGCTTCACAACCGCCACCGGCAAAGACACGGTCAACGGCTCTCTCGCCGACATCGCGGACATGATCACCTGCGATGCAGGTACTCGGATTCGTGCCTCCGCCCCCGCGACATTCCCGGCGGTTCCCGAGAACGTCGCCGGACCAAGACCCGGTCACACGGACCCGGCTGAGGTATGAGCTCGGGATGGGCTGCGCATCGCCGGACGCCCCGCGCAGACCGGTGGCGCTGCACAAGGATTGGCATGGCCGAGAGCGCGAGAGCGGCGGTGGCGGCGCATACAGCCGGTGTACTGCCCTCGGTCTCCCGGAGGGCTTCTGTGCCGCGACGTCCGGGGTGGGGGCGACGGTCGTGGCTTGCCAGTGACGTGATACGACTCACTGGATGACGGCGTGGGCGGTCAGGCGAGCACCGCCGCCGGGGCGGGGAAGGGGGTGCCGTTGGCGACCCGGAGCTGGCGCCGAGTGTGGCGCACGAGGTCCGCGAGCTGGGTGCCGGTGAGTCGTTCGCACACCCAGTCCCAGTGGAGCGAGCACCAGTCCCCGGCCCGGACCACTCCAGCCAGTCCGAGCCCGTCGTGACGCAGCACCGCCACCTCGTCCCGCACCTCGCCGAGGAACAGCCGGCGCCCGTCCCACCCCAGTGGCCGGGACCGGACGATGGCCTGCGGCCCCCGCACCTGAACGACCTGTCCCCAGCGGACCCGACACCGGTCGAGCACCTGGAGCGGTTCGTCGACCCGCCCCTCGCGCAGCAGGCCGAGCCAGGGGTAGACCCCGAACACGTGGAAGGAGTGGTGCGGCAGCGCGCCGGCCGGCACCGCATCGACCATCCTCGACCACGACCGCCCGGCGCGGGCGCGGAACCGGCTCTCGAGGGAGTCGCCCATGAGCCGGGGCCCCACCCGGTCGAGCAGCTCGTTCCCGACCCAGTAGGCCTCGACGACACGCGGGTCGAGGGGGTCGCCGATCCGGTTGGCGGCGGCGATGAGCTCGAGGTAGGGCCAGGCGCCCTCGAAGCCACGGGCCAGGTGGCGCAGGTCCGGGTCGTCGACCCCGGCGGCCACCTGCTCCAGGAGCTGGTGCGACGCATCCGGCCCGCAGTACCCCAGCGCGTTCGGGGGGTAGGCGTAGGCCGCGAAGCGCAGCGCACCGCTGATCGGCGACGGCATCGGCTACCCGCCCGCGTTCATCAGGCCCGGCTCGGCATCCAGCGCGCCGCGTCGGCCGCCGAGCCGGAGCACCATCGCCCCGCCGAGGACGAGCATCGCGAGCCACGCCGCCTGCGGGGCGAGGGCGACCCCGTTCACCGCCGCGTTGAGACCCGCGGTGATGGGGGCCGCGAGGACGAGGACGGCGGTCACGTCGACCGCCTGCGCCCGGGACAGGGCCGCGAACCAGGTGCCCACGTACCCCGCGAGCAGCACCCCGGTGAGCAGCGCCCACCCTGCCTGCGACGCGGTCATCGAGAACAGCCCCCCGAGCTGACCGCGCACGGCCAGCCAGCCCAGCAGCGCCACGGACCCCAGTCCCATCCGCACCAGACCGACCGTCCACGAAGAGAGCTCGGCGAGCAGTCGCTTGGCCACCACGACCTCGACGGACCACAGCAGCGTGGCGCCGAGGATCAGTGCCCCGGGCACCCCGAAGGCACTCGGCAGCCCGCCGGCCAGGCCCACCTGGCCGACCACGAGAAGCCCGATGGCCAGCCAGTGGCCCCAGGTCAGCCGCTCCACGAGGAAGGGGATCGCGAGCAGCGCCACCCAGAGCACGAGGGTCTTGTGGATGAAGGCCGCCTGTGGCGAGGACGCTTGGGCCAACCCTTCGAAGAACAGCACGAAGGGCACGCTGCCGCCGATGATGCCGACCGCGGCCAGGGTGAGCCACTGGCCCCGTCCGGCCGGCCGGGTCAGCCGCGCCCCGGTGCGGGCACCGAGCAGGACCACGGCGAACAGCACCCCGGCGGCGACGAGGTTCTTGGCCGTCGTGTAGACGGTCGCGCTGCCGAACGCCCTCACCCCCGAGGAGTTGAGGAACACCGCGACGCCGCTGATGGCCGCCGCGGTCAGGGCGAGGAGGATGCCGGTCCGGCGGGTGGGGTTCATGGTGGGTCCTTCATCGTCGGGGCGGGGGCCGTGGGAGAGGGGGTCGTCGTCGTCGGGGTGGCCCGGATGGCGGAGGCGGCGCGAGCCTCCTCCGCGGAGACGCGGCCGAGGGCGAAGCCGGAGTGGCAGACCAGCCACTCCCCGACGCGGACGGGGCCGTCGAGGGTCAGCAGGGACACCCGGGAGTCCCGGTGCGGCGTGCGGACCAGGGCCGTGCGGTCGGGCCCGAACTGCACCACCTGGGCGATCTCACCGAGGCACACCGGCCCACCCCCTCTCGGGGGTGCCGGGGGTGGCGCGGGCGTGCGGGATGGCCTCGAGCACGGCCGCGACGGCGCCGGGGACCGCAGCCGCCACGGCGGACGACAACGGTGCACCGTGCTCGAAGCCGGCCGCCTCGACACCGACGACGCGCAGGTGCGCGGGCAGGCGGTGCAGCGCCCGCGCGAGCTCGACGGCCGTGGCCAGCCCGAAGGCGTGGGTGCCCCCGAGCCCGGTCTGCTCCCACGCACCCTCGGTCAGTGGGGCGAGGCCGGCGCCGGTCTCCAGGATCCGGAGCGTTCCCGGGACGGCACCCTCGCCCGAGCGCACGGCATCGACGACGACGACCCGGTCACGGTCGCCCCAGAGCTCGACGAGGTCGGTGGGGTCACCGTGCTCGACGA
Organism: uncultured Actinomycetota bacterium; assembly: GCA_963726295.1. Classification (GTDB taxonomy): domain Bacteria; phylum Actinomycetota; class Actinomycetes; order Actinomycetales; family Dermatophilaceae; genus DASSQJ01. The sequence continues at coordinate 107,733 of CAVSBW010000001.1, forward strand.
CCTCGACCCGTTGGTCCGCCAGCGCGGCAACGGCCCGGGCGACGTGCAGGCCGACCGCATCGTCGCCCCGGTCCGGGCTACCCAGCCCGACGACGAGGACCCAGCCGGTGCTCATCCGCGGTCCACGGTCAGGTCGAGGAAGTGGGTCGCGCAGGAGATGCACGGGTCGTAGTTCCGGATGGCCTGCTCACAGCGGTGCTGGAGGGCGTGGTCGTCGAGCTCGGACCAGGTCTCGACCAACGTGCGCAGGTCGGCCTCGACGCTGCGCTGGTTCTGCGAGGTCGGAGGGACGATCTGCGCATCCCGGATGATCCCGCCGTCGTCGAGGACGTAGCGGTGGAAGAGGGTGCCGCGCGGAGCCTCGCTGGCACCGAAGCCCTCCCCGGCGCGGGGCGGGACGGAGACGCTCGGGTCCGCGCCGTCGGTCCAGCCGTCGATGATCCGCACCGCCTCGCTCAGGGCCTCGACCAGCTCGACGGCACGGACGACGATGGACCGGAACGGGTTCCGGCAGGTCGGCCCGAGCCCGGCAGCCGTGGCGGCATCCCGGGCAACCTCACCGAGCCGGTCCGAGTTCAGGGAGTACCGGGCCAGCGGTCCGACGACGTACGGTTCCGGCGACCCGTCGAGGCGGGAGTGCAGGGCGTTGGAGTGCTCGACGTGGAACTCGCGGATGTGCTCGCCGAAGTCGCGCACGGGGAACGCCCCACCCGAGGACGTGACGACGCTGCCGGCCTCGATCGGGTACCCGCTCTCGGCCCGCAGCGACAGGTACTCGTACGGCTGTTCCATGTCGGGGAACTCAAACCCGGCGACGAGGCCCACCGTCGCCACCGCGTCCTCGATCGCCCGCTCGAGCCGGCCGCGCACGGCACGGAGCTCCTGGCGAGTCGGCATCCGGTAGAAGCCGCCGACGCGGACGTTGACCGGGTGGATCGACCGGCCGCCGACCATGTCCATCAGGTCGTTGCCGGCCTTCTTGATCCGCAGCCCCCGCTCGACGACCCGGGGGTGGTCGGCCGCCATCTCGATGGCACCGTCGTAGCCTAGGAAGTCGGGCGCGTGGAGCAGGAAGATGTGCAGCGCATGGCTCTCGATCCACTCGCCGCAGTAGAGCAGCCGGCGCATCCGTCGGATCTTCTCGGTCACTTCGACCCCGCAGGCGTCCTCGACCGCCCAGCACGAGCTCGTCTGGTACGCCACCGGGCAGATGCCGCAGATCCGCGCGGTGATGTCCGGCGGCTCGGTGTGCGCGCGGCCCCGGAGGAACGCCTCGTAGAACCGGGGCGGCTCGTAGATGCGCAGCTGTACGTCCGAGACCACGCCGTCGCGGAACTCGATGTGCATCGCACCCTCCCCCTCGACCCGGGCGAGGGTGCCCACGTGCATGACCTGGCCACCGTCGGTGAGCTTGTGCGTCATCCGCCCACCTCCTCAGGGGTGTCCGTGCGCGGGTCCGGCTCGTGCCGCTCGCTCTCCCGCCGGAACGGCTCGGCGGCGGCGTTGAAGGTCCGGAAGACCCGCATCACCTCGGGATCACTCATGCCCAGCGCGGTGAGCCGGGCGGCGATGCCGGAGGTGTTGGGGGTGTCCTGGGGTCCGAAGCAGCCGTAGCAGCCGCGCTCGAAGGCCGGGCACAGCGCGCCACACCCGGCCTGGGTCACCGGGCCGAGGCAGGGGGTCCCGTGGGCGACGGTGACGCAGACGGTGCCGCGCCGCTTGCACTCCACGCAGACGCTGTGCGAGGACACCCGCGGGCTGCGGCCCTGGACGGCCGCGGCGAGCACCTCGAGCAGCTGGTGCTTGTCCACCGGGCATCCGCGGAGCTCGAAGTCCACTGCGACGTGGGCCGAGATCGGTGTCGCCCGGGACAGGGTCGAGAGGTACTCGGGGTGGGCATAGACGATCGACCGGAACTCGGCGACGTCGCCGAAGTTGCGCAGCGCCTGGATTCCTCCGGCCGTGGCGCACGCCCCGATCGTCACGAGCCGATGCGACACCGCGCGGACCTGCTGGATGCGCTCGAGGTCCTCCGGTGTCGTGATCGAGCCCTCGACGAGCGAGACATCGTAGGGCCCCTCGACCACGGCGCGGGTCGCCTCGGGGAAGTAGGCGATCTCCACGAGACCCGCCACGGTCATCAGCTCGTCCTCGCAGTTGAGGAGGGTCAGCTGGCAGCCGTCGCAGGAGGCGAACTTCCACACCGCCAGCTTCGGTCTCGTCCGTCGGGTTCCGGCGACACCCGTGTCATGGCTCTCGGTGACGGGCATCGCTACAGCTCCGCTCTGGCCATCAGGGGCTCCAGCACGTCGTAGGTGAGCACCGGGCCGTCGACGCAGATGAAGAGCTCGCGCAGCTGGCAGTGGCCGCACAGACCGACGCCGCACTTCATGCTGCGCTCCATCGACAGGCGCAGCCGGGTGGCGGGCACCCCGCGCTCGGCCAGCGCCGACCCGGCGTACCGCATCATCACCTCGGGCCCGCAGACGAGTGCCAAGGTGTTCGCCGCGTCGAACCCACCCCGGGCGATGAGCTGGGTGACCAGGCCCACCCGGCCGCGCCACGCGTGCTGGCCGTTGTCGACCGTCACCTGGACGTCGATGTCCTGCTCGCGGCCCCACCGCTGCAGGTCGTCCCCGAACAGGACGTCCTCGGGGGTGCGCGCGCCGTAGAGGAGCAGCACCCGGCCGTAGTCGGCGCGGGCGGCGCACAGCTCGAGGACGGCCGGACGCAGGGGTGCCAGCCCGATGCCCCCCGCGACGAACACGACGTCGCCGCCGCGTCCCGACCCCACCTCCCACCCGGTGCCGAACGGACCCCTGATGCCGAGCTCGGTCCCCGGCACGGCCCGCACCAGGGCCCGTGTGACCGCCCCGACGTCGCGGATGGTGTGCTCGAGGCCCTCCGGGCGGGCCGGGTCGCCGCTGATCGAGATCGGGGCCTCCCCCACGCCGAACGCCTGCATCATCGTGAACTGCCCGGGCGCGAATGCCAGGGGCTCGCCGTCGACCGGGTCCAGAACCAGCGTGTAGGTGTCGCGGGTGTCCTGGCGGTGGCGCCGGACGACGAACCGGCGTGGGAGAAAGGCGTCCGGCGGCGGGTCGACGTCGGCACCCCGGCGGGTCGTCGCGGTCACGTCCGGGCTCCGTACAGGTCCAGGAGCCGCACCCGCGCCGACTGGACGCGCGCGGACATCACCGTGACGACGCGCTGGAGCAGGGCGTAGCCGAGCACCGGGTCCACCGCGGCCTTTGCGCGCAGGCAGGCGCCGTCGAAGGCGATCGCGCTGGTCTCCTCCGTGGCACGCGCGTCGAAGGTCCAGCGGTAGGGCGGAACGAGCCAGGACCAACCGATGACGTCGTCGGCGTGGGCAGTGTCGACGACCACCGCGGGCCCGGCAGGTCCCTGGACCTCGAGGGAGACCCGACCGCGCCGGACGACGTAGAACGTGTCGGCGGCCTCGCCCTCGTGGAAGAGGTGATGCCCCGCGTGGAAGTGCACGTTCCGACCGCAGCCGGCGACGAGGGCGACCACCGAGTCGTCGAGCCCCCGGAAGAACGGGTGCTGGGGGAGGTACTCCACCATGGTCTGCACGACTGCCCTCCTTCACTGGCTCCCGGGGACGGCCGGCGCGGGGTCGTCCTCCGGCAGGTTCGACCCCGGCAGGCCGCGCAGGGTGGCGGCCTCGGCGGTGATGTCGATCGCGGCGGGGCACCAGGTGACGCACCGTCCGCAGCCCACGCACCCGGAGGAGCCGAACTGGTCCTCCCAGGCCGCCAGCTTGTGCGTCATCCACTGCCGGTAGCGCGACTCCGGCGACTCCCGCACGGTGCCCCCGTGGATGTAGGAGAACGCGGCGTTGAAGCACGAGTCCCAGACCCGGCGCCGCTCCATCTCCTCACCGGTGAGGTCGGCTACGTCCTCGACGGTGGTGCAGAAGCAGGTCGGGCACACCATGGTGCAGTTCGTGCACGACAGGCACCGCGACGCGACCTCGGACCAGTGCCCGCTGTCGGCGTGCGCGTAGAGAAGCTCCTTGATCCCGCGGGTGTCGAGCCGGCGTCCCATCCGCCCGGTGGCCCGCTCCGTCACGGTCGCCGCCGCGTCGACGTCCTCCGGCGCAGCAGCAACCGCGCCCGCCCGGTCGAGGACCTCGGCGCCACGTTCGGTACCGACCCCGACGACGAACCGGTGACCACCGTCGAGCAGCTCGGTCAGCGACAGGTCGAACGCGGCCCCCCGCCCCCGCCTCGGGACGCGGCCCGGTGCCCATCGAGGCACAGAAGCACGTGCCCCCCGGGTCGGAGCAGGCAACCGCGACGATGAACGCCTGCGCCCGGCTCCGGACGTAGTGCGGGTCCACGACGCCGCGTCCGGCCAGGACGGTGTCGTGGATGCCGACGGCGCTCAGGTCGCAGGAGCGCACCCCCAGGAGTGCGTAGGGCGGGCCGCCCTCGGCCGTGTCGGGATCTGCGCCGACCTCCGGCTCGACCTCGAGGCCACGACCCTCCCGGGTGCGCCGGCCCCGCCACAACAACTGCTCGGTGGGGAAGAAGACGGGTTTGGCCGACTGCGCTCCGGCGGCGAAGCCGAAGAAGGCGTCGTCGTCACGGCGACGGAGCCGGTAGCTGCCCGGAGCCTGCTCGTCGCCCCATCCCCGCGGCAGCTCGTCCACCTCGCGGATGGGGCCGTTAACGATGGCTCCGGACCGCACGGTGGGTCCGATCACCGTGTACCCGCTGGCCGTGAGGCTGTCGAGGAGCGCCTGCAGACCAGCGACGTCGATCATCTGGGTCTGCACCATCACGGCTCCCGGGCGGTGGGGATGCCATCTCGCTCAACTCCCACGATAGGCCCGTTCGGCTCCCGGTGGAATGTGACATCGGGCATGCCGTGAGAAGCCACAACGACCGCGCCCCCGTCTGGGTACTGCCTTCCTACGCGGCAGCTCTCAGGCGTGGACGGGAACCGGCACCGCTCGGAGCATGAAGTCGCGAAGCACCTGTTGAACGGCGTCGCGTTCCTCGACTTGCGGCGAGTGACCTGAGTTCTCGAAGATCACGAGCTCTGCATTCGGCACGAGTTCAGCGATGGTCTCCGACGACGTCACCGGAGTCACCCAATCGTGACGACCCACGGTGACGAGAGTCGGGGCCGTCAGGCTGCCGAGACGGTCCTTGAGATCGTAGGCAGCCCAGTTGTGCTGGAAGCACCAGTTGTGGGCCTCGTGGCGGTAGCTGCCCGACTCGACCGCTTCGGCGTCCCGCTCCGGGTCGTAGTCGTGGTTGTAGAGCCCGATCATCTCGCTCCAGCACTGCTTCAGGTCCGCATCATCACGGATCCGCCCGGTCCAGTAGCGGTTGAAGTTGTCCGACTGGATCTCGATCCGGTCCTGGTGACGGGCGTACTCGAAGGCGATCTCGAGGTTGGAGCCGTCGGCCGCCGTGTCGCGCAGCATGACAGCCTCGATGTGGTCGGGGTAGGCGAGCGCGTACTCCAACGCGATGAAGCCGCCGTAGGAGCCCCCGGCAACCGTCACCCCGCTCCGTGCCGGACCACTGCCGCAGCGCGTCGACGTCCGCCGCCCACTGGGCGTGCGAGTAGGGCGCGACGGCCTCGCTGGCGCCGCAGCCGCGGGCGTCGAAGACAATGACCCGGTATTCGTCGGCGAGCGGCCCGAAGGTGTCTTTGGGCTCCTGCAGCGACCCGATGCCGCCACCCCGTGGTGGGCGATGATGACCGGGGCGTCCCTCGGTCCGAGGTCCTCGACGTTCAGCATGCACCCGTTGATGGTCAGTTTCATACCTCACCCCTGTGGTGAAGGGCCCGTCTCGGCCCAGGTGGATGGTCCGGTCCTCAGAAGAGGGCGTGTCCGCCGTCGATGGACAGCGTCTGACCACTGACCCAGCCGGCACCTGGTGCGGCGAAGAAGAGCGCGCCGCGGGCGATGTCCTCCGGCTCGCCGGTCCGGCGGGTGGCTATCCGCTCGACGAGGCTCGCTTGGCCATCAGGCCCGTGGCTGTCCCACTGCGCTCGCGTCTTGGGGTTGGACAGGACGAAGCCTGGCGCGATGCAGTTCACCGTGATGCCGTGGGGCCCCAGTTCCCAGGCCATGTGGCGTGTGAACCCGATGAGACCAGCCTTCGAGGACGTGTAGGCCTGAACCCCCGTCAGGCTGACGCTTCTCCCAGCACCGGAGGAAATCGTCACGATTCGGCCAAAGCCGCGCCTCTTCATCGAGGGGACGACGGCGCGTACGCAGTTGAACGCACTGCGCAGGTTGGCGTCCATCACCGCGTTCCAGTCGGCGTCGCTGACGTCCTCGAGAGACGCGTGGGTTTGCCCGACCACCCCCGGCCGCGTGCACGAGGATGTCGAGCGGGCCGAGGCCTCGCAGATAGGTCGTGGCCGCCGTGGAGTCGGCGAGGTCGACGTCGGCGCGGTCGACCCGGTGAACGACGGCACCCTGGGCCTAGGACCTGTTACGAAAGTCGTCTGAGCCAGTGGTCGATGCTGGCGATGTGGACGGTGGCGGCGTAGCGGACGGCGAGCTTGTATCGGGTAGCGAAGCAGCGGTGGTGTTTGAGGTGGTTGAAGCCGCATTCGACACGTGCCGGTCCTTGTAGGTCTCGGAGTCGAAGCCTGGGGGGCGTCCGCCGTGGGAGCCGCGTCGGTGACGGTGGCCGGCTTGGTCGGCCGGGACCGGGATGGTCGCTCGGATGCCGTGCCGGGCCAGCCAGGCACGGTTTGGCTCGGGAGGAGTAGGCCTTGTCGGCCAGCACCCGGGTCGGGCGTCGGCGGGGCCGCCCGGGTCCGGGTCGGGTTACGCGGATGCCCTCGAGCACGCCGATCATCTCGGGTGAGTCACTGGCCTGGCCTGGGGTCAGCGTGAACGCCAAGACCCCGCGGTGTTGGTCGATCGCGGCGTGGGTCTTGGTGCCCCACCCGCCGCGGGAGCGTCCCAACGCGTGGTGATCTGGCTCTCCGGCAACGGGACCGAAACTGTCGCGGCGCGCCCCGGCGGCGTGGACGTGGGCGCTGGCGGTGGTGGAGTCCACCGACACCTGCCAGGACAACCTGCCGGCGGCGTCGGCGGTCGCGCGCAGCACGTCCTCGACCCGAGACCAGATCCCCAGGACCTGCCAGCACGCGAACAGGGCGTACACCCGCCACCACGGCCCGTACCGGTCCGGGACGTCCCGCCACGGGCACCCCGCCCAGGTCCGGTGCCGGACCCCGTCGACCAGGGACCGCAGCGCCTCGGCGAGGCCGGATCCTTCCGGATCAGCCCCACAGCGGATGCCCCACTGCCAGACTCACGACGTGATCGATGGGTACTCGTGCCGGCATTTCAGCCTGTCCAACCCAGAGGGGACGTCGGGGCCGGACTTGCCCCTGCTGCTGCGAAGGGTTGCCGACGCGATCGAGTCAGAGGGAATCCGCCCCGAGGATCTACTCGACGTGACCGTTGGCGGTGACATGGCCAACGAGCACGGCCCCGGGTGGCGGGCCACCGTGAACTGGGCAGCCGCTGCGTCGAAGTAGCACCCTCGAAGTCGCACCCGCGCGCAGGCCGCGATTCGGACGGTCGACAGGCGGCGGTGTGACGCTGGTGCGATCCGCTCGCTCGTGCTTGATGCGGGAGAGGTTGGCCGCTGCCCTAACGCAAACGGTGCGGCGCAGGATCGGCCTACAGCGAGGGTCCCGCCGAACCCGGCACATGGACGACCGGGGCCGTGACCGCCGCTCGCGCCAGTCGACCGGGCAGGTCCATCCGGAGCCAGCGAGACAGCCGCGTCGGCAGCGTGCAGACGAGGACGGCGTCGAACTCGGACTCGCCGAGGAGCTCCTGTACCCGATCCACTGGGTCGTGGTCGACGATCTCTCCACGCGCCGTCACCCCGAGCCGCTTCAACCTGTCGAGCTCGTGCTCGAGGCGGCCTCCGGCCAGCGCATGGGCGATCTGCTCAGCGCTGGGGATGTAGCGGTCGATGGGTGGATAGTCCCACTGGGACTCCCCCTCACTGACCGAGATCGGCGCTACCACGATCATCTCGGCATCACCCTCGGTGTAGGGCGCAAGGGCCTCCTCGAGCTCGGGGCACCCCAGGGTCTGGTTGGCCACGACCAGGATCCTCGTCATTGCTCAATCATGCTCCCCAGGCGGCGCGAGGAGTAGGCGGCCGTCCGGTCCCAGGAACGGTGCCGAGCTCCGGGCGTCGGCGGCGGGATCCCCATCAGCCTCGGGCCGATTGATCGACAGGCGGCGGAAGGACGCAACTCGGGACGAGGGTTGGGGAGGCGGGCGGATTTCGCGGCGCAGATCGCCGATGGCCCCGGCTATGAGGACAACATCTTCCACTCTCCTTCGGAGACGACCTCGACGGCGCCATCGGTGACTTTGATGGCCGTCTCGTCGTCGATGACGTACGCCGGTCCGACGATGTCGGCGGCCCATCTCTCGGCGTGGGCCATGGTGTTCGTCGGGAAGACGTCGAGGTGCGGGAAGATCGAGAAGTCGACGATCCCCAGCGTCCTGTCGCCGGGAGCAGAGGGCCACTCCACGAAGTACTCCCCGATCCGGGGGGTCAGCACCATGCTGCCGGCGCTGACTCCCACCCAGACCGTCTCCGCCAGCGAGGGCAGGAGCTCGGCCAAGCCGGACTGCCGCATCCAGTGGCACAGGTACGTCGCGTCGCCGCCGTCCACGAGCAGGACGTCCGCCTCCCGGACCCAGTGCACCCAGCGCTCCTCGCCGATGCTGGGCAGCGCGGTGAGCTCGAGGACGCCCAGCGACTTCCACTTCATCGAGGTCATGCCACCCCATGGGGGAAGGCCGGTGACGAAGCCCCTCACCGAGCCCGGCCCGCATATCGGGTGTCCCCACTGCGCCGTGGGGATGCAGAGGGCGGTGGAGTCGGCGATCGGCTTGCCCAGCAGGTCGACCAGCGCATCGCGGATGCTCGTGTTCGTGACGCCTCCGGACGTGAGAAGCAGCTTCAAGATGTCTCCCGATGAAAGTGCGGTGGATTGGGCGTGGTGTGCAGACCGACGGCGAGCGCCAGACTCATCGGCGCAGCGAACCTACGAGATCGAGCGGCTGTCCCGGATCCGGTCGTGTGTGACGCCGACAGGCGGCGGTTAGGCGCAGGTCTGCGTCGTCCGCACATGCTTGATATGTGGGTGATCCGCGTGGTCACCGGCGCTCCTACGTTGGGGTGTCCGTTCTCCTCGAGGAGGCACCCTGATGTCGAGTCCTGTGCCGTGTCTGATTCCGTCTGCTGAGGCCGTGGCGCCGGATCTGTTGGGTGACCCGCTGCTGGAGGACTTCCTGGAGTTCCTGGCCGTTCGGTGCCGACCGAACTCGGTGCTGGCGGCCAGGTTCGACCTGAAGGTGTTCTTCGAGGTGGTGGCCAAACCGGTCGCCGCTGTGAGCGCGGCGGACGTGCTGGGGTTCATCACCGCGCAGCGCACCGGCGCCCGGTGCCTGCCCGACCCCGGTGTGCGGGCGGTGCCGGAAGACCCAGCAGGTGTCTGCTCGCGCACGATCCGTCGCCGGCTGTCGACGGTCAGTGGGTTGTACGCGTTCTTGTCGGTGCGCGGGGACGTGCCGGCCAACCCGGTCCCGCGCGGCCTACCGACCCGCCGTGAACGGGGCCGACCCGGTCAGGGTGTGCCGTTGGTGCGGGCCCCACGCCGGACCTTGCCGCGGATCCTGACCCCGGCCGAGGTCGACGCGTTGACCGCGTCGCTGCGCACCCACCGGGACCGGGCGATGGTCGCCGCGATGGTCCTGGGCGGGCTGCGCCGCTGCGAGGTCCTGGGCCTTCGCCTCGGTGACGTCAACGCGGGCGAGCGGCGGTTGTTCATCAACGACGGCAAGGGCGGCGCGCAGCGGCTGGTGCCGATCTCGCCGCGGTTCTTCGAGCACCTGGCCGCCTACCTGGACGTGGAGCGACCCGCCGACGCCGACACCGACGCGGTGTTCCTGGTCCTCAAACGTCCCCGCCGCGGTCAGCCGTTGACCGCGTACGGGATCGACCAGGTGATGGACGGCGCCCGCGCCCGGGCCGGGCTGGTCCACGCGTCCTGCCACGAGCTGCGGCACACCTGCCTGACCCGGCTGCGCGAGGCCGGGATGCCGTTGGAGGCGGTCCAGGCCCAGGCCGGGCACGCGTCGATCGAGTCGACCAGGATCTACCTGCACCTGGCCGATGACTGGCTGGCCTCTCAGTACCGGCGCGCCGCCGAGGTCATCGACGCCCAGGTCTTCGCCGGCACCCCGACCGGGGGACCACCCCCATCGACGCCGCCCGAGCAGCGGGCAGTGGTCCCGGGCTTTCGGAGGCTGCGGTGAGCGGGCCGCTGCTGCTGCCCACCTGGGCCCAGCTCGAGGCGGCTCACCCGCAGGTGGTGGCCACGATGCGTGCCTACCTGGACCAGGTCGCGTGCGTGCTGCGCCCGGGTAGCGTCGGTGGTGCCGACCTCGCGCTGCGCTCGTTGGCGACCTACCTGGCTGCCGAACATCCTGACCTGGACCGGGTCCGCGACATCGGGCGCGCGCACGTCGAAGGGTTCAAGCCGTGGCTGGCGGCCCGCCCGGGACAGAACCGCGCCCAGCTGACCCCGGCCACCATCGCGCACCGCCTCGGCACGCTGCGGGTGTTCTTCCTGCGGATCGACGAATGGGGCTGGGACGACGCACCGCCGCGGGTGCCGATGTTCCTCGGTGACGTCCCCAAACAGCACCACGCCCTGCCCAAGGCCCTGGACGACGCCACCGCCGCGAAGCTGCTGCGCGCCGCCCAGGCTGAGAAGCGCATGCTCGTCGGGGTCACCGTGGAGTTCCTGCTGCGCACCGGGCTGCGGGTCGGGGAGTACACCGCCCTGAGCGCCGACGCCGTCGTCCTGATCGGTGACACCCACTGGCTGCACGTGCCGGTCGGCAAGCTCCACGAAGACCGCTACCTGCCCCTGCACCCGCGCATCGTGCAGCTGGTGGACACCTACCGGGCCGTGCACGTCCCGCCCGGGCACCCGCTGCTGCTGCCACGCGAGAACGGCAAACGACAGGACCGGCACGGCGTGACCAGGATGATCAACCGCGCCGGCGCCGCGGCCGGGCTGGGCCACATCCACCCCCACCAGCTGCGGCACACCCTGGCCACCCAGGCCATCAACCGGGGCATGAGCATCGAGGCGATCGCCGCGATGCTGGGCCACAAGTCTTTGGACATGACCTTGGTGTACGCCAAGATCGCCAACCGCACCGTGGCCCAGGAGTACTTCACCGTCGCCGCCAAGGTCGACGCCTTGTACGCCTCACCCGCGCAGCTCCCCGCCGACGACCTCGGACCCAACATGGCCCGCCTGAACCGCGAGCACCACCGGATGCTCGGCAACGGCTACTGCGCGCGACCCAAGGTCATGGACTGCCAGTTCGAGAACATCTGCGAGTCGTGCACGTTCTTCCAAACCAGCATCGAGTTCCGCCCCACCCTGCTCGCCCAACGCCAAGACGCCTGCAACAAGGGACAAGTCCGACGAGCCGAGATCTTCGACCAGCTCATCACCGGCCTCGAGACCACAGAAGCCTCTTGACACCGATCACCCACATAATGCCGATGAGCGTGCGGCGCCAGGCCGCAGTAGGGCAAGGTATGGCCCGCAAGGAAGCGGTACGGGTCGACGCTGCCGCACGAGGGTACGTCGTCATGGCAACGGCCCTGCCCTTCACATCTCCGCTGAGAGGTACTGGAATGTCCAGTCAGGCTGTCCTGATCAACGGCTTCGGCGTGCTCTTCGTGATTTTGAACGCGTTCGGGTTAGGCCTCAGGCTGCCTGTCGGCAAGCTGTTGGGCCAGGTCGTCACTCATCGAAGAATCGCGGTGTGGCTGCTGTTGATCAACTTCGTCGTCATCCCCATCGTCTTTGTTGGCTACTTGCTGACGATCGCTGCGTCTATTCCAGGAGAGATCAAGGTCGGGTTCTGCGTAGCAGCCCTGTGCGCAGGCATGCCGTTCGCCCCGGTCCTTGCCAAGCTGGCCAAAGCCGACGACGGCCTCGCCACCACCCTGCTGGTGATCTTGACCTGCGCGACCGTTATCGCCCTCCCGCTCGGGTTGCCCCTCGCCATCGATGCGGTGGATGCGAACCTCAAGACCTCTGCCTGGGATGTTGCTTGGCCGCTGCTGCTCTTTCTGCTCCTGCCGCTCGTTCTCGGGTCCGCCTTCAGGGTTTGGTGGCCGGACCTGACGCCGCCCCTGGCGCAGTGGGTCACCCGAGTCGCGATTCTGTCACTGCTCTTCAATCTCAATTTCACGCTGGTTGCGTATTGGAGTCTGTTCGTCCAAACCTGGGGAACCGCCAGCTACATCGCGGCCCTCGCTGGCCCATTTATCGGCTTGGGGTGTGGCTACCTTCTCGTTACTGGCCTTCGGGTCAAAGAAGTGGGAAGCAGGCATGCGACCGAGGTGACCACGGCGGTACGCAACGTCGCCCCCATGCTCTTGATGATGATCTTTCCCTTCGGGGCCGACCCGCTTGTCACCGTGTCCATCACCATCCTGAACACCGTCGGCGTCACGGTCATCGTGCTATTCGTTCTCATGTGGCGGCGCGGCGCACCCACAGGCACTGGCACGACGACCGACACCTCGGTCCAAACTGCGACCTGAAACGTGCGCAGAAGCGCGCGCTCCTCCCACATCGTGGGCGCTGGGCGCACACGGATCTGCCCCGGATGGGACGATGAGCGGGACGTGCGACGCCAGCTCCATCTGGGGTGACCTGATGCTGAAGGCATCAGTCCTTGGAAGGATGGGCGCCCGGTCGGCTGTCGTCACCCGGTTCGGGGTGGCGTGCCGTTGAGGTGTGGCTAGCCTCCGAGGATGAATCCTCAGGATGTGCTGCCGTTCCCACCGACCCCGTCGGCGAGCATCGCCGGGCGGACGATGCAGGAGTCGGTGTACGAGCAGCGGGTGCATGCCAAGCACCTTCCCGAGGATGCCCCGAACATCCTGATCGTGTTGATCGACGATGCGGGCCCTGGGCTGCCGAGCACGTTTGGTGGTGAGGTCCGCACGGACACCCTGGCCCGGATCCATGGTGAGGGGATCGGGTACAACCGGTTCCACACCACGGCGATGTGTTCGCCGACGCGCGCGTCGCTGCTGACCGGGCGTAACCATCACCGGATCGGCAATGGGCAGATCGCGGAGCTGGCCAACGACTGGGACGGGTACGCCGGGGAGATCCCGAAGAGCAGCGCCCTGGCTGCGGAGGTGCTCAAGGACTACGGGTACGCGACGGCGGCGTTCGGGAAGTGGCACAACACCCCGGCGGTGGAGACGACGGTGTCTGGGCCGTTTCAGAACTGGCCGACCGGGTTGGGGTTCGAGTACTTCTACGGGTTCCTGGCCGGTGAGGCTTCGCAGTACGAGCCGAACCTGGTGCGTAACACCACCAGTGTGCTGCCGCCGCGGACCCCGGAGGAGGGGTACCACCTCAGTGAGGACCTGGCCGACGACGCGATCGGGTGGCTGCGAACCCACAAGGCGCTACAGGCCGACAAGCCGTTCTTCATGTACTGGGCCAGCGGCTGCCTGCATGGCCCCCACCATGTGATGAAGGAGTGGGCCGACCGGTACGCGGGCAAGTTCGACGACGGCTGGGACGCCTACCGGGAGCGGGTGTTCCACCGGGCCAAGCAGGCAGGCTGGATCCCCCCGGAGACCCAGCTCACCGCGCGCGACCCGAGGATGCCGGCATGGGAGGACATCCCCGAGCACGAGAAGCCGTTCCAGCGACGGCTGATGGAGGTCGCCGCCGGGTACGCCGAGCACGTCGACGTGCAGGTCGGACGCCTAGTCGACGAGGTGGAACGCCTCGGGTACGGCGAGAACACCCTGGTCTTCTACATCTGGGGCGACAACGGGTCCTCAGGTGAGGGCGCGAACGGCACGATCAGCGAGCTGTTGTCGCAGAACGGCATCCCGACCACCATCGACATGCACCTCAAAGCCTTGGACGAGCTCGGCGGGCTGGACGTGCTCGGCTCACCCAAGACCGACAACCAGTACCACGCCGGGTGGGCCTGGGCCGGCAGCACCCCCTACAAGGGGATGAAGCTGCTGGCCTCGCACCTGGGCGGCACCCGCAACCCGATGGCGATCCGGTGGCCGGCCAAGATCACCCCGGACTCGAGGCCGCGCACCCAGTTCCACCACTGCAACGACATCGTCCCGACCATCTACGAGGTCGTGGGGATCACCCCACCCCGGGTGGTCAACGGCTTCCCGCAGGACCCTATCGACGGCACCAGCTTCGCGTACACTTTCGACGACGCTGACGCCAAGGGGCGGCTGCTGACCCAGTACTTCGAGATCATGGGCAGCCGCGCGATCTACCACGACGGGTGGATGGCCTGCGCGTTCGGGCCACGAGCCCCGTGGATCCCCGGCGCACCGCCGGGCATCGCCGAATGGACCCCCGATCAGGACACCTGGGAGCTGTACCACCTCGACCAGGACTGGTCGCAGGCCAACGACCTCGCCGAGCAGATGCCACAGAAGCTGGCCCAGATGAAGGAGACGTTCTCCATCGAGGCCGCCCGCAACAGCGTCTACCCCGTCGGCGGCGGCCTGTGGGTGCTCGTCTACCACCCCGAGATGCGCGTCTCCACCCCGTACCGGGAATGGGACTTCGCCGGCACCATCACCCGGGTGCCGGAGTTCTGCGCCCCCGCTCTGGGCAACCGCGCGAACAAGGTCCTCATCGAGGCCGACATCCCCGAGGACGCCAACGGTGTGCTCTACGCGCTCGGCGGAGCCGGCGGCGGGCTCACCTGCTACGTCGACGACGGTTACCTCGTCTACGAGTACAACACCTTCATCGTCATGCGAACTACGCTGCGCTCACCGACCCGGCTACCCGCTGGCCCGGCGAAGATCCTGATCGAGACCACCTACGCCGAGCCCCGCCCGGCCGGACCGCTGACCATCACCATGACCGTCAACGACGCCCCCCACGGGTCAGGTCAGGTCGCGGTCAGCGCCCCCTTGGCCTTCACCGCCAACGACTGCCTCGACATCGGCACCTGCCTCGGCAGCCCCGTGTCCACCGCCTACTACGACAAGGCGCCCTTCCCCTTCAACGGCGACATCCACAACGTCAACATCCGCTACACCACCTAGCGCATCCGCACACCAGCGTGAGGCGTTTACGGATCTGACGCGCAGCGTGCGACATCTCGGCGAAGCGGCTGGGGTAGCCATCACTGGCCAGGCTGTCGCTCGCCCAGACCTCGGAAGGTGCCGCTGACGGGCGGGTGGCCCCATCGCGCCACACAATCGTTCGAGGGCAACCAGGAGCACGGACTCGGGTCAGCGAGAGCGCACGCGCCGGACGAGGTCACCGGCCGCCTCGGTGCTCGACCGGCTTGGTGGACACGTGGTGCCACACGTGCTCATCCACGCCGAGGATCGTCACGCCCTCGAAGCGGGACTCGTCCGCGGCGGCCGCGGCCAGGATCGGCTCGATCGAGGTCCACACCGTCGACCAGCTGGTCCCGAGCTGACGGCGGACCCCGTTCACCGAGGCGTGCTCACGGCGGATCTGCTCGATCGCCCACCGGCACGCCCGCACCGTCAGCTTCGCCCGCGGCGCCGCGACCGACTCGTCCTGCTCGGTGAACGACCCGACCGGGCACCCCGCGTCCGGGCACACCCACCGCCGCTTGCGCCAGCGGATCCGCACCGGGGCACCGAACGCCGGCGCGTCGACCAGCTCCACCTCGTCCCGGCCGTGACCGCGAGCCACGACCCCGCACGCCGGGCAGCCCATCACCGTCGGCTCGGACTCCACCGTCACCACGAGCCGCCCGCGCTCGTCCCGCTCGACACCGGTCACGTGCAGCCCGTCCACGCCGACGATCAGGTCGCACCGGTCGCAGTAGCCGCCGGCCGCAGGGCAGCACACCGTAGGGTCATCCATGTCGAGGTCCTTGAGATCAGGAGAGGTAGAAGTCCCTTGATCCTCGGGGGCCTCGACCCCTTCCCCCGGGCAACCACCCCGCTCAGCGCGTCGCGCCCCCACCCACGCTCATCCGCGAAGAGCCGGCAATCTTGACGAGTCACGTGACCTGCTCGATCGCCGAGCTACCGACGTGCACTCCGCAGCGGAACGGACATCCGCTGAGCGTGTTGTGGCTCGGTCATCGGGGAGCCACCGAGCCATTCGGCGACCGCTTGACCCAGTCGTTGCGGTCCGCACGTCGCACACGGGTGTTCCTTCTACGGCGCAGTCGTGGTCGTGATCAACGCCAGCGCTGCGCTCTAGCCCACGACGATCCTTGCCGTCCGGCGCGCGCTCATCCCGGAACGTCAGGATGCTCGGCCGTGGCGTGCCACCGCACCAAGTGATCGTCACGGAGACTCCGTCCGTCCGGCCGCTGCCGGAGCGCCCGGGACAGGGCCACAGGCGAGCTCGACCTCGAGACCCTCACCATCGGCCCGAGCCCGACTGGTGGGTCAGGTGATTCTTCGCCGACCTCCCGGCGCGCGGGGCTCGCGCCGGCCGCGCCACGAGGTGCGCTCCCCCCATCGCGCAGGGCGGCGGCGGTCTGGTGCAGACCTACTCGCAGGACATGGCGGCCAAGAAGTCGTCGGCCTCGCACCTCCACAACGCGACTCGTTCAGTCGTCGAGGAGGCGGGATCCGAGGGCGTCGGACCGAAGGACGGTAATCACCCCTGGCGCGAACCGAGGTCGAGTCCATCTGACTCGGTCGGGTGATGCGTTGTGCCACAACGTGGCCCGATATGACTAGTCAGAATGACAGCTTGATGACGGAAGACTGACACCCCCCTGACGTCGTGATGAGTGAAGCCACACGCTCGGGTGACAGAGTCGACGACTCGCTCGCCAACAGCCCTCCGGGGGAGTGACATATGCCACTGGTGAGCGCCTGCAGGGAGGCGCCCCGACCAAAGGGTGATGAGTCGCCATGCAGGGAACCGACTCCGTCAAGGGCTCGAACGGCACGACGTGGATGACACGGCGCGGACGCAACGGCACCGGTCACGACCGGTCCGGCTCCGTCGTCGATCGACGCCCCACGTCCGGATGGCGACGCCTCGTGACGCTCATCGGCACGGCGGCGCTCGCCGTGGGCACCGCAGCGGTGCCCGTGCTGAGCGCGGCGCCCGCCGCGGCCGCCGACCCCGTCCCGGGGCACGTGCGCTTCGACGCCGTCAACGCCCGAACCGAGCCGAACGCCCCGAACGGCGCCACCGTCAAGGGCGAGCCGATCACGCCGGCGGACCCTGACCTTCCCGCCTACCGGTACCTCATCAACCTCGACAACAGCGGAAAGGGCGAGACGCCCAAGAGCCCCGCCGACGGCAGCGACTGCTCTCCTGCGGGCGCCAACTACCCGCAGAGCTGCCTCTGGCCCTCGATCACCCAGGACCCGGGTGCCGCGCCGATCGTCGCGCAGGGCACGAGCGACGACTTCGCCGGCGGTGCGCGGATCGCCCTCGACGAGGGTGACTACCTGGTCTCCGTGCTCGCCGACGGCTACAAGCTCGACGGCGAGCACTTCCACGTCGACGCAGGTGGAGACCTCGACGTGACCGTGCAGCTGCAGCCGCACCCGCTGCCCGACTCGACGCTGCGGGCCCAGGTCTTCCTCGACGAGGCGTCCACCAACGGCGCCATCGACAACGGCGAGCCGGGCCTCGAGGGCTTCCAGGGCCACGTCAACGACACCCTCGGTGAGATCACGACCGACGTCTACGGCAACCCGCTGTGCACCACGTACGTCGGGGAGAACAACAGCGGCCCGAACCCGGACTACTCGATCCCCTCGTCGGCCCTGGATGCAGACGGCAACCCGGTCGTCGACCAAGCCGGCGGCAAGTGCTTCAGCGACAGCACCGGCATGCTCACCATCCCGCACCTCGGAACCAACCGGTACGTCACGTACGTCATCCCGCCGAACGGCTCGGGCTACCTGCAGACAACGACCCTCGAGGGCAACCACGACTGGGACACCTGGCTGATGGAGGGCTCCACGGGCTACGACACCGAGTTCACCATCGGAGGTGAGCCGGTTCCGGCCCCGCAGTTCGGCTTCGTCAAGCCGCACAACGACCTCCCGACCACCGGTGGCGCCACCGTCAAGGGCGTCGTCGTCGGCGTCAAGCAGTACTACCCGCCCGTGGGTGGCAGCTTCAACTACTTCTGGGGCAGCACGGGCAGCAAGCTCGACGCGCCGATCGCCGACCCCATCCTCTCGCTCAACGACCTGGGCAACGGCGACCAGGCCGTCTGGGTCGGGCGCGGCGGCGCCGACGGCAGCTTCTCGATCCCGAACGTCCCCGACGGCAGCTACATGCTGACGTGGTGGGACGAGCCGCAGAACTACATCCTCCAGCTCGTCCAGGTGACCGTCGCCAACGGCCAGACGGTCGACCTCAAGCAGCTGCCGCTCACCGGCTGGTGGACCCAGCTCGACGGCCACGTGTTCCTCGACGCCAACAAGAACGGCAAGTGGGACTTCACCGACACGAACAAGAACGGGCACTGGGACGCCGGCGAGGGCGAGCAGCCCGTAAAGGAGTTCCCGCTGACCCTGCGCCACAAGGACAACTCGCTCATGGACCGCGGCAGCAACGCCGTGGCGACCGACATCGACGGCTACTACACGTTCGAGAGCGCCTACCCGCTCTCCGAGTGGACCGTGATGGAGGCGTACTCCGACAACTTCTACACGACCGGCGTCACCTACCAGGCCGACAACCAGCCCACGCCGACGACGGTCAAGGGCGCGGGTGTCGACATCAGCACCCTCAACATCATCGGCCTCTCCGGCCGGGTCGACTGGGGCGTGCAGAAGTACAACGCCAGCGCGGGCGAGAACGGCGGCATCGTCGGCTCGATCAGCTACGACACCACGCGCAACGAGCTCGACCCGCAGTACGCCGCCACCGAGGACTGGCAGCCGGGTGTCCCGAACATCCCGGTCAAGCTCTACGCGCCGGAGCCGTGCCCCGCCAGCGGCACGCCGTGTGACCCGACCGGACGCTACCTGCTCGACACCGACGGCTCGGTCAAGAAGGGCAAGCTGCTCAACTCCTACCTCTCCGAGCACTGGAGCCGCCCGACCGGGTGCACCGCCCGCAACGTCGACGGTGTCCCGCTGACCCACGGCACCGAGGGCGAGGAGTACGTCCTCGCCGACAACCAGGGCACCGACGGTGAGTGCATCGCGGCGCTCCCGCAGGGCGTCCAGATCGGCACCTACGCCACCGACCAGGGCACCGCCGACGCGAACTTCGGCGCCACCGTGGACGGCAACTACGGCTTCGGCGACGGCTGTGTCGACGGCACCCTCGACGCGAGCGACCCCGAGAACCCGACGTGCACCGACGGCAGCGGGACCGACGTTCCGTTCACCGCCCTCGACGCGGGTGACTACCTCGTCTCCATCGAGGTGCCCGAGGACGCCTCCGGCACGCCCGAGTACCAGGTGACCTCCGAGGAGGACATCAACGTCGGCCGTGGCGACACCGTGGTGCCGCAGGTCCCGCCGCCGTCGTGCGCCGGCCCGCTGCACACCGTCGACCTCGAAGGCGACGGCACCGACGGCTACGCCCAGCAGACCAGCGCCACCAACCCGGACATCCCGGCCGGCGTGACCGTGCCCGGCTCGACCGCCGTGCACAACCCGACCTTCCTGGACATGGGCGGCTCGCCCTACGAGGGCACCCCGCGTCCGCGCTGCGACACCAAGCTCGTCGACCTCTCGAACGGCAAGTCGATCGTGCCCATGTTCCACCTGTTCACCGACGTCCCGATCCCATCGCGCCTGCGCGGCCTGATCGTCGACGACCTGAACTTCTCCACCGACAACCGCAGCATCCTGCTCGGTGACAAGGCTGGCGCGGCCCACACGCCGGTCGGCATCTACGACTTCAACAACCGGCTCGTCCACACCGTCGAGTCCGACTTCAACGGCTACTACGACGTGCTGATGCCGTCGACCGACCACATCAACTGCCCGACGCCGGCCGGTGTCTGCGGTGGGATGTACCGGTTCGTCGGCAACGACCCCGGCATCCCGGGAGCGCTCAACGCCAACTACAACCCGCGGTTCCGGACCATCGCCACCGAGTTCGAGGCGATCCCGGGCGTGACCATCCCGACCGACCTCGCACCCACCCAGGTGGGCGTCAGCCTCGGCGTGCCCGGCTCCGGCCCCACCACGGTCCAGTGCCTGGTCAACGAGGCTGCGCCCCAGCTGTTCGCCGTCTCGACGCCGTTCATCCGGTCCTCCGCGGCAGCGGGTACGGCCCGCCGGGTGACGATCGACGGCTACGGCTTCGGCGACACCGCGGGCACCAACGGCAAGGTGACCCTCGGCAGCACGGCGATGTCGATCGTGAGCTGGAGCAACACCAGGATCGTCGCCGAGGTGCCCACGACTGTTGCGGGCGGCCAGCACACCCTCGCGGTGACCGGCGACAACGGGAAGAAGACCGTGAACGGCCTCACCTTCCACGTCATCGGCGGCTCCGGCTCGTCCAACGTGAACGTGTACGAGGTCGGACCGGGCGGCCACTCCGCGTTCACCAACACCTCGGGCACCCGGACCGCCACCTCGAAGTACGACCCCACGAGCGCCGGTAGCCAGACCGGCACCGCCGGCGTAAGCCACGCGATCCAGAACGCCCTCGACGACGCCGCGGACGACCGGGCGCCGGGCGGAGCGCGGGCCAGCGGCAGCGACCTCGTCGTCGTCTACCCGAACGCGCCGACTGCGGGCAACCCGCGTGGTGCCTACTACGAGAACCTCGTGGTCTCCAACCCGGTCAAGCTCCAGGGCACCGGCGCGGGCGGCTTCCAGGGCCCGAACGCCAACAGCCCGTACGTGCCCGGCACGATCCTCGACGGTGGCGCCTTCGGTGGGGACACCGACCTGGCCACCGACTGGTTCACCCGGGTCGGCGGCATGACGTGGGTCGGCAACCAGACCGTCAGCGACGGCGCGGTGGTCTACCTGCTCGCACCCTCCTCGAACACGTTCTCCACGAGCTCGAGTGCGTTCACACCCGCGATCGACGGGTTCGACATCCGCGGCGGTGACCAGCAGGGCTTCCCGGGCAACATCAACGACCTCACCGGCCAGCCCACCGGCCTGCCGGCGAACATCGTGACCCAGGGCGGAGCGGTCTTCGCCAATGCGTCGGTGCACCAGCTGCAGGTGACCAACAACGTCGTCGAGAACAACGGCGGCGGCTACGGGACCATCCGCATCGGCACGCCGGACCTGCCGGCACCCGACACCGACCAGGACAACGACGGGGTGCGGATCGCGAACAACCGGATCGTCCAGAACGCGGGCACGAACCTCGCGGGCGCCATCGGGATCTTCGCCGGCTCCAACGGCTACGAGGTGTCCGGCAACGACATCTGCGGCAACTTCTCGCTCGAGTACGGCGGCGGGGTCAGTGTCTACGGCCTCAGCCCGGACGGGTCGATCCACCACAACCGGATCACGCTGAACAACTCCAACGACGAGGGCGCCGGCATCATGATCGCCGGTCAGATCTCGCCCAACCCGGACGACCTGTCGCCGGGCACCGGCCCGGTCTCGATCCACCACAACCGGATCCAGGGCAACCTCGCCAACGACGACGGCGGCGGCATCCGCTTCCTCCAGGCCGGGAACTTCCCGATGGACGTGTCCAACAACGTCATCGCGGGCAACGTCTCGACCCACGAGGGCGCCGGCATCAGCCTCAACGACGCCCCGGACGTCCGGATCGTCAACAACACGATCATGGACAACATCACGACGGCCACCGCCGTGACGTCCACCGGCATCCCGGCCCCCGTCGGTGTGTCCTCGTCGCAGAACAGCGTGCAGCTCCAGGCCACACTGGGGACCGGTGCGCCGACCTTCAGCAGGCCGACGCTGTTCAACAACGTCTTCTGGAACAACCGGGCCGGGTCGCGGAGCAACGGGACCGTCCTCGGCATCGGGCTGCCCGGTGACGCCACGGCCATCGACTACTGGGACGTCGGTCTCGGTGACGGGCCCGGCGACATCGCCGTCGCCAACTCCGTCATCCAGCAGACGCAGGGCACCCACACGTTCGACGACCAGGGCGGCAACGTCCAGAGCGACCCGAAGGTGAAGTCCGCCTGGGTGCCCTCGGTGATGTTCGCGACCTGGCGCCAGAACCCGGCGTTCGTCGACTCGACCCTCGTCGCCCCCGGGCCGGAGGTGCCGGCCGACCTCATGGGTGACTACCACCTCTCCGGGTGCCCGGACTCGTCCGCGTGCGACATCGGGGCTCTCAGCAGGGCCAGCGTGACCGCGCCGACCACCGACATCGACGACCAGCAGCGCACCGCGCCGCTCGACGCCGGGGCCGACGAGATCGTGCAGGCGCCGCCGCCCCCGCCGCCGCCGGCGACCAACGCGTTCCTGTTCTCCACCATCGGCAACGCGACCGTCCCCGGTGTCCCGGCCCCCGCCGACGACTCTGACGCCTACCGCTGGGACGGGACCGCCTACAGCCGGGTGGTCGACGCGACGAACTACGGCGTCCCGGCGTCGGCCAACGTCGACGGGTTCGCCCACGTGGACGACACGCACTTCTACGTCTCGTTCGCCGGCGACACCACGGTGGCTGTGACGGGTGGCAGCCCGCTCGCGGTCCAGGACGAGGACGTCCTGTACTGGGACGGCAACGCGTGGAGCGTCTTCTTCGACGGCACGGCCCACGGGATGACGCACAACCAGCTGGACGTCAACGCCATCGGCGTCCGGGGCGGCGTGCTCTACTTCGCCACCCTCGGTGCCAAGAACCCGCCGGGAGTGACCGGCAAGGCCGACGACGCCGACGTCTACAGCTGGAACGGCACGAGCTACGCACGGGTGCTCGACGCGAGCGACTACGGCGTGGCCAGCAACGCACGGGCCGACGGCGCGGTCATGGCCGACGCCACCCACTGGCGGTTCTCGTTCAGCAGCAACACCTCGCTGCCGGGCCTGGGCCCCGTCGACGACGAGGACATCGTCGAGCTCGACACCACCACGAAGAAGTGGACGACGTGGTTCGACGGCACCGCCCACGGGCTGACCACGAACAACCACGACATCGACGCCTTCTCGATGCCGGGTGGCGCGACCGCACCGGCGGCGACGCCATGAGCCGCCGGGCCCGGGGCGTGAGGCCCGAGCACACATCCAGCACACGACAGGGAGACGTCATGAGCGGTTCAGGGCCGGAGGCCACGGGAGTCGCCCGCACCGCCGGGCGGGTGGGCAGCGCGCTCGGGTCGCTCCGGGTGAACCGGAGGGGCGCCTTCGGCCTCCTCGGTGGCGCGGCGGCGGCCGTGGGTGCCGCCGCCTGGGCGGGGCCACTGCTCCTTCCGGAGCAGGCGGTGGCCTCCATCGGCGACCCGGCGAACCTCTACCTCGCCGGGACGGACGGCTGGATCCACCTGCCGGCGACACCGAAGATCGGCGTCTTCCACCCCGACGTGCTCGCACCCGCCGGCCTGACGACGTACATCTTCGGGTTCCGCAACGTCACGGGGATGTCGGACCAGCAGCGGCTGAACCAGAAGAACAAGGCCCAGCACTCGGCCCCGCTGTTCTGGACCAACCAGTACGACGGCAACCCCGACCACGAGTTCCGCGTTCAGCTGACCAACCTCGGGCTGGCGCTGCGGCCCGACCTCTTCGACGCCCACACCCTCCACTGGCACGGGTTCCGCAACGTCATCCCGTTCTACGACGGCGAGCCCTCGGGGTCGGTGTCGGTGCCGGCGGGCAACGAGTTCACCTACGTGTACCGCCCCCGCGAACCCGGGACGTACATGTACCACTGCCACGTCGAGGACGTGGAGCACGTGCACATGGGAATGACCGGGCTGCTCTTCGTCCGGCCGGTCCAGAACCAGGGCGCGGGAGCCGCGGTCAAGGCCCGCGTGGCCTACCCCGCCGGGGACACGGTGCCCGCGGGCACACCGATGGGCTACGTCTACAACGACGGGGTCGCGGCCTACGGCGCCGGCTCTACGGCGTACGACCGCGAGTTCGCCATGTTCCTCTCCGAGGTGTGGGCCGAGGCGCACTGGGCCGACGCCCACATCCAGCTGCCGGAGTGGAGCGACTACCGCGCGGACTTCGCACTCCTCAACGGTCGCGTCTACCCCGACACCATCGCACCGAACGGGTCGATCGACCCGTACAACCCGGTGCACGCCGCCGACGGCGACCTCATCGCCCCCACCGACGGGACGACGACCTACGACAACCTGAAGTACCAGCCCCACTCCTCGCTCGTCACGTGCAACGCGGGAGAGCGGGTGGCCCTGCGCTTCTCGAACCTCGGCTTCCGCGAGTCGGCGATGACGATCACCGGCATCCGGATGCGGGTGGTCGGCCGTGACGCCACCCCGATGCGGGGCAAGGACAGCACCGACACCTCGTACGAGACCGACACGGTCAACGTCGGGCCGGGCGAGAGCTACGACGTGATCTTCACGGCGCCGCCGAAGTCGGGACCCGGTCACGACACCTACTACCTGTACAACCGCTCTTTGCCCCGCTCCAACAACCTGGCGCCCGGCGGCTTCGGCGGGCAGGCGACCGAGATCCACGTCTACGCCGACGGCGTCACGCCGCAGGCCTACCCCAACGACCTGGGAGGGATGTCGGCATGAGCTCGCCCCAGCGCCGAACCTCGCGCCTGGCCCGTCGGGCCCTGGCGGTCGCGAGCTCCGTGCTCGCCGCTGCCGGGCTCGCCGCGGCGACACAGGCCGCACCGGCCACGGCCGCCGCGCCCCCGCGCAACGGCATCGTCTGCACGACCGGTGGCGACGCCCCCGGCCAGCCGGTCTTCGACCTCACGACGCGCACCGGCTACATCGACCTGCCCGACGGCAACACCGCCTACATGTGGGGCTTCTCGCACGGGTTCGACCCGTTCCAGCACCCCGGGCCGGTCCTCTGCGTCCACGAGGGAGACCTCGTGACGGTCATCCTCCACAACACGCTGACGGTCGACACCTCCATCGTCTTCCCGGGCCAGGACGGCGTCCGGGCCGACGGCGTGCCCTCGCAGCCCGAGGTCGACAGCGGCACCGGGATGATGAAGAGCCTCGCGCCCGGCGCGACCGCCGGAGACGGCACGGTCACGTACACCTTCACGGCCGGTCGCCCCGGCACCTTCCTCTACGAGTCCGGCACCGACCCCGAGACCCAGGTCCGGATGGGCCTGTTCGGGGCCCTCATCGTGCGGCCGACGGCCGGCGACGACCAGGCCTACACCGCGGCGGACACCCAGTTCGACGCGAGCGAGGAGTTCATGGTCCTGCTCTCGGAGATCGACCCGTACCAGCACCAGGCCATCGAGCGCGGCGGCAGCTACGACATCAGGAAGTACAAGGCGCGCTACTGGCTCATCAACGGCCGCGGGTACCCCGACAGCATCGCCGACAACGGCGCCTCGTGGCTGCCCAACCAGCCGTACGGGTCGCTGGCGTCGGTGAAGCCTTACGACGAGACGACACATCCCCTGCCCGGGATGGCGCGCTACCTCAGCGTGGGCAGCGAGGACTACCCCTTCCACCCGCACGGCAACAACGGACTGGTCGTCGGTCGCGACGGCTACGAGCTCGACAACGGCGGTGCCGACCTGTCCATGGAGAAGTTCGCCATCAACATCGGGCCCGGGCAGACGTGGGACGTCCTCTTCAAGTGGTACGACGCCGAGGACTACAGCCCGGCCAACCCCGTGACGGTGACGGTCCCCGACCTGGCGAACCAGTTCGTCGGCACCTTCTACAGCGGGAGTCCGTACCTCGGGTCCACCAAGGCCCTGCCACCGGGAGTGCAGACGCTCAACCAGTGCGGTGAGTACTACATCATCTCGCACAACCACGCCCTGTTCCAGATCACCTCCTGGGGCGTGAACATGACGGGCCCGATCACGTACATGCGGATCGAACCCCCGGCCCCCAACACCTGCGGATGAGTGGCGAGGCGAGGACGATGAGAACGAACCTGCGCACAGCAATGCTCACCGCTGCGGCGGGTGGGGCCCTGGCGGTCATCGGCGCCCTCGCCGGCCCGGCCGGACCGGCGGGTGCCGCCACCGTGACCGTCGAGCTGTACGCCAAGGCCGGCTCGGTCGACCTCCCGGGCCCGAGCGGAGCCCAGACCGTCCCGGTGTGGGGCTACTGCGAGGCTGCGGCGGCCTGCACCGTCACCGCACCCGGCGGACCGGTCCTCGAGGCGGTGGTCGGTGACACCGTGAACGTCACCCTCCACAACACGCTCCCGGAGGCGACGACGCTGTGGTTCGGTGGCCAGGCGCTGCCGCCCGACAACGCCGGCGCCGCCGCGGACACCGGCACGGCGTCCTACTCCTTCACGCCCGACCGGCCCGGCACCTACCTCTACGAGGCGGGCGTCGTCGGCGGCGGCGGGGCGCACCAGGTGGCCATGGGTCTCTACGGCGCCCTCGTCGTGCGTCCGGCCACCGCCGGGCAGGCCTACGACGACGTGGCCACCACGTACGACAGGGAGGCCGTGCTCGTCCTCGGGGAGATCGACCCTGTGCTGAACAACCTGGCCGACCCCTCGCAGTTCGACCTGCGCAAGTTCTCGCCCCAGTGGACCCTCATCAACGGCAAGGCGCACCCGGACACCGCCGAGATCGCGGCGGCCTCCGGGCAGGACGTCCTGCTGCGCTGGGTCAACGCCGGCACCAACTACCACTCGATGGGCGTGCTCGGGGCCGACCAGCGCCTCGTCGCCGTCGACGGGAGCCGACTGGCCAACGGCGGCACCGACATCAGCCGGCACTACGTGGCCGAGACCTTCGGGCCCGGCCAGACCGCCGACGCGGTCGTCACCGTTCCGGTGACCGCTGCCGACCGGCGCCTGGCCGTGTACGACGCGAGCCTGTCCCTCAACAATGCCCGTTCCGCCGGGCTCGGCGGCATGCTCACCTCGATCGCGGTGTCGGGCACCGGGACCGGCAGCGACGCTGCTGGCCCCGCCACGAAGGACGTCGCGTGGACCGGCGGCCACCTCACCGCCACGGTGAGCGACGCCGCCAGCGGTGGCGCCGCCGTCACGGCCGCCGAGTACTACGTCGACTCGATCAACGGGACGCCGGCGCCGATGGTGGCCACGGACGACACCTTCGACTCCGACACCGAAGACGTCGGGCTCGACGCCACCGGCGACTCCGCGCTGGCCAGCGCTCTCGCCGTCGGGCAGCACGTCGTCTACGTCCGCGGCCAGGCCGACGGCGGTTGGGGCCCGTTCAGCTCCGTGCTGGTCAACGGCTCGGACGGCGAAGGGCCGACGACGTCCTCCGTCGTCCTCGACCCCGAGCGCACGAACGGCAGCGCCGACGTGGCGGTCACCGCGACCGGCGACGACAACGCCTCTGGCGGTTCGGACATCGACCAGGGCGAGCTGACGCTCGACGACGGCGGTGCCGCGATCACCATGACCACGGCCACGTCCGGGGTCACCGCGAGCCTCGAGGGCTCCATCCCCGCCGCCCGGCTCGCCGGGCTCGAGGAGGGTGTCCACCTCGTCAGCGTCCGCAGCCAGGACTCCGCCGGCAACTGGGGCGACCCGGCGCAGGCGACCCTCGTGGTCGACTTCACCGCGCCCGCCGCCTCCGACGTGGGGGTCACCCCCGACACGACCAACGGCACGGTGCCGGTCAACGGTTCCTCGCCGTCGGTGCGGCTGTCCGCGACGTTCACCGACCCGACCCCGCCAGACCGCGGCACCGGTGTCGTCAGCCAGGGTGCCGTGACGGCCGCCCAGGCGCGGATCGACGGCGGCAGCACCATCCCGATGGAGGTCGCTGACGGTGCCTGGGGCGGAGCGGTCGAGGGCGTGTACCTCGACATCCCGCTCACCACGGTCAAGACGCTCTCCGACGGACCGCACGAGCTCACCGTGCGGGGGCGTGACGCGGCCGGCACCTGGGCGACCACCTGGTCGACCACGGTGCTCACGGTCGACCGGACCGGCCCCGCGGTGGGTGCGCTCAGCCTGACGCCCAACCCGACCATCGGCGCGCCCGAGGTGACCCTCACCGGCAGCATCGGCACCGACCCGTCCGGGGTCAGCCGGGTGGAGTGGTTCCTGGGCTCCGACCCCGGCGTCGGCAACGGCACCCTCATCACGCCGAACGGGGATGGGACCTACCTCGTCCTCATCGACACCACCGCGCTGCCCGAGGGCGACCGCAACCTCACGGTCCGCGCCGTCGATGGCCTGGGCAACCGGTCCACCGCGGCGGTCCAGCTGCAGGTGCGACGTCCGATCTGGTTCTCGCTGTCCGGCAACAGCACCCCGAACGGGGTCGGCGGCGCCGGAGACGACGCGGACATCTTCCACTGGAGCGGCACGGCGATGTCACGCGCGATCGACGCGACGGGCATCGGTGTGCCGGGGTCGGCGAACATCGACGGCTTCAGCCGGGTGGACGCCACCCACTTCTACGCCTCGTTCACCGGCAACGTCACCGTCGGCGGTGTCCAGGCGGCCGACGAGGACGTCGTCTACTACAACAACGGCGCGTGGTCCTTGTACATGGACGGCAGCGCCAACGGCAACGGCCTGGGTGGTGGCAGCACCGATGTCGACGCGATCAGCGTCCGCGGCGGCTCGCTCTACGTGTCACTCAGCAACGGCACCACACCCCCCGGTGTCAGCGGCAGCGGCGACGACGCCGACATCTACCGGTGGAACGGCCTGGGCAGCAGCCCGCGGTTTACCCGGGTGGTCGACGCCTCCGCCATCGGGCTCAGCAACAACGTCGACGTCGACGGCTTCGTCTGGGTCTCGGGCAGCGACTGGGCGTTCTCCTTCGCAGGGAACACCTCGATCGGCGGGGTCTCCGTCAACGACGAGGACGTGGTCCGCCGCGTCGGGTCGAGCTGGAGCCTGTACTTCGACGGCTCCGCGTACGGCCTGACGAACAACAACAACGAGGACGTCGACGCGTTCGACATCCCCTAGACCGATCGGTGCCGGCCCGGACCGAGCCGGGCCGGCACCGCTCGCCCCCATGAGGAGAGACACCAGATGACCGCCACACTCTCGCCCCCCGCTCCGGCCACCCCCGAACCCACTCCGCCGCGGCCGTTGCGCCGCCGGATCCTGCTCCTCCTCCTCATCACGCTCCTGGCCGTCGGTGCCGGGTTCGGGATCCGGGCCGTCACGGCCCGTGGCGCCGACGTGCGGAGCGGCACCGAGGCCGTGTCGGTGCAGGACTTCGCCGCCCGTACGGGCATCCGGGTGACCCTGCTGGGCGTCACGGCCGAGGGCGGGATGATCGAGTTCCGCTACCAGGTCGTCGACCCCGACAAGGCGAGCCTCCTGCTCCACGACGACAGCAAGCGGCCGGTCCTCGTGGCCGAGGACTCGGGCACCACCCTCGCCATGCTGTCGAGGCCGCACAGCCACAAGGCCGACCTCAGGACCGGCGGCACCTACTTCTTCCTCCTGGCCAACACCCGCAACGCGATCCGGGGCGGGACCCCGGTGACGATCATCGTCGACGACGTACGGCTCGAGCACGTGGTGGCCCAGTCGTGACGGCTCGCGCGCTACGGCGGCCGGAGCCCGCGGTCCTCCGCAGGCTGCTCCGGCTCGTCCTCGCCGTGGGCGCGCTCCTGGTCCTCACCGCGGCGCCGGCGTCCGCGCACGCCAACCTCGAGCGGTCGGACCCACCCAACGGCGGACAGATCGCACCGGGCAGGACGACGCTCACGCTGTGGTTCGGCGAGCCCGTTACCGCTGCGGGCTCGAGCTTCTCGGTGCAGCGCACGGACGGGGCAGCGCCTGCGGTGGAGACGACGGCGCAGGTGGGCGATGGCGGGACCGTCGTGCACCTGACGATCCCTCCGCTCGAGAACGGCACCTACACGCTGACCTGGGCGGTCACCGCCACCGACGGCCACCCGACGCGCGGGACCGTCGTGTTCGGGTCGGGCTTCCGACCGGACGGCATCGCGTCGGCCGACACCGCGGCCCCCGACGCCGGAGCCGTCGCGTTGCGAGTCGTCGACCTCGGCGGCAGCCTCGTGGCGCTCGGATCGCTCGTCGTCGCCGGACGCGTCATCGGGGCCCTTGGCGGCCTCGGCCCGGTGCTGCGCCGGCGCGTCCTGACCGCTGGCGCACTGGGAGCGACGGTGGCCCTCGTGGGCGCGCTCGCCACCCCGGTCCTCACGGCCAGCGCCCAGCTCGGCGACTCCGGCGGCGCCACCGCCCTCCTGTCCGCCGTGCAGGGTCTCGTGCTCACGAGCACGTGGGGGATCCTCTGGGCAGTGCGCGTCGTGGCCCTCCTCGTCGCCTACGTCTTCCTGTGGCGTGCCCGGCGAGACGCGGCCGACGAGGCGGAACGCCGCCCCGGTGGCCGGTCGTGGCAGGTCCCGGGCCGGGTGGCCGCCGTGGCCCTGGCCCTCGGGATGACCGTCGATGCGTGGGCCGGCCACGCCTCGACCCTGCAGGGCCGCTCGGTCCTCACCTCCGTGGCCGCGTCGCTGCACGTGCTCGCCGCCTCGGTCTGGGCCGGCGGCCTGCTGGTCCTCGTCCTGGCCGTCGTCCCCGTGATGCGGCTCGACGGCCCGCAGCGCCGGGCCGTCACTCCCGCCGTCTGGCGGGCCTTCAGCCCGGTGGCCGCGATGTCCGTGGCGGTCCTCGCGGCCACCGGTACCTACGAGGCGGCGCGCCACACCGGCACGCTCGCCGCCCTCGGCGACGGACTCTACGGACGGAGCATTCTCGTCAAGCTCGGGCTCCTCGGCGTGGCGCTGGCGCTGGCGGGCTACAACACCCTCGTCGTCAACGACCGGATCGCCTCACGGGTCGGAGCGGTCGTGGGCCTGGGTTCCGCGTGGCGCCCGCGGGGCCGCGCCCTGCGTGTCACGGTCGCCGTCGAGGCGCTGGTGCTCGTGCTGGCCGTCGGCATGGCTGCCGTGATGACGTCGACCCCGACCGCCCGCGAGGTGGCGGCGGCCTCGCAGACCACCGCACCCCACACCGACACGGTCGACGGACTGTTCATCACCGCCGAGGCCGTACCCACCGGGACCCGGCTGCGCGTGGTCGTCCGCACCGAGGCGGTGCTTCGGCCCATGCCGTGGCCGGTCACGGGCGTCGAGGTCGGCTTCGTGGAGGGCACGGCGCTGACGCCCGCGGCATCCGCACCGGACGTCACCGCACTCGACACCGTCGACGAGGGACTCTACGAGGCGTCCGTCGACGACCCGGGCCTGGACGAGTGGACCGCCCAGGTCGTGGTCCACCGCGCCGGCCGACCCGACGACACGCTCCTCCTGCCCGGCAGCTCGGCGACCGGCGCCGAGCCGATCAGTCCCCTCGAGCTGGCTGCCGGGGGTGCGGCGCTGCTGCTGCTGCTCGGGACCGCGGCCGCGGTCGTGGTC
This sequence comes from uncultured Actinomycetota bacterium, assembly GCA_963726295.1. Lineage (GTDB taxonomy): Bacteria > Actinomycetota > Actinomycetes > Actinomycetales > Dermatophilaceae > DASSQJ01. The sequence continues at coordinate 139,237 of CAVSBW010000001.1, forward strand.
ACCCGCCGCCGCCGCGGTGAGCCTCCGGACGCCCTTCCCGACACCGACGACCACGTGGACGTACCCGCTCTACAGGAGGCGATCTCCCGATGACCGCACCACGCACCCGCACCGCCGCAGCCGTCGGCGCGGCCCTGCTCGCCGCCGTGCTGGCACCCGTGCCCGGCGCGAGCGCCCAGCCTGCAGCAGGGTCCGGCGCCGCCGGGGACCGGGCGCTCCCGGCCGCCGTCACAGCCGCCCTGGACGCCATGTCACCGGGCGAGACCACGACCGTCGTCCTCACGCTCCGGGGAGGTCTCCACCCCACGCCGGCGCCGGGCAGCCGCCGCTCACAGCGTGCGGCCGACGTGGTCAGCCACCTGAAGGAGCAGGCACGGGTCTCCCAGGGTCCGCTGCTCGCGCGCCTGTCCGGGCTGTCCGCCGCCGGGGCCGTCACCGACGTCGAGCCGCTCTGGGTCGTCAACGAGGTCTCCGTCACCGCCACCGCGGACACCATCCGTGACCTGGCCGGCCGCGCCGACGTCACCTCCGTGCGCACCGACGACCTCGAGCTGACCCTCCTGGGGACGACGGAGTGGAATGTCACGGCGACCGGCGCCCCCCGGCTCTGGGCCGACGACGCCACCGGCGACGGAGCCGTCGTGGCCGTCCTCGACAGCGGCGTCGACCTCTCGCACGCCGACCTCGCCTCCGGCTGGCGCGGCGGCGCCGGTGGCTGGTTCGACCCGTTCGGCCAGCACGCCACCCCGGCCGACGCCAGTGGTCACGGCACCGCAAGTGCCGGCATCGCGGTCGGTGGCGATGGGAACGACGGCTACGGCGTTGCCCCCGGGGCCACGTGGATCGGCGCCCGCGTCTTCAACGACGCCGGGGCGGGCTCGGTCACGGCGATGCACCAGGTCTTCCAGTGGGTGCTCGACCCCGACGGCAACCCGTCGACCGCCGACGTGCCTGACGTCGTCAACGCCTCGTGGGTGCTGGGGTCGGGCCCGTCGTGCGACCTGACCCTCCAGCCCGACGTTCGGGCCTTGCGCGCGGCCGGCATCGTGCCGGTCTTCGCGGCCGGCAACTTCGGTCCGGGGGGCTCCTCGAGTGCCAGCCCGGCCAACTACCCCGAGTCGTTGTCGGTCGGTGCCGTCGACGCCGTCGACCGGATCTGGGCCTACACGAGCGCCGGTGCCTCCACCTGTGGCGGCCGCGACCGGGTCTTCCCCGACGTCGTCGCGCCGGGGGTCGGCATCCGGACCGCCGACCGCTACGACTCCTTCCAGACCCTCACCGGCACCTCCGTGGCCGCACCCCATGTGGCCGGTGCCGTGGCGATCCTGGAGGCGGCACACCCGGATCAGCCGGCCGACGTGGTGCAGGCGGCGTTGCTCTCGACCGCCACCGACCTCGGCGTGGCCGGCCCGGACCAGCGGTACGGCAACGGCCGCATCGACCTGGTCGCCGCCGACACCGCGCTGCGACAGGTGCCCGAGCCCGCGGATGTCGCGGTGGCGGTTGCGCCGGCGACGCTCACGGTGGCGCGCGGCAAGACCGGGTCGGCCACGTTCTCCGTGACCGTGGTCTCCGGCTCGCCGTCGCCGATGGACCTCGTGACCGGGAGCCTCCCCAAGGGAGTGTCGGTCACCATGAGCCCGGCGTCGGTCGCCGTCCCGGGAACGGCGTCGGTCACCGTTCAGGTGGACCGCAAGGCCAAGAAGGGGACCTACGCCGTGGACCTCACGGCGAGGTCCGGCTCGCTGGAGCGGTCCGCGGTGCTCACGGTGGTCGTCCGCTGACCGGCCCCGGAACGGCGAGGACCGTCGAGGACGATGGCGAGCTGGGCGCCGCCCTCGGGTGACTCCGACGCCACCAGACGGCCCCCGGCCGTGGTCGCCACCGAGGCGACGAGCCGTAGGCCGAAGCCGGTCTGCGAGTAGGTGTCCCGGAGCAGGCCGCCCGCGGACGTGCTGGCCGTGGGGCGGTGGGTATCGGTCATGTCGTGGTCGGCGGCCGCGTTCACGTGCGCGAGGAGCGCGGGGGAGAGGCCGGCGCCGGAGTCGGCGACACCGACGGCCGTCCCCGCATCGGTCTCGGCCGCGAAGAGGCGGATGGTGTCGCCGTCATCGGTGTAGCGGACCGCGTTCTCGACGAGCGTGTCGAGGGCAGCTTTCAGGCGGCCGGCGTTGACCGGCACGGCCTCGACCGAGCAGTCGACCACGAGCTCGCGGTCCACGACACCGGACCAGCGCCGCTCGACCTCGGCGAGCACCGGCCCGACCTCGGTGGGCCGGTCGGGTGCGCCCAGGTCCATGGCGACGGCGCGGACCAGGCGGTCGGTGACCCGAGAGAGGTGGAAGATCTCGGCGCGCACCGTCTCCAGGTCCTCCCGGTGCTCGGGGTCGGTCTCGACCTCGAGGAGACGGTCGACGTAACCCCCGGCGACGGTGAGGGGCGTTCGCAGCTCGTGCGAGGTCATCCGGCTCAGCCGTTCACGGGCCGCCGCGCGGCGTCGCTCCACCTCTGCGAGGCGGCTGATCCGCTCGAGGGCCTGCTCGCGCCGGCGGACGTGGAAGATGACGCAGCCGGCCAGGACGCCGGGCACGAAGACCTCGATGAGCTCGGCCGGAGGGAGGCCACCCGCCAACACGCGAGGGACCATCACCACCGCGGTGAGGACGACGAACGCCGCGATCGACACCATCGTCGGCAGGACGGGCCACACGGCGAAGCCGTAGAGCAGCGCGAACGACAGCACCACGACCTCGACCGCGTAGATCTCCGCGGTGGGGTTGGCGACCAGCACGAGCGACGCGCAGGTGAGGAGGACGAGCCAGAGCGCGAAGAGCGTCCTGGACCGTCCGGGGTCACGCCGCGGCGACGTAGTAGCCCACCCCCCGCACGGTCTCGATGACCGAGGCGTCGGACATCTTGGTGCGGAGGCGGCCCACGCAGACCTCGAGCACGTTGCTGCCCGGGTCGAAGTCGTAGCCCCAGATGTCGTGCAGCAGCTCCTGGCGGGTGCAGACGTCCCCTCGGCGGCGGAGCAGGTGGGCGAGCACCGCCGTCTCCCGTTCGCTGAGCGGCTGGAAGCCCGTTGCGGTGCAGAGCACACGCCGGTGGGTGTCGAGGCGGAGGTCGCCGTGTTCGAGGAAGCGTCCGTGCTCCGGTTCGGAGTCCGCTCGGGCGCGGAGGTGTCGGTTGACGCGGGCGACGAGCTCGGCGACGACGAACGGCTTGGTGACGAAGTCGACGGCGCCGTCGTTGATGGCCTGCACCCGGGTGCCGACGTCAGACGCACCGGAGAGCACGACGACAGGCGGGGGTTCCGCGCGCGAGTTGACATGCTGCAGGACGCTCAGCCCGTCCATGACGGGCATGACGAGGTCCAGCAGGACGAGGTCGACGTGCTGGTCGACGAGCGCGTCACAGGCCGCCTGACCGTCCGCCACCGGGATCGGGCGGTGACCCGCCGCCGCGAGGCACCGGGCCAGGAGGCCCCTCAGCTTGGCCTCGTCATCGGCGATGAGGATGTCTGCCACGTACGTCCACCCCCTCTGATGACAGGACCCTGACGCCATGATGACCGACCCGTGACGCCGTCGTGAGTCCTTTCTGAGAATCGGTCGCCGGGTCTGTTCTGGACGTCCGATGGAGGGCAGTCTTGGAGGTGCCGGGTCTTGCAGGGAGCACTCGGTGGGAGTCGTCCAGTGACGGGTGCCCGCACCCGCCCGCCCCGTGGGGCACTGACGTCCGGTGAGCCCTCCGGACGCAGCCACGGCGACCACCCTGCAGAGGACGGGTACGCCCGTCCGACCGGTCGCCGTGGTTGTCCACGGGCCGGTGACGACGAGCACGCTGGAGGGCCTGGAGCCCTGCACTCCACCTCACGCCACACAGGATGACAAGCGCACCACCCCGTGACCATGGCCTGATCGGGCCATTCCCCGCCGACCAGCGTGCAGGTGCTGGCGCCCGGCGGGTCCACACCACCCGCATCCCGAGGCTCCGGTGTGACCGAGCAGACGGCGCTGCGTCGACACTCCCGGAGGAGAATGGGGGCATGGCCGACGACGTGACGAGGCCAGGCCCGACGACCCGGGAACGGGTCGGTGCCGGAGCCCGGGGCCACGGTGTCGCCCCCGTCGTCGCCGCTCTCGACGGCTCGGCCGCCGACGTCGCCGTCGCGGCGTGGGCATCGGACGAGGCGGCCCGTTCCGGGCGGACGCTGCGGCTGGTGAACGTGGTGGAGCCGGGGTTCGGGATGACGTCGACGCAGGCGGCACTCGGTGAGCTGCCGTCCCTGGCCGCGCCACTGCGCGAGGCCGGGCGGGACGTGGTGGCCCGCGGCGCGCTGGGTGTCGCGGAGCGCCACCCGGGTCTCGTGGTCGAGCAGGTGGTGGAGTGGGGGTCCCCGGCCGCGGTCCTCGTGAACCTCTCCCGGGGCGCGGCCTGGCTCGTCGTCGGGACCCCCGCCCGGGCGCGGGCCGAGCGGGCCCTGCTCGGGTCGGTCACCATGGCGGTGGTCTCGCACGCACGGTGCGCGGTCGCCGTCGTCCCTTCCGGTCAGGACGGTGGAGGGCCGCGGCACGTCGTCGTCGGGGTCGACGGAAGCGCCTGCAGCGCCAACGCCGTCGAGCTGGCCCTGACCGTCGCCGAGTCGGCCGGGGGCGACGTGACCTGTGTCGTCGGCTGGAGCGTCGAGGTCGTCGACGGAGTGGTGGTCACCGAGCCCGGGACGGATGCCTGGCGGCGGGTGGAGGCCCGGTACGACCGCCTGGTGCACGACGTCGTCGACCCGTTCGCCCGCGCGCACCCCGACGTCACCGTGGGGGTGGTGGTCCGTCCGGGCGGAGCGGTCGCCGCCCTGCTCGACACCGCCGCCGAACGCGACGCCGACCTCGTCGTGGTCGGCAGCCGCGGGCGGGGCGGGTTCGCCGGTCTGCTGCTCGGGTCCGTGAGCCGGAGGGTCGTCGAGCGCGCCGCGACGGTGGTGGCCGTCGCGCACTGAGACTTTCGCCGCCTCCCGGGCGGCGGACGACGAGGCGCCGTCGTCATGGCGCCGGGAAAGGAGGCCGCCGTGAACGAGGTCCCCGTACGCATGCACTCAGGAGACGTGGTCGCGGCCCTCGACTCCACCACCCACGACGAGGGCGTCGCCGCCTGGGCAGCGGCCGAGGCGGACCGCTCGGGCAGCACGCTGCGGCTGGTGTCGGTGGTCGAGGCCGGTCTGCAGCTCGCCCCCTACGAAGCGCTGGCAGCAGGCTCACCGAGCCTGTCCGAGCAGATCGACGCCGACACCCGCCGCCACCTGAACACGGTGGCTGAGGGCGTCGCCCTGCGGTTCCCCGGCCTCAAGGTGGTCAACGAGGTGCTCTGGGGCTCGTCGGCCGCCGGGCTCGTCGAGGCGTCTGAGACGGCGCGGCTGCTCGTGCTCGGGTCGCCGGCCCACGCGGGCATCGGCTCCGTCGTCGTCCCGGCGATGGCCCACGCCCACTGCCCCGTCGTCGTCGTCCCCGAGGGGTCGCCCACAGGGCGGCCCCGGAGCGCGGTCGTCGGCGTCGACGGCAGCACGTCGAGCCGACGCGCCCTCGAGCACGCCCTGTCGATGGTCGACCCCGATGACGGCCGGGTCACCTGTGTCGTCGCCTGGCGCACCGAGGTCGAGGCGGAGGTGCTGCTCACCTACATGCAGGCCGAGTCGGTGCCGACCATCGACGAGCGCTACGCGGCGATGCTCGACGAGGTGGTCGGCGAGGTCGCTCCGCGGTTCCCGGGGGTGCAGGTCACCTCGGTCGTGCGGCACGGGAACACCGCGACCGCGCTCCTCGACGTCGCCCACGAGGAGGACGCCGACATCGTGGCCGTCGGCAGCCGGGGCCACGGCGGCTTCGCCGCCCTGCTGCTCGGCAGCGTCAGCCGGAGGGTGGTGGGCCGGGCCGACCGGCCCGTGGTGGTCGTCCGCTGACGACCGCAACCACGCGGGGCGCGGCTCAGCCGTCGACGAACGGCCAGCCGCGCACCATCCGGGCGTCGCGGCCCGGTTCGATGTAGTGCTCCGCCCCGAACATCAGGGCGAAGGCCTCCTGGGGCATCTGGAGCATGAAGCCGACGTCGTCGACCTGGCTGGCGTGGCAGGCGAGCGCGGCCCTCTTGGTCGGGATGAGGTCGGTGACGTCGACCTGCCAGTGGATCTCCGCCTCCGGGGTGCCCATGGGGTTGCCGTCGTCCCACCCCGCGTCGGGGTCGATCGCCTCCTGGCCCGCGGCCTCGGCCATCGCCACGAGGGTCCGCATGCGGTCGCGGTTGTAGGTGGACTCCAGGACGCGGGGACGACGGGCCGCGAGGTCGGCCGCGCGGTGTGTGACCCGGTGCACCTGGACGTGGTCGGGGTGCCCGTAGGCGCCGTGCCAGTCGTAGCCGACGACGATGTCGGCGCCCTCCTCGTCGAGGACGGCGGCGACGCGCGCGGCGGCCTCGTCGACGTCGGCGGCCGCGAACGCACCGTCGGCGGTGTTCTGCTCCCAGCCGGTCATCCCCGAGTCGGTGTAGCCGAGCCGGGCCACACGGTGGAGCCCGATGACCTCGGCCGCGGCCTCCGCCTCCCGGCGCCGGCGGTCGACGACGGTCTCGCCGGGCGCGAGGTCGTCGGGCACGTTGCCGTGGTCGCCGTTGGTGGCGACGACGAGCACGACGCGGTGGCCCTCGGCGACGGCGCGGGCCATCGTGCCGGAGGTCTGGGAGGCCTCGTCGTCGGGGTGGGCGTGGACGAAGACGATGGTCGACACGAGGACCATCCTCACCCCCACGCTCCGACAGGCTGAGAGGCACCCCCGGCATCCACCGTCCCCACATCCGCCCCACCGGGAGTCGCCCAGCCCTGACGGCAGCACGTGCCACCCGGTCGGGCGGTCCCGTGGCGGGCGGGCCGCCGAACCGGGTGCGGCCAGGAGTTGGCAGGATGGGCGCATGTCGTCGCCGTCGCACCAGCTCGTCGAGCTCGCCACCGTCCACGGCGTCGCCACCGACTACTGGGACTGGCTGGGGCAGCACGTCCCGGTCTCCGCCGAGTCCATCGAGGCGGTCCTCGCGGCCCTCGGTGTCGACGCCTCGGACGACGCCGCCGTGGCTGACGCGCTCGTCGACGCCGGCGACGTGCCCTGGCGGCGCACGGTGCCGGCCGCCACGGTCGTCCGCGAGGGCGTGACGGCCCAGGTGGCCACGCACGTGCCGGGCGGCAGCGACATCCGGGTGGTGGTGGAGCTCGAGGACGGCGGCCGCCGCGAGCTCGCCCAGGTCGACCGGTGGGTGGCCGACCGTGTCGTCGACGGGGTCACCCTTGGCGAGGCGACGTTCGAGGTGCCGTCCGACCTGCCGCTCGGCTGGCACCGGCTCGTCGCCGACCCCGAGGTGCCCGCGCCGCACCCGGGGACCACCACCGGCACGCTCGTCGTGACCCCGCAGCGACTGGAGCTGCACGAGGGGCTGCGGGACCGCCGGGCCGTTGGGCTGATGGCCCAGCTGTACCAGGTGCGGTCGGGTGGGTCGTGGGGCACCGGCGACCTGCGGGACCTCGCCGACCTCGGGTCCTGGGCCGCGGCCGCGCACGACGCCGACTTCGTGCTCGTCAACCCGCTGCACGCGGCCGAGCCGGTCGTCCCGATGGAGCCCTCGCCCTACCTGCCCACCACGCGCCGCTTCGTCAACCCCCTGTACCTGCGGGTCGAGGACGTGCCGGAGGTCGCGCTGCTCGAGAACTCCGCCCACCGCCGGCTGCTCCAGCTCGCGGAGGGCGCGCGTGCACTCAACGCCGAGGACACCATCGACCGCGACGCGGCGTGGACGGCGAAGAAGGCGGCCCTCAGGCTGGTGCACGACGCCGGCCTCACCGAGGGGCGCCGGGCCACGTTCGAGGCCTTCTGCGCCCGCGAGGGGGAGGGGCTCCTCCGGTTCGCCACGTGGTGTGCGCTCGCCGAGGTGTGGGGGATGCCGTGGACCGAGTGGCCCCAGGAGTACCTCGACCCGGAGTCACCGGCCGTGGCGGCCTTCCGCGCCGAGCGGGCCCGTGACGTCGACTTCCACCGGTGGCTCCAGTGGCTGCTCGAGCAGCAGCTGGCCCAGGTGCAGAGGGAGGTCCGCACGGCCGGCATGTCGCTCGGGGTGGTGCACGACCTCGCCGTGGGGGTGCACCCGGTGGGTGCCGACGCGTGGGGGCTGGGGCACGCCCTGGCCCGGGGGGTCACGGTCGGCGCCCCGCCGGACCAGTTCAACCAGCTGGGGCAGAACTGGAGTCAGCCACCGTGGCGGCCGGACGGGCTCGCCGAGCTCGGGTACGCGCCGTTCCGCGACATGGTGCGGACGGTGCTCCGCGACTCCGGTGGCATCCGGGTCGACCACGTCATGGGCCTGTTCCGCCTCTGGTGGATCCCCGAGGGTGGCACGCCGGCCGACGGTGCGTACGTGTACTACGACCACGAGGCGCTCATCGGCATCCTCGTCCTGGAGGCCCAGCGGGCCGGGGCGGTGGTGGTGGGTGAGGACCTGGGCGTCGTCGAGCCGTGGGTCCGCGACCAAATGGCCGAGCGCGGGCTGGCGGGCACCAGCATCCTGTGGTTCGAGTGGGAGGACGACCGCCCGAAGCCTCCCGAGCACTACCGCGAGCTGTGCCTGTCGTCGGTGACGACCCATGACCTGCCGCCGTCGGCCGGTTACCTCAGTCTCGAGCACATCGCGGTCCGCGAGCGGCTCGGCCTCCTCACCCGGACGGCCGAGGAGGAGCGGACGCTCGAGGAGGCCGCCATCGGCCGGGTGCGCGACGTCCTCGTCGAGCGGGGGTTGCTGGACCCCGCCGGCGGTGCGGACGAGACACTCGTGGCGCTGCACCGCTGGTTGGCCCTGACGCCGAGCCGGATGCTGGCCGTGGCCCTGCCCGACCTCGTCGGCGACCGGCGAGCCGTCAACCAGCCGGGGACCGACGAGGAGTACCCCAACTGGCGGGTGCCGCTCGCCGGCCCGGACGGTCGGCCGGTCGACCTCGACGACATCCGCGAGTCCGACCTCGCCGAGGCGCTGTTCGACGCGCTCCGCGGCGACTGACGATCCGTCCGGGCGATGACGCCGACGCCCTCGCCCGCGACCCTGGGTGCATCGCGTGGTGGAGCGCATCAGGTGTCGTGATCACGCCGCCCAGTGCGCCGTAACCCGCGCCCCGGTGAGCGCGGCGTCGCCATCACCGGTGGACGCGGCCGACGCCACGGCCCGTGCTCAGCCCGCGGAGCGGACGATGTTGGCGAACCGGTCCGCGAAGGGCCGCCAGGCCTCGCGCAGGCTGTCCGCGGCCGCCTCGACTGCCGCAACCGCGTCCAGCGCAGCGGCGCCGGGCCCGTCGGGGGCGGCAGCCCGGACCCACTCCTCGAACACCGCCGGCGGGGTCTCGGGGTGGAACTGCACCCCCCACGCCCGTTCGCCCAGCCGCAGCGCCTGCGGCATCCCCCCGAGCAGGCGGGCCAGCACGGTCGCGCCGGGGGGCAGGGTGGTGACGACGTCGTCGTTGTAGTGGACGGCCGGGCGCCCGTCGAAGCCCGCGAGCAGCGGGTCCGAGGTGCCCGCGTCGGTGAGACGGACGGGGACGACGCCCAGGGTGGTGCCCTGCGGGTTCGGCTCGGAGACGCCGCCCAGCGCCACCGCCGCCAGCTGGTGGCCGAGGCACACCCCGAGCACCGGCGCCCCCGAGGCCACGGCCTTGCGCACCAGCTCCTTGGTGGGGCCCAGCCACGGGTGCTCGGCGTCGTCGTTCGCGCCCATCTCGCCGCCGAGGACGACGAGCCCGTCGTGGTCCCCCTCGTCGAGCCGCGCGGGGACCGGCTGTCCGAGGTCGCCGCGGACGACGTCGAGGGTGAGACCCGCGGCCTGCCACCACTCCCCGAGCCACGCCACCGGCGCGTCGGGCTCGTGCTGCACCACGAGCAGGCGGGGTCCGGTCACAGCTGTGTGCCCACCAGGGTGCCGATCGCGTAGGTGACGGCCATCGCGATGAGCCCACCGACGACGACACGAGCCGTGGCGGTGCGCGCCGAAGCGTCGCCGAGGCGGGCGCTGACCCACCCGGCTCCGGCGAGGGCCACGACGACCGCGAGCACGGTGACCGGCACTCGCGCGGAGGCACCCGGGAGGACGATGGCCAGCAGCGGCAGGAGCGCTCCGACGGTGAACGCCACCATCGAGGCCCAGGCGGCGTGCCAGGGGTTGGTGAGGTTCTCGGGGTCGATGCCGAGCTCGACCTCGGCGTGGGCGGCGAGGGCGTCGTGCTCGGTGAGCTCGACGGCGATCCGGTGCGCCAGGTCGGGGGAGAGACCCTTGGCCTCGTACAGCTGCGTGAGCTCGGCGAGCTCCTCCTCCGGCATCTCCTCGAGCTCACGGATCTCCTTCTGGAGGAGGGCTCGCTCGCTGTCTCGCTGCGTGCTCACGGACACGTACTCGCCGACGGCCATGCTCATGGCGCCGGCGGCGAGACCGGCGAGGCCGGCGGTGAGGATGACGGCGCGGTCCGTGGTGGCCGCCGCGACGCCGATGACCAGACCGGCGGTGGAGACGATGCCGTCGTTGGCCCCGAGCACCCCGGCCCGCAGCCAGTTCAGCCGGCCCGCGAAGCCCTTGTCGTGCGGCTCGTGGGGGTGGGTCGAGCCGCTGTCCGCGGCTGCCGGCACCGGTGTGCCCTCGGCGTCAGCCACCGAGGTCCACCCCCTCGGCGCCGGCGGCGTCGTTGATGCGGTGTGCGAGCTCGATGTCGAGCTGGGTGAGCCCGCCGGCGTCGTGCGTCGTGAGGAGCCACCGGGTCGTTCGCCAGCGGATGTCGATGTCCGGGTGGTGGTTCATCTGCTCGGCGTCCTCGGCGGCGGCCGCGACCACGCGGATCGCGGCGGGGAAGTCGGGCGCCTCGATCGTGGCGACGATGGCGTCACCCTCGCGGGACCAGCCCGGCAGGTCGGCCAGCTGGCGGGACACCTCGTCATCGGTCAGCAGTCGGGTCATGGACCCCATCAAAGCACCGGAGGTGAACGTGGGTGAAGATCGGCGTCAGGACGTCACTCTTGACCCACATCCGCAGCTGACTGCGGCTGACCGCGTCCGACCGGTCCCGCCGGGATGCGCCACAGGGTCCCGGGCGCGGCGAGCCACGGCGCGGGCCGGCAGCGACATCGCCTCACAACCCCCGGGATCGCACCGGAACGGTTCCCCCGCGATCCCGGGGTTTCTCGCCGGGGGCGAAAGCTCACCTGGGTCAGCGGGCTACCCGGCCCCGGTGGGCCAGGTCTCCGACCCGGACCCGTAGGGGTCGTCCTCGAGCTCCTTCGCCGACATCGGCCCGTAGAAGTCATCGCGGTCCGAGAACTGCTCCTGGGTGGTGGCCGTGGCCGTGACCTCGTGCGGCTGGATCTCACCGCTGTGGATCTGCTCCGCCCAGTGGCAGGCCACGCGGTGCCCCTCGGGCACGCCCTCGACGTCGACGACGCGCAACTCGGGCCGCTCCTCCTCACACCGGGTCTCCTGGCGCCAGGGACACCGGGTGTGGAACCGGCACCCCGACGGCGGGTGCGACGGCGACGGGAGGTCGCCGATGAGCAGGATCTGCTGGCGCTCGTCCTCCACGACGGGGTCGGGCACCGGCACCGCGGAGAGCAGCGCCCGCGTGTACGGGTGCAGCGGTGTCGAGTAGAGGTCGTCGGCCGTCGCCTCCTCGACCAGCCCGCCGAGGTACATGACACCGATCCGGTCGCTGATGTGGCGCACGACGGCGAGGTCGTGGGCCACGACGAGGTAGGTGAGTCCGTACTCGTCCTGCAGCTTCCCGAGCAGGTTGATGACCTGCGCCTGCACCGAGACGTCGAGGGCGCTGACCGGCTCGTCGGCGACGATGAGCTTCGGCTCCACCGACAGGGCCCGGGCGATGCCGATGCGCTGACGCTGCCCGCCGGAGAACTCGTGCGGGTACTTCTTCAGGGCCGCTGCCGGGAGCCCGACGTCCGCGAGCAGCTGGCGCAGCCGCGCCGCGGTGGCCTTCTCGTCGTCGGCGAGACCGTGCGCCCGCATCCCCTCGACGAGCAGCGACTCCACCGACTGGCGGGGGTCGAGGCTGCTCATCGGGTCCTGGAAGACCATCTGGAAGTCCTTGCGGCGTTTCCGCAGGTCGCGGGGGGAGAGGGACGCGACCTCGGTGCCGTTGATGGTGATGGTGCCCTCGGTGGGGGTCTCGAGTCCGAGGATCGCCTTGCCGAGGGTCGACTTCCCGCAGCCCGACTCGCCCACCAGGCCGTAGGTCTCACCCCGCCGGATCTGCAGGTCGACGCCGTCGACGGCATACACGTGCCCGACGATCTTGTCGAAGATGACACCCCGCTTGATCGGGAAGTGCACCTTGATGCCACGCGCGTCGAGGAGCACGTCGTCGGCGGCACCGGCCTCGGCCGGGCGCTCGGTGGTGGCCTCGGTCATCGCTGGCTCCCCACGGGGTTGTGGCAGCGCAGGGCGCGGCCCGCGGCGGACTCCTCGAACTCGGGGGTCCGGCTCGTGCAGACGTCGACCGGCTGCGAGCACCGCGGCGCGAAGGCGCAGGCGTGCGCCCACGGCAGGTTGTCGGCGACCGAGCCCGGGATGGGGGTCAGCTCCTCGCCGCGCGGTGCGTCCAGGCGGGGGATGGAGCCGAGCAGCCCGGCGGTGTACGGGTGGCGCGGCTCGGCGAACAGCTCGTGGCGCATCCCGCGCTCGACGACCCGGCCGGCGTAGAGCACGTTGACCTCGTCGCACAGCCCCGCCACGACCCCGAGGTCGTGGGTGATCATGATGAGTGCGGTGCCGGTGTCCTCGACGAGCTCCTTGAGCAGGGCGAGGATCTGCGCCTGGATGGTGACGTCGAGCGCGGTTGTCGGCTCGTCGGCGATGAGCAGCCGCGGCTCGCAGGCGAGGGCCATCGCGATGAGGGCCCGCTGCCGCATCCCGCCGCTCAGCTGGTGCGGGTAGTCCTTGAGTCGGCGGTCGGGGTCGGGGATGCCCACCCGGTCGAGCAGGTCACGCGCCACCGGCGTAGCAGCCTTGCGCGACATCTTCTTGTGGCGTTCGAGCACCTCGGTGACCTGGCGGCCGACCGGGACCACCGGGTTCAGCGAGGACAGCGGGTCCTGGAAGATCATCGCGATGTCGCGTCCGCGCCGGTCGCGCATCTCGGCCGTCGACAGGCGCAGCAGGTCGGTGCCCTCGTAGAGCGCCTCGCCCTCGACGCTGTTGCCGCGCTGGGGGAGCAGCCCCATGATCGCGAGCGAGGTGACCGACTTGCCGCAGCCGGACTCGCCGACCAGGCCGACGGTCTGCCCTGGGCGGACGTCGAAGCTGACACCATCGACGGCGGTGAAGGGCTCGTTGCCGGAGTGGCCGAACGTCACGCGCAGGTCGCGGACCGACAGCAGCGGCTCGTCGCCCATGCCGGCGGGTCGTGGTGCGGAGGCCGTGGCGGTCATCGGCCGATCACCTCCTGGTCTTGGGGTCGAGGGCCTCGCGCAGGGACTCGCCCATCAGGGTGAAGCCGAGCGCGACGGTGATGATGCACAGCGCGGGGTAGATCGCGAGGGACGGGTGGTCGTAGATGTAGGTCTGCGCCCGGCCCAGCATCTGGCCCCACTCCGGGATGTCGTCGTCGGGGTTGCCGAGCCCGAGGAAGGCCAGGGCCGCGGCGTCGATGATGGACGTCGCGAGCACGAGCGTGGCCTGGACGATCACCGGCCCGAGCGAGTTCGGCAGCATGTGCCGGAAGACGACCGAGTTCGGCCTGACCCCGAGCGAGCGGGCCGCCATGACGTGGTCGCTGTGCCGTTGGGCCAGCATCGACCCCCGCAGCAGTCGGGCGAAGACGGGCACCTGCACCACCGCGATGGCGATGATGACCGTCCACTGGCTGGGCCTGCTCGCCAGCGCCGCGATCGAGAACGCCAGGAGCAGCGAGGGGATGGACAGCAGGACGTCGACGGTGCGCATCACCGCGGAGTCGACCCAGCCCCCCAGGGCCCCGGCGAGGGTCCCGAGCACCAGCCCGCCGATGAGGCCGAAGATGGTGGCGAACACGCCGACGACGAGGGTCTGGCGGCTGCCGACGAGCAGGCGCGAGAGCAGGTCGCGGCCCCTGTCGTCGGCGCCCAGCGGGAAGCCGGGTTCCGGCCCGGGGACCGGGTTCGACTGCGGTCGCACCTTGTCGAGGAGCAGGCCGGCCGCCGGGTCGTGGGGCGCGATCCACGCGGACACCAGGGCGAGCACGATGAAGATGAGCGTGATCGACGCACCGAGGAGGAACACCGGGTCGCGGCGCAGCCGGCGCCACGCACTGGCGATCAGGGAGACGCCGGGCTTCTCGTCGACGCTCCCGGCGTCGAGCACGGCGACCGAGCCGCCACCCGCGACCGCAGCGGCGGGCTCCCGCCCGGCGGTGCGGGCGAGGGCGTCGATGCGGTCCTTCTTGCGGTTCATCGGGTTGCCCGGGCTCATCGCGTCCTCACCCTTGGGTCGATGACGGCGTACGAGATGTCGACGAGCAGGTTGACGATGACGTAGATGGCGGCCGCGGCGAGGATGAGAATCTGCAGCACCGCGTAGTCGCGTCTCTGGAACGCCAGCGCCAACGAGTCCCCGAGCCCGCCCCAGGCGAAGACCCGCTCGGTGAGGACGGCCCCGGCGAGCAGGGCGCCGATCTGCAGGCCGACGGTCGTGACGACCGGGAGCAGCGCGTTCCGCATGATGTGCCGGCCCCGGATGGTGCGGGTGGCCAGGCCCTTGGACTCGGCGGTGCGCACGTAGTCCTCGTCGAGCACCTCGAGGACGGAGGCACGGGTGATCCGGAAGATCACCGCGAAGGGGATGGTCGCGAGCGCCACGGCGGGTAGCACCAGGTGGTGGAGCGCGTCGATGGAGCAGTCGAACTCGCGGGTGAGCAGGCCGTCGAAGACGAAGAACCCGGTGATCCGGGTGCAGTTGAGGGCGGCGTCCTGTCGGCCCGACACCGGGAAGATCGGGTGCTCTATTGCGAACTGGTACTTGAGGAGGAACGCCAGGAAGAACACGGGGACCGCGATGCCGATGAGGGAGACGATCACCAGACCGGTGTCCGGGGGCGTGTTCCGACGCCGGGCGGCCAGGTAGCCGAGTGGCACGGCGAGAACGACCGCGAGCAGCATCGCGAAGAAGCTCAGCTCGATGGTGGCCGGCATCCGGGTGAGGAAGATGTCGAGGGCGTCGCGGCCGGGGAGGACGCCGGTCGAGACCCCGAAGTCGCCGTGGGCCGCCCGGACCATGAACTTCCAGTACTGGACGGGCAGCGGCTGGTCCAGGCCGAAGGCCTTCTCCAGCGCCGCCCGACTCTCCGCCGTCCCCCGCTCACCCAGGATCGCCGACACGGTGCCGCCGGGCAGCGAGCGCAGCCACATGAACAGGAGAAGGGAGAGGACGAGGACGACGCCCACCATCTGGAGGACTCGTCGGATGATGAATCGCGCCACAGCGGCTCCTCGGTGCAGGGGGTCAGACGGCGGTGGCCGCCTCGAACCTAGCGGCTCGAGGCGGCCACCGGCCGTCTAGCGGAGTGCTCGTCGGGGACGGATCCCCGCCCGGGTCACTTGGTGACCGTGACGGTGTCGAACTCCTCGGCCGTCAGGGGGCTGGCCACGAGGCCCTGGACGTTGTCGCTGACGACGATGGCCGGCGGGGAGTGGCTGATCGGCAGGCCGGGGAGGTACTCCTCGGCGATCTGCTTGTTGATCTCCTGGTACTTCGAGGCGCGCTCGGTCTCGTCGAGGGTGCTGTCCGCAGCCTTGAGGTCGGACGAGAGTGTCTTGCCCCACGGCATCACCGAGGTGTGGAAGTCGTTCGCCTTGAGGTTGCCGAAGAACGTCCCGAGGAAGTTGTCCGCGGAGTTGTAGTCGCCGGTCCAGCCGAGCAGCCAGGCGTCGTACTTGCCGGCGCTGACGCCGTCGAGGTACCCGCCGTTCCACTGGGCGCTCACCGTGTCGACCTTGATGCCGACGGCCTCGAGGTCCTTGGCCAGTGCGTCGTGAACCTTCTGCGGGTCCGGCATGTACGGCCGCGACACGTCGGTCGGGAAGGCGAACTGGAGGGTCATGCCCTCGGCGCCGGCCTCCTTGAGCAGCGACTTGGCCTTCTCCGGGTCGTAGGGGTACGGCTGGAGCGAGTCGTTGTAGCCGCTGATCGTGTCCGGGACGAACTGTGAGGCGACCGCGGCGCCCTCGGGCAGCTGGGTCTGGACCATCTGCTCACGGTTGGTGGCGTACAGCAGCGCCTGGCGGACCTTCAGGTCCTTCAGCTTCGGGTTCTTCTCCGGGTTCAGGCCCATGTAGAGGATGTTGAACGCGGGGCGGACCTCCACGTTGTTGCCCGACTCCTTCAGCCCGCTCCAGTCGACCGGGTTCGGCAGGTCGTAGCCGTCGATCGAGCCGGCCTCGAGCTCCTGTCGGCGGGTCGTCTCGTCGGGGATGATCTTGAAGACGAGCTTGGCCGTCTTGGGCGGGTCGCCCCAGTACTGGTCGTTGGCGACGAGCGTGACGGTCTTGTTGGCCTCGTCGTACTTCTCCAGCTTGTACGGCCCGGAGCCGACGGGGTTCATCGCGTAGTCGCCGTAGGTGAAGCCGTCACCCTGCGCCTTGACGTTGTTCGCGTCCCCGTCCTTGAGGGCGGTCGGCGACTGCATCGCGAAGGAGCTGAGCGAGAGCACCGTCGGGAAGCTCGACGTGGCCCGGCTGATCGTCATGACGACGTGGCTGTCGTCCTGCACCTCGCACGACTGGTAGAGCGAGCCCGAGGGGTCGTCCTTGAAGGTGCCGATCAGGTACTGCCAGTACTCGGCGGCCTGCTGCCCGGCCCCCTTCTGGTCGTACATCCGGTCCATGTTGTAACAGACGGCGTCGGCGTTGAAGTCGGTGCCGTCGGAGAACTTCACACCCTGCTTGAGGGTGAAGGTCCAGGACAGGCCGTCGTCCGAGGGCTCCCAGCTCTCGGCCAGCTCGGGCTGCACCTCGGCCGTGCCGGGCTTGATGCCGACGAGGCCCTCGAAGATCTGTCGGGTGACCCGGAAGGTCTCGCCGTCCGTCGCGTAGAACGGGTCGAACAGCTCCGGCGCCCCGGCGGCGCCGAAGGTGAAGGTGTCCTTCAGGTCGCTGCTGCTGCTGGAGTCGCCGGTTCCACCCTCGTCGCGCTGCGACTGCGCGCAGGCCGTCATGCTCAGGGCCGCGATCGTCGCCAGGACGATCGGCGCCTTGCGCTTGAGTGTCATGTTTCCCTCGCTTGGATGTGCGATCGCTCGGCTCGTCCGGTCGGACGTGCGAGTCGGGACGGGCGGCCCGCAGGGACCCGCTTCGCCCGATATCGGGGGACGTTAGCGACATATCCGCCGGAGACAATGCCTCGACCCGAGTGGTTATCCAAACGAGACCCTGCCGTGCGAAAGATCTTCGGCATGAGTCCGCGCAGGCCCCTGGCTGAGAGCCGCCTCGGGCTCGATTCGGTCCCCGCGGCGAGTCCTGAGAGACTGGAGGGTATGCCTGCCTCCCGCCGCGACGACATCCGCAACGTCGCCATCGTCGCGCACGTCGACCACGGCAAGACGACCCTGGTCGACAAGATGCTCTGGCAGTCCGGGGCCTTCGGTGAGCACGACCACATCGCCGAGCGGGCCATGGACAGTGGCGACCTCGAGCGCGAGAAGGGCATCACGATCCTCGCGAAGAACACTGCTGTCCGGTACGCGGGGAAGGCCGCCGTGGACGCCGGTCTCGCCGACGGCATGACCATCAACATCATCGACACCCCGGGCCACGCCGACTTCGGGGGGGAGGTCGAGCGCGGCCTGTCCATGGTCGACGGAGTCGTGCTCCTCGTCGACGCGAGCGAGGGCCCGCTGCCCCAGACCCGCTTCGTGCTGCGCAAGGCGCTCGCGGCCGCGATGCCGGTGGTCCTGTGCATCAACAAGGTCGACCGACCCGACGCCCGCATCGCCGAGGTCGTCGACGAGGTCTACGAGCTGTTCATGGACCTCCTCGTCGACGCCGAGCACCACCAGGACCAGCTCGACTTCCCCGTGGTCTACGCCTCGGCCAAGGCGGGCATCGCCTCGCTCACCCGTCCCGCCGACGGTGACCTTCCCGAGGGCGCGGACCTCGAGCCGCTGTTCCGAACCATCATCGAGACGATCCCCGCACCGTCCTACGACGACGCCGCACCGCTGCAGGCGCACGTGACGAACCTCGACGCCTCGAACTTCCTCGGACGCCTGGCCCTGCTGCGGGTCCACAACGGCACGATCCGCAAGGGCGAGCAGGTCGCCTGGTGCCGTCGTGACGGCTCGGTGGAGAAGGTGAAGATCACCGAGCTGCTCATGACCGACGCCCTCGAGCGCCGGCCCGCCGACTCCGCGGGTCCCGGCGACATCATCGCCGTCGCGGGCATCCCGGAGATCACCATCGGCGAGACCCTCGCCGACGCCGACGACCCTCGCCCGCTGCCGCTGATCACCGTCGACGAGCCCGCCATCTCGATGACGATCGGCATCAACACCAGCCCGATGGCCGGCCGGGTGAAGGGTGCCAAGGTCACCGCCCGGCTCGTCAAGGACCGCCTCGACCGCGAACTCGTCGGGAACGTCTCGATGCGGGTCCTGCCGACGGAGCGCCCGGACGCCTGGGAGGTCCAGGGCCGCGGTGAGCTGGCGCTGGCCATCCTCGTCGAGCAGATGCGCCGCGAGGGCTACGAGCTGACGGTGGGCAAGCCCGTCGTCGTCACCCGCGAGGTCGACGGCAGGCTCCACGAGCCCGTCGAGCGGGTCACGATCGACACGCCGGAGGAGTACCTCGGGGCGATCACCCAGCTGCTCGCCGCCCGGAAGGGCCGGATGGAGCAGATGGTCAACCACGGCACCGGCTGGGTCCGGATGGAGTACCTGGTCCCCTCGCGCGGCCTGATCGGCTTCCGCACCCAGTTCCTCACGGACACCCGGGGTACCGGTATCGCCCACCACGTCTTCGAGGGCTACGAGCCGTGGTGCGGGGACATCTCCACCCGGATCAGCGGCTCGCTCGTCGCCGACCGGTCCGGCGCCGCGACCGCCTACGCGATGATGAACCTCCAGGAGCGCGGGACGCTGTTCATCCCCCCGACCACGGAGGTGTACGAGGGCATGATCGTCGGGGAGAACTCCCGGGTCGACGACATGGACGTCAACATCACCAAGGAGAAGAAGCTCACCAACGTGCGCTCCACCGGCGCCGAGGTCCTCGAGCGGCTGGCCCCGCCGCGTGCCCTCTCCCTCGAGCAGTCCCTCGAGTTCTGCCGCGAGGACGAGTGCGTCGAGGTGACACCCGAGGCGGTCCGCATCCGGAAGGTGGAGCTCGACCAGACCCTGCGCGCCCGCGCCGCTGCCCGTGCGAGGAGGAGCTGAGCAGTGCCGGCGACCCCGGACGACCCCACCCCCACCCCGACCCGGTCCGCGCTGCGCAAGCAGCGGCGCCGGAGCCGGCCGTTGCGGTTCGCGGTGCTGGCCGTGCTCCTCGTGGGTGCCCTCGTGGCCGGCGGGATGCTCATCCGCGACCGGCAGGCGCCCGCAGCCTCGCAGGACGTCCTCCCCACGTCGGCCGTCGGCGACCGGGTCGACACCCCCGGCGGCACCCTGCACGCGCTCACCCTCGGACCGGTCCCTTCGTGGGACCCCCAGCGGATCGCCACCCGTGAGGACATGGCCTTCGCCGGCCGCGTCTTCGCGCGGACCCTCACCGCCTACGCCCCCGACACCGACCCGGACAAGCAGACCCGACTGGTCGGCGACCTGGCCACCGACACCGGGAAGGCCAGCAAGGACCTGCGGTCGTGGACCTTCACCCTGCGCGACGACGTGACGTGGCAGGACGGGTCGACGCTCACGTGCGAGGACGTGGCCTACGGCATCTCGAGGACGTTCGCCACCGATGACATCACCGGTGGCCCCACCGACGCCCTCGCGGTGCTCGACATCCCGCGCCGGGAGGACGGCTCCAGCATCTACCGCGGCCCGTACGCCACCGGATCGAGCGCGGCCAAGGGCCAGAAGGCGTTCGACAAGGCGGTGTCGTGCGACGGGCAGGAGATCACCTTCACCCTGAGCAAGCCGCTGTCGGACTTCAACGAGATGGTCACCCAGCCGGCGTTCGGCCCGGTGAAGAAGTCGCAGGACCAGGGCGCCGACGGCACGTACACGGTGTTCTCCTGCGGGCCGTACACGCTCGAGGGCGCGTGGGAGCCCGGCCGCGGCGGGCGCTTCGTCCGCAACACGCACTGGTCGGCGTCGAGCGACCCGGTCCGCAAGGCCTACCCCGACCAGATCCTCTACCACGAGGGGCTCACCACCCAGGCGGTCGCCCAGCAGATCATGGCCGACGGCGACACCGGGCGGGTCTCGGTCTCGCTCGGGTCCGCCCCGCCCGCGATCCAGCAGCACATCACCGCGGTCCAGAGCCTCGACGAGCGGTCCGTGAACCCCCGCACCGGCCTGGTCGACTACCTCGTCCCGAACACGAAGAGCAAGGTGTTCAAGGACGAGAGGGTGCGGCTCGCACTGGCCGCGGCCACGAACCGCGAGGCGTACGTGACGGCGATCGGTGGTCCCACGGCGGCGGAGCCGAGCCGGTCGATCCTGCCGCAGTTCCTTCCCGCGGCGCACGACGAGGACCCGGTGGGCACCGGTGACCGCGGCGACGTCGCCCAGGCCAGGTCCCTGCTCGAGCAGGCGGGCGTCGAGACACCTGTGGGCTTCACGGTGGCCTACCGCAGCTCGCCCACGGCCGACAAGGCGATGGCCGCGCTGGCCGCCGGCTGGCGGGAGGCCGGCTTCGAGCCGACCCTCGAGCCGATCACCGACGACTACTTCGCGACCATCAGCTCTCCGGACGCGGCGAAGGACTACGACGTCCTCTGGTCGAACTGGGCGCCCGCCTGGGCCTCGGCCTCGACCGTGCTTCCGCCGCTGTTCGACAGCACGATCAACATCACCTCAGCAGGCCCCGGCCGTGACTACGGCTACTGGGGCGACAAGAAGCTCAACGCCTGGATGGCCGAGACCGAGGCGACTGCGGACACCGCGGAGCGCGAGAAGGAATGGGCCGCCGTCGACACCTCGCTCCTCACGAAGGGCGCCTACATCGGGCTCGCCGAGCGCCGCGCGCTCTACGTCGCGGGCTCCGACGTGCGGAACCTGTCGGCCAACACCGCACTCGGGGGCGTCCTCGAGTTCGCCGACATCGCGGTTGCACGGTGAGAGGACTCCTGGACGGCCTGGTCACCGAGGGCCCGGGCCGGCTCCTCTTCGTGCACGCCCACCCCGACGACGAGACCCTGACCACGGGGGTCGCGATCGCCCACCACGTCGCGCGCGGCGACGAGGTCCACGTCCTCACCTGCACGCTGGGGGAGGAGGGCGAGGTGATCCCCGCCGGGCTCTGGCACCTGGAGGGCGCCGGTGACGACCTCGCCGAGCACCGCCGCGGCGAGCTGACCCGGGCGATGGACCACCTGGGAGTCCGCCACCACCTGCTCGGGGCCGCCGGCCCCGGCGACGCCCCCGCCTTCCGCGACTCCGGGATGGCCGGGTCGCCGGCCGCCGCCGACCCGAGGGCCTTCGCGGGCGTGCCCCTCGAGGTCGCGGCCGCCGCGGTGCGCCAGGTGGTCGAGCGGGTGCGGCCCGAGGTCGTCGTCACCTACGACCCCGCCGGTGGGTACGGGCACCCCGACCACGTGCGCACCCACGAGGCCACCCGCGACGCCGTCGCCGGGCTCGGTGAGGGCGCACCGGTGCTGCTCGCCGCGCACGTCCCGCTGCGCTGGGCGGTCGAGGACCGCGAGTGGCTCACCGCGCACGTCCCGGAGGGCGAGGGCTGGGTGGTCCCGGGCGAGGGCAACCCGTACGGCGCGAACGTCGTCCCCGACGAGGTCGTCACCCGCGCCGTGGTCGACGACGCGGCCGAGCGGGTGCGGACACGCGCGCTGCGGGAGCACGAGACGCAGGTCGTGGTGGGCGAGGGGTGGTATGCCTTGTCCAACCGGTACGTCTTCCGGCTCTCGGGCCGGGAGGGGTACGCCCGGCTCGACCCGGCGACCGGCCGGCCCGTCCCGGAAGGAGCAGCGTGAGCCACCAGCCGATCGACCCCGCGCTGTTCCGGCAGGCCATGGGCCGGATCGCGCACGGCGTCAGCGTGCTGACCACGGTGGCGGCCGGCCACGACCACGCGATGACCGCTGACACCGTCACCTCGGTCTCGCTCGAGCCGCTCCTCGTGCTCTGCTGCGTCGAGACCGAGGCACGGTTCCACGACGCCGTGGTCGAGTCCGGCATCTGGGGCGTGAGCGTGCTCACGTCGGGCCAACGCGCGGCGTCCGCCTGGTTCGCCACCCGCGGCCGGCCCCTGCACGGACAGCTCGACCGCACCCCCTTCCGCCGCGGTGAGCACACCGGGGTCGCTCTCCTCGACGACGCCCTCATGCACCTGGAGGTCCGGACCACCGACGTGCACCCGGCCGGCGACCACTCGGTCGTCGTGGGAGAGGTCCTCTCGATCCACCTCCCCGACGGCGGCAGCCCGGCGCTGGTCCACTTCCGCGGCGGCTACGGGAGCCTCGCATGAGCCACGACCTGCTCGACACCACCTGGGAGCCCACCTGGGAGGACGGCACCCCGCAGCGCCGGTGGTGGCCGTTCGTGCTGCTCGGTGTCCTCGTCGCCCTCGGGCTCGGATACGTCGGCGCGGCCTGGTGGTTCGGCGAGCAGGTCCCGCGCGGCACCACCGTCGCGGGTGTCGACATCGGCGGGATGAGCCGTGAGGAGGCCGGCGACGCCCTTGCCACCGGCCTCGCGGCCACCGTCGAGGCTCCGGTGACGGTGTCGACTCGCGCGGGGAGCGCCGAGCTGGAGCCGACCGATCTGGGGATCGCCGTCGACGTCCCGGCCACCGCGGCCGCCCTCACGGGATTCAGCCTGGACCCGGTGTCGGTGTGGCACCACGTCACCGGGGGCGGCCCCGAACCGGCCGTCGTCACCGTCTACCGCAGCGCCTTCGACGCCGCCCTCGTGGGAGTCCGCAAGGACCTGGAGGCAAAGCCCAAGGAGGGATCTCTCAGCGTCAAGGGCGGGGAGGTGGCCTACCGCGCGCCGGTGCCGGGGAGCCGGCTCGACGTCGAGGGCACCCTTGCCGCCGTGCGTGCGCAGTGGCCGGCCGAGCGCACGGTCGACGGCGCGACCGAGTCACTCACCCCGGTCGTCCCGGCGAGCGAGTTCCAGCGGGTACGCACCGAGTTCGCCGACATCGCCGTGTCGGCGCCGGTCACGGTCGAGGCCGGTGACGTCACCTTCGCCATCGAGCCCGAGGACTTCGCCCGCGCCATCGTCCTGCGACCGGCCGAGGACGGCACCATCACCCCGAGGGCCAACACCAAGCGACTGCTCGAGGTCGTCCACGCCGCAGCCACCGAGGCCGGCGCGGAGAAGGAGGCCAAGGACGCGACCGTCTCCTTCCGTGGGCTCGAGCCCACCGTCAGGCGCTCGGTGCCCGGCACCGCCCTCCACGACGACTCCGTCACCGAGCAGGTGTGGCGGGCCATCTCGAGCACCGAGCGCACGGCCACGGTCACGACGAAGCGGACCCAACCGGAGTGGGCGACGACCAAGGTGAAGGCGACCCTCCCGAAGGGCAAGATCTCGTCGTTCACCACGTACTACCCCTGCTGCCAGACGCGGGTGACCAACATCCGCAAGGGCGGGGCGGTCGTCGACGGCACGTACGTGCTGCCGGGCGAGCAGTTCAGCCTCAACGACGTGCTCGGCGACACGACCACCGCGGCGAGCGGCTACGTCAAGGCCGGCATCATCCGCGACAACCGGGCCGCGGAGTCCTACGGAGGCGGCCTGTCCCAGGTCTCGACCACCGTCTTCAACGCCGCCTTCTTCGCCGGCGTGCGGCTCGATGCGTGGTCGCCGCACTCCTACTACATCTCGCGGTACCCCGAGGGGCGCGAGGCGACGATCTCCTACCCGGACCTGCACCACAAGTGGACCAACACCACCGACGGCGGGATCCTCGTCAAGGTCCGCACCACCGGCACGTCGATCAAGGTCACCTTCTACGGCACGAAGACGTGGGACGTCCGGGCCACCAAGAGTGACCGCTACAACATCACCCAGCCGGAGAAGATCATCGACGACGACCCGAAGTGCATCCCGCAGAGCCCGGTCGAGGGGTTCACGGTCGACGTCGACCGGATCTTCCGGAAGAGCGGCAAGGTCGTCGACCGCCAGACCTTCACCACGACGTACGTCCCGCAGCCCGACGTCACCTGCACGTACTCGGGCAGCTGACCCGCGGTCATCCCGTCGTGCCCTCCCGTGCCGTGGTGCCCGGCTTGGTCGCGAGGTAGCGGTGCACGCTGCCCCAGCCGCCGATCTCGTCCTCCCGGACCGCCAACCCGGCCTCGGACAACAAGGCGGGGACGTCCCGGATGAGGTCGCCCAACGGCTTCCAGAACCGGTCGACGAGAAGGGTGCCCATCCGGTTTCCGTCACGCGGGTAGCCGATGTCGATCAGCACCAGACGGCCACCGGGTGTGAGCACTCGGGCAAGCTCGGCGGCGGCGGCCGCACCGTCCGGATACCCGCTGAACGCCATGGTGTTCACCACGGTGTCGAAGGTGGCGTCCGGGTAGGGCAGCGCCTCGACGGTCCCCAGCCGGAGATCTGCGTGGACTCCGGCGCGAGCCAGGTTGCGTCGGGCCACGTCGAGGAGCCTCGGGTTGAGGTCGATGCCGTCGGTGCGGTGCCGGCCGGCGTACTGCGTGAGCAGCCACCCCGTTCCGAAGGAGACCTCCAGGACCCGGGGGCCGCGGATCTCTGGCACCGCCTGCCCCAGCCACCGCCGCCAGACGGGGAACGCCGTGACGACGACGTCGTACAGCCGCCCGAAGCGCGTGTACAGCCGGTCGTTGGCCGCGGTGTAGGCCTGTGGGTCGGCCGGTTCGGCGGAGTATCGGCGGTCACCGGGTCTCACCCCACCATCATCCCCCGTGTGCGCCGGGCCTGCCGCCCGTCGACTCAGTGGCCGTGGACCAGGTTCACGTAGTCGTGGTGCGGTGCGAACCCGTACCGCTCGTACAGCGAGAGGGCGGGCCCGTTGCCGCTGTCGGTCTGCAGGTGCAGCGAGCGCACGCCCCGCGCGTCGGCCCGCGCCGCGAGCGTGCCGAGAACGGCGCTGGCCACTCCGCGGCGCCGCGCCTGCGGGGCCACCCACATCGCGGCGACACCTCCCCACGCCGACGCCACGCCGAGGCGACCGATACCCACCACGGTGCCGTCCTCGGTCGTGGCGGTGGCCAGGTCCTGCGCCGGCGATCCGGTGAGCACCGCCCGGGCGGCCTCGTCGTCGACCTCGCGGTACCCGCGGTAGGCGGCCAGCCAGGCGTCGTCGAGTCCCTCCGCCGTACCGACCAGCACCCCGCCGGAGGCCGCGACCGACGTGCGGGCGAGGACCTCGGCGGTCGCGGCGGTGAGGCATCGCGTGACCACCCTCGGCACGTAGCCGCGCTCCAGGAGGAGGGCCCCGAGGGGGTCCTCCGCGAGGGCGAACCCGGCGGGTCCGGGGACGCACACGTTGGCCGGCAGGGCCCGCTCGGCGTACCAGTGCTCCACGTCGTCGACCGCGGCCGCCAGGGGTCTTCCGGGGGACCCGGCGGTCATGACCGAGTTCGCCCGGTTCGTGAACCCCCGCGAGGCCCGCAGGAGCCACTCGCCCAGCCGCGCCGTCTCCATCGGCGGCCAGGCACCCACCATGACCCGCTCGAGGTCCTCCACCGAGAGCGCCCGGTGGGGTGCGCCCCGGCGCGAGGGGCGCGGCGGCACCGGGTGCACGACCTCGACCGCGGCCGTCGGCACCCGCACCCGGCCGCGACGGGTGGCCACGACGAGGACGTCGTCGTCGACCGCGACGAGGTCGCCCACGACGTCGGTGAGGGTGGCACCGGACGACGGGTCCGGGACGGGCAACCGGCGCCGCACGACGACGCGTGTCCCGGTGGGCGGGACGTCACGACGGGCGGCGTCAGCACCCTCGTGTCGAGGCCCCCCGGGCCACCGCTCGTCGGCGCTCATGGCGCGCATAGTATGTGCGACATGACCTATGTGATCGCGCAGCCCTGCGTGGACCTCAAGGACAAGGCGTGCATCGAGGAGTGCCCGGTCGACTGTATCTACGAGGGGGAGCGCAGCCTCTACATCCACCCCGACGAATGCGTGGACTGCGGTGCCTGTGAGCCGGTCTGCCCCGTCGAGGCGATCTACTACGAGGACGACGTGCCCGAGCAGTGGGCCGAGTACTACAAGGCCAACGTCGAGTTCTTCGACGACCTCGGAAGCCCCGGCGGGGCCGCCAAGCTCGGGATGATCCCCAAGGACCACCCGATCATCGCCGACCTGCCGCCGCAGGAGCACGACGAGTAGGCCGGTGCTCCGCCTCCCCGACTTCCCCTGGGACTCGCTCGCTCCCGCCAAGGAGCGGGCGAGAGCCTTTTCCGACGCCGGGATCGACGGTCCCGCGGGCCGGGGCATCGTCGACCTGTCTGTGGGGACGCCGGTCGACCCGACACCGGCCGTCGTGCAACAGGCCCTCGCCGGGGCAGCGGACGCTCCGGGGTACCCGCTGACGTACGGCACGGCCGACCTGCGCGAGGCCGTCGCCGCCTGGTTCGCCGACCGACGCGGCGTGCCCGACCTCGATCCCGCCGGGGTGATGCCGACGATCGGGTCCAAGGAGCTCGTGGCATGGCTGCCCCTCCTGCTCGGCCTGGGCCCCGGTGACGTCGTGGGACATCCCCGCATCGCGTATCCCACCTACGACGTGGGGGCGCGGCTCGCGGGAGCCCAGCCCGTCCCGGTGGACGCCATCACCGCCCTCGGGCCCCTCACCGCGGCCACCACGCCCCGCCTGCTCTGGCTCAACACCCCGGCCAACCCCAGCGGCCGCGTGCTGGGCGTCGAGCACCTGGCCAAGGTGGTGCGCTGGGCCCGGGAGCACGGCGTCGTCGTCGCCTCGGACGAGTGCTACGCCGAGCTCGACTGGCGCCCGCGGCCCACCGGCTCCGACGAGCCGCGCACCACGCCGTCGGTGCTCGACCCGCGCGTGTGCGAGGGCTCCCACGAAGGGCTGCTCTGCGTCTACTCGGCCTCGAAGCAGTCCAACCTCGCCGGCTACCGCGCCGCCTTCGTCGCCGGCGACCCCGCCCTCGTGCAGCGCCTGCTCGAGGTGCGCAAGCACGCCGGGATGATGATGCCGTGGCCGGTCCAGCGGGCTCTCGTCGCGGCGCTGGGCGACCACGAGCACGTGGCGACTCAGAAGGCCCGCTACGCCGCCCGCCGTCGCGTCCTGCTCCCGGCGATCGAGGGCTTCGGGTTGCGGGTCGACGACTCGGACGCCGGGCTCTACCTCTGGGCCACCGCGGGGGAGCCGGGACGGCGCACCGTCGACCGGTTCGCCGAGCGCGGCATCCTCGTGGCGCCGGGGGACTTCTACGGCCCCCTCGGCGCCGACCACGTCCGAGTCGCGCTCACCGGGAGCGACGAGCGGGTGGCCGCGGCCGCCCGTCGACTCGCGCGACCGTGAGGCGACAGCCGGCGAGACCCACGTTTCGCGCGTACGTGACCGGCGGGTAGGGTCCAATCGATGCCCTGCTCGCAGACCCGAAGGATCGTGACATGACCGACGGAGCAACGCTGAACGCCGCAGGCAAGGAGATCGACCTCCCCCTCGTCGAGGCCACGGAGGGCAACAGCGGCTACGAGAT
Organism: uncultured Actinomycetota bacterium; assembly: GCA_963726295.1. Lineage (GTDB taxonomy): Bacteria > Actinomycetota > Actinomycetes > Actinomycetales > Dermatophilaceae > DASSQJ01. The sequence continues at coordinate 167,113 of CAVSBW010000001.1, forward strand.
CTCGTCGCTGCTCAAGGAGACCGGCAACGTCACCCTCGACGGTGGCTTCGTCAACACCGCGAGCTGCACCAGTGCCATCACCTACATCGACGGCGACGAGGGGATCCTCCGGTATCGCGGCTATCCCATCGAGCAGCTCGCCGAGAGGTCGTCCTTCCTCGAGACCTCGTACCTGCTCATCTACGGCGAGCTGCCGAGCACGTCGGAGCTCGAGGACTTCGAGCTGCGGGTGCGCGAGCACACGATGCTGCACGAGGACCTCAAGGCGTTCTTCAACGGCTTCCCGCGCGATGCCCACCCGATGCCGGTGCTCTCCTCGGCGGTCTCCGCCCTGTCGACCTTCTACCAGGACAGCCTCGACCCCTTCGACGCACAGCAGGTCGAGATCTCGACGATCCGCCTCCTCGCGAAGCTGCCGACCATCGCGGCGTACGCGTACAAGAAGTCGATCGGCCAGCCGTTCCTCTACCCCGACAACAACCTCTCGCTCGTCGAGAACTTCCTGCGGATGACGTTCGGGGTCCCGGCGACGGACTACGACGTCGACCCGGCGATCGTGCGGGCCGTCGACCAGCTCCTCATCCTCCACGCCGACCACGAGCAGAACTGCTCGACCTCCACGGTGCGGCTCGTCGGCTCCTCGCACGCCAACCTCTTCGCCTCCGTCTCGGCGGGCATCAACGCGCTGTTCGGACCCCTGCACGGCGGCGCGAACCAGGCGGTGCTCGAGATGCTCGAGCGCATCCAGGGCGCCGAGTACTCGACCGACGAGTTCATGGCGAAGGTCAAGGACAAGGAGGACGGTGTCCGCCTCATGGGCTTCGGGCACCGCGTCTACAAGAACTACGACCCGCGCGCGGCCATCGTCAAGGAGACCGCGCACGAGATCCTCGAGAAGACCGGCGCCGGCGACGAGCTGCTCGAGATCGCCATGCGGCTAGAGGAGATCGCGCTCGCCGACGACTACTTCGTCGAGCGCAAGCTCTACCCGAACGTGGACTTCTACACCGGGCTCATCTACAAGTCGATGGGCTTCCCGACCCGGATGTTCACGGTGCTCTTCGCCCTCGGGCGCCTGCCGGGGTGGATCGCGCAGTGGCGCGAGATGATCGAGGACCCGTCGACCAAGATCGGCCGTCCGCGGCAGGTCTACATCGGCGAGACCGAGCGCGACTACGTGCCCGTCTCCGACCGCTGACCCCCGACCACGACGGCCCGGCCACCACGAGGTGGCCGGGCCGTCCTGGTGTGCGGAGGGTGCTCAGCGGGCGTGGATGACGACCGTCGTCGGCGACCCGGTGCCGCCCGAGGAGAGCGGCTGGAACTCGAGCGAGGACTGGTCCATCGACCGGGTCCACTGCTGGTCGCCGACGGTCACCGCGACCGCACCGGTGTCGGTGGCGCGGGCGACGCCCCAGGAGGCCACCGCCCAGGCGAGGTCCTCGGACGGGGCCTGGACCGTCACCCGGGGTCCGTCGACACTGCCGTCGAGGCCGAAGTCCTTGGCGAGGAGCGCGGCGGTGGCCTCGGCGGTGCCGGCCTTCTCGGGGTCGCGCAACGCACAGCCGATGCCCGAGTGGGTTTGGCCGGAGAGTACGGAGGCGGTGGCGCGGGCCTGGCCCTCGTGCTGGGCGTAGGCGCCCCCGTCGGCGGACCGTTGGACGCTCTGGGCGGCCTCGGCGATGTCCATCTCGGCGTAGCCGTCGATCTTCACGAGCTCGTCGTAGAACTTGTTCGTGGAGTACTCGGGGTCGAGGATCTGCTCGGCCGTGCCCCAGCCCTGGGAAGGTCGCTGCTGGAACAACCCGAGGGAGTCGCGGTCGCCGAAGCGGACGTTGCGCACCTTCGACTCCTGCATCGCGGTGGCGATGGCGATGGAGGCGGCCCGCGGCGGAAGGTCGCGCTGGAGAGCGATCGCGGTGATGGCCGCACTGTTGCTCGCCTGGTCCGGCGCCCAGTCGTAGCTGTCCGGGCCGACGGTCACCGTGCACTTCTCGCTCGCGACGCTCTGGAGGACGTGTCGGGCGCCCACCCAGCCGGCCGCGGCGACGACCCCGAGGACGAGCACACCGACCACCGCGCCCACACGACGGTGGCTCCGTGGGCGCGGGCCCTCCTCGGCGAGGGTCACGTCGCCCCGTGCCGTGCGCGGCATCGGGTTCCTCCGGGGGTGGTCGGGGTCGCGGGTGGTCGGCAGTCGGCCGGGTCAGTCGTTGGCGTGCAGCGCCGAGTTCAGGACGATGCCGTGGCCGTCGCGGGGGCGGGCCTCGACGGCTCCGGTCACCGAGTTGCGGATGAACAGCAGGTTGGACTGTCCGGACAGCTCGGCCGCCTTGGCGACCGTGCCGTCGGGCAGGGTCACCTTGGTGCCGGCGGTCAGGTACAGACCGGCCTCCACGACGCAGTCGTCGCCGAGGGCGATGCCCAGCCCGGCCTCCGCACCGAGGAGGCAACGCTCGCCGATGCGCACCCGTTCCGCGCCCCCGCCGGAGAGGGTCCCCATCGTCGACGCCCCACCCCCCACGTCGGAACCGTCGCCCACGACGACCCCTTGGCTGATCCGGCCCTCGACCATCGAGTGGCCGAGGGTGCCGGCGTTGAAGTTCACGAACCCCTCGTGCATCACCGTGGTCCCGCTGGCGAGGTGCGCTCCCAGCCGAACCCGGTCGGCGTCACCGATCCGCACCCCCGAGGGCACGACGTAGTCGACCATCCGGGGGAACTTGTCGACACCGAGCACCTGCACCGGGCCCCTGGCGCGCATCCGGGCCCGGGTGGCCTCGAAGCCCTCCACCGCGCAGGGCCCCTGCGTCGTCCACACGACGTTCGGGAGCACGCCGAAGATGCCGTCGAGGTCGATGGAGTTCGGCGGGCACAGGCGGTGCGAGAGCAGGTGGAGGCGCAGGTAGGCGTCCTCCGGGCCGGCGGGAGCGGTGTCGAGGTCGATGGTCACGAGGCGCACCTCGGTGTGCACCCGGCGCACCTCGTCGGTGCCGGCCAGGGCCTCCAGTCCGGCCGGGGCGGCGAGCTCGCCGGCTCCTCCGGGCTCCCCGAGGGCGGGGGAGGGGTACCAGGCGTCGAGCACGGCCCCCGCGTCGGTGACGGTCAACAGGCCGTGGCCCCAGGCGGTGCGGGTCATGGGCGCCAGCCTACGGGGGGCGCCGGCCGCCTCCCGCCCCCACCGGCGGCGTGCGGGTGTCACTACGCTGGCGCGCATGGCCGCCCCGCTCCAGCTCGACCTGTCCCAGGACGCCGCCACCCTCACCGCCGCCATCTGCGACATCGAGTCCGTGAGCCACGAGGAGGGCCCGCTCGCGGATGCCGTCGAGGCCGCGCTGCGTACCCTGCCGCACCTCGAGGTGACCCGGCTCGGGCACACCGTCGTGGCCCGGACCTCTCTCGGTCGTGACGAGCGCGTGGTCCTCGCCGGGCACCTCGACACCGTCCCGCTCACGGACGACCCCCGGAACCTGCCGACCCGTCGCGTCGACGGACCGGGGGGCGAGGTGCTCTGGGGGCGGGGCACGGTGGACATGAAGGGTGGCGTGGCCGTCATCCTCCGGGTCGCCCGGGAGCTGGGCGCCCCGACCCGCGACCTCACCCTCGTGCTCTACGAGGCCGAGGAGGTCGACAGCCGCTACAACGGGCTCGGCCTCATCGAGCGCGAGCGCCCCGACCTCGTCGGCGACGCCGACTTCGCGGTGCTCCTCGAACCCACCGACGGCCGGGTCGAGGGCGGCTGCAAGGGCACCCTGCGGGCGATCGTCTCCACCAAGGGGGTGGCCGCGCACTCCGCCCGACCGTGGAAGGGCCACAACGCGATCCACGACGCTGCGGAGGTGCTGGCCCGCCTTGCCGACTACGAGCCCGCCACGGTGGAGGTCGACGGGCTCGAGTTCCGCGAGGCCCTCAACGCCGTGGGGATCTCCGGTGGGGTGGCCGGCAACGTCATACCCGACCGTTGCGAGGTGGTCGTCAACTACCGGTACGCCCCCTCGCTCTCGGAGGAGGACGCCGATGCGCACGTGCGCGGGGTGTTCACCGGGTTCGACGTCGAGGTGGTCGACAACGCCGCAGGTGCGCGCCCGGGGCTCCATCTCCCCGCCGCCCGGGACTTCGTCGACGCGCTGGGACTCGACGTCCTCGCCAAGCAGGGGTGGACCGATGTCGCCCGCTTCTCCGCGATGGGGGTGCCGGCGGTGAACTTCGGGCCTGGGGACCCCAACCTGGCCCACCACGACGACGAGAAGTGCCCGGTCGAGCAGTACGGGGCGTGCGAGGCCGCGCTCCTGCGCTGGCTCGGCTGAGCGCCGGACAGCCGGAACGACCGGCCGGGCCGGTGGTGACGAGCTCGGCCCGTAGGGTGGCGCGCGTGGACACCGACCGCACCTCCGGAGAGCGTGACTACGTCCAGGGGCCGGTGGTCATGCGGCGCTCGCGCGTGCCGCGCTCGAGCACCGACCAGCGCCTCCTCGACAGCCGCGGCGCCGTGGACTGGCTGCACACCGACCCGTGGCGGGTGATGCGCATCCAGTCCGAGTTCGTCAACGGGTTCGGCGCCCTCGCCGAGCTCGGGCCGGCGGTCAGCGTCTTCGGCTCGGCGCGCACGTCACCGGACAGCCCCGAGTACCGCCTCGGTGTCGAGGTCGGGCGTGCTCTCGTCGAGGCCGGGTACGGGGTCATCACGGGAGGCGGCCCGGGGACGATGGAGGCCGCCAACCGCGGCGCGCTCGAGGCCGGTGGTGCGTCGGTGGGGCTCGGGATCGAGCTGCCCTTCGAGGCCGGCCTGAACGAGTACGTCGACCTGGGGGTCAACTTCCGCTACTTCTTCGCCCGGAAGACGATGTTCGTCAAGTACGCGTGCGGCTTCATCGTGCTGCCCGGTGGTTTCGGCACCCTTGACGAGCTCTTCGAGGCCGTGACGCTGGTCCAGACCCAGAAGGTCACGAGCTTCCCCATCGTCCTCGTCGGCCGTGAGTACTGGGGCGGCCTGCTGGACTGGCTGCGCGGGACGGCGGCCGCGGCTGGCACCCTGAGCGAGCGCGACCTCGCACTGCTCACGCTCGTCGACGGCGCCGCCGAGGCGGTGGAGGCGGTCGTGTCCACGGAGGACGAAGCGGCGCCCCCGGCGTCCGAGGGCCCTCGCTAGGCGCTCAGCGTCCTGGGCGCCACCGGAGGACGCGCCGCGGCGCCCGTAGGATCGGCGCGTGGTCCTCGTGCTCTGGGTGGTGGTCGCGGTGGCGGTCGTGCTGGCCGTCCTCGCGGTCGCGACCGGCCGCTGGCCGGTCGACCCGCTGAGCGAGCCGACCCGGTCCACCCCCGACCACGGCCTGCCCCCCGACCCGGCGGCCACCGACGTCGACGACGTCCGCTTCGACACCGCCGCCCGCGGCTACCGGATGCAGGACGTCGACGACCGCCTCGACGTGCTCCGCGTGGCCCTGGCCCAGCGCGAGCGGGAGGTGGCGGCGCTCGAGGCCGGGGCCAGGACCGCCGCTCGCCACACCGGCGACCCCGCCGCCGCGGCGCGGGAGTCCTCGCCGTCCGCCGGGGCCGACCCCCCGGCGGTTGTGCGCCCCGGGGCGCCCGGGGAGGGGTGAGCATGGCCTTCGCCATCCGGCGCCGTACCCGCCTGTCACCCCAGGCCGCGTGGGAGGCGGTCACCGACCTCACCGCCCACACCCGCCACGTGCCGTTCACCGGTGTCGAGGTCAGCAGCCCGGCCCTCGCGCTCGGCACCGAGGTCGTCGCCATCACCCGGCTGGGTCCGATAGCCGGGGCCGACCGGATGCTCGTCACCGTCCTCGAGCCGGGCCGGCGCCTCCGGCTGGTCAAGACCGGCTGGTTCCTCAGGGGCTGGGCCGATATCGAGGTCACCGGGGACTCCTCGGGGGCCGACGTGGGGTGGACCGAGGAGCTGTGGCTCCCGGGGCTGCGCAGGCTGACCCGGCCGCTCGGTGACCGGCTGGGCCCGCTGCTCTTCGGGCGGGTCGTCGACGGGCTGCTCGCCGAGGCCGCGCACGAGGCTGAGCGATGACGTGGTCGCTCCTCCTGGCCGCTCTCGGTGTCGCCGTCGTCGCGGCGGGGGCCTGGTGGCTCGGCCGGCCGCGAGCCGGCACCCGTGGCCCGGCCGCTGCCGGCCACGGCGCTGCCGCCGCCGGTGGCACGTTCGCGCTGGCCTTCCGCGGGTACCGGATGGACCAGGTCGACGAGGTGCTCGACCGGCTCGAGGCGCGGGTCGCAGAGCACGACGACCGGATCGCCCGGCTGCGGGGCGAGGCACCGCCGGGGCCACCGCGCCCCACTGAGTCGGGACGCCCGTCGGTGCCCGCGACCGGAGCCGTCACGACCACTCCTCACGACCCCCCGGAGCCGCCGCCCCCCGACCCGGGTCCGGCAGCCGCCCGGGGTGCCGACCCGGTTGCCGGACGACCTGCACCCTGGCGCCCCACCGACCTGCTCGCCCCCCTCGCGTACCTGCTCGTCAGCGCGTACGTCCACCTGCACCTGCTGACCGCGTTGCGCACCGGCTACCTCTCCCAGGGGGTCCAGGACCAGCAGGTGTTCGAGTGGTACTTCGGCGCCACGGCACACAACCTCGCCACCCTCTCGAACCCGCTGTTCAGCGACCTCCAGAACTACCCCGACGGTGTCAACCTCATGGCCAACGCCACGGTGCTCGGGCTCGGTGCGCCGCTGGCTCCCCTCACGCTGCTCGCCGGCCCTCAGGTGACCTTCCTCGTGGTCCAGCTGCTCGGGCTGGCCCTGACAGCAAGCGGCTGGTACTGGCTCTTCCGCCGCCGGCTGCCGGTGCACCCCGCGATGGCCTTCCTCGGTGCCCTCTTCGCCGGCTTCGCGCCCGGGCTGGTCTCGCACGCGAACGGACATCCCAACTTCGTCGCCCAGTTCCTCGTTCCGCTCGTGCTCGACCGCCTCCTCCGCCTCGCCGAGGACGGCCGCACCGTCCGCGACGGCATCGTCCTCGGGCTGCTCGTCGCCTGGCAGGTGCTCATCGGCGAGGAGGTGCTGCTGCTCGCGTCGGTGGGGATGGCCGTCGGTGGGCTCGTCCTGCTCGCCCACCGCCGGCTCGACCTGCGCCGGATGCTGCCCGGGGTCGGGCTCGGCGCCCTCGTGGCCCTCGCCCTCGTCGGCTTCCCGCTCTGGTGGCAGTTCTGGGGACCGCAGAGCTACACGACGATCTGGCACCCACCGTCCGGCAACGACCTGGCCCAGCTCTGGTCGCGCGCCACGCAGACCGTGGGGGCCGACCCCTGGGAGTCGGCGGCGCTGTCGATGAACCGCACCGAGGAGAACTCGTTCTTCGGCGTCCCGCTCTGGGTCGCCGCGGCGGCGACCACCGCGGTGCTCTGGCGCAGTGTCGTGGTCCGCGCCCTCGCTGCGGTGGTCGTCGTCACGTGCTGGCTCTCGCTCGGCGAGGAGGTGGTGCTGCACGGCACCCCGCTCGGCATCCCTGGCCCGTGGGCAGTGCTCGAGCAGGTCCCCGTCATCGAGAACGTCCTGCCCACCCGGTTCGCCCTCGTCGCCGTCCCGGCTCTCGGCGCGCTGCTCGCCCTCGGGGCCGAGGCGCTGCGCCGGTCGGTGGACCGCTTCGCCGGAGCCTCCGGCCCGGGGCTGGCCGTCGGGCTGTCAGCGGCGGCCATCGCACTGCTCCCGGTGGTCCCCACGCCCCTGGTGGTCGACCCACGTCCGGCGATGCCGGCGTTCTTCACCGACGGCACCTGGCGGCAGTACGTGGACGACGGCGGCTCGGTGCTGGCCGCTCCACCACCGGGCGTCGCGGACGCGCGCGCCCTCGAGTGGCAGGCCGAGGCGAGGTGGGGCTTCCCGGTCGTGGCCGGCTACTTCGTGGGACCGGACGGCACACAGGAGCGCGGCGGCCAGTACGGCGCCTCCTGGACCCCGCTGCTCACCTGGCTGAGCGATGTGGCGACGGACGACACCGAGATCGTGCCGACGCCTGACGAGGTCACCGTTTTCGAGGGCGACCTGCGCGACGCCCGGGTCGACGCGATCGTCCTCCCGGACGACCGGCCGTCGGTGGGGGCCCTGCTCACCTCCCTCACCGTGGCGTTCGGGTCGCCGGACCACCGCGGTGGGGTGTACGTCTGGGACGTGCGGAGCGTGAGCGATGTCGCGGGCTGAGCCGCTCTCGGCGGGGGCGCGGCCCGAGGACGACACCGGGCCCGGCCCGGGTGACGCGCGCCCGGGCCTGTTCTCCTCGGCGGGCCGGCACGTGCTCGCGGGGCACGCACTTCGGCACCCGCTGGTGACGATCCTCGTCGTCTACGTGATCTCGCGCGTGGTGTCGCTCGTGGCCATGTGGGTGGCGGCGGAGTGGTTCCAGAACCCCGCCGGCGTCGGCCACCTCCACCCACGGATCGGCGACCTCTTCGGGCTGTGGGACGGCGTCTGGTACGAGCGGGTGGCGCTCGAGGGCTACCCGGTGCCGTTGCCGGTGGACGCCGACACCGGCTATGTCACCTACAGCACCTGGGCCTTCTACCCGCTCTACCCCTACCTCGTGAAGGCCCTGATGCTCCTGGGCCTGCCGTTCACCGTGGCCGGGGTGCTGCTCAACATCGTGCTGGGCGGGGTCGCGGCCGTGCTCATCTGGATGCTTCTGCGCAGCGGGGTGCACGCCGACCGGCAGCCGCAGCGCGACCGGCTGGCACTCGTCGCCACGATGCTCTGGTGCTTCTACCCGACCACCGCCGTCATGCTGAAGCCGTACACGGAGGCCTTGGCGGTCACTCTCGTCGCCGCCGCCCTGCTGCTCCTCGTGCGACGCCGGTACCTCCTCGTGGCTCTCGTCGCGGTGCCGCTCGGCTTCACCCGTGGCGTGGCCCCGGCCCTCGCCGTTGCGGTGCTCATCCACCTCATCGTCCGGTGGCGCGAGGACGTCGCTGCCGGCCGGCGGCCCCTCGACGGGGAACGGGTGGGCGCCGCCGTCATGCTGGTCGCCCTCGCGGTGAGCGCGGTGGCCTGGCCGGTGGTCGCGGGAGTGGCCACCGGTGTGCCGACTGCGTTCTTCGACGTGCAGGCGGTGTGGGGCCAGAAGCCCGACAAGGGGCCATTCGTGCTGTGGCTCGAGTGGGCCTGGGGAGACAAGGGGTTCGCGGGGGTGCTCGTGCTCGTCGCGCTGCTCGGCACCTACATCGCCCTCGTGCTCGGCCGCCACGGGCGCTGGATCAGCGTCGAGGCCCGGGCCTGGGCCCTGGCCTACCCGCTGTACCTCTTCGCCGTCGTCCGGCCGATCACGTCGATGTGGCGCTTCCTCCTGCTCGATGTGCCCATCGCGGCCCTCCTCGCGTCGGTGGCCATGCGGACGGCGAACGGCCAGAGTGTGGTGGCGCACTGGCGGCGGCGGGTCGCCGTCGTCCTCCTGGTGCTGGTGGGCGGCATCTTCTGGTGGACGTGCAGCCTGCTCACGTACACCCCGTGGGGCTCCTTCCCGCCCTGAACCGGGAGGGCCCGGACGCGCAGAACGGTGCGCCCATTCGATTTCGCCGTCTCCTCCCGCTGCGGGATAATGGGGTCCGAGGTCCGGCCGTCCGGTGCCGGACGCGACCCGTGGCGCGAACCCGCAGCCGCGACGATGAAGGGAAACGCGACATGGCGGCAATGAAGCCGAGGACGGGCGACGGCCCGCTCGAGGTGACCAAGGAAGGTCGCGGCATCGTGCTGCGCATGCCCCTCGAGGGCGGCGGCCGGCTCGTTGTCGAGATGACCCCCGACGAGGTCCGGGCTCTCGGCGAGGCGATCGACAACTGCGAGGGTCTGAACTGAGTCGCTGACCCATTCCCGACGGGGCCCCCACCGACCGCGGTGGGGGCCCCGTCGGCGTAGGGGAGCTCGAGGCGGGGTCGGTAGGTTGGGGGCGTGCCCCGTGACGTGCTGCTCGACCCTCCCACCTCCGACTGGTCCGTCGCGGCCGGGCTCGCGAACGCCCTCGCAGGCGACGACGACGAGCGGACGCTGGTGGTCCCGGTAGGTGGCCCGGCCGACACGATCGCCCGTGACGCCCTCGCCGTGGTGGGCCTCGACCCCGACGAGGTGTTCGCCGTCCACGAACCGCCCGGCGCCCGTGGGGCCACCACCGCCATCTCGCTCGTCCCCGGCGAGCACGCCGTGCGCCGCATCCACCTCGTGGGCACCGGCGCCCAGGACACAGAGGACTGGCTGGCGGCGGGCGCAGCGGCCGGTCGGGCCACTCGCGGAGCGGGCACCGTGGTTCACGCCCTCGGCCCGGGCGCCGGCGGCGACCCGCTCACCGCGTGGGTCGAGGGCGCCGTGCTCGGGTCGTGGACCACGCCGCGCTGGCGGGCGGACGGGCCAGTGGCGGGGGACGAGCCGGCCGCCGCCGTCCTGGTCGTGGCCGACGACGGCGCCACTGCACGGCTGGTGCCACGGGCCGTGGCCCGGGCCCGGGCGCAGCTCATCGCCCGCTGCCTCGTGCACACGCCGTCGAACACGAAGAACCCGGCGTGGATGGCTCGACAGGCGCGAACGCTGGCCGGGCGACGGGGTCTGGGCGTCAAGGTCTGGGACGAGCGGGCCCTGCGCAAGGAGGGGTTCGGTGGCCTGCTCGCCGTCGGCTCGGGGTCGGCGACCCCGCCGCGCCTCGTGCGGGTCGAGTACGCGCCCGACGGCGCCGGTACCGGCACCGCGCACATCGTCCTCGTGGGCAAGGGGATCACGTTCGACACCGGCGGGCTCCAGGTGAAGCCCACCGAGGGCATGCTCGCGATGAAGACCGACATGTCCGGCTCGGCCATCGTGCTGGCGGTGCTGGCCGCGTGTGCCGAGCTCGCGGTGCCGGTGCGCGTGACCGGACTGCTGGCACTCGCCGAGAACGCGGTGGGCGGCGCCTCCTACCGTCCGGGCGACGTCGTGACCCAGTACGGCGGCACCACGGTGGAGATCGGCAACACCGACGCGGAGGGTCGCATCGTCATGGCCGACGCGCTCGCCTATGCCGACGCACACCTCGACCCCGACGTCCTCGTCGACGTCGCGACCCTCACCGGCGCCGCACGCATCGCCCTGTCCCGGGCTGTGGCGCCGGTGTTCGCCACCGACGACGCGTTGGCGTCCGCGCTGGTGGCCGCCGGGGAGGTCAGCGGTGAGACGCTGTGGCGGATGCCCCTCGCCGACACCTACCGTCGAGCTCTCGACTCCGACGTCGCGGACCTCACCCACATCGCCCCCGGTGTGGGCGCGGGCGCGGTGACCGCGGCGCTGTTCCTGCGCGAGTTCGTCGGGGAACGCCGCTGGGCGCACCTCGACATCGCGGGTACCGGCCGCTCGGAGGTCGACGCCGGCACCGCCGCCAAGGGTGGCACCGGCTTCGGGACACGACTGCTGCTGCGGTGGCTGGAGGAGATGGCATGAACGCCGGGTACGGCCTGACGGTGCGCTGGTCGCTGGAGGACACGCCCGACGGCGTCGCCGACCAGCTGCGCGAGTACGTCGTCGGCACCTCCATCGCGAGGTTCATGTTCCTCGACGGGCTGGCCTTCAAGACCTGGCGCATGCGCGAGGGGGAGTGGTTCGAGGGCACCTACGTCTTCGACAGCGAGGAGGAGCGCAGCAGCTTCCGCGAGGGGTTCGAGGCGGGGGCCGCGGAGTCCCCGGGGAGCCGGATCATCGGCTCGGCACCGGTGCTGGTGGAGGACTGGGAGGTCGTGGCCATCGCGGAGGGGCCGGCCGGATTCAGGCGCGGCGCCGGCCCCGACGTCAGCTGAGACCGGTGGCCGTCGGGCGGTGACCGGCGCTCAGCGCCGCACCGCGACGAGCAGCCCGTCGCCCACCGGCAGCAGCGTCGCCACGAGGTCGTCGTGGTCGCGCACCCACTTGCCGAGGTCGCGCAGGGCCGTCGTCGTGGCGTCCCGCGCCGCGGGATCGGCCACCTGGTCGTGCCACAGCATGTTGTCGACCGCGAGCACCCCGCCCGGGCGCAGCAGCCGGATGGCGTGCTCGACGTAGGTGGGGTAGCTGTCCTTGTCGGCGTCGACGAGGACCAGGTCGTAGGCGCCGTCGGTCATGCGGGGCAGGACGTCGACGGCCGCGCCGGTGATGACGCGGGTGCGCTGGGGGGCGATGCCGGCCGCGACGTACGCCTCGCGGGCGGCCCGCTGGTGCTCGGCCGAGACGTCGATCGTGGTGAGGACGCCGTCCTCGGGCATCCCGTCGAGCAGCCAAAGCCCCGAGGTGCCGGCACCGGTACCGACCTCGACGACGTGGCGGGCGCCGACCATCGCGGCGAGGGTCCGCAGTACCGCTCCGCCGCCGCGGCCCACCGGTGCGGCGTGCCCCAGCTCGGTGCCCCGGCGGCGCGCCGCGTCGATGACCTCGGGCTCGGGGACGAACTCCTCGGCGTACAGCCAGCTCGCGGGACGCAGTGCGCTCATGGCCACAACCCTAGGGCTCGACCGGGCGGCGGGCGCGGCGGCGCCCCGTTCCCAGCGGACGTACAGGTTCGGGCGGAACAATTCGAGTCCCGAAAACGTATCGACAGGTGACGACGAGCATGACGAGGGACGAGACGATGACGACGACGCAGGCCGACCCGGGCGTGGACGACGCCACGGTCGGCTGGACGCCGCCCACGTGGGAGGAGGTCGTCGAGCAGCACTCCGCCCGCGTCTACCGGCTCGCCTACCGCCTGACCGGCAACGTCCACGACGCCGAGGACCTCACCCAGGACGTGTTCGTCCGGGTGTTCCGCTCGCTGCACACCTACCGCCCCGGCACTTTCGAGGGGTGGCTGCACCGCATCACCACGAACGTGTTCCTCGACCGGATGCGCCGCAAACAGCGCATCCGCATGGACGCCCTCTCCGAGGAGTCGGCCGCTCGGCTGCCCAGCCGGGGCGCCGGGCCGGAGCAGGCGTACGACGACACGCACCTCGACGACGACGTGCAGCGAGCCCTCGACGCCCTCTCGCCCGACTTCCGGGCCGCTGTCGTCCTCTGCGACATCGAGGGCCTGTCGTACGAGGAGGTCGCGGCCACTCTCGGCATCAAGCTCGGCACCGTCCGGTCCCGGATCCACCGCGGCCGGGCCCAGCTCCGCGAGGCGCTGGCCCACCGCGCCCCCGCGCCGCGTCCCGCCACCGCCACTCCGGCGCGGCGCGGCCCCGTCGTCCGTCGCCCCGCCGCCGGGACCGTATGAGCCAGACCTCCGGAGTCCGCTGCCTCGACGACGAGCTGTTCGAGTACGCCGCCGGGCGGCTCCCCGCTCCCCGTCTGGTCATCTGGGAGCGCCACCTGGCCGTCTGCGACCTCTGCGCGAGCGGCCTCCAGCGCGAGCGCCGGCTCCGGGTGGCGCTGGCCGGTGCGCCGTCCATGCCCGGAGACCTGCGGAGCGCCTTGCTGGCGCTGGGCCGCGCCATCGACCCCCCGGTGGCCGCACCGAGCGGTTCCGAGCCGCTGGCGCTCCTCTCACCCGGCGCCCCGCCGTGCCACCGCAGCCCGCTGCGCGCCACGGTCGTCGCGGCGGCTGCCGTCGGCGTGTCGGCGGCCGCCGCCTGGAGCCTCAGCGTGATGGGCGCTCCCGCGACCGGCTCGTCACCGCGGTACGCGGCCCGTGACGCTGCCGCCTCCCCGAGCCCCTCCCCGACGGCCCTCTCGGGTGCGGCGACCAGCACCGTGGGCTGGATGCCGGTGGGCACCGCGCTGCTGGTCCGGGGCCAGCAGGCACAATCGACCCCATGACGACCGAGGACCAGCCCGGCCGCGACGACTGGCGGCCGTGGGGCGACACCCCGCACGGCGACCAGCAGCGTCCCTCCGGTGAGGCTCAGGCGCCGGTGCCGGGTCAGCCCGCGGCGCACGGCGCCGGCACCCCCGCCACGGCCTCCGGGGCCGCGGCCGAGGCCGCGTCCGCACGCACCCAGGAGCTCCCTGCCTGGGCCGACTCCCCCGACGAGCAGCGACCGGCCCCATCGGCACCCGGCGGTGTAACGGCCGTGCCGACCCCCGTGTCGTCAGGTGCCGCCGGCACCGGCTCACCGGACCCGTTCCCCTGGTACCAGCCCATCGAGGAGCCCGCAGCGCCGGTCCGTGAGCGGCGGCGGCCCGGGTGGGGCGCCCTCGTCGGCGCCGCGTTCGCCGCGGCCCTCCTCGCCGGGACCGCTGGCGGCGTCCTGGGTGCCTACCTCGCCGGCGGTGGGGCCCTGGAGTCCACCGGGGCCCCGCGTCAGGCCGCGCCGCAACCGGGTGCCGGTGCCACGGAGCGCCCTGCCGGATCGATCGCCAACATCGCCGCCACGGCCACCCCGAGCGTCGTCACCCTGCGGGTCGACGGCGCCGATGGCGTGGCCACCGGTTCGGGCTGGGTGTACGACGGGCAGGGCCACATCGTCACCAACAACCACGTGGTGTCCGGCGCGTCCGGCGGCCAGACCGTCACCGTCGTCCTCGCCAACGGCAAGCAGCTCGACGGCACCATCGTGGGCCGCGACGCGTCCTACGACCTCGCCGTCGTCGAGGTCGAGCGCACGGACCTCTCGCCGCTCCGGCTCGGCCGCTCCTCCGACATCGTCGTCGGCGACGAGGTGGTGGCCGTCGGAGCCCCCCTCGGCCTCGACTCCACGGTGACCAGCGGCATCGTCAGTGCCCTGGACCGCCCGGTGACCCCGGGGGGCGAGGAGGGCGACCTCTCGTACATCAACGCCATCCAGACCGACGCCGCCATCAACCCGGGCAACTCCGGCGGCCCGCTCCTCGACATGAACGGCGACGTCATCGGGGTCAACTCGGCGATCGCCCAGGTCGCCGGTGGGGTCCTCGGCGGGCAGAGCGGCAACATCGGGGTCGGGTTCGCCATCCCCAGCGACCAGGTTGCCATCACGGTCGACCAGCTCATCTCCACCGGCAAGGCCCAGCACCCGGTGATCGGGGTCTACCTCGACGCCGGCTACGACGGCGAGGGCGTGCGGGTGGCCGACAGCGGCCCCGACGGCGCCCCGGCGGTCAACCCCGACGGACCGGCGGCCGCCGCCGGCCTGGAGGCGGGCGACGTCATCGTCGCCTTCGAGGGCACCCCCGTCTCGGAGCAGGGTGAGCTCGTCGTGAAGATCCGGGCCCAGCGGATCGGCGACGAGGTCACCCTCACGATCCGTCGCGGTGGCAGCGACCGGGATGTCACGATGGTGCTCCAGGGCTCCGGCGACGAATGACCGGGTAGTCGAGCACCAGCACACGAGGAGGCGGAACCGGCGTGGACGTGTTCGGCGTGAACGGGTGGGAGTTCATCCTGCTCATCGTCATCGCGGTCTTCGTCCTGGGACCCGACCGACTTCCTGAGTACGCCGCCAAGCTGGCACGCGGCATCCGCAAGGCGAGGGTGCTCGCCGAGGGTGCCAGGGAGCAGCTCAAGGACCAGCTCGGCCCGGACTACGAGGACATCAACTGGCGCCAGTACGACCCGCGCCAGTACGACCCGCGCCGGATCGTCCGCGAGGCCCTGCTCGAGCCGATCGACGAGGCGGTGGCACCGGTGCGCGGTGAGATCGACTCGGTGCGCGCCGCGGCCACGATGAACGGCGGCTCGGCCGCCGGTGCGGCGGGTGCGTCCGGCGCCGCGGCAGTGGCGGCCGTCGGGGCAGTGGCGGCCGGAACCGCCAGTGCTGCCGGAGACGCGACGACGACCAGGTCGCCGTCGGCGCCCGCCCGCTCGGCCCTGGAGTTCGATCCTTCCCGGCCGACGCCCTTCGACGCCGACGCCACCTGAGCCGTGTCGCCGACGCCGGGAAACCGTCACCGAGCGACAGGAACCTTCACCGAACGACGCCTTCGCTTCCCGTCGCCGGGTGAAGGTTCCGGCATCCGGAGAGAAAGTTGCCGGCGCTGCCGGCGGTCAGCGGCCGACGGGTGAGAGACCCAGGGAGCGCCCGGCGAGGCCGCGCGAACGGTTCGCGAGGCCCTTGGCGATGCCGCGCAGCGCCACGGCGGCGGGGGAGTCCGGCTCACCGAGCACGACCGGCATACCGTGGTCGGCGCCCTCCCGAAGCCGGGTGTCGAGGGGGATCTGACCGAGCAGGGGCACCTCGGCCCCGACCGCGCGGGAGAGGGACTCGGCGACGTCGCGGCCACCGCCGCTGCCGAAGATCTCCTGCCGGGTGCCGTCGGGCAGCTCGAGCCACGACATGTTCTCGATGACACCGGCGAGGCGCTGGTGGGTCTGGAGGGCGATCGAGCCGGCCCGCTCGGCCACCTCGGCGGCGGCCTGCTGCGGCGTGGTCACCACGAGGATCTCCGCCCCGGGGACGAGCTGGGCGACCGAGATCGCGATGTCACCGGTGCCGGGCGGCAGGTCCATGAGGAGGATGTCGAGGTCGCCCCAGAACACGTCGGCGAGGAACTGCTGTAGCGCCCGGTGCAGCATCGGTCCGCGCCAGACGACGGGCTGGTTGCCGGGCACGAACATCCCGATCGAGATGACCCGCACGTCGTGGCTGACCGGCGGCATGATCATGTCGTCGACCTGGGTGGGACGGTGCTCGACACCGAGCATGCGCGGGATGGAGAAGCCGTAGATGTCGGCGTCGACGACACCGACCGAGAGGCCCTGGGCCGCGAGCGACGCCGCGAGGTTGGCGGTCACCGACGACTTGCCGACGCCGCCCTTGCCGGACGCGACCGCATAGACGCGGGTCAGCGAGCCGGGCCGGGCGAACGGCACCTCGCGCTCCTGGACCCCCCCACGCAGCTGGGTCTTGAGCGCGTCACGCTGCTCGTCGTTCATCACGCCGAGCGTGACGTCGACGGCGGTGACGCCCTCGACCCGCGAGAGCGCCTCGGTGGTGTCCTTGGTCAGGGTGTCCTTGAGCGGGCAGGCGGCGACGGTCAGGAGGATGGTGACCGCGACCCGGCCGGTGTCGTCGACGCTGACGGAGTCGACCATTCCGAGCTCGGTGACCGGCTTGCGGATCTCGGGGTCGATGACCGTCTCGAGGGCGGCGTGAAGGGCGTCCTGGCTGACCTGGGGCATGGTCCCCAGTCTAGGTCGGCTGCTCCGGGGTGCCGTCCGCGGGCTCCTCGGCCTCCGCGGCCTCGAGGGCGGCCCGGTTGACGACCACGAGGCCGCGCTCCTCGAGCTCCTCGAGGAGGTCCCTCAGCTCACTGCGCACGAAGTCGCGGGTCGCGGTGTCGCGCATGGCCAGGCGCAGGGCCGCGACCTCGCGGGTGAGGAACTCGGTGTCGGCGAGGTTGCGCTCGTCGCGGGAGCGGTCCTGCTCGATGGCCACGCGGTCCCGGTCGGCCTGCCGGTTCTGGGCGAGGAGGATCAGCGGCGCCGCGTACGACGCCTGCAGGCTGAGCATGAGGGTGAGGAAGAGGAAGGCGTACGGGTCGAAGGAGTAGGGAGTGAGGGTGTTCCAGCCGATCCACACGGCGATGAACACGGTCATCCCGATGAGGAAGCCCGGGGTGCCCATGAAGCGGGCGAACTTCTCGGAGAGGATCCCGAAGCGTTCCTCGGTGAGCGCCGACGGCGTCTGCCAGCCGCGGCCGCCGCGCGCGCGGGGCTGGTCGATGCGCGGCCGGCGCTCGCGCTCAGCCACGGGCCACCGCCTCAGGGTCCATGCCCGGGGCGACGACGTCGTGCCGTTCCTCGCGCCAGTCGTCCGGCAGGATGTGGTCGAGCACGTCGTCGACGGTGATCGCACCCAGCAGGTGGCCGTCCTCGTCGACGACCGGGAGGCCGACGAGGTCGTAGGTGGCGAGCATCCGCGTCACCTGGCCGAGGGTGGCGGTGGGGAGCACCGGCTCGACGTCCTTGTCGAGGATGCCGCCGACCGGGTTGTGCGGGGGCTCGCGCAGCAGCCGCTGGATGTGGACGACGCCGAGGTACTTGCCGGTGGGGGTCTCCAGCGGGGGGCGGCAGACGAAGACGTTGCACGCGAGCGCGGTGGAGAGCTCCTTGCGCCGCACGACGGCGAGGGCCTCGGCGATCGACGCCTCCGGGCCGAGGACCACCGGCTCGGTCGTCATCAGGCCGCCGGCGGTGTTCTCGTCGTAGGTCAGCAGACGGCGCAGGTCGTCGGCCTCGTCGGGCTCCATGGTCTGGAGCAGCTCCTCGCGGCGCTCGGTGGGCAGCTCGGCGAGGAGGTCTGCGGCGTCGTCGGGCTCCATCGCCTCGAGGACGTCGGCGGCGCGGCCGACGGCGAGGCCGACGAGGATCTCGACCTGGTCGTCCTCCGGCAGCTCCTCGATGACGTCGGCCAGCCGCTCGTCGGAGAGCGCGGCGGCCACCTCGGCGCGGCGCCGCGACGTGAGGTCGTGGATGACCTCGGCGAGGTCGGCGGGCTTGAGGTCCTGGTAGGTCTCGAGCAGCTTGGCCGCGCTCTGACCCTCGCGGACGACGTGGAGTCCGGTGACGTCCTCGATCGGGACGACGAAGGACTCGCCGCGCCGGCGCGAGAGGAGCCGGCGTCCGGAGCGGGGCGCCGCCACCAGGCGCACGAAGGCCCGCGTGACGCTCCACCCGCGGGCACCGAGCTGCTCGATGCCGATGTCCTCGACGGTGGCGTCGACGACCTCGCCCTCCTCGGTGCGCACGGTGACGGGGCGCTCGAAGAGCTCGGCCACCACGAGGGTCTCGTTGCCGCGCTGCTCGAACCGCCGCATGTTGACCAGGCCGGTCGTGATGACCTGGCCGCCGTCGACGGAGGTGACGCGCGTCATCGGCACGAAGACGCGGCGCCGTCCGGGCACCTCCACGACGAGCCCGATGGCCCGAGGTCGCGCCCGTGCCACGCTGAAGGTGACGACGACGTCGCGGACCCGGCCGACCTTGTCACCGAGCGGATCGAAGACGTCGAGCTCGGACAGGCGGCCGACGAAGGCGCGGGTCGGCGTGCTCACGATCGACAAGGCTATCGGCCCACGTCGCGGGGCCGGTGCCTCATCCCCTCGTGTTGCGGCGTGCTCCCGCGCGACCGCGCCAGTGCCAGGGGCGCCAGCGCGCCGTGGCGGCCGGGGCCGGGCGCACCCGTGCGGACCCCGAGCCGTCGTCGTAGTGGCCCGGGGACTCGATGGCGTCGCCGTGAGGAGCGAGCGCGTGCAGCGTGCAGGTCTCGCGCCAGCGCTCGACCACGTCGGCCCCGGCGTTGAGCCGCTCCGGCCGCAGGAGGTCGGCCGCCGTGGTCCACTCCTCGGAGGCGGGGTCGAGCTGGCGTGCGGTGGCCCGGCGCGTCAGGAGGCGACCGCCGGTGTCCTTGCTGCGCAGTACGAGCTCGACCTCTGCGGGCAGCCACGGGAGGAACTGCTCACCGGGGCCGGAGACCGCGTAGAGGACCGGTCCGCCGTCGCCGTCGGCACCCGGGTCGTGCCACACGTGCCACACCGGGAACGACTCACCGCTCTCGGGGATGCGGACCCAGAGCAGCCCGGACTTGTTCGCCGCCTCGGCCGTCAGCCTCGCGAGGTCGACCGGGGCCGCGGACGGGCCCTGCGGGGTCTGCTCCGACATGCCCGCACTCTCCCACAGCGTGCCGGGAGGGTGCCCGTCACGGCGGGAGCGGGCGGCACCATCGGCAGCGTCCCGCTCACCGGGGGTCCGACCTCAGCAGGGAGTACATGAGCACGTCGTGGTTGGTGCCGTGGTTGAAGAAGGCGCCGCGGCAGGTGCCCTCGAGCGTGAAGCCGCACTTCTCGGCGATGCGTCGGGAGGCGTGGTTGCCCGTGGCGATGACGAGCTGGATCCGGTGACGTGGTGTCGTGTCGAAGAGGTGGCCGACCAGGAGGTCGACGGCCTCGGTGACGTACCCGTGTCCGGCGTCCGCCCGGTCGTAGAGCTGGTAGGACAGCTCGTGGGCGTCCCAGTAGGTCGACGGCCGGTAGAACTCGATGTGGCCGATGATGCGGTCGTCGACGACCATGAGCAGGGTGCCCTCGTCGGACTGCCACATCCCGGTCTCGGCGTGGGCGCGACGGAATGCGCTCTCGGACAGGACACCGAGGGGGAAGTGGTCGCCGCGGGAGCGGAGGTCGATGTGGGCCTCCCACAGCGCGTCGAGGTCCGCGGCGCGCACCGGCCGCAAGGACACCGTGGACCCCTCGAGCATGGTCATGGTGCGCGTTCCGGGTCCTGGGGAGGCGAGACGAGACCGTGCTGGAGCGCGTAGAGGCTCGCGCCCACCCGGTTCGTCGCCCCGGTCTTGGTGTAGCTGCGTTCCACGTGGTTGCGCACGGTCTTCTCGCTGAGCACCAGACGCTCGGCGATCTCGCGGTTGGTCAGTCCCCGGGCCACGAGCCCGAGCACCTCCTGCTCGCGCGGGGTCAGCCGGTCGTCGCGGCGCGCCTTCGGGGAGCGATGGCCGGCGGCGCCGAGGACCGCGTCGACGCAGTCGGGGTCCAGCGCCCCCGCGCCACTGCGTCGGCGGAGCCTCGCTGCCGCACGGTCAGGGGCCATGGCGTCCCGGTAGGGCCGGGGTTCGGTCGCCGACTGGTAGGCGACGGCCGCGGCGAGCACGCGCTCGCTGCGGCCGAGCATCGACCCGTTCACGCCCAACGGGTAGCCGGTGCCGTCCAGGTGCTCGTGGTGGGCGCGGGCGATCCGGCGCTCGCCGGCGAGCCCGGGGATGCGGTGGAGCACGCGCTCGGTGAGGTAGGGGTGCATGCGCACGCGCTCCCACTGCGACGTGGTGAGCTCCCCGGGCGTGGACCACACCTGGTTCGACACCCCGAGCCGGCCGAGGTCGTGAAGGTGCCCCGAGCGTCGCAGCGTGCGCAGCTCGTGCGCCTCCAGGCCCAACAGCCCGCCCGCCCGGGCGGCGAGGTCGGCGACACCTCGGGAATGGCCCAGGGCGAACGGACACTTGAGGTCGACGAAGTCGCCGATCGCGCAGACCAGTCGGTCCAGGCCGTCCGGGTCCAGCCGCACGTCGCGGTCGGGTGCGTGGTCGAGGGCCTCGCGCCACAGGTCGCCGTGCCTGGCGCTGGCGAGGACCTCCTGGGGCGCGGACAGGAGGGCATCGACGACGTCCGGGGCGAAGTGGCCCCCGCGACGCCCGTGGGCCATGGCGAGGACCCCGTCGGTGCCGTACATCCGGTGGTGCACCTCGGCGATGTCCGCGAGCTGGGCGACAGCCATCTCGACGGGGATCTCGTCCCCGGAGGCACCCGCCGGCAGCCCCCCGCCGTCATGGCGTTCGAAGGTGTACGCCAGGGACGCCTCGACGGTCGGTGACAGCCCGATGTGTCGGGCGAGGGCCGCGGCCGAGAGGCAGTGCGAGTGGATCATCGCGGCCAGCTGGCCCCGGGTGTCACGGAACAGCGACCCCATCACCTTGACCCGGTGCGCCAGGGGCTCCCCCTTGGCGACGTTGCCGAGCAGGAAGCGCAGGTAGGGCAGGCCGGCCCAGTCGACGAGGTAGGCCTCGCGCCGGACGGCGATGTCGTCGCCGAACCACCGGGCGTACTCCTGGGACTCCGCGTGACAGCCGATCCACATGACCAGCGTCGTGTAGTAGGCGTTCCCCCGCTGTTCCGCGTCCAGCCCGAGCCGGTCCGCGAGCCGGCAGGCGATCACCGCCGAGCGCAGCATGTGCTCCGCGGGCTGGCCGAGGCCCAGGTCGATGGCGACGGACAGCCCGGCCAGGACCTCGACCCGGCGAGGCAGCGCCTCCGCGTCCGGCCGCTTCGAGGGCTCCATGCGCCGATTCTGCTCCGTGAGCGTCATCGGGGCACGCGAGCCCGAGAGGAGGAGACCGCCCGGTAGACCGGGCCGGGGCGCATCAGCGAGCGCTTGGAACGGTTCATCGTCAACACGTCGAGGACGGCGACCGCGGCGGTCGGGTCGTCACGGGCGCGGTCGAGCAGCCGCCCCAGGAACCGTTGCTCGATGCGCTCCCTCGGTGGCTGTGGCAACGACAGGATGCCGCGGTCGGCGGGGACGGAGACCTCCCACGCCTGGTCGGCGACACGGTCCGCGGCAGTCTGGAAGCGGCGCGTCAGGTGCCCGGTGCCGATGGACAGCGCCCGGCCCAGCTCGACCGCCTGGCAGCACGCGACCGTCATGCCCTGTCCGTAGATGGGGTTGAAGGTGCACAGCGCGTCGCCGAGCACGACCAGCCCGCCGGGAAGGGCGTGCGCCGCGCCGAGGAGGCGTCGACGGCTCGCGTCGAAGCGGTACCCGGCGACCGGTCCGACCTGCTCCGCGTCGAGCACGGCGGCGGCCACCTCGGGGGGAGCGAGCTCGCGAGTCCAGGTCAGCAGGTCCGTCCGCGACGGGCCGGGGCTGTCGGCTCCATACCCCATCACCGTGACCATGCGCAGGCCGCCCTGGTAGCGCGGCAGGTAGAAGCCCCTCGGCCGCCCCGGTCGAGGGCCCACGACGACGAGCCGCTGGGGCAGGCGGTCCTCCGGGAGCCGAACGAGCTGGGTGGCGTACCGGACCCCGATCTGCTGCTCGACGACCCGGCTGGGACCGCGACCGGCAGCGACGAGCCATCGGTCCACGCGGCTACCGCGCCCGCTGGCGTCGACCACGAGGTCCGTCGGCACCGTCTCCGTCCCCGTCGGCGTCCCGAGCCGGACCCCACGGACCCGGTCCGACGAGGGCTCCAGCACCAGTCCGGACACCTGCGTCTGCGTGCGCAGACAGATGCGGGGGTCCCGCAGGACGGCGGACCGGACGTGGGTCTCCACGAGGTCACGGGTCGCGAGCAGGGTCAGCGACCTGGGGTAGGGGCCGCTGGCGAAGGTGCGGCCGAAGGCACAGAAGTGCATCTGGGAGAGGTCGTCGAGGACCACCGCGCCCTCGTCGCGCAGTCCGGCGGCGAAGCCCGGGAGGAGCTCCTCGAGCACCCGGAGGCCACGAGGCTGCAGCACGTGCGTGTGCCGGGCCTGCGGGACGCCCCGACGGTGCTCCGGCCGGTCGGCGAAGGTGTCCCGGTCGACGAGGGTGACCCGCTCGGCGTACTCGGTGAGGACACGCGCGGCGACCAGGCCGGCAACGCTCGCCCCGACCACGACCGCGTGCTCGAGGGGACGGCCGGCTCCCACCCCGCTCCGACGGGGTGGAGCCCACCCCGGGGCCCGGGTCATCCCCGGACCGACTCGGCGCCACGGCGCTCGGGACTAGGGCCCACCGCGGGGGTGAACCGGATCCGGCCGGAGAAGAACAGACCCCGCTGGGGGAGCCAGAAGTCGGCGAGAGCGGTCTGCTCGGCCAACGCGCCGAGGGGCCCGAGGTCCACGCCGTCGAGAGCTGCCCGCCCTCCGCGCACCCGCCACACCTGCAGGGGCGCCGCCTTGAACCGCGGCCCGTTGGGGGTCCGTCCGTGCAGCCTGATCCGACCGGACCGCAGGACACCGCCCGCAAGCGGCCCCATCGGGGCCAGGACGGCGTCGCTGTCCCACGCCCAGTCGGGAGTCGCGCCGCCCATCGACGTCATCATCCGGGTGGCCGTGCTCGCGCCGAGCTCCAGGCGCCAGGTCAGCCGCGTCCCCATGGTGACGTCGAGGGTCCACTCGTCCCGCCACGTCACGTCGATCGACGGCACCTGCTCGACCACGGCCGCCGCGGACCCGAAGTACCGCGGACAGCTCAGGGCCGGGTCGACCGTGGTGAAGATGCTCCAGCGGCGCGCGGGGTCGCGGTGCCAGACGGCCCGGTAGGCGGGGCCGACGGAGGTCGCCACCATGTCGCGGAGGCTGAGGTAGTGCCCCGACGCGAACGGGACACCCATCACGCCGTACCCGGTGAAACGCTCGCCCGGACCGGGGACGAGCCGACGGGTCGTCTCGAGAGCGGACACGGTCTGTCGTGGTGTCGTTGTCATGACCCCAGCGTCGACCGGTGAGCGGCGCGGCGCCTGAGGCATCCGCCCCACATTCCTGCACGACGGTCGATGCCCGGCGGTGGGCATCCCGCCCGGGCGAGGGCCTCGCCGGCCCCGTCGGACGGGCCGGGCGTCAGCGCGACCGGACGGGAGCGGCGTCCAGCGGAGTCGAAAGGTCCGAGGGCTCGGGGTCGGCGCCGGCCAGTCGGACCATCCGTCGGCCGGCGAGCACGCAGAACACGCTCCACGGCAGCAGCGAGGCGAGCGCGAGGACCATCCCGACGACACCGAACGTCGCGGGCACCAGCATCAGCACACCCGCTGCGAGCGCCCACCGGGCCGTGGCGGTGCTGAACACGGGGGAGCGCCGGACGAGGACCGCCAGCGACAGCAGGACCACCGCGCCGATCCCGTAGTAGACGAGGTACGCGGTGCCCTTCCACGAGGACAGGACCGCCTCGCCGGCCGCGCGGTACACCGCGTGCATGGCCGGGTCGGTGGCGCTCGCGTCCCGCCGGGCCAGGGCCAGCATCTCCGCCGCGGGGTTCGAGGCGTTGTACGCGGCAATCTGGACGGTGCCGAGGACCACCGCCACGACCACCCCGGACCGCGACACCGGCCACAGGACCACCCCCAGCGCGAGGTAGAGCAGCAGCACGAGGAGGTTGTTCACGAGGAGGAGCGCATCGAGGGAGACCAGCCCGAGCACCGGAGACCGCTCCATCAGCGTGAAGACCTCCGGCACGGTGTGCACCGGCGGCCACACGGCGAACAGCACCACCTGGACGACAGTCAACCCCACGGAGCCGAAAGCGGCCCACCCCCCGAGGCGCAGGAGGCCCCGCCACGCGGTGAAGTGGCCGGCGGTGTCCATGAGCGGCTCCTGCCTCCACCGTAGGCCGCGGGCGCCCCGGGCCAACCTCGCCGTGGGCGGGATCACGCCGACGGGCGCTCAGCCGCTCGCGGGCGCGGCGTCGGTCACACCGTGAGGTCGCTCACGCGCCGGCGGGTGCCCGCGCTGCTAGCGTCCGCACCGACCGTGCTCCCCGCCTGGGAAGGCTCGACGATGCGCAGCGCCAAGGACTTCTTCCGCCCTCTCGCCGTGGGGGCTCCCGACCCGGTCCGCGAGGTCCCGGCGCGCCCGAGCCGGATGATCCACTTCTTCGACCCGAGCAACCCGAAGATGGCCGCCAAGGTCCCCGACATGGTCGGAAGCGTCGACGTCCTGCTCGGCAACCTCGAGGACGCCGTGAAGGCCGAGAACAAGGAGGCGGCCCGGCAGGGTCTGGTCGACATCGCCAGGGCCACCGAGTTCGGCGAGCACACCCAGCTGTGGACCCGGGTCAACGCCCTGGACAGCCCGTGGGCGCTCGACGACCTCACCACCCTGGTCACCGAGGTCGGAGACACCCTCGGCGTCGTCATGGTGCCGAAGGTGCAGGGCCCCGAGGACATCCACTACGTCGACCGGCTCCTCGCCCAGCTCGAGGCCAGGGCCGGCCTCACCCGCCCGGTGCTCGTGCACGCCATCCTCGAGACAGCCCGGGGGGTCGCGAACGTCGAGGAGATCGCAGGGGCCAGCCCGCGGATGCAGGGCATCAGCCTCGGCCCGGCCGACCTCGCCGCGGACCGGCGGATGAAGACCACCCGCGTCGGCGGCGGGCACCCCGGATACCTCGTGCGGCAGGACGCCGTCGACGGCGACATCGAGGGGCAGCGAACCACCTACCAGCAGGACCTCTGGCACTACACGATCGCCCGCATGGTCGACGCCTGCGCGATGCACGGGATCTTCCCGTACTACGGCCCCTTCGGTGACATCAAGGACGTCGTCGCGTGCGAGGACCAGTTCCGCAACGCATTCCTCCTCGGCTGCGTCGGTACGTGGACCCTCCACCCGACGCAGATCGCCATCGCCAAGAAGGTCTTCAGTCCCTCAGCCGATGACGTCGCGCACGCCCGGCGGGTCAAGGCAGCCATGGGTGACGGCACGGGTGCCGTGATGATCGACGGGAAGATGGAGGACGACGCCAGCCTCAAGCAGTGCCTCGTCATCCTCGAGCTGGCCGACCGCCTGTCGGCGAGCGATCCCGAGCTGGCCCGGCAGTACGCCGGCGCGGGGGAGGGGTCGTCGTGAGCCCGTCCTACCGCCCCCGCCGCTCGGTGCTCTACATGCCGAGCAGCAACAGCCGGGCGCTCGAGAAGGCCAAGACCCTTGCCGTGGACGGGCTCATCCTCGACCTCGAGGACGCGGTCAGCCCGGCCGACAAGCCCGGCGCCCGTGAGCAAGCCTGTGCTGCAGCGGCATCCGGTGACTACGGCCATCGCGAGGTGACGATCCGCGTCAACGGCAACGGTACCGAGTGGCACGACGCCGACCTCGAGGCAGCGTGCGCGGCGGGGCCGGACGGCATCGTGGTCCCCAAGGTGGGCTCGGCCGACGAGGTGCGGCAGCTGGTCGCGGCGATGGAACGGCACGGCGCCCCCGACCACACCCGCCTCTGGGCCATGGTCGAAACGCCCGCGGCCGTCCTCGACGCCCGGGAGATCGCGTCGGCCTCCGACCGTCTCGCCGTGCTCGTGCTCGGCACCAACGACCTGGTCAAGGAGCTCAACGCCCGGTTCGTGCCGGGCCGGGCACCGCTGCTCAGCGCGCTCTCGACGGTGGTCCTCGCTGCCCGGGCCGCCGGCGTCGCGGTGCTCGACGGGGTCTACAACGACGTACGGGACCTCGAGGGGTTCACGCAGGAGTGCCGCCAGGGCCGCGACCTCGGCTATGACGGCAAGACGCTCATCCACCCCGGCCAGGTCGACCCGTGCAACACGGTCTTCGCTCCCTCCGACGATGAGGTGGAGGACGCCCGTGGGGTCCTCGAGGCGTGGGAGGCCGGGGCCGGGACGGGGGTCGTCACCCACAACGGCCGGATGGTCGAGAACCTCCACGTCGACGTCGCGAGGCGGGTCCTCGCCACCGACGAGGCGATCCGCGCGCGCGGCTGACACCGGCTGCGCGAGTCAACGATTCGGTCACGGCCCGCGCGCTGACTTGCACGGACGCCGCCTCATGTCGTGTCGTGGGGTCCCGGAGGCCACGACCAGGGAGGACCGATGACGCGGACGCGGCGCGGCGCGGCGGGTGCGGCAGCCCTGGCCGCGGGACTGTTACTGTCCGCGTGCGGGAACCTGCCGACATGGAGCAGCGGAAGCGGGGCCACCACGGCGGCGGGCGCCACCCCGTCGACGTCCCGTTCCACGTCCTCCGCGGCGCCCCGGTCGACGACGGCCGCCCCGGCACCCACGCCCACGGCGAGCCCCAGCCCGCCACCGGCGGCGACCCGCACCCCGACACCCACGGCGACGGCGACTCCGGAGCTGTCGCCCACCCCCACGACGACGGCGGCAGCCCCGACGCCGGCGCGGACGCCGACGCCGACGCGGTCACCGAAGGCGACCTCCGGCCCCACGGCCCTGCGGCTCGGGTCGTCGGGATCGGAGGTGCGAACGCTCCAGCGGCGGCTCAGCGCCCTGGGCTACTGGCTCGGTGTCCGCGACGGTGACTTCGGGCCGCTGACCCAGCAGGCAGTGTTCGCGCTCCAGAAGGCTGCGGGCATCGAGCGCGACGGCGTCGTGGGCCCGAACACGCGGCGTGCCCTGGCCGAGGGAGTCCGGCCGACGGCGACCCTGCGGGGCAGCGGCATCGAGATCGACCTCGACCGCCAGCTGCTCATGGTCGTGCGCAAGGGCAGGCCCGCTCTTGTCCTCAGCACCTCCACCGGCAACGACGAGCCCTACCGGTCGGGCGACCACATGAGCACCGCCTTCACGCCCACCGGCACCTTTCGCGTCTTCCGCGAGGTCGACGGCCCGGACGACAGCGACCTCGGGAAGCTGTGGCGACCCAAGTACTTCCTCCGGGGCTGGGCGGTCCACGGCTCGCCCAGCATCCCCCCGTACCCCGCGTCGCACGGATGCGCGCGGGTGAGCAACGCCGCGATGGACATGATCTGGGACGACCGGCTCATGGAGATCGGCACCACCGTCTCGGTCCACTGACGGGCGCCCTCCCCGCGGCACTGGCCGGGCCACCCCTCCACAACGCGTGTTGACACGCCGCGGACGCCCGGTGTCATGTGAAGGGACGTTCTGAACAGTCGGTGAAGGGAGGTTCTGAACAGTCGTGGGTGCGCTCCACCGTGATCCGATGGTAGGTCAGCGGGATCCTCGGTAGCCCGATGTAGCGGGCTCGGTCGAGGTCGACGTGTCCGAGGGGTTCGCCGTCGAGGAAGAACACGGCGTGGCGGAGGTCGATCAGGTAGCTGATTGTGACCCCTGCCCAGCGGCGGCCGAAGCTGACCCGTACGCCGGGAAGGTCGACTCCGCCGGTGTCGGAGAGCTTGCGGTGGTGCAGGGTGATCCGGCTGCGGACGGTGGTGGGGTCGGGGACGGCCTTGTCGGAGGCGTCGTAGCGTTCTTGCGGGGTCGCGCCGCCCAGGGCCTGGTGGGGACGTTGGGTGTTGTACAGGGCGTCGTAGGTGTCGAGCAGAACCTGGAGGTCATCGAGGGTCTCGGGCCGGGCACGGGCGGCGAGCCACCTCTCCAGGGTCTGCCACTCGCGTTCCTTCTTCCCGCAGGTCTGGGGGTGGCCCGGGCTGGAGTTGCTCATCGAGACCCCGATCAGGGCCAGGCGGACCTCGA
This sequence comes from uncultured Actinomycetota bacterium, assembly GCA_963726295.1. GTDB lineage: Bacteria > Actinomycetota > Actinomycetes > Actinomycetales > Dermatophilaceae > DASSQJ01. The sequence goes on from CAVSBW010000001.1 coordinate 195,621, forward strand.
ACTCGGAGTACCCGCCGCCACGCTGGAACCGCGCGGTGAACGCGGTGCCGTTGTCGCACAGCACCACCGCGGGCTTGCCGTACCGGTTCATCGCCGTGACCATGCACTGCCAGGTGTCCTGCCCGTTCTCCCCGGGCGCGGCCCGCGAGGCGACCACCATCCGGGAGTGGTCGTCCAGGAACCGCAGCACCACCGCCTTGGTCCCGTCGGCCAACGGTGTCTCGTGCCCGTCCAGCTGCCACATCCCGTTCGGTGCCATCGCCTCGAACCGCCGGTACGAGCGACGGGGCCGCTTGGCCGGGGTCGGCGTCGCCCGCCCGTGCGCGAGCAGGATCTTGTGGATCGTGCGCGCCGACGGCACCTGCTCCACGCCGGCGCGGACCAGCCAGTCATGCACCGACCGCGCGCCGGCGTCCCAGCCCGCCGCGAGCAACTCGTCATGCTTCAGGCACAACGTCTCGACCATCCCCGCCCCGGTCCGGTTCGGAGAAGATCCCGGGCGGCTCGAGCGCGGCAGCAGCCCCTGCAGCCCCTCCGCCTCCAGCCTCGCCTTGTACGTGTAGTACGAGCCCCGGCTCACCCCGAACTGGCGGCACACCGCCGTCACCGACAGGCCCGAGCCCTCCAGCACCGCGTGGGCCGCCAACGCCAGCCGTGCCTCCATCGACACACTCCGCTCGCTCATGCAGCCAACAATCGACCGCTCGACCAAGCACCCCCGAGTGTTCAGAGACTCCCTTCACATCACTGTTCAGAAGGTCCCTTCAAATCACACCGCGGACGCCCGGCGAGTCCACACACATCCCGGGGCCGGGCGGTGGCCGGGGCGGACTCGGCGGGTCGGGTCACTCCCCGGGGTAGACGACCCCCACCTGGTGGCGGACGTCGTCCATGACCGCCATCACCCGCCGCGTCGCCTCCCACGGCACCGACCACGGCTCGCAGCGTCCGTCGGCGAGGGCCCGGGCCACCTCCGCCGCCTGGTACCGGAAGCCGTGGGTCCGGTGCTCGGGCTCCCAGGTGTCGAGCACGGTGTCGTCGGGGCCGAGGAGCGTCAGAGTCGTGGACGGCGTGTAGAAGCGGCTGCTCAGCTCGACGCGAGCCTCGGTGCCGGCGACCACGGCGGTACAGGGGGTGGCGGCTGCCATCGTGCACGTCATCCGGGCCAGGGCGTCACCCCGACGTGCGGTGACCCCCATGGTGACGTCGACGCCCTCCGGGCCGAGGACACCGCGAGCGGCGACGTCCTCGATCGTGCCGAGCAGATGGTCGGCCAGCGCGGCCGCGTACACCCCGAGGTCGAGCAGGGAGCCGCCGGCGAGCGCGGGGTCCGACAGGCGTCGGGGCCCGTCGGGGTACAGCCGCTGCCCGTGGTCGGCCTGGACGAGGACGACGTCTCCGAGGGTTCCCTGCTCGAGGGTGCGCCGGAGCACGTCGTACTGGGGGAGGTAGCGGCTCCACATCGCCTCACCGACGAAGAGGCCCGCGGCCCGAGCGGCCTCGAGAACCTCGTCCGTGTCGGCGAGGTTGCGCGAGAAGGCCTTCTCGACGAGGACCGGCTTGCCCGCGGCCAGGGCCAGCAGGGCATGGTCGCGGTGCTCGCTGTGCGGTGTGGCGACGTACACGGCGTCGACGTCGGGGTCGGCCACGAGGGCCTCGTAGGAGCCGTGGGAGCGCGCGACGCCGTGGCGCCGGGCGAAGACGCTGGCCCGGTCGGCGTCCCGCGAGCCGACGGCCGCGACCTGCGAACGTGTCCCCTCGCGCACGGCACTGGCGAAGGTGTTGGCGATGCCGCCCGGGCCGAGCACGCCCCACCGCAGCGGGGGCGCCTCCATCGGGTCCGGAGTGCTGGGCGCGGCGAGGCGGGGTGGTGGAGTCGGCATGCAGGAACCCTACGGGGGACTGAGCTGCGCGCATCGCGGACGCGACGAGGCGCCGGCCCCGTGAGGGACCGGCGCCTCGCGCCGTGTCAGCCGGCGATCCGGCCGAACCGGGTCACTCCGCCGGCGGCGGGGTGACCTTGATCAGTCCGGACCGGTTGCCGTCGAAGGTCTTGGCGACCTCGATCTCGGTGCCGAACGCCACCCCGGAGTCCGCCGGGTTGCCCGTACCGGTCACGGTGAACCCGAAATCCAGGCCGAACTGGGAGGGAACGAGGTTCCCGTCCTTGTCGACGATCGGGGTCGTGTACGGCTGGACGCCGACCGACGGCACCACGGCCGACGCGTCGATGTCGCGCCAGAAGTAGCCCCCCAGGTCGGGGCGGTACTCCAGGCCGGGCACCCAGCTCTTGGCGTCGGTGAACTTCTTCACCGCCGGCAGGGCCGGGATGTCCGTGCAGTACTCGGTGTAGTCCTCGTCGGCCATGCACTCCGTGAAGGGGTAGGTCCTCTGGAGCCCGAACGCCGCGTTGGACGACTGCGGCCGCGACGGCATGTTGTTCAGCGAGGACGGGTCGAAGTCGGCCGCCGCACCGGTTCGCCGGAGCGGCTGGTAGTGGCTGTCGACGATGAGGAGGCCGCCCTTGGCGCCGCCGCTCGGCAGGTCCGTGGCGCTGTCGGCGACGTGGTTGGCGTCGCCGTAGGAGGTGTCACGGAACCAGACGAGCGCGCCGGGGGCGTTGTACTTGATCTTGTCGACCTTCCACGCACCGTCGCTGTAGACGGTGTCGTAGGCGTACTTCAGCCCCTCGTCGAAGCCGTCGAAGTTGCGCCACTCGACCAGGTAGTACTGCGCGTTGGTCGTCGTGCCGCCGTCGATCCGCCAGCCGGGGCCGGAGGTGTCGACGAAGGTGCCGGCGTCGGCCGTCCAGCCGTTGGCGCCCGACTCGACGTCATCGGTCCACACAGCGTCCGCGCCGCTGGTGACGGCGAAGTCGTCGGCGAACCAGCCACGGTCGAGGTAGCCGGCGTCGGTGGCCTGGCGGAGCCGGACGTCGATGGTCTGGCCCGCCCAGGCGGACAGGTCGATGTAGTCGTGGCGCCAGCCGTTCGTGTCTCCGGTGAGGCCGTGCTCGAGGCCGCCGAAGTCGGCCATGCGGCCGTTCGGGTCGCCGTAGCCGTCCGGGGTCGACACCTCGGCGCCGGACTCGTCGTAGACCTTCTGCGCGGTCCAGGTGCTGCCACCGTCGGTCGAGACCTCGACGAAGCCGTAGTCCCAGTCCTGCTCGATGACGTAGTTGTTCCACATCCAGAACCTGCCGTCCGCCGGCACGTCGACCGAGCGACGCAGGCGGATGTCCGCCCAGTTCTGGTCGGCGCCGGTGTACCACATGTTCTCGCCGCTGTGGGGGGTGGCGAGGGTGATCGACTTGGCGGGCAGGTTGACCTTGATGCCGTCCTGCGTGCCCTTGAGCGGGCGCGAGTTCTGGCCCACCTTGACGGCCTTGGGGTCGTCACCGGGGTTGATCTGCACCGGGTCGGCCCAGCCGAGGACGTACTTGTCCCAGAGGCCCATGTGCGTCGGCATCGACTGGAAGATGGGGCCCGCGTGCGAGCCGGAGCTCATCAGGTCCCAGAAGTCGACGTCGGAGTCGCCGTTGCCCGAGGTGTCGTACAGGTCGGGCAGGCCGAGGTCGTGGCCGTACTCGTGGGCGAAGACGCCGACACCGGAGTCCTCCGGCTGCACGATGTAGTTGCGCAGCTTGAGGTCCGTACCGGGGATCGCGGCGCCACCGGCCACGGCCGAGGAGTGCGCCCAGATGGCGTAGGTGCCCTCGGCGCCGCCGCCGCCGGACTTGTCCTCACCGGCGTGCACGAGGACGACGTGGTCGATGATGCCGTCGGGCTCGTTGACGTTGCCGTCACCGTCGACGTCGCCCTGGTCCTCGAGGTCGTAGTCGGCCCACGGGAAGCCGGGGTTCATCTCGGCGAGCTTGTTCACCGCGTCGATCGGGAGCTGGCCCGGGCCGAGCGGGTTGTCGGGGTGGCCCTGCATGCCCTGGTAGGGACCGGCCACCCACTCGCCGTCGGCGTTCTTGGAGCAGCGGGTGGCGCCGTACCAGCCCTCGGAGTGGTCGACCTTGACCCACGGGGTGGCCTCACCGTCGACGGTGTAGGCGCCGTGGGACATCTCCTCGTACATGTTCTTCATGGTGTAGCCGGAGATGTCGAACCCGGCCTTGCCGTCGGGGCCCTCCAGGTCCGTGCGCACACGGTCGGTGATGCCGTCCTTGGTGTAGAGCATCTTGTCGTAGTGCTGGGGGGAGAAGTCCGGCACCCACATCGAGTTGTTGTCGACGTGGTCGTACTGGGCGGGGTCCGGGATGTTGTTGTGCAGCGGGCCGCTGACCTTCTCGCCGGGCTTGCACGTGGTCGCGCCCCAGTACTCCGGCACGTAGCTGCCGGAGAAGTCGTCCTCGGCCTCGTCGTTGAACTCGACGAGGATGGTGAGGAGCTTGGCCTCCTGGGTGGACTTCGAGCCCTTGTAGCGGCTCTTCAGCTCCTTCGGGCTCTTGCCGGTCTTGATCGCCTGGGCCTCGAGCTTGGCCAGGCCGCGTGCCGCGACCGGGTTGCCCTGGGCGTTCTTGCGGTCGAGGGCCGCGCCGAGGTCGACGGCGTCCTTGGGGACCTGCTTGCTCTGCTTCCCCTTCGTCACCTTGACGTCGGGGACGACGGCCTTCTGGACCGCCGGCTCGGCGTAGTTGATGTAGTACCCACCGGCATCCGTGTCGGAACCGGCGACCGCGGGGGCCGCGGCTGTCGCTGCTGCGCTCGTCCCCGTCGCGATGCCGGCGGTGGCCAGCGCGACGACGGGGGCGAGGGCGAGGAGGCGACGCTGGCGCTTCATGGCGCTGCTCATCGACATCTGTCTCCCTGTAGCTGCCCCGACCCTCCGCCGGGGCATGGAAAGACCGGAGTCCCGCCTGTCTCGGGGTTCCGGTTCGCCCCGGACGCTAGTTGAGAACGGAGCGTCACGACAGGGTCGGACGGCAGATTTTGCGGTCCCTTTACCTTCGGGCCGACGGCGTCGCCGTCAGACGGGGCGAGGGCCTCGCCGTCAGAACCGAGCCGTCGCCTCGACCACGAGGTCGCCGACGAGCTCACCGAGGTCGACGTCGAGGCCCTTGCGCCGGAACCAGGCCACCATCGTCGCGGCGTCGCGCTCGAGGAACTCGAAGCCGCTCGGGTTGCCGATGACGTCGACCACCTGCGGCCAGTCGATGATGACGAGCCGCTCGCCGTCGAGCAGGACGTTGTAGGGGGAGAGGTCGCCGTGGGTCCAGCCGTGGTGGGCGAGGGTCAGCATCGCGGTGCGGAGCTGGTCGAAGAGGTCGGCGAGCAGGTCGGGCGGCGGCCGGGTGGAGACCAGCCGAGGTGCCGCACCGCGCTCGTCGCCCACCATCTCCATGAGCATCTCGGTCTCGTCGAGCTGCACCGGGTAGGGGACGGGCAGGCCCAGCTCCCAGAACCGGCCGAGGGCGTCGAACTCGGCGACCGCCCACTGGCCGGAGATCAGCTGCTTGCCGAACTCGGTGCGCCGGGACATGGCCCGGTTCTCGCGGCTCTTGCGGACCCGGCGGCCCTCGAGGTAGCCGGCGTCGCGGTGGAAGAGGCGGTTGTCGTACGCGCGGTAGCGCTTCGCGGCCATCGTGACGTCGCGGTCGGTGCCCGGGACCCAGCGGCGGACGACGTGGACGTCGGCCTCCTTGCCGGTCTTGAGCACGCCGAGGTCGGCGTCGACGGCGGCGAGCTCGGTGACGACCCAGTAGGGGCGGGGTGTGGGTCCGTGGGTCGCGATGTCCCAGGTGGACCAGCGCTCGCCCTCCGGCGGCGCGTCAGGTGAGGCGTCGGTGGAGAAGGCAGCCTGCTTCTCCGGCAGGTGGAACGGCATGTGTGCCACGGTGGTGCTCCTGTGCGAGGGGGAGGACAAGGGCTCGGGAACGGCCCACGACAGTCGTCGACATGGGGTCCTCCTCCACTCGCTCGGCAGCGGTCCGCGTCAGCGGCCGGGCACGCGGCATCCTCCGCGGCGTGACCAGAATGCCGCGTCGTCGGCCGCCGCCGCCACCGGTTTCCGGCACGGCCGGGCGTGGCGTGTCCGTCCTCCCGCGGGAGGACGGACCCGCCCCGGCTCGGTAGTGTCGCCACATGAACATGGAGAAGGTCGTCTTCGGCTTCTTCGTGGTGCTCGCGGCGACCCTCAACTTCGGGTTCTTCGTCGGTGACATGACCGATGTGCGGGCGCACAACATCTACGAGCTCTACGCGGCAGTGGTCGTCAACGTGATCGCCGTCATCCTCAAGTTCGGCGACCGCACGCAGATCGGCGCCATCCACCTGGCGACCAGTCTCGTCGCCGCCATCCAGCTCATCGCGGCGACTGTCGTGTGGATCGCGGTGAGCTCGGGAGAGGACCAGATCGGGGTCCACGCGATGAGCTCGGTGGTCTCCCTGTCCGGGGGCGCGCTCCTCGCCAACATCGTGTCGCTGGCACTGCTCGTCGGAGAGACCCTCGCCGCGCACCGGCGGTGAGAGGGGCGCGGGACCGTGATCAGCCCGATCGTCGCGGCCGTCGTCGCCCGGCGGCGCGGGAGCCTGCGGCGGCGGGAGGTCCCGGTACCGACGGCGGCGACGTCGACGGACGTCATCTTCCTCGTGCTGCGGCGGATGCGCCCACCCCTGCTCTGGCTCGTCGGGGTGTTCACGGTGTCGGTGGTGGGGCTCAGCGCCACCGTCGGCGTCGACGAGGCGGGTGCCCCGTACCGGCTGAGCATCTTCGAGTCCTTCTACGTCATGAGCTACACGGCCACGACGATCGGCTTCGGCGAGCTGCCGTACCCGTTCTCCACCGGCCAGCGGCTGTGGGTGACGTTCATGATCTACGCCACCGTGATCGGCTGGGCGTACGCGGTCACCACGCTGCTGGCACTCTCCCAGGACGAGGGGTTCACCGCCGCCCGCACGGTCCAGCGGTTCCGCCGCCGGGTCCGCCGCGTCCGTGAGCCGTTCTACCTCCTCGCCGGGTTCGGCGAGTCCGGGCGACGGGTCAGCCTGCGCCTGGACGCCCTTGACCAGCGCTGCGTCGCCGTGGACGCGCGGAAGGCACGGATCGACCTGCTCGAGGTCAGCGAGACGTGGACCGACATCCCCGGGCTGGTGGGGGACGCGCACGACCCGGTCGTCCTCGGTCTCGCCGGCCTCGGCCAGGACAACTGCTGCGGGGTGCTGGCCCTGACCGACGACGAGGATGTCAACCTCGCGGTCCTCCAGGCCGTGGCGCTGCTGCACCCCGAGGTGCCGGTCATCGCCCGGGCGTCGACGCGGGCGGCCGAGGAGCGGATGGCCGAGTTCGATCCGTCCGCCGTCATCAACCCCGCGGACCGCTTCGGCGACTACCTCGTGCTGCACCTCCGGCGGCCGACCGTGTGGCAGCTCGTCGTCTGGCTGACCAGCCCGACGAGCGCCGAGGTCCGCAAGTCGCGCGAGCCGGTGGAGACGGGGACGTGGACGGTGTGTGCCGAGGGGGACTTCCGCGACCAGGTCGCCAAGGACCTCAATCGGGCCGGCTTCGACGTGCGGTTCGCCGAGCCCGACGGGACCCCGCCCGACGTCACGGGGGCGGTCGGCTGCGTCGTGGCGACGTCGACCGACACCGCGAACCTCGCGATCGCGGCGCACCTGCGTCGGGCCCATCCCGAGGTGCTGCTCTGCCTGCGCCAGGTGCACACGACCTCACGCGCCCTGATCCGCAGCTTCGCCCCGGACATGGTGTTCTTCCCGGCGGACGTCGTGGCGCGCGAGTGCCTGACGCGCGTGATCACGCCGCACGCGTGGGACCTCGTCGAGCACGCGATGCAGCAGGACGACGAATGGGCGGGTCGGGTGCTCGACGTGCTGGAGACGCGGTGCGGGCACTACTCGCCGGTGCCCTCGATGCTCACGCTCGACCTCCGCGAGGCCCCGGCCGTCGTCGACTGGCTCGGTCACGGCGAGCTGACCGTCTCCGACCTCACCCGCGATCCTGAGGACCGCGAGCGCCACCTGCCCGTGGTCGTGGCGGTGCTGGTGCGCGACGGCGACGTCGTCCCGTTCCCCGACGGCGCCACCCCGTTGCGACCGGGCGACGAGCTGATGCTGTACTGCGGGCCGTCCGGCCGGGCGCTGCTGCGTCAGCTGCTCTACAACGACGCCGCCGTCGAGTACGCGGCGACCGGCCGGCGCGTGCCTGCCACCTGGATCTGGCGCCGCTTGACCCGACATCGTGCTCCGGCGGCCTGACCTGCACGGTCACCGCTCCTGCACTGGCGGGGTGACCACGGCAACCCTAGGGTCTGGCGGTACGAACCCGACAGAGGAAGGTCCTGAGCATGCACCGACTCATCACCGCCACCCTGGCAGGAGTCGCCGCCACGGTCCTCACGGCCGCGCCGGCGCTCGCCATCAGCTCCTACAACGCCGAGCCCGCGCCGGAGCGGACCGAGGTGGGGGCGTACGTCGCGCTGTACGACCGCGACGGGGACGGGTTGCTGGACCGGTTCCGCTGGGTCTGCAGCGGCGCGATGGTCGACGACGACACATTCCTGACGGCGGCGCACTGCACCAGCGACTGGTACGACGGTGACCGGTTCTTCGTGTCCCTCGAGCAGGATGTCCAGGGGCTGCTCGACCAGTACGTGGAGGACAACGGTGACCCCTCGGAGCTGAGCCCCGAGGAGCGGAGCCAGTACGTCGAGGACGAGGCCCAGTACTTCCTCGACGAGGGCTGGGTCGTCGAGGGCGACGCGATCAGCGACCCCCGCTTCCCCGGACCGTCGAACGACACCCACGACATCGGTGTCATCGACTTCCCCGAGGGGGCCACGAACCCTGCGGACGTCTGGGATTTCACGCCGGCGACCCTGCCGACCGCCGGCCAGCTCTCCGACATCGGACGTCGCGCGCTGGACGCCTCCACCTGGTGGACGGTGGGGTACGGCACGCAGGAGGCGGCGCGGGGCCCCGGCGGCCAGACCCACCCGGGCGGCGGCACCCGGATGAAGGCCGAGGTCGGGTTCACCACGCTCCTCCGGGCATGGGTCGACCTCTCCATGATCAAGCCGCGCGACTACGGCGGCGCCTGCTACGGCGACTCCGGTGGGCCGAACTTCGTCGAGGTCGACGGCGGGCTCGTCCTCGCCGGCACCACCATCACCGGGGACACGCCGTGCTACGCCACCAACGTGACCTACCGCCTCGACACCGCTGCGGCACGGGAGTTCCTCGCCGACTACGTCGACCTTCCCTGACCGGCGCAGGCGCCTCGCGACGGTGGGGGGACTCACACCGCGGCGAGGTACCTGACGGTCGATCGTCCCGGCACACTGGGGAACCCGACCCCTGACCCGGTTCACCAAAAGGCGGCGATGCACGCATGTCCCGACTCCAGACGACCGACGCGCTCACCGAGGAGCAGCACGAGCTGGTCAAGCTGGTCCGCGAGTTCGTCGACGAGCAGATCCTGCCGGTCGCCACCGAGCTCGAGCACCGCGACGAGTACCCGACCGAGATCGTCGAGGGCATGAAGGAGATGGGGATCTTCGGGCTGATGATCCCCGAGGAGTACGGCGGTCTCGGGGAGTCGCTGCTGACCTACGCCCTCGTGGTCGAGGAGATCGCCCGCGGCTGGATGAGCGTGAGCGGCATCATCAACACCCACTTCATCGTGGCCTACATGATCCTCCAGCACGGCACCGAGGAGCAGAAGCAGCGCTACCTGCCCAGGATGGCGACCGGCGAGGTCCGCGGCGCGTTCTCGATGTCCGAGCCGGGGATGGGCTCCGACGTGGCCGCCATCCGCTCCAAGGCCGTCAAGGACGGCGAGGAGTGGGTGCTCGACGGCCAGAAGATGTGGCTGACGAACGGCGGGTCGGCCAACCTCGTGGCCGTCCTCGTGCGGACCGACCTCGGCGAGAGCGACAGTCCGTACAAGAACATGTCGACCTTCCTCGTCGACAAGGAGGCCGGGTTCGGGGAGACGGCCCAGGGCATCACCGTTCCCGGCAAGATCGAGAAGATGGGCTACAAGGGGGTCGACACCACCGAGCTCGTCATGCAGGGCCACCGCACGACCGAGGCCCAGCTGCTCGGCGGCACCCCCGGCAAGGGCTTCTACCAGATGATGGACGGCGTCGAGGTGGGGCGGGTCAACGTCGCAGCCCGCGCCTGCGGGGTCTCGCGACGCGCATTCGAGCTGGGCATCCAGTACGCGCAGCAGCGCGAGGCGTTCGGCAAGAAGATCGCCGAGCACCAGGGCATCCTCTTCCGGCTCGCCGACATGGCCACCATGGTGGAGTCGAGCCACCAGATGATGGTCAAGGCAGCTCGGCTCAAGGACGCGGGTCAGCGCAACGACCTCGAGGCGGGCATGGCCAAGTACCTCGCCTCCGAGAACTGTGCCGATGTCGTCGAGCAGTCCTTCCGCATCCACGGCGGCTACGGGTACTCGAAGGAGTACGAGATCGAGCGGCTCTACCGGGAGGCGCCGATGCTGCTGATCGGCGAGGGCACGGCCGAGATCCAGAAGATGATCATCGGCCGCCGCCTGCTCGAGGACTACCGGGTGCGCTGACCGGCCCGGCTTGCCGGGCCCTCGACCAGGCCGAGCATCACGCTGTCGCGCCCGCTCGGGCGTCGGTCGAGCCGCGCGCGGAGCCGGCGCGAGGCCTCGTCGTGGCGCCCGGCCGCGACGAGGGCCCGCAGCAGGAAGTCCTCGAGCACCTCGCGCTGCGCGTGCGACCCGCCGTAGCGGCCGAACCACGGCTCGAGCGCCAGCAGCTCGCCCACCGCGGCCGCCGGGTCGTCCTCGACGAAGGCGGCCAGACCGCGGGCCAGGCCGGGCAGGAGCAGGGAGGCTCCCGGGGCAGACCACCCCTCGGCCTCGCGCGAGAGGCGCCGCAGCGCGCCGGCGTCGCCGGCACCGGCGTGGGCGAGGAGCACGTGCATCGCGAGGAAGGTGAAGGGAAGCACCTCGGGGTCGAGTGAGCGCACGGCGGTCGCGCCGTCGTCGCCGGCGGGGTCGGCACCCGGTGGGGTGAGTCCGGCCAGCCGGCAGCGCCACAGCAGCGAGGTGCCGTCGAGGAGCCGCTGGGCCGGCCGGGCGGCGAGTGACTCGTACCGGGCCAGCACGTCGTCGGTGCGGCCGAGGTCGAGCAGGTGCAGGGCGCAGTGCCACTCGAGGTGGCCGACGACGACGTTGGCGGGGTCCAGGCGGGCCACGAAGGGCTCGAGCCAGGCCAGCCCGGCGTCGTGGTCCCCGGCCTCGAAGTGCACGTGGGCAACGGGGTGGGCGCTCACCGGGCTGTCGGGGCTCAGGTCGAGGCTGCGCCGGCCGAGCTCCCACGCGGTGTCGAGGTCGCCGGCGTCCTGGGCGTACATCGCGATGGTGGCGAGGAGTGCCGGGTCGTCGCCGACCACGTCACGAGCCCGGAGCAGCCGCTCGTGGGCCTCGTGCTCACCGGCCGGGTCGGTCGACCACGCGAGGAGGACCGTGAGCTGCATGAGCGCGGGCAGGTCACCCGGGTGGGCGTCAGCGTGCCGTCTCCAGTGGTCGAGGGCCGCCCACGGGCCGCCGGAGGCCATGCGGCTGGCAGCACCGACGAAGGAGCGCTCGCGGTCGGTGGCCGGCTCCCGGGCGGTGTCGAGGGCGGCCCGGTGGCGGTCGACGTCGAGACCCGGCTGACCGGCCAGGGCGAGGAGGACGGCGAAGGCGTGGGCGAGGGCGAACCCAGCGTCGCGCTCGACCACGGCGGTGAGGGCGTCCACGGCCGTCGGGTCGTACTCGAGGCGGCGCGCGAGGAACTCGCGGAAGGCCACGGCGGTCTCGTCGTCGGTCGAGAGCTCCTGCCCCCACAGGTCGCGCGCCATGGCGTCCTCCTCGTCGTCCCCGCACCACGCTAGCCGCCGACCCGCGTCCGCGGAACGCCCCTGTCGGGACCACCGGCCGGGGCCGGAGGCCGTACAGGCCCCGCACAGCGGGCATCCAGCAGTCGTTGCGATACTGGACCCATGAGCAACACCCAGCCGATGCGTCCCGGTCTTCGCGCCGCCCTGTCGCTGGAGTTCCCGATGTCTCTCGGGGTCCACGACAGCTACGAGGAGGCCCAGCAGTCCGTCGACTACCTCTCGGACCACGAGTTCCCGGTGGAGGACGTCCTCATCGTCGGCACCGACCTCAAGCAGCTCGAGCGGGTCACCGGCCGGCTGACGCCCGGCCGCATCGTCGGCGCGGGCGCCCTGTCGGGGATGTGGTTCGGCCTCCTCGTCGGAACCGTCTTCGCGATCTTCGACCCCAACGGCTTCAACATCATCACCGTCCTCTCCACGGTGCTGCTCGGCGCGGTGTTCGGGATGATCTGGGGCTGGGTCGGCTACCGGCTCATCGGCCGCCACCGGGACTTCACGTCGGTCACCCAGGTGGTGGCCGCCAAGTACGAGGTGCTCTGCGAGCACAAGCACGCCCAGCGGGGCCGTGAGCTGCTGGCCCAGATGGACCCGATGAAGGCAGCCCAGGAGCAGGTGCGCCGGGCCCAGGAGGAGGAGCGGGCCCGCATGGCCCAGGGCCAGCAGCCTCCCGCGTCGCCGCCGGCGCCCGCACCCGGCCAGCAGCCGCCGTCCGGCGTCTAGCCGGGTCGGAGCGCGCAGGGACTATCGTCGGCCCATGACCGAAGCGCCCCCCACCCTGCAGCCCCTCGAGGGCCCGTTCTCGTCGATCCTCTGCGTCGTCGCGCACCCTGACGACATCGAGTACGGCACCGCCGCTGCCATCCACCGCTGGGTCGGTGAGGGCGCTCATGCGGCGTACTTCCTCCTGACCCGCGGCGAGGCCGGTATCGACACGATGGAGCCCGGCCGCGCGGCCGAGGTCCGCGAGGCGGAGGAGCGCGAGAGCGCCCGGCGCGTGGGCGTCGACGCCGTCGACTTCGGGGGCCTGCAGGACGGTGCGATCGAGTACGGCGTGCCACTGCGCCGACAGATCGCCGCGGCCATCCGACGCCACCGCCCCGACCTCGTCATCGGCCAGAACTGGCACGAGTTCTTCGGGCCGAACATGGTCAACCAGGCCGACCACCGGGCCGTGGGGCTGGCGACCCTCGACGCCGTCGCCGACGCCGGCAACCGCTGGCTCCACGCCGACCTCGCCGACGAGGGGCTGGAGCCGTGGAACGGGGTGAAGGTCCTCGCGGTGGCGGGGTCACCCGACCCGAGCCACTACGTGGACGTCTCGGGCGAGCACTTCGAGGCGTCGGTGCACTCCCTCGAGGCGCACGCCGAGTACAACGACGCCCTGCCCGACGACTTCCCGAAGCCTCGCGCCCTGCTCGAGATGATCCTCGGCGGGGGCGGGCAGGCCGTCGGAGTCGACAAGGCGTGGACGGCGCAGGTGGTGATCGACCGGCGCGGCTGACCGCCCGGTCACCGGGGCTCGCCCACCTCCGAGTCCTGCGCGATGTACTCACGCATCCGATCGGGGGGCAGGGCCTGGCGCACCGCGATGGGCAGGACGACCACGGCCAGCACGGCCACGACCGCGGCGTCCCACCCGAGGGGGAGCCACCCGCGGCCGCCCCCGAAGTTGCCCGCGTACGAGATGGCGAGCAACCCCAGGTAGTAGGGCGCCAGCCACGTCGCCTGGCGCAGGTCGAGGTGGTCGGGGGAGCCACGGTCCCGCCACACCCGCCAGCCGAAGATGGCGACGCCGACGGCCAGCGGGATGCTGAGCCGCCACAGGGTGTCCCACCCGGCCCAGTAGACGATCAGCCCGACGATGACGAAGGACACCGTGCCGACGAGCCGCACGGCCGGGAGACGGAACGGTCGGGGCTGGTCCGGCATCCCGCGCCGCAGGGCCAGCAGCGTCACCGGCCCCGCCGCGAAGGACAGCACGATGGCACCGGTGTTGAACGTGAGCAGCTCGCTCCAGCCGTTGCGGAAGCCGACGAGGATGCCGAAGCCGACGACAGCGTTGAGGACCAGCGCCCGCAACGGCACCCGACGGCTGGACATGCGCTGCAGGGCAGTGGGGAAGAGCCCGTTGCGGCTCACGGCGACGGTGAGCCGGGCGGTGGACGCGGATGCGACGAGGCCGGCCCCGAGCGGTCCGGCGACGGCGTCGGCGAGGACGAGGCCGGAGACCGTGGCCAGGCCGAGGCCGGTCAGCACCCCGGCGACCGGGCCGTTCGCGCCGGGCAGCGCCAGCCCGGACCAGCCGTCGGCGAGCGAGGAGCTGTCGATCGCGCCGATGAACCCCACCTGCACGAGCGTGAAGAGGATGATGCAGATGCCCAGGGACGCGGTGAGGGCGAGCGGCACGGTGCGCTGGGGGCGCTCCGCCTCGCCGGCCAGGTCGAGGGCGTGACGGAACCCGAGGAACGCGAAGATCACACCGCCCGAGGAGATCGCCGCCATCACCCCCTGGACGCCCTGGGGGGAGAACGAGTGCGACGTCAGGTTGGCGGCGTGGAACCTGGTCAGGAGCGCCACCCCGGCCACGACGGGGACCGCGATCTTGAACCAGGTGAGGGGTGTGTTGATCCGGGTGAACAGCTCCACGCCGTAGGCGTTGACGACGGTGAAGGCGACGAGGATGCCTGCGGCGACGAGCAGGCCACCCGGGCTCAGGGAGCTCTGCCCGTGCCGGGCGTCGCCGGTGAACAACCAGCCGAACATGCTCTCGTTGCTCGCGTACTCGAGCAGGGCCTGGGTCTCGATCGGCGCGGCGGTGACGTAGCCGACCCATGCGGTCCAGCCGATCATCACGCCCACGGTGCGGCCGTGGCTGAACTGGGGGAGCCGGCCCAGGCCGCCCATGACCGGCAGCATCGCCGCGACCTCCGCGAACGGCAGCGCCACGACCAGCACCATGAGCCCGCCGAGGACCCAGGCGATGATCGACGCCGGCCCCGCCAGCCGGGCCGCGAAGAGCGGCCCGAACAGCCAGCCCGACCCCACGACCCCGCCCACGGCGACGAAGACGAGCCCGAGCGGCCCGACGGCCCGCTTGGTGTGCGCCTGCTGCTCGGTCATCCACTGACTTCCCGACGAGTCGTGCGGTGGCCCTTGGGACCCTAGCCAATCCCGGGTGCGACGGCGAGGGCGGAAGCTCCGGAGCAGACCGGCCGCGGCAGCGGGGGGCGCCTCAGGAGGTCCAGCGGGCGAGCTGGCGGGACTGCACCATGAGACGACCGGTGGCGTCGTGCACCAGCGCGTCCTCCTCGAGGAACCCGTCGGTGACGTGGTGGGTGCCGGCCCGCACCGAGAGCGGACCACGTCCGGTGCGGGCGCGCACGTGCGCGGTGAGCTCGACCGTGGGCACCCAGCCGGCGACGCCGAGGGCGTTCCACGCCGCCGGGGGAGTGACGTCGCACGCGAAGAGTGCTCCGAGCTGGTCCGCCGGCACGTCCTCGACGATTGCCCGGACCTCGCCAGAGCCGTCCGGTGCGCCACCGGCGAACCCGAGGGTCGCGACGTCGATCCGCTCGCCCGCGAGCTCGGCCACCCGAGGGGGGCGGAACCCCTCGGACTGGAGGGCGGCCATCTCCGGTGTGCCGGCGCGGGGGGTCAAGCGGGCGGCGGAGGGGTCCCACGGCCGGTCGCGGCGCCAGCTCGGGCCCTCCAACCGCTCGCGGTCGCCGACCGAGGCCATGACGGAGAGAACGATCTCGCCGCCCTGAAGAGCCGTCGCCGTCACGGTCGTGAACCGGCGACTGCCCCCGACCTCGGTGACGTGGAAGCGGATCGGCGCGGTCGCTGCCTTGCGCAGGTAGTGCGTCGTCACGGTGAACAGGTCGGGGGCGCCGGTGGCATCCAGTACCGCGTTGCCGGCGAGGGCGAGCAGGTACCCGCCGTGGGGGACGCCGAACACGTCCCACTCCTCGTGCACCTGGCCGACGAGGTCGCTGCCGTCTCGCTCCAGGGCGAGCGCGGTGTGCAGATCGGCGGCCGAGACGGTGTGGTTCGGGTAGGACATGGGGGCTCCTCGCGTGCCTGGCGTGCTATGACGCTGTCATATGACACCATCATAACCATGCCCGTCTCCCACGGCACCACCCGCGCCGAGATCGTCGACCTCGCCGGCCGGCTCCTCGAGGACGAGGGCGTCGAGGCGGTGACGATGCGCCGCCTGGCCCGCGAGCTCGGGACGAGCTACCAGGTGGTCTACAGCCGGGTCGGCGGGAAGGCGGACCTGCTGCGAGCCGTGCACGACGACGGATTCGCGCGGCTCACCGACCCCGGCGCGCTGGCCGCGCTGCCGACCCGCGGTGGTGGGCCCGTGGCCCTACGCCGGCTCGCGCTCTCGTACCTCGACTTCGCCGTCGCCAACCCGCGGCTCTTCGACGTGATGTTCGGTGACCCGGTGCCGGGTCTGGACCGCGACGAGCGGCTGCGTGAGGTCGAGCGGGCAGCGTTTCGGGCCTGCTGGGTCACCCCGACGCGCGACTGGCTCGACCGCGAGCACCCCGACCGCCCTCCCGGGTCGGCCTCCCGACTGGCCTGGCGCCTGTGGAGCGCCGTGCACGGCATCACCGTCCTGCACCTCGCCGGGCACCAGACGCCGTCCGGCGACGTCCGCGCCGAGGTCGGCCAGGTCGTCGGCCTGCTGCTCGCCGAGCCGCTACGAACCTGAGCCTCAGCCCGACTGGACGCGTGCGATCCAGGCCTCGACGTCCTCGACGGTGCGCGGCATCGCCGCGGAGAGGTTCTCGTGGCCGTCCTCGGTGACGAGCACGTCGTCCTCGATGCGCACCCCGATGCCCCGGAACCGTTCTGGCGCCTTGAGGTCGTCCGCCTTGAAATACAGGCCGGGCTCGACGGTGAGCACCATGCCGGGGCGCAGCTCGGCGTCCATGTACTCCTGCCGCGTGGCGAGGGCGCAGTCGTGGACGTCGAGGCCGAGGTGGTGCGACGTGCCGTGGACCATCCAGCGCCGGTGGTACTGACCGTGCTCCTTGTCGAGGGTCTCCTCGACCCCCACCCCATCCGGAAGCAGCCCCCACCTCTGGAGGTGCTCGGCCACGACGCTGATGGCGGCGTCGTGGATGTCGCTGAACCGGTTGCCCGGGCGCACGGCGGCCATGCCGGCGTCGGCCGCGGCCAGGACCGCCTCGTAGACCTCGCGCTGGGCGTCGGTGAAGGTGCCGTCGACGGGCAGGGTGCGGGTGATGTCGGCGGTGTAGAGGCTGTCGACCTCGACGCCGGCGTCGATGAGCACCAGCTCGCCCTCGCGCACGTCCCCGGTGTTCTTGATCCAGTGCAGCGTGTTGGCGTGGTCGCCGGCGGCGCAGATCGAGTCGTAGCCCACGCCGTTGCCCCGGTGCCGCGCCCGCAGCGCGAACACGCCCTCGAGCCACCGCTCGCCGCGGCCGTTCTCGACGGCGTCGGGGAGCGCGGCGATCATCGCCTCGAAGCCCTCGTGCGTGGCGGCCACGGCGGCGCGCATCTGCTCCACCTCGTAGGCGTCCTTGCGCATGCGCAGGTGGGAGATGTCGTGCGCGAGGGCGTCGTCGCCCTCGGCGAGGGTTTCCTGCTCGGCGCCGTTCTCCACCCGGGCCGCGTCGAGCTGCTCGGCGAGCTCGCGGTCGGCGTCGCGGACGACGCGCACCGTGACCTCCCCGGCGTCCTTGGCGACGGCGTCCACCAGGCCCTCGGCGTGGCGGGCGGTGAGCCCCAGCTCCCGCTCGACGTCCTCGACCGTCGGCCGGGCGCCGACCCAGAACTCGCCGTACCGGGCATCGGAGAAGAACTCGTCGGTGTCGCGGTCGGCCAGGGGGCGGAAGTAGAGCACGGACTCGTGACCGGCGGGTGCGCCGTCGGCGTCCTCGACCGGCTCCATGACGAGAACGGCATCCGGCTCGCGGTCGGCCCCCAGGCCGGTGAGGTAGGCGAACGCGGTGTGCGGCCGGAAGACGTAGTCGGTGTCGTTGCTGCGCACGGTGAGGCCACCGGCGGGGACCACGAGGCGCTGCCGGGGGTACGCCGCACTGAGGACGGCGCGCCGGTCGGCGGCCGGGCCGGCCGCGGGGGAGGGCCCCTCGACCGTGGGCCGGCGGGGTGCCCAGTCCTCACGGATGAAGGCACGCAGCTCGTCGGTGGTGCTGCGGCCGCGGTTGTCGGCCTGCTGCTGTTGCTCGCTCACCCGCCCATGCTCGCATGCCCGGCGGCGCCACCCTCCATGAGAAAGTGGGCGGATGGGTCGGCACCGCGCTCCACGTCGGCGGGCCCCGCTCGTCATCGGCACCGGTGTCCTCCTCCTCGGTCCTGCCGCTGTCGCGTGGGGGCTGTCCGGGCCCCAGACCCGTCCTGCGCCCGTGCCCTCGGCGCCTCCGACGGTCGAGCTCGTCCAGTTGGCGCCGGCGCCGACCCCGGTGACGAGCCGATCTCGCGGGGTGCCGACCCCGGTGCCAGCACCGACCTCCGCGGCACCACGCGTGGAGGCACCCGCTCCGGCGCCCCCCACCGACACCCCGGCGGCGGCCCCGCCGAGCACGCCGAGCGCGGCCGCCCCCAGCCCGACACCGACCAAGACGAACCGGGGCAAGGGACCGCCGACGCCGAAGCCGACCAAGACGAAATGAGCGCTCGACCGGACTCGTTCCCGGAGCGGCTGCGGGCGCACTTCGGCGACGAGCACCACCTGTACGGCGTCCTGCTCGCGGCGATGGCGGACGACTGGGAGGCGGGTGGGGTCAGCCGCGAGGTCTTCGACGGCTGGGAGGACGTGCCGGCGCGCCAGTTCCCGCAGCTGCGGCTGCTCGCCGGGCTCTTCCGCGTCGTGCTGCGTGGGGACGCACCGGGGCTCGAGCAGCTCTACCCCGTGCTCGGCGGGACTGCCGACCCGGCCGGCGCCTGGGACGCCGTGCGGCCCGTGGTGGAGTCGCACCTCGACGAGCTGCGCGAGTCCCTGGCCGAGGCCCCGCAGACGAACGAGCCGGGGCGCGCGGTCGCGCTCCTCGTGGGGCTGACCGAGGCGGTGCGGCGCACCGGGATGCACCGGGTCCGGCTGCTGGAGCCCGGGGCGTCGGCGGGCCTGAACCTCCTCGTGGACCACTACCGCTTCGTCGGTGACGACTGGGCGGCCGGGCCCGAGAGCTCTCCGCTCGTGCTCGAGGGTTGTGGCGCACCCGGTCTGGTACCGGTGGACCTCACGGTGGTGGAGCGTCGGGGCTGCGACGTCGCCCCGGTCGACGCGGCGTCGGCCGAGGGGGCGCGGTACCTCACCTCGTTCGTCTGGCCCTGGATGGAGGCCCGGCACGCCCGCCTCGCCGGAGCCCTCGAGGTGGCGAGGGCCCACCCGGTCGCCGTCGACCGGGCCCGCGGCGCCGCCTGGGTCGCCGAGCAGCTGGCGACGGCGCCGGAGGACGACGTCCTCACGGTCGTCTGGCACTCGGTCACCCGGCTGTACTGGCCGAGGGAGGAGTCGCGGGCGCTCGACGCGTCCGTCGCCGAGGCCTGCCGGCGGATGCCGCTCGTGCACGTCGGGATGGAGCACCCCTGGCCCGCCGACGGCTCGGAGCCGGTGCCGCGGGCGGGGGACGAGGTGGTGCCCGAGGTGGGGCTGGACGGCAAGGTCCTCGCCACCTGTGGGCACCACGGGCCACCCGTCCGGTGGGTCCGGTGAGCGACCCCCTGCCTCCCGGACCGTTCAACATGGCCTCCTTCTGCCTCGCACCGGCCCCGCACCGCCGCCCGGGGCGCCTCGGCCTCATCGTCACCCACGACCAGGCCCACGCGGATGCCGGGGCCGAGCACTGGACCTACGCCGAGCTCGACGACGCCGTCCGGGCGGCGGCGTGGGGGCTGCTCGACCTCGGCGTCGCGCCGGGGGAGCGGCTCGTGCTCCGCCTCGGCGACACCAGCGACTTCGCTCTCGCCTTCTTCGGCGCGGTGGCGGCGGGCATCGTCCCCGTCCCGACCTCAGACCAGCTGACGCCGGAAGAGGTGGCGTACGTCGCGTCCGACTGCGGCGCGGTCGCCCTCGCGGTGGCGCCGGGCCTCGAGGTCGACCTCGGACTGCCCACGGTGGGACGTGAGGACCTCGCGCGGTGGCGGGCCGGCGAGGAGCGCGCGGGGTACGCCCTCTCGGACGCCGACGATCCCGCCTTCCTCGTCTACACCTCGGGCACGTCCGCCGAGCCCAAGGGCGTGGTGCACGCCCACCGCTCGGCGTGGGGTCGCCGGCCCATGCACACCGCGTGGCTGGGCATCGGCCCGGAGGACGTGGTGCTCCACACCGGCTCGCTCACGTGGACCTACACGCTCGGCGTCGGGCTCACCGACCCGTGGGCGGTCGGCGCCACCGCCGTCGTGCACAGCGGCCCTCGCGACCCGGCGGCCTGGCCTCGCGTCGTCGAGGCCACGGGCGCAACGGTCCTGGCCGCCGTTCCGGGCGTCTACCGGCAGCTGCTGAGACGCCACGGGGGCACCTCGCTGGCCGGTTCCGACGGTCCGCTGCGCACCCTCCGCCACGCCGTCACCGCCGGCGAGGCACTCACTCCGCCGCTGCTCGAGCAGTGGCGGGGCGCCACGGGGCTCGAGCTGTACGAGGCCCTCGGGATGAGCGAGGTGTCGACGTTCGTCTCCAGCGGGCCGGGCACCCCGGTGCTCCCGGGAAGCCCGGGCCGACCGCAGCCCGGACGGCGGGTGGCGGTGCTGCCGGTGGAGGGCGGCGACGTCCCGCTCGGCGCCGGTGAGCAGGGGCTGCTGGCGGTGCACCGGTCGGACCCGGGCCTCATGCTCGGGTACTGGGAACGCCCCGAGGAGGACGCCGCCGCGTGGCGGGGGGAGTGGTTCGTCAGCGCTGACCTCGTACACCTCGACGTCGCTGGCTACGTGCACCACCACGGCCGGCAGGACGACGTCATGACCTCGATGGGCTACCGCGTCTCGCCGCTCGAGGTCGAGCGGGTGCTCGCCCGGCACCCGGCAGTGGCCGACGTGGCTGTGGCGGAGGCAGTGGTGCGCGACGACGGGCTACACGTCGTCACCGCCTTCGTGGTCGTCGAGCCGGGTGCGACCCTCGACATCGGCGACCTGCTCGTCCACGCCCGCGCGCACCTCGCCGCCTACAAGTGTCCGCGCGAGGTGCGGCTGGTCGATGTGCTGCCCCGGACGCGTAACGGCAAGGTCCTGCGCCGGCTGCTGGCCGAGGGCCGCTGACTCATCTACTTGTTATAGGGGAAGTATAACTTTAGGATGGTCGTGTGCTCATCCGCATCGACGAGTCCTCGCGGGTCCCGATGTACGCCCAGGTGGCGTCCTCGGTCCGGCGCCAGGTGGCGTCCGGAGAGCTGGCGGTCGGCACGCGGCTACCCCCGGCGCGGGAGCTCGCCGACGCCCTCGGCGTCAACCTCCACACCGTGCTGCGGGGCTACCAGGAGCTCCGCGACGAGGGGGTCATCGACCTGCGCCGCGGGCGGGGCGCCGTCGTCCGGCGGGCCCACGACACCGCGGGGGTGCGAACCGCGCTCGCGGACTACGTGGCCCAGGCGAGGCGAGCCGGGCTGAGCGCGGACGAGGCGCAGGCGCTCGTCCGGGAAGGGATGGAGTCATGAACCGCACCACACGCACCGTCGCCGTCGTCGTGGGCGGCCCGGTCCTCGTCTCGCTCGTCGTCGGCGCGGTCGCGTGGAGCATCCGCGGCGACCTGCCCGACCCCGTCGCCGTGCACTGGACCACGACGGGTCCTGACGGCTTCGCCCCGCGCGCCGGTGGGCTGCTCCTGGTCCTCCTCGGGCTGCCGGTGGGGCTCCTGGTGGGCGGCCTGGTCGCCCGCCTCGCCGGCCGGGCCCCCGGGTTCCGCCGCCTCGGCGCGGGGCTCGCGGTCGGGCTCACCGCCGGCATCGAGCTCGTCGTGCTCGGCACACTGTGGACCCAGCGCGGCCTCACCGATGCCGCTGACGCCCCGACCCCGACCTCCTGGCTGCTCCTCGCGGTCCTCGTTGCCGTCGTGCTGGGCGTGCTCGCCGCCCGGCTCGTCCCACCGTCCGAACCGGCGCCGGCCCTCGAGCCCGTGCCCGGGTCCGCGCCGCGGCTGGCGCTCGGCGAGGGCGAGAGCGGGGCCTGGAGCCGCTGGGTCGTCGCCGGGTGGTGGGTGTTCGTCGTCGCGGGCGTGGCGGTGACTCCGGTCGCCGGGCTGGTCGCGATGGGTGTCGTGCCCGTGGGGTTCCTCGCCGTCGTCGTCGGGGTCCTCGTGATCGTGGCCGGGTCGGCCGTCTTCCGGGTCACCGCCGGACGGCGGGGCGTCGTGGTGTCGTCAGTGCTCGGCGTCCCGCGGTTCACCGTCCCCCTCGAGGAGGTGGCGGAGGCCGGTGTGGCCACGGTCGACCCCCTCCGGGACTTCGGTGGCTGGGGGTACCGGGCGGCACGGGGGGGTCGCTACGGCGTCGTCGTCCGCGGTGGTGAGGCGCTGTCCGTGCGCCGGGGCGACGGGACGACCTTCGTCGTCACCGTCGACCGCCCGGCCGAGGCCGCCGCCCTGCTCAACACACTCGCCGACCGGCAGCGGTCGGCCGGCGCCGAGGTCCCCCACCGCGAACGTGGCGCAGGACCGTCGTCCTGACGCCGCTGGTTACCACGCTGCGGGTTCGCGGCAGCTCAGTCCTCGGCCCAGTCGAGGGTCCGCTCGACGGCCTTGCGCCAGCCGGCGTAGCCGTCGCTGCGCTGCTCCTCGGACCAGCTGGGCTCCCACCGCCGGTCCTCCGCCCAGTTCGCGCGCAGCTCGTCGGTGCTCTCCCAGAACCCCACCGCCAGTCCGGCGGCGTACGCGGCCCCGAGCGCGGTGGTCTCGGCGACGACGGGGCGCGAGACCGGCACGCCGAGGATGTCGGCCTGCAGCTGCATGCACAGCTCGTTCGCGGTGACGCCACCGTCGACCTTGAGCGTCGTCAGCTCGACCCCGGAGTCGGCCACCATCGCGTCGGCGACGTCGCGGGACTGGTAGCAGATGGCCTCGAGGGTGGCCCGGGCCAGGTGGGCGTTGGTGTTGAAGCGCGAGAGCCCGACGATGGCGCCGCGCGCGTCGCTGCGCCAGTACGGGGCGAAGAGTCCGCTGAACGCGGGAACGAAGTAGATGCCGCCGGTGTCCTCGACCTGGGCGGCCAGCCGCTCGACCTCGGAGGCCCCGCTGATGATGCCGAGCTGGTCGCGCAGCCACTGCACGGCACTGCCGGTCACCGCGATCGACCCTTCGAGGGCGTACACGGGCTTCGCGTCCCCGAGCTGGTAGGCCACCGTCGTGAGTAGCCCGTTCTGGCTGCGCACCAGCTCCTCGCCGGTGTTGAGGAGGAGGAAGTTGCCGGTGCCGTAGGTGTTCTTGGCCTCGCCCGGGGCGAAGCACACCTGTCCGACCATCGCCGCGTGCTGGTCGCCGAGGACACCGGTGATCGGGATGCGGGCGGTGCGCCGCTCGCCCGACGTCGTGCCGTAGGCCTCGGCCTGGCTGCTCGCCTCGATCTCCGGCAGCATCGCGCGCGGGATGCCGAAGAAGCCGAGCAGCTCGTCGTCCCAGTCGAGGGTGGTGAGGTCCATGAGCATGGTTCGGCTGGCGTTGGTCACGTCGGTGACGTGCCGGCCGCCGTCGGGCCCGCCCGTGAGGTTCCACACGACCCACGTGTCGGGCGTCCCGAAGAGTGCGTCACCTCGCTCTGCCGTCTCGCGCAGGCCGTCGACGTTCTCGAGCATCCACTGGACCTTGCCGGCGGAGAAGTACGTGGCGGGGGGCAGGCCGGCGCGCTCGCGGATGACGTCGCCGCGGCCGTCGGCGTCGAGGGCCCTGGCGATCGACGCGGTGCGGGTGTCCTGCCAGACGATGGCGTTGTGGAGCGGGCGGCCGGTCTCGCGGTCCCAGACCACGGCGGTCTCGCGCTGGTTCGTGACGCCCATGGCGGCGAGGTCGGACCCGGCGAGGCCGGCACGGGTCAGCGCGGTGCCGATGACCGTCTGGGTCCGGTCCCAGATCTCGAGGGGGTCGTGCTCGACCCAGCCCGCCTTCGGGAGGACCTGTTCGTGCTCGAGCTGGTGGCGTGCCACCTCGCGCCCGTCGTGGTCGAAGACCATGAACCGGGTGCTCGTCGTGCCCTGGTCGACTGCCCCGATGAAGTCACCCATGCAGCGACCATATCCGGGGCACCGCAGGCACGCGGGCGCGCTCCTCCTGGTGCTGACTACTCTCGTGGAAAGCCAATCGGTGGGACGACGACGAGACGGGACGCGCGATGGACTGGCCCGGCGAGCTGCAGAACCTGCTCGACACGACGATCGTGGACACGGCCGGCGCCCGGATCACCATCTCCGGACTCCTCGCGGCCGTCCTCGCGCTC
Organism: uncultured Actinomycetota bacterium; assembly: GCA_963726295.1. Taxonomy (GTDB): domain Bacteria; phylum Actinomycetota; class Actinomycetes; order Actinomycetales; family Dermatophilaceae; genus DASSQJ01. The sequence continues at coordinate 219,913 of CAVSBW010000001.1, forward strand.
GCCGTCGCCTGGGTCGTCTCGAGGGTCGCGCGCGCCTGGATTCGTCGTGCTGCCGAGCGCCCCGGCAACGAGGGCCGGCGCGCGATGCTCTACACCCTGCGCCGGATCGTCCAGTACACGGTGATGACGCTGGGCGTGCTCGTGGCGTTCGACTTCCTCGGGGTGTCGCTCAGCACGTTCTCGCTCTTCGCCGGGGCGGTCGGTGTCGGTCTGGGCTTCGGCCTGCAGAGCGTCTTCGCCAACTTCATCGCCGGGCTGCTCCTGCTCTTCGACAAGTCGCTGAAGGTGGGGGACTTCGTCGAGCTGGAGTCCGGGGTGCACGGCGAGGTCCGCGACGTCCGGGTGCGGGCCACGACCATCACGACGAACGACAACATCGACATCCTCGTGCCGAACTCCGAGTTCGTCAGTGGCCGGGTGACGAACTGGACCCACGGTGAGGCGTCGCGCCGGATACGGATCCCCTTCGGCGTCGTGTACGGAGCCGAGAAGGCCGAGGTCCGCGAGGCCGCTCTCGAGGCGGCTGCCGAGGTGCCCTACACGCTCAGCTTGGAGGGCCCGCGACAGGCCCAGGTGTGGCTCGTCGAGTTCGGCGACAGCGCACTGAAGTTCGAGCTCGTGGTGTGGTTGACCGACGAGGCCACCAAGCGGCCCGGTGCCGCGCGGGCCGCGTACAACTGGGCCCTGCACTCGGCGCTGCAACGACACGGCATCGAGATCCCCTTCCCCCAGGTCGACGTGAACGTGCGCAGCCTGTTCGGGCTCGAGAGGGGAGAGGCGCTCGACGCCCTCGACCTGACCGATGCGTCCCCGAGCCTGCCCGAACGGCGCGCGCGGCCCGTTCGACCGGTCCCCAATGACGCGGCAACCGACGCCGCCGTGCCCGCCGCCGGCGGCCCGGGCGGAGAGGACGAGGAGCGCGCCAGCCACGCGGACGAGCAGGAGGGACCCGCCAGAGGTGAGTAACGGCACTCCCGTCGGTGGTTCATCGGGGCAGCCGACCACGGGAGGATTGTGCCCACACGTCGAGCGAAGGAGAGGCCAGTGCAGTTCGGGCGCAGCTACGAGGAGTTCGAGGTCGGCGCGACGTACACGCACTGGCCGGGCAAGACGGTCACCGAGTACGACGACCACCTGTTCTGCCTGCTGACGATGAACCACCACCCGCTGCACCTCGACAGCCACTACGCCGAGGAGACGACCCAGTTCGGCCGGAACGTCGTCGTCGGAAACTACGTGTACTCGATCCTGCTCGGCATGTCGGTGCCCGACGTGAGCGGGAAGGCCATCGCCAATCTCGAGATCGAGAGCCTGCGCCACGTCGCGCCCACCTTCCACGGCGACACCCTGTACGGCGAGACGACCGTGCTCGACAAGTGGGAGAGCACGAGCAAGGACGACCGCGGGGTCGTGCACGTGGAGACCATCGGCTACAACCAGGACGGCACGGTCGTCTGCATCTTCCGCCGCAAGGTCATGGTGCCCAAGGAGAGCTACCTCGAGGCGCGCGGCGGCGAGCAGCCGGGACGGCCCACCCCGCAGCCCGACCGCAACTGGCCCGGCCCCCAGGCCGCCGAGGGCTGACCCGGGCCGGCCGTCGGCGCACGGTCCACCTCCGACACGGGGTCGGACGGCCGACCCGTCGGCGCGCGCGTTTCCGGGCCGGCCTGCGGGTCCAGCCGCTGAGCCCTACCGGCCGTCTCCACCCGGGTAGGTCACGGCGGTCACCGAGCCTGGTGGACCGTCGATGTGGGCGACCAGGAGGAACACCTGGTGCGGGCGGTACAGCTTGACGTCGCGCACGGTGGCTTCGGGAGTCGTCTCGAGGGAGACCTGCTCCGCGAACCGCTCCTCGAGCGCCTGGAGATGGGCGACGTACACCCCGCCCCCTCCGGAGCGGTCGGGCACCCACACCGAGGCGGCGCGCTCGTAGGGCGCGTACAAGGGCCATGCCCTGACCTCACCGGAGCCGATGAGCGAGCCGGGATCCAAGCGGATGTACCCGATGCTGATGGCCTCCACGCCGGTACCGGTGAAGACGACGATGTCGCCGTCCACCACCGTCGAGACGAGGGGGGTGCCCTCCACGTTGAAGGCGTTTGTCCCGTCGGTCCACACGACTCCGGCGAAGCGGGTCCCGGCGTCGGGCCGATCGGTGAGCCAGGCGGCGGCGACGCGGCCGTCGGGGAGTGCCGCGGCGGCGGTGCGCAGGGAGGTGACGTCGTCGCCGTACCTGGGAACGACCCCGGTGGCCCCGGCCGGGACGACGGCGACCATGGCACCCTCCGAGAGGGTCGTCCAGGTCACCTGACCGTCGGTCTCGCTGCGGACCTGGGCGTTGAGCACCTCACCGCTGTCGGTCTTCAGCCGGAACTCGACCTTGCCATGGTCCTTGTCGACGGTGACCACCACGTCCAGAGGATCGGTGGTGTCGGCTCCGGGGTCAGTGCCGAGCGGGAGGGTGACGGACGGGCCGGCGACCGAGGACGTCACCGCCGGCAGGGTGCGGTCGTCGCCCGCCCGGTCGGACAGGACAGACCACGCGCCGATGCCGACGACCAGCGCGGCGGCGGCCGTGGACGCCACCGCGGTCACCCGCCGGCGCTGACGGATGCGGCGCCCGGTGTCGAGGGCGACGAGGGGGTCGACGTCGAGGTACGCGTCCGACTCGGCCTCGACGGCGGCGTGGAGCTGCTCGCGGATCACCTGTTCGGTGAGCTCGTGGGTCATCGGCCCTCTCCTTCCGTGGTGGCCATCTCGGCCCGCAACGAGGCGAGCCCTCGTGAGGCGGCGGACTTCACCGAGCCCACCGAGATGTCCAGCAGGTCGGCGACCGCCTGCTCCGAGAGGTCGACGTAGTAGCGCAGGACGACGACCCGGCGCTGCTGCTCGGGGAGTCCGGCCAGGAGCCGCACGACGAGGTCGTGGTCGCCGACCGGGTCCGCCTGCTCGGTGGGCGGGCGGTCCGGGGGTTCGGCGACGACCACCTCCTTGCGACGGCGGCGCCAGGTGTCGGTGCGCTCGTTGACGAGGATCCGGCGGGCGTAGGCGAGCGCGCCCTCCGGGCGCACCCGTGGCCACGCGAGGTAGGTCTTGACCAATGCCGCCTGGACGAGGTCGTGGGCGGCGTGGTGGTCGCCGATGAGCAACCAGGCCGTCTGCAGCAGCGGGGCAGAGGCCTGCTCGGCGAACGCCGTGAACGCGGCGTCCCGATCGCTCCGGACCTTCGTCATAGGTCACTCCTGGTCGCCCTACACCCTCCTCTACGCAGCCGGCCGTTCCAAGGTTGCCTCACCGGGACACCGCGACACATCCGTGCCCCACCGGCCGGGTCGCGGACTCAGTCGGCCGGGGCGGCGCCGCCTCCACGTGACCCGCTGGGTTCGGTGAAGCGGACCTCGGCCACGGACCCGTGGCTGCCGTCGATGCGGGCCACCACGAGGACACCGTCCCGGATGTCGTGCGCCCGGACATCGCGGACGGTGGAGCCGTCGGTCGTCACGAGCTCGACGTCCCGGGCGGGCGGCAGGAGCACGGCGTACAGGCCCCGTCCCTCCGACGGACCCGGCGCCCGTACCGCGAGGAAGTCGCCGGGCTCCACCTCGTCGGCGAACCGGGTCCGGCCCGTGCCGAGCGGGTGGTCCTCCGTCGGGGGCGCGGTGTACCCCAGGACTCCGTGGTCCTCCGCGAAGTGGAAGAGCACGTCGTCGACCCGGGTCGACTCCAGTGCCACCCCGTCCGCCCGGAGCACGGTGTCCCCCCTCATCCACGTCAGTCCGAAGAATGCGTCCGACTCCGAGCCGTCGGTCCACCAGGCCACGAGGACCCGGCCGTCCGGGGCCTCGGCCGTCGCGGTTCCCGCGGCGGTCGTCGAGCCGCCCCAGATCGGGATGGCGGTGGTGGTGCCCTCGGGCAGCACCGCCAGGGTGAGGCCGGGCACCATCGTCGACCACCGAGGCCGGCCGGTCTCCGACTCGCCGACCGCGTGCTCGGCCAGCAGGGCCCCGTCCTCGGCCTCGAGCCCGAACCAGATCCGGGACTCCGCCTCGTCGAACCGGAACAGGGCGACCACAGGCGTCGTGCGCCCGGTGGGCGGGACGGCACCGAGCCGGATCTCGGTGGCAGGTCCGTCGGCCGCGGGGCGGTCAACGGTCCGGGACGGGGTCGCCGCCGGGAGGGTGCGGTCGTCCGAGCCGTGCTCCGACAGCAGGGCCCGGCCGCCGAGGCCGAGGGCCGTCACGACGGCCGCGGTGCCGGCCACGACCGCGGCGTTCCGACGTCGCCGGCGGCGCCGGCCACCGGCGATGACGGTCTCGGGGTCGATGCTCATCGCCGGCGGTGCGGCGTCTTGGAACCGGGTGGCGATCTCGTCACGCATGGTTCTCCCCTTCCCGGACGAGCAGGTCTCGTAGCTTGGCGAGTCCTCGGGAGCCGCTGCTCTTGACCGTGCCGAGGCCGGTGCCGAGGACAGCCGCGACCTCCTGCTCCGAGAGCCCGCTGTAGTGGCGGAGCACCACGACCTGGCGTTCGCGGGGAGCGAGGGTGGACAGGGCGCGCATGAGGGCGTCGGTCTCCGCGACGTCGTGGTCCGTGGTGGCCGACTCGGGCGTCCGGTCCGTGAGCACTTCGCGGGAACGGTGCCGCTGCGTGTCGATGTGGTGGTTCAGGACCGCCCTGCGCGCGTACGCCGTGGCCGTGCCGTGGTCGATTCGCCGCCACCTGATGTAGACCTTCTCGAGGGCGGACTGCACCAGCTCCTCGGCCTGCACGGGGTCGCCGCAGATGAACCACGCCGTCCGGAGCAGCTGGGGCGAGGCGCTGCGCACGAAGGTGACGAACTCCTCGTCAGAGGCTGACGACATCGGGATGCCTCCTCACCGTCGGTGGCTCCGACACACCTGACACGGCTGACCGTCCACAAAGGTTGTCAGGTCGTGCTGTCGCCTGTCGCCTGTCGCCTGTCGCAGGAGCGCGGGCGACCCCCACCCGGCAAGGTGCGCGGATGCCGTGTCCTGTCCGGCCCGGACCCCTGCCACCGGTCACCCCCCACCCTGACGTGGCCCCCCGGGGGTGCGCCACCGTGCCTGCCCGAGTACCGCCCCCGGCTGTCGCACTAGGCTCACCGCGTGATCGACCTGCACGCGCACTCGTCGGCGAGTGACGGCACCGAGGCGCCGGCCCTCGTCGTGCGGCAGGCGGTCCGGGCGGGGCTCACGACGCTCGCGCTCACCGACCACGACACCGCGCTCGGGTGGGACGAGGCGGCCGACGAGGCGCGGCTGCTGGGCATCACGCTCGTGCCCGGCATCGAGGTCTCCTGCTCGCGCCGTGGTCGGTCGGTGCACCTGCTGGCCTACCTTCCCGACCCCGCCGAGCCCGCACTGTCCGCGGAGCTGGAGCGGGCCCGCTCCAGCCGCGACACCCGGCTCGAGAGGATGGTCGGGCTGATGGCGGCCGACGGCATCCCGGTCGACCTCGAGGGCGTGCTCGACCAGGTGGAGGAGGGCGCGACGGCCGGGCGGCCGCACATCGCGGACGCCCTCGTGGCGGGTGGGGTCGTGGACCACCGCGACGACGCGTTCGCCCGCTGGCTCGGCAACGACAGCCCGTACTACGTGTCGCACTACGCCCCCGACCCGGTCCACGCCGTCCGGCTCGTGCGCGGCGCCGGCGGGGTGACGGTCGTCGCCCACCCGCACTCGGTCACCCGCGGTCGCGGCCTCCCGGACTCGCTGCTCGAGGAGATGGCCGCCGCCGGGATGGCCGGCATCGAGGCGCGTCACCGCGACCACGCACCCGACAGCATCCGCCACCTCACCGACCTCGCCGGTGCCCTCGGCCTGCTCGTGACCGGATCCAGCGACTACCACGGGGAGGGCAAGCGGAACCGGCTCGGCGAGAACACGACGAGCCCGGAGGCCCTGGAGGCCATCGAGGGGCAGGCAACGGGCAGCGCGGTGGTGCGGCCATGAGCTGGTTCGACGTGGGCGCGTTCAGTACGACCTTCGTCACGCTCATCGTCATCCTCGACCCACCGGGCGCCATCCCGATCTTCCTCGCCCTGACCGGTCCCCTCACGGCGAAGCAGAAGGCCGCGGCCGCGCGCCGCGCCAGCCTCGTCGCCCTCGGTGTCATCGCCTCGTTCGCGGTGTTCGGGCAGCGCATCCTCGACTACCTCGGGATCTCGCTGCCGGCCCTGCAGGCGGCCGGTGGGCTGCTGCTGCTCGTGGTGGCGCTCCAGCTGCTCACCGGGGCCGAGTCGGAGTCGCTCGCCGACGCCGGGGTGAACGTCGCCCTCGTCCCCCTCGGGACGCCCCTGCTCGCGGGACCGGGGGCCATCGTCGCGACCATGCTCGCGGTGCAGAAGGCCGACGGCGTCGGCGGACTCGTCGGGGTGGCCGCGGCCCTGACCGCCGCCCTGCTCGTGGTCTACGCCGTGTTCCGGTTCGCGGCCCCGCTGGCGCGCTTCCTCAAGGACAGCGGGATCGTGCTGCTGACCCGGATCGCGGGCCTCCTGCTCTCGGCCATCGCCGTGCAGATGGTCGCCAACGCCGTCATCGCCTTCGCGAACGGCGAGGGCAGCCCGGCGGGCTGAGCGGCCGGGACGCCGGCCGACCTCGGTTGCAGTCGGCCCCACGCTCACCGAACGGCGGCGGCCTCGGCCGGTCAGAGCTGCGGGTGGCGCGGCCGCAGGTGCGGCAGGTGGAGGTGCGGCAGGTGGAGCCGAACGTGCGGGAGGTGCAGGCGCCGCTCGGCGCGCTCCGGCGCCCGGCGCCGCGGCTCCCGGTCGTACCAGCCGTGGGGGGTCAGCATGTCGGCGATGCCGGGCGTGATCATCTTCATGCCCTGGAGGAGCACCGGGCCCGGCTCCTGATACCTCGTGGACCGGGTCAGCCCGACGACGCCTCGCGGGGGGTGGCCGCGTGCCCGGGACGGCCCCGGGTGCGCTCGTCCTCCTTCATCTCCGCCTCGAGGAGGTGACGGCGCCCGTCCACCAGCTCCTCACGCGCTCGGCGCTCGTGCTCGAGGAAGGCGGCGTAGTACCCGTCGTCGTACTCCTCGACGACCTGGAACGACCACCGCCCCGCGAGCACGTTCCGCCCGACCAGGTCCGTCTCGAGCCGCTCGGCGAGCTCGTCGTGCCCCGCCTCGCGCAGCTGCGCCACGGCCTCGCCGAGGGTGAGGTCGGCAGTGCCGCACCTGCGGTGGAAGGCGTAGAGGTGCCCGCGCGCCTCCTCGACCACCTCGAGGGCCTCGGAGAGCTTGCCGAGGGCGGCGACCGTGGCGTCGGACGTGTCGGGAGGGCGGGCGTGGGCGTCGTCGAGGGCCATCAGCCCACGCTAGGCCGGGATCGGGCCGACGGGGCTGTGGAGAACTCCGCGGCCGCTCCGCCGGATCCGGGCAGGGTCGGACCATGAGCTTCGACGACCTCCCGCACGACTGGTCCGACCTCCCGCTCGACACCCCAGGCCTCGGCGCCGACGTCGCCGACCTCGTCGTGGGTGTCGCCGACCGCGAGTCCGGATGCATCGCCCTCCTCCTCACCGACGCGCGGCTCCGCCTCGTCCATCCGATGGTGGTGACGGAGGTACCCGAGGACGGCGGCCACGCGTCCGTCCCCGGCCACCTCGACACGGTGCTGCAGCTTCAACGCGAGCTGGGTGGTGCCCTCGGTGCCGTCCGGGGCAGGCCGGGCTCGTTCCTCCTCACCGACGCCGACCGCCGCTGGCACGAGGCGGTGCTGGCGGCGTGCCGGCGCCACGACGTGCCGCTGTTCGGCGCCTGGCTCGCCACCCCCGACGTCGTGCGACCCTTCCCGGCGGCGCTGGGCCAGGCCGACGTCATCGCGTCGTGAGCTCGCCCGCCCCGGGGGCGCCAGCAGCACCACCCGTCAGGGTCGGCTCAGCACTCGATGACGTTGACGGCCAGCCCGCCGCGGGCGGTCTCCTTGTACTTGACCTTCATGTCGCGCCCGGTGTCGCGCATCGTCTTGATCGCCTTGTCCAGCGAGACCATCGCCCGCCCGTCGCCCCGCAGGGCGATCCGGGCCGCCGTGATGGCCTTGACCGACGCCACGGCGTTGCGCTCGATGCAGGGGATCTGCACGAGGCCCCCCACGGGGTCGCAGGTCAGTCCCAGGTTGTGCTCGATCCCGATCTCGGCGGCGTTCTCGACCTGGGGCGGCGTGCCACCGAGCACCTCGGCGAGGGCGCCGGCGGCCATCGAGCACGCGGAACCGACCTCGCCCTGGCAGCCCACCTCGGCACCGGAGATCGACGCGTTCTGCTTGTACAGCGTCCCGATGGCGGCGGCCGTGAGCAGGAACCGCACCACGGAGTCGTCGTCGGCGCCGGGCACGAACCGCGTGTAGTAGTGCAGGACAGCCGGGATGATTCCCGCCGCGCCGTTCGTGGGGGCGGTCACGATCCGCCCCCCCGAGGCGTTCTCCTCGTTGACGGCCAGCGCGTACAGCGCAACCCAGTCCATCGCCGCGAGGGGGTCACCGGCGTGCTCGGAGCGCAGCTGGCGCACCAGCCGGGGGGCGCGCCGCCGCACCCGCAGGCCGCCGGGCAGCACGCCGTCGGTACGGCACCCGTTGTCGACGCACTCCTGCATGACGTCCCAGAGGTGGAGCAGCTGCTCGCGCACCTCGGCCTCCGTGCGCCACGACAGCTCGTTGGCGAGCATGACGCCGCTGATCGGCAGGCCGGACTCCTCGCAGCGCTCGAGGAGCTCGGCGGAGGTGGTGAACGGGAACCGGACCGGTGTGTGGTCCGGCACGATGACCCCCTCGCCGACCTCGTCCTCGTCGAGGACGAAGCCACCGCCCACGGAGTAGTACTCGCGGGTGCGCAGCGGCTCCTCTCCCTCCGACGGCTCCGACGAAGCCCAGGCAGTGAACCGCATCCCGTTGCTGTGGAACGGGAGGGTCTTCTTGCGGTGCAGCACCACGTCCTCGTCGGGGACGCAGCGGACGTCGTGGTTCCCGGCCAGGTGCAGGACGCCCTCCTCGCGGAGCCGGTCCACGCGGCCCTCGGCCGCCCGCGGGTCCGTGGTCTCGGGCACCTCGCCCTCCAGCCCGAGGACCACCGCCTTCACCGACCCGTGGCCGTGTCCCGTGGCACCCAGTGAGCCGAAGAGCTCGGCGCGCACCCGCCCCACCCGTTCGAGCAGTCCGTCGTCACGCAGGCCGGAGGCGAAGAGGTGGGCGGCCCGCATCGGCCCCACCGTGTGCGAGCTCGACGGGCCGATGCCCACCGAGAACAGGTCGAACGCGCTGATGGCCATCCGGTCAGTGTCTCACCCGTGCCCCGACACCGCGAGGCTCGGACGCCCCGTCGGTGCGAGCGGATAGCGTCGGTGCCATGACGACGGCGGGGGAGCGGGCGGCGCCGCAGCAGGCGGTGTTCCCCGGCATGCCCGAGCCGCTCTGGGGCGGCAGCCCGAGCAAGCTGCTGGCGTTCCTCGACTGTCCTCGCCGCTACCGCATGGTGTACCTCGACCGGCCGCGGCCGGCGGCCCGGCCCCAGCGCGCACACACCTCGCTCGGCATCGCCGTCCACAACGCACTGCGCGACTGGTGGGACCTCCCGCAGCCCGTGCCCGCCGACGCCGGACGGCTGGTCGAGAAGGCCTGGATCGAGGTCGGGTTCCGCGACGACGCCCAGTCGGCGCGCTGGCGAGAGCGGATGCGCGAGGCTGTCGTCAGCTACCTCGAGCGCAGCGGGCCCGCGTCCCGTCCGGTCGGCATCGAGCGCACGGTCTCGTTCGTCAGCGACGACCTGCGGGTCAGCGGGCGCGTCGACCGCCTCGACGACCGCGACGGCGAGCTCGTCGTCGTCGACTACAAGACCTCCCGCCAGGTGCCCACCGACGACGACGCCCGCACCTCGCTGCCGCTGGCCCTCTACGCCGCGGCCGTCTGGAAGATGTTCCGGCGCCCGGTGCGCCGCGTCGAGCTGCACCACGTGCCCACGGGCACTGTCGTGGACCACGAGCACACCCCCGAGACGCTCGGCCGGCACGTCGAGCGGGCTCGTTCGATCATGCGTGACGCCCGGCGCGCCGACGCCGACTTCGAGCGCCACGGTGCCGACTCCACGGCCTTCCCCGCCGTCACCGGGCCGATCTGCGCCTGGTGCGACCTGCGCGCGCACTGCCCCGAGGGTCGGGCCGCCGCGCCCGAGAAGTCCGACTGGGCGGCCCTCGAGGACGACTAGCCCGCGGTCCCTCGCGTCCCCTGGGGCCCCGGGGCGTCAGCAGTCCCGAGATGCGTCCTTGCGCCGACTGTGGGTCCCTGCTGCCGGCCCCGAACGTGGGTGAAGATCTTCGCCTGGACGCACCTTTTCACCCACGTTCGCCGGGCGGCATCTCGGCCGGCGCGCCGACGACCTGACCCTGTTGCACATGACCCCCAACGCCGCCCATGCGACGGTGGGGCCCCGGGCGTCGACCAGGACCCTCAGGCGGGGAAGACGCTGCTGGAGAGGTACCGGTCGCCGCGGTCGCACACCACGAAGACGATCGTCGCTCCCTCGGCCTCCTGGGCAACCTGCAGGGCGGTCCAGCAAGCGCCGGCCGCGGAGACACCGCCGAAGATGCCCTCCTCGCGGGCCAGCCGGCGGGCCGTCTCCTCGGCGTCGTTCTGGGTGACCTCCAAGGTGCGGTCCACCGCCGAAGGGTCGTAGATCCTCGGCACGTACTCCGGTGGCCAGGCGCGGATCCCGGGGATCTTCGAGCCCTCCGCGGGCTGTGCCCCGACGATCTGGACGCCGGGGTTGCGCGACTTCAGGAACCGCGAGACCCCGGTGATCGTGCCGGTGGTGCCCATCGCGGACACGAAGTGCGTGATCCGTCCGTCGGTCTGGCGCCACAGCTCCGGGCCCGTGCCGTTCTCGTGGGCACGGGGGTTGTCCGGGTTGCCGAACTGGTCCGGGACCCGGCCGCGGCCCTGCTGCTCCATCCGCGTCACGACGTCGCGGGCCTCTTCCATGCCGCCCTCTGCCGGGGTGAGGACCAGGTCGGCTCCGTACGCCCTCATCGTCTGGATCCGCTCGGTGGAGGCGTCCTCGGGCATCACGATGACCAGTGGGTAGCCGCTGATCGCCGCCGCCATCGCCAAGCCGATCCCGGTGTTGCCGGACGTGGCTTCCAGCAGGGTGTCGCCGGGCGAGATCTCCCCTCGCTCCTCGGCGCCCCGGATCATGCTGATCGCCGGCCGGTCCTTCACCGAGCCGGCCGGGTTGTTCCCCTCGAGCTTGGCGAGCAGCACGTTGCCGCGGCGTTCGTTCTCCGGCCCCGGTAGGCGCTGCAGACGCACCAGCGGGGTGCCGCCGATGACGTCCTCGAGCGTGGGGTACGGCGGAGGGCTTCTCACCCGCCGGAGTCTATGGCGGCGGTCGGCAAGCGCCGGTGGTGACCCGAGGCTGCGGCGCCTGCGCACTCCGCCGCCTGCGGACGTGGTCCCACCCGCGACCGGCGACGGTGTGCCGAGTCTGGCGTGGTGTCGAGAGTCCGACGGATCGTCGGGTTCATCGAGCGTCAGCACGTGCCCGGACAGGGCAGCGCGCTCGAGATTGGCGAGGCCCTGTGCTGCGGTGAGTCGAGCATCCCGGTGGAGCGCCTGATCCCGGCTGTCGAGGCCCGCGCGGTCGAGGTACAGCTGCTGCGGGCGGGCAGGGGCAACGCCGGGCGCCGTCGATCCCGGACCTCGTCATCGCCGCCGTTGCGGAGCCGGCGGGCTGAGCGTGCTGCACCCGGACAAGGACTTCGAGCTCATCGCCGGCACCACCGGCCAACCCGTCGAACGGCTCAGGCTATGAGTCGGCGGTGACCAGCCCACCTGCCTCACTCCGCCGCGCCGGTGCGGCATCTCGGCACGGCGAGGTTCGCGAGCGACCGGACCCCAGGGGCCCGGGCTAGGGTCGATCCATGCGCTATCGACGTCTCGGCCACAGCGGATGTGCGGTCTCCGAGCTGTGCCTTGGCACCATGACCTTTGGGACCGAGACCGACGAGGCCGGCTCCCACGAGCAGCTCGATGTCTTCCTCGAGGCGGGCGGCACGCTCGTGGACACCGCGGACGTCTACTCCGCGGGCGTGTCCGAGGAGATCATCGGCCGATGGCTGGCCGCTCGACCGCGCGAGGTGACCGAGCGCGTTGTCCTGGCCACCAAGGGCCGGTTCGCCACCGACCCGGGCCCCAACGGCAACGGGTTGTCGGCCCGGCACCTGACCCGTGCCCTCGACGCATCACTGGGTCGGCTCGGGGTCGACGTCGTCGACCTCTACCAGGCCCACGCGTATGACGCGCACACGCCGCTGGAGGAGACGTTGCGCACGCTCGACGGCTTCGTGCGTGCCGGGAAGATCCGGTACTACGGCCTGTCGAACTACACGGGGTGGCAGCTGACCAAGGCGGTGCTGACGGCGAGGGCGCTGGGTCTGCACGAGCCGGTGACCCTACAGCCGCAGTACAGCCTCATCGTCCGCGAGATCGAGTGGGAGATCGTGCCGGCGGCTCTCGACGCCGGCATCGGGCTGCTTCCCTGGAGCCCGCTGGGAGGGGGCTGGCTCTCGGGCAAGTACCGGCACGACGAGCGGCCCACCGGGGACACCCGGCTCGGCGAGGACCCCGGCCGAGGGATGGAGGCCTACGACCGACGGGGCAGCGACCGCACCTGGCGGGTCATCGACGCCGTGGCCGAGGTCGCCGGGAGCCGCGGGATCTCCATGCCGGAGGTCGCACTCGCCTGGGTCAACAACCGCCCGGCCGTGACGTCCACCATCCTCGGCGCCCGCACGACCGAGCAGCTGCGGACCAACCTGAGGGCCGCGGGTCTCGAGCTGTCGCCCGAGGAGTGCACTGCCCTCGACGAGGCGAGCGACCTCGGGGCAACCGACTACCCGTACGGGGAGCTGGGCGTCGATCAACGCAGTCGCAACCTCGCGGGCGGCTAGCTGTAGCCGGCCCACCACGCCGGGAGCGGGTGCCGGCGTCCGGGGGCTGAGCGTCCGCCCTCAGCCGAGCTCCTCCAGGACGGCGGGGAGCACCTGGTGCATGTCGCCGATGACCGCGTAGTCCGCCTTGGTCACCATCGGGGCGTCCGGGTCGGTGTTCACGGCGATGATCGTCTGGCTCGACGCGCAGCCCGCCCAGTGCTGGATCGACCCGGAGATGCCGCACGCGAGGTACAGGTCTGGAGCGATCCGGGAGCCGGTCTGGCCGACCTGCTCGTGGTGCGGCCGCCATCCGAGCGAGGTGACGACGCGGGAGACGCCGACGGCACCCCCGAGCCTCGCGGCCAGGGCGTCGACGGCGGCGAAGCCCTCGGGGCCACCGGCCCCGCGTCCGGCACCGACGACCACCTTGGCCGAGCTCAGGCCGCCGGTGGCGCCGCCCTCGCGCTTCTCGACGCGTACCACCTGGGCGCGCAGGTCCTTCGGGTCGACGGTGACGGCGAGCGGGGAGACACGGGCCTCACCCGGGGTGTCCGCCGGGGACGGGTCCACGGCGTGGCCGGCCATCGTGATGAGGCGGACCCGGCTCGGGACGCTGGTGCGCTCGAGGGCTGCCCCTCCGACGAACTGGCGCTGCACGACGAGAGGGCTGAGCGACTCGACGGCGACGACGTTGGCGGCCATCCGCAGGTTGCGGCGGGCCGCCACGTGGGCGAGCACCTCGTTGCCGCGTCCGGTGCCGGGTGCGACGACGAGGTCGGCTCGGGCCGCCCGACCGGCGGCCTCGACGACCGCCGCCCACGCGGCCGCCGCATAGCGTTCGAGCGCCGGGTCGGCGGCCTCGTGGACGACCTCGACACCGGACTCCCGGCAGTCGGCCACGACGCCCTCGGACGCCGAGCCGACGACGACCGCGTGGAGCGCGCCGGCCCCGATGGACCGGGCGAAGGTCAGGGCCTCGCGGGAGACGAGCGAGGCCCGTCCCTCCTCGACCTCGACGAGCACGACGACGCTCACGCGGTCACCACCTTCAGCTCACGCAGGACACCCACGAGGGCAGGCGCGGCGGCCGCGCCCTCACCGAGGATGGTCACCTGGCTGGGGGGAGGCTCGGGCACGGAGAGGGCCTCACGTCCGGAGCCCACCGCCGTCCCGGACCAGACGATCTGCTCGACGTCGGCCTTCTTCGCGCGCATCCGACCCTTCACGCTCGGGTACCGCGGCGACACCCCGCCCTCCATCACGGTGGCGACGGCGGGGAGGGCCACCTCGTAGACCTCGGTGCCCTCCGGGCCCTCGCCGGCGAGGGTGGCCACGTCACCGTCCACCGACACCGTCTGGATGCCGGCCGCGACGGGGCGGTCCAGCAGGTAGGCCAGGCGGATGCCGACCTGGAAGTCACCGGTGTCGGCGGCGTCGTTTCCGAGCAGCACGAGGTCGTAGGTCGTGCCGGCCTCCTCGCGGGAGCGAACGGCGGCCGCGACCGCCTCGGCGACGTCGACCGGGCCGAGCTGCTCGGGGTCGGCCTCGACGAGGATGCCGTCGGTGGCGCCGACGGCGATGCCGGCCCGCACCTGCTCGAGGCTGTCCTCGGTGCCGACCGAGAGCACGGTCACGACCCCGTCGCCGCCCTCGACCAGCTGCACCGCGAGTGCGACGGCGGCCTCCTCGTGCGGGCTCGTCGTGTAGCCGGCGTAGCGCCCGTCGACGCTCAGGCCGTCGGCGGTGAGCACGACCTCGCCGGTGGGGTCGGGGACCCGCTTGACGCAGACGAGGACGTTGGTCATGCCCGCCCCTTGATCCGCTCGTTGTCCGGGTCGAACAGGGGCGTCGCGTCCACGGCTGCCACGGTGACGGGGTAGAGCTCCTCCATGTACGACACCGCGAGCTCGGTGCCGATGACCGCCTGCTCGGGCGGGAGGTACGCCATGAGGACGTGCTTGCCGAGGCTCGGTGCCGAACCCGCCGTCGTGACGTACGGGTGGTGCCCGTGACCGTCGGTGAGGGTGCCGCCGTCGCGGGTGAGGATCGGCTCACCGCCGAGCATGTAGCGCTTCACGCCGCTGCTCGAGGTGTGGTCGTCGACCGTCATCGAGCAGAGGACCGTCCCCGGCGCCTCCTCGGCCTGGGCGACGACGACGTCCTTGCCGATGAAGTCGGCGTCCTTCCACCGCGGGCGCGACATCCCCGCCTCCATGAGGGTGCGCTCGGTGTCGAGCTCGAACCCGTAGGCGCGGTAGCCCTTCTCGATGCGTCCGGTGGTCCCGTAGACGCCGATGCCGACCGGCACCATCCCGAGCGGCGTCCCCGCCTCGAGCAGGCGGTCCCAGAGGGCGGCCCCGGCCTCGATGGGCGTGTAGAGCTCCCAGCCGAACTCGCCGACGTAGGAGATGCGTGAGGCGATGACGTGCAGGGCGCCGACCTCGATCTCGCGGAAGGTGCCGAACTTCAGCGAGTCGGGGGAGACGTCGGCGTCCGTGACGGACGAGAGGATCTCCAGGGCCTTGGGGCCCCAGAGCCCCATCGTCGTCCAGCTCGACGTGAGGTCGACGATCACGGCGCCCCCGTCCTCCGGCATCCGGTCCGCGAACCACTTCAGGTCGGCCATGCCGTGAGCGCCGCCGGTGACGACCCGGTAGCGGTCGTGGGCGACGCGCATGACGGTGAGGTCCGAGCGGAACCCACCGCGGTCGTCGAGCACGGGCGTGTAGATGACCCGGCCCACCCGGACGTCGGCCTGCGCCACGATGATCCGCTGCACGGTCTCCATCGCCCTCGGACCGACGACGTCGAAGACGGCGAAGGCGGAGAGGTCCACGAGGCCGGCGGTCTCGCGCATCTGGAGGTGCTCGGCGTTGACGACCGGGCTCCACCAGCGGGCGTCCCACTCGTGCTCGCGCGGCATGCAGGCATCGCCGAACTTCTCGAGGAGGGGGGCGTTGCTCGCGTACCACTGGGGGCGCTCCCAGCCCGCGGCCTCGTAGAAGACGGCCCCGAGCTCCTTCTGGGAGGCGTGCATCGGGGCGAGGCGGACATCGCGGTTGCTCGACCACTGCTCGCCGGGGTGCACGATGCCGTAGGTCTTGTTGAAGGCCTCCGACGTGCGCGCGCGCACGTGAGCGCGGGTGCGCTGGTGTGGGTAGAACCGGGCGATGTCGCTGTGCCCCAGGTCGATCTCGGGGTTGCCGTGCGTCATCCACTCGGCGATCGCCCGCCCGGTGCCGGGGCCCTCCTTGATCCAGACGGCGGCGGCCGACCAGAGGCCCCCGACCTCGGGGCTCTCGCCGAGGACGGGGAAGCCGTCGGGGGTCAGGGAGAGCAGGCCGTTGATGGCGTAGCGGATCTCGGCCCGCTCGTCACCCAGCAGCTCGGGCATCAGCTCGAGGGCCTGTTCCAGCTGGGGGTCGAAGTCGTCCTCGGTGAAGGGCAGCTCGGTGGGGGAGAGCTTGGACTGCTCGATCGAGGGGATGTCCTCGGGGTCCCAGAGGATCGGGCGGTGGGCGTAGGAGCCGACCTCCATGTCCGAGCCGTGCTGGCGCTCGTAGCAGAAGGTGTCCATGTCGCGGACGATCGGGAAGCTGATCTCGCCCGGCCGCTCGGCCAGCGCCTCGCACGGCCCGACCGAGATCATCTGGTGCACGGCCGGGGTCAGCGGGATGTGGGCGCCGGCCATCCGCGCGATCTTGGGGCTCCAGACCCCACAGGCCACGACCACGGTGTCGGTCTCGACCGTTCCCTGGTCGGTGTCGACCGCGGCGATCCGGCCGTCCTCGACCCGGATGCCGGTGACCTCGACGTTCGGCACGGTGGTCAGGGCGCCTCGCTCGGTGGCCCGGTCACGCATGATCGTGCCGGCGCGCAGGCTGTCGACGACGCCGACGGTCGGGAACCAGGCCGCACCGACGATGACATCGGGGTCAAGGAAGGGCACCTTCTCCACGACCTCCTCCGGCGTCACGAGCTCGGCGGGGATCCCCCAGGCCTTGGCGCTGCTCATGCGGCGGCGGAGCTCCTCCATCCGCTCCTCGGTGCGGGCCACCTCGTACCCACCGGACTCGGTGAAGACGCCGAGCTCCTTGTACTGGCGCACCGAGTCGGCGGTGATGTCCGCGAACTCGCGGGAGTGGTCCACGGGGAAGATGAAGTTGCTCGCGTGGCCGGTGGATCCGCCGGGGTTGGGCAGGGGGCCCTTGTCGAGCAGCACGAGGTCGGTCCAGCCGAGCTCGGCGAGGTGGTGGACGATCGAGTTCCCGACGATGCCGGCTCCGATGACGACGCAACGGGCCTGGGCGGGGAGCTGAGCCATCACGGCTCCTTCCTCACGATTGGTGCGTTATACGCAACGCGACGCTCATTGCGCAACAACGACGAGCATAGGTGCAACACGCGGCTGTGCCAACACCTCGTCCGCGCGTCGGTCCGGGTGGTGGACGCGGCGCTGCTACCCGGGGGCCGTGCATCCGGAGAGAAGGTGCAGGGACGGCGTGCGCGTGCCGCGGCGACCAGACGGTCGCCGCGGCACGCGGGGTCGGGCAGGGCTCAGGAGAGCCAGGCGTCGACCTTGTCGGGGTTGGCGTCGATCCACTTCATCGCCGCGTCCTCGGGCGACATCTTGTCGACCGCGATGTAGCTCGCCACCTGGTTCTGGTCCTCGTTGGACCACTCGAACTTCTTGACGAGGGAGACGCCGTCGTCGTCCGTGGCGACCCACTTGGTCGAGAAGACCTTCTCCAGGACCGTGTCGGGGTAGTCGCAGGCGACCTTGGCGGGGACGTCCTGGCAGCCCTCGGTGTACGGCGGGAGCTTGACGGCCTGGAGCGGGACCGAGGCGAAGAGGTACTGGGGCTCCCAGAAGTAGCCGATGAGCCACTCCTTGTTCGCCTCGGCCTTCTTGAACGCCTCGAGCGAGGCCGCCTCGCCACCGGAGAACACGACCTGGAAGTCGAGGTCGAGGTTCTTGATGATCGCCTCGTCGAACTGCACGTAGGACGGGTCGGACCCGAGGAACTGACCCTTCCCGCCGGACTCGCTCGTCTTGAACTCGTCCGCGTACTTGTTGAGGTTCTGGTACTCGAGGATGTCGGGGTGCTCCTTGGCGAGCCACGGCGGCACGTACCAGTGGATGATCCCCTTGTTGCCGTTGGGCCCACCGTCCTCGGCCGAGCCGTCGCCGCCCTGGTCGGCGAAGAACTTCTTCTCGAGGTCGGGGTGGCCCCAGTCCTCGATCACGACGTCGACCTCACCGGTGCCGAAGCCCTGCCACGAGACGTCCTCCTTCAGCTCCTTGTAGTTGACCGTGCAGCCGAGCTTCGACTTGGCGACCTCGCCGACGACGTACGCGCTGGCCTCGTAGCTGACCCATGGGTTGACGGCCATGTTGATGGTGGCGCAGTTCTTGGTCGCCGCCGAGCTCGCCTCGGCCTTGTTCTCGTTGGTGGCCGTGTCGATGTCGCTGCCGCCGCACGCCGTCGCGGCGAGGGCGACGACCGCCAGCGCGGCCGCGGACGTCAACGGCCGAGTCTTCCTTGTTCTCATGTGCGCTCCTCACGCGCGAGTGGTGGATCGTGCACGTGGCGGGCCGGGGGCGGCGCGCCACGGGTCTGGGGGGTCTCGGGTCAGCGACCTCCGATCCGGGGCATGCGCAGCCAGCGCATCTCGGCAGGTGGCGCTCCCGCGGCGCGCCGGGCGATCCGGTCGAGCATGATGCCGAGGAGGACGATGGTGATCCCGGCAGCGGCGCCCTTGCCCCACTCCTCGCTGCGCGAGAAGCCGATGACGACGTCGTAGCCGAGGGCGCCGGCGCCGACCATCCCGGCGATCACCGCCATGGCGAGGACGAACAGGAGGCCCTGGTTGGCCGCCAGGACGAGCGACGGCTTGGCCATCGGCAGCTGGACCTTGGTGATCTGCTGCATCGTCGTGGCCCCGGTGGAACGCACCGCCTCCATCGTCGTCGGCGAGACGCCCTTGACCCCGTCGGCCACGAGCTTGATGGCGACCGGCGCGGCGTAGGCGAGGGCGGCGACGATGCCGGTGAAGCGGGACGGCCCGAAGAGCACGAGGACCGGCACGAGATAGACGAAGGCGGGGATGGTCTGGCCGGCGTCGAGGAACGGTCGGACGGTGACGTCGACCGACCGGCGTCGGGCCATCGCCACCCCGACCACCACCGCGAGCGCCATGCACAGCGCCGTGGCGACGAGGGTCATGGCGAGCGTGATCATCGCGTTGTGCCACAGGCCGAAGAACCAGATGCCGAGGAGGGCCGGGACGGCCACGAGGAGGGCCCGCACCCCCCCGATGACGAAGGCGATCGCCGCGATGCCGAGGAAGGCCAGCCACCACGGGGAGTCCGCGAGGAAGGACTGGAGCGGGTTGAGCAGGGAGTAGCTGATGCCGTCCTTGATGGCGCCGGTCGCGGGCGAGATCGAGGAGGTGAACCCGTCGACCGCCCGGTCGGTGACCTCGGCGAAGGCACGCCCCCAGCCGAGGTCGGCCCACTCCGCTGCCCAGAACTGGGTGCGGGAGAGGTACACGAGCACGAGGGCGAGCACGGCTCCGCTGGCGAGCACGATGCGCCGCCGTCGGGGGTCCGGCCCCTCGCCGCGGGCCATGGCGTCGCCGCGCTCGCTGGCGGCCGTGGTGGCGCGGTCGAGCATGATGGCGGTCGCGACGATGAGCAGGCCCGGGATGAGCGCGGTGCCGACGTCGTTGATGCGCAGCCCCGCGAGCACCGGCTGGCCCAGGCCTGGTCCGTTGACGAACGAGGCGATCGTCGCCATCGACAGGGCCGCCATCGTCGTCTGGTTGAGGCCGACGATGATGGTGCGCTTGGCCAGGGGCAGCTGGACGCGGACCAGGCGCTGCCATCGCGTCTGTCCGAGCGAGTTGGTCACCTCGATCATCGCCGGGTCGACGCCCCGGATGCCGTGCGCGCTGATCCGGATGAGTGGGGGAGCGGAGTAGAGGATCGTGCAGACGACCGCGGACGAGGCGCCGATCCCGAAGAAGAGGACGACCGGGAGCAGGTAGACGAAGGTCGGCATCGTCTGGAGGAAGTCCAGGGTGGGCTCGATGACCTGGTTGGCCCGCTTGCTCGTGCCGGCGAGGATGCCGAGCGGTACCCCGATGAGCACGCAGAGCGCGACCGAGATGCCCACGACGATGAGCAGGTCCATGGAGTCCGACCAGAAGCCGAGCAGGCCGTAGGACAGGAAGGTGCCGAGCACGAGCATCGCGATGCGCCAGTTGGCGATCGCGTAGCCGATCCAGGTCGCCACCGCCGTGACCCCCAGCCAGCCGATCTCGGGCACCGGTCGCGGGTCGGCGGGGACCGACACGAGGCGCTGGAGGAGCTCGACGAAGGCGCGGAAGGCGTCGGCGACCGCACCGGTCACCTGCATGACCGGGTTGGTCTGGCGGCCGGCGAGCATCGTGTCGCGGAACGAGGTCAGCGAGTTCATCACCGGGGTCTTGTCGCGGCCGCCGAGGACGAGGGTGTCGTTGCCCTTCGTGGCGAGCCAGACGAGGAACCAGGCGAGAAGGATGGCCACGACGGGGACCCACCGCGGCGTCGGCTCCTGGATGACGGGGGGAGGCTTCTCCTCGTGGGCCGCGGAGGCCGGTGCCCGTTCCGGGGCGACGGCGCTCATGCCGACTCCTCGACGACGACCACACGCAGGATGTCCTCGTCGTCGACGATGCCCACCAGCCGGTCGTCCTCGTCGACGACGCGCACCGGCCCGTGGTGCGCCAGCACCTCCCGGGCGGCCTCGCGCACGATCGTGGTCTGCGGCAGCGACGGCGCACCGGCCCCTTCGTCGGGGCTCGCGGGGGCGCGCATCACCCAGCGGAGGGTCAGGACGTGGGAGCGCGGCACCTCGGCGACGAAGTCGCGGACATAGTCGTCGGCCGGGGCGCCGATGATCTCGTCCGGCTCTCCGATCTGGACGATCTCGCCGTCGCGCATGATCAGGATCCGGTCGCCGAGCTTGAGCGCCTCGTCGAGGTCGTGCGTGACGAACACCATCGTCTTGCCGACCTCGTGGTGCAGGCGGATGACCTCCTTCTGCATGTCGCGCCGGATGAGCGGGTCGAGCGCGCTGAACGGCTCGTCGAACATCAGGACGCTCGGGTCGTTGGCCAGCGCGCGGGCGAGGCCGACACGCTGCTGCATCCCGCCGGAGAGCTGGTCGGGGAAGTTCTGCTCGTAGCCGGTCAGCCCCACGAGGTCGACCATGTCCTGCGCGCGGGCCCGGCGGGTCGCCTTGCCCTCCCCGCGCACCTCCAGCCCGAAGGCGATGTTGTCGATGACCTTGCGGTGCGGGAGCAGCCCGAAGTGCTGGAACACCATCGAGATCCGGCGGCGGCGGATCTCGCGCAGCTGGTCCTCACCCATGGCCGTGAGGTCCTCGCCGTCGAGGAGCACGGTCCCGTCGGTCGGCTCGATGAGCCGCGTGAGGAGGCGCACGAGGGTGGACTTGCCCGAGCCGGACAGGCCCATGACGACGAACACCTCGCCCGGCGCGACGTCGAAGGAGACGTCACGGACACCGATGACGTGGCCGGACTTGGCCTGCAGCTCCTGGCGCGAGAGCAGGAGGTCGGGCGTGCCGACGAGCTTGTCGGCGCCGGGGCCGAACACCTTCCACAGCCCGCGGACCGAGAGGGCAGGGGTCTGGGGGTCGGCGGCCTGCTCGGGGGCGGTCGGGGCGGCGGCGGGGGTGTCGGTCGATGCCATGGTGATGCCCTTCAGTCGGTGCTCGCGGCGGTGACGGACGGCGGGTCGAGCGGGGAGCCGGCGCGCACGTCGTACCAGGGCGCGTCGGAGGCCGGCAGCGGGGTCGCACCGGCGATGAGGTCGGCCGCCTTCTCGGCGAGCATGACGACGGGGGCGTAGATGTTGCCGTTGGTGACATAGGGCATCGCGCTGGCGTCGACGACCCGTAGGCGGTCGGTGCCGTGGACCCGCATCGAGGAGGGGTCGAGCACGGAGAGGTCGTCGACACCCATCCGTGCCGTGCACGAGGGGTGCAGCGCGGTCTCGGCGTCGGCGCGCACCCAGTCGAGGATCTCCTCGTCGGTCGAGACCGAGGGTCCGGGGGAGATCTCACCCGCGTTGTACGGCTCCATGGCTGCCTGGCCGAGGATGTGGCGCGCGACCCGCACGGCTTCGAGCCACTCGCGGCGGTCCTGCTCGGTGGAGAGGTAGTTGAACCGCAGCGACGGCTTCGTCGCGGGGTCGGTGCTGCGGATCCGCACCGAGCCGCGGGCGTCGGAGTACATCGGCCCGATGTGCACCTGGTACCCGTGCCCCTCGATGGGGCTGCTGCCGTCGTACCGGATGGCGATCGGCAGGAAGTGGAACATGAGGTTCGGGTAGTCGACCTCGTCGTTGCTCCGGACGAAGCCCCCGGCCTCGAAGTGGTTGGTGGCGCCGAGGCCCTTGCGGAAGAAGAGCCAGTCCGCGGCCAGCTTGGGCCGGTTGCGCCACCGCAGGCCCGGGGCGATCGAGACGGGCTGCGCGCTCGCGTACTGGATGTACACCTCCAGGTGGTCCTGGAGGTGCTCGCCCACGCCGCGCAGCCCGGAGACGACGTCGATCCCGAGCGGGCGCAGCAGGTCGGGGTCGCCGACTCCGGAGAGCTGGAGCAGCTGCGGTGTGTTGATCGCCCCGCCCGAGAGGATCACCTCGCCGGCCCGCACCGTGTGCCGGCGGCCGGCGAGGACGTACTCGACGCCCACCGCCCGGGACCCCTCGAAGAGCACGCGGGTGGTGCGCGCGAGGGTGCGAACGGTGAGGTTCGGGCGGTCCATCACCGGGTGCAGGTAGGCCCGTGCGGCGGAGAGCCGGCGCCCGCGGTGGACGTTGCGGTCGAAGGGAGCGAACCCCTCCTGCCGGTACCCGTTGACGTCGGTGGTGCGGGGGTACCCGGCCTGCACGGTGGCCTCGAAGAAGGCCTGGAACAGCGGGTTCGCCGCCGGGCCGCGCTCGAGGACCAGCGGCCCGTCGCCGCCGCGCCAGGTGTCCGCCCCGGCGAGGCAGGTCTCCATCCGCTTGAAGTACGGGAGGCAGTGGGCGTAGTCCCAGTCGGCCATGCCCAGGTCGGCCGCCCAGCGCTCGTAGTCCTTGGGGTTGCCGCGCTGGAAGATCATCCCGTTGATGGAGCTCGACCCGCCGAGGACCTTCCCGCGCGCGTGGTAGACCCGGCGCCCGTTCATGTGCGGCTCGGGGTCGGACTCGTACTTCCAGTCGTAGAAGCGGCTGCCGATGGGAAAGGGCAACGCGGCCGGCATGTGGATGAACGGGTCGAGCTTGAGGTCACTGCGGCCGGCCTCGAGGACGAGCACACTCGTGCCGGGGTCGACCGACAGCCGGTTCGCGAGGACGCAGCCCGCGCTCCCACCACCGACCACGACGACATCGACGCGGTCCGGCGTCGGGCCGAGGGTGAGCCTCACTCCCACCACCCCGAGGGGGCCGGTTCGGTGTTGCGCCACACGTGCTTGGTCTCCTGGTACTCCTCCAGGCCGAGGCGCCCCAGCTCTCGACCGACGCCGGACTGCTTGTAGCCGCCCCACTCGGCCTGCGGGACGTACGGGTGGAAGTCGTTGACCCACACCGTGCCCATCCGCAGGCGGGCGGCGACCCGGTCGGCCTTGTCCTCGTCCGTGGTCCAGACGGCGCCGGCCAGGCCGTAGGTCGAGTCGTTGGCGATCCGCACCGCCTCGTCCTCGTCGGCGAAGGTCTCGACCGTGAGCACGGGACCGAACGACTCTTCCTGCACCACGCTCATGCCCGAGTCGCACCGGTCGAGGACGGTGGGCAGGTAGTAGTAGCCCGCGTCGAGCGCGGGGTCGTCGGGGCGCTGCCCACCGCACCGGAGGCGGGCGCCCTCGGCGATGCCCCGGGAGACGTAGTCCTCGACCTTGCGCAGGTGTGCCGCGCTGGTCAAGGACCCCGTCTGGGCCTTCTCGTCGAAGGGCAGGCCGGGCCGGATGAGCCGCGCGCGCTCGACCAGCTCGTCGACGAAGTCGTCGGCGATGCTGGCCTCGACCACGAGGCGCGCCCCCGCGGAGCACACCTGTCCGGAGTGCAGGAAGACGGCGGTGAGCGCGTTGTCGAGGGCCGCCTCGCGGTCGGCGTCGGCGAAGACGATGTTCGGGTTCTTCCCCCCGAGCTCCAGGGCCACCCGCTTGACGGTGCCGGCGGCACGGCTCATCAGGAGCTTGCCGACCGCGAGGCTGCCGGTGAACGAGACCAGGTCGACGCGCGGGTCGCTGGAGAGGGGACCGCCGCACCCGGGTCCGGTGCCCAGCACGAGGTTCGCGACTCCCGGGGGCAGTCCCGCCTCCTCCAGCGCACGGATCAGCGCGACGGTGGAGTGCGGGGTGATCTCGCTCGGCTTGAGGACGAAGGTGTTCCCGGCGAGCAGGCACGGGGCGACCTTCCAGCTGGCCTGCAGGAGGGGGTAGTTCCACGGTGTCACCAGCGCGCACACGCCGACGGGCTCCCGCACCACGCGGCTCACGACGTCGTCGCGGCCCACGTCGACGGTGCGGTCACCGAGGTGGTCGGCATCGGCCCCGACCGAGGCGTAGTAGCGGAAGACGCTGATGACGTCGGCGATGTCGTACTCGCTCTCGGAGAGCCGCTTACCGGTGTCGAGGGACTCCATCCGCGCGATCTGTCCGGTCTCCCGTTCGAGCACCTCGGCGACCCTGGAGAGCAGCGCGGCGCGCTCGCGGACCGGTGTCCTGGGCCAGGGCCCCTCGTCGAAGGCACGACGGGCGGCATCGACGGCCGCGAGGGTGTCCGCGTCGGTCGCCTCGGCGACGGTTCCCACCGGCGTGCCGTCGGCCGGGCAGGTGATGGCACGGGTGCCGCCGGCGGTCGCCGGGAGCCAGCGACCGTCGACGTGGAGCAGTGACAACCGGTCACACCTCCTCTGAGTTGCACAATGTGCAACGCCATCTGTTGTGCGCAACAGAATGGCCCTCCGGCGCCGTGACGGTCAAGCACTCGGCCGCTCGGCGGAGGCGTGGTCCTCAGCGTGGGACGGGGCGGTGGGCCAGCCGGTCGGCGATCTCGCCCGAGGCGGACTGGAGCAGGGGGACGACCTCGCCGATGCGCTGCGGGCCGAAGCGGAACGACGGGCCGGAGACGCTGATCGAGGCGGCGACGTCGCCGTGGGCGTCACGGACCGGGACCGCCACCGCGGTCAGCCCCACGTCGAGCTCGTCGGTCGCCACGGCCCAGCCCTGGGCGCGGACCTTGACCAGCTGCTCCCGCAGCACGGTGAGGCTGGTGACGGTGGAGGGTGTGTACGGCACGAGCTCGCCGACGACCCGCTCCAGCTCCGCGTCGTCGAGCTCGCTGACGAGCACCTTCCCGTTGCTCGTCGCGTGGATCGGCACGTGCTGCCCCACCCAGTTGTAGGCCGACAGGTTCGAGGCCCCCGCCACCTGGTCGACGTAGAGCGCGGCGCCCCCGGAGAGCACGGCGAGGTTGACCGTCTCGCCGGTCGCTGCGGCGAGACGGCGGCACACCGGCCGGGCTTCCTGGACGAGGTCGAGCCGCGCGTTGGTGGCGCCGGCCAGCCGGATGATCCCCGGGCCGAGCCGGTAGTGGCCGCCGCTCTCCACCTGCTCGACGAGGCGGCGGCGCTCGAGCGCGGAGACCAGCCGGCTGGCGGTCGACTTGTGCACATCGAGCTCGCGGGCGAGCTGGGTGACCCCCGCGGTCCCGTGGACGGCCAGCAGCTCGAGGATGGTCACGGCACGGTCGACGGACTGCACCGTCCCCGCCCCACCGCTGTCGCGCATGACGCAACCGTAGCGAATGGCGCAACACTTCCGGCTTGCCGCGCTGCCGCGACGACGGGAGAGGTGACCGCCGCCGGCCGGGTCACTCGTGGGCGCGCTCGGCCAGGGAGTGATCCAGGCGGTGGTAGTCCGACGCGTCGGCCACGTACCACGCGGCGGTGGTGGTGAGGCCGGTCGGCGGGTCGAGCGTGCCCGCGGCGACGGAGGTGCGGTCGGCCCCCTCGGCGCGCCAGAACAGCGTGGAGCCGCAGGTGCCGCAGAAGCCGTACCGGACCCCGGGCGCGGCCTCCCACCAGCGCAGGGACACCGCGCCGGCGACCACGAGGTCGGTGTCGGCACTGGCCGTGGCGGCCATGAAGTGGCCCGTGACCCGCCGGCAGCGGTCGCAGTGGCAGTTCACGACGTCGCGCAGCTCACCGCGCGCCTCGTAGGAGACCGCTCCGCAGGCGCAGCGGCCCGTGCGGACCACGGGGGTGGGCCCGTCAGTCGCCGAGCTCGCGGCGGCGCCGCGTCACGAACTCCTCGAGCTCGGTGCGCACGGCGTCGTCGAGGGCCGGTTGCTCGTACTCCTCGAGGCGCTTCCGCCAGATCACGGCGGCCCGGGTGGCGGTGTCCTGTGCGCCGTTCCGCATCCAGCGCTCGTAGTTCTCGGAGGAGTTGAGGAACGGCCGGTAGAAGCAGGTGCGGAAGCGCTCCATGGTGTGCATCGAGCCGAGGAAGTGGCCGCCGTGGCCGACCTCCTGGTGGGCGTCGAAGGCCAGCGAGCCCTCGTCGATCTCCAGGGGCGTGAACTCGTGCTGCAGCATCTCGACGAGCTGGCAGTCGACGACGAACTTCTCGAAGCCGGCGACCAGGCCGCCCTCGAGCCAGCCCGCCGAGTGCATGACCCAGTTGGCGCCGGCGAGGAAGGTGGGCATCAGCGTCATCAGCGCCTCGTAGCCGGCCTGCGCGTCTGTGACCTGCGAGGAGGTCAACCCCCCGCCGGTGCGGAACGGCAGGCCGAAGTGCCGCGCGATCTGGCCCGTGCACAGCAGCCCGATGCCCGACTCGGGAGTGCCGAACGTCGGTGAGCCCGACTGCATGTCGATGTTTGAGAGGAAGGAGCCGAAGACCACCGGGCACCCGGGACGGATGAGCTGGGCGAGGGCGATGCCGGACAGGGCCTCGGCAATCTGCTGCACCAGCGCGGCAGGGATCGTGACCGGCGACATCGCGCCCATGAGGATGAACGGGGTGAGGACGACCGGCTGTGCGGCGGCGGCGTACTCGAAGAGCGCGTCGAGCATCCGGTCGTCCCAGCGCAGCGGCGAGTTGCAGTTGATGAGGCTGATCGACACCGGCGTCGACTCGATGGCCTCGCGCCCGCCGAAGAGGATCTCCGACATGGCGATGACGTCGCGGGCGTTCTCGCCGGAGACCACGTTGCCCATGAACACCTTGTCGGTGATCGTCATGAGCGCGAGCGTCATATCGAGGTGTCGGGAGTCGAGCGGGGCGTCGTTCGGCTCGCACACGACACCTCCGGCGGAGTCGAGCACCGAGAACGACTGCGCCAGCCGCGCGAAGTTGCGGTAGTCCTCCATCGTGCCGTCGCGGCGCTGGTCGCCTTCGCGGACGAAGGGCGGCCCGTACACGGCACTGAAGGCCATGGAGTCGCCGCCGAGGTGGATGCTGCGCTCGGGGTTGCGCGCGCGCACGTCGAACTCACGGGGGGCCTTGGCCACCTGGGCCAGGACGAACTCGGGGTCGAGGAACACGGTGTTCTCCTCGACCCGCTGGCCGGCCTCGCGGAAGAGGCCGAGGGCCCGCTCGCTCATGAACTCGACGCCGATCTCGGTGACGAGGCGTCGCCACGCGCCGTCCAGCTGAGCCATCGCGTCCGGGGAGAGAACCTCGTAGCGCGGCATCCGGTTCGTGAACATTCGCGACCTTTCCACAGGGCGGGTGGTGTTTGACCGTGGGCCGGGTCACATCCTAGCCTCATCATGTGGGCGTCACGTTTCCACATGATGGGCGCCACTGTCACCCCCGACGCAGTACCCGAGAGGATCCCCACCCGTGAGCAGCCAGCAGCCGGGAACCGGCACCCAGTCGATCGACCGGGCGGCCGACCTGGTGACCCGCGTGGTGCGTGGCGACGACGGGTTGACGGCCGCGGAGCTCGCCGAGGCCACCGGGCTGGCCCGGTCGACGACCTCCCGGCTGCTCGCCGCGCTCGAGCGCGCCGAGCTCCTGGCCCGCGACGGCAGCGGCCGGTGGGCGCCCGGGGCGCTCTTCCAGACGTACTCGACCCGCCGCACCGACGACGAGCTGCTCGCCGAGCTGTCCGGCCCGACGATGCGCGAGCTCGGCGACGTGACCGGAGAGACGGTCAACCTCGGGGTGCCCCGGTTCGGCACCGTGGTCCAGGTGGCCCAGGTCGAGTCGGCCTACTACCTCGGCTCGCGCGACTGGGTGGGCACCGACGTCCCGGCACACGCCTCCGCCCTCGGCAAGGTCCTCTACGCGCACGGCGCGATCCCGGCGCCCACCGGTCGGCTGGAGGCTCCGAGCCCGGGCGCGATCACCACCGGCGCCGAGCTGTCCGCACAGCTCCCCGGCATCCGGCGCGACGGGTTCGCCACCACGGTCGACGAGCTCGAGCCGGGCCTGACCGGGGTCGCGGCCCCGGTCCGCCGCCGCGGCACGGTGGTGGCGGCGCTCGGCATCTCCGGACCCACCTCCCGACTCTCCGCCGAGCTCGCGTCCACGGGCGCTCTCGTCGCCAGCCACGCCGCGGCCCTGTCGGCCCGGCTCGAGGACCACCCACACGAAGGAGCGGCATGACACCGGACGAGATCCTCAAGGGCCTCTACGACCAGACCCTCGTCGGCAACGGCCCGGCGGTGCTCGACCTGACCCACCAGGCCCTGGGGCAGGACATGGCACCGGGGTCCCTGCTCTTCGACGCGCTGATCCCGGCGCTGGAGGAGGTCGGTGCGCGGTTCGAGCGCGGCGACTTCTTCGTGCCCGAGATGCTCATCGCCGGGCGGGCCATGGCCGGGGCCATGGAGGTGCTGCGGCCGCTGCTCGCCGACACCGGGGTCGAGACCATCGGCAAGTTCCTCATGGGGACGGTCAAGGGCGACGTGCACGACATCGGCAAGAACCTCGTCAACATCATGCTCGAGGGGGCCGGGTTCGAGGTCATCGACCTCGGTGTGCAGGTGGCGCCGGAGAAGTTCGTGGCCGCCATCGAGGAACACCACCCCGACATCGTCGGCTTCTCGGCGTTCCTCACCACGACGATGCCGATGTTCAAGGCGAACCTCAACGCCCTCGAGAAGGCCGGCCTGCGCGACTCGGTCATCGTGATGGTCGGCGGCGCGCCGGTCACCCAGGAGTACGCGGACGCCGTCGGGGCCGACGGGTACGCCGCCGACGCCTCCGCGACCGTCAAGCGGGCCAAGGCCCTGCTCGGGGAGCGTCGGCGTCGGGCGAAGGTGCTCACATGAGCGCCCCGCTGCGACACACGGTCCTGCGCTCGGCGACCAAGGAGGTCGTGGTCGGCGCCGACCAGCCGTTCTGCGTCATCGGCGAGCGGATCAACCCCACCGGTCGCCCGGTGTTGCAGGCGGCGCTGCGCGAGGGCGACCTGTCGCTCGTGGCCAAGGACGTCGCCTCGCAGGTGGCCGGCGGCGCGAACGTCCTCGACATCAACATGGGCGTGCCGCTCACCGACGAGGCCGAGCTGCTCGTCAAGGCGATCCGCGTGGTCCAGTCGCTCACCGACCTGCCCGTCTGCATCGACTCCTCGGTGGTCGAGGCGCTCGAGGCGGGTCTGGCGGCCTACCAGGGCCGGGCACTGGTCAACTCGGTGACGGCCGAGGACGAGCGGCTCGCCGCCATCCTGCCGCTCGTCAAGAAGTACGACGCCGCGGTCGTGGCCCTGCCCAACGACGAGGACGAGATCCCGATGGAGGCCGGCAAGCGGCTGGCGCTCACCGAGAAGATCGTCCGGGTCGCCACGGAGGAGTACGGCATCGCGATCGACGACATCGTGATCGACCCGCTGGCCATGCCGATCGGGGCCGACTCCACGGTCGGGCGGACCACGCTGGAGACCATCCGCGGCATCCGGGAACGGTGGGGCCTGAACATGACGTGCGGCGCGTCCAACGTCAGCTTCGGGATGCCCGGGCGCCACGCGATCAACGCGGCCTGGCTCCCGCTGGCCATGTCGGCCGGGATGACCAGCGCCATCATGGACGCCCGCACGCCCCACGTCGTCGACGCGGTCCGAGCCGCCGACCTGCTGCTCGGCAACGACGAGTGGGGGATGGCGTGGATCTCCACCCACCGCGCGCGGCAGGCCGAGGCAGCGGCCGCGGAGGCCGCGCAGACGGCGGCCGCTGGGACGGCAGCGCAGGGAGCCGGCCCGGCGTGACCGACACCTCGGGGCCCAACCTGCCCTTCGGCGACGTCGTCGAGGGACTGCACCGGGAAGGCCTCCTCGAGCCACCGGCCCCGCTGGTGCCCGAGCCGGAGCCCGGTCCCGAGGGCGTCGGCCGCGTGACGCTGACCTTCACGCCGGCCGAGCGGACCGTGCGGGTGCCACCCGGGGTGTCGGTGTTCGACGCGGCGTCGTGGAACGGCATCGCCATCGACTCCACGTGCGGCGGTCACGGCACCTGCCGCAAGTGCCGCGTCCGCCTCACCGCCGGCACCGCCCCCGTGACCCGGCACGACGCCCGCACCTTCACCACCGAGCAGCTGGAGGGCGGCTGGCGCCTGGCCTGCCTCGTCGGCGCCGCCTACGACCTCACCGTCGAGGTCCCGCCGCTCGTCACCCGCCCCAAGGCGTCGACCGTCGGCGTCGGGCGGCAGGTCATCCTGCGCCCGTCCGTGCAGAAGCGCTACGTCGAGCTGGACGAGCCGACCCTCGCCGACCAGCGCACCGACCTCGCGCGGCTGCGCGACGCCGTCGACGACCTCACCCTCCAGCCCGACCTGTACGCGCTGCGGCGGCTGCCCGTCGTGCTGCGGCGAAGCGACTTCAAGGTGACTGCCGTCGTCGTCGACGAGTCGCTCGTCGACATCCAGCCGGGGGACACCACGGGGCGGCGGCACGCCATCGCCTACGACCTCGGCACGACCACGGTCGTCGCCACCCTGCTCGACCTCGAGACCGGGACCCCCGTCGCGGTGGCATCGGTGCTCAACCGCCAGCAGCCGTTCGGCGGTGATGTCATCACGCGGATCAGCGCGACCATGATGGACCCCGGGACGCTGCCGCGACTCACCGCCCTCGCCCGCGAGACCCTCGCTGAGCTCGCCGCCGAGGTGTGCGACGAGGGCGGGGTCGACGCGGACGAGGTGTACGAGGTCGCCCTTGCCGGCAACGCGACGATGACGGCCCTGCTCCTCGGCGTCGACCCGGAGCCCCTCGGGGTGGCGCCGTTCGTGGCGGCGACGGCCGACTGGCCGATGCTGCTCGCGAGCGACCTCGGGCTGACCCTTCATCCGGGAGCCCGCGCGGTGGTCTTCCCGGCCCTGGGGGCGTACGTGGGCGGCGACATCGTGGCGGGGATGCTCGCGAGTGGGCTCGACCGCGACAAGCGCGTCCGCCTGTTCATCGACGTCGGCACCAACTGCGAGATCGCGCTCACCGACGGCGAGCGCATCGTCACCACCGCCGCGCCCGCCGGGCCGGCCTTCGAGGGCGGCGCCATCCGGTGCGGCATGCGGGCGGCAGAGGGCGCGGTCGAGGTGGTCCGCCTCGACCCCGACACCGTCGACCCGGCGTCGGCCGTGGTCGTCGAGGTCATCGGCGACGTCGAGGCCCGCGGGCTCTGCGGCTCCGGACTCGTCGACGCCGTGTCCGAGCTCGTGCGGGTCGGGCTCCTCGACGCCACGGGGCGGTTCGTGCCCGACGAGGCGGCCGCGCACGTCGCGCCGGCGCTCGCGGACCGGATGGCGACCGTCGGGGACGGCGAGCGGGTCTTCGTCCTCCACCGGCCGACGCCCGACGCCCCGGCCGCGGAGTCGGTCTACCTGTCGCAGCGCGACGTCCGCGAGCTCCAGTTCGCCAAGGCCGCGATCTCCACCGGCTGGACCCTGCTGCTGGAGGAGCTCGGGCTCGACCCCTCGGAGGTGCAGCAGGTGCTCCTGGCCGGCTCCTTCGGGTCCTACCTGTCACCGGCGTCCGCCGTGCGCATCGGGCTCGTGCCCACCCTCTCGGTGCTGCGGATCGTCTCTGCCGGCAACGTCGCCGGCGAGGGCGCGAAGATGGTGCTGCTCTCGGCCCCGGAGCGGGCCGGAGCCGACGCGCTGCTCGAGGAGGTGCGCTATGTCGAGCTCTCCGACCGCCCCGACTTCAACGACCGGTTCGTCGACCTGCTCGCCTTCCCCACCTGAGCCACGGGTCGCCGTCGTCGCCTGCGGGGCCATCGCCCAGCCGGCGGCCGAGGCGGCCGCGCGGAACGGCTGGGCCCTCGACGTCCATCCGCTGCCGCCCCTGCTCCACAACCGGCCGGAGCGGATCGCGGGCGCGGTCGAGGCGCTCGCCGCCGACCTCGCCCATCGCTACGGCCGCGTCGTCGTCGGGTACGCCGACTGCGGCACCTACGGGGCCCTCGACGAGGTCTGCGAGCGGCTCGGCCTGGAGCGCCTGCCCGGCCTGCACTGTTACGACCTCTACGCGGGCCCCGCGACGGTCGAGGCCATCGCCGCCGAGGAGCCCGGCACCTACCTGCTCACCGACTTCCTGGTCAGGTCGTTCTCGCGCACGGTGCTCCAGGAGCTCGGCCTCGACCGGCACCCCGAGCTGCGCGAGGACTACTTCCGCCACTACCGGAGGGTGGTCTGGCTCGTGCAGACGCGCGACCCGGGGCAGCGGGCCGAGCTCCGTCGCCTCGCCGAGGACGCGGCCGGCCGCATCGGATTGCCCCTCGAGGTGCGGATGACGGGCACGGGCGGGCTCGAGCGCGCGCTGGCGGCCCTCGTCACGCCAGCCGGGTAGCGGGGTCGGCGGTGCGGCCGGGCGTTCGACCGAGCGCTGTGGGGCGACGGGAACCTTCACCGAAGGACGCCGTCGCTTCCCCTCGCTCGGTGAAGCTTCCGGCATCCGGAGAGAAAGTTGGCGGCGGTCAGGTGGCGGCGAGAGCCTCGGCGATGGCCTGGGTGTGGGCCGGTGCCGACCCGCAGCACGAGCCGATGACGTCGATGCCGAGCTCGCGCAGCCGGACCGCGTGCTCGGCCATCCCCTCCGGTCCCACCGGGTAGACGACGCGGTCCCCGCGGATCTCGGGGAGGCCGGCGTTCGACTGCGCGAGGAGCAGCATCCCCTCCGGCCGGGCCGCCACCAGCTGCTCCGCGACGACCAGCATGTCCTCCGGGCCGCGGCCGCAGTTGGCACCGACCGCGTCGACGCCCTCGTCGGCGAGGGCCCGGACCGCGGCGGCGGGCGCCAGACCCATCATCGTGCGCAGGTTGGTGTCGAAGGAGAAGGTGACCGCCACCGGCAGGTCCGGGGCGACCTCGCGCACGGCCGCGACGGCGGCGCGCGCCTCCTCGAGGTCGCTCATCGTCTCGATCAGCGCGAAGTCGACGCCGCCGGCCACGAGGCCGCGCACCTGCTCGGCGAACACCGCCCGCGCGTCGTCGGCGGTGAGCGTGCCGAGGGGCGCCAGCAGCTCACCGGTCGGCCCGATGTTGCCCGCGACGAGGACGCCGTGCCGGTCGGCGACCGCCCTGGCCAGCGCGGCACCGGCCCGGCTGACCTCCTCGGCCCGGCCGGAGAGACCGTGCGCGGCGAGCCGCAGCTCGTTGGCGCCGAAGGTGTTGCTGACGAGGATGCGGGCGCCGGCCTCGGCGTACTCCTCGTGGAGCGCGGTGACGGCCTCGGGGCGGGTGAGGTTCCACTCCTCCGCACACTCGCCGGCGGGCAGGCCGCGTTCCTGCAGCAGCCACCCCCAGCCACCGTCGGCGACGGCAGGACGTCCGGAGAGGAGGGTGGTCAGTCGGTTGCTCACGGCACCACGCTAGGCCGAACCGGGGAGTCAGCGCGGACGGGTCCGCGCGGTGACCGCGTCCGCGAGCATCCGCTGCCGCCAGGCCTCGACGACCTCGACCTGGTTGAAGGTGAACAGGTGCAGCCCCTCGATGGCCAGGGCGGGGTTGGCCGAGAGCGCGGCCACGCGGCTGACGAAACGGTCGGTGGAGAACCCCGGGGCGGCGATCCGTGCGAAGACCGAGCGCTGCTTGCGGAGGAAGCGCAGCGACTCGCCGACCCCGATCTTGCCGGCCATCCCGAGCAGCTTGGTGCGCTCGACCGGGCCGGGGACCCCCACGAGGATCGGGAGCTCGACGCGGCGCCGGCGCAGGCGCTCGCACCAGGTGCCGACGTGCTCGGCGTCGAAGGTCATGTTGGAGACGATGTGGGTGGCGTACCTGCGCTTGTCCCACATGGACTGGACCGTCACGTCGTCGTCGATGCTCGGGTGCGACTCCGGGTAGCCGGTGATGCCGACGTGGGTGAACGGGTGGTCCATGTCCTGGAGGTCCACGAGCAGGTCGAGCGCCGCGGCGTATTCACCGGCCGGCGGGTCGGCGTCGCCACCGGGCACGAAGACACCGGTGACGCCCGCGGACCGCAGCCGGTCGACGACCTCGGCCAGCTCGGCACGGCCGGTGACCATCCGCGCGGCGACGTGGGGGACCACGGTGTAGCCGGCCCCGGCCAGCGTGGTCGCCACCTGGAGAGTCGCCTCGAGGCCCTTCGAGGGGGCGGCCGTGACGGTGAGCGTCGTCGTGGTCGGCACGTGCGCTCGCACGGAGTCGACGATGGAGGCGGTAGGCATCACCTCGTAGCGCGCCCCCTCGAGCAGGCGCACCAGGGCGACGGTGGGTAGTTCGTTGCTCATCCCGCAACCTGTCTCGTCATACGCACCAAAGCCCTCAGCCTAGGGCTTAGAGGGAGGGGACGGAAGGGGAGCGTGACGTGGTGATACGCGTTCGCCCCCCGGCCGGGAGGGTGCGCCGGCGGCGGGGGGCGGAGGAGCGTCGCGGACGGCGCCGTCGGGCGGCGCCGCGCGGGTCCGTCAGAGGCCGGCGACGGTGCGCTCGGGGCCCGCCTGGCGCACGAGGTGACGGCGCAGGTTGTCGAGGAGGATGGTCCGGATGAGCGGTGCGTCCGAGGCTGCCGCACCCTGCTCGTCCTGGTCGTCGAGGGTGGCGAGGAGGTCCTCGATCTCGGACGGGCAGGTGTAGGCGGAGAGCTCGCGTCGCAGCGCGTGCTCGTGCGCCCGCGCCTCGCGGCGCGCCCGCAGCTCGTCCCGGACGGTGGTCCACCTGGTGCTCGTCATGTGTCCAGTGTGGGACGCCCTGATCCATGCGTCCAATGAATCTGGAGCATGTAAAACATGCACTAGCCTCATGGGATGGAGACCGATGCGCTGCGGTGGTTCCAGCTCGTCGCCGACGGCTACACGGTCACCGAGGTCAGTGACATCTTCGGGGTCAGCCAACCCGGCGTCTCCCGCGCGCTGGAGCGGCTGGCCCACGAGGTGGGGACCCCGCTGTTGCAGCGCTCGGGGCGGGTGCTGCGGATGACGCGGGCGGGCACGGCCTTCAAGCGGCACGTCGACTCGCTCGTCAACGACCTCGACGACGGGCTCGCCGCCGTCAACGCCCTCCTCGACCCCGAGATGGGGACGGTCGGCCTGGCCTTCCCGCTGAGCCTGGGGTCGTGGCTGGTCCCGGGGCTCGTCGGCGGCTTCCGGCAGCACCATCCCGGCGTCCGGGTGGTGCTCTCCGGCACCTCGGTGGGCGAGCCGGGCCGTCCGTCCCGCGAGCTGACGTCGCGCGCGGCCGACCTCGAGCTCACCGCCCACCGCGTGCGCGTGGCGGGCGTCGCCTGGCGACGGGTGCTGCAGGAGAGGCTCGTCCTCGCGGTACCGCTCCGGCACCCCCTCGCCGGCCGGCAGTCGGTGACCCTGGACGAGGTCGCCGACGAGGCGTTCGTCCTGCGCCGGGCGCCGTCGCGAATGCGCGAGACGGTGCTCGACCTGTGCAGCTCCGCCGGCATCGAGCCCGAGGTGGCCTACGAGGCGGACGACCTGCCGACGGTCCGCGGTTTCGTCGCGGCGGGACTGGGGGTCTCGGTGGTCCCCGCCCAGGGGCTCCGGGTGCCCACGACGTTCGCGCGCACCCGGCTGGTCGCGCTCGGCGACGAGGGGGCGCACCGCGAGGTCGGGCTGGCGTGGCTCGAGGACCGGCGCCTGCTGCCGTCCGCCGAGGCCTTCCGGCGGTTCGTGCTCACCCGGGGTGACGGGGTGGTCGCGCCGTGAGGGACAATCGGCGCGTCCCCGGGGATCCGCACGGAAGGCTCGCCTGATGGCGCCGAAGCGCAAGGCCACGATCATCGCTCTCGCGAACCAGAAGGGTGGTGTCGCCAAGACCACGTCGGTCGCCTCCCTCGGTGCCGCCTTCGCCGAGGCCGGGCGTCGCGTCCTCCTCGTCGACCTCGACCCGCAGGCGTGCCTGACCTTCAGCCTCGGTGTCGACCCGGACGCCGTCGAGGGGTCGGTCCACGACGTGCTCGTCGGTGGCGACGGCCTCGCCGACGTCATCGTGCCGTGTGACGACGGCGTCGACCTGGTGCCGAGCACCATCGACCTCGCCGGCGCCGAGGCGGTTCTCCTCTCGCGCCCGGCCCGCGAGTACGCCCTCCAGGGGGCCCTCGACCCCGTGCGCCGTGACTACGACGTCATCCTCCTCGACTGTTCCCCGAGCCTGGGCGTGCTCACCCTCAACGCGCTGACGGCCGCCCAGGGGCTCATCATCCCCATGCCGGCAGAGATGCTGAGCCACCGCGGCGTCGGCCAGCTGCTCGACACCGTCCGCGACGTGCGGAAGATCCTCAACAAGAAGCTCAAGGTCATCGGGATCCTCCCGACCCTCTACGACGGCCGCAGCACCCACGCGCGGGAGGTGCTCGAGGACGTCGGAGGCCGCTACGACCTGCCCGTGCTCAGCCCACCGATCCCGAAGACGATCCGCTTCGCCGAGGCACCCGCCGTGGGCCGCTCCATCCTCACCACCGCCCGCTCGTCGAAGGGCGCGAAGGCCTACCGCGAGGTCGCGGCCTCCCTGCTCGACCAGCTCGGCGCCTGACCCGCCGCGTCCCTCGGGGTCAGCCGGCCGCGGCCACCCGCTCGAGTGCGCGACCCACGTCGTCGGCGGTCGGTCGGCGGAAGGTCTCCACCGACCACCACCTGCGGTAGGTCTGCTCACCGAGCAGGCCGGCGAGGGCGTCGGTCTGGCTGCCCTGAGCAGCCAGGACGCGGCGCTTGCGCTCCAGCTCGTCGGGGCCGAGCTCGACGGTGTGCACCACCAGCGAGGGGTCGACGCCGCGGAACGGCTCGCCCGCCCCCATCCAGATGCCCAGGGAGTCGTGCAGCTCGCGCCACTCCTGGTGCCACGTCGTCGTCCCGGCGCTGTACCAGAGGTCGCACCCGGGCCGCCCGGCCACGGCCGCGGTGGTCGCCACGGACACCGCGATGTGGTCGGGGTGCCCGGTGGCGCCGTCCGGGCCGAAGGTCACGACGAGCTCGGGGTCGACCTCGTCCGCGACACGGGCCAGCCGCGCGGTGAGTGTCGCCAGACGGGTGTCGACCAGGCCGTCGGGCTCGTGGAGGAACCGGACGTCGGTGACACCAGTCTGCGCGAGTGACGCGGTGAGCTCCTCTCTGCGCCGGGCCGCCCGTTCCTCCGCCGGGCGGGGGTCGTCATCCGGGAACCCTGCCTCCCCGTCGGAGACACAGACCGCCACGGCAACGCCGCCGGCGTCGACGACGCGGCCGACCATGCCGGTGCTCAGGTAGGCCTCGTCGTCGGGGTGCGCCCAGATGCCGAGGAGCCGCCGGACGCCGCCCGGTTCGCGGGCGTCTTCGGGAGCCTGCACGAGCCCACGGTAGGCCCGGCACGGGCCTGCGTCACGGGCGGTTGCGGCGCGGTCAGCCCTGCGGCTGGTCGCCGGCCGGACGGCCACCGCGGGTGCGGCGCCGGTTGCGCTTCCGCTTGCCGCCCTCGCCGCGCTCGCGGGCCTCGCCGCCGGGGCGATCGGAACGCTCACCGCCACCCTCGCCACGGTCCCGACCGCCGGGGCGGCCGCCGCGACCACGCCCACCGCCGCCGCGGGGGCGCTCGCCACCACTGCGGCCGGTCTCGCCAAGGTCCTCGAGGGCCTCGGCCTCGAGCCCCTCGCGGGTGCGCTGGCCGCGCGGCAGGCGCCCGGTGGCGCCCTCGGGGATCTCGAGCTCGGCATACAGGTGCGGCGAGGAGGAGTAGGTCTCCTGCGGGTCGGGGATGCCGAGGTCGAGGGCCTTGTTGATCAGCGCCCACCGGTGCAGGTCGTCCCAGTCGACGAGGGTGATCGCGATACCGGTGTTGCCGGCCCGTCCCGTGCGTCCGGTGCGGTGGAGGTAGGTCTTCTCGTCCTCCGGGCACTGGTAGTTGACGACGTGGGTGACGTGCTCGACGTCGATCCCGCGGGCCGCGACGTCGGTGGCGACGAGGACGTCGACCTTGCCGTTGCGGAAGGCGCGCAGAGCCTGCTCGCGTGCGCCCTGGCCGAGGTCGCCGTGGATCGCGGCGGCGGCGAACCCGCGCGTTGACAGGTCGTCGGCGACCTTCGCCGCGGTGCGCTTGGTGCGGGTGAAGATGATGGTCAGGCCCCGGCCCGAGGACTGGAGCACGCGGGCCAGCATCTCGGTCTTGTCCATGGCGTGGGCGCGGAACACGAACTGCTCGATGGCCTTGACCGTGGCGCGGTCGCTGCCGTCGTCCTCGGACATCGCCCGGATGTGGGTGGGCTGGTTCATGTAGCGACGGGCCAGGGTGACCACCGCGCCCGGCATGGTCGCCGAGAAGAGCATCGTCTGACGGCCGGTGGGAGTCATCGCGAGGAGCCGCTCGACGTCCGGGAGGAAGCCGAGGTCGAGCATCTCGTCGGCCTCGTCGAGCACGACGGCGCGTGCGTGGCCGAGGTCGAGGTGGCCCTGCTTGGCCAGGTCGATGAGGCGGCCCGGCGTGCCCACGACGACCTCGACACCGCGGCGCAGCGCCTCGATCTGCGGCTCGTAGGCCCGGCCGCCGTACACCGTGAGCACCCGGATGCCGCGGCGGGAGCCGGCGCGCTCGAGGTCGCCGGACACCTGGCCGGCCAGCTCGCGAGTAGGGGCGACGACGAGGGCCTGGGGCTTCCCGGCGCTGGGGAGGTCGGCGAAGGCGGCGTCGCGCGGGGAGACGACCCGGTTGAGCACCGGCACCCCGAACCCCAGGGTCTTGCCGGTGCCGGTCTTGGCCTGGCCGATGATGTCGTGGCCGTCGAGGGCCACCGGCATCGTCATGGACTGGATCGGGAACGGGGTGGTGATGCCGGAGTCCGCGAGGGCCCCGACGATGTCGGGGTGGACGGGGAAGTCCGCGAAGGTCGGCTCCGGCGCGGCCGCTGCGGGGTCGGTGGTGGGGTCGGCGTCGACGACGTCGGTCATGGGCTCTCTTCCGATCGGCGGGCGCGCGGACGCACCAGCACTCAGCTGCGGGCCGATCGGGAATTGTCAGGGGCGGGGCGGCATCTGGCGCCGGACCCCCGCCCACCACGAGTCACTGCACGTTCCGTGCCGACCGGGCACCGTGGACAGGGTCCATCGTAGCGTTAGGCTCCGGGTGTGACGGACCAGACCACCCTCGAGGACCACGAGTACCGGGCGGCCGTCACCGACCTCCTCGGTGTCCTGGCCTACGGCGAGCTCACGGCGTTCCTCCGGATGGCGGTGGACTCCGACCTTGCGCCGACGCTCACGCTGAAGTCGCGGATGGCCCAGCTCGCGAACACCGAGTACGTGCAGTACACGTTGCTCGTCGAGCACCTGGTCTCGCTCGGCATCGACCCCGAGGCCGCGATGCAGCCGTTCGTGGCGCCGTTCGCGTCGTTCCACGAGCGCACCCGTCCCAAGGGCTGGCTCGAGGGCCTGGTCAAGGCCTACGTCGGCGACGGCATCGCCAAGGACTTCTACCGCGAGGTCTCCGGCTTCGTCGAGCCGCGGACCCGTGAGGTCATGCACGCGGCCCTCGACGACCGCGGCCAGGCCGACTTCATCGTCTCCATCGTCCGTGACGCGCTGCGCACCGACGCCGCCGCGGCCGGCCGGCTGGCCCTCTGGGGTCGGCGGCTCATGGGGGAGGCCCTCTCCCAGGCGCAGGCGGTGGCCGTGGAGCGTGACGCGATGTCGGCCCTGCTCATCGGTGGCGGTATGGACCTCGCCGAGGTCGGACGGATGTTCGCCCGGCTCACCGAGAACCACCAGCGGCGGATGACCCGCCTGGGCCTCGAGGCCTGACCGCACCTGACGCCCGGCGCCGGGCACTCCCGGCCGACACGCCACGCGGCCCCCGCCGTGGAGGCGGGGGCCGCGTGCCGTGCGGGCGTTGGTCAGGCCCGTCGGGAGATGACTACCCGCTCGTAGACGACGATGAGGATCGCCGCGACGATGACGGAGATCAGCCACCTGATCCAGTCGATGCCACCCGTGGTCTGTACCCCGAGCAGCCCGGCCAGCCACCACCCGATCAGGGCACCGAGGATGCCGAGGATGATCGTGATGAGGATGCTGATGTTCTGCTTGCCCGGGAGGACGAGTCGGGCGAGGATGCCGACGATGATGCCGGCGATGATGGACCCGATGATGGACACAGGGGACTCCTTCCGGCCCCGCTGACCGGGAGCCGATGATGCATCGTCCTCGTGGGGCGGTGGCCCCGCGAGGACCGCCCGTGAAGGACGGCGCGATGAACCTAGCGCAAGCCCCCCGGTCGGTTGGGAGATGCCTGCACAGAGATTCGACGCCGCAGGTCAGCGCCTCTGTGACGTCACCCCGGGAGTTCAGACGGCGCCGAAGCCGACCTTGCCCTTCTCGGTCTCGCCGACCTGCAGCCAGCCGATGGCCCGTCCGGGAACGATGACCGCGCGGCCCTTGGTGTCGACGAGGCGGAGCACCCCGCCGTCGGACATCGCGGACTCCACGGCCTTGCTGACCTCGTCGGCGGAGCTGTCGGTCTCGAACGTCAGCTCACGGGCGACGTTCTGGACGCCGATGGTGACCTCCACGGGGGCACGACCTTTCGTCGGGGGAGCGGGCGACCGGCGGCCCGGTCAGGGTGGTACTTGCGCTCAGGCTAACCAACGGCGGTTGCGGGTCGTTCCCGGTGGCGGTCCGTGTTCGCCCTCGGCTCAGGACTCGAGCTTGGGGAAGGAGCCGAGCCCGCGCCACGCGAGAGCGGTGATGAGCCCGGACGCCTCGGCCTCGGGGATCTCACCGTCCTGGGCCAGCCAGTGCCGCGCGGCGACCTGGGCCATGCCGGCCAGCGCCGACCCGAGGAGCAGCGCCCGCTGGTCGTCGGCGCCGGTGTCCTCGGCGATGACCTCCGAGATCGCCTCGGCGCACGCCATCTCGACGGCGTCGAGGCGGGAGCGCACCTGCGGCACGCTGGTGAGGTCGGACTCGAAGACCATCCGGAACGCGGCATCCTCGCGGGTGACGAAGTCGAAGTAGGCGGCCACGGTGGCCCTCACCCGCACCTCGTTGTCACCACCACCGGTCTCGAGGGCCTCGCGGACCAGGGCCTCGAGGGTCACGCAGTGGGTGTCGAGCAGCGCGAGGTACAGGTCGAGCTTGCCGGGGAAGTGCTGGTAGAGAACCGGCTTCGAGACCCCGGCGCGCTCGGCGATCTCGTCCATGGCTGCGGCGTGGTAGCCGTGCTGGACGAACACCGCCTGCGCGGCGTCCAGCAGCTGCGCGCGGCGTTCGCTGCGCGGCATGCGGGCGTTGCGGGTCGGGCTGGGGGTCGTCATGTGCTCCTCCGTGGCGTCGGCCCCGCCATCCTACGGACGGGTAGGCCGCTCGCCCGGGACCTGCCCACGGGCGGTGTTAGGTTCGCGCCATGGCGCGCCCCCCGCTCGTGCCGGCCGGACCCGAGCTCACGGCCGCGGAGCGGACCCGCTACGCCCGCCACGTCATCCTGCCGGGCGTCGGGTCCGACGGGCAGCGGCGGCTGCGGGCCGCGCGGGTGCTCGTCGTGGGCGCCGGCGGGCTCGGCTCGCCCGCGCTCCTCTACCTCGCGGCGGCCGGTGTGGGGATGATCGGGGTCGTCGACGACGACGTGGTCGACGCCACGAACCTCCAGCGGCAGGTGGTGCACGGGGTCGACGACGTCGGTCGTCCCAAGGTCGACTCGGCCGCGGAGTCGGTCGCCCGGATCTCGCCGGAGACCCGTGTCGTGCGCCACGGGGAGCGTCTCGACGCGCTCACCGCGATGGAGGTGCTCGCCGACTACGACCTCGTCCTCGACGGCGCCGACAACTTCCCCACCCGCTACCTCGTGGGTGACGCCTGCGCCCGCCTCGGCATCCCGCACGTGTGGGGGTCGGTCTACCGCTTCGACGGGCAGGTGTCGGTGTGGTGGGCGGGGGAGGGGCCCTGCTACGCCTGCGTCTTCCCGGGGCAGCCGCCGCCGGACGCCGTGCCGTCGTGCTCGGTCGGGGGCGTGCTGGGAGCGGTGTGCGCCTGCGTCGGGTCGGTCATGGCCACGGAGGCGGTCAAGCTCGTGACCGGCTCGGGCGACCCGCTCGTCGGGAGGCTGCTCGTGCACGACGCGCTGCGCCAGACGTGGGACGCGCTGCCGGTGCGTGCCGACCCGACGTGCCGCGTCTGCGGGTCGGGCGCGGACGCCACTCGCCCGCTCGGCTGGTCCAGCGTGCGCGACGACGGGTGCGCGGCGCCGGAACCGCGGCTCGACCGGCGGCCGGGTGTGTCGGTCGGCGAGCTGGCCGCGTTGCTGACCCGTCGAGAGGCGGGGGAGGCGTCGTTCGTGCTGCTCGACGTGCGGGAGGCCGGCGAGCTGGAGGTCGCCGTCATCCCGGGGGCGGAGCACCTGCCGTTGGACCGCGTCCGAGGCGGCGACGCCGTGCCGGGGTCCGACGGCCGGGTCTACGTCTACTGCAAGGTCGGCGGCCGGTCCGCCGAGGCGGTCGACCTGCTGCGCGGGCGCGGGGTCGACGCGGTGGACGTCGAGGGCGGGGTGCTCGCGTGGTCGCGTCAGGTCGACCCGTCGGTGCCGACGTACTGACCTCGATGGCCTCGGCGCATGGTCGGGCGGATCTGGGGGGTCCTGCTGCTGACCGTGGGGGTCCTCGCGCTCGGGGTCGCCGCCGTCTCCGCGTTCCGGAGTGAACCGCTGCCCGTGCCGTGGCCCCTCGCCGTGGCGGCGTTCGTCCTGCTCGCGGCTGGACAGCTCACCGCCATCGGGTACGTCACTGCGGCCCGCCGCCGCGCGGCTGAGGAGCCTGATGACGGGTTCTTCCTGGGGCTGTTCCCCAACCGGCTCGCCATCGTCGCGGCGCTCGATGCGCTGCAGCGGCTGGTCGCCGGAGGCCTGGCGTTCCTCCTCCTCGCCCAGGGCGCTGCCGTCCTCGGTACGGAGATGCGCTTCGTACGCACCGCACGGCATGGCTGAGGGTGCAGGGTGGACTCGTGCCCGAGGACGTGTCGCGCTTCGTCGCCGCGCAGGGGGCCGGTGGGGCGTACGAGCGGGCCCTGCGCGAGTTGCGGGCCGGGCGGAAGACGTCACACTGGATGTGGTGGGTCTTCCCGCAGGTTGCGGGACTGGGGCAGAGCCCGACGTCGCGGGAGTACGGCATCCGCGGCCTCGACGAGGCGCGGGCTTACCTCGCCCACCCCGTCCTCGGCCCGCGGCTGCGGGAGTGCACCCAGGCGCTGCTCGCGCTGGAGGGCTCCGACCCGGTTGCGGTCATGGGCGGCGTCGACGCCGTCAAGCTCCGGTCGTCGATGACGCTGTTCGCGCTGGCCGCCGCGGACGACGTCACCGCCGGTCCCTTCCGGGCGGTGCTCGACCGGTACTTCGGCGGCGAGGAGGACCCGCACACCCTCGCCCTGGTCTGACCGTGGCGGTGGCGCCGGACCCGCCCCATGACCCGGCGCGTCCAGCGCCTGCAAACCGTTCGAGGGTGCCACCCGCTACGGCTGCCGCCTCTCGCTGAGTGCGGACGAGACCAGGCTGTCGTTCCTCCGGAAGGCCCGGACGGGCGGGCGGGCGTGCAATGGCGCCGGGGCCGAGGGCGCGGCCGCACGGACGGCGGACGGGCGACGGGTGATTGCACGCCCTTCGGTGCACGGCCCACGGTCAGTACCAGTCGACGCCGCCGCGTGGTTCGCTGTGGACGTGGTGCACTCGCCGCCCCCACCTCCCCCCGTGCT
Source organism: uncultured Actinomycetota bacterium (assembly GCA_963726295.1). Lineage (GTDB taxonomy): Bacteria > Actinomycetota > Actinomycetes > Actinomycetales > Dermatophilaceae > DASSQJ01. The sequence goes on from CAVSBW010000001.1 coordinate 264,015, forward strand.
CGAGGCCTTCGGTGCCACCGTCGCGCCGGTCCCGATGACGGGTGGCCAGCAGATGAGCTGGCGGGCCGGCGACCTCGCCCTCAAGCCGGACACGTGGCCCGACCTGCACCAGTGGCTCGGCACGGCGCTCGCTGACGTTCCCAGGACCCGGGTCCGCCTCGCGGAGGCGGTACCCACGCGCGACGGCCGCTGGGTGGTGGACGGATGGGGTGCGACGCGGTTCGTCGAGGGCGCCGAGGCGGCCGTCCACCGACGCGACTGGGCGACGGTGCTCGGCGCCGGACGGGCGCTGCACGCCGCCCTCGACGGCCTGCCCCGGCCTGGGCTGCTCGGCCACTCCTCCGGCCCCTGGGCGCGGGCCGACCGGGCGGCGTGGGGCGAGCTGGACCGCCCGGTGCACCCACGGCTCGCCGGGCTCGCCCGCCGGTTGCGCGCCGCCCCCGACCCGGCCGGTGACCCGCAGCTGGTCCACGGCGACCTCACGACCAACGTGCTCTCGGCACCCGGCGGGCCCCCGGTCGTCATCGACGTCTCGCCCTACTGGCGCCCCCCGGGGTACGCGGAGGGAGTCGTGCTGGCGGACGCGCTCACCTGGTACGACGAGCCCGCCGACGTCCTCGCCCGACACCGGGTGACCGTCGGTGACGTCGCCCGCGGCCTGCTCTTCCGGGTCCTCACGAGCAGCGAGCGGCTCGCCGACCACGTCGACACCGGGGTCGTCGCCCTCGAGGCGGAACGCTACGAGGCCGCCGTCGGCGCCCTCGGCCTGTAGGTCGAGGGCGTGCCCTCGGGCGGGTGTCGGCCACCCGTGGTGGAATCGCCGTGATGCTCGTCCTCACCCGTCCCGCCGCCACGGCCGCTCCCGTCGCGCTCGACGCCTCGCAGCGGGCCGTCGCCGATCACCGCGGGCCGGTGCTGCGCGTCCTCGGCGCCCCCGGCACGGGGCGCTCCACCACCGCCGTCGAGGTGGTGGCCCACCGCGTGCACGCCGAGGGCCTGCGCGCCGACCAGTGCCTGCTCCTGGCCCCCACCCGCGTGGCCGCCGCCCGGCTCCGCGACGCCCTCACCACCCGGCTCGGTGGCACGAGCACCGCCCCGCTGGCGCGCACCCACCAGTCACTCGGCTTCGGCATCCTCCGCGAGTCGGCGGCGCTCGTCGGCGAGCCGCCCCCACGGCTGCTCAGCGGACCCGAGCAGGACGTCGTGCTCGCCGAGCTCCTCGCCGGTCACGCGGCCGGGGACACCCCCGCGCCCCCGTGGCCGGAATCGCTCGAGCTGGCCCTGCCCACCCGGACCTTCCGGGGCGAGCTGCGCGACCTGCTGATGCGCGCCGTCGAGCTCGGGCTCGAGCCGCAGGATCTCGCCCGCCTCGGCGAGGAGCACGGACGACCGGAGTGGGTGGCCGCCGCGGCAGTGCTGCGCGAGTACGACGAGGTCACCGCCCTGTCGGCCCCTGGCGCCCACGATCCCGCCTGGGTGCTCGGCGCCGCTGCCGACCGCCTCGAGGAGGACCCCGCGGCCCTCGACCGGCTCCGTCGCCGACTCCGCCTCGTCGTGGTCGACGACGCCCAGGACCTCACCCCGGCCGCGGTGCGGCTGCTGGGCACCGTCGTCGACGGCAGCGGCCTCGACCTCGTGCTCCTCGGCGACCCCGACGCCGCGACCCAGACCTTCCGCGGCGCCGACCCACGGTTGTTCCTCGCTGCGTGGCCCGACGCCCCGACGCTGACCCTCCAGCAGGGGCACCGGTGCCCCACGGTCGTGCAGGACGTCGCGGACCGCGTGGCGGCGCACATCGGTGTGCTCACCCCGGTCCACCGCCGGGTGCGACCGGGGCGCGAGGGCGGAGCGGTCGACGTCCACCTCCTGCGCACCGCGGCGCAGGAGGCGGCGTTCGTGGCCGGGGTGCTGCGGCGCGCGCACCTCGAGGACGGGTGGCCCTGGGCCTCGATGGCGGTGGTGGTGCGCGGTGGCGCGCGCACCGCCACGCTCCGGCGGGTGCTGCTCCACTCCGGCGTCCCGGTGGCCACGACCGCGGCCGACCTGCCCGTGCGCGACGAGCCGGCGGTGCGCCCGTTCCTCGCCCTCCTGCGCTGCGCCCTCGACGTGGCCGGTGGCCGCGAGTCCCTCGACCCCGACGTCGTCGTCGACGTGCTCACCTCGCCGGTCGGCGGCGCGGATGCCGTGACGCTGCGCCGGCTGCGCCGGGCCCTGCGCCGCATCGAGCTCGAGTCCGGAGGCGGCCGCCCCAGCGACCACCTCCTTGCCGAGGCCGTCCTCGTGCCGGCGGCCCTCGACCACGTCGGGCCCGATGCCCGGTCCGCCCGCCGGGTCGGACGTGTGCTCGCGGCCGCGGTCACCGCGCTGCGCGACGGCGCCGGCATCGAGTCGGTGCTGTGGGCGATGTGGCAGGCGAGCGGGCTGGCGGCGACGTGGCGCGACCACGCCCTCGCCGGAGGGGCGGCAGGGCGCCGGGCCGACCGCGACCTGGACGCGGTCCTGGGACTGTTCGACGCCGCGGAGCGCTTCGCCGAGCGCCTGCCGGCAGCCCCGCCCCGCGAGTTCCTCGACCACCTGCTCTCGCAGGACGTGGCCGGCGACAGCCTCGTCGCCCGTGCCCCCGAGGGTGATGCCGTGGCGCTCGTGACGCCGGCCGCGTCCGCCGGTCGCGAGTGGGACCTCGTCGTCGTCGCGGGGGTCCAGGAGGGGTCGTGGCCCGACCTGCGCCTGCGGGGCGCGCTGCTCGGCTCGTCGGCGCTCGTCGACGTCGTCACCGGTCGGGCGGGCGACGTCCGCTCGGCCCGGGCCGCGGTGCGCCACGACGAGACCCGGCTGTTCCACGTGGCGCTCACCCGGGCGCGGGAGCGGCTGGTGGTGACCGCTGTCCGCAGCGAGGACGAGCAGCCGTCGCCGTACCTGGACGTCGTCGACCCACGTCCCGACGCCCGCCCCTTCACCGACGTCCCCCGCCCGCTGAGCCTGCCCGGACTCGTCGCCGAGCTGCGCCGCGAGGTCGCCGCCGACGACCCCGCCGTGCGGGCGGGGGCGGTCGCCGCCCTGGCCGGGCTCGCGGTCGCGGCGGTGCCCGGGGCCGACCCGGCGCAGTGGTGGGCGTTGCGCGGCGTCACCGACTCCCGTCCACGCCGGGCCCCCGGCGGGCCGGTCGAGGTGTCGCCCTCCGACGTCGACCGGTTCGGCCGGTGCGGTCTCCAGTGGGCGCTGCGGCGCTCCGGCGGTGAGGGGCCGTCGGTGGGCGCCGCCGACATCGGCACGATGGTCCACGAGGTGGCGCACGACCTCGGCGACACCGACGCCGAGGCCTACGCCGCCGAGCTCGAGCGGCGGTGGGGGCGCCTCGGGCTCGCTCCGGGCTGGCTCTCCCGGCGCGACCTCGCCCGCGCCCGGGAGATGACCGCCCGTCTGGCCCGCTACGTCCGCGAGGCCGACACCGAGGGATGGCGGCGGGCGGCGTCCGAGGCGTCACTGCGGGTCGCCCTCGGGCGGGCGGTGGTCACCGGGCGGGTCGACCGGGTGGAGGTCGACACCAACGGGCGGGTTCGGGTCATCGACCTCAAGACCGGCTCGTCCAAGCCCACCCGCGACGAGGTGGCCCGTCACGGGCAGCTCGGTGTCTACCAGCTCGCCGTCGGCGAGGGTGGGCTCGTCGAGCACGGCCGTGAGTCCGGCGGGGCGGCGCTGCTCCAGCTCGGCCGGGCCGCGAACAAGATGACGACGCTGCAGGCCCAGGACCCCCTCACCGAGGACCCCGAGCCGGGCTGGGCCGCCGACCTGCTCGCGGCCACGGCCGACGGGATGGGCGGCGCGACCTTCACCGCCACACCGGGCGCCTGGTGCGGCGCGTGCCAGCTGCAGGCGTCGTGCCCGGCTCGCGAGGAGGGCCGTCGGCTGTGACCACGACCCACCCGACGACCACGTGGTCGGCCGTCGACCTCGCCCGGGAGCTCGGCCAGTCCCACGCCCCGACGCCCGAGCAGGCGCGCATCATCGAGGCCCCGCTCGACCGGCCGCTGCTCGTGGTGGCCGGCGCGGGGTCGGGCAAGACCGAGACCATGGCCGCCCGGGTGGTGTGGCTGGTGGCCAACGGCCTCGTGCGCCCGGACGAGGTGCTGGGCCTCACCTTCACCCGCAAGGCGGCCGGCGAGCTCGGCGAGCGCCTGGCCGCCCGGCTCGACACCCTCCGGGAGGCCGGGCTCTGGACGCCACCCCTCGAGGACGGCGCCGCGGTGCTCGAGGACGGCCCGACGGTCTCCACGTACCACGCGTACGCGGCCGGCATCGTCCGCGAGCACGGTGCCCGGCTGGGTGCCGAGGCCGAGAGCCGGCTGCTCACCGAGGCCGCGGCGTGGCAGTTCGCGCACGAGGCCGTCGTGTCGTGGGACGAGGACGTCGAGGGGGTCGACAAGGCCGAGTCCACGATCACCAACGCCCTCGTCGACCTCTCCGGCGAGATGGCCGAGCACCTCGTCGACATGCCGCGCCTCCAGGCCCACCTCGACGAGGTGATCACGGCGCTGGAGGCCGTGCCGAGGGGTGAGACGAGGAAGCGCACCAGCCCGGCCGAGAGCCTGGACATCCTGCCGGTGCTGCGGTCCCGGCGCGCCATCCTCCCGCTCGTGGCCCGGTACGCAGAGCTCAAGCGGTCGCGCGACGCGCTCGACTTCGCCGACCAGATGGCGCTCGCCGCCCGTGTGGCGCAACGGGTGCCGGAGGTGGGCCGCGCCGAGCGGGCCCGCTACCGCGCCGTGCTGCTCGACGAGTTCCAGGACACCTCGGAGGCGCAGCTGCAGCTGCTCGGCAGCCTCTTCGTGGCCCCCGGTGAGCCGGTGCGCGTCACCGCCGTCGGCGACCCGCACCAGTCGATCTACGGCTGGCGAGGCGCGAGCTCGACCACGCTGTCGCAGTTCCGCACCCGGTTCGCCGACACCGAGTCCGCCGCCGTCGCACAGCTGTCCACGAGCTGGCGCAACGACCACGCCGTCCTCGCCGCCGCCAACCTCGTGGCCGGGCCGCTGCGCGAGCGCTCCCGCGTGGAGGTCGAGCCGCTACACGCGCGACACGGGGCGGGTCACGGCCGGGTCGACACCGCGCGGCTCCCGACCCTCGAGGAGGAGGCGGCCACGGTCACCGACTGGCTGGTCGCGCGGGGGGCCGGGCGGGGCGGCACGACCGCGGCCGTGCTCTGCCGGCGCCGCTCGCAGTTCCGGCCGGTCGTCGAGGCCCTCGAGCGGCGCGGCGTTCCCTACGAGGTCGTCGGCCTCGGCGGGCTGCTGCACACCCCGGAGGTCGCCGACCTCGTCGCGCTCCTCTGGGTGGTGCAGGACCCCACCCGGGGCGACCACCTCATGCGGCTGCTCACCGGGCCCTCCTGTCGCCTCGGGGCCGCCGACCTCGACGGGCTGGGGGAGTGGGCCAGGGTGCGCCAACGTGCCGGGCGGCCGGGGGCGACGCGGCGCACCGACCTCGCCCCCGACGCCAGCGAGCGCGCGAGCATCGTCGAGGCACTCGACGAGCTTCCCGGGCCCCAGTGGGTCGGCGAGCAGGGGCAGCGCATCTCACAGGTTGCGCTCGAGCGGCTGGGCGGCCTGGGTGCCGCCGTCCGTGCGCTGCGTGAGCTCACCGGGCTCGGCCTGGCCGAGCTCGCGTCCGAGGCCGAGGCGGCGCTCGGGCTCGACGTCGAGGTCCTCGCCCGCCCCGAGTGGACTCCTGGCGCTGCCCGCGCCCACCTCGACGCGTTCGCGGAGGTCGCGGCGTCGTTCTCCGCCAGCGCCGACCGCGACTCGCTCGGCGGCTTCCTCTCGTGGCTGGACGCCGCCGTCGCGGAGGAGCGTGGCCTCGACCTCGGATGGCTCGAAGCCCGTCCGGATGCGGTGCAGGTGATGACGGTGCACGCCGCCAAGGGGCTCGAATGGGACCTGGTGGCCGTACCGGGGATGGTGGAGGCGGCGTTCCCCGCGCACTCGGGGCAGACCCGGCTCGTCGACGGCGAGTGGCGCCACGGCGAGCCGAAGGACAAGGGCTGGCTCGTCGGCCTCGACGCCCTCCCCTACGACCTGCGCGGTGACGTCGACGGCCTGCCCACCCTGCCGTGGCGGCACGTCGCCGACTGGGACGACCTCGCCACGGCGTTCGAGAGGTTCGTCCGGGCCGGAGCGGAGCACGCCGTGCTCGAGGAGCGGCGACTGGCCTACGTCGCGCTCACCCGGGCCCGCCACGACCTCCTGCTCACCGCCCACGTGTGGGGCGAGCAGTCGACGCCGCGGATCACCTCACGCTTCCTCACCGAGGTGCGGCGGTCCACCCCCGGGCCGACCGCCGGCCCCTGGGCGACCATGCCCCCCACCGACGACCCCACCCCGCAGAACCCCCGCACCGCCGAGCCGGTGCGCGTGGACTGGCCCGAGCCCCCCCGGGCCGACCGCGTCGAGCGGCTCGATCCGGCAGCGGGACAGGTGGCCGCCGCCGCCCGGGCTCTCACCGGCGGCGGCCCGGCCGACACGACGCACGGCACAGGTCGCACCCCGGCCCGGTGGGCGGTCGAGACCCGGCTGCTGCTCGCCGAACGCGACGCGCGCCGCCGTGGGGGCGACACCGAGGTCGAGCTCCCCCCGCACCTGTCGACGTCGGCCCTCGTGGCCCTGGCCGACGACCCCGACGCGTTCACCGCCACGCTGCGCCGACCGATGCCGTCGCCACCGGCCCTCTCCGCCCGTCGCGGCACCGCCTTCCACGCCTGGGTGGAGGAGCACTACGCGCGAGCAGCCATCGTCGACGTCGACGAGCTGCCCGGCTCGGCCGACGACGCCGCCGTCGACGGCGACCTCGACGCGCTGCGTGCCGCGTTCACCGCCTCGGAGTGGGCCTCGCGCACGCCGCTGGAGGTCGAGACCAGCGTCGAGACCGTCGTGGACGGCATCGCCGTGCGCGGCCGCATCGACGCCGTCTTCGAGGACGTCGGTGACGACGGCGAGCCGACCTGGACGGTCGTCGACTGGAAGACCGGCCGCCCGGCCACCGGGGCCCGTGCCCGGGCGCGCGCCCTCCAGCTGGGGGCCTACCGGCTGGCCTGGGCGCGGGTGCGCGGGGTCGACCCGGAGCGGGTGCGGGCGGCGTTCTTCCACGCCGCCACCGGCGAGACGGTGTGGCCCGACCTCCCGGGGGAGGAGGACCTCAGCCGAGTCCTCGACGCGGCTCGGCCTCGATGACCTCGGTGTAGCCCGTGCCGGGCTCGTCGTCCTCGCCGGCGTCGTCGGCCCACTCCGCGGGGCCGTCCTCGACCTCGGGCAGCACGTCATCGTCGTCGTCGTCCACGACGAGGGCGGGCGGCGGGGCCGGACGGGTGCGCACCGCCACTGGCGACAGCGAGGTGGTGCGGTAGTCGTCGCCGCGCTCGCGCGCCGCGTGCACCTCGTCGTCCAGGCGGCGCAGCTGGGTCGTGAGCACCTCCACCGCGCCGACGTCCTTGCGGGCCAGGCCGTCCATCAGCGCGGAGAGCAGGCCGAGCTCGGCGGCCAGGCGGGCCCGGACGAGCAGGTTCGCGTCGGGTCGCTCGACACGCGCGTGGGCGTAGGCCTCCAGGACCGTCTCGACAGCGTGCGGCGGGGCCTCGGCGACGAGGGGGGCGAAGTCGTCTGCGGGGTCGGCGACCTTGGCGTCCTCCCAGCCGGTCATCCCCTTGATGCGCCCGGTCGCGGAGTCGGAGTCGTCGGTGAACACGGCGAGCACCTGGTCGCCGGTGAGGTCGCCGTGCGTCGGGGTGGGGGCGAACCGCCACAGGGTGACGTCCTCGAGCGCCTCCTCCCAGCGGGTGAGCAGGGCGGTGGGGACCCGGCCGGTCTCGGCGGCCCGGTCGAGCTCGGCGAGGCGACGAGTCCGATAGGCGTCGGCGTCGTAGCTCGGGAGCCCGGCCTCCTCGTAGACGGCCGGGTCGGTGTTGTGCAGCGCCCCGATCGCGCGCCCGAGCTCGGCAGCGAGTCCCGGGCCGTTCGGGAGCTCGGTGAAGTCGAGGCTGTGGCCCGGGAGGTAGGGGTACACGGCGGCACGGCCCCCGCCCTCGAGCGCGACGAACCCCTTGGGGGCCGGCACCGCGAAGGGCAGCCGACGTCCGAGGAGGGCGAGGAGGGCGACGGTGCGGTCCATCTCGGCGCCCGCCACCTCGCTGCGAGGGGCTCGCACCACCCAACGGCGGCCCTCGCTGTCGCGGACGAAGCCGATGTCGTAGGACTGGTCGGGGGTGCTCGGCAGCGCCTCCACGCCCACCGGGTCCATGCCGGGGACGGCGGCACTGGCCAGCGCCGCGAGGAAGGCGGGGCTGCGGTCCACCCCACCACGGTAGGCCGCGCACCCGCCCTAGGCTGGGAGGCGTGGCCCGTGCCGAGCGAACTCTCACCGGCGTCGCCCTCACCGAGCCGGTGCTGGACCGGCGTGGTGACCTGCGCGCCGACCCCGAGCTCCTGACCCGCCTCCTCGCCGACCCGGCCACCCGCGTGCTCCGTCTCGTGGGCGAGCGGGTGGAGGTGGAGGAGCGCCGCGACGGCTCGGCGCGGGTGGTCCTGACCGCGCCGGCCCGCGGCGACACGTCCCACCTCGTCGTGTACCTCGGCGACCACGCGGGCGTGGCGCACGTCGCCGTGGTCACCGAGCCCGAGCCGGCCGCGGACGACGCCGTGCACGACCCGGCGCGCAGGACGCTGCGCGAGGCCGGCGCCCGGCTCGACCCGCTGGGCGCCACGCTGTTCGCCGGCGCCCTGGCCCTGGCCAACTGGCACCGCAGCCACGGCCACTGCCCGCGCTGCGGCGCACCCACCGAGCCGGTGCTCGCCGGGTGGGTGCGGCGCTGCCCACTCGACGGCAGCGACCACTACCCGCGCACCGACGTCGCGGTGATCATGGCCGTCGTGGACGACGAGGACCGCCTCCTCCTCGCCCGGGGCCAGAACTTCCGCAGCGGCGGGATGTCGGTACTCGCCGGCTTCGTCGAGCCGGGGGAGACGCTGGCGGCGGCGGTGGCCCGCGAGGTGGCCGAGGAGGTCGGCATCCGCGTCGCCGACGTCACGTACCTCGGTGACCAGCCCTGGCCGTTCCCGTCCTCGCTCATGGTGGGGTTCCGGGCGCGGGCGCTGGACACCGCGTTGCGGCTGCAGGAGGCCGAGATCGCCGACGCCCGCTGGTTCAGCCGCGAGGAGCTCCTCACCGCCATCGTGTCCGGGGACGTGCACCTCCCGGGCCGCGTGTCCATCGCGCGCCGGCTCCTCGAGCACTGGTACGGCGGCCAGATCGAGGCGCCCGAGACCTTCGCCCTGCGCTGACCGCGACGGCAGTCGGGGGACCGGCGTCGGCGACGCGACCTAGGATCGGACGCGATGACGACCCTGCCCGTGCACCCCGGCGCCGACGCCGTCCTCGAGGCCCTCGATCCCGAGCAGCGCGAGGTGGCGGCGCACCCGTTGGGCCCGATGTGCGTGCTCGCCGGTGCGGGCACCGGCAAGACGCGTGCCATCACCCACCGCATCGCCTACGGTGTGCTCTCCGGCGCCTACCAGCCGCAGCGGGTGCTCGCGGTCACCTTCACCGCCCGCGCCGCGGGCGAGATGCGCACCCGCCTCCGGACGCTCGGCGTCGGCGGGGTCCAGGCCCGCACGTTCCACGCCGCGGCGCTCCGCCAGCTGCACTACTTCTGGCCTCAGGCCGTCGGTGGGGCCGCTCCCGAGGTGATGCCCCACAAGGCCGGTGCCGTCGCCGAGGCCGGTGGCCGGCTGCGGCTGCGGTTCGACTCGCCCGCCGTCCGCGACCTGGCCGCGGAGATCGAGTGGGCCAAGGTGTCGATGCTGACGGCCGAGACGTACGCGGCCGCTGCCACGCGCCAGGGGCGGGAGCCCCCGGCCGGCCTCGACGCGACCGCCATGGCGCGGCTCGTCGCCGAGTACGAGCAGGTCAAGAGCGACCGCGGGGTCATCGACTTCGAGGACGTCCTGCTCCTCACCGCGGGCATCCTCGGTGAGCACGACGAGGTCGCCCGAGCGGTGCGCAGCCAGTACCGGCACTTCGTCGTCGACGAGTACCAGGACGTGAACCGGCTCCAGCAGACCCTCCTGGAGATGTGGCTCGGCGAGCGCGAGGACCTGTGCGTCGTCGGCGACCCGGCACAGACCATCTACTCCTTCACCGGGGCCTCTCCCGAGCACCTGCTGGGGTTCCGGACGCGACACCCCTCGGCCCGGGTGGTCGAGCTGGTGCGGAACTACCGGTCCACCCGACAGGTGGTACAGCTTGCCAACCTCGTCCTGCGATCGCCGGGCGGGGGGCGCCGGTCGGGTGCCGTGGAGCTCCGGGCGCAGCGTGCCGATGGACCGGCGCCCGAGCTCGTGGCCGCCGACGACGACCCCGAGGAGGCCCGGATGGTCGCAGAGCGGGTCAGGGCCCTGGTCGACGCCGGCCACCCCGTCTCGGAGGTCGCCGTCCTCTTCCGCACCAACGGGCAGAGTGAGGCCTACGAGTCCTCGCTCACGGAGGCCGGCATCCCGTACCTCGTGCGCGGCGGCGAGCGGTTCTTCTCGCGCAAGGAGGTCCGCGACGCCGTCGTGCTGCTACGCGGCGCGGCCCGCTCCGACGACGGCTCGGTGCCGCTGCCCGACCTCGTGCGCGACGTCCTCCTGGGCGCCGGATGGACCCGCGAGCCACCCACCAGCGGGGGCGCCGCGCGCGAGCGGTGGGAGTCGCTCGCGGCCCTCGCCGCGCTCGCCGACGACCTGCACGCGGCCGACCACGAGGCCCGGCTGCCGGCCCTCGTGCGCGAGCTCGAGGAGCGGATGGCGGCGCAGCACGCCCCGACCGTTCAGGGCGTCACGCTCGCCTCGCTGCACGCGGCGAAGGGCCTCGAGTGGGACACCGTGGTGCTCGCCGGGTGCTCCGACGGCCTGGTCCCCATCACGATGGCCGAGACGCCCGAGCAGATCGAGGAGGAAAGACGGCTGCTCTACGTGGGCGTCACCCGCGCCCGCGACCGGCTCGTGCTCTCGTACTCGCGGGCGCGGACCCCGGGTGCGCGAGGCACCCGGCGGCCGTCCCGGTTCCTCGACGGCACCTCGGCAGTGCTGGGGGAGGGGGCCCGGAGCCGTCCGAAGCGGAAGCGCGCGGCGCGGGCCGGCGGCGACGCCGGCCGGACTCCCGCGCGTACGACGTGCCGGGTGTGCGGCGGCACCCTCGGCACGGCCAAGGAGCGCACCATCGGGCGCTGCACCGCGTGCCCGCCCACCATGGACGAGCAGCTGTTCGAGGCGCTGCGGGCATGGCGGCTCGAGACCGCGCGGGAGGCCGACGTCCCCGCCTTCGTCGTCTTCACCGACGCCACCCTCACGGCGATCGCCGAGCGAGAGCCCGGCGACCTCGGCGAGCTAGCCCGCATCCCGGGGGTCGGGCCCGCAAAGCTGGAGCGGTTCGGGGAGCCGGTCCTGACGATTCTGCGCGAATTCTCCGCGGCCGAGTAGCCCTGCGCGAGAACGCTTCTCGTGACCCCAGGGCGCACCCGCCGAACAGGCCGGGAATAATCCGTTGCCGGGTCGCTCCCGTGGGCCCTAAAGTGTGCGAACACACCTCGCGTGTCCGCACGGGCGCGCACCGAGACCGAGTCAGTGAGGAGGGTTGGCCCTGATGAGCACGATGACGACGGAGAAGGCGATGGCGATGACTGCTGCCCGCGAGTTCTGCACCCGTCCGTGGATGGGGTCCAACACCGCTCACGCAGTCGATCTCCGCACCGTCCAGGGGCGCAGTGTGCCCGTCGCCGGCCCGGCCACGGGTGACGTCATCGTCACCGGCGCCCGCTTCTCCGGCGTCGCCACCGCTCCGACCACGGGATACGTGTACCCCCGCCTCGAGGCACCGCCTGTCTAGACCTCTCAGACAGAGCGCCTCGAGGCCGCGGATCCCACCGGGATCCGCGGCCTTTCTCGTATCCCCGCCCACAGCCCGAGCCAGACCACCACCCCCGCGAGGACGACATGACCACCACCACCGAGCGGCCGGCGCCCGGCCGCCCCCCGAGTCCTCGGCACCAGACCCGGCGTGCCGAGCAGATCCAGCGCCACACCCGGCGCGCCGACCAAGGAGGTGACCACCCGATGCAGCTGACCCAGCTCCTGGACCTCAACGAGGGGTCAGTCGTGGCGGGGGACGGAGTCCCGTGCCACGAGAACGAGCCCGAGCTCTGGTTCGCCGACACCCCCGAGGGTGTCGAGTTCGCCAAGGCCCTCTGCCGGACCTGCCCCGCCCGCGGTGAGTGCCTCTCGGGGGCCCTCGAGAGGCGCGAACCCTGGGGTGTCTGGGGAGGAGAGCTCTTCGTCCAGGGCGTGATCGTCGCCCGCAAGCGCCCCCGTGGCCGGCCGCGCAAGTCCGAGGCCGCCTGAGGCGCCACCCACCAGTGATCGTCACCCACTTGTCAGGAGAACCAGATGTACCACCGACGGATGCAGCAGATCCGCCGCACCCTGCACGAGCGCCGGAGCCACGAGGCCCAGCGCCAGCAGCGTGCGACCGCGGAGCGCGAGCAGATGCGGGTCCACGTCCACGCCGCGATCCGGTGAGGACCGGGCCCGTGGCTCGACACCACGAGGGCCGCACCGCCCCCGGCACCGCGCCGGGGGCGGTGCCGTCGACCCGAGTGCCCCCGCTGGGCGAGCGGGACTTCTGGCGTGCCGTGTCTGCGCACCTGCTGGCTACGCTGAGGCCATGGCCTCGCTGACCATCGCCCAGGACCCCGCCGCCGACAAGGTCCTCTCGGAGGACCCCTTCGCCCTCCTCGTCGGCATGCTCCTCGACCAGCAGTTCCCGATGGAACGGGCCTTCGCCGGACCGGCCAAGGTCCTGGAGCGGTTCGGCACCCTCGACCCGGGCGCGGTAGCCGCCGCCGACCCCGAGGCGTTCGCCGACCTGTGCGCGACGCCGCCGGCCGTCCACCGGTACGGGCGCTCGATGGCCGGGCGCATCCAGGCCCTCGCCGTGGTCGTGCGCGACGAGTACGCCGGCGACGCCGCGTCCCTCTGGACCACGGCCGACACCGGGCGCGAGCTCGTGACCCGCCTCAAGGCCCTCCCGGGCTTCGGCGACCAGAAGGCGCGCATCTTCGCGGCGCTGCTCGCCAAGCAGCTCGGCGTCCGCCCCGAGGGGTGGGAGCAGGCGTCCGGCGCCTACGCCGAGCCCGGGTACCGGTCTGTGGCCGACGTCGTCGACGCCGACTCGCTGCAGAAGGTCCGCGACCACAAGAAGCAGGCGAAGGCGGCCGCGAAGGCCGCTGGCGGAGGCTGACCGTGTCGGAGGACGCCGACGTCGACGGCGAGGCGATGGTGTGCGCCACCTGTGGTGCCGCCCCCGCCGACGACGACGCGCGGTCCCGTGCCCGGCTCACCTGGGCGCGCGGCACCGAGAACGGCCGGCCGGTGTGGACCTGCGAGGCCTGCAGCCGCCGCCACCTGCGCAGCATCGAGGGCAAGCTCGACTCCTCCTGGTGGTGACCACGTCCGCCCCGGTCGGACGGGCCGCGACTCAGCCCTCGGCAGCGGACGGATCCGGCGGCCACCGGGACTCGTCGACACCGGGCAGGTGGCTCGCCACCAACTCCCGGAGGGGCACGGTGCCGCCGATCTGGCTCAGCACGCCGATGCCGCCCAGCCAGACCCGGTGGATGAGCAGGTACTCCGGCGGCAGGTTGAGCTTGAGCCCGATGAGGAACTGCGGCCGCCGGGGGTCCTGGATCGTGGCGGCGGCGTCGCGCAGCCAGGCGCGGGTCGGTGTGAACTCCTGGTGGAGGATCGGCTCGACCAGGGGCTCGAGGTACTCGACCAGTCCCTCGGGGTCGACGTCGATGCCCCGGCGGATGAACCCGGCCGTCCGCAGTACCTGCACCAGCTCGTCGCCGTCGCCGGCCAGCGCCGACGTGAGGATGGCGCCCATCTCGGCGGGCAGGCCGTCCGGCAGCCGGTTGACGGCGCCGAAGTCGAGGACCCCGAGTCGTCCGTCCTCGGTGATCCGGAAGTTCCCCGGGTGCGGGTCGGCGTGCAGCAGCCGGGCCCGGTTTGGGGCACGCAGCTGGAACTCGAGGTAGAGGGTGGCGGCCTCGTCCCGCTCCTCCTGCGTCCCCTCGCGGATGATCCGGGCCAGCGGGGTGCCGTCGACCCACTCGGAGACGAGGACCTGCGGGCTGTCGACGAGGACGTCGGGGACGAGCACGTCGTCGTCGTCGCGGAAGGCGCGCGCGAAGTGCCGCTGGTTGCTCGCCTCGAGGTGGTAGTCCAGCTCCTCGGACATCCGGGCCCGGAGCTCGTCCATGATCGGCTTGATGTCGATGCCGGGCATCCACGAGCCGGCCACACGGGCGACCCGGGAGATCTGGTTGAGGTCCGAGAGAAGCGCCTTGCCCGCCCCCGGGTACTGGATCTTCACCGCGACCTCGCGGCCGTCGCGCCACACACCCCGGTGCACCTGGCCGATGGAGGCCGCCGCCGCCGGGACGTCGTCGAACTCGACGAGCTTGGTCGTGGCCCAGCGGGGCCCGAGCTCCTCGGCGAGGATGCCGTGGACCCGCTCGGCGCCCATCGGCGGACCGGACTCCTGGAGCTTGGTCAGCGTGGCGCGGTACGGCCCGAGGACCTCCTCGGGCATGGCGGCCTCCATGACCGAGAGCGCCTGACCGAACTTCATCGCCCCGCCCTTGAGCTGCCCCAGCACACTGAAGAGCTGTTCGGCGGTGCGCTGCTGCAGCTCGGCGGCGACCAGTTCCGCGGGGCGGCCGCCGACCCGCTTGCCGACGCCGAGGGCGGCCCGCCCGGCGTGGCCGAGGGGGAGCCCGGCCAGTCGCGCTGCCCGCGCGAACGATGACCCCGGGATCTCCCGCTCGCGCTCCGTCACCCGGCCATTCTCGCCGACGCGCACCGACAGTCGGTGTCGGCGTGCCACACGCGGTGCCTGACGGTCTCGGCCCCGGGCCCGATCTCGGTGGAGATCCCGGCCAGCGCGTCCTCGCCGCGGAGCACCGCCAGGGCGGTGACGGTGACGACGGCGGCGGCCAGGACACGGCTCGCGAGGTCGTCGTGGGGGAGTGGCGGTGGGGCCCGGCCGGGCCCGCGGTGCCGGGCCACGCACACGAGACAGGCCGAGCGGCCGGGCACGACGAGGGGCCCGACCGTCGTGGGTGCCCCGCCCCCGACCGGGAGATGGGGGATGCCGCGCGCCTGCCACGGCCCACCGGCCCACACGGGCACGGGCCGCTCGCGGACGACCACGACGAGGGCCGGCCGTCCCCGGGGTCCGTCACCGGCGAGCTCGGCGTCGGCGGCCAGTGCCCCGGCCCGCACGCGGAGCCGGACCCGGCGCAGCTGGTGGACGGCCTCGGCGGCCAGCGCCCCGGCACCGTCGACGACGACCAGCCCGCCGTCTGCTCCCATGACGCCCCTCCCGCCCCGTTGCCGGGTCGCCCGTCATCCTGCCCCGCCGTCGCAGCGTCGTGGCGATGTCGTCCACAGGCCCGCACGCACCAGCGGCCCCGGACCACGAGGGGTCCGGGGCCGCTGGTCGAGACTCGGGGCGCTCAGGCCTTGCCGAGGATGCGGTTGAGGTTCGTGCCGCAGACGGGGCACTGGCCCTTGGCCATCCGCCGGCCGTTCTCGGACACGACGACCTTCCCCTCGGCCTCGCGCTTCTCCTTGCACTTCACGCAGTAGAACTCGCCCTTGTAGGTCTCGTCAGCCATCGACGTCTCTCCTTGTCACCGGCCGCGGCGCACCACGTCCGGTCCGTGTGGGTGCCGCGGTTGCGGCCTGGACCTCCCAACACTAACCACGCTCGGGCCTGCCACCCGCATCCGGCACGCGGTGGTCCCGCGTGAACGTCGTCTCGTCCGTCGCACGTGTCACCTCCGTCACACCAGTGATCCCGGGCCTAGCATCGGGACGTGCCCAGAGAGGACGTCGAGGTCCGCCGCAGCCGACGGCGCCGCCGCACGGTGAGCGCCTACCGCGAGGGTGGACGCCTCGTGGTGCTCGTCCCGGCGTCGTTCAGCAAGGCCGAGGAGGACCGTTGGGTCGAGCGGATGGCCCGGCGCATCGCCGACGGTGAGCGCCGGCGTCCGCGCACCGACGAGGCGCTGATGTCGCGCGCGCTGGAGCTCTCCGAGCGGTACCTCGGCGGCCACGCCGTGCCGGTGAGCGTGCGCTGGGTGACCACGATGCGGCGGCGCTGGGGGTCCTGCACTCCGGCCGACGGCACGATCCGCCTGTCGGACCGCCTCCGCGACGTGCCGCCGTACGTCCTCGACTACGTGCTGCTCCACGAGCTGGCCCACCTGCTCGTGCCGGGCCACGGCGACGGCTTCTGGCGGCTGCTCGGCTCCTACCCCCGGCTCGAGCGTGCCCGCGGGTTCCTCGACGGCTTCGCCCACGCGGAGGGCCTGCCCCCGCTCGACGAGGTCGAGTCCGACGACACGACCGAGCCGTCAGCGGTGACCGAGGACGCGGTGAGCGAGTGACACCAGGGGTGCCAGCTCGCCCCGTGTCCCCTCGGGCAGCGCGTCGACCGGCCACCAGCGCACGTCGAGCGACTCCCCGCTGACCTGCGGTCGCGCCCCCGCGGGCGCGAGTGCGGCGTAGCGGACGTCGAGGTGCGCGCGGCAGGGTCCGAAGTCGCCGACCAGCTCGTGGCGGTCGAGGTGCACGGGACGGGGGAGCGGGTCGAGGTCGGGGATGCCGGACTCCTCGCGCGCCTCGCGCCGGGCTGCCGACCACAGGCAGGTGTCGGTGTCCTCGAGGTGCCCGCCGAACTGGAACCACTGGCCCGCACGGCGGTGGTGGGTGAGGAGTGCCTGCCCGCCGTCGGCGGACAGGACGAGGCAGGAGGCGGTGAGGTGAACCGGTGGACCGGCCTTGGCCACGCCGTCGGGGTGCGCGGCCAGGTGGGCGAGGTACTGCAGGCGCAGGGCGTCCTGGTCGGCGTCGGGCGCCGGCCAGCACTCGAGGACGGCGACGGCGTCGGTGTGCAGATGGGCGAACCGCCGGGTGACCTCGGTGTCGCTGTTCACCCGTCCCCCTTCTCCTCCCCGCGCAGCAGGGCGTCGAGCTCGGCGTCGAGGTCGTCGCCCTCGGGGGCGGCCGAGCGTTCGACGTAGCCGAGCGGGTCGTCCAGGTCGGCGGCGGAGGGCGCCAGGTCGGGATGGCGCCACGCGGCGTCGCGCGATGCCGGACCGCCGGAGTCCTCCAGAGCGCGGAAGAGGTTGGCTGCGTCCCTCAGCCGGCGTGGCCGCAGCTCGAGGCCGACGAGGGCCTGGAAGGTCTTCTCCGCAGGTCCACCGCTCGCGCGCCGGCGACGCACCGCCTCGCCGAGAGCCGAGGCCGCCGGCAGGTGCTCCGAGGCCGCCCGCTCGGAAACGACGTCGACCCACCCCTCGACGAGGGCGAGCAGGGTCTCCAGGCGGGCCAGTGCCGACTCCTGCGCAGGGGAGTGCTGGGGCGCGAACATCTTCCCCTGCAGCGCCTCCTGGACGGCCTGCGGGTCGCTCGGGTCGATCGAGCGAGCGGCCTCCTCGATGGCGTCGGTGTCGATGGTGATGCCGGTGGCGTAGTCACGGACCGCGGCGAGCACCGCCGGCCCGAGCCACGAGACGGCGGAGAACAGCCGTGCGCGGGCCACCTCGCGGACGGCCAGGAACAACCGCGCCTGGGGCTCGTCCACCTCGAGGCCATCGGCGAGCTCTCGCAGCGCCTGGGGCATCAGCGCGACGGTCGGGGCGGGCACGAGGGGCAGCGAGACCTCGCAGCCGGTGACGACCTCACCGGCGAGCGTGCCGACGCCCTGGCCGAGCTGCATCGAGAACAGCGAGCCGTGCATCTTGCGCATCATCGGGGCGGCCTGGCCGAGCATCCCCTCGAGCCCCCCGGGGAGTGCCCCCTCCGGCAGGTTCCCCAGCTGGCCGGCCATCGCGTCGCCCACGGCCTCGGTGACCCCCTCGGCCACGGGCTCGACGAGGTCGGTCCACACCGGCATCGTGGCCTCGACCCACTCGGCGCGGCTCCACGCCGTGCCGGTGAGGACCGGCGCCGACAGGTCGGTGACGTTGCCGAGCCAGAGGTCGGCCACGTGCACCGCATCCTCTGCCGCGCGCCGGTCGGCGTCGCCGGCGAGCGCGTCACCGGCGGCGGCCACGGTCTTGCGGGCGATGTCGGTGGCGAGGGCCGCGTTGACGGCGGAGCCGGTGTCGGGAGCGGCGAACATCGCCTGCACCTGGCCCATGACCATCTGGAGCATCTGGGGGTCCACCTGGTCGAGCCCCATCCCGCGCACCATGTCGGCCACCTGTGGGTCCAGCTGGCCGCCGGTCAGCTGCCGCAGGATCTCCTCGATCTCCGGGGGGAGGTCGGGGCTCTGGTTCTCGTCGTCCTGCTCGCTCACGTCCGGGGCTCCTGCACGGGATGCGATGATGTCGTCTCGTCACACCCAACCACGGGGCGGCGGGAATCGTTCCGCCCCGGTGCCCCAGGAGCCGCCTTGCCCGAGCACGCCGACGTGGCGCTCGTCGCCGTCCGCGACGTCCCCCTGTCGGTCGACGAGGTGCTCGACGCCGTCCGCCACCCCGCCTGCGGTGGCGTGGCGCTCTTCGTCGGCCTCGTGCGCGACCACGACCACGGTGACAGCGTCACTTCCCTCGAGTACTCGGCGCACCCCAGCGCCCTCGGGACGATGGAGCGGGTCTGCCGCGAGGTGCTCGAGAGCAGCGAGGCCCTGCGTGTCGCCGCCGTGCACCGGGTCGGTGACCTCGCCGTCGGTGACCTCGCGGTCGTCGTCGCGGCCGCCGCACCGCACCGCGGCCAGGCCTTCGCCGCCGCCCGCGACGTCATCGACACCCTCAAGGCCCAGACGCCGATCTGGAAGCACCAGCAGCTCGGCGACGGCTCCACCGAGTGGGTGGGGCTTCCGTGAGGCCCGTGCCCGACGACCTGGCCACGCCGGGTGCGCCCGCGGACGAGCGGGTCGACGCCGGTCGGCCCAGCCGGCTCGCGGCCCGCCTGCTGACCACGGTGTTCGTCCTCATCATCGTCGCCGCCGGGCTCACCTTCGTCCCGTTCCCGTACGTGACGCTCGCGCCCGGCCCCGCCACCAACATCCTCGGCACTGTCGACGGCACGCCGGTGCTCTCCATCGAGGGCGCGAAGACGTACCCGACGGAGGGCAGCCTCGACTTCACGACCGTCGTCTTCGACGGCGGCCCCGGTCGCAAGGTCACCGTCTACGAGCTGCTGGGCGCCTGGCTCTCGCCCGACGTCGACGCCGTCTCCGAGTCGTTGTACTTCCCGCCCGACACCACCGCCGAGGAGGTCGAGAGCGAGAACACGGCGATGATGAACGAGTCGCAGGTCGTCGCCGCGGCCACCGCCCTGCGCGCGCTCGGCCGCGACGTGCCCACCAAGGTCCTCATCGGCCAGGTGCTGCCGGACAGCCCTGCCGACGGGAAGCTCGAGGTGGGCGACGAGGTCCTCACGGTGGACGGGAAGCCCGTGACCACGGGCAACGACGTGCGAGACGCCGTGCAGACGCTCCCCCCGGGCACCACCGTCCCGGTGACCGTCCGTCGGGACGGCACGGAGCAGACCGTCGAGCTCACGACCAGGGCGAACGCCCAGGGCAAGAGCATCATCGGCGTCGTGCTCGGCCTCGACTACGAACTCCCGATCACCGTGACGCTCAACACCGGTGCGGTCGGAGGCCCCTCCGCCGGCCTGATGTTCAGCCTGGCCATCTACGACGCCCTCACCCCGGGGCCGCTCACCGGCGGCGAGTCGATCGCCGGCACCGGCATGATCGAGGACGACGGGTCCGTCGGCCCGATCAGCGGCATCGCCCAGAAGATGGTCGGGGCGCACGAGGCCGGCGCCAGGTGGTTCCTCTCACCCGCGGCCGAGTGCCCGGCCACGATCGGCAGGGTGCCGGACGGGATGACGGTGGTCCGGGTGTCGACGTTCGACGAGGCTCGCGTCGCGGTCGAGGACATCGCCGCCGGGCGAACCGCGGACCTGCCGCACTGCTAGGCCAGCGTCGAGAGCAGCGCCTCCACCAGGCCAGGTGCGATGTCGTCGCCGAGGGCCACCCGGTCGTCGCTGTCGTGCTCGCGCTGGCGCAGCAGGCAGCGGGAAGCACCGTCGCGGGTGACGGCGACGACGAGCCGCACGTCCCGGCGGTCCGGGTGCCCGGCGACGGCCGCGAGCGCGCCATCGGCGTCGTCGGGCAGGTCGCGCTCGGCCTCCGGCGGCACGACGATCCGCTCGACCGCCAACGCACACCCCGACACCTGCTCCGGCCAGGCGATCCCACCGAGCAGCTCCTCGAGCCCGGGAGCATCGGGCAGGTCCTCCTGCTCCACCGCGCTCAGGGCGCCCGCGGCGGCGTCGTGGGTGGCCAGCGCGTCGGCGAGGCCGGGCTCCTGCTCGAGCAGCAGCGAGGTGGGGACGAGAGCGAACAGCCGCACCGGCTGGTCCCACCCGTCGCGGGACACGTGCCGCTCGGTGTCGAGGGCGGCGAGGGTCAGCGGATCGGTCACCGGGCGGGGGGGTCGGGTCACCGGACCATGGTGCCGCAGGGCCGCGCAGGAAGCGTATGTAGGGTGTGCCCCCACGTCGGCAGCACCGTGACGCGAGGAGAACCGTGAGTCGCTCGGAGTGGTTCGACGGGCCCGAGGGCCCGGACGGGGGTGCGCCGCGCCCGGAGGGCGGCGACGAGGGGCCTCGGCCGCCTCGGGTCGAGCGGCGCCGGCGCGGGCCGCTGGGGCTGACCGTCGTCATCCTCGTCGTGCTCGCTGTCGTCTCCGGCATCGCCGCCGACCTGCTCACCGACGTCTGGTGGTACGACTCGGTCGGCTACCGCAACGTCTTCGTCACCGAGCTCACGACCAAGCTCGTCATCTTCGTGGTCGCCGCGCTCGTCACCGGCGGCACCGTCGCCAGCAGCCTCGTCATCGCCTACCGGACCCGGCCCATCTACGTGCCGGTCACACCGGCCCAGCAGGTGCTCGAGCAGTACCGCCAGGCGATCGAGCCGCTGCGGCGGGTCGCCCTCATCGCGGTGCCCGTCGTGCTCGCCCTGCTCGCCGGCAGCGGGTCCATGGGGGCGTGGAAGACGTGGCTGCTCTGGGTGAACCGGCAGCCGTTCGGCGCGACCGACCCGCAGTTCGGGCTGGACGTCGGCTTCTTCGTCTTCACGCTGCCGTGGCTGAACTTCGTCGTCAGCTTCGTGACGGTCGTGCTCGTACTCGCCTTCATCGCCGCGGCGTTCACGCACTACATCTACGGCGGCCTGCAGCTGCCGGGACGCGGCCCCACGACCAGGGCCGCCTTCGTGCACCTGGCCGTGCTCGGTGCCCTCATCGCCCTCACCCGGGCCGCGTCGTACTGGCTGGACCGGTACTCGCTCTCGACCGAGAGCGGCAGCCTGCTCACCGGCATCACCTACACCGACGACAAGGCGGTGCTGCCCACCAAGGCGATCCTCGCGGTCGCCGCCGTCATGTGCGCCGGCTTCTTCCTCGCGGCCATCTGGAGCCGCAGCTGGCGGCTCCCGATCACCGGTGTCGCGCTGCTCGTGGTCACCGCCGTCGTGGCCGGCACCATCTACCCGGCGCTCATCCAGTCGCTGAAGGTGCGCCCCTCGGAGAAGTCGCTCGAGGCGCCGTACCTCGACCGCAACATCAAGGCCACCCGCTCGGCGTTCGGCCTCGACCGCGTCGAACGCATCCCCAACCCGGCGCCGCCGGAGACGGTCGACAACGCCGCGCTGCGAACCGCCGCCAACGACATCCCCGGCGTTCGGATCATCGATCCCAACGTCGTCTCCTCGACGTTCCGCCAGCTCGAGGCCCAGCGCGAGTACTACGCCTTCCCGGACACCCTCGACGTCGACCGCTACACGATCGACGGACAGACCCGCGACGCCGTGGTCGCGGTCCGCGAGATGAACCTCGGCGGCCTTCCCGACAACCAGCGCAACTGGCTCAACGACCACACCGTCTACACCCACGGTTACGGCTTCTACGCGGCGTACGGCAACCAGCGCACCAGCGAGGGCGACCCGGTCTTCTTCGAGGGCGGCGGCCGTTCGTCCCTCGGTGACTACGAGCCACGGATCTACTTCGGCGAGCTGTCGCCGGAGTACTCGGTCGTCGGCGCTCCCCAGGGCTCCTCGCCGAGCGAGTTCGACTACCCCTCCGGCTCCGAGGGCGACGTGGCGGTGCAGAACACCTACAGCGGCGGTGGGGGTGTTCCCATCGGCAGCTTCCTCCGGAGGGTCGCCTACGCGCTGAAGTACCGCGAGGCGAACTTCCTCCTCTCCGACGCCGTCAACGGCGACTCCCGCATCCTCGACCACCGGGGTCCGAAGGAGCGCGTCGAGCGGGTCGCGCCCTGGCTGCGCCTCGACGGCAACGTCTACCCCGCGGTCATCGACGGCCGGATCCAGTGGGTCGTCGACGGCTTCACGACCTCCGAGAGCTACCCGAACAGCCGTCTCATCGAGCTCGCCGAGGCGACCTCGGACTCGGTGGCCCAGCGCTCGGCCGTCGTGAACGTGCGCACCGGCCAGATCAACTACGTTCGCAACTCGGTCAAGGCCACGGTCGACGCCTTCGACGGCTCCGTGCGCCTCTACGGGTGGGACACCCAGGACCCGATGCTCAAGGCCTGGTCCGACGCCTTCCCCGGCTCGGTGCGCAACATCTCCGAGATCGACGGACAGCTGATGTCGCACATCCGCTACCCGCAGGACCTCATCAAGGTCCAGCGCGACCTGCTCAACGAGTACCACGTCACCGACCCGGGCACGTTCTACTCCAACAACGACAAGTGGCGGGTCCCGCGCGACCCGTCGCAGCCCACCCAGGACCAGCCGGTGGTCTTCCAGTCGATCGCGATGCCGGGCGAGTCCACGGCGGCGTTCTCGATCACCACGCCCTTCGTGCCGAGCAGCAACAGCGAGTCCGGGCGCGAGATCCTCCGCGGCCTGCTCGCCGTCAACGCCGACGCCGGGTCCACCTCCGGGCAGCCGTCCGACGAGTACGGGGCGCTTCGCCTGCTGGAGTTCGGCAGCCAGCAACCCTCGGGGCCCGGCCAGGTCATCAACCAGATCAAGAACTCCAACGAGCCCTCGCAGAACCCGGCGGAGCGGCTCAACCTCGCGCAGTACATCACCAACAACTCCGGCGCGGGCAAGGAGCTCACCTACGGCAACCTGCTGACCTTCCCGCTGTCCGGGCAGATGTTCTACGTGCAGCCGATCTACGTCCAGGCCTCCACGGGCTCGGGCTCGTTCCCGCAGAACAAGGTGACCGTGGCGCTCTACGGCACCAAGGTCGCCTGGGGAGACACGCTCGAGCAGGCGGTGACCGGGCTGTTCGGCGCCGGCAGCGAGCAGCAGTCCGACCAGCCGTCGACGGGCCCGGGCCAGCCGGACACCCCCCTGGAGGCCCAGCTGGCGCGTGCCGTCGCCGACATCCAGAAGGCGTACGACGCGGGTCAGGAGGCGCTGACGAAGGGCGACTTCACCGCCTACGGCAAGGCACAGGACGACCTCGCGGCCGCGATCAAGCGGGCGAACGAGCTCACCGTGCAGATCGGGGCGGGGGCGGCCGCCACGGCGTCGCCGTCACCCTCTCCGTCGGCCTCTCCCTCACCCTCCGCGAGCTCCACCGGCTGACCCGTCACCGGCGTCCCGGTGGGGCGCCGGTGGTCTGGCCGCCGCGTCGCCCGCCGATTTGGCCGGACGGGGCACCCTCGCGTAACCTCGGGGACATACCGAGCGCGGCCTTAGGGTCGTGCCTCACTCGACGCGGGGTGGAGCAGTTCGGTAGCTCGCCGGGCTCATAACCCGGAGGTCGCAGGTTCAAATCCTGCCCCCGCTACCAGTCGGAGAGGTCCCGACCGGCTCGCCGGTCGGGACCTCTCTCGTTGTCCGCTCCGTTCCCGGCCCGAGGGGAGGGCGGCCGGCCGCCCAGGCACCCTCCGAGGGCACGACCGGTGGACCCGTCCGGTCGCCGGTGTGGCCCGCGGCACCCCGGGGGCCGGATTACCCGGCGCCGCACCGCCGTTGGACTCCACGTGACCACCACCCCAGTACGCCACACCCACCCCCACCGCGTCGTCGTCATCGGCTCCGGCTTCGGCGGGCTCTTCGGCACCCGGGCCCTCGGCCGCCGCGACGACGTCGAGGTCACCCTCGTCGCCCGCACGGCGCACCACCTGTTCCAGCCGCTGCTCTACCAGGTGGCCACCGGCATCCTCTCCGAGGGCGAGATCGCCCCGAGCACCCGTGAGGTCCTCGCCCGCCAGAAGAACGCACGGGTCATCCTCGGTGAGGTCACCCGGATCGACCTCGAAGCGCGCACCGTCACCTCGGAGGTGCTCGGCCGCGAGACCGTCACCCCGTACGACACCCTCCTCGTGGCGGCCGGCGCCGGACAGTCCTACTTCGGCCACGACGAGTTCGCCGAGCACGCGCCGGGCATGAAGTCCGTGGACGACGCGCTCGAGCTGCGTGGCCGCATCTTCGGCGCGTTCGAGCTCGCCGAGCTCGCGGAGACCGAGGAGGAGGCGCGCCGCGCGCTCACCTTCGTCGTCGTCGGGGCCGGTGCGACCGGCGTCGAGATGGCGGGCCAGATCGCCGAGCTCGCCAACCGGACGCTCAAGCACGACTTCCGCCGCATCGACCCGCGGGGCGCCCGCATCCTCCTGCTCGACGGCGCCGACGCCGTGCTGCCCGCCTTCGGCGAGAGCCTCGGCAGCGCCGCACGTCGCCGTCTCGAGGAGATGGGTGTCGAGGTGCGGCTGGGCACCGTGGTCACCGACGTCGACGCCACCGGTGTCGAGCTGCGAGACCGTGACGGGGGGACCGAGCGGGTCGAGACGCTCACCAAGGTGTGGGCCGCCGGCGTGCAGGCCAGCCCGCTGGGCGCTCAGCTGGCCGAGCAGTCGGGGGCCGAGACCGACCGGGCCGGCCGGATCCGGGTGCGGCCCGACCTCACCCTGCCCGGGCACCCTGAGGTCTTCGTCGTCGGCGACATGATCGCACTCGACGACCTCCCGGGCGTCGCGCAGGTCGCGATCCAGGGGGCGAAGTACGCGGCGAAGGAGGTCGGCCGCCGCCTCGACGGCGAGGCCCCGCAGGGGCCTTTCCAGTACTTCGACAAGGGCTCGATGGCGACCATCTCGCGGTTCAGCGCGGTGGCCTCGATCGGCCGGCTCCGCTTCTCGGGCTTCGTCGCCTGGGTGCTCTGGCTCGCCGTCCACCTCGTGTACATCATCGGGTTCAAGCAGCGGGTCACGACCCTGCTCCACTGGACGATCAGCTTCCTCGGGCGGGGTCGCACCGAGCGCGTCGCCACCGAGCAGCAGGTCTTCGCCCGACGGGCGCTCCAGCGAAGCGGTGAGGACCTGCGCCGGATCGGATGAGGACCGCCGACGGGACCCACCCGTAGGGTGACCGCCATGCCGCTGGACTACCCGATCCACCGACGCGCGCTGGCCAACGGCCTGCGTGTCGTCGTGTCCCCGGACCACACGGTCCCCAACGTCACGGTCAACCTCTGGGTCGGGGTCGGGTCCCGGCACGAGTCATCGGGCCGCACCGGCTTCGCCCACCTCTTCGAGCACCTCATGTTCCAGGGGTCGGCCTCGGTCCGCAGCGGCGAGCACTTCGAGGCGCTGATGGCCGAGGGCGGCCGCCTCAACGCGACCACCTGGTTCGACCGCACCAACTACTTCGAGACGGTCCCGACGGGTGCGCTCGAGCTGGCGCTCTGGCTCGAGGCCGACCGGCACGGGCACCTCCTCGACGCCGTCACCCAGGAGAACCTCGACAACCAGCGCGACGTGGTGAAGGAGGAGAAGCGCCAGCGGTACGACAACCAGCCCTACGGCACCGCGCTCATCGACGTGTACGAGGCGGTCTTCCCCGACGGGCACCCGTACCACCACCCGACCATCGGCTCGATGGCCGACCTCGACGCCGCCAGCCTCGATGACGTCCACGACTTCTTCCGGCGGTTCTACGCGCCGGACAACACCGTGATCACGCTGTGCGGTGACGTGGAGCCCGACGAGGGGTTCGTCCTCGTCGAGCGCTACTTCGGTGACCTGGGTGCCCGGGCCGAGGCGGGCCGGCCGCTCGTGGAGCCGCTCGGGCCGCTCGCGGAGCCGGTGCGCGTCGAACGGGTGCGTCAGGTGCCCAACGACCGGCTTCACGTGGCCTTCCGGCTGCCCGTCGACGACACCGACGAGTTCATCGCGGCCTCGGTCGCGGTCGACTGCCTGGCCGGGCTGTCCACCTCGCGGCTCGCCCGCCGCCTGGTGCGCCGGGAGCAGACCGCGCTCGGGGTGCACGCGTCTGCCTGGGGCTTCGTCGAAGGGGTCTCCCTCGGCCTCGTCGTCCTCGACGTGGCGCCGGCGACCGACCCCGGGGTGGTCGAGGACGCCCTGGCCGAGGAGCTCGACCGCCTCGCCACGGAGGGCCCCACCGAGGTCGAGCTCGAGACCTGCCGCGCCCAGGCGGACCGCGCCTGGCTGTCCGCGCTGGCCAGCCAGGAGGAGCGCGCCGACCTGATCAGCCGCTTCACCCTGCTCCACGACGACCCGGAGGGTGTCAACACCCAGCTGGACCGCCTCCACGCGGTGACGGCCGAGCAGGTGCGCGAGGCCGCGGCGCGCTGGCTGCGCCCCGCGAGCCGTGCGACCGTGGCGTACCTCATGGACCCAGCCGCCGATGCCGTGGCGTCCGGCGACGACGGCGCCGACACCGAGGCCGCCGACACCGAGGGGGCGCTGGCGTGAGCGCCGCTCGCCCAGTCGTGGGGCCGCCGCACCCCTGGACGTTCCCGCCGCCCACCGAGCACGTCCTCGACAACGGCATCCGCGTGCTGCTCCACGACGTTCCCGGTCAGTACGTGCTGTCGCTGCGGGTCGTCGTCCCGCTCTCCCTCGCCGTCGAGCCCCAGGGCCGCGAAGGGGTGGCCGCCCTCACCGCCCGCCTCCTCGACGAGGGGACCGAGCGGCACGACCCCGAGGAGTTCGCCGAGCTCATGGAGCGCCACGGGATGGTGCTGGGGGCGGGGGTGTCCGACGGTGGGCTGCTCGTCGACGTCGACGTCCCCCAGGCGCACCTCGCGACCGCGGTCGACCTTGTGACCGAGGCGCTCGCCGAGCCCTCCTTCCCCGAGGTCGAGGTGCGCCGAATCGTCCGCAACCGGCTGGCCGAGATCGAGCAGGAGCGCGCCTCGTCCGCGCACCGCGCCCTGCGCGAGCTGTCGAGGACCCTGTGGGACCCGTCCGACCGCGCGTCGATCCCCGCCGCCGGCGCCCCCGAGAGCGTGGCGGCCCTGACCCGCGACGACATCGCCGGCTTCCACCGCCGCCGGGTCGGGCCCAGTGGCGCCACGATCGTCCTCGCCGGCGACCTGTCGGACGTCGCGGCCCTCGACGTGCTCGACGCCGGTCCCGGCCGGTGGGTCAACGACGAGCACGAACCAACACCGGCGCCCACCGCGCCGGTCGCCGCCGTCGACCGCGCGCGCGTCGTGGTGGTCGACCGTCCCGGATCGGTCCAGACCGAGATCGCCGTCGGGTGCCCCGGCCCGGACCGGTCAACGCCGCACGGCTGGGCGCCGCACCCGGTCGTGTCCTTCGTCCTCGGCGGCTCCCCGACAGCCCGCGTCGACGCCGTGCTCCGGGAGGAGAGGGGGTACACCTACGGCATCCGCACGAGCTTCCGCCCGCGCGTGGCCGGCGGGAGCTTCGTCGCCTCGGGCTCGGTACGGTCCGAGGTCACGGCCGAGGCCACGGGCCTGCTCCTCGGGATCCTCGACGGCGCCCGGGAGGGCTTCACGCAGGCCGAGCTGCGCACCGGCACCGACTTCATCGGGCGGACCGCTCCCGGCCGGTACGCCACCGCGGACGCCGTCGCCGACGAGAGCGCCACCCTCGCGATGGAGCGGCTCCCCGTCGACTTCACGACGCAGAACCTGGCCGCCGTGGCGCGACTGGAGCGCCAGGACCTCGACGACGCCTACCGCCGGACCGCCACGGGGGAGTGGAGCGTCGTGCTGGTCGGCGATGCGGAGCGGGTCGTGCCCGGGCTCGAGGCCGTGCTGCCCGGACCGGTGACGACCGTTGCCCGCTGAGGCCGGACCCCGGCACTCACTCGTCATGGCCTCCCCGGTCGGGCGGCTGGAGCTCGTCGCGCACGCGGGCGCGCTCGTCGCCATCCACTTCGACGCCGCGCCCGACGGGGGGAGCGGGTCGCAGCGGGGCGGCTCCGCCGTCCTCACCCGGGCCCACCGCCAGCTCTGCGAGTACTTCGCCGGTGACCGGCGCGCCTTCGACCTGCCGCTGCGGCCGACCGGCACCGACTTCCAGCGGCGGGTGTGGGGCGTCCTGGCCACGGTGCCGTGGGGCACCACCACCACCTACGGCGAGATCGCCCGACGGCTCGGCCTGCCGCCGGGTGCCTCGCGGGCGGTCGGTGCGGCCAACGGGGCCAACCCGCTGCCCGTCGTGCTGCCGTGCCACCGCGTCGTCGGCAGGGACGGACGGCTCACCGGGTACGCGGGTGGGCTCGACCGGAAGGCGACGCTTCTCCGCCTCGAGCACGTGCGCACCGAGGCCGACCAGGAGTACCTCTTCTGACGGCGGTCAGTAGCGGTCGTCGTCCCGCACGGACGAGGGGCGGCCCGACCGCGTGCCGAGGCGGGCGAGGACCTCGTCGTGGAGGAGGCCGTTGGTCGCCAGGGCGTTGCCGCCGTGCGGGCCCTCCTCGCCCTCGAGGGAGGTGAACCGTCCCCCTGCCTCACTGACCACGGGGACGAGGGCGGCCATGTCGTGCAGCGACAGCTCCGGCTCGGCCGCGATGTCGACGGCGCCCTCGGCGACGAGCATGTACGACCAGAAGTCCCCGTAGGCCCGATCGCGCCAGCACGAGCGCGCCAGGTCCAGCACGGCGTCGAGCCGGCCGACGGACTCCCACGAGGTGGTGCTCGACACCGAGAGCGAGGCGTCCGCCAGGCGGTGCACGCCCGAGACCCTGATGCGGCGGGCCGAGGTCAGGCTGCGCCCCGACCAGGCCCCGGACCCGGTGGTCGCCCACCAGCGCCGCCCGAGCGCCGGCGCCGCCACGAGCCCGAGCACGGGTACGCCGTCGTCGACCAGGGCGATGAGCGTCGCCCACACGGGGACCCCACGAACGTAGCTGTGGGTGCCGTCGATCGGGTCGACGACCCACTGGCGGGGGCTGCGGCCGGTGGGCTCGAACTCCTCGCCGATCACGGCGTCGCGCGGGCGGCTGCGGGCGAGCTGGCCCCGGATCAGCTCCTCGGCGTCGCGGTCGGCGTCACTGACGAGGGTGAGGTCGGGCTTGGTCTCGACGTGGAGGTCGTCCGCGCGGAAGCGCGCGACGGTGACCCGCTCGACGCTGTCGGCGAGGACGTGGGCGAGGCGCAGGTCGTCGTCGTAGGCGAGCACGGGGCTCACGGTAGCGCCTCGGCGCCGAAGATCTTCCGGCCTCGGAGTCGGGTCGGTAGCGCTTCGGTCACAATTGGGTTGCGGAGCCCGCGTGAACTTCCATTGGCCCGGTTCATGGTGTTTCGTGGTGGCCGCACGCCCGGAAGGCGATGCAATCCCGAAACGCTCCCGACCGGGGGCATCTCATGGTGAGCGCCACCCGAGCCGGGTGGCAGGACCCACTTCACGTAGGAGGACATCCATGCGAGGAACCACTCGCACGGTCGCCGTTGCGGCCATGTCCGCCGTTGCACTGCTCGCCGCCGGTTGTGGCGGCGGGGGCGACGACGGTGGCAGCAGCGAGACGACGGCGGCGGCGGCCAAGGCCGGCGGAGAGATCATCACCGACGGTTGCACGCCCGAGAACCCGCTCGTCGCGGGTAACACCAGCGAGACCTGTGGTGGCAACATCCTGGACACGCTCACCGCCAAGCTGGTCCACTACGACACCGAGACCGCGCAGCCGGAGAACGACATCGCGGAGTCGATCGAGACCGACGACAACCAGAACTTCACGGTCAAGATCAAGCAGGGCTACAAGTTCTCGGACGGCACCGAGGTCAAGGCCAAGAACTTCGTCGACGCCTGGAACTACACCGCGTTCGGTCCGAACGGGCAGGGTGGCAGCTACTTCTTCACCCCGATCGAGGGCTACGACGAGGTCAGCGCGGAGGACTCCAAGGTCAAGGAGATGTCCGGCCTGAAGGTCGTCGACGACTACACCTTCACCATCAAGACCTCCGAGAAGGTCTCGAACCTGCCGATCCGCCTGGGCTACACCGCGTTCGCCCCCCAGCCCGACGCGTTCTTCTCGGACCCGGAGGGCTTCGGCAAGGCGCCGATCACCGCCGGTCCGTACAAGTTCGACTCGTGGACCGAGGGCCAGAGCATCGTCGTGGTC
The DNA here is from genome assembly GCA_963726295.1 of uncultured Actinomycetota bacterium. Taxonomy (GTDB): domain Bacteria; phylum Actinomycetota; class Actinomycetes; order Actinomycetales; family Dermatophilaceae; genus DASSQJ01. Next base: position 294,501 of record CAVSBW010000001.1, read on the forward strand.
AAGAACCCCGACTACTCGGGTGACTTCCCTGGCAACCTGGACAAGATCACCTGGAAGATCTACCAGGACCCGGACGCCGCGTACAACGACCTGCTCGCCGGCCAGCTCGACGTCATCAAGTCGATCCCGACCTCGGCGCTGATCGACGACAAGTACACGCAGGACCTTCCGGACCGCAACGCCACCAAGGAGTACGGCGGCGTCGCGATCATCGGTATGAACCCGACGGTCGACCCGAAGCTGAAGAACGTCGACCTGCGCAAGGCCCTCTCGATGGCGATCGACCGCGACACCATCATGGAGAAGATCTTCAACAACACCCGGACGTCCGCGGCCGGATGGGTGGCCCCGGGCATCGACGGCTACAAGGCCGACGCCTGTGGTGAGGCCTGCGTCTACGACCCGGAGAAGGCCAAGGCCCTCTTCGAGCAGGCCGGTGGCTACACCGGCAAGCTGACGCTCTCCTACAACGGTGACGGTGACCACAAGGCGTGGACCGAGGCCGTCTGCAACAGCATCAAGCAGACTCTCGGCGTCGACTGCGTCGCGACCCCGGTCGTCGACTTCGCGACGTTCCTCACCAAGCTCGGGAACAACGAGATGAAGGGCATGTTCCGCATGGGCTGGGTCATGGACTACCCGTCCATCGAGAACTTCCTCGCTCCCACCTATGGCAAGGGCGCCGACTCGAACTACTACGACTACAAGAGCCCGGAGTTCAACCAGCTCCTCGCGGAGGCGGCTGCCGCTCCCACGCTGGACGAGGCGAACGCCAAGTACCAGGAGGCGGAGGCGGTCCTCGCGAAGGACTTCCCGACGATCCCCTTCTACTACTACAAGGCGGTCATCGGCTGGTCCGACAAGGTGAACACCGTGGGTATCACGCCGTTCGGTAACCCCGACTTCGTGAACATCAGCGTCAAGTGACGTGACGCGGAGCTAGCTCCGCCCCACCCCAGCGGTCGGCCTGCCGGTGCAACAGCACCGGCAGGCCGACCCACGTGGACGCCAGGTCGGGCCGGGCGGGTACCCCGCCGCTCACCCGGCGGGTAGTGTGCTCGTCGTCACCCGGCGAGGCTGGTTCCCCCGTCGAGCGAACCTCGGCACGGACCCTTAAGGAGTCGACATGGGCAAGTACGTCGTACGGCGTCTGCTCCAGATGATCCCCGTCGTTCTCGGGGCGACCTTCCTCATCTTCTGGATGGTCTACGCGCTGCCCGGCGACCCCACCGCGGGCAAGTGCGGGGAGCGCAAGTGCTCCGAGGCCTACATCGCCAAGTTCTACGAGGAGCACAACCTCAACGACCCGCTGCCCGTCCAGTACGCGAAGTACCTGGGGCAGGTGGTCCAGGGCGACCTGGGGACCAACCAGTACGGCGTGCCGGTCACGGAGGACCTGGCCAAGCGGTACCAGGTCACGGGGAAGCTCGCCGTCATGGCAGTGATCTTCGAGGTGACCATCGGCCTGGGCGCGGGCATCCTCTCGGGGATCCGAAAGGGCAGATTCGTCGACAATCTCGTCCTGGTGTCGACGTTGGTGGTGATCTCAATACCCATCTTCGTCATCGGCGCCCTGTCCCAGTACTTCCTCGGCGTCAAGCTCGGCATCTTCCCGGTCACGGTCGGGAGCGACCCGTCGTTGTACGAGCTGATGCTCCCGGCCATGGTGCTCGGCTCGGTGTCGATCGCCTACGTCGCCCGGCTGACCCGCACGAACCTCTCCGAGAACCTTCGCGCCGACTACGTCCGGACGGCGACGGCCAAGGGCCTCACCCGGCGCCGTGCGGTGGGGCTGCACGCCCTGCGGAACTCGCTGATCCCGGTCGTCACCTTCGTCGGCTTCGACTTCGGTGCCCTGCTCGGCGGTGCCATCGTCACCGAGGCGATCTTCAACGTCCAGGGCATCGGCAGCTACATCTACCGCGGCATCAACACCCGTGACGGTGTCGCCGTCGTGGGCGCGGTGACCGTGCTCGTCCTCGTCTACCTGTTCGTGAACCTGCTCGTCGACCTCCTCTACGGATTCCTTGACCCGAGGATCAGCCATGACTGACACCACCGAGACCGACACCGAGGTCCGGACCGCCGGACCGCAGACCGACGAGCTGAGGGGGTCCGGCGGCGAGGCCCAGGAGGCCCGCTCGATCGGCGCCGACGCACGGCGCCAACTCGCGAAGAACCCGCTCTTCTGGATCTCGGCCACACTGATCGCGATCTTCGTGCTCATGGCGATCTGGCCCAGCCTCTTCACCAACACGGACCCGAACGAGGCGGTCCTCGTGGACTCGCGAGCGACGCCCAGCGCCGACAACTGGTTCGGCCGCGACATCCAGGGGTACGACGTCTACGCGCGGACCATCTACGGTGCCCGGGCATCCATCCTCGTCGGGGTGTTCACGACGTTGTTCACGGTGGCCGTCGGCGGGACCATCGGCGTCCTCGCGGCGTACAACGGCGGCTGGCTCGACTCGCTGATCTCGCGGTTCGCCGACGTCTTCTTCGCCATCCCGTTCATCCTCGGGGCGATCCTGCTGATGACCTCGCTCACCGACGTCCTGAACAACTACTTCGGGATCATCTTCAAGGTCGTGCTCGCGCTCACGATCTTCGGCTGGCCCAGCCTCGCTCGACTCATGCGGTCGAGTGTGTTCCAGGTGCTGCCCAACGACTACATCCAGGCGGCGCGCGCCCTCGGTGCGAGCCCGTGGCGGGTCATCCGCTCGCACATCATCCCCAACGCGATGGGCCCGATGATCGTCGTCGCGACGATCAACCTCGGCGTCTACATCTCGGCGGAGGCGACCCTGTCGTTCCTCGGCATCGGGCTGCAGCCCCCGGTCATCTCCTGGGGCGTCTCGATCAACGACGCCATCGTCGGCCTGCGGACCACGCCGCACATGCTCCTCTTCCCGAGCGCGTTCCTCAGCCTCACAGTGCTCGCGTTCATCATGCTCGGGGACGCCGTGCGCGACGCCTACGACCCGAAGACCCGGTGACCCATGACCGACACGGCAACCAAGCACCAGACCACCGAGCTGGGCTACGAGCCCGTCGACGGCCGGCTGATCGACGTCGAGGACCTGTTCGTCGAGTTCCACACCGACGAGGGATTGGCCAAGGCCATCAACGGCGTGTCCTTCACCCTCGACCAGGGGGAGTCCCTCGCCATCCTCGGTGAGTCCGGCTCCGGGAAGTCGGTGACCGCCCAGGCGATCATGGGCATCCTCGACATGCCCCCGGCGTCCATCCCCTCCGGTCACATCCGGTACTGCGGGAACGACCTGCTGACGATGCCCGACGAGGAGCGCCGCAAGATCCGCGGTGCCGAGATCGCGATGATCTTCCAGGACGCCCTGTCGTCGCTGAACCCGGTCTTCCCGGTGGGCTGGCAGATCGCGGAGATGTTCCGGCAGCACCGAGGGATGAACAAGTCCGACGCACTCGAGCAGGCCGTGCGGCTGATGGAGCGCGTCTCCATCCCCGCTGCACGGGAGCGGGTCAAGGCCTACCCGCACCAGTTCTCGGGCGGCATGCGCCAGCGCATCATGATCGCCATGGCCATCGCGCTCGACCCCGCCGTGCTCATCGCCGACGAGCCGACGACGGCCCTCGACGTCACGGTGCAGGCCCAGATCATGGCCCTCCTCCAGGAGCTGCAGGAGGAGCGGAAGATGGGGCTGGTCCTCATCACCCACGACCTCGGTGTCGTCGCCGACGTCGCCGACCGCGCGGTCATCATGTACGCCGGCCGGCTGGTCGAGAAGGCCGATGTCTTCGACCTCTACGCCAACCCGGCGCACCCCTACACCGAGGGTCTGATCAACTCCATCCCGCGGCTCGACCAGAAGGGGCTGACGCTCAACGCGATCGGCGGGCTGCCACCGAACCTCCTGGACATCCCCCCGGGGTGCGCCTTCAACCCGCGGTGCAACCGCGCACAGGACATCTGCCGCACCGACGTCCCCGAGCTGCACGAACCGGCGCCCGGACGGCTGTCCGCGTGTCACTTCGCCGAGGAGGTTCTCAATGGCTGAGGTCATTCTCAGCGCCCAGGGCGTCAAGAAGTACTACCCGATCAGGAGCGGGGTCCTGCGCCGCACCACCGGGCACGTCAAGGCGGTCGACGGCGTCAGCTTCGACCTCCACAAGGGCGAGACCCTCGGCATCGTCGGCGAGTCCGGCTGTGGGAAGTCGACCCTGGGACGGGTCCTCATGCGCCTCGAGGAGCCCACCGAGGGCAAGGTGCTCTTCGGCGGCGAGGACTTCTCCAACGCCTCGGGCAGCACGCTGCGCAAGCTGCGTCGCAACATCCAGATCGTCTTCCAGGACCCGTACACGTCGCTGAACCCGCGCAAGACGGTCGGTGACATCATCGGTGAGCCCCTGGACATCCACCCCGACGTCGTGCCCAAGCAGGGCCGGCGCAAGCGGGTCCAGGAGCTGCTCGACCTCGTCGGCCTCAACCCCGAGCACGTCAACCGCTACCCCCACCAGTTCTCCGGCGGTCAGCGTCAGCGCATCGGCATCGCCCGGGGTATCGCGCTGAACCCCCAGGTGCTCATCTGCGACGAGCCGGTCTCGGCGCTCGACGTCTCGGTCCAGGCGCAGGTCGTCAACCTCATGGAGCAGCTCCAGAACGACCTCGGGCTGGCGTACCTGTTCATCGCGCACGACCTCTCGGTCGTCCGCCACATCTCCGACCGCGTCGGCGTCATGTACCTGGGCCGGATGGCCGAGCTGGGCGAGGAGTCCGAGGTCTACGAGCGGCCCACCCACCCGTACACCCAGGCGCTGCTCTCCGCGGTGCCCGTCCCCGACCCGACACTGCGTGGCAAGCGGGAGCAGATCGTCCTGGTCGGTGACGTGCCGTCCCCGGCCAACCCCCCGTCGGGCTGCCGCTTCCACACCCGCTGCTGGAAGGCCGAGGACAAGTGCTCCGCCGAGGAGCCCCAGCTCGAGATGCGCGCCGACGGCAAGGGCGAGCACGAGTCGGCCTGCCACTTCGCCGAGCCGCTCAACGTCGTGCACGCGGAGCCGGAGGACCTGCAGCACCACTTCCGCGAGCGCGAGGACGACTCCGAGTACAGCGAGCCCGCCGGCGACGCCCTCTCCGACTCGCCGTTCGAGGGGCACTACATCGAGGAGGGCATGGAGCCCGGCCTCGGCGACCTCTCCGGCGGGTCCAGCGGCGAGCGTCCCTGACAGCGGACGGCGGCCCGGGGCCTAGTGGTCCCCGGCCGTCTCCGTACGCGAGCGCAGCAGGCGTCGCAGCGACTCCAGCCGGGACGCTCCGGCGGGTCCCGCGGCGCCGCTGTCCACCCAGGCGTCGAGCGCGCACTCCTCCTCGTCGTGCGTGCACCCCCGGGGGCACTGTTCCGTGCCGGGCTGGAGGTCAGGGAAGTGGTGCACGATCCGCTGCGGGTTCACGTGCGCCAGTCCGAACGAGCGGATACCCGGAGTGTCCACGACCCAGCCGTCGTCGTCGGGCAACGCCAGGGCCACCGCCGACGTCGACGTGTGCCGGCCGCGGCCGGTGACGTCGTTGACCACGCCCGTGGCTCGGGCGGCGTCGGGTACGAGCGCGTTGACGAGGGTCGACTTCCCGACCCCGGAGTGCCCCACGAGCACGCTGACCCTGCCGGCGAGGGCCTCGCGGACCCGGCCCAACCCGGCGATGCCGTCGGGTCCTCGGGCGGTGACCACATGGGGCACCGACAGCGGCGCGTAGTGCTCGAGGAAGGGAGCGGGGTCGGTGAGGTCGGCCTTGGTGAGCAGCAGCAGCGGTTCCATGCCGGCGTCATAGGCGGCGACCAGCGCCCGGTCGATGAGCCGTGGGCGGGGCTCGGGGTTGGCCAGGGCGGAGACGACGACGAGCTGGTCGGCGTTGGCGACGACGACCCGCTCGACGGGGTCGGTGTCGTCGGCGGTGCGGCGCAGGACGGTCCGCCGCTCGCTGACCCGGACGATGCGGGCCAGGGACCCGTCGGATCCCGAGGTGTCGCCCACGAGGGCCGCCTCGTCGCCGACGACGATGCCCTTGCGGCCGAGCTCGCGGGCCCGCATGGCAGTGACCATCCGGCGGTCGGCTCCGTCGCCCACGAGCACGGTGTAACGGCCCCGGTCGACCGCCAGGACGCGACCGGGGATAGCGTCGGCGTGAGCGGGTCGCTCCTTGGTGCGGGGACGGGACCCCCGGCGGCTCGGGCGGACGCGGACGTCGGACTCGTCGTAGTCCCGGGCCGAGCGTGCCATCAGGCCTCCGCGGGGACCCGCTGGTCGAGCATCCGGGACCACAGGGTCGTGAACTCCGGCATCGTCTTGGCCACGGTGCCCGGGTCCTCCACGACGATGCCCGGTACGGCGAGCGCGAGCACCGCGGCGGCCATGACCATCCGGTGGTCGGCATAGGTGCGGACCCGGCCGGCGTGCAGCGGCCGGGGCACGATCCGCAGTCCGTCGTCGGTCTCGGTGACGTCAGCACCGAGGGCGGTCAGCTCGGCGTGCAGTGCCGCCAGCCGGTCGGTCTCGTGGCCCCGGACGTGGGCGACACCCCGGATGACGCTCGGACCGTCGGCGAGCGCGCAGAGGGCCGCGACGACCGGGGTGAGCTCGCTGGAGTCGTGCAGGTCGACGTCGACCGGCAGGATGCCACCGGAGCCGGTGACGGTCAGGCCGTGTCGGTCGAGCGTGACGTCGGCGCCCATCATGTCGAGGACGTCTCGGAGGTGGTCGCCACCCTGGGTCGTGTACTGCGGCCAGCCGGGCACCTGCACCCGGCCCGCGGTGACGAGCGCGGCGGCGAGGAACTGGGCCGCGTTGGACAGGTCGGGCTCGACCTGCACGTCGAGCGCCCCCACCTCGCCCGGCTCGACCCGCCAGGTGTGCGGGTCCGCGTCGTCGACGACGACGCCGGCGTCTCGGAGGGTCTCGACCGTCATCTCGATGTGCGGCAGGCTCGGCACGGCCTTCCCGTCGTGGTGCACGGTGAGCCCGTCGTCGAACCGGGCTGCGGAGAGGAGCAGGCCGGAGACGAACTGGGACGACGCCGAGGCGTCGATCGTCACCTCTCCGCCGCGAACCCGGCCCGCGCCGTGGACGGTGAAGGGCAGGCCCGGGCTGCCTTCGGACTCGACCCGGACCCCGAGCGCTCGCAGCGCGGCCAGCACGGGCGCCATCGGGCGACGGCGGGCCTCGGGGTCACCGTCGAACCGCACCGGACCGTCGGCGAGCCCGGCCATCGGCGGTACGAAGCGCATGACGTTGCCGGCGAGGCCGCAGTCGACCAGGCCGCCACCGACCAGCGGGCCGGGGGTGACGAGCCAGTCGCCGTCGCCGACGTCATCGACCGCGGTGCCGAGGGTGCGCAGTGCCTGGGCCATGAGCTGGGTGTCACGCGAGCGCAGCGGGGCGCGCAGCCGGGAGACGTCGGTCGCGAGGGCCGCGAGGACGAGGTAGCGGTTGGTGAGGGACTTGCTGCCGGGCAGCACCACCCGGGCGTCGAGCGGACCGGAGGCCGCCGGGGCGGGCCAGTCAGGAGAGGGCATGCTGGGCCTGGGCCGCCTTCAGCTTGGCCTCGCGGGCGGCGGTGTGCGCGGCGTGACGCGCCTCGCGTCGCGCGGTGCGCGCCGAGCGCTGGACGCTCTCGCTCGCCAGGTGGGCCCGGTAGGCCAGGCCGGGCTTGCCGTCGGTGTCGACAGCGGCGAGGAGGACACCGCCCAGCAGGCTCACGTTCTTGAAGAACTGCGTCTTCTGCCGGGCGCGTGCCTCGGGATCGTCCTCTCGCCAGTACCGATGTGCCGCAAGGGTGGTGGGCACGAGGGTGCCGGCGAGCACCACCGCGCTCGTGCGGGGGAAGCGGCCCAGCGCGAGCATCGCGCCGGCGCTCACCATCGCGACGCCGTTGGCCCGCACCAGCAGCTCGGTGTCGTCGGGGAGGCCGAGCCGCGGGGCCAGCGCCTTCACGATCGGACGTGCCGTCTCCGCCTTCCGCCCGGGGTGCTGCACCTGGTCGACACCGCCGACGACGAACATCGAGGCGAGCATAGGGCGGGCGATTCGGCGCACGAAGGTCATCCGGGGGTCCTCCAGGGTCCTGGTGGGGCGTGGTCCTCCAACCGTAGTTGCTACCCGGCGCACTGCGTAGCCTGTGCGCATGTGTGGTCGCTACGCCGCCACGGCGAACCCGGACGAGCTCGTCCTCGAGTTCGAGGTCGAGGAGGACCGCAGCAACGCGCCGGGACGCAGCGTGCTGGCCAACCCGCAGGACCCTCCGCCCGGCCGGCCCGACCACAACATGGCACCGACCAAGCAGGCTCCCGTCGTCCTCACCCGGCCCCCGCGCGAGGACCGCGAAGCCCCCCCGCGGCGCCAGCTGCGGCTGCTGACCTGGGGTCTGGTGCCGTCCTGGTCGAAGGACCCGGGGGGAGCGGCGCGGATGATCAACGCCCGAGCCGAGACGGTGGCCGACAAGCCGGCCTACGCGCGCGCCCTGGCCGCCCGGCGCTGCCTCGTGCCGGCGCGGGGCTGGTACGAGTGGCAGGCCTCACCGACGGCGGTCGACGCCAAGGGGAAGCCGCGCAAGCAGCCCTTCTTCACCCAGCGCGCCGACGGCACCTCGGTGGCGATGGCCGGCCTCTACGAGTTCTGGCGCGACCCGGCCGTGGCGGACCCCGACGACCCGTTGGCGTGGCTGACGACCTTCACCGTCGTCACCGGGCCCGCCGAGCCCGGCCTCGACCGCATCCACGACCGACAGCCGGTCGTCCTCGAGCCCGAGGACTGGGCCACCTGGCTCGATCCGGGCACCGGTGCCGCCGACGCCCTCGGGCTGCTGGCACCGCGCCCGGCCGGCCGGTTCACCGCCCATCCCGTCTCGCGGGCGGTCAGCAGCAACCGAAGCAACGGCCCACAGCTGCTCGACCCGTGTCCTCCGGAAGACCTCGTCGGGGTCGTCGACCCGATGACGGGCGAGGTCCTCGGGGCGACTGGTGGCTGAGCCCGGCGTCCACGAGGTCCAGACCGCTCACGGGCCGGCGCGGCTGACCCGCCTGCTGCCGGAGTCTGGCCCCGTCGGGCGGCTCGTGCTGGGTCACGGCGCCGGTGGGCTGCGCTGGACCGACGACGTCGTGGCGGTGCGCGCGGCGGCGGTGGCCCTCGGCTGGGTGGTGGACCTGGTCGACCAGCCGTGGCGGGTCGCGGGGCGGAGGGTGGGGCCAGGGCCCGCGGCGCTCGACACCGCCTGGCTCGCCGTCCTCGAGGCCGTGCCCCGGCCGGACGCGGCACACCTCGTCGTCGGGGGCCGGAGCGCCGGCGCGCGGGTCGCGTGCCGCACCGCGGACCGGGTGGGCGCGGTCGCGGTGCTGGCGCTGTCGTTCCCCCTCCACCCGCCCGGGAGCCCCGAACGATCCCGTGCCGCCGAGCTCGCCCAGCCGGGCACCCACGGGATCCGGCTCCACATCGTCCAGGGGCGCACCGACCCGTTCGGCACCCCCGGGGAGCTGAGCGCCACGCTCCCGCCCCTCGCGACCCTCACCGTGGTCGACGGCCCGCACTCCCTCGAGCGCGTCGCCGAGGCGGTGGCCGCCGCCGCGGCCGAGGCCCTGCGAGCCGTCGCGGAATGACCGGCGCGGTCGCGGCGTTCCCACCCCTGACTGCGACGACTTTACGGAGGACGCCCACCGTGCTGGTGATCGACACCGGAACCGCCGACCGCGCCCGGTTAGGCTGGGAGGCGATGAGCACTCCCCAGACCCCTGTCGACGAGCAGACCGCCGAGGTCGACGTCGCCACCGAGACCGCCGCGGAGCGGCAGGCCCGCTTCGAGCGCGAGGCCCTGCCCCTCATGGACCAGCTCTACGCCGCCGCGATGCGCACGACGCGCAACCCGGCCGACGCGGAGGACCTGCTCCAGGAGACGTACGCCAAGGCCTACGCCGCGTTCCACCAGTACCGGCCGGGCACGAACCTCAAGGCGTGGATGTACCGCATCCTCACCAACACCTACATCAACAGCTACCGCAAGAAGCAGCGCGAGCCCCAGCAGTCCGACGCCGCGGAGGTCGAGGACTACCAGCTGGCCCGGGCCGAGTCGCACACGTCGGCGGGGCTGAAGTCGGCCGAGGCGCAGGCGATGGACCACCTGCCCGACACCGAGGTGAAGCGCGCGCTGCAGGACCTGCCCGACGACTTCCGGATGGCGGTGTACCTCGCGGATGTCGAGGGCTTCGCCTACAAGGAGATCGCGGAGATCATGGGCACCCCCATCGGGACGGTGATGTCGCGGCTGCACCGCGGCCGGCGCCAGCTGCGCGCGCTGCTCACCGACTACGCCCGGACCCGGGGCCTGGCCGCGGAGGAGGAGAACTGATGGCCGCACACGAGCACGAGGGCCACGGCGACTGTTCCGAGGTGCTGCACCGCATCTACGAGTACCTCGACGGCGAGATGAGTCCCGAGGACGTCACCCGGGTGGCCCGGCACCTCGAGGAGTGCCGGCCGTGCCTGGCCGAGCATGATCTCGACAAGGCGGTCAAGCAGGTCGTCCGGCGGGCGTGCGCCGGCGAGTCCGCGCCCGACTACCTGAGGATGCGGATCACCCGGGACATCACCGTGGTGCGCACCGAGCACGACGGCTGAGCGTCTCCGGCCTCCAGCACGCACGGGAGCGCCCGGTACCTCGCAGTACCGGGCGCTCCGTCGCGTCGTGGGTCGCTCAGGCGTTGGGGCGGCGGCCGTGGTTGGCCTTGCTGCCCTTGCGCGAGCGGCGCTTGCGGGCGCGCTTGCTCATCGTGGACCTCTCGTCGGTAATGCGGCGTGTACCACAGGCCACGCCGTGTCGCAGCCATTGTCGCACAATGCGTCCCATGGGACACTCTGACCATCCCGGCCGCCCGGCACCGGGCCACACCCCCGGGGTACCGCCTCTGAAAGGACCTCCCCATGAGCAAGTCCCGCGCAGTTGTCGCTGCTCTTCTCCTCACCGCCGTCGCCGTCATCGCCCCGGCCGCCTCGCAGGCCGCGGGTGGTGCGCGCGCCCAGATCGCGCACTACCAGTGGGGCGGGTGATCCGCTGACCGATGACTGCAGGTAGTCGGCCCGAGAGGCGGGCACCGCGGACCATCGGTCTGGCAGTCACCGCATACGTCGCGGGCGTCACGGCGGTCGGGTTCGGCCTGACCGCCGTGACGCTGCGCGTCGATGGTCTGGTGGTCGGGTCGACGCTGCTCGTTCTCGTCCTGCTCGCCGGCCTCACCTGGTGGTCCGGACCCGTGGTCCTCCAGGGTCAGGTGCGCCTCACCTTCTCCAGCATCGTCCTGCTCTCCGCCATGGCCCTGCTCGGCCCGGCGGGTGCCGGGCTCGTCGGCATCGTCATGGGGCCGCTCCAGCGCGGTCGGGTGCCGGTGCGGGCCAGGATCTTCAACACCGGCCAGTCGGCGACCCTCGGTGTCGTCGGTGGCACCGCCTATGTCCTCGCGGGTGGGGTCCACGACGCCAACGACCTGCGCGGCGCGGGAGAGATCCTCCGCTACGTCGGCCTGCCGATCCTCGTCGCGGACGTCGTCCAGATCGCCGTGAACCTCCTGCTCCTCGCCGGGATCGTCCGGGTCAGCCAGGGCGTGCCGATGCGTGTCCAGATAGGGGGACTCGCCCGCAGCACCGGCCTGGCCTACATCGGGTACGGCATCGTCGCCTTCCTCCTCGTCGTCCTGTGGCAGCCGGCCGGGCTCGGGCCAGCGGCCGCCGCGCTCGTCCTGGCGCCGCTGCTCGTGGCCCGGTGGGCGTACGGCCAGTACGCCGAGGAGGTGGGGGCCCAGGAGCGGGCCCTCCACGTGCTCGTCGCCGCAGTCGAGGCCAAGGCCCCGCACCTGGCCGGGCACAGCGCGCGGGTGGCCGAGCTCAGCGGGTGGATGGCCGAGCACCTCGGTCTGGGACCCACCGCCGTCGCGGACACCCGGGTGGCGGGGATGCTGCACGACCTCGGCCAGACGACCCTCCCCACGAGTGTCGTCCGAGGGTCCGGCGCGGAGCACGTCGAGGCCTTGGAGTCCTACCCCGAGCGCGGCGCCGACATCCTGCGCGAGCTGACCTTCCTCTCCGGGTCGCTGCAGCCGATCGCGCAGCACCGCAGCGCTGTCCACACCTCCACCGACGAGGGTCCGGACGCCCTGCCGGCCCGCATCGTCGGGGTCGCCGACGAGTTCGACCTGCTCACCGAGGTGGGTACTCCCGACGGTGAGCTGCTCACCCGGCGCGAGGCGCTCACGATGCTCCGCCAGTCGGGCCTGGCCGACCACGAGCTGCTGCCGGCCCTCGAGAGCGCGCTGTCCCGCCGCGTCGTCGTCGGGGGTGACGCGTGAGGCCGCTGCCGTCCTTCGGCGACCTGCGGTGGGGCCTGCTGATATCGCTGCTCGGGGTGGGAGTGGTCGCCGAGTCGCTCGTCGCGAGCTGGTCCGACCTCGGAGCGTTCGTCACGACCCACCAACGGACCATCGCGGTCTTCGTGCTCGCGATCGTCGCCGGCGAGCTCGCCCGGATCCGGATGCCGAGTGGTCGCGAGACGGCGCCGCTGGCCTCTGCCGCCGCGCTCGGCGTGGCCTTCCTCGGCCCCGTCGACGGCGAGCCGCCCTTCGACGTACCGGCGGGGGCGGTGGTCCTGGTGGTCGCCGTCGCGCTGGGCATCGCGGCCGTCGTCCGCCGGCTCCGCGGGCGTGACGTCGGGGCCCCCTTGGTCACGGCGAGCCTGCTCGGCGTCGCGCTCGCCGCGGAGCTGGCTCGTGAGACCGGTGCTGAGGGTCGCAGTCTCTGGGACCTTCAGCGGGCCGGGAGCGACGACAGCCGGGCGTTGGTGGCCCTGGTCATGGTGCTCGTCGCGTCCCTCGGCCTGGTCGTCGAGGTCGTGCTCGCGTCGGCGGCACGCGCCGAGCAGCAGGGCAGCCCGTGGACCGCGGCGCTGCGTGACGAGATCGGCGAGGTGGCGCCGCTGACCTTCGCCGTGATCGCCTCCGGACCGATGATCGCCCTGATCGCGCCCGTCTTCGGACTGGCGTCCATCCCCGCCGCGCTCTTCCCGCTCGCGATCACCTACGTCGCGGTCTTCCGCTTCGCCCGGAACCGGGCCACCTACCGGCAGACCATCGCCACGCTGTCGGTGCTCACCGAGCGCGGTGGCTACACGCGCACCGCCCACGCCGAGCGAGTGGCCGAGACCAGTGTCCGCGTGGGCCGTGTCCTCGGCCTCTCCGAGCGCGACCTGCGCGACCTCGAGTACGCCGCGCTGCTCCACGACCTGGGCCAGATCTCGCTGCGCGAGCCGATCCCGGACGGCGCGACGGTGCTCGCGGCCCCCGCCGACCAGCGCGACATCGCCGCGGAGGGGGCACGCATCATCCGTCACGCCGAGGGCCTCGACACGGTTGCCGCCTACGTCGAGGGCCAGACGACGCCCTACCGGCTCGTCCGCGAGCTGGGGGAGCCGGTGCCGCTGCCGAGCCGGATCCTCAAGGTGGCCAACGCCTACGACGACCTCACCGGGGGGTCGGTGGACCCGGCGCGCACCGAGTCGGCGATGGAGCGGATCCACCTCGGCCTCGGCTACGAGTACGACCCCGAGGTCGTCGAGGCGCTGACCCGCATCACCACAGACGCCGGACTCGGACGTCTGGGCACGCGTGACACCGCCTCGCGCTAGGCTTTGGCGCCTTCCTTCCCCCACCGAACGAGCTGCCGTGGACCGCCTTTCGCCCGTCGTGTTCAACGACGCGTGGGGGTCGCACGTGGCGATCGCCAGCCTCCAGAGCCGCGACATCCCCACCGAGCGCCCCGAGTCGGAGCTGTGGATGGGTGCCCACGAGTCCGGTCCGGCGGGCACCGGGCGCCCGGGCGGCCCGGACCTGGCCCAGGTGGTGCGCGCTGACCCCCGCCTCGAGCTCGGGGAACGCTGCGTGGCCAGCCACGGCGAGCGACTGCCGTTCCTCCTCAAGGTGCTCGCACCGGGCCGCGCCATCTCGATCCAGGCCCACCCCACCGCCGCGCAGGCCAGGGAGCTGCGGGCCACGACCGGCGACGCCGTGTACGTCGACGACTCCGCCAAGCCCGAGATGCTCGTGGCCATCGCCCCGTTCGAGGCCTTCGTCGGGATGCGGGCCCACGACGAGGTGGTCGAGCTCAGCCGTCGGCTCGAGGTGCCGAGGCTGACGGCCCTGGCGCGCAGAGTCGCCGACGAGCCCGAGCCGGTGCGCGCGCTCCTCGCGGCGGTGCTCGCGACGCCCGCCGACCGGGTCCCCGACCTGGCCCGCCAGGTCGTCGCGGGCTGCTTGCGCCTCTCCGAGGACGGCGACGAGCCGGCCGCCGCCGCCGCCGCGGTCGTCGACGTCGCGGAGACGCACCCCGACGACATCGGGCTGGTCGTCCTGCTGCTCATGCACCACCGGGTACTCGCCCCGGGGGAGTACGTCGACGTCGCGGCCGGGGTCCTGCACTCCTACGTGCGCGGCCTCGGCATCGAGGTGCTCGCCAACTCCGACAACGTGGTCCGTGCCGGCCTCACGAGCAAGGAGGTCAACGTTCCCGAGCTGCTGCGCATCGTCGACACGGGCGCCCACGGCGTCGTCGGGCGCAGGCGGACGGTGGCGCCGGGGCTCGAGGTGCACGAGTCCGCCTCGGACGCGTTCGTCCTCCACCGGGTCGCGCCCGGGCGCGAGCTCCCCGGGGCAGGCGGCCCCCGGATCGCCTTCTGCCTCCGCGGCCGGGTGACCCTGACGGCCGGCGACGAGACCCTGGTCCTCGAGGACGTCGAGTCGGCGTTCCTGCCCGCGTGGCAGGGGCCGGTGCGCCTCGACGGCGTCGGTGAGGTCTACCTCGTGTCGGTGCCCGGGCTCGACGCCTGACACCGCCGACGGCGGGCGCCACGAGGGACGCCCGCCGTCGCGACAGGGGTGGGGTCAGCCCTTCTTGGTCTCCGAGTAGGCATGCGTAGCTGACCATCGTTGACTGTTACTGCTGAATCGCCCCGGGTTTCGTGGAGGCTCGGTTACCTGGAACCTGCCCCAGCTGGGACGGGGGTTTCAGGGTAGTGCTCGGGGGTGATGGTTGCCCGGTGGTTGGCCTCGAACTCGGCGGGTGGGACGAGGCCGATCTCGCCGTGCAGGCGTCGGTGGTTGAACCAGTCGACGTATTCGGCGACGGCGATCTCGACGTCGCGCACTGACTTCCAGCCGCCCGGCTTCGGCGAGCCGCTCGGTGTAGCGAATCGCTCGATATTGAACTCCGCGGTCGCTGTGATGGACCAGGCCGGTGACGTCCTGCCCTGACCGCTGCCGTGCCCACAGGCCCATGTCGAGGGCGTCCAGGGCCAGGTCGGTGCGCATCGAGGTGGACACCTGCCAGCCCACGAACATCCGGCTGAAGACGTCCAGGACGAACGCGACGTAGGTCCACCCGGCGTGCGTGCGCACGTAGGTCAGGTCGGCCACCCACAGCTGGTTCGGGCCGGTCGCGACGAACTCGCGCTTGACCAGATCTTCGGGACGCCCACTCTCAGCGCCGTCACCGATGGTGGTCTTGCGGGTCTTCTCCCGCGCGGTGCCGCGCAGGCCGTGGGCGCGCATCAGCCGTTCCACGGTGCAGCGGGCGACCTTCACGTCCTGGCGGTTGAGCTGGGCATGGACCTTCCTGGCGCCATAGACCCCCAGGTTCGCCGCGTGGGCGGCCCTGATGTCGACGACCAGCTCGGCGTCGCGGATGGCCCGCGCCGACGGTGGGCGGGATTTGAACGCGTATGTAGGCAACTACCTGCTGGTGGGGCGGTCGAGCTCCGCCGCGAAGAAGGCCGAAGCCGTCCTCAGGATGTGGTTGGCACGACGCAGCTCGCGGTTCTCCCGCTCCAGCTCCACCAGCCGGTGCGCGTCGCTGGTCGTGGTGCCCCCCCGGGTGCCGCCGTCGACCTCGGCCTGCCGGACCCAGTTGCGCAAGGTTTCGGGGTGCATGCCGAGCTGACCGGCCACTCGAGGGATCGGACCAGGACGGGCGCTCTGCGTCGGGTCGGTGAGCAGCTGGGGATCACCCCGAGACGCTGCGGAACTGGGTCCAGGAAGCGGAGGTCGACCAGGGCCACCGACCGGGAGTGACCTCAGCCGAGGCGCAGCGGATCCGTGAGCTGGAGAGGGAGGTCAAGGAGCTGCGGCGGGCGAACGAGATCCTGCGGACGGCGTTGGCGACCACCGAGCAGCGCACCTTCGTCGCGGAGCGTCACGACAACGGGTCGACCACCTCGATCACGAGCATCACGTACGTGATCACCCCGATGGTCCGAGGCGGCACCGCCTGGCCCGGCAGCGTCACCCTCTGAGCCCCGCCTCGTACCTTTCGTCCGCCCCATCGCCCACTCGGGCCCTGGGGCGCCGCACTGTGCGGGCCCCTCCCGTCCTCACGCCGTCCCGTGGGTGAGCGCGGCGCCGGCCTGGTGGGCGAGGGCCGCGGCGACACGGAGCTGCTCGTGGTCGGGTCGGACGACGTGGGTAGGGGCGAAGACCACGAAGGCTCCGCGGACCTCGCCCCCGCAGAGCACCGGGATGGACACCGGGGCCATCGTGGGCAGACCGGAACGACTCGGGTCCAGCTCGATTCCGTCCCGGACGAGGCTGCCGTCCGCCGTGATCGTCGTCGCCGACGGGTTCGGTGGCCCCGGCTCGTAGGTGCAGATCGGGACCCGGAGGACCTCGGCGATCTGGCGGCCGACGAGGTCGACCGCGGCGTCGGCATCACCCGTGCGGGAGACGAGGCGGGCGGCCGCCACCATGCCGTCGAGGTGGCCGAGCCGGCGGGAGCCCTCCAGCTGCCGGCGGCGGCCCCACTGCGCGATCACGCTCACGGCCACCCCCACGACGACGAGGAGAGCCGCCGTTGCGACGTCGTCGGGGTTGGCGATCCCGAGGTGGCGGGCGGGGTCGGTGAGGAACCAGGCGAACGATGCCGCGCTGGAGAGGGCTGCGATGACTCCGGCGACCCGGTGACCGGTTGCCGCCACACCGACGATGACGACGACGAGGACCAGCGCAGCGTTCGCGGACTGGATGGTGTCCCCGAGAGCCGACAGGGCCGCGGTGAGCACGGCGGGCGCGACGATCGCGGTGGTCAGCACGAGTCGCGGACCCGGAGACCGCGACCACCGGGCGCGTCGACCGTTGTGAACGTCGTGGTGGCTGTCGGAAGGCATCGTGACGGACGTCAGTGGAGCCGGACCCTCGGGTCGAGGACGGCGTACAGCGCGTCCACGACGATGTTCGCCACCACGACTGCGGTCGACGCCAGCAGGACGATGCCGATGATGACGGGCAGGTCCTGTTGGTTGATGGCGTCGACGGCGGTCTTGCCCAGGCCGGGGAGGCTGAAGACCTGTTCGGTGACGACGGCTCCGCCGAGGAGGGTGGCGACGTCGATGCCGAACTGGGTCACCACCGGGGTGAGCGCGCTGCGCAGGCCGTGGCGGAGCACGACGCGTCGTTCGCCGACTCCCTTGGAGCGGGCGGTGCGGACGTAGTCCTCGCCGAGGACGTCGAGCATCGACCCCCGGGTGAGGCGGGTGTAGGTGGCGGCCTGGACCAGGGCGAGGGTGAACCACGGCAGGATCATGTGGCGCAACCAGTCGCCGAACCCGTCCCCCAGGGCCGCGTACCCGCCTGCAGGGAACCAGGTGATCCCGCGAAGGGTGAGCTGGTAGTAGAGGAAGTAGAGGAGGACGAGGCCGAGGAGGAAGGTCGGCATCGAGTAGAAGAAGAGCGCGAAGACGGTGAGCGAGCGGTCGGTGAAGGACCTGGGGCGGACGGCGGAGACGACGCCGTTGGTGACACCCAGGACGACCCAGATGATGGCCGACCCGACGACGAGGGACGCGGTGATGGGGATCGCCGCTTCGAGGATGGTCGTGACGGACACTTGGTGGTAGTAGTCGTAGCCGAGGTCGCCGTGCAGGGCGCGCCAGACGAAGTCGAGGTACTGCTTCCAGATGGGCTGGTCCAGGCCGAGCCGGTGCGAGATGAGGGCGACGGTCTCGGGGGTGGCCTGGCGGCCGGCGAGGGTGCGGGCGACGTCGTTGGGGGCGACGTAGAACAGGGCGAAGACGGCCATGGTGATCAGCCAGAGGACGACGATGCCCTGGCCGATGCGGCGGACGAGGAAGCGGGTCACGGCGCGCCCCCGACGGAGACCGTGCTGTCGCCACGCGGGTCGAAGGCGTCGCGCACGCCGTCCCCGAACAGGTTGAACGCGAGGGTGGTGATGAGCAGTGCCAGGCCGGGGAAGAACACGAACCACCACGAGGTCGTGTAGTAGTTGGTGGCCTCGTTGATCATTCCCCCCCAGTCGGGGGTGGGCGGGGCGAGCCCGAGGCCGAGGAAGGAAAGGGCGGCCTCGGTGAGGATGACGATCGGCACGAGCAGCGAGGTGTACACGATCACGGGGGCGAGGACGTTCGGGAGGACGTCGACGAACATGATTCGCCCGTCGCTCGACCCCAGCGAGCGGGCCGCCTCGACGAACTCCCGCTCGCGCAGGGAGATGACCTGGCCCCGGACGATGCGGGCCACGGAGGCCCAGCTGAAGAAGCCGATGACGACGATGGTCACGGTCAGGCTCGGCCCGGTGATGGAGACCAGGGCGATCGCCACGAGCAGGAACGGCATCGACAGCACGATGTCGACCAGCCGGGCCAGGAGGGTGTCGACGAAGCCACCCACGAAGCCGGCGACCAGCCCGACGACGACGCCGATGACCACGGTCAGGGCGGTGGCGACGACGCCGACGAGGAGCGACACCCGGGCGCCGTAGGCGATCCGCACGAGGATGTCGCGGCCGAGGTCGTCGGTACCGAACCAGAACGTCGAGCTCGGCGGCATCGGGAGGCCGTCGGGGGAGAGCCCGGTCTGCCGGAACTGCTCGTTCGGGCCGTGGCCCGTGATCGAGGCGATGACGGGAGCGAAGACCGCGACGAGGACAACGAACAGGATCACCCCCAGTGAGACCATCGCGACCCGGTCACGGCGCAACCGCTGCCAGCCCAGGGCCCACGGAGACCTCCCGGCGATGCGCCGTGACTCGGAGGCGGACGGGGGTGTCGCGTCGGGCCCGTGCTCGGCGGTGACGGTGGCGGGGTTGCTGGTCATGTCGGCTCCGCGGCGTTCTCCGGGGCGTCGCCGCCACCCAGCGCGGGGGTCGAGGCAGCGAGGTCCTCGCCGCGGCTCAGGGGGTGGAGGCAGGCGACGACGTGCTCGGGCCCGTCGTCGAGCACGCTCCGCAGCGGCGGGTCGACCCGCACGCAGTCGTCGCGGGCCTTCGGGCAGCGGGTGTGGAAGCGGCACCCGGACGGTGGGTCGGTGGGGGTCGGCAGGTCGCCGGCGAGGACGATGCGGCGACGGCTGTCGGAGACGTCGGGGTCCGGCACGGGCAGGGCCGAGAGCAGCGCGCGGGTGTAGGGGTGCCGGGGTTGGTCGAACACGGCGTCGGTCGGGGCGACCTCGACCACCTTCCCGAGGTGCATCACGGCGATCCGGTCGCTGACGTGGCGTACCACCGACAGGTCGTGGGTGATGAAGACGTAGGTCAGGCCCAGCTCGTCCTGGAGGTCGAGGAGGAGGTTGAGCACCTGGGCCTGGATGGAGACGTCGAGCGCGGACACCGGCTCGTCACAGATGATGAGCTTGGGGTGGAGCGCGAGGGCCCGGGCGACACCGATGCGTTGCCGCTGCCCGCCGGAGAAGTCGGCGGGGAAGCGGTTGTAGTGCTCGGGGTTGAGGCCGACCCGCTCCATGAGGTCCTGCACCCGACGCCTGCGCTCGGTGCCCGAGACCACGCCGTGGATGGCGAACGGGTCGCCGATGATCGAGCCCACTCGGCGGCGCGGGTTGAGCGAGCCGTAGGGATCCTGGAACACCAGCTGGATGTCCCGGCGGATGTCGCGCATCCTCGACCGGGGTGCTCGCGTGATGTCCTGGCCGTCGTAGGTGATGGTGCCGGCGTCGATGTCGAAGAGCCGCGCCATGCACCGGGCCAGGGTGGACTTGCCGCATCCGGTCTCGCCCACGAGGCCGAGCGTCTCGCCGGGACTGACGTCGAGGGTGACGTCGTCCACGGCGTGCACGACCTCACGGCTGCGGGTGAGGAGGCGGCTGCTGCGCACCGGGAAGGTCTTGGTGACGCCGGCCACCCTGAGCAGGGGGGCGGCGGTCATGGTGTGCCCTGCAGGGGGCGGTCGAGGGTGCCGCGGTCGGCGAGGTCCGGCGGGAGCCAGCACGCCGACCGGTGGTCCGGCTCGCCCAGGACCTCACGCAGGGGTGGGTCCTCCGTGCACGCCTCGAAGGCGTGCGGGCAGCGAGGCATGAAGGGACACCCGACCGGTGGGTCGATGAGGGAGGGCGGCGACCCGGGGATCGGGGTGAGTCGCCGCGACGCCGCGTTCCTCGTGGGGAGGGAGCCCAGCAGGCCCTGCGAGTAGGGGTGGTGGGGGTGGTAGAAGAGGGGCCGGCGTGGTGCGACCTCCATGGCGCGTCCGGCGTACATGACGACGACGTCGTCGGCGGTCTCGGCGACGACGCCGAGGTCGTGGGTGATGAGGATGATGGCGGTCCCGAACCGGTCCTGCAGCTGTTGCATGACGTCGAGCACCTGGGCCTGGACGGTGACGTCGAGGGCGGTGGTGGGTTCGTCGGCGATGAGCAGGGCCGGGTCCAGGGCCATGGCCATGGCGATCATGACGCGTTGGCGCATGCCGCCGGAGAACTGGTGGGGGTAGTCGTCGATGCGTTGGCGGGCCCGGGGGATGCCGACCAGGGCGAGGAGCTCGGCGGCGCGGTCCCGGGCTGCCGCCTTGCTGATGGAGTGGTCGTGGGCGCGGATCATCTCCACGACCTGCCAGCCGACGGTGTAGTAGGGGTGCAGGCTGGTCAGGGGGTCCTGGAAGATCATCCCGATACGGGCGCCGCGGACGCGGCGCAGGGTGGCCTGGTCGGCGCCGAGGAGCTCGGTGCCGTCGAAGACGGCGGAGCCGCTGACCCGCGCGCCGCGGGTCAGGCCGGTGATGGTCTGGGTCGCGACGCTCTTGCCGGACCCGGACTCCCCGACGATCGCCAGGGTCGAACCGCGCTCCACGTCGAAGGACAGGCCCCGGACGGCGCGGACCACGCCGTCCGGGGTGTCGAACTCGACGCGCAGGTCGCGGACCTCGAGAAGTGCCATCTCGTGCTCCTCGTGCGCGTGTCGGTAGTGGTCAGCCGCCCTGCTTGCCCGAGGCGAGCCAGACGTTCGTCGGGTCGAAGTTCTGGATCGCCGGCACGTAGACGGCGCCGATGACCTGCGACGCGTGGTAGTTCGCCTGGTTCGGCTGCGTGATCGGGTAGAACGGCGCGTCCTTCATCACCTGCTGGTCCGCCTGGGCCCAGAGAGGACCGGCCGCGTCGGCCGTCTTCGCCGCGCCCGCCTTGGTGATCAGGGCGTTGGTGGCCGGGTCGGAGTAGAAGCCGAAGTTGCTGCCGACCGGCGGGAAGGCCGCCTTGCCGTTGAACAGCGGGCCGAAGAAGGACAGCGCGGCGTTGCCGTACCAGTCGGAGCCCCACCCCGCGACGGCCAGGTCCCACACGCCACCCTTGGCGACCGAGGGGACCTGGAGGTACTTGGTGTAGAAGTCGGCGTTCGGCGAGGGGACGCCGACGACCTTGATGCCGACCTTGCTCAGGTCCTGCTGGACCGTCTGGAAGGTGTTGGTGCTGCCCTGGGAGGAGTTGCGGTACAGCATCTTCAGGGTGAGCCCCTTCGGGTAGCCAGCGTCGGCCAGCATCTGCTTGGCCTTGGCGACGTCGTACGGGTAGTCGTCGAAGTTGTTCTCACCACCGACGACGTTGCTGGGGAGCACGTGGCTCAGGGGCGTGTTGAGGGTGGTCCCGCCCAGCACCTGGATGATGTTGGCGCGGTTGATCGCGTACGAGATCGCCTGTCGCACGGCCACCTTCTGGAGGGCGCCTCCGTTGTTGCGGGAAACGGTGTTGTAGACCACGTACGGGTTGCTCGAGGCCGTCGGGCCGATGTTGAGGTTCGGGTCCTTCTTCGCGACCAGTCCCGGGATCTGGGAGGGCGGCGGGAAGTTGTCCCACTCCATGTCCGCCGAAGGGGTGGCGGTCTGCAGCTGCTGCTGGGTGGAGTCCTGGCTCACCGTCTCGTCGATGACGATCTTGTCGACGTAGGCCTTGCGTACGGGGTCGCTGGAGGCCTGCCACGCCGGGTTGCGCCCGAAGGTGATGTTCTTCGTGGGGCTGTACGAGGTGATCGAGTACGGGCCGTCCGAGATCGTGTGCTGTGCCAGCTGCGAGCTGGCCGGGACGTAGCTCTCCCACTCCACCGGCGCCGGCGAGAACGCAGGGAGGGTCAGCATGTCCACGAAGTAGCTCGCCGGTTGGGTGAGGGTGAACACGACCGTGCGGTCGTCCTTCGCGGTGACGCCGCTGATGTCGTGGGAGTCCAGGTAGCCCTTGATCGCGCCGGCCGTGGGTTGGACCTTCGCGAAGCCGTCGCAGAACGTGGTCATGCCGGCGATGAGCGTCTCGTAGTCGGGCAGGCCACCGAAGGGCTGTGCCGGGTTGCAGGTGCGCTTGACGCCGCGGACGACGTCCTGGGCGGTCACCTGGCGTGCGGGGGAGGTGTCCCACTGGACCCCCGGGCGGATTCTGATCGTGTACGTCTTGCCGTCGGCGCTGATCCCGCCGTTGGCCGCGGTGGGGAGCTCTTGGGCGATGTCCGGTACCGCGGTCGTCGTCTGGCCATCCTGGGCCGGGTAGGTGAAGAGCTGGCGGCTCCACATGCGCAGGCCGAGGTAGCCGATCGAGTAGTAGCTGACGTTCGGGTCCATGTAGTCGACGTCACCGGAGCCCAGCAGGTTGAGCGTCCCGCCGCTCACCGGCTTCTGGGCGGCCGTGGAGGAGCTGACGCCGGAGGAGGTCGACGAGCTGCTGCTGCAGCCGGCCACCGCCAGGCCGGTGACACAGATCGCGGTCACGGCGGCGCTGCGTCGTGTTGGTGCTTTCATGGTTTCTCCTGTGGGGGATGACGGGGGAGTCCGTCCGGTGCGGTAGCCCGCACCCGCAGGATCACCGTCACCCCGTCGGGCGGTGACGGACCGCGCACGGTCCGGAACGTCAAGGAATCGACACATTCGCGTCACACCCGTGTCCGAGAGGGTCATCCCCGCTCCCAGACGGCCGTGCTACGGTCCGAGGAGTGGCAAGGCGAGTGCTGCTCATCGAGGACGACTCCCGCGTGCGACGCGTCCTGCGGATGTCGTTGCAGGACGAGGGGTACGACGTCACCGAGGCGGCCGACGGGACCCAGGGCCTGGAGTCCTTGGCGCTCGCCGAGCCGGACGTGGTGCTGCTCGACCTGATGCTCCCCGACCTCGACGGGTTCGAGGTGTGCCGCCGGCTCCGGCAGACGAGCAGGGTGCCGGTCATCATGGTCACCGCCCGCACCGACAGCCACGACGTCGTCGCCGGGCTCGAGGCGGGAGCCGACGACTACGTCACCAAGCCCTTGAAGGCCAAGGAGCTCTCTGCCCGGATGCGGGCACTGCTCAGGCGGGTCGACTCCGCCGAGGGGCATCGCCCCCGGACCGTCGTGCTGGGCGACCTCCGCGTGGGCCTGGACGACGGCAAGGTCACCCGCAGGGGTCAGCTGGTGGCACTGACGCGCACCGAGTACCGCCTCCTCGTCGAGCTGCTCCTCGCGGACGGTGGCATCCGCAGCCGCCAGGACCTGCTCGAGCGGGTGTGGGGCTACGACTACTTCGGCGACATCCGCATCGTCGACGTGCACATCCGACGGCTCCGCACGAAGATCGAGGAGGACCCGTCGAACCCGATGCTCGTCGTGACCGTGCGCGGGCTCGGCTACCGGCTGGTGTCGTAGTGCCCGCACGCCCGGGCCCGCGCTCCCGGTGGCATCCGGCCGAGTGGGGGCTCCGACGACGGACCACGGTGTCGTACGGGTTCGTCGCCCTCCTCCTGGCCCTCGTCCTGTCGGGACTGACCTGGGTGCTGGTCACCCCCGCCCTGATCGAGGAGGGCACGGCCGCGGCGCTGTCCCGGACCGCCGTGGACGCGGGGAGGATCGACTCCCGCCTGTCGAACGGCGCCTCCCTGACCCCCTCCCTGGTCGCCGAGGTGTCCTCCCCGCCGTCGACGGCGGCCGCCCTGCTCCGGGAGGGCGACCGCTGGTACTCCTCGGGTCGGGCGGTGGACCCCGCCCAGCTGCCGAGCGGTCTCGTCGACGCGGCGGCCGCCGGTCGCTCGGTGACCCGGGAGGTCGAGGTCGGGGGTACCGGGTACCTCGCGGTCGCCATGCCGGTCTTCGGCCGGTCGGCCGTGCTCGTGGAGCTCCACGACCTGGCCGTCACGCGCCGGTCGGCACGGATGCTGGCCGGCGGGCTCGCGGTGGCGAGCGTCGTCGCGGTCCTCCTGGGGGTGGCGGCCGGCCGGTCCGCCAGCGCCCTTGCCCTGCGTCCCCTCAGCCGGTTGACCCGAGCTGCCGAGCAGGTCGCCAGCGGACACCTCGGGGTCCGGCTCGAGCATGCCGACGACCCGGACCTCCGGACGCTCGCCGGCTCGTTCAACCGCACCGTGGCGGCTCTGGAGCAGCGGGTGGCGGCCGATGCCCGGTTCGCGACCGACGTGAGCCACGAGCTGCGGACCCCCCTGATGACCATGGTCAACTCGATGGAGCTGGTCCGCGATCGCAGCGACTCCCTGCCCGCGTCGGCGCGCGAGCCCCTCGACCTGCTGGCCGAGGAGATCGAGAGGTTCCAGCAGCTCGTCACCGATCTCCTCGAGATCGCCCGCCACCAGGCCGGCGACCAGCTCGTCGTCCAGCGGCTGGTGCTCTCGGACCTGGTGCGCCGGACGGCGGACGCCACGGCCGGCCGGCCGGTGACCACCGTCGAGGACGGAGCGCGAGGGCTGGTCATCGGGGTGGACCAGCGGCGGATCGAACGGGTGGTCGCCAACCTCGTCCGCAACGCCGAGACCCACGGCGGGGGATGTACGCGGGTCACGGTCGGTTCGACGCCGACCGGCGCCCGGATCACGGTCGAGGACTCCGGCCCCGGGGTGCCCCCCGACCTCGAGGAGCGGATCTTCGAACGGTTCAGCAGGGGACCCGGCGCGACGTCCTCGGGCGTGGGACTCGGCCTGGCCATCGCACTCCGGCACGTCGAGCTCCACGGGGGCTCGGTGGCGGTCACGCGAGGCGAGGGCGGGGGAGCGCGGTTCGTCGTCGACCTGCCCTTCGACCCCCCGACGCATGACGCACGACGGTAGTGAGACCCACAGGAGAGTGACAGCGGGCTTCCAGTCGGTTCCCAGCCGGCGCGGGCACCGTGGGTGGTGGCATCAACGTTCGTCCACCCTGGTGACCCGACGCCGAGCAGGGGAGGACCCATCAGTGACTCCCCTGCCCGGCCGGACCGGGATGGCTCGAGAACTGCGTGAGCCCTCTCGCCACCGGCAGGGCCAGGTGCGACGATGAACGGATCTATTTCCCACCGAGGAGCAGGTCATGAGCGCAACGCGAGTTCCCCTGGCCGACGTCACGCCCGGCACGGTCACCGGCTCCGGTGACTACGCGGTCGGCAACAACGGTGACTACTTCGCGGTGGGACGGCGGTGCCGCCACCTGCGTGCCGACCTCGCCGAGGGCAGCATCGACGCCGACGGGTGCCTCGTCTGCCCGTGGCACCAGTCCACGTACGACGTCCGCACCGGGAAGATGACGAGGGGGCCCCAGGGCGTGTTCGCGAAGATCCCCGGCCTCGACGCGGCCTTCGTCGCGCTCACCAGGGTGTGGCCGCTTCGCCGAGGGACTGTCACCGTCGAGGGAGACGAGCTGCGCGTCGAGTAGGTCGACCGGCCTCGGCTCAGCTCGTCTCGCAGCGTCGGGCCGCAACCGCGTCGACGTCCATGTACCGGTGAACCGATGAGAGAGTGACGCATGGGGATGTCGGAGTCAGAGGTGGCCACCGTGGTCGGAGTGGCCGTCGTCCTGAACGGCCTCGGGGTGTGGGCCTGGCGCCAGGACGTGGTCGGCGCCTGGTTCCTGTGGGCCCTCGGCATCGCGCTGCTCGCGGTACTCGTCGACCCGCTCCAGCTGCCGGGCGTGAGCCTGGCCGGCTGCATCTCCACCCTGCTCCTGGCCCTCGTCGGACCCGGCACCCTCGTGCGACGCCACCGGGACCGCCGGGCGCTCGCTTCCCGCTAGTGCGGCCCCGAGCTCCAGGGGGCGAGCCGGCGACGGTGGTGTCATGGCGGCATGAGGCCGGCTAGCTGTGATGCCCAGTCACGTTGGTCGAAGTTGTGTGACGACTCGATCTGATCAGTGACAGGGAAGACCTCCCGGTGTGGAGTGGAGCTGTCTGACGGTTCCGCTCCCGCACCAGGAGGTCTTCGTGTCTCACGCTACTCATGCCAACGCTGCCTTGACTCCTCGCGCTCGGCTGCGGCTGGGCCGGCTGGTCATCGACCAGGGCTGGCCAATCGCCGGGTCGCGGAGCGGTACGACGTGCGGCCGACCGCTCACCTACCAGACCTGGAGGCGTGTCTGGCTGGCTGCGACGAAGGCGAGCCAGGTCGATGTCGACACGCACGCCCTGCGTCACCTCGCGGCCTCTGCGCTGATCTCAGGCGGGGCGAGCGTCAAGCAGGTGCAGACGGTGCTCGGCCACTCGTCCGCAGCCATCACGCTGCGGGTCTACAGCCACATGTGGCCGGGAGACGACGAGCGCATCCGTTCCGTGATGGACGGTGCGCTCGTCGCTCTTGCGGACGAGGTGCGGACTCAGGAGGTGAGTTCCTAGAGAATCCGCAGGTCAGAGAGTGCCATGAGGGGGTCAGCCCTTCTTGGTCTCCCAGAAGATCGTCGAGATCTCCTCGATCTTGGCCAGCAGTTCGTCGGCCGTGGCCTCGTCGAACTCGCCCTTGGTGCCCGAGGCGCCCGCGAGCTTGGTGGCCTCGTTGAAGAGGGTGTGCAGGTTCGGGTACTTCTCGAAGTGCGGCGGCTTGAAGTAGTCGGTCCACAGCACCCAGAGGTGGTGCTTCACGAGCTCGGAACGCTGCTCCTTGATGATGGTCGCGCGCACCCGGAAGTCGGGGTCGTCGTTGCCGGCCACCTTCTGGCAGATCATCTTGACCGACTCGGCCTCGATGCGGGCCTGCGCGGGGTCGTAGACGCCGCACGGGAGGTCGCAGTGGGCCGAGACCTCGGTGATGCGGAACAGGGACAGCATGTGTCACTCCTCGTGTCGTCTGGGGAACGTGCGGTCTCCGTCAACCTACCCCAGCGGGCGCCACACCAATCCGGCCACTACCGCGAGAATGTCGGCCCGCTCGAGGGAGCCCACGTCGAAGGACGTGACGCCCTCGGCCGCGTTGTCGGAGTCGACCCACCAGCGGGCCGGGTCGTGGGGGTCGTGGCCGGTGACGCGCTTGACCGAGACGGGTCGTGCCGCGCCGGAGGGGTCCGGAGGCAGGCGGACCACGTGGGCGCGGCCAGGGCGCGGACGCAGGCCCCGCACGACGAGCAGGACGTCGCCGTCGCGGTAGGTCGGCAGCATCGAGCGGCCGCGCACGCGGACCAGCGCCGGCATCATGGCGCGAATCCTGCCACCGCCGCCGGTCCGGCGGCCCCGCCCCGCGCGGCACCCTCCCCGGAACGGGGCGGCCAGGGTCACAGGCCCCCGCGCGTGGGGCGTGTGACATGATGGGGACCCCGGCGGGCCACCCTCCGCCGCGCGTAGACCGAGACGCACCCCACCTCGGACCGCACCCACATGTGCCGCCACCGCGCGTCGTCCGCGTCGGTGACGGTGCCCCGGTCCCTGAGGAGCCCGCCCGTGTCCGCGTCCCCCGTCACCCCCTCCTTCGACCCGGAGAGCCCGGTGTTCCGCGCTCACGAGGGCGGGAAGCTGGGGGTACACGCGACGCAGCCGCTGCGCGACCGCAACGACCTCTCCCTCCTCTACACGCCCGGGGTGGCCGAGGTGTCGCTCGCCGTCGCCGAGAGCCCCGAGCTGGCCGCGCGCTACACCGCGCGGGGCCACACGGTCGCGGTGGTCAGCGACGGCACGGCGGTGCTCGGGCTGGGCGACATCGGCCCGCTCGGGGCACTGCCCGTGATGGAGGGCAAGGCGGTGCTGTTCAAGCACTTCGGCGGGATCGACGCGGTACCGGTCGTCATGGAGTCGGGCAGCGTCGAGGAGCTGGTCGAGGCGATCGCCCGCATCGCGCCGACCTACGGCGGCATCAACCTCGAGGACATCTCGGCCCCCCGGTGCTTCGACATCGAGGACCAGCTGAAGGACCGGCTCGACATACCGGTCTTCCATGACGATCAGCACGGGACCGCGATCGTGGTCCTCGCCGGTCTCCTGAACGCCGTCGCGGTCCTGGGCCGGCGCCTCGAGGACCTGCGGGTGGTCGTCGCAGGCGCCGGCGCGGCCGGGGTGGCGGTGACCCGGCTGCTGCAGCGGGCCGGGGTCCGCGACGTGGTCGTCTGCGACTCGCGTGGCATCATCCACCCCGCACGCACCGACCTCGCTGCCCACAAGCGGCGGCTGGCCGCCTCGACCAACCCGCGCGGGCTGGAGGGTCCGCTGGCCGTGGCGCTCCGGGGCGCCGACTGCTACGTGGGTGTCTCCGGCGGCACGGTGCCCGAGGAGCAGGTGGCCGCGATGGCGCCGGGCGGCATCATCTTCGCGCTGGCCAACCCCACGCCCGAGGTCCATCCGGACGTGGCCCGCCGCCATGCCGCCGTCGTGGCCACGGGCCGGTCGGACTTCCCGAACCAGATCAACAACGTCCTGGCCTTCCCCGGCATCTTCCGCGGGGCCCTGGACGCAGGGGCGACCCGGATCACCGAGGCGATGAAGCTCGCGGCCGCACGGGCCATCGCCGACATGGTGGCCGACCCGAGCCCAGAGGAGATCGTGCCGTCGGTCTTCCAGGAGGGCGTCGCCGAGGCGGTGGCTGAGGCGGTCCGCAGGCTCGCCCCGACCCGGTCGGTGCGCGAGGTGGCGCCGGGCTCGTGACCTAGGCTGGCGCCGCCATGAGTCCCGACCGCCAGCCCCCGGACGACCCCGTCCGCCTGCTCACCGTCTGCACCGGCAACATCTGTCGCTCGCCGTACGCCGCCGCGCTGCTACGCGATGGCCTGGAGTGGGCGCGGCCCGGTGCGTTCGAGGTGTCCAGCGCGGGCACCCACGCCGTCGTCGGGCGACCGATGGACCCCGAGTCGGAGCGGCTGCTCGGGGAGCGCGGTGTCGACGACGCGGCGTTCCGCGCCCGGATGCTCACCGCGCGCATCGTCCGCGACCAGGACCTCGTGCTCGTCATGGCCGGCCAGCACCGCGCCCACGTGCTCGACGAGGACCCGGCCGCGCACCGCCGCACCGTTGGCCTGCTCGACCTCGCGGCCGGCCTCACCGAGATCGGTGACCACCCGACGTGGCAGATCCTGCTCGCCGACCGCGGCGCCACCGATCTTCGGGGGCGGTGGCGCGAGCTGCCGCTGGTCCTGGCCCAGCACCGCGGCCGGCGCGCCGGCAAGGTCACCGACGTTCCCGACCCCATCGGTCGCGGACGCGGGGCCTTCGAGCGGATGGCCGGGCAGCTCGACGAGGCCGTGCGGCTGCTCGTGCTCTGGGAGGCCGCCTTCCCGGACTGAGGCCGCCCGTCACCCCGGCACGGGCGGTCGGGCGCGGGCCAGCTCGTCGGCCCGGCCGCGGCACGCCTCCCACGAGGGGAGCAGGCCGGCCGCCTCCGCCTCGGCGAGCGCGGGGGCGGCGGCATCCTTGGGGGAGAGCCGCGGCGTGAGGTCGTCCGGCCACTCGATGCCGATCGCCGGGTCGAGCGGGTGCACCCCGTGCTCCGCTGTGGGGTCGTACGTGGCCGTGCACAGGTAGGACGCGGTGGTGTCGTCCTCGAGGGCGCACAGGGCGTGCCCCAGCCCTTCGGAGAGCCACACCGCCCGCCGGTCGACCGCGTCGAGGCGCACCGCCTCCCACCGGCCGAAGGTCGGCGATCCCACCCGGACGTCGACCACGACGTCGAGCAGCGCGCCGGAGAGCACCATGACGTACTTGCCCTGCCCGGGTGGGACGTCCGCGAAGTGGATGCCCCGCACCGTCCCCCGGGAGGAGACCGAGGTGTTGGTCTGCACGACGTCCGGGCGGTGACCCAGCGCCTCGCCCAGCCGGTCCCCGCGGAAGGACTCGAGGAACACCCCGCGGTCGTCGGGGAACTGGCGCGGCGTCACGAGGAAGGAGCCCTCGAGGGCCAGCGGGACGACCTCCATCACCGGTCCTGCCGGTCACGGGTGAGGCAGGCGTGCAGGTAGGCGCCGTACCCCGACTTCAGCTGCGCGTCGCCGAGGGCCCGGAGCCGGTCGTCGTCGATCCAGCCCTGGTGCCAGGCGACCTCCTCGATGCAGCCGATCTTGTACCCCTGCCGCGCCTCGACGACGTGGACGAACTGGCTGGCGTCCATGAGTCCCTCGAAGGTCCCGGTGTCGAGCCAGGCCGTGCCCCGGGGGAGGACGGTGACCGAGAGGTCCCCGCGGCACAGGTAGGCCTCGTTGACGGCGGTGATCTCCAGCTCGCCGCGCGGGCTGGGGGAGAGCCCGCCGGCGATCCCGACCACGTCGTTGTCGTAGAAGTACAGCCCGGGCACGGCGTACGAGCTGCGCGGGTGCTCGGGCTTCTCCTCGATCGAGAGCACCGCGCCGTCCGTGGCGAACTCGACGACGCCGTAGGCGGTGGGGTCGCCCACGTGGTACGCGAAGATGTGGCCGCCCCGCACGTCGGTGAGGCGGGACAGGGCGGTGCCGAGGCCGGTGCCGTGGAAGATGTTGTCACCCAGCACGAGAGCGACGGAGTCGGTGCCGATGAAGTCGGCGCCGATGACGAACGCCTGGGCCAGGCCCTGGGGCCGCGGCTGGACGGCGAACGAGATGGTCACGCCCCACTGTGAGCCGTCGCCGAGCAGGCGCTGGAACGGCTCGCGGTCCTCCGGGGTGGTGATGACGAGGATGTCGCGGATGCCGGCCATCATCAGTGTGGTCAGCGGGTAGTAGACCATCGGCTTGTCGTACACGGGCATGAGCTGTTTGGAGATCGCGCGGGTGATCGGGTGCAGCCTGGTACCCGAGCCCCCGGCGAGGACGATGCCCTTCATGGCTGCGAGCGTAGCGATCGCCCCGGGCCGGTCGGGCCAGGACGTTAGCCTTGCGGCCATGAGGATCCTCGTCACCGGTGGCGCCGGGTTCATCGGCA
The DNA here is from genome assembly GCA_963726295.1 of uncultured Actinomycetota bacterium. GTDB lineage: Bacteria > Actinomycetota > Actinomycetes > Actinomycetales > Dermatophilaceae > DASSQJ01. Next base: position 325,849 of record CAVSBW010000001.1, read on the forward strand.
GCAACTTCGTCCACCGCACGCTGGCGACCCGTCCGGACTCGGAGCTGACGGTCCTGGACGCCCTGACCTACGCCGGCCACGTGGAGTCCCTCGAGGGTGTCCGCGACCGCATCGACCTCGTCGAGGGTGACGTCGCGGACGCCCACGTCGTCGACCGGCTCGTCGCCCGGGCGGACCTCGTCGTGCACTTCGCCGCCGAGTCGCACAACGACAACTCGCTCAGCGACCCGAGCCCGTTCGTCCGCACGAACCTGGTCGGCACCTTCACCCTCCTCGAGGCGGTGCGCCGGCACGGCGCCCGCTACCACCACGTCTCCACCGACGAGGTGTACGGCGACCTCGAGCTCGACGACCCGGCGAAGTTCACCGAGGCCACGCCGTACGCGCCGAGCTCGCCCTACTCGGCGTCCAAGGCCGGGTCCGACCACCTCGTCCGGGCGTGGGTCCGCTCCTTCGGGATCGAGGCAACGCTCTCGAACTGCTCGAACAACTACGGCCCCCGTCAGCACGTCGAGAAGTTCATCCCCCGTCAGGTCACCAACATCATCGACGTTGGCCGGCCCAAGCTCTACGGAGACGGGCTCAACGTCCGCGACTGGATCCACGTCGACGACCACAACGACGCCCTCTGGACCGTCGTCGAACGGGGACGTCCGGGTGAGACCTACCTCATCGGAGCGAACGGGGAGATGACCAACCGTGACGTCATCGCCCTCGTCCTCGAGCTCATGGGGCGCGACCCCCGCGACTACGACCACGTCACCGACCGCGCCGGCCACGACCGCCGGTACGCCATCGACGCGGGGAAGCTGCGGACCGAGCTCGGCTGGACCCCTCGCTACGAGAGTTTCCGCGACGGGCTGGCTGCCACGATCGACTGGTACCGCGCGAACGAGGCCTGGTGGCGCCCGATGAAGGAGGCCACCGAGGCGAAGTACGCGCGGACCGAGCAGGTGCTGGCCCGCTGATGGCGCGGGTCTACGTGGCCGGTGCCGCGGGGATGCTGGGCACCGACCTCTGCACCGTGCTGGAGGACGCGGGCCACGTGGTGGGCCGCGGCGACCTGCCCGGGCTCGACATCCTCGACCCTTCGAGCTGTGCCGAGCAGGTCGCCGGCCACGACGTGGTCGTCAACTGCGCCGCCTACACCGCCGTCGACGCCGCCGAGACCGACGAGGCCCGGGCGTTCGGCGTCAACGCCACCGGGGCGGCCACCCTGGCCCGCGCCGCGGAACGGGCCGGTGCGGCGCTGGTGCACCTGAGCACCGACTACGTCTTCGACGGCGAGGCCACCGAGCCGTACCCCGCCGACGCGCCGCTCGCCCCGCGATCGGCCTACGGGCGCACGAAGGCAGCGGGGGAGTGGGCGGTGCGCGCCGAGTGCCCGCGCACCTGGGTGGTCCGGACGGCCTGGCTCTACGGGGCCCACGGACCCAGCATCCCCGCCACCGTCGCCCGCATCGCCGGCGAGCGCGACGAGCTCGCGTTCGTGGCCGACCAGGTGGGGCAGCCGACGTGGACCGTGGACCTGGCGCACGGCATCCGGAGGATCGTCGAGGCCGGTGCACCCTTCGGTGTCTGGCACGCGACCGGGGGCGGCGAGACGACGTGGCAGGGCCTGGCGCAGGCGGTGCTCGAGGAGCTCGGTGAGGACCCGGGGCGGGTCCGCGGCATCGCGACGGAGGACTACCCGCTGCCTGCGCCGCGGCCGGCGTACAGCGTGCTGTCCCACGCGATGTGGGACGAGCACGGCCTCGAGCCCCTGCCGCACTGGCGCGATGCCCTCCACCGCGCGGCGCCCTCGCTGTTCGGCGGCTGATCCGCTCGCCGAACGCCCTCGAACCGGGCGCCCGGCCCCGAGGTGCGTGAGGTGGCCCCATGGCCGACCGCCGTCCTCGACCGCATCGAGCGCGCCCTCGCCCCGCCTCCAGGCGTCCCCGCCCCCGGGTCCGAGCAGCTCTGCGGCTGCTGGTCCCGGTGGCCTGACCCGGGCACCCGGGCGCCACCGCCACAGAAGGCTGGGTAGTGTCGGGGGATGCTCGCCGCCTACGCGAAGTCACAGTCCGCCGACGACCCGCTGAGCGGCCTCGAGGTCGGGGAGCGCCCCGACCCCGAGGTCCCCGTCGGGTGGGTGGCGGTGCGGCTGCGCACCGCGGCGCTGAACCACCACGACGTCTGGTCGCTGCGCGGGGTGGGGCTGCCGGCGGACCGGCTCCCGATGGTCCTGGGGTGCGACGGCGCCGGCACCACCGACGACGGTGACGAGGTCATCGTCCACGCCGTCATCGCCTCACCGGGCTGGGGCGGTGACGAGACCCTCGACCCGCGGCGCAGCCTCCTCTCTGAGATGCACGACGGCACCCTCGCGGAGACGGTCGTCGTGCCGCGGCACAACCTGGTCCCGAAGCCGGCCGAGCTGTCGTGGGAGCACGCGGCCTGCCTGCCCACGGCCTGGCTGACGGCCTACCGGATGCTCTTCACCAACGCCGCGGTGCAGCCCGGGTCCACCGTGCTGGTGCAGGGTGCGGCCGGCGGGGTCGCGACCGCACTGGTGCAGCTCGGGTCCGCGGCCGGTATCCGGATGTGGGTCACGAGCCGCGACCCCGCGCGTGGCGAGCAGGCGGTGGCCCTGGGCGCCGACCGCGCCTTCGAGAGCGGCGAACGCCTGCCCGAGCGGGTCGACGCCGTGATGGAGACCGTCGGGGCCGCCACGTGGTCCCACAGCATCAACAGCCTGCGGCCGGGTGGCACGGTGGTCATCTCGGGTGCCACCTCGGGAGACGCCCCCGAGAAGGCCGAGCTGACCAAGATCTTCTTCAAGCAGCTCCGGGTCGTCGGGTCCACGATGGGCAGCCGCGACGAGCTGGGTCGGCTGGCGCGGATGGTGGTGGGGTCGGGCATCGAGCCCCAGGTCGACACGGTGCTGCCCCTGGCCGACGCCCGTGACGGATTCGCCCGGATGGTCGACGGCTCGGTCACCGGCAAGGTGGTCTTCACCGTCGCATGAGGGTGTGCGCCCGGCCACGTCTTGGCCCGGTGGACGGTTACCGGGCGGTAACCTGAGGGCGGAATCCGTCGACCGTCAGGAGGCGCCGTGAGCGACGTGGCCGCCGAACGCTCGGTGATGCTGCATGGCCACTCGATGGCCTACCACGACAGCGGCACCGGACCCGTGCTCCTCTTCATCCACGGGATCACGGGGTCGCAGAGGCAGTGGTCCCACCTCGTGGACCGGCTCGAGGACGACCACCGCGTCGTCGTGCCCGACCTCTTCGGGCACGGCCAGTCCGCCAAGCCCGTCGGCGACTACTCCCTCGGCGCGCACGCCGCCACGCTGCGCGACCTGCTCGACCACCTGGGGATCGAGCGAGTCACCCTGGTCGGTCACTCCCTCGGTGGTGGCATCGCCATGGTCTTCCACTACCTCTTCCCCGAGCGGGTCGAGCGCCTCGTCCTGGTCGCGAGTGGTGGCCTCGGCCGCGAGGTCAACCCCATCCTCCGCGCGGCGACCCTGCCGGCCGCCGACCTCGTCCTCCCCGTGCTCGCGTCGGGCTGGGTGCGCGAGCGGATCAGCGCCGGTGGGCACGCCCTGGGACGCCTCGGCCTGCGCCCCGGGCCGGACCTGACCGAGGTCTGGCAGGGGTTCACCTCGCTCGCCGACCCCGACACCCGGCGGGCGTTCCTCGCCACCACGCGTGCCGTCCTCGACCCGGGCGGCCAGACCGTGACAGCGCACGACTACCTGCCCGACTCCCCGTCGCGCCCGACGCTCGTGATCTGGGGCGCCAAGGACCGGATGATCCCGGCGACACATGCCATCGCGGCCCAGCAGGGCATCGAGGGCTGCCGCGTCGAGCTCTTCGACGGCGCCGGGCACTTCCCCCACCTCGACGACCCGGACCGGTTCGCGGACCTCCTGCGCGCCTTCGTCGCGCAGGACTGACCGGGCGTCAGGAGATCTCGAGCCACTCGCTCCAGCCGTTGTGGAGCACGAGCCAGGCGATCAGCCCGTACCCCGCCTGCCCCGGATGGTGGGGCACGCTGCTCGCGGCGAGGTCGGTGCGCCACTGGTCGTGGCTCCGCAGCGGGTGGTAGCTGTCGACGAACGGCACGTTCCGGCGGGCGCAGACGTCGGCCTGCGCCTCGACCATCACCTCGAGCCGTGAGTTGAGCTCGTCGTCGTCGCTCGGGGGAGGGCTGACGACGAAGGTGCCGACCCCCTGCGCCGCGGCGTCGTCGAGGAGGTTGGCGAGGTTGAGACGGTGCCGCGCCAGCGAGATGCCGCTGATGATGTCGTTCGTGCCGGCCGAGACGACGAGGCGCCGCTCGGTACGCCCCACCCACCGCGCCGGCACCTCCGCGGCCCACCGGTCGAGGAGCTCGACAGTCGTGTTACCGCGAACCCCGAGGTTGTAGGCGGTCAGCTCGAGGTCTGGGTGCTGGGTGCGCCCGATGACGCGGGTGACCCAGCCCTGGCCCTTGGGGTCGCCGACCCCCGCGACGAGGGACGCGCCGAGGAACACGATGGCGACGTCGCGTGGCCCGTCCGGGACCACCTGTGCGCTCGCACTGGGGCGGAACTCGATGGGGGCGCCGTCGTCGTCCCCCGAACGCGGGTCAGCCATGTCCTGCCGTCACTCGTCCTCGTCGTCCAGCCGGGCCAGCCAGGTGGCCAGGCGCTCCACGGGCACCTCGAAGTCCGGGTTGAGGTCGACGAAGGTGCGCAGCTGCTCGGCCAGCCAGCCGAGGCTGACCTCCTCGTCGCCGCGCCGAGCCTCCAGCTCCTCGATGCCCCGGTCGGTGAAGTACACCCGTGTGAGGCTACCGGGCACGCGGTCCCGCTCGGTGCAGGCGCCCCGGCGACCGCCCGGCCGGCACCGGCCGTACAGCCGGCACCGGCCGTACAGCCGGCGCACCGGCCGTACGGAGGTCAGCGGTCGAAGGCCCGTGCCATGAGGTCGGCCTGCTCCGCCTGGTGCATCTTGGTGGAGCCCGCCGCGGGCGAGGCCGACGGCGCCCGCGAGACCACCCGGAGGCTGCGGTGCGCGTCGTGGGTGGCCAGGGCCTCGGGGAGGTTCAGGGCGAGGAACGGCCACGCGCCCATGTTGCGCGGTTCGTCCTGCACCACGACGAGCTCGGCATCGGGGTGGTCCGAGATCGCCCGGGCCAGCTCCTCCGCGGGGAGCGGGTAGTACTGCTCCAGGCGCAGGATGGCGGTCGAGGTGTCGCCGCGCTTCTCGCGCTCGGCCTCGAGGTCGTAGACGATCTTGCCCGCGGCGAGCAGGATCCGAGTGACCTCGCCCCTGGTCGCGCCCGGACGGTCCGGGAGGACCGGTCGGAAGCCGCCGGTGGTGAAGTCCTCGGGGGCGCTCGCCGCCGCCTTGAGGCGCAGCATCGACTTCGGGCTGAAGACGATGAGCGGCCGCCGCGGGCGCGCGTAGGCCTGCCGGCGCAGGAGGTGGAAGTACGAGGCGGGGGTCGACGGCATCGCCACCGTCATGTTGCCCTCGGCACACATGGTGAGGAAGCGCTCGATCCGGCCCGACGAGTGGTCGGGCCCCTGGCCCTCGTAGCCGTGGGGGAGCAGCAGCACGACCGACGAGCGCTGGCCCCACTTCTGCTCACCGCTGGAGATGAACTCGTCGATGATCGTCTGGGCGCCGTTGAAGAAGTCGCCGAACTGGGCCTCCCAGAGGACCAGCGCGTCGGGGCGCTCGACCGAGTAGCCGTACTCGAAGCCCATCGCCGCGAACTCCGACAGCAGGCTGTCGTAGACCCAGAAGCGGGCCTGGCCGCCGCCGAGGTAGAGCAGGGGCGTCCACTCCGAGGCGTTCTCCTTGTCGATGAGCACCGCGTGCCGCTGGACGAACGTGCCGCGGCGGCTGTCCTGGCCGGCCAGGCGCACCGGGGTGCCCTCCGAGAGCAGCGACCCGAACGCGAGGAGCTCGCCCGTGGCCCAGTCGATACCGCCCTCGCGCGTGCTCAGAGCCCGCTTCTCGAGCATCTGGCGCAGCTTCGGGTGCACGTTGAAGCCGTCGGGCGGGGTCGTGAACACGTTCCCGATGTGGTGCAGCGTCTCGGTCGAGATCGCCGTGTCCGTCGAGGAGTGGGTGGTGCGGTCGGCGTAGGGGGCCTGGGCCGACGGTGGCTCGAGGCCACCGTGCCCGTCCGGGCTGCGGCCGGTCTGGGCCTCCTTCTCGGCGGACTTCAGCGCGGCCTTGGTCTCCACGAAGACGCGCTCCAGCTGCTGCTGGTAGTCGCGCAGCGCGGCTTCGGCGTCCTCGACGGTGATGTCGCCACGGCCGATGAGCGACTCGGTGTAGAGCTTGCGGACGCTGCGCTTGGCCTCGATGAGGTTGTACATCAGCGGCTGTGTCATCGACGGGTCGTCACCCTCGTTGTGGCCGCGCCGCCGGTAGCAGACCATGTCGACGACGACGTCCTTGTGGAACTCCTTGCGGAACTCGTAGGCGAGCTCGGCCACGCGCACGCACGCCTCCGGGTCGTCACCGTTCACGTGGAAGATCGGCGCCTGGATCATCCGGGCGACGTCGGTGGAGTAGGTCGAGGAGCGCGAGCTGCTCGGGGAGGTCGTGAACCCCACCTGGTTGTTGATGACGACGTGCACGGTGCCGCCGGTGCGGTAGCCGCGCAGCTGGGAGAGGTTGAGGGTCTCGGCGACGACCCCCTGGCCGGCGAACGCGGCGTCGCCGTGCAGGAGGACGGGCAGCACGGTGAAGTCCTCGCCGGCGAGGTTCACGCGGTCCTGCTTCGCGCGGACGATGCCCTCGAGCACCGGGTTGACCGCCTCGAGGTGACTCGGGTTCGCGGCGAGGTAGACCTTCGTGCTGGCCCCGGACTCGGCGGTGAACTCGCCCTCGGTGCCGAGGTGGTACTTGACGTCGCCGGACCCCTGGACCGAGCGCGGGTCCTGCTTGCCCTCGAACTCGCGGAAGATCTGGCCGTAGGACTTGCCGGCGATGTTCGCGAGCAGGTTGAGGCGGCCACGGTGCGGCATCCCGATGCACACCTCGTCGAGCTCGTCCTCCGCCGCGCGGGACAGGATGCGGTCCATGAGCGCGATGACGGACTCCCCGCCTTCGAGCGAGAAGCGCTTCTGGCCGACGAACTTGGTCTGGAGGAAGGTCTCGAACGCCTCCGCCGCGTTGAGGCGCCGCAGGATCCGCAGCTGCTCCTCGCGGGTGGTCTTGGCGTAGCCCACCTCCACCTTGCGCTGGATCCACTCGCGCTGCTCGGGGTCCTGGATGTGCATGTACTCGACGCCGATGGTGCGGCAGTAGGAGTCACGCAGGATGCCCAGGATCTTGCGCAGCTTGAGGAAGGGCTCGCCGCCGAAGCCGCCGGTGGCGAAGAAGCGGTCGAGGTCCCAGAGGGTCAGGCCGTGGCGGGTGATGTCGAGGTCCGGGTGCCGCCGCTGCTTGTACTCCAGCGGGTCGGTGTCGGCCATGAGGTGCCCGCGCACGCGGTAGGCGTGGATGAGCTCCTGGACCCGGGAGACCTTGTTGATGTCGTCATCGTGGCTGGCCGAGACGTCCTGGACCCAGCGGATCGGCTCGTAGGGGATGCGCAGCGACTCGAAGAGCTCGTCGTAGAAGCCGTGGTCGCCGAGGAGGAGGCCGTGCACGATGCGCAGGAAGTCACCGGACTGGGCGCCCTGGATGATCCGGTGGTCGTAGGTGCTCGTCAGGGTGAGGATCTTGCTGACGGCGTTGCGGTTGAGGGTCTCGTTGCTCGCGCCCTGCCACTCGGCGGGGTAGTCCATGGCGCCGACGCCGATGATGGCGCCCTGGCCGGCCATGAGCCGCGGCACCGAGTGCACCGTTCCGATGGTGCCTGGGTTGGTGAGCGAGATCGTCGTGCCCTGGAAGTCCTCGACGGTGAGCGAGCCCCCGCGGGCCTTCTTGACCATCTCCTCGTAGGCGGTCCAGAAGTGGGCGAAGTCCATCGACTCGGCCGCCTTGATGGAGGGCACGAGCAGCTGGCGGGTGCCGTCGGGCTTGGCGAGGTCGATGGCCAGGCCCAGGTTGACGTGAGCCGGCTCGACGAGCACCGGCTTGCCCTTCTCGTCGTGGGCGAAGCCGCGGTTCATCTCGGGCATCACCCCGAGCGCCTTGACGAGGGCGTAGCCGATGATGTGCGTGAAGCTCACCTTGCCGCCGCGGCTGCGGGCGAGGTGGTTGTTGATGACGATGCGGTTGTCGACGAGCAGCTTGGCCGGGACGGCGCGCACCGATGTCGCGGTGGGGACCTCGAGCGAGCTCTCCATGTTCGTCACGACCCGCGCGCTCGCCCCGCGAATGGGCTGGCGGCGGGCGTCGTTGAGCGGCCCGGTGTCCTTCGGTGCCTGCGGCTCGCGCGGCATCGGACCCGAGCTCTTCTCGGCGGGCGCCGTCCTCTGCTCCGTGGCCGGGCTCGCGCCGTCCTTGGCGGGGGCGCTCCCGCCGGAGTCCTTCGCCCCGGGCGCCCTTGCGGCCGGGCTTCCCTGACTGCTCGGGCCGTCGGGCTGCGTCGTCGGCTCAGGCTTCTTCTGGTCGGGCTGCTTGGGCGCGGACGTCCTCTGCTCGGTCCGGGCGGGCGCCTTCGCGTCCGGCTGCTTCGCCCCGGGCTCGGGCCTCTCTGTGGTGCTCTGCGCCCGGTCCTTGGCGGCACCGTTGCCGGCCGAGCGACGGTCTCCGACCGCCTTCTCGTGCGTGAGAGCCGCCTCGCCGGGCTCGTAGTCGCGGAAGAAGTCCCACCAGGCCTTGTCGACGCTGTTCCGGTCCCGCTTGTACCGCTCGTACAGCTCGTCGACCAACCACTCGTTGGGACCGAAGGTGGTCAGGGGATCGCTGGACGGGGACTGCTCGGCCACGGGGGATGCGCCTCTTTCTCGGCTCTCGCGGGCGGTCGTGGTGACTCCCACCCAGCCTAGCCCCGCGAGCAGGTGTCTGAGCCCACCGGAGGCGAGTGGTGCGGCCCGGGCGGCGGCCGGTCGCCGCCCGGCCGGTAGCCGCTGGTCAGGAGTCGTCGCTCAGGTGATGTCCTGGCGCGTCGTCCGCCACACCCCGAGCCCGGCGAGCACGACCGCGTAGGCGAGCAGCACCAGCGCGCCGCCCCACCACTCGAGGCGCACCTCCTCCGGGTTCTGCGACACGGCGTTGAGCGCCGCGTTGGTCGCACTCGTGGGGAGGAAGGGCGCGAGGTTCTCGCGGCTGAAGTCCCAGATGGTGAGCAGCAGGCCCAGCAGCGGCTCGACGATCCACGCCACGGCGATCCCGATGAAGAGGGCGGCGACCTGGTTGGGGATGAGGATGCCGATGCCCAGCCCGATGAGGGCCCAGAGCGCGAGGACGAGCAGGCTGAGCGCGAGCGTGCGCCAGACCTCGGAGGACGGGAACGGCGGCTGGTCGATGACGCGCAGCACGATGCTGCCCACGCCCACGGAGCCCACGAGGCTCAGCAGTCCGTAGAGCACGCCGATGACGAGCAGCGCGAGCACCTTGGCGAGCATCGCGCGGGTCCGGCGAGGGGTGGCGAGCAGCGTCGCGCTGATCGTCTTGTGGCGGAACTCGGCGCCGATGGTGAGGATGCCGATGGTCATGAGGAGCAGGTAGCCGACGCTGATACCGGCGGTGTAGACAGTGTTCGCGACCTGGGTGTCGTCGCCGACGATCTGGCCACCGCCGGGGCCGCCGCCCGCGCCGGGGTTGTTGACGACGAAGCCGAAGAGGACGGAGAAGGCCGCGGCGGAGACGAACACGGCGATCGCCATCCCCCACCACAGGCGCGTGGTGAAGAACTTGCGCAGCTCGGAGCGCACCGCGGGGATCACTCGTTCGCCCCTTCCTCGCCGGTGAGGGCGTCTCGTTCGGAGGGGGCGACTCCCTCGCCCAGGTTGCGGTTGGTGCCCTCGGTGAGCTGGAAGAACAGCGCCTCGAGGTCGGCCCGCTTCGGCGCCAGGCCGTAGACGGGCAGTCCGGCCCGCAGCGCGACGTCACCCACGAGCCGCAGGTCGGTGGTGTCGGCGACGAGCGTGTCCGGCTCGTCACCCGGGCTGCTCGTCACGTCGGCGACCCGCAGGGCCCCGGCGAGGGCGTCGCGGTCGGAGGTGCGCACCACCGCGCCGGGCGTGCCGTGCAGCTCGGCCATCGGCCCCGAGCGCACGAGCCGCCCGTTGGCGATGATGATGACGTCGTCGACCGTCTGCTCGACCTCCTGGAGCAGGTGGCTGGAGACGAGGATCGTCTTGCCCTCGCCGCTGAGGTGGCGCAGGAAGCCGCGCAGCCAGCGGATCCCCTCGGGGTCGAGGCCGTTGGCGGGTTCGTCGAGCACGAGCACGTGTGGGTCGCCGAGCAGGGCGGCGGCCAGGCCGAGCCGCTGCCGCATCCCCATGCTGTAGGCGCCGGCCCGCTTGCGCGCGGCCGCCGGGATGCCGGTGAGCTCGAGCAGCTCGTCGACCCGCGCGTGCGGGATGCTCGCGGCGTCGGCGAGCACCCGGAGGTGGTCGCGCCCGCTGCGGCCGGGGTGGAAGCTGGTGGCCTCGAGGGCGGCGCCCACGGTGCCGAGCGGGTCGGCGAGGTCGACGTAGCGCCTCCCCCCGATGGTGGCCGTGCCGGCCGACTGGCGCACCAGGCCGAGCAGCATGCGCAGGGTCGTAGTCTTGCCCGCCCCGTTGGGGCCGAGGAACCCGGTGATCCGGCCCGGCTCGACGGTGAAGCTGAGGTCGTCCACGGCGGTGAAGCCGCCGAAGCGCTTGGTCAGGCCGGTGATCTCGATGGGGGCGCCCTGCGGCGCCGTCGTCGTCGTCATGCGGTCCCCAGTGGTGTCATGCCCCGATCCTGTCAGCCCGTCGCGGGGGAGGGCCAACCACCCCACGGGCCCGGGTCGGACCGGGGAGGCCCCGGGGCGGACCCGGGCCGGCGGCGGCCCGACCGTAGGATGACCGGACCATGACCGCGTGGCTGCTCCTCCTCGTCGGCGTCGTCCTCACGGTCGGCACGGCGCTCTTCGTCGCCGCCGAGTTCTCCCTCGTCGCGCTCGACCGGCCCACGGTCCAGAAGGCGGTCGACGCCGGGGAGCCCGGCGCCCGTTCCGTCCTCACCTCGCACCGCCAGCTGTCCACCCAGCTCTCGGCGTGCCAGGTGGGCATCACCCTGACGACACTCGTGCTCGGGTTCATCGCGAGCCCGTCCGTCGGTGTCCTCCTCACCGGCCCCCTGACGGCGGCCGGCCTGTCCGAGGGGGCGGCGTCGTCGGTGGCATCGGTGCTGGCCATGCTGATCGCGACCATCTTCTCGATGATCGTCGGCGAGATGGTGCCGAAGACGCTGGCCGTGTCGCTGCCCCTACGCACCGCCAAGGTGGCCGCCACTCCCGTGCGGTGGTTCGGGCTGGCGGCCAAGCCGCTCATCGTCGTGCTGAACGGGGTCGCCAACCGCACGCTCCTCGCCCTCGGCATCGAGCCGCAGGAGGAGCTCTCGGCGGCCCGCAGCCCGGCCGAGCTCGCGTCCCTCGTGCGGACGTCGGCCGAGGCGGGCACCCTCGACAAGGGCACGGCCCGGCTGGTCACCGCCTCGCTCGGGTTCGCCGACCAGACCGCCGAGGACGTCATGACACCCCGCTCGCGGGCGACCCCCATCGAGCGGACGGCCACCGCGGCGGACCTCGTGGCGCTCGCGCGTCGCACCGGCCACTCGCGGTTCCCGGTCACGGGGACCGACTGGGACGACGTCGACGGCATCGTCCACGTCAAGAAGGCGATCGCCGTGCCCTTCGAACGGCGCGCCGACGTTCCCGTGTCGGCGCTGATGTCGCCCGCCGTCTTCGTGCCCGAGACCCTGCGACTGGACCCCCTGCTGCTCCAGCTCCGGCAGGGCGGTATGCAGCTGGCGGTGGTCGTCGACGAGTACGGCGGCACCTCGGGTGTGGTCACCCTGGAGGACCTCGTGGAGGAGATCGTCGGCGAGGTCAGCGACGAGCACGACCGGGGTGAGACCACCGGCCGACAGGTGGGCGAGGGCCTGTGGACCGTACCGGGGCTCTGGCGTCCCGACGAGGTGCGCTCCCGGGTCGGCGTCGACGTGCCCGACGGTCCGGCCTACGAGACGGTCGGCGGCTGGGTCATGGCTGTGCTCGGACGGGTACCCGTGGTCGGCGACGAGGTGACGGTCGACGGGTGGAGCGCCCGGGTCGTCGACATGGACGGGCACCGGGTCGACCGGGTGCGCCTCACCCGGATCGCGCCGCCGGACGACGACGAGCACGTGGACGGGGAGGGCTGACCGTGGGGACCATCCTCGTCACCGTGCTCCTGCTCGCGGCCAACGCCTTCTTCGTGGGCGCCGAGTTCGCTGCCATGTCGGCGCGCCGGAGCCAGCTCGAGCCGCTCGCCGACGGCGGCAGCAAGGGCGCCAAGGTGGCCCTCGACGCCCTCCAGCACACCGGCATCCTGCTGGCGACGTCGCAGCTGGGCATCACGGTCTGCTCGGTGCTCCTGGGCGCGGTCTCGGAGGCGGCGCTGCACCACGCCTTCGTGCCGGTCGTCGAGCACCTCGGTCTGTCGACGGTGGTCGCCGACGTCGTCGCCCTGGTCCTGGCCCTGGCCATCGTGGTTTTCCTCCACGTCGTGTACGGCGAGATGATCCCGAAGAACATCTCGATCGCGAAGCCGGAGCGGGCCGCGGTCGTGCTCGTCCCGTCGCTCGTCCTCGTCTCGCGGGTCGTGGCCCCGGTCATCCGGGCCATGGACTGGTTCGCCAAGGCGGTGGTGCGGTTGTTCGGGGTGGAGCCGAAGGACGAGGTGTCCTCGGCCTTCACCGCCGAGGAGGTGGCCCACATCCTCGAGGAGTCGCGCGAGGAAGGGCAGCTCGAGGAGCACCAGCACGAGCGGCTGGGCGCGGCCCTCGAGTTCAGCGACAAGGACGCCGGTGACGTCGGTGTCGCGCTCTCGGCCCTCGTCAACGTCACGGTCGACGCCACCCCGGACGACATCGAGCGGCTCGTGGCCAAGCACGGCTACTCGCGCTTCCCGGTGGTCGACGGCGCGGGGGAGCTCACCGGCTACCTGCACCTCAAGGACGTCCTCTACGCCGACGACGCCGAGCGCCGCGAGCCGGTGCCCGCCAAGCGGGTCCGGCGGCTGGCGACCGTGCGCCGCGGGGACGAGGTCGAGGCGGTGCTCGCGACGATGCAGTCCAGCGGCTCGCACCTGGCCCGCGTCGTGGGTGACGACGGTGCCGTGGTCGGTGTCGTCTTCCTGGAAGACGTCATCGAGGAGCTCGTCGGCGAGGTGTCCGACGCCTCGCAGCGCTGACCGGTCGACGGGGCGTCGGCCCGGTCCATCCGCCTCGGACGGGAACCGGGGTGGGACGCGCAGGTGGCCGGCGGCCGAGCCGCGGAGCGGGTCAGGCGGTCGGGAGGGACTGCGCGAGGACCCGCCCGAGCTCCGCGGGCCGGGTCGTCATCGGCCAGTGACCGGAGTCGATGTCGACGTAGGACACGTTCTCGGCGCGGGCCAGCTCGGGCAGGTCGCCGCCCCGGACCCACTCCCGGGCCTGCTCCGGCGAGTACTCCGGGCAGACGAGGACGACCGGCACCGTGTAGCGCGCGTCGTCGATGAGCCGGACCGTGGCTCGGCTGACGCCCTCCGGCACCGGACGCGCCGCGCTGCCGAGGCGCTCCCGTGCGGCGGCGTCGAGGTCCGCGGCGTCCGGCCCCTCGAACGGCTCCCACCCCGGGAAGGGCATCAGCCCGTCAACGGGCGGGAAGAGGTCGGCGTACGCGGCGCCGTCCTCGGGCGGGAACCCGCCGACGAGCGCCACACAGCGGACCTGGCCGGGACGGCGGTCGGCCACCAGCCACGCCAGCCCGGCCGCGGCTGAGTGTCCGACGACGAGCGGCCGGTCGGCGGCGTCGACGGCGGCGAGGACCGCCTCGAGCTGGTCGTCGAGGGTCGCCGTGGTGGAGCCGTCGTCGGCGCCGGGAAGGGCGACGGCGACCGCGTGGTGGCCGAGCCCCTCGAGCTCGGCGACGACGTCGTCCCACACGGTGGCGGGCAGCCAGAGCCCGGTGACGAGGATGATGTCCATGCCCGGGACGCTAGACGCGCTAGCGGACGGCCCGCGTCCGGGTTTCTCATAGGCTGGTCCGCATGGACGCCGACGCCGGGCCCGTCGCCCGCGCCCTCCGTGCGCTCGAGATCGTGCAGTCGCACCCGGGGATCACCGCCCCGGAGCTCGGCGAGCGGCTCGGCGTCTCGGACCGCGCCGCACGCCGCTACGTGGCGACCCTGCGCGACGCCGGCATCCCGGTCGAGGCGGTGCGCGGGCGCTACGGCGGCTACCGGCTCGGCCGCGGGGTGAGGCTGCCGCCGCTGACCTTCACCTCGGAGGAGGTCCTGGGGCTCGTCATGGCGGTGCTCGAGGGGCCCTCGGCGCCGGGGCCCGACGACCCGTTGGGCACCGCCCTCGGCAAGATCCTCCGGGCCCTGCCGGAGGCGGTGGCCAGCGATGCCGCGGCGGTGCGGTCGAGGGTGGCCGCCGCGCCGGCGTGGGCGGACTCCCGGCCGCGCCCGGCCACCGCAAGCACCCTGGCCGCGGCGGCCGCGGAACGGCGGCGGGTGCGCATCACCTACCGCAGCGCCGCCGGTCGGGACTGGGACACCGAGGTGGACCCCTGGGCGGTCGTGGTCCGGCGCGGCTACTGGTACCTGCTGTGCCACGCCCACCACGTCGATGCCGTGCGGACGCTGCGGCTGGACCGGGTGCGGCGGGTGGTCGAGGTGCCCGGCACGTTCGAGCCGCCCGCACGCCTCGACCCCACCGCGCTCCTGGAGGAGCACCTCGGCCAGGGGTGGGAGCACGCAACCCGCGTGGTGTTCGAGGCCCCGGTGGAGCGGGTGCGGCCCTGGGTCCTCCCGCCGATGGGGCGGGTCGAGGCCGTCGACGGCGGCGAGCGAACCCTGCTGGTCGGCAGCACCGGCAACCCGCAGATGTACGCAGGCGAGTGGTTGGCCCGGCTCCCCTTCGCCTTCCGCGTGGAGGGGGGACCCGAGCTGCGCGCGGCGGTTGCCGAGGTCGGCGCGAGGATGACCGCAGCGGTCGGTGGCGAGGAGGCCACGACGGGGGCGTGACCTTGCGGACACGTGCCCTGCCGTCGGTTCCGTCCGGGAGGAGCATCTGAGGCGGGGGTGAGCGCGAGGAGGCGGACCGATGACGACGAGGGTGGAGCGGGCGGAACGCGCCGGCAGCAGGACCTGGACGGAGTGGGCGCTGCTCGTCGTCCTCGTCCTCGTGGGGACGAACGCGGTCTACGGCGGCATCGGGCTGCTGGTCGACGGCATGGGCATGCCGGACGACTGGCTGGACCGGTTGTCGGTGGACACGTGGACCTGGCCCGGGGTGGCGCTGCTGACGACAGTGGCCCTGCCGCAGCTGGGGGCCGCGTGGCTCGTCTGGCGCCACCACGACCGGGCGGCCGTGGTGAGCGTGGTCGTGGGCGCGGGCCTCGTGGTGTGGATCGGCGTGCAGCTGGCGCTGCTCCAGCGGTACTTCGTCCTGCAGCCGGTCATCGCCGCGCTCGGTCTCGTCGAGGTGGGCTTGGCGCTGGGCTGGCGACACGCGGCGGAGCGTGCCGGCACCCGGTGAGGCGTGGTTGGTGCTCCGGCCCGGGGCCCCTGGCCCTACGGTGGGGTGACCGCGTCCCCGACCGCTCGACCGCCACCACCGTGGCGCAGGAGGTACCGCCGTGGATCTTGACCTCGGCCTGTTCGTCGTCCGTCTCGCCCTCGGCCCGATGCTGGTCCTGCACGGGTACAACAAGGTGTTCGGGTCCGGGGGCCTCGAGGGGACGACCCGCTGGTTCGAGGGGATCGGGCTACGGCCGGCGCGGGTGCACGCCCGGGTAGCCGCGGTCACCGAGATCGGAGCTGGGGTGGCGATGACGCTCGGGCTGTTCACCGGGCTCGTGTCGGCCGCCTTCGTCGGGCTGATGGTCGTGGCGGCGCGCACGGACCACCGGGGCAAGGGGTACTTCGTGTTCAAGGGCGGGTGGGAGTACGTGTTGCTGGTGGCCGTGGTGGCCGTGGGCCTGGCGGCCACGGGGCCGGGGAGCTGGTCGCTCGACCACGCAATCGGGCTGGACGTGTCCGGCGTCTGGTGGGCGCTGCTCGCCGCGGTCCTCGGGGTCGGGTCCGCCCTGGGGATGCTCGCCGTCTCGTACCGCCCCGAGCCCTCCGGCGGCTGACCGCGACTCCCGGGCCGAGCCGGCCGCGGGTGCCACCGGGAGCGCCCTACGGGTCGCAGACCAGCCGGACGCCGTCGACGACCCGGTATGGCCCGGTGCCGACCAGCGCACCGACGACCCGCCGCAGCCGGCTGACCTCGGCGCGCACGGTGACCCGGTGCTCGTCGTCGCCGAAGAGGGCCCGGCTGAGGTCGGCCGCACCGAGCCCGTCGGGACCGGCACCCGCCAGGAGCCGCAGGATGGCCGCATGGCGCGGGGTGAGCGAGGCGCGCCAGCTCGCGCCGTCCGCGGCGCCCCTCACCTCGAGCACCTCGTCGCCGTCGACCGTGCGCAGCCGGGCCGTCAGGCCGACGGCCGCGCTGTCGGGCCGCACCAGCCATCCCTCGCCGAGCCGCTCGGGCAGGCAGAGACCGAGCCCGGGCACGGTGAGCGGCCGGTCCTCGCGGGGGGCCGCGATCCGGTCGCGGACGAGAACGCCGCTGTAGTGCGCCACCCAGCCGTGGTCGTCGACGAGCAGCAGTGGTCCGGAGGTGGTCGAGAGCACGTGCTCCGCCGAGCGGCGCAGTCGGCGCAGCGACTCCTCGTGGTGGCGCCACAGACGGGCCTCGGCGAGCTGCGTCGCGGTGCTCACGAGTGAGACGAGTGCGGGGTGCAGCGTGAGCGCGGGGCCGCTGACGTCGACCACGCCGAGCAGCGCCCCGGTACGGGGGTCGTGTACCGGGGATGCCGTGCAGTACCAGGGGTGCTGGCCCTCCTCGAAGTGCTCCGCCGAGAACAGCTGGACGGGCGACTGCTCTGCCAGGGCCGTGCCGATCGCGTTGGTGCCGACGTGGTCCTCGGTCCACGTCGCACCCTCGGTGAAGCCCAGGGCGTCGGCACGGCACAGCACCACGGCCGACCCCTCGCGCCAGAGGATGACCCCCTCGGCGTCGGTGACGACCACGATGAACCGGCTGGCGTCGGCCACGCTCGTGAGCACCGAGCGGATCTCGTCGACGACCAGCGCCAGCGGCGAGAGCCGTCGCCGGCGTTCCACCTCGGCGCGCGGTAGGGGGTCACGGGCGTTGGCGTGCGTGGGGTCGAGGCCGAACCCGAGCACCCGGTTCCACGAGCGGGAGACGAGGGGCCGCACGCGGTCGGGGGGCTCACCACCACCCATCACCGCGTCGTGGGCCCGGAGGAGCGTGCGAGCGTGCTGGCGCAGGTCGGTTCCCGGTACGACGGCGCCACCCGCGTTCGGCGTCATCCTCGACTCCTCACCACCCACCCGGCGCGCGGGGAGGTGCGGTCAGGGTAGCCCCGGCGGAGGGCGGTGTCCCCTCGGGCGTCCCGCAGGACCGCCCTCCTCGCGGACCGGCCTGCTGCCCGTGAAGCAGGCGGGGCGGACCGGCGTGCAACCCGGTGCAACCCTTCCCGGTGCCCTGCGGGTGGGGTGTCCTGAGGCTCCGTGCGGGTCGACGGGGACCCGCCGGTCACGCAGAAGGAGCACGACATGACCGACACCCTCGAGCGACCGGGCACCGAGGCCGCCTCCGCCGCTGACCGCGCGGACGCGTGGCTGTCCGACCTCTCGGAGGCTATGGCCGCCCACGACGTCGACCGCGCTGTCGGGATGTTCGCCACCGCCAGCTACTGGCGCGACCTCGTCGCGTTCACGTGGAACCTCGTCACCGTGGAGGGTCGCGACGGTGTGCGCGACCTCCTCAACGAGACCCTGGAGCGCACCGACCCCACGGCCTTCGCGACGAGTGAGCCGGCCACGGAGGACGGCGGCGTGGTCACGGCGTGGTTCACCTTCGAGACCGGGACAGGTCGTGGCAGCGGCCTGCTCCGCCTCACGGAGGAGGACGGCGAGGACAGGGCCTGGACGTTCCTCACGACCCTCGACGAGCTCAAGGGCCACGAGGAGCCCCGGCGGACCCGCCGGCCGAAGGGCGCGGAGCACGGTGCCGGCAAGCACCGCACGACATGGAAGGAGCGACGTCAGGAGGAGGCCGAGTCGCTGGGCTCGACGACCCAGCCCTACGTCCTCGTCGTGGGTGGTGGTCAGGGCGGCATCGCCCTCGGAGCGCGCCTGCGGCAGCTCGGCGTGCCGAGCCTCGTCGTCGACAAGCACCCACGGCCGGGGGACCAGTGGCGCAACCGCTACAAGTCGCTGTGCCTCCACGACCCGGTCTGGTACGACCACCTGCCCTACATCAAGTTCCCCGAGAACTGGCCCGTCTTCGCGCCCAAGGACAAGATCGGCGACTGGCTCGAGTCCTACGTCAAGGTCATGGAGGTCCCGTACTGGTCGAGCACGGAGGCCAAGTGCGCGACGTGGGACCACGAGGCGGGGGAGTGGACCGTCGAGGTCGAGAAGGAGGGCCGAGCCGTCATGCTGCGGCCGACCCACCTCGTGTTCGCCACCGGGATGTCCGGCAAGGCACGGATGCCGGAGATCGAGGGCATGGACATGTTCAGGGGCGATGTCCACCACTCCTCGAGGCACCCGGGGCCGGACGCCTACAGGGGGCGGAAGGCGGTGGTCATCGGGAGCAACAACAGCGCGTTCGACATCTGCGGGGCCCTGTGGGAGAACGACGTCGACGTCACGATGGTGCAGCGGTCGTCGACGCACATCGTGCGCAGCGACAGCCTCATGGAGTACGGCCTCGGCGACCTCTACTCCGAGCGCGCGCTCGATGCCGGGGTCACGACCGAGAAGGCCGACATGATCTTCGCGTCCCTGCCCTACCGCATCCTCCACGAGTTCCAGATCCCCGCGTACGAGAAGATGGCCGAGGTCGACAAGGACTTCTACGACCGGCTCGAGAAGGCCGGCTTCTGGCTTGACTGGGGTGCGGACGGCTCGGGGCTGTTCATGAAGTACCTGCGGCGTGGGTCCGGCTACTACATCGACGTGGGGGCGGCCGACCTCGTGGCCGATGGCAAGGTCGCCCTCGCGCACGGCCAGGTGGTCCGTCTCACCGAGGACGCCGTGGTGCTCGACGACGGCACCGAGCTGCCCGCCGACCTCGTCGTCTTCGCCACGGGGTACAACTCGATGAACGGCTGGGTGGCCGACCTCATCGACCAGGAGACGGCAGACCGCCTCGGCAAGTGCTGGGGCCTCGGCTCGGACACCCCCAAGGACCCCGGACCGTGGGAGGGGGAGCAGCGGAACATGTGGAAGCCGACCCGGGTGCCGAACCTGTGGATGCACGGCGGGAACCTCCACCAGTCCCGCCACTACTCCCAGTTCCTCGCGCTCCAGCTCAAGGCCCGCCACGAGGGCATCGACACCCCCGTCTACCGCCTCCAGGAGGTGCACCACACGTCCTGACCGCCGGGGCTCCCCGCCGCCCCCGCGGCGCCCTGTCACCGAGCCCCCGCGACGGACGCCTCGCCCCGGAACCCACCCGGTGCCGGGGCGGGGCGCCCCACGCGTGCCGGGTCGCAAATTGGGTACGGCGGCGCGAGCCGTTACGATGGTCAGGGCACCACGTGCAGCACGCCTCTGGGCGCGACCCGACAGGGGCGGTCCGGTTCGCCGGGCCACGGGCGCGACAACGACATCACAGGACGAGCGGCGACGCAGCCGGCGCGGTGACGACCGTTCACCGCGGCACGCCGTCCGTCACCCGGGCAGTTGCACGCGCGTCGGTGTCCGATGACGCATCATGGATCACGGCCGGGCCGGCGCAGGGCCCGAGTCGACGGAGAGGCAGACGGATCGCGATGACCAGACGCAGCAAGGCGCTGCTCGCCGCCGCCGTGGCGGTGCCGATGGTGCTCGGGGGAGCCGGCACCGCGTACGCCGCCCACTACCAGGATCGCGCGCTGCCGGGCAGCAGCGTCGCCGGTGTCTCCGTCTCGGGGATGACGCGCGACGAGGTCGCCGCCCAGGTCCGTGACCGCGCCGACGCCGTGACCGTCACGGTCGACGCCGAGGGCGACCAGCGCACCGAGCACCTGGCCGACCTCGGGTACACGGTCGACGTCGACGCCACCGTCGACGCCGTCTTCGCCCCGAACGCCTCGTGGTCCACCATCGCCACCTCGCTCGTCCGCTCGCACGACGTCGGCGCCGTCGTCCATACCGACGCCGAGCGCGTCGACGCCGTGGTCGAGCAGGTGGTCCATGACGCCGGCAAGGTCGGTCGCAATGCCGCCGTCCGGCTCGCCGCCGACAAGAAGGGCTTCGAGGTCGTCCCCGCCGTGGTCGGCCAGACCGTCGACCCCACGAGTCTGCAGGACGTGGTCGCGCAGGCCGCCCGCGGCCTCGCGCCGACCACCACCAGCGTCGAGTTCGTCGACACCGATCCCGCCATCACCAACGCGGCCGCCGAGAAGGTGGCCGACGCCGCCAACGCGCTCGTCGCCCGCACGGTGGTCGTGTCCGACGGCTCCGAGGACCACAAGGCCTCGCGCGCCGAGAAGGCCTCCTGGGTCTCCGTCCCCCGTGGGGGCGGAGCGCTCGGCACGCCGTCGGTCGACGCCGAGAAGGTGGCCGCCTGGGTCAAGGAGGTGGCCGGCTCCCTGGCCGTGGAGCCCACGAACGGCCTGCGCAACGTCGACTCCACCGGCGCCGTCCTGTCGGTGGTCCAGCAGGCGAGTGACGGGCGCACGGCCGCCAACGCCGACTCCCTCGCCAAGGCCGCGTCGAAGGCGCTCGCGGCGGGCAAGGGCTACAGCGGCGCGTTCGAGTACGACACGGTCGCGGCCTCGTGGACCGACCGCAAGGTCGCCAAGGGCGCCGAGAAGCTCGCCTATCCCGCCACCGACGGCGAGAAGTGGGTCGACGTCAACCTCACCAAGCACACGATGACCGCCTACGTCGGCGCCAAGCCGGTCATCGGCCCGGTGTCCATGGTCAGCGGTGGCGAGGACTTCCCCACCGTCACCGGCACGTACCACGTGTACCTGAAGTACGAGAAGATGGACATGAAGGGCACCAATGCCGACGGCAGTGAGTACCTCACCGAGGACGTCCCCTGGGTCTCGTTCTTCTACCGGGGCATCGCCCTGCACGGCGCCTACTGGCGCGATTCGTTCGGCTTCACGGGCTCGCACGGCTGCGTGAACCTGCCGGTCGACGTCGCGAAGCGGGTCTACGACTTCGCGCCGATCGGCACCCCGGTGGTCTCGCACTACTGAGCGCCCGGTCCTCGCGGCCACCACATGGTGACGGCCCGTACCCCAGCGGGGTACGGGCCGTCGTGGTGGAGGACCGCGGCGACGCGGCGACGAGGGCACACTTCCGTCATGGACCGCCCCCTGAGCGCCGACCAGATCCGCACCGCCTTCCTCGAGGACATGACCGAGCAGGATCATGTCGTGGTCCCGCGGGGCCCCCTCATCCCTCGCGACGACCCCACCACGCTCTTCACGGGGAGCGGGATGCAGCCTTTGCTGCCCTACCTCCTCGGGGCCGACCACCCGGCGGGCCGGCGCCTGGCCGACAGCCAGACCTGCCTGCGCGTGCAGGACATCGAGGAGGTGGGCGACAACCGTCACACCACCTTCTTCGAGCTGCTCGGCAACTGGAGCCTCGGCGACTACTTCAAGGCCGAGCAGATCCCCCAGTTCTGGACGTTCCTCACCGAGCGGGTGGGCCTGGCCCCCGAGCGCATCTACGCGTCCTGCTTCATCGGGGACCCGGGACCGGGGGGCCCGGATCGCCTTCTACGGGAAGAAGAACTGGTGGTGCCGAGGCGGCAGCGCCGAGGAGATGCCGGTGGGGGAGCCCGGAGGGCCGGACACGGAGGTCTTCTACCTCTTCCCCGACGTCGAGCACGACCCGGAGTACGGCGAGCAGTGCCACCAGAACTGCGACTGCGGGCGGTTCATCGAGCTCGGCAACTCGGTCTTCATGGAGTATCGGCGCACCGAGACCGGCTTCGAGCCGCTCCCGCGGCGCAACGTCGACTACGGCGGCGGGCTGGCGCGCATCGCCGCGGCCGCGATGAACACCTCCGACGTCTTCCGCATCGGCTGCTCTGGCCGGTCATCGAGAAGCTCGAGGAGCTCTCGGGGCGGCGCTACGAGGAGGAGACCCACGCGATGCGGGTCATCGCAGACCACCTGCGCGGGGCCGCCTTCCTGGCCGTCGACGGCGTCCGACCGAGCAACAAGGCGCAGGGTTACGTGCTGCGTCGCCTCGTGCGTAGAGCGGTCCGGTTCGCTCTCGCCCTGGGACTCGACCGCGACTTCTTCCCGCAGATCGTGCCCACGGTGGCGGCCGTTTACGAGGCCCAGTACCCCGAGGTGCGCGACAGCGCGGACTTCGTCGTGGCGGTGCTGTCGAATGAGGAGCGCGCCTTCCGTCGCACCCTGGGCCGTGGCCTCAAGCAGCTCAAGAGCGACCGCGACACCGGGGTGAGCGGCGCGGAGGTCTTCGTGCTCTACGACACCTTCGGCTTTCCGCCCGAGCTCTCGACGGAGGAGGCCCGCACGCAGGGGATCGCGGTGAGCGAGTTCTGGCGCAAGGAGTTCGACGCTCTCATGGACGAGCAGCGCGCCCGGTCGCAGCGAGCGGCTGCCACGGTGGCCTGACGGCCACGGTGGCCCGACCACGCACGCGAGGCCGCCGGCCGCGGTCAGGTCGTGGTCTCTGCTCGGTCCCGTCCGACCTGGTCGTCAGGGTCGACGAAGTGGATGTTCGCCGCGGCCCGTGAGACGGCCTCGAAGCGCTCGCGCTCGGCGGTGTCATGAACCTCGGCGGCCGCGGCACGCTGGCCACTCTCGGTGTGGAGGTCGCGCTCGAGCCCCGCGAGCATGGCTCCGAGCGCGGTCGCCAAGCCGTCCGTGAGCTCGGCGAGGGTGGTGCCCTTGATGAGCAGCCGCCGATCCGAGACCGCCAGCTCCAGCCCGTGGCCCAGGCCTGCGGACTCGGCGAGGCGGTGGGCCGTCGCCGGGTCCTCGATCCGGGCCCGTTCCTCATGGGTGACCCGTCGGGAGAACACCGCCGGGACGGTGTAGCGATCGGGCTCGCCCGGTGTGCCGAGGTCGGCGGGAAGGCCCGAGGCGAGCACGGAGACCAGGTGAAGGGTGTGGGCGCGCTCCGGCGGGGCCGAGGCCTCTGCCGTCCGGGAGGTGTGGAGGGTGGGTGTCGACATGTCGTCATCGCCTGTCAGGGTGGAAGGAGTGGGTGGAAGGTGCAAGGGACGGCCGCCGGCCGTCCGGGCCGGTCGCGCCGGTGCCGGAGACTCGCAGGGTCACCGGCGAAGGTCGGGCTACGTGTCGGCGCGGGGGCTTCCCCGGCGGATGCGACGACGCAGCTGTCCGATGCGGAGGCTGCCGACGACCAGAGTGATGACCGTGAAGCCGAGGCCCGCGATGAGCAGCGTCAGCGCCAGCGGCGCCGACCCGTGCAGGCCCAGGAAGGAGACGTCAACGGGGACGGTGTTCTGCAGCATGAACACGATCAGGACCACCAGGACCGCAGCCCCGACCGCGATACCGCCCCATGCGGCGGAGATGCGGGTGTGCCGCACGGGTGTGTCGACGTCCTCCGACCTCGGGGCGGGTGCTGGCTCCGGCCGCGATCGGGTCCCCGGCTCGACGCCCTGAGGTCCGGCGGAGTGGGCTGGCGACGTGTGGACGGGCATGACGCCCTCCTCAGAAGTGCCGGGTGGCGGGTGGTGCAAACGTGCCGACCCTTCGTCCCGGGACTGGTCCTCATTCTACACCCCGCCCCGCGGCCCCGACCTCGTCGGCCGACCCGGCGCACACCGCGAGGAAGGGCGGCCCGACGGGCGGAGGAGCCGCTGGGCTCACCTCGTCATCGGGCTCTCGCCGGCGGTGGCCTCGAGAAGTCCCTCGGCCAGGCGCTCGGCTGTCCATCAGTGTGGTGAGGTGCGGAAAGCCCGTCGGTGGTCTCGGCAGGACGGAGGCGTCCGCGATGTACAGGCCGTCGATGCCGTGGACGCGCGCGCGGGCGTCGACGACGGCGCCGCGGGCGGGCGACGCCCCCATCGCGCAGGTTCCGACGGTGTGGGGCAGCGAGTAGCACTCCGCGCCCACCCACGCGAGCAGCCCCCGGGGATCCCGGGGCACGTCCTCCGGCGGGGACGCGCCGATCGAGCGCAGTGCCGAGGTGTCGAGCAGGCGAAGCGCTCGTCGGACCCCGTGGGCGAGGACGGCGAGGTCCTCCGTGGTCGGTTCGGGGAGCCAGATCCGCGGCGGTGCCGTGGGGTCGGGTGAGCCGATCTGAACCCGCCCCCGCGCGCGCGGCCGCCACAGCACCACCTCGATCCACCCCTCGGCGGGATCGCCCTCGGGATCGGCTGACCACAACGCCAGGTCCGGTGCCCGACCGGCGTCGGCCACCGGCGAGGCGAACATGGCCAGCGTGTGCAGGACAGCTCCCGGGCGCGCTGAACTCCCCGATAGCCCGTATCGATCGAGACCGCTGGGTGGTCGCTGAGGTTCATCCCCACTCCGGGCAGGTCCACCAGGACCTCGATCCCCAGCTCGTTGAGGGCTCGGGCCGGTCCGATGCCCGAACGCAGCAGCAGGCACGGGCTCCCGTACACCCCCGCGGCCAGCACCACCGTTCCCGCCGGGATCGTGGGTCCCTCGACGAGGCTCACCCCCGTGGCGCGGCCCTCCTCGATGACGACACGTTCTACCGTGGTGTTGCTTCGGACGACCAGGTTGGCAGGGGCATCGTCGAGCAGGTCCGCGCTGATGCTCCGACGCCCGCCGTGCGAGCTCATCGGTACCCGTCCGAAACCCCGCGCTCCGGGACGGTTGAGGTCGGGCTCGGGATCGACACCGTCGCCTCGCAGGGCTGCCCGGAACGCGGCCTCGAACTGCGTGGAGGCGACCTGTGGGTAGCGCGTCACCCATATCGGACCGTCTGCGCCGTGCCAGGGCTCGCCCGGGTAGTCCTCGTCGCGTTCCACGGCACAGAAGGCACTGAGTGTCTCCGCGAAGGCCCAGCCGCCTCCGACGAGCTCGTTCCACACGGCGAAGTCGGCCTGGTGGCTGCGAACGGCGAAACGGGTCACCCAGGCGGTGCCACCCACGGCGCGCGTGCGGAGGACGGGCGTGGACCGCCCGGAGGCGTCCGGTTCGCTGGCGAACCCCCACGCATACTCGCGGGAGAAGGCCCACCCGTCACGGAGCACCGGCTGTTCGCGCCCGCGAAGGTCGGGCCCGGCCTCGATCAGGACCACCCGGCGCCCGGCGGCCGCGAGCCGGGCCGCCAGCAGGCAGCCACTCGCCCCGGCGCCGACGACCACGATGTTGTCCGGGTCGGGCATGCACACAGCCTGCCTCCGTCAACCGCCCCCGGCAATGGACGGATCGCGCCCGTCTGAGCCGATGGCCAATGACGGGTAGCTGACCGCGCAACAGCCGGAGGTCGGGAGTTCCTGGAGTGACCAGGGGGTCACCCCGACATCCTCACGTTACCGGGAGCCGATGTGCCCGGTGCCGGGCCGCCTGCAACCCCCACACCGGCGCCCCAACAGGCAGGCGGCCCTCGTTGGCGGGTCAGCGGAGGCTGAAGGGTGGGTAGGAGTCGGTGAGCAGGAGGAACGCGTACGCCTGCACGCGCAGCGCCCACCGGGCGACACCGACGACGTAGTCGAACAGGCCGCGCGGGTAGCGCCCGGTGAACAGGATCGCGAACCACGCGATGACCACGGCTACGAACGCGCCGATCCCGAGGAAGAACAGCACCACGTAGTGCGGCAGGGCCAGGAGCCACTTGACCAGCGGCAGCCACCGGTTGAGGTCCTCGCGCGCATCTGGGTAGTCCAGCTCGAGGTGGACGGACTGTTCGTCCTCGGTCGATGGGTAGCGGTCCGTCAGCAGCGCAAAGTAGGCGCCGACGCGCGTCGCGAAGCGGTTCAACGCGAGGAGGAAGTCGAACCACCACCTCGGGTATCGCTGCTGGAAGAGGAGCATCAGCACCGTGGCGGCGAACAGGCCGCCGGCGATGCCGCCACCGGTGCTGGTCGTCTTCTTGACCACCTCGCCCGACGCGTAGATGACCGTGGTCGAGGTCGCGGCGGCGCTCACCAGGGACAGCACGATGGCGATGGGGATGACGAGGACGATGCGGAACAGCGTGGTCACCCGGTCCAGCCGTTCGGGGTAGTCGATCTCGAGGCGAGCGGCGTACGTCTGCTGTGGCGCGACCATGGCGTCCTCTTCTCTCCGTCTCCATGCCTACTCCCCGAGCCGCCGCCGCGCCAGAGCCGGGACCATGTATGGCGGCGTGGGTACGGTCACATGAGCCATCGGGCGAGGTTCACGGGGATCCGCACAAGCGTCGCTACGAGTGCGGATCAGACCTGCTCCGAAGGGCCCGTCGCACGCGGTGGCCGCCAGCCTGCGGACGCGCCCTCGTGGGACACGCTGCTGGACGGCGATCCCGCCGGCGTCGCCTCTGAGGTGAGACCGCTGAACCGGGGCGCGTCCCCGCCTGCATCGAAATGTGATCTCGGCGTCATGCGGGGTACGACAGCCTGCCGTGGCGGGACGCTGGAGAGTGAGGCCGCGTGCGACGGGCTGACGGGAAGCTCGGATTCCATGGAGGACGAGGCAATGGCAGCGCCAACGGATCGGCGGCTACGGAGGGCGTGCCCACCCGAACCCTCAGGGGGTGCCTGTTGACGGCTGAGGACCTCCTGACGCGCGCCGGTGACCAGCTCAGCGTCCGCCGCGCGTTCGGCGAGCCCGTCGAACGCGACGGCATCACTGTGATCCCGGTCGCCGTCGCCATCGGCGGCGGAGGCGGCGGCACCGGCCCGGACGACCAGGGCGCCGGTGGTGGTGTCGGCGGGATCGTCCGGGGCATCGGGGTCTACGCCATCACCAACGGCCAAGTCCGCTTCATCCCAGCCATCGACACCACCGCACTTGCCGTCATCACGCTGCTCCTCGCTCGCGGTCTGCTCCGCGCCAGCCGGCGCCGCCGCCCCCGCCGCTGACGCGACCGATCAGCGGAGGCCCGTGAGCTCGGGTTGTCGTCGCGGTACTCGTGCTTCACCACTGGGCGACGGTCGGCCAGGCGGGCCGATCCCACCGGTGTTCGAGCCACACGCGGGCGCACAGGGGCACCAAGACCCCGCCCGACCGCGGAGTGGCACTGGCCAGAGCACGTGCAGAATCTCTTGGCGTGCAGGATGACAGTCAGCGGGTCGGTCGGTGGCTCGTATTGCACGCGTCGCAGCTCGGGTGGAAGACCTCGAACCCAGGGCCGTAGTGGCGCACTGGTGTAGCCGTCCGGCTGCCGTCCTCCTTCGCAGTGGCGACGACCGCCGTGTTGTGCGTCGGGGGCGGCCTTCAGGCTGACGACTGCTTGGCGTTCAGGGAGTCTGCGGCCGCGAGCAGAACGAAAGCAAAGACCACGAGAACCGCGGCCGTGAGCCATCCGCCGAGCGCCAAGGGGGCGCGCACCCAGAACAGGAGGACGACGCCGGGCACGACGAGGGTCATGGACAGGTAGGCGAACATCCGCATTCCGTAGAGGAAGACGAAGGGGAGGTAGTGGGCTCCGACGATCACCATGCTCGCGGGGAAGAACAGCTCGCTGCGACCTGTGAGCAGGGACAGGACCACTATGAGGCCGAGGGGGACCGTGAACGCGATCTGCATCGCCAGCGCTGCCATCGGGTGCCCGGTCGGCAGGGATGCGGGTCGTCCGGTGAGCCGGATGATGAACCAGGTGAGCGGGAAGATCAGGGTGCCGCCAAGGAAGAGCACGGCGACCGCGCCCTCGGTGGAGACCCAGGTGGCCACCGAGGCCGCCGACAGCCAGACTGCCGCCGACACCAGTTGGCCGTAGAAGCCGCCGCGGTAGAGGTGACGCACGTCGGCTTGGGCATCGGCGATCGAGATCGTGGTCATGGTCGTAGTCTCCTCGCGCTCGTGGGAGCAAGGGGGGACCGCCGGCGCCGCTGTGAGACCCAAACAGGTCGTACTGCTGGACGTCGGTCGAAGTCGAGCGGAGGCTCGACATGCGCACGCCGCGAACGGAAGTGGGCCGGAGGGGGCCCTGACGATCAGCTCCAGGACGCTGCGACCCGCAAGAGCTGGGTCAGCACCCGGGTCTGGTGGCCCGGGCGATGCAACAGTGCACGTCGTCGGCGTGCTCGGCGACGAAGTGCGATACGAGAGCGACACGTCCTCGGCGCCGTACAGCTGGGGGCACCTGCCGCTGGGCCGCACCATGCTGCCGCGCGAGGAGTGCGCGCCGGGAATGGACGAGGCGCTGGACGCGCTGCGTGCTGAGATCGCCGCCGACGGGTGGGTGGCCGACGGTCACGGTGGGCAGGCATGGCAGGACCACTCCAAGCTTCCGACGGGTTGGCGCCCGCCCGAACGGATTGGCTCCCGGAGCTGCAGCACGTTCAAGCGGGCGGCATCGTGCCGGCGAGTCCGAACGGCACGCAAGCACGCCAGTTCAGTCCCCGACCGCACCCCACCCGATGGGTGGGGAGGGCTCTCGGGGCATGGCGTCCACCACGATTCCCGGGGGCCGGCGCCGGTGACTCTTTGAGGTTGAGGAGCAACTTGCGCATCATCCAGATGTCGCCGAACTCCAAGAGTCGGCCGGGCCGTGACCGATGTGGATGAGCACTTCTCGCACCCGTTGGGCGAGCTAGCTCAGGCTGCCGCTGGCTGCCGCGCGCACCGCTCGTAGACGTACTGGTCCATCTCGAACGTGGTGAGGATGACGACGCGAGGTGGCTCCGCTCCACCATGGACGTAAGGAGCCCTCGTGATCCGCCGAGTGGCCTCGGGGCCCTTGGTGCCGGGCATCCGGATGTCCATGAGCACGACGTCCGGCTCCAGACAACGGTCCTACGTGAATCGGAGGCCTGCGGTTCACGACCTGAACGGTTCAGGGCAGTGTTCGTCCCTGTTCGAGGTCTTGGCGGAAGTCGGCGAGGAAGCGGGCTACTGGTGCACCATCGACGAGATCGTGGTCGGCCTGTACCGAGATCGGCAGGTGCCGGCGCGGTCCGAGGGCACCGTCACGGTCGTAGCCGGGACGGGTTTCGAGGCCGCCGACCAACACATCCAAGGTGTGTACGAGAAAGGGAAGGCCGAGCCCGCCGCCGCCGTACATGCCCACCGAGGTGAGCCCTACGGTGCCCATGAGGGCCCTCTGCCGCTCTGGGAACCGGCGCACGCTGCCCAGCAGGCGGCTCCTTAGCGGAGCGGGGAGCGTCAGGTACGCGCGCAGCGGTGTGCTGAGCGCAGCCGTTGGACTGCTTTCGGGCTTCGCCTTGACCGCCTGGACCTCGTCGTGGAGGTCGTCCAGCGACCGGGACTGCACCGCACGCAGGACGTGGTTCATCGGGAAGGGCTGGCCATCGGCCTCGACCTCGACGGAGATGTTCACGTCGACGTCGTCGAAGATGACAACCCGGCCGCGCAGGTCACGAGCGGCGTGCACACGAGGGTGCCGGGTCACCGCCCGAGCGAGCGTGCCGGCGACGTACACGGTGAGCGAGGGCCGCCCCCGAGTCCGCAGCCGCTCCCAGACCTCGGTGATGTCGGCGACGAACCACGCCGGCACAGCGTGCCGTCGACTCGATGCGGCGCCGATGTCAACGATCACCTTGCGCAGGGGGGAGTCGACCTCGTAATGACGCGGCGCGCGGGCCTCCTCGTCTCTCACCACCCCAGCCTGCTCGCGTTTCGGCGTGCCCGCAACGGCGATGCCCCGCGACCCGCGGCTCCGCCCATTGCGCACGGGGTACCTCCCCTGGGATGGGGCATCAACCCGCCGTGCGAGGAAGGTCACGTGGGGCACCTCGCTGCCGACGTTGACAGGCACCGGGCAGGTTGAAACGGTGGATGGAGGGTTGAGGTTGGGCGCGCGCGACGGTCGCGCAATGTGCCCCCAGGCGCGCGGAGGGACCAGGGAGCCGACCTCGAGGAGGCCTGATGATCGAGGCTCGCCGGCTCTCCAAACGGTACGGGGACACGACCGCCGTCGACGGGGTGTCGTTCTTGGTGAAGCCGGGGACGGTGACCGGCTTCCTTGGACCGAACGGCGCCGGCAAGTCCACCACGATGAGAATGATCATCGGGCTCGACCACCCCACCTCCGGTGACGTCACCGTGGATGGCAAGCCCTACTCCTCGCATCCCGACCCCCTCCACGAGGTCGGGGTCCTGCTGGACGCCAAGGCGGCGCACCCCGGCCGCAACGCCCACCAGCACCTGCGGGCGATGGCCGCCACGCACGGCATTGCGACAAGGAGGGTCCGCGAGGTCATCGACATGACCGGCCTGGACTGGGCCGCCGACAAGCGGGTCGGCAGCTTCTCGCTCGGCATGGGCCAGCGGCTCGGCATTGCCGTGGCGTTGCTCGAGGACCCACACGCCCGGATCCTCGACGAGCCCGTCAACGGCCTGGACCCCGAGGGCGTGAAGTGGGTCCGCACCATGGTCCGACACCTCGCCGGCGAAGGACGCACCGTTTTCATCTCCTCGCACCTGATGAGCGAGATGGCCCAGACCGCTGACCACCTGCTCGTCATCGGCCGAGGCCGAATCATTACCGCCGGACCCATCGACGAGGTCATCGCGACCACCGCCCACCGCGCCGTCCGGGTGGTGACCAGCTGCTGGGATCTCGCTTGTTCCAACTGTCGTGTGGTGGAGCGACGCCTGGGTCGGAGCCTGCTCAGCGTCATCATCCTGGTTGCGACAGTGGCGATGCCTTCGCGGCGCGCAACGCCTCGGTCGTCGGGGAAAGCGCGCGCCGCAGCCAAGCGGAACCACACCCGTAGCGTGGAACGACGGTCATGAAGCCAGCGACGCCCGACCCGGCGGCAGCGTGGAAAGCACTGTCGATGTCGACTCCGTCTGCCGGTCTGTTCGATCCCGATGACCTCGTCGACCTACCACTGCCGGCGCAGCGTCTGCTCGCCAACGCCCTCTCGGCGGATGTCGAGCTGACGCCGACCGTCATCCTGCAGATGGAGGGAGAGATCAGGTTGAAGAGGTGGGTGCCGTTCGAGGCCCGGCAGGTCCTCCGAGCCGGATCCGGGTTCGTCTGGCGGGCCACCGCAGGGCGGCCACCAGTCGTCTTCACGGGAGGGGACACCTACTGGTTGGGGCGTGGATCACTGGACTTCCGGGTGTGGGGACTGATTCCGGTCGTCCGTGCCGCAGGTCGCGACATCGACCGTAGCGCCGCGGGTCGCCTCGCCGCCGAAACGGTCGCCTGGGCACCGCAGGCCCTTACCCCGCAGATGGGCGCCGTCTGGACCGGTCTGGATGACTCTCGAGCGGTTGTGACCCTCCCTGCAGGTGACGGGACCACCGACGTCACCGTCACCGTGGACCCCCAAGGTCGTCTCGTCGATCTGTCGACGCGACGGTGGGGTGACCCGGTTCCCGGTGAGTTCGCTCTGGTCCCGTTCGGCGGCGGCGTCACCGAACTCACCGATTTCGGCGGGATCCGCATCGCGACGGCCGGTCGGGTCGGCTGGTGGTGGGGCACCGACCGTCAACCCGAGGGGGAGTTCTTCCGTTACCGCATCCGGGCCGCTCGATTCCCCTCGGCCAGCCACCGGTCATAGCCACAAAGAGGTGCATGCACATGACGAACCAGAATCCACCAGCAACCAGTGTCACGGCCGTCGAGGACCCCGACCTGGTCCCGCTGTGCCCCCACTGCGACGGCCTCCTCACCTCTGTCCGCGCTAGGCAGATGAGCTCGACCGGAAAGCCCGCCTCACGGTTCGGCAAGCGCTACATCTACGCCTGCCCCTCGTGCAACAGGACTTTCGGCATCTCCCACCGCAAAGGCTTCTGGATGGGGTGACCCATGCCATGGTGACGCCTGACACCACACGGACACGACGCCTGTTCGACCGGCAGGTGATGACCTTCGTCGTCCTCGCCTTCGCTCTGAGCTGGCTGGCATGGCTACCACTCGTGCCTGTGCACGCATCCGATCCCGTCCGCGGGGCGGTTCTGGTCGCTGGGTCGTTCGGTCCCACCGCAGCAGCGGTGATCCTTTCCGTGAAGCGCTACGGATGCGCCGGGACACGCCACGAGCTCGCGACACGAGCAGGCTGGCGGGTGCCCTGGTGGATGTGGATCGTGGCCCTCGCCGGCCCGGCCGCGATCGTCCTCCTGGCGATCGCACTCTCGACGCTGGCCGGCCGCCCCGTTGTCGGATGGCAGGACCCGAACCGCCTGTACCTCATCGTCCCGGTGTTCGCGTACGTCACCGTCTTCGGGGGTCCGCTCGGCGAGGAGGCCGGCTGGCGCGGCTACGCCCTGCCACGACTACAACACGACCACAACCCGACGACCGCCGCACTGGTTGTCGGGTTGTCCTGGTGGCTGTGGCATGCGCCTCTGTTCGCAATCGACGGAACGGTGCAACGATCCGTCCCCGCCGCAGCTTTCGGAATCCAGATCCTCACCACATCAGTCATCTACACCTGGCTGTGGAACCGAACCCGAAGCCTCCCGTTGGTCATCGCGTTCCACGCCGCGTTCAACACCAGTGTCGGTCTCCTCCCGATACTCCCCGACACCGCAGGTTCCCAAACGCCGCTCTGGATCGCGCTGCTCCTCGCAGCCATGATCGCTGCAGCCCTGATCGGGGTGACCCGCGGCCGCCTGGGCCTGCTGACCTCTCCACCGCACGTCCCGCGGGTCGGAGCCCTCGGGTGGGGCTGAGTGTCGTGGCGCCCGCCGACTCCCCGAACCGACGAAGATTCTTCGTCGGAGTCCCGGCCCTCGGCTATCTCAAGTACGTGGCGGTGCTGTCTGCTGGGTACTACTACAACCTGACCTTCGTCCAGCTCGGCCTGATCGACCTGGGCACTCGGCTGGTCGGGATGACCGAGGGTCAGGTATCGGTGGCGATGGCTGCTCTCGCCTTGGTGGCCTTCGTCGTCGCGGTGGCGACCGGCCGGGTCATGGACAAACGAGGATGGAGCTCTGACCTGCGGCTCAAGTTCCGGATCCTGTTCGTCGTGGTCACCTGGCAAACCGTCCTCACGATGGTGGCCCCCCTGGTGGGGACACCCCGGGAGTTCGGCCTGTGGGTCCTGTTCTCGGCTGTTGGAATCGGTGCCGGAATTCCAGTGACGTTCGGTCTCATGATCGACTTCATCCCGATCCGACATCGCGGCTTCATCGCTGCCCTGGTGACTGGCCTCGCCTTCTCTGCGGCGGCGTTGTATCCGATGGAGTGGAAGATCGACGAGTTCGCGCCACTGATGACCCTGGTGATGATTCCAGCGGCCGCAGTTCTGGGCGTGATCTCCTTCCGGAGGTTCCCGGTCGTAGACGTGCTGGCCCGCCAGCACGAACGGTTCGGAATCGGCCGGTTCTGCCGACCGACGCCCATCGCCACGGCCAGTGTCGGGTTCTGGATGTTGGTGATGGTCATGTTCTCCGTCTTCTTCATCGACAGCCTGGGTTTTCTCCGCATCATCGACACCCCTGCCTACATCTCGACCTCGTGGCAGTCACCGTCGGTGGGTCCCCGGCTGTTCATTGCCGTCACCCATGTGGTCGGGGCGGCCATGGCAGGTGTGCTCTACACCAGCTTCGGGCGCCGATGGCTCCTGGTGTGGGTGTTCGGTCTCTTTGCCTTCACCCACCTCCTCTACACCTTCGACATCGGTACCGCCCCCGCGGGTATGGATCCGCCCCTCGTGCTGCCGCTCTTCTACGTCCTTGCCGTCAGCTTCTACACCACCCTCAACTTCGCCCTCTGGCCCGACCTGTCGACGCCGGCAACGATCGGCACCAATACCGCCCTGGGCGTCGGGATCGCCGGTTGGCTGGCGTCGTTCGTCAGCACCTCGCTCGCCCTCTACTCCAGCAGCAGCGGGTTGTCGCTCCTGGAGCATCTCCGCTACGTCAATGCTCTCGCCCTGTTGCTGGCCGTCGCCTACCCGCTGGCCCTGTACTTCCGCCGGATGCGAACTCTCGCCACCAACCCGGAGTCACCATGAACCTGGCCCTCGTCCCACTGCTCATCGCTGCGCTGCTGATGGCATCGAGCGACCCCACCGTCGAGACGGTCGAACTGGTCCTCAGTGGAACGCATGAGATCACCGAGCAACGTGGGGCACTGGTCGTTGGAGAGGCCCAGGTCCGCATCCCTTCCGATGACCAGGTATCGGGACCCATCTACGTGGTGGGTGGCGAGCTGGTGGTGGCGGGCCGCGTCGACACCGATGTGGTCCAGCTCGCGGGCACCGTGAAAGTGGAGCCTGGAGCCGAGATCGCCGGAGAGCTGCAGCACATAGGGGGAACGCAACGCGTCTCCGCCATCTCGAAGGTCGGGCAGCGGACAGGCCTCGGCGACAACAACCCGGTCGCGGGGAGTCCGATCGCACGGTTCGCGTCGCTCGTGGTGCTGACGCTCATCGTGGCCGGGGTCGGTCGCAGCCTCGCCAGACGACGGATCTCAGCGCTGGACCATGTCGCCGGTGCGATCGGCAGTCATCCGATCATCACCCTCACCGTCGGAACACTCCTCACCCTGACGTTCATCTCGGTCTTCGTGTTCATGGCCTTCACGATCATCCTCCTACCGGTCGCCATCATCGGACTCCTCGCAGGCGCCGTCACCCTCGCATACGGGCTCATCGCCTGGGGCAACCTGATCGGGGACCGACTACCCGTCCAACACCGAGACCTTTCGACGGCAATCGGGGTCGTGATCGCCATGGTGGCTCTCCAACTCCTCACTCTCCTGCCCGTCGTCGGCGACCTGATCGCACTGGCGATTCTCCTTACCGGAGTCGGCGCCGTCACCGTCACCTACTTTGGCGTCACCGACTTCAAACCAGACGTAATGCTTGACGAGGGTTGAATCACGTTGTGTGGACAGGCCCTCGCGGCACGGAGCATTTTCCGGGCCGCCTCCCACTCCAACGGAGCCGGCACCGCTGCCCTCGTGCACCCCATCCCGGAACTGTTGCAACCACCGCAGATCACACCCGGTCCTGACGATTCCCCTCGTTCAACAAGGATGGTTGATGGCCGCCCTGTGTCGCACGGAACGGAGTGGACGGCCATCACGACCGACCGGACGCGGGATCGCGACCGCCAGCGCTACGCGTGGGCAGGGGGACTGATCGGGATCCTCGCTGGCGTCGGCGCGACCCTGGGGGTCCTGGTGGCCGGCGGGGAGGGCCGCGCGCTCGGCGCGGCCTTGGGCGCGGCCGCGGGGGTGCTGGCCTCAGCCCCGCTCAACATGCGACCCGGACACCGCTGAACTTCAATTCGCGGGGACCGGCCACCAGGTATTGGTGGGCGGCACCGATCGCGTCCCATTCGCCATCAATGGCAAACGGGCTCTTCGCGGATGAGCGTGGGTGGGGGCGCGACGCGCTGAGCGGGGGGTTGGCGGGGGAAGGGGTCGAGGCCCCCGACCCGAGTCGTGCCAATTTAGTGTGTCCCGGGCTCGTGGCTGGTGGCCGTGAGGATGTCCCTGGCGGTGTCGGTGAGTGGGTCGGCTGCGGTGTGGGGGTGCCCGCCGATGGTGAGGGTGATCTGCTGGATCGGGCGGAGCGCGCGCACGACCTTCTTGATGCTCATGCGGGTCTGGTCCTGCAGGTGCCGGGAGATCGCTAGCGCCGCGAACACGATGGTCAGGTGGGCCTCGATCGCGTCCCTGGTGTGGTGGAAGATCGGTCGGGCGCGTAGGTCGGTCTTGGACATCCGGAACGACGCCTCGACCTGCCACAGGTCGTGGTAGGAGCCGATGACCTCACCGGCCGGCATGACCTCGGCGGGGATGTTCGTGACGTACCCCTTCAGGCCCTCGAGCCGGCGGGCCCGGTCCAGCGAGGCATGATCCAGGGTCACTGCCCCATTGGTGGTCTTGACGAACCTGGGTGTGCGGGGAGCCTTCTCCCCGGCGACGACGGCCTTGGCGCGGTTCTCCTGCAAGGTCAGGGTCCGGGAGTCCCTTGCGGCGCGCTTGGCGGAGTACGCCCATACCGCCCGCCAAGACCCCTCATGCCCGCCGGGCTCCCACACCGGTTCGGCCCGCAGCGCGGGGTCGTTGTCGGTGTTGCGCCCCCGTCTCGGGGTGAGGGTGTCGATGACCTGCCCGTCGGTGAATGCGTCCCCGTGCCATCTGAAGTGCGAGGCTAGGTCGTTCGGGGCCTTGGTCACCCGGGAGCCGACGATGAACCGCAGCCCGGCCTGGTCGAGCTCGCGCAGGTTGTTCGCGGACAGCATCCCGGCGTCGGCGACCACCACCATCCCTTCGATGCTGTGGCGGTCCTGGAAGGCCTCGACCACCGGCAGGATTGTCGCGGTCTCGGCCTTGTTGCCCTCGAAGCAGCCGACCTGCAGCGGGAAGCCAGCGCGGTCCACCAGGAGCCCGACCACGATTTGTGGGTCGACCCGGCGTTCCTTGGAGTAGCCGACCTTGCGCAGGTCGTCCTCGTACTCGGCCTCGAAGTACAGCGTCGTCACGTCATACAACACCAGCGACAGGTCCCCAGCGGTCGAGGCGTGCTCGTAGCAGGCAGCTGCGAGGGTGTCGCGGTACCCGCGGTCCTGGCAGCGCTTCAGCGACCGGAACATCGTGCGCAGCGACGCGTGCTCGACACCGACCTCCTCCAGCACCCGCAGCGAGTCCGCCTTCGAAGTCGGCTCGATGATCCGGGCCAGCACCATCTGCTCGAACGCGTCATCACCCACAGCGTGAAACCCCAGGTCGCGGTAACCGGCGGTGAGCACCTGCCACAACAGCGCGCACCGCTTGCCGGTGATCACCCCACGGCCACCCGTGCCGGCGGGCAGGGACAGCTCCAGCTCGCCCTGCCCTGGATGCATCCGGGCCCGCGCGACCTCCAGCAGGGCGGCCAGCTCAGCGGGCGTGCGAGCCGAGCCGATGTGCTCAATTACGCTGTCGCGGTCCCCAACCCGCTCAGCGATCTGTACCGCCGTGGCCCCCGAAGCGGTCGGAACCTTCCGCACGAACACCACGAGCAACGACCCTACCGGCCCCGTTAGTGTGTCGATCCCGAGGTACTCAACCCGCTGACCAGCACAAACACCCGGCACGATCCAAAATCACGCCAAGGTGGCACGAGTCAGGGGGAAGGGGTCGAGGCCCCCGAGGATCAGAGGACTTCTACCTCTCCTGATTTCAAGGACCTCGACATGGATGACCCTACGGTGTGCTGCCCTGCGGCCGGCGGCTACTGCGACCGGTGCGACCTGATCGTCGGCGTGGACGGGCTGCACGTGACCGGTGTCGAGCGGGACGAGCGCGGGCGGCTCGTGGTGACGGTGGAGTCCGAGCCGACGGTGATGGGCTGCCCGGCGTGCGGGGTCGTGGCTCGCGGTCACGGCCGGGACGAGGTGGAGCTGGTCGACGCGCCGGCGTTCGGTGCCCCGGTGCGGATCCGGTGGCGCAAGCGGCGGTGGGTGTGCCCGGACGCGGGGTGCCCGGTCGGGTCGTTCACCGAGCAGGACGAGTCGGTCGCGGCGCCGCGGGCGAAGCTGACGGTGCGGGCGTGCCGGTGGGCGATCGAGCAGATCCGCCGTGAGCACGCCTCGGTGAACGGGGTCCGCCGTCAGCTCGGGACCAGCTGGTCGACGGTGTGGACCTCGATCGAGCCGATCCTCGCGGCGGCCGCCGCGGACGGGTCCCGCTTCGAGGGCGTGACGATCCTCGGCGTGGATGAGCACGTGTGGCACCACGTGTCCACCAAGCCGGTCGAGCACGGCGGGCGGGGCCCGAAGGAGCTGACCGGGATGGTCGACCTCACCCGCGACGAGCACGGCACCGTGCGAGCGAGGCTGCTTGACCTGGTCCCGGGCCGTTCCGGAGAGACCTACAAGACCTGGCTGCACGAGCGCGGAGAGGCGTTCCGCTCGAACGTGGAGATCGCGACGTTGGACCCGTTCCACGGGTACAAGAACGCCATCGACGACCAGCTCGAAGACGCCCGCTCGGTGCTGGACGCGTTCCATGTCGTCAAGCTCGCCACCGCCGTCGTCGACGACGTGCGGCGCCGGGTGCAACAGGACACCACCGGCCACCGCGGCCGCAAGAACGACCCGCTGTACCGGGTCCGCAACATCCTGCGCGCCGGGCAGGAGCACCTCGCCGACCGGCAGCGCGCCCGCCTGACCGCCGCGTTCACCGCCCGCGAGGAGCACGTCGAGGTCGAGCTCGCCTACCGGTGCGCCCAGCAGGTCCGCGCCGCCTACCACCAGGACAGCCACGCCGCCGGCCGCGCCGTCGCGGAGAAGATCGTCGCCACGCTGCACACCTGCCCGATCCCGGAGGTGGCCCGCCTCGGGGCGACGCTACGCCGCTGGCGCAGGGAGTTCCTCGGCTACTTCGACACCGACGGCGCAAGCAACGGCGGCACCGAGGCCGTCAACGGGCTCATCGAGTTCCACCGCCGCATCGCCCGCGGCCTACGCAACCGCGAGAACCGCCTCCGGATGCTCCTCATCGCCGGCGGACTACCGAACCTCACCCACGCTCATCCGTGAAGAGCCGGCAAACGCCGCGAGGTGGCGGGTCTACGCATCGAGCACCACGCCGGTGCCCGCCAACCGCACTGGGCCCTGACCAGCCGCCGCGTTTCAGAGGTGCGGCATACCGCCGTGAGTCGTGCATCGGTGCATCCCACCGCTGACGCCTCAGAATCGAACATGGCTGGAAGACTCATCGGCGTGCAGACCTCGATCGTCGACCCACGCGACCAAACCTGGGAGATCGGAGATCCCACCTTCCGAGTGCACTTCCATGACACAGATCAGGCGTCGTACGAATACGAGCTCCGTGACGCCAACGTCGACGAGCTGCTCGCGTGGGCCAGGCGGTTCGCCGAAGGTCGCACGCTCGTTGTCTACGTCTGCGTTCCTCGCGCTGGGCTCGGGCTCATCCCGCTGATCGGCGAGGACCCGAACGCTGCCTGGCTCTTGGCGTCCCGGAGCAGTGACCCACTTCGCCGCGTAGCGCGCGTGCAGGCGTGCGTCGTAGCGCCCACCAATGGCCATCTGTTGCGCCCAGACGGGCTACCACTCAACGCGCTGCGCACGCGCACGCCCAGGCGTGCGAGCCTCTCCAGGGGGTGGGCCGGGTCAGGTGGCGGCGGTGACGCGGCTGCTGAGATCGTCGATCCGGGTCTGGAGGGCGTTGTGGGCGGAGTCGAAGGCCGCCCGTGTGTCGGTGGGGACGGGGTCGGGGATGGACCAATGGGCCCAGGCGAGGTCGCCGACTTCTTCGTGGGCGCGGTCGCAGACGGTGATGACGAGGTCGCCGTCAGTGAGGGTGTCGGACAGCAACCGTGGTGGGACGTCGGGCAGGTCGAGGTGGTGCCTGCGGGCGGCGGCGCGGGCTCCGCGGTGGATGCGTTCGCCGGGGTGGGTTCCGGCAGAGCCGGCGGGCGTGCTGCTGCCGAGGCCTCGCCAGAGTGCGACGGCGAGGTGGGATCGGGCGGTGTTTGCGGTGCACACGAAGAGGAGCCGGCGGGCCGAAGGGACCGCTGCTGGGCGAGGCGGTTGTGGGAGTGCGCCGGCCTGCAGGGAGAGGTAGGTGCGGCGACGGTCCCCTTCGGAGCGGTGCCGGCGCAGGAGGCCCGCGCCTTCGAGGACTCCGAGGTGGTGCGCCAGGAGGTTGGAGGGCACGTCGAGCGCGGCCCCCAGCTCTGTGGAGGAGAGGTCACCGGCCCCGAGGAGGTCGACGATCCGGAGTCGCGTCAGGTCGCCCAGCGCCGCGTGGCCTTGGGCCCGCCGCTCCAGGTCTCGAGTTTGCTCGTTGTTCATTGACTCAAGTTTGACTGATTGAGATGCGTGCGGTCAAGATGGGCGCGTGCCCGACACCGCCTCCCCGGCCCTGGCCCGCCGGCTCCTGGCCGAGCTCCTGGGGACGGGTCTGCTCGTCACGGTGGTCGTCGGCTCGGGCATCGCCGCGCAGCAGCTCTCGCCCGACGACGTCGGGCTGCAGCTGCTGGAGAACAGCACGGCGACCGTCCTCGGGCTGACGGTGCTGATCCTGCTGTTCGGCCCGGTCTCCGGCGCTCACTTCAACCCGGTGGTCTCCGCCGCCGACTGGTTCCTCGGCCGGCGGAGCGGGCACGGGCTGTCCCTCCCCGAGGTGGGGGCGTACACGGTGGCGCAGGTGGTGGGCGGCGTCGCCGGCGCGGTGCTCGCGAACTCCATGTTCGCCGTCGGGACAGCGGTGTCAACGAAGGACCGCGCCACGCCGGGACACTTCCTCGCCGAGGTGGTGGCGACGACGTTCCTCGTCGCTCTCATCTTCGCCCTCGCCCGCAGCGGGCGCGGGGTCCTCGCCGCACCGGCGGTCGGCGCGTACATCGGCGCCGCCTACTGGTTCACCTCCTCGACCTCCTTCGCCAACCCGGCGGTGACGATCGGACGGGTCTTCTCGGACACCTTCGCCGGCATCGCCCCGGCCTCCGCCCCGGCGTTCGTCGCCGCCCAGCTCGTCGGGCTGGGAGTCGGCGTCGCGGTCACCCTGGGTCTCTACCCCGACGTCAGCGCCAGCGCGGACGACGTCGTCATCCCGCACCCCGGCGAGCTCTCCGACCACCCGGCCACCCCCACGAGCGACAGGAGCCGCTGATGCCCACCCCGCTGGCCAAGGACCCGTACGACGAGCTGGTGGGCGACCTCGCCTACTCCTACGAGGGCGTCTTCTCCCGCGAGACCGTGGCCGCCGCCGTCGCCCAGGCACGCACTGTCCTGGAGCCGCGCGCCACGGTCCGCACCTACCTGCCCGTCCTCGTCGCCCGGCAGGCCCGGGAACAGCTGATGTCCGCCGCCCAGGCCGAGGGCCGCATCGCCAAGAAGGTTCCCGAGCTGCTCTTCGTGTGCGTCCACAACGCCGGCCGCTCCCAGATGGCCGCCGCCCTCGCCGAGCACCTCTCCGCCCGCCGGGTCCACGTCCGCTCCGCCGGGTCCAACCCAGCCTCCGAGGTCAACCCCGTCGTGGTCCAGGCGCTCGAGGAACGCGGCATCCCGCTGACCACCCCCTACCCGAAACCCCTGTCCAACAGCGTCCTCCGCGCGGCGGACGCCATCATCACCATGGGCTGCGGCGACGCCTGCCCCATCTACCCGGGCAAGCGGTACGAGGACTGGGACGTCGCCGACCCCGCCGGCCAGCCGCTCGAGGTCGTCCGCGACATCCGCGACGACATCCAGGCCCGCGTCACCGTCCTGCTCCGCGACATCCGCGTCTGAGCCATGACCCGAAGGAGCCTCACCATGAGCGACACCACCGGCCGACCCTCGGTCCTGTTCGTCTGCATCCACAACGCCGGCCGCTCCCAGATGGCCGCCGCCTACACCCGCCACCTCTCCGCCGGCGCTGTCGAGGTCCGCTCCGCTGGGTCCGCGCCCGCCGACCAGGTCAACCCCTCCGCGATCGCCGCCATGGCCGAGGAGGGCATCGACATCACCGCCGAACGACCCAAGATCCTCACCACCGACGCCGTCCACGTCTCCGACGTCGTCATCATTATGGGCTGTGGCGACACCTGCCCCATCTACCCCGGCAAGCGCTACGAGGACTGGGAACTCGAGGATCCCGCCGGCAAGGGCGTCGAGTACGTGCGCCCCATCCGCGACGACATCAAGACCCGCGTCCTGACCCTGCTGACCGAGCTCGGCGTCGCCCCGGTCAGCGCCTGAGA
This sequence comes from uncultured Actinomycetota bacterium, assembly GCA_963726295.1. Lineage (GTDB taxonomy): Bacteria > Actinomycetota > Actinomycetes > Actinomycetales > Dermatophilaceae > DASSQJ01. The sequence goes on from CAVSBW010000001.1 coordinate 367,728, forward strand.
CCGCCACCCACCGACAGGCCGGAGTGAGCGGCCGCCGCCGTCGAGGCCCGCACGCCGGGATCGAGACTCCAGTGCAGCCACGGTTTCCTGCCGTACTGCCGGAACGCGGTGTCGAAGATGATCAGTCCGAGCGTGAACTGGATGGCGACGATGAGGTACGGCGAAGGCGTCAGCGGGGCCCGGCGTCCGAGTGTGGGTGGTCGTCGAAGGTCGTGCTGATGGCGAGGAATGCCGCGATGGTGGAGACGAGCCCAGCGGCGGACCTGACGGCGTGCAGGACGAGCCACCAGTCGAGCTGGGAGGTGAGCTCAGGGGGGACATGTCGCCGGACCAGATGCGGATGTTCGCCGGGAGGTGGTAGATGAGCTTCACCAGTACCGAGACGGTGAGGCCGACGAGCGAAACCGCCCAGCGCCGCTTCTCCCTGGACCTGGCACCGGCCAGTCGCCATGACCAGATCACGCCGATGAATGCGGGGATGAGGGTGATGGCGATGCACGGGAGGAGGAACAGGAAGGTGTTCCACCACGTGTGGCCGTAGACGACGGGGTCGATCTGCACCCAGAGCCGCCCCAGGCCCATGCCGATGGTCAGCATCACGGCGGTGAATCCCAGCGAACCACCGAAGGCCATGGCCTTGAGCGGCCACCGGCCGGCTCCTTCGGTCGGGGTGCTCGTCACCGCGGCACCTCCTCGTTGAGCTTGCCGAAGATGAACCCCGGTGCCAGTCGGCTGAGCCACTTCAGTCCCAGCGACTGCCCCGGAGCAATCTCCTCGTGCCCCTGGCGCAAGCCCGACATGACGGTGGCGACGAGGTCGTCCGGGGCGATCCGTTTGAAGCTTGGGTTCAGCCCGGCGGCGAGCGGTGTGTCGGTGACCGGGGGGAGGACCTCGACGACTCGAACCGATGTGTCCTTGAGCTGCTCGCGAAGGGAGAGCGTCCAGGCGTGGATGAAGGCCTTGGCGCCGGAGTACACCGGCGCCTTGGCGTAGGGGACCCACGCGAGCCCGGAGCTGACGTTGATGATCGCCGACGGCCCCCGCAACAGCTCGGGGAGGAAGGCGTCGACCATCCGCAGCGGACCGGCCACATCGATGTCGACCTCCTGGAGCTGGTGCTGCAGCGGATGCCCGGTGGTGACGTCGAAGACGTGCATGACGCCGGCGCAGTTGACCAGCACGTCGAGTCCACCACTGTCGATGATCTGGCGGTGGAGCGCCCGGACCTGCACGTCGTCAGTGACATCGCACACGACCGCATCGATCGACGGATGACTCTGGGCGACAGCGGCCAGGCGCTGGGCGTCGCGGCCCGTAATCACGACCGATGCTCCTGAGCTGGCCATGACCCGAGCGAGGGACATCCCGATACCCGAGCTCCCGCCCGTCACGAGGACCCGTTGGCCGGTGACCGGAAGCGAGTGCCTCGCCCCACCAACGGTCGACGAAACCCGCGCCACGGCGTTCAGGCCCATCGAGTGCGGCACTCGGGATCTGGCCAGTATGTCGATCAGTGCCACAGCGGGCCCTCCCTTCGAGTATGACTTGCAAAGTGCAAGCGACTCTAGCAGATCACTCCACAAATGCAAGTAGGATTGTGTGGTGTCGTCCGCGCCCACGCCTGAGCTGCGGTCGTCGTGCCCGGTCGCTGCCTCGCTCGACGTCCTCGGAGACCGGTGGACGTTGGTCGTGCTCCGCGACCTGCTGATCGGCGGTCGCACCCACTTCGCCGACTTTGCCGCCGACGAGGCGATCGCAACGAACACGCTCACCGAGCGCCTGCAGCGACTACGCGACAGCGGGATCGTCGACCGGGTGCGTGACCCGGCCGACGGCCGGCGCTGGATCTACGTGCCACGTCGTCCGGCGATCGAGCTCATCCCGGTCCTGGTTGACCTGATGATCTGGGGGATCGCCAACACCGCCGTAGAGGTCCCCGCCGACCAGGCAGCTGCTGCGCGGCATCGGGCTGCGCTGATCGCTCAGATCACCGAAGAGGCAAAGTCCCGGATGGTGGACTGAGGGCCCGATCTAGGCGGCATCCCCTTCCGGGGGTACGGCTCGTTCTCCAGCAGAAGTCCAAACCTAGGTCCCGTTCGGAGTCGATGGAGAGCAGGCGTGCCAACCTCCCCAAGGCCACTGGGCCGATTTCGGGGCAATTGCCGTCCGCTCTCGCCCGGCCCCCGGGATGCGCGCACCAGCGGACCCCAGGACAGGTCGTTGGGTGCGTCCTACCGACGCGTTCGACGCGCTTTGGATTGGCTGACTCCGTGAACCTGAAGCGTGGTGAGCGGCGGCACGGTGGTGCCCGAGGCTGACGCAACGCGCCCGGCAGTCGGGGCACACAAGGCAGATCGGACTCCGCCAGCCAGCGGGCGACGGTCGCCTCGAGCCACAGCACCCGGCCGCTGTCGAGCGCAAAGTCGGGACCGGGCAGTCGGCCCGCCCGCCGCCACTGCAACAAACACCGGGTGGCTGATCCCAGCCCGCTGCGCGAGTCCCTTCATCCCGCCCACACCGCCGGGAAGGCGGGGACCGCTGGGCTTGAACGGGCCGTGCGGGCGGGTCTCGCGTCGCACCGTGACTCCCGGGGCTCCGTAGCGGCCGGCGATGGCCGCCAGTGACCATGCCTGGCGGTGGAACGCCGACACCGCCCTTGACGAACATAGGAGCATCGAGAGATTCCACCGCACCCTGGCCGACGAAGGGGCCCACGCCCGCTTCTTCAACTCCGAGCCGCCGAGCCGCGCTACCCGGCTGGCTGCACTCCTACAATCACCACCGAGCCACTCCGCCATCGGAGGCAAGCCACCCATCACCCGGCCGACCAACCTGCCGGGACATCACAGCCAGCCGTGCCGGGCCGGCTGCTGAGGCTGCTCCTGTACCGGTACAGCAGAAGCGAGGGCGCGGGCGGCCGCGAGGAGCCCGATATGGGAGAACGCTTGCGGGTAGTTGCCGACCATCCGCTGGTGCCTGACGCCGTACTCCTCGGCCAGCAGCCCCACGTCGTTGCTGACCGCGAGCGCACGTTCGAACACCGTACTGGCTCGATCCCGGTCGCCGCGCTGGGCCAGCGCCTCCACCAGCCAGAAGGTGCACAGCAGGAAGGCACCTTCGTCGCCGGCCAGACCGTCGGTGGAGTCTCCGTCCGTGCGATACCTCAACACCAGGCCGTCCTGCGTCAGCGTGCCGGCAATGGCATCGATGGTCGCCGCCACGCGCGAATCGTCGGCGGGCAGAAAGCCGACGAGTGGCATGAGCAGGAGGCTGGCATCGAGCTCTTGGCTGCCGTAGTGCTGGACGAAGGTGCCGAGGTGCGCGTTGAACCCGTTGGCGCACACGTCGGCGTGCACCTCGTCGGCCAATCGTCGGAACCGGGTGGCGTCGCCGGGGAGGCCGTGCTCCTCGACTCCGCGGGCGGCGCGGTCGAACGCGACCCAGGCCATGACCTTGGAGTGGGTGAAGTGGCGTCGCGGGCCGCGGACCTCCCAGATGCCCTCGTCGGGCTCGCGCCAGTGGTCGGCGACGAACTCCACGAGCTCGAGCTGCAGGGCCCAAGCGGTGTCGTCGGGAGCCATTCCCATCAGCCGGGCCTGGTGGATGGCGTCCATGACCTCGCCGTAGACGTCGAGCTGGAACTGCTCGGCGGCGCCGTTGCCGATCCGCACCGGACTGCTTGCCTCGTAACCGTCCAACCAGGACAGCTGGTGCTCGGGCAGCCATCGCTCACCGTCGATGCCGTACATGATCTGCAGCTGGGCAGGGTCGCCGGCAACAGCCCGCAGCAGCCAGTCGCGCCACGCCATGGCCTCGGAGAGACACCCGTTCTGAGCCAGCGCCAGGATGGTGAGGCTGGCATCGCTGAGCCAGCAGAAGCGGTAGTCCCAGTTCCTGGAGCCGCCGATCTCCTCGGGCAGGGAGGTCGTGGGCGAGGCGACCACGCCGCCGGACGGCTCGTAGATCATCGCCTTCAGCGCGACCAGGGAGCCGAGAACCGCATCGCTCCAGGGGCCGTCGGGGACGTTACGGGTGCTCCACGCGAGCCACTCCGTCTCGGTGCGGTGGAGCTCCTCGTCGGCGTCGTAGGCGTCCGGTGCTGGCTCTGTGGAGCTGTGCCAGGCAAGCACGAACGGGACGCGCTCACCGGCAGCGACGGTGAACCGCGCTGCGGTGTGCTGGTTCTCGCCCCGGAGCGGAACCGGCCCCGCCACCGTGACCGTGTTCGGCCCCGCCACCGCGCTGATACCTTCATCGGTACGTCGTACCCACGGGACCGACCGGCCGTAGTCGAACCGGAGCCGCAACGTCAGGTTCATCGCGACCCGCCCCTCGATGCCCTCGACGATGCGGATCAGGGTCGGGTTCCCGTGCCGGTGTGGCATGAAGTCGACCAACCCGCACCGCACCGTCGGCGGTGCGCAGGTCCGTCTCCAACACCAAGGTGCCGCGGCGGTACCGACGGCCTACCTCCAGCACGGCGACCTGAGGCGCAATCGTCCAGTGGCCGTTCTCCTCAGTCCCGAGGAGCGAGGCGAAACAGGCGCCGGAGTCGAAGCGGGGAAGGCACAGCCAGTCGATGGCACCGTCGGAGGCGACGAGCGCGGCGGTGTGGCCGTCGCCGATCATGGCGTAGTCCTCGAGCCTCTTCGACATTTGGCGCCTCTCAGGTCTTGACTACAGGATGACCGCGACGACTGGTACGGCCCAGAGCCCCAGCGCCAGCATCGTCGGGACCGCGGGGACACTGCGCCGGTGGCGCGGAAGGAACGAGAACAACCGCGAGGTCTGGATCATGGCGGCCACGGGCGGGGGGTGCCTTTCCAAGTGTCGCGAAGAGCGAGCTGGGCCGGGCCCGAATCACCATGGCGGCCATGTTCACCTCAGCTGCCGGTCCGCCAGCGACGCAGTCGTACGAGCGCGCGGCGGCCCGCGGTGGTGTGCGGCGCCCCGAGCTGGGTGCGGGCGTCGGCGATGGCCGCGTTCCACGGCCGTCGTTGAAGGTCGGGTACGGGTGGATGACGCCCGCGAGGTCCCGGGTGCGTAGTCCGAGCTTGACCGCCATGGTCAGCTCGCCGAGTGGCTCCCCGGCCCGCGGGCCCACGAGGGTGGCACCCAGGATCCGGCCGCGACGGTTCACGACGAGGCGTGAGAACCCAAGCTGGCGTCGCCCTCGGCCACGGCGCGGTCTACGTGGTGTGCTCCCAGTTCAGAACCCGCAACCCGGGCGAGACCGGTCCGGCGGGCAGGCCCACGGCGGCGACCTCCGGGTCGGTGAACGTCACGCGGGGGACGGCCGTGAGCTGGATCTTGCGTGACACGCCCAGGATGGCGTTGCTCGCCGCGAGGCTGCCGTGGACGCCGGCCACATGAGTGAACTGCGGGTGACCGGCCGCACTCGGCCCGCAACCGGGTGGTACGTCGGGAGCGGCCCGCACCGCGGGCAGGGACTCGGTGAACGATCCCTGCGGGCAGGCCTACTCCCGGGCACCGCCACCGCCGTGTCCGACCAGGTGTGGCCCGTCCGGGCGAGTGTTCCTCCGCGTGGCGCGGGGTGCAGTGCCATGAGGAGACCTCTCGTCATGCTCGGAGCGGACGACCGGCGACTGGCACCAGTCGACCACCTCTTCGTGGGTGATGTCCGCGGCGCGACCCCCCGCGAGACCTCCCGAGCCCCCTGCTCAGGGCCTTTCGCGAGCCATCGCCCTCGATCGTCTTCCGGGTCGCGGCGTCGAACCCTCGTTCGGAACATGACCTGCCGCCTCGGATGGCGCAGACTCGGATGGCGCAGAGTGGTGCCACCGACCACACGTGGAGGATGCATGAGCTACACCCCCGACTCCGTCCCGGACCTCACCGGCAGGACGGTGGTGGTGACCGGCGCCAACGGCGGCCTCGGCCTGCAGACGTCGAAGGTACTCGCCGCCAAGGGCGCACACGTCGTCATGGCGGCGCGCGACCAGGAGAAGGCCGCGCGAGCCGTCGAAGGGATCACCGCGCAGACCCCCGACGCGGCGCTCGAGTTGGTGGAGCTGGACCTCGCCTCGCAGGCATCCGTCCGGGCGGCGGCGGAGCAGATCCTCGCGCACCACGAGCGGGTCGACATCCTCGTCAACAACGCAGGCGTCATGGCGGTGCCAGAGCGACGGACCGGCGACGGCTACGAGATGCAGCTCGGCGTGAACCACCTCGGTCACTGGACCCTCACCGCCCTCCTCATGCCGGCGCTGCTCGCCGCCCCGTCCGCCCGCGTCGTCAGCGTCACGTCCACCGCCCACCACTTCGGCCGCCCCGTGGACGCGGACAACCCACACCTGCAGGGACGCTACGACCCGTGGCGCGCCTACGGGCAGTCCAAGCTGGCGAACTACCACTTCGGGCTCGGGCTGCAGCGGGAGTTCGAGCGTGCCGGCGTGGCGGCGCAGAGCCTCATCGCCCACCCCGGCCTGTCCCACAGCGACCTGCAGACCACGACGGTCGCCGAGGGCGGTGGCGGGTGGATGGGACCCTTCTTCGCCTGGTTGGCCGCGCACACCGGGATGGAGGTCGACCGCGGCGCCATGCCGCAGGTCCGTGCCGCCACCGACCCTCGGGCCCGGGGTGGGGAGTTCTACGGCCCCCGCTTCGGCAACAACGGCCAGGCCGTGCGGCTGCCGGTCCTGCGCCGCGGGAACGACGAGGCGATCGCGACGCTGTGGGCCGTATCCGAGCGGGCGACCGGCGTCCCGTTGCAGGTCCGGACCCGCTGACCGCAGCCGCGCTACGGGCCGGTCGGGCCGTGGACGGGCGACTCGTTGCCGGCTGCGACGACGCCGTCCGCCTCGACGACTTCGAGCAGGTGCGTAACCACCTCGTGTGACAACGCATCGGCGGCGCGGCGCGGCGCGGTCGCGTCCCGGCCGCTGGCCCACCCCGTGGCCTTCACCGGGACTTCATCGAACGCCCCCAACTGCCTTCACGCCCGTCGGTCAGGATCGACAGTGACGCAGCACACCGGGTTGCCGGTAGCTGAGCCCGAGAAGGACGAGATGGACCTACGCACCGCGGGCCCTGACAGGAGATGTGCGTCTTAGCGCCCACAAAGGGCGCCTCGCGGAACCCACTTGCGGGCGTACATGGCAGTTCATGGACAGGTTGCCCATCGTGCTGGACCATCCGGGTCTGCGGGGGTCCGTGTCGTGTCGCGAGGGGGTGCCGCTCCTTGGTCATCCGTGTGCTCGGTGAGAGCGGGCCGCACCCTTTGCGGTAGCGCTGCTGCGGCGACGCGCGAGGGGTGCCCTCGTGTGATCTTCAGGCCCGACGCGGATGCTGCTGGTCCGGGTGTGTCACGTCGGCGGTCGCCGATCCGCTGCCGAACTGGCTGGTTGGTATGACGCTGATGGTGCCGTTGGGCTCGAGGACCACGGCGGCCACGAGCTCCAAGCCTCCGATTCCGGCGCTACGCACTGCTTGGCGCACGCTCTGTTCGGAGATCCGCTGCCTGGTCAGTGCATCACGGTCCGGGTGGCCGTCGCGGAGCAGCACCGTGGGCGTCGACGTGACCGCGCTGCGCACCCAGCGGACGTGCACGGAGACCCATGCCACGACGAGTTGCAGCACCGCGAGGAGCGCCAGGGCAAGGGCTCCCTCGACCCAGGCGACCGAGCTGCTCAGGACGACCGTGGCCAAGGTTGAACCGAGCGCAACTGTCACGATGAAGTCGAAGGCATTGAGCTGGGCGAGGGTTCGTTTGCCGCTCACCCGCACGATCGCGATCAACCACAGGTACGCCAGCGAACCCACGATCAAGACTCGAGCCAGGCCGGAGGCATCGTCGAAGAACAACTCGGAAGGTCCTTTCGTCTCAGCGCGTCAGGAAGAGGGTGGGACTGCTGGCGTCCGGTCGTCGTGGGCAGGGCAGATGATCACCGCCGCCGGCGCGACCGCGGACGCCATCCCCGACTAGTGTCGCTGCGGCCAGTGAAGCATCTCTCGTCATTCACGGCTTGTTCGCGGATGCTGCCGAGGGGCGGTGCCGCGCGGCGGGCGAGGAGAGGAGGTCGGTGTGTTGCTCACCAGCCTGGTGATCGTGGTGGTCTCGGCGGCGTTGGTGGCCGGTGCCGCCTGGGGTGTGTACGGCAACCTGCCGCCCAAGGTGGAGGGCTACATCGTCGCGCTCGCCGGCGGCGCCCTGATGGTGTCCGCGGTGCTCGAGCTGATCGATCCCGCGACGGACGTGGCACCCTTGTGGGCTGTGGCGGTGTCCGTCCTGATCGGCGCAGGCGCCTTCACCGCCCTGGATCGTTTCGTCAAGCGCAAGCTTGGCTCCGACAGCGGTGGTGGGTTGCTGGCGGCGGTCACCCTCGACGGCATCCCGGAGAACCTGGCACTGGGCGTGGCCCTGATCGGCGCAGCACCGTTGCAGGTGGCCTCGCTGTCCGGGTCGATCTTCCTGTCCAACCTGCCCGAGGCGGCCGGCGGCGCGAAGCAGATGGCCCAGGACCGGTCGAAACCCAAGGTCCTGGGACTATGGGCCGCCACCGCGGCACTCCTCTCGCTCGCAGCGTTGGCGGGCAACCTCCTTCTCTCGGGCGTGCCACAGGCCCCGCTCGGGTTGATCAGGTGTGTGGCTGGAGGTGCGGTGGCTGCGTCCTTGGCCACCGAGGTGTTCCCCAAGGCGTTCAAGGAAGACAGCTACGCCACCGGCTTCGCCACCGCACTGGGACTGGTGCTGGCCGTCGCGCTTGACCAGCTGGGTTGACCCAGAAGCACACGGCGGGCGAGCCGGTGCCCAGGGTGCTGGTCAGCGTGCCGGAGGTGGGTGTTCTCGGCTTCGAGGTCCCGGACCGTGGCGATGCCGGCCAAGTTCAGGCCACGATGGAGGACGCCTGCTCAAGTTCTGGGGTGAGGGCGACCTGCCCGAGGCGGATCGTGTCCGCGGCCCGCCGCAACCCTGCATGTTCACGGCCTCAGCTCGAGACGTACTCCAGCTGGATGTGGTCGTGCTGAGTGCCCCACGTCAGGTCGAAGGACCAGCAGCCGGGTGAGGGCAGGTCGATGATCGAAGGCCCCGGCCCGCCCGCCACCGAGCGGGTCACGGTCTCGTCCGAGGACTCCAGGGTGGCTCGGATGTGCAGGTCACCGCCTCCCACCCGGGACACCCACAGGATCTTGTTGTTGCGGTCTGCCGCCGGCGGGACCTTGAGCGGGTCGTGCTCGGCCCACAGGATCGCGACGATCTCGCCGCTGTCCCCCAAGACGTAGGGCATGGGTTGGGTCGGCGGTGTGAACCCGGCCCGCGCCCAGGTCGGCAGGGTGGCGGGGACGTAGTCCGACCGACACACGGAGCCCGCGGTGGCCGTCGAGGACGCACTGGGGGGGGTATGGCACTCGACCCGGCTCGAGTGCTTGCAGGCGGCTGCGACTCCGTCTGACCCGGCGTGCACCCCGCCACGGTGAGCACGGCCAACAGGGCCACGAAGGAAGCCCTCATCGCTCGAGGATACGTCCGGCCCGCAGCACGGAAATCACCGCGCGGCCGGCCTTGCTCCACGGCGTTACAGCGCCGTCGATCACCATCCACGCGTGAGACCCCGAGGTTCCGTTCCCCACTGTCGTCCCCCCTCGCCAAGACTGGAACCCTCGCCGTCATGATCATTCAGGTGGCTAGGTTCGCCCAGGCATCCTTCCCGGGCCGCGAGTGGATCACGGAGGCGCTGAGAGGGTTCCCGGAATCCGGGCGGCGTACCACGCGACGGTTCCGGGCGGTCCGGGTGCCTCTCGGTCTCCATCGCCGACGAGGAGCCAGCGATGCGGGCCGGGGCGGAAGCCATAGCCCAGCGTTGCGTCGAGCTCGGAATGGACGGGCTCGGTCCCGACGATCTGTCCGTGTATCTCGTTGACCATTTCGTAGAGAACCCCGCGGGCGATCCCAGGCCTCGACGCGCTCAACGAGGCACTCTCAACCTGAGTCGTCCCGCCGCTCTTCCGCCGAGACCTCGACGGCGTGGGCCCGCCGCGCTTAGAAGCGAGCCGCTCGTTGGAGCGCCGGCGAAGAGGCGACCGCCGCTGGCATGGTTCGGCCGTGTCCTACAGCAGCTGTGATTGGGGCCTCAAGGGGCCGCCGGGCGGCTCGCGCCCGAGCAGTGTCGCTTGCGGCAACTGCCTCCGCGTTGATGTCCCCGCAGATCAATGCGGCGGCGACCGGGGCCTGGCGGAACTTCTTCGGCGGGGTATCTGTCCTGTGGCTCCTGCTCAACGGTCGGGTCCCCTTACCTGGGTCGCGACCCGTGGTGGCGGCTGGCGTCTGGACAGCAGTCGGGTGGGACGACGTCGTCCCAAGCCGGCCCCGGGCGTCACCCACCCCTGATCCGTCCGTTCCGGAGTCAGCGCCGCGCCCTCGCAGAACCCCGGGTCGTGGGCCTCAGGCGTCTCGGCGTTCAGGTGCGCACGGGGCGCGCGCTGGCCACGTCGTCGACGATGTCGATCATCACCCGGGTGTTGGCGATCAGGGCACCGTACAGGGGCCATGCCTTTGTACGGACCCTTCCGCTCGAGAGCCTCGTGACGAGGGAGTCGATATCCCCACGCAGCCGGGCAACCTCCGCTGCGGGGTCCGCCACAGCGTCCCCCAGCGCCGCCAACAGCGGGACGAAGCGGTCCCGGAACGCCGGGTCCCACGTATCCACGGGCTGCTCGGAGTCGACGATGTGCCGGGCGATGCTGCGGGCCTGGGCGACGCCGTCCTCGAGGCGGAGCAGGACGTCGCCCAGGTGGGCGGGCACGACGTCCCCGTGCCGACGGTGTCGCGGGTTCCACCGTCGGCTCTCGCGCGAATAGGAGACCAGCGACCACGCCCGATCCAGGTCGTCGTCGATGGAGCGGGTCCGTTCGATCCAGTCGCGCTCGCCCGGGGACGGTCGGGGACTCTCCAGCTCGGTGGCGATGTCGACGAGCAGCTCACCGAGCCGACGGTTCACGCGGTCCACCTGCTCCTCGGCGCTCCTGTCGTGCAGGGGCGGGATCACCACCAGGTTCACGAGGAGGGCCACGACCACCCCAAGGGCGGTGTCCAGGGCCCGGTCCGGCAGCACGTCGATCGCGGCGCGCTGGGATTCCTCGGCACCGGTCGTGATGACGAAGAGCGCGGTCGTCGCCACCAGGACCCCTTCGTTCCGCAGCCAGGGCAGCCGCGAGAGCGCGAGACCGCCGAGCAGGGCGACGGCCAGCGATGACGTCGAGGCTCCGAAGAGCTGGAGCACCACGAAAGACAGGCCGATGCCCATGACGACGGCAACGACCGTCTCCACGCCGCGCCGCGCCGTGCGGTGCACCGTCGCGTGGAGGGTCAGGAGCGCCACCCACGGGGCGAGGAACGGCTGGTGCAGGCCCAGGACCCGGTCGGCGAGGACCCAGGCGAGCACGGCGGCGACCGTCGACTTGACGATCTGCAGCGTGTCGGTGTGGGCGACCGGCGAGGCGACCCCACTCAACAGGACCTCGCGAGCCCGACGGAGCAACCCGCGAACGTCGTTCGTCTCGGGCCGACGGTCGCCGGTCAGCACCGTGACCTCCGCTGCACCCCTGACGGACTCCTCCCGACGGCCTGCCGGGTCGAAACGGCCCTGATCCGGGTCCACCGGCGGCGGGGCACGTCACGTCCCACGGAGGACCACGTGGTCAGCGTCGTTGCCATGGTTCCCATTGTCCCGCGCCCTGTCGGCATCACGGTGGCCACGGTCGGCGGACGACGGAAGGCACGAGCCTGACAGGGCGGGCGGGCAAGAAGTCCGAGGGCGTCCGCATCGGGACTGACCTCCTTCGGCGGCGGGAGACCGCCGGGCCGGTCGGACGATCTCACCGGAGAACGCGTCCAGTGGCGCGGTCCACGAAGGGGCGAGGAGGGTCTGGAGGAACCAGATGAGCACTGCGATGCCGTCGAGGAGGAGCAGCCATCCCAACAGGCGGGAAAGGGATCCGGAGCGCAGCACGAGCCAGCCGAGGGGGAAGAGCCAGGCGCAGAAGAACAGCTGGGCGGTGACGAACCCGACCTGGTAGGTGGAGAGCGAGAGCATCGCCATCGAGTCGAGCTGCGGCCGGTAAGGCCCTGCAGGCCCAGGGTGCTGTCGTTCTGGGCGAGGACGGTGAGCAGGGGTAGGTAGCTGGCGCACTGTATGGCCACGCCGACCGCGTTGAGGACAAGCAGGAGCAGGGCCAGGCTCTGGTCGACGGGGCGGAGCAGGGCGTAGAGGGCCCACGCGGTGGTGACGAAGAGCAGGCCCGAGGCCAGCGCTGCGACGAGCCCTACCCGGACGCCGCCTCGTTGTCGACGATCGTGGCGCGCAGGGTCTGGGTGTTGCTGAGCCCGATGTGGCCGACGCCGCTGGCGAGGTCCACCCGATCCGCATCGGCTGCCGCCGCCAGCCGCGCGGCCAATGCCAAGTCCAATGCCTCGTCGAGCTCAGGCCCGACGATTGCGGCCTCCTGCCCCATGTCACGAAGAATCGTCCCCTCCGTCCTCGAGGCGATCAAGGGATCGACGGCCCCATCAATCCAGACCCGAGTGCGGCGGCCATCACCGCGTTCCTCGCCGGTGATCCGCTCGAGGGCGAAGATGCGATCCGCACGCGCGAACTTGCCGAAGCCCAATGCCACCAGGACGACACCGTCTCGGCGCCCTGCTCCGGTGACCTGGCACCGGGCGCGCAGCGTCCGGCCTTGCGGGCTCAGCCGAAGGTGCCGCCGAGCCCACCCAACAGATCTGCCGGGTTGATGCCGAGCCGATGGAGCAGGTCGGCATGCTCATCGGTGTCGACCACCTCGGGTAGCTCGCGCTCCGCGAGGTCGGCGACCTCGTCCTGGTTCCGACCGCGAAGCTGGTCGACGATCTCCTGCCGGTCGATGTCCACCTGGTACTCCTCTCCGACGTCGGGGCAATGCGTCCAGCCTGCCCCTTCCCGGCGGTCGGCGGAAGCACAGCACCCTTGTGCTTCGCCTTCCTCCATCGACACGAGCGACTCCCGGGACGCGCAGGCCGCATCCTGGTCGGGAGTCCAGCGTCCTACCGCCGCGAGCCGTGCGCCTCAGGCAGATCGTCGGACCAGGAACTCCGACTGCGCGAACGGGTTGCCAGTCGGGACCACACGGCGGCCGCGCTGTGGTTCAACGCGCGGCGACATGTTCCTGGAAGCCAGACCTGAGGTGTTCGGCGAACCAGGGCGCGACAAGCTCGCCGTGAGGCGCCGGTGGGGCCTAGCACCGCAGCTTCCCGCCTCGCGCCAGCCTCCCGCCCGCAGCCGCTCCCGGCTAGCGGGCCTCCTGGCCGAGGTCGTTCCACGAGACTCGCTCCGCCTGGTAGATGCGGGTGTCCGTGATGGCGAGCTCCCACAGCGGCTGCCCCTGCTCGTCGGTCTCGACGATGTGCGCGGTGTCGTCGACGCCCTCCTCGCCGGCTGGGCCACCGGCCGTCACGAGGATGTGGCCGCCCGCGAGCTCGTCGACGTCGCCGAGGGAGTTGGTGTACTTCGGCGCGATGTACTCGAAGGTCTGGCGAGCGGTTCCGGCGTCGAGGTCGAGGTCGTACGCGACCGCACGACTGTTGTCGTGCTCCCCACCGGTCTCGTTGCGGTTGTCGTAGACGAGCAGCTCGCCGTCCGTCGTGATCATCGCCGCGTGCTGCCCCGAGAACCACGACCCCTCGAGCAGGGTCAGGAACGGTGCGTCGAAGCCCGGGTCGATGCCGGCGTCGTCACCGGCGATCCAGAGCACGTCACCCGTGCCGTGGTCGATGTCGACGACCCAGCTCTGGGAGCGTACCGAGATCAGGATGTCGTCGCTCTCCTCGTCGTAGGTGACCGAGTTGGCGTGTGTCCAGTCCGTCCCGCCGCCCGTGCGGGCCTGCGCTCGGGCGAGCTCGCCGGGATACCGGGTGGTGTCCAGGTGTTGGAAGCTCGACCACGTCCAGACGACGTTCCCCCGGGAGTCAAGCTCGACGACGGTGTCGCCGCGCACATCCTCGCCGTCGATCGTCCGCTTCTCGGCGGAGAGCGTGAACATCCCTCCCCCGGGCATGGGGACGGCGTCGTGGTGCCACGGCCCGGCCGCGGTCATGTCGTACACCTGCTCGATGTCGCCGGCGATGTCGACCCGTTCGATGGTGTCGTGGAAGAAGGCCAGCAGTTGGCCGTCGCCGAGGTCGCGGATGACGGGCCCCTGCCCTGGCGGCTGGTCGCTCTCGAGGTACCACACGACGACGCCGTCGGGGTCGACGCCGAAGTAGGCCGGTCCGTCGCCGATCTGCTGCGGGTTCAGGCCGAAGAACGTGATCCCCGCGTCGGAGTCGGCCGACTCGTCCTCGGCGGCCCGCGCCACCTCGACGGTCGGTGCGTGGCCGGGCAGGACGCCTGTCGCGAGCGTCACCGGGTCGGACGCCGACGGCCCGCCGGCGGTGGAGGCCTCGAACTCGTACTCGGTCTCCGCCCGGAGTCCGACGACGGTGAAGTCGTGCGACGTCGACTCCTCGGGGGAGACCATCCGCCGAGGCCCGGTGTCCGCGGATTCAAAGGTCAGGCTGACCGGGGCGGGGGAGGCGGTGGTCACCGTGGCGTGGGCGATCAGCGCGTTGTCGGGGTCGATGACGACGGTGACCGCGGGTGCCGCGTCCTCGCCCCTGCCGGCGGAGGAGTCGCCCTGGCCGAGGCTGCACGCGGTCGCGAGGGTCGAGACCGCGACGACGGTCAGGATGCTGCGGCGGACCGGCGGGGTCCTGCCGGGGCTCGTGGAACAGCCGCGCATCCGGGGGGTCACCGCCGGGTCGACGGTGGCGCACGACAACCCGATCGTGTCCCTGCTCGGCATCGAGGCGGGCATGCTCGACGGTATCGCGAGGAACCAGGCGGATGAGTCGGCGGCGTCGGCGGCGTCGGTGACCCGAGGTGATCGAGGCTGGGCAGGGACATCGGTCCCGAAGCCCTCTTGGGGGCAGGTCAGCGGAGATCCGGGTTTGGCCCCGGCATTGCGTCACCTCGGGGCGTGTGGGGTCGCGCACGATCCATCGGACGTGGGCCGCCGCGGTCGTGCCGTTGAGGACACCCCCATCCGTTCACCAGCGACGTCATCGTGGCCCAAGGGCCCGGGTTGAGGTATGCCCTCCCCGTCGCATGGCGAGGGTGGCTGCGCGCCGCTTGCAACCCTTGGACGCGGGTGGCACTCTTGCGTAAGTGTGCAAGTGTGAAACTGTAGAGGTGGTGGATCATGGCGGTGCCGTTGTACGAGGCGAAGGCGAACCTCTTCCGGACTCTGGCCCATCCTGCTCGGATTCGCGTTCTTGAGTTGCTCAGCGACCGAGAGCATGCCGTTCACGAGCTCTTGGCGGAGATCTCCCTGGAGCCTTCCAGCCTCTCTCAGCAGCTGGCTGTGCTCCGCCGCATGGGGCTGGTCCGCCAGCAGCGGGTGCGGGGTGAGGTGGTCTACTCGATCGTGGTGCCGGAGACCCGGGACCTGCTCGTGAGCGCGCGGCTGGTCCTGCGAGAGCTCGCGGCCGATCAGGCCGAGCTGGAGCAGGAGCTGCAGCCAGCACTGGACTCTGCCGAGGCCAGTGGGGGCGAATTGAAGGGGACGTCGTCGTGAGCTCGGCACGGCTCGCCAAGCTGATCTGGCGGACCGGTCGGGTGGCCGAGCCGGCCCCCGAGGTGCCGACGGAAGCCGCGGGCGCGTTCCGGCCCGACCGGGCCCTGGCCGGCAGCGCACAGGTCCGCCACGTGGACTGCGGGTCGTGCAACGGTTGCGAGGTCGAGGTCGGGGCCGTCTTCGGCCCCGTGTATGACGCTGAGCGGTACGGGGCGCGGCTCGTCGCGTCGCCTCGGCATGCCGATGTGCTGCTGGTGACGGGCGTGGTGACCCACAACATGCGAGAGCCGCTGCGGCGCACGGTGGACGCCACGCCGCGGCCCCGGGTGGTGGTCGCGGTCGGCGACTGCGCGGTGGACGGGGGCATGTTCCGCGACGGCTACGGGGTGGCCGCCTTCGTGGACGAGGTGGTGGGTGTCGACCTTGCCGTGCCGGGCTGTCCTCCTGAACCAGAGGCGATCGTGGCAGCCCTGCGGCGGGTGACCGGCAGGTGAGTGGCGTCTCCGCAGGAATCGCCACCCAGCTGGTGCTCGCAGCGGTTGCACTCGTGTCCGCCACCCTCGCCCCGGCCAGGGTGCGCTCACTGGTGGCGGGCGCGGCGTGCACCGGGCTGGGTGTCGCGGCAGCGGTCACCGGTCTGATCGCGATGACCGGCGGCAACCCCGGTCCGGGCATGCGCATCCCGGTGACCCTGCCGCTTGGTCCTCCTTTGGAGTCTCTGCTGTTGGCCCCGGACCGGCTCGGTGGGGTCTTCATGGCCCTGGCAGGTGCCGTGGCGGCGGTGACGGCCGTGTACGGGATCGGGTACGCGACGGGTCCAGCGGCGTCGCGCTCGGGCTGGGCTGCCTTCGCGGTGTTCATCCTGGGCATGCAGATGGTGCCGGCTGCCTCTGACGTCGTGTCGTTCCTGGTGGCGTGGGAGACGATGGCCATCGGCTCCACGGTGCTGTTGCTGGCTGACCATGGCGCGCGCTCGGAGGTCGTCACCGCCACCCGGTGGTACGCGGTCATGACGCACGCGAGCTTCCTGCTGCTGCTGGCCGGGTTCGCAGCGCTGGTGGCCGACGCCGGAGGCACCAGCTTCGCGACGATCGAGTCGGCTGGTGTATCCGGTGTGACGGCGAGCCTGGCCTTCGTCCTTCTGCTGGGCGGGTTCGCCACCAAGGCCGGGCTTGTCCCGGTCCACGTGTGGCTGCCCCGGGCGCACCCGGAGGCACCGAGTCACGTGTCGGCGGCGATGAGTGCGGCGATGGTGAAGATGGGTGTGTACGGCGTGCTGCTGGCGGCCCTGCGGCTGCTGCCGCAGGGCCCTGCCTGGTGGGCGGTGCTGCTGCTGGTGCTCGCGCTGGCCTCGGCGCTCTACGGGATCTTGCAGGCGTCGGTGGCCACGGACCTCAAGCGCCTCCTGGCGTACTCCACGACGGAGAACGTCGGGCTGATCCTGGTCGCGGTGGCCATCGCGCTGCTGCTGCGCGGGGCGGGTGATGAGCCGGTGGCCGATGTCGCCCTCACCGCGGCGCTGCTGCTCGCCGCGAGCCATGCCGCGTTCAAGACGGTGCTGTTCCTGGGCGCCGGCTCGATCCTGCATGCCACCGGAGAGCGCGACCTGGACCGCCTCGGCGGACTGGCCGCGGTGATGCCGACCACCTCGCTGGCGTTCGGGGTGGCTGCCCTGGGGGCGGCGGCGCTGCCGGTGACCTCCGGCTTCGCGGCCGAGTGGGTGCTGCTGCAGTCCTTGATCCACGGTAACGGCCGTGACGATGTGGCGCTGGCGATCCTCTTGCCCGTCACTGTCGCCGTCGTCGCGCTCACCGCTGGTCTGGCACTGCTGACGTTCGTCAAGGCCTACGGGATCGCGTTCCTGGCGCGTCCCAGATCCGATGCCGCCGCGCACGGCCACGAGGGCGGTCGCCCGATGCGGGCGGCGATGCTCCTTGGCGCGGCCGCCGTCGTGGGGCTCGGGCTGGCTCCTGGCCCCGTCGCGGCCGGGCTGGCCCGGGCAGTGGGTGCCTCCGGCATCGACGTCGTCGGCGGGCTAGGGGTCTCGCTCCCCGCGGTTGACGCCCTGTTGGATCCCGTGGCCCTGATCCTGCTCGCCGCGATCGTGCTGGCCCCGGTCGTCATGGTGCACCTCGCTGCCGCGCGGCAGAGCCCGCGGCGCGATGCCGACCTGGCCTGGGGGTGCGGCGGTGTCCGGGTCAGCCCGCGGATGCAGTACACGGCCACGTCGTATGCCGAGCCGCTGGTGCGAGTGTTCGACGACGCCCTGCAGCCCAGCCGCGACGTCGAGGTAAGCCACGCCGACGAGTCCCGATACCTGGTCTCGCAGGTCCGGTTCCGCCAACGGGTCACCGATCTGGTGGCCGACCGGGTCTACGAGCCCGTCGTGCGGGCCTCGCTCGGGATCGGGGAGGGAGCGCGCCGGATCCAGAACGGCAGCATCCACCGATACCTCGGGTTCTCCTTCACCGCATTGGTGCTCGTGCTGCTGGCGGTGACCTGGTGAACACCCTCACCGTTCCCGGGCTGCTGGCCGTCCAGGTCGTAGGCGCACTGGCTTTCACCCCGCTCCTGATCGGCCTGATGCGCCAGACCCGGGCACGACTCGAAGGGCGGGCCGGGCCCGGTGTGACGCAGCCTTGGCGTGACGTCCGCAAGCTGCTGGCCAAGGAGCCCCTGCAGGCAGCCGGTACCGGCCCGCTGCTGTCGGCCACGCCGCTGCTGCTGATCACGTCCAGCCTCGTCCTCTGCGCGTTGGTGCCGCTGGTGGGAACCGGCTCTCTGGCAATGGTCCCCGACGACCTGTTCGTGGTCGTGTCGGTACTGCTGCTCGGCACCGTGGCGTTGGCCCTGCTCGGCCTGGAGTCCGGCACCGCGTTCGGTGGGATGGGCTCCAGCCGGCACATGACCATCGCGGCACTGGTCGAACCCACCGTCCTGGTCGCCGTGTACGCACTGTCCATCCCGGTCGGGACCTCCGCGTTGTCGGCGATCGTGGCCGCCCGGGCGCAGGACCCGGCCAGCGCGGTCTCCCCGGTGGGACTGCTCGCGGTCGTCGCGCTGGGGATCGCGGTGCTGGCAGAGACCGGCCGGCTGCCAGTGGACAACCCCTCGACCCACCTCGAGCTGACCATGGTGCATGAGGCGATGGTGCTCGAGAGCTCCGGGCGCGACCTGGCGTGGCTGGAGGTGGGCTCCTGGCTGCGACTCACTGCCCTGCTCGGGCTTGTGGTCAACCTGGCCATCCCCTGGGGTGTGGCGACCACGCTCAGCGTTTCCGCGGTGCTGGTCGGGATGGCCGCGATCGTGGTCAAGCTGGTCGCCGCGGGCATGCTCGTCGCCGCGGGCGAAGTCTTCCTGGCCAAGCTCCGCCTTTTCCGGGTGCCGGAACTGCTGGCCGGGTCGTTCGTGCTGGCGTTCCTGGCCGTCACCGCCTCGTTCCTGATCGGGGGCACGGCATGAGCGAAGCCCTGTTCAGCCAGCTGCTGGCCACGACCACCGGGCTGCTGCTGGTGACCGCGGTCCTGCAGGTCTGGCGCTACTCGCTCAGCGCGTCGATCCGCGTTCTGGCCGTCCAAGGGGCGGCCCTGGGCGCGCTGGTCGCGGTGCTCGGCATCGAACACGGCGACTCCGAGGTCCTCGCCGTGGCCGTCCTGGTGCTGGCGATGAAGGCCGTCGCCATCCCGTGGGCGCTGTCCCGCACCGCCGCGGCCACCGGGGCCGTGCGGGAACAGACCCCGCTGGTCAACCCCACGGCCGCCCTGCTCGCGGCGACGGCGCTGACGGTCCTGGCGTACGTAGCGGGCCTGCCGATCGTGGCGGTTCTGGACGGGCCGGCCGCCAGTGCGGCGCCGGTCGGGGTTGCACTGGTCCTGATCGGCTTCCTCGTGCTGCTGACCCGGCGCAGCGCACTGGCCCAGCTCATCGGCTTCGTCGTACTGGACAACGGGATAGCCACCACCGCCTTCCTGACCTCCGGCGGCGTCCCCTTCGTCGTGGAGCTCGGCGTGACCCTCGACGTGCTCCTCGTGGTGCTGATCCTGCGGGTCCTCACCAGCCGGCTGCAGTCCGCCCACGGTGGTATCGACCTCGACGAGCTGACGGAGCTGCGCGACTGATGACCGCCCTGATCTGGATCCCGCTGCTGTTGCCGGTCATCGTGGGCGCGGTCTCGTGGTGGCGCCGCGCTGACGGCTGGACACGAGGGGCCGACCTGGCGGTGGCCGTCGTCGCCCTCGGGGCCGGGATCGCGCTGCTGACGGTGGTGCACGCCTACGGGCCCCTCACTGCGGCGAACGAGGTTCTGCGTGCCGACGCGCTGTCCGCGTGGCTCCTGCTCACCATCGGCGCGGTCGCGGTCACCGCCTTGTGGGGCGGGCTGCCGACCCGCGCCGCCAGGACCGCCCCGGACGGCCGCTACACGGCGCTGGTCTGCCTGTTCCTCGGAGCGATGAGCCTTGCCGTCCTGACCGACAACCTCGGCATCCTGTGGGTCGCCATCGAGGCCACCACCATCGCGACCGCGTTCCTCGTCGGCCACCACCAGAGCCCGCGATCCCTCGAGGCCGCCTGGAAGTACGTGGTCCTGGGCTCCGTGGGCGTCGCGATCGCGTTCCTCGGGATCGTCCTGCTCTACGCCAGCACCGTCGCGGCCGGGGCCCCGACGCTGTCCTGGGTCCAGCTGGCCGAAGGCGGGCTCTCCCTGGACCCCGGCCTCACCCGGATCGCCGTGGCCCTGGCCGTCCTGGGCTTCGCCACCAAGGCGGGCCTGGCCCCGATGCACAGCTGGCTACCGGACGCCCACTCCC
This sequence comes from uncultured Actinomycetota bacterium, assembly GCA_963726295.1. Taxonomy (GTDB): domain Bacteria; phylum Actinomycetota; class Actinomycetes; order Actinomycetales; family Dermatophilaceae; genus DASSQJ01. The sequence continues at coordinate 388,142 of CAVSBW010000001.1, forward strand.
AAGCCCCCGCACCGGTGTCCGGCCTGATGTCAGGTGTCCTGCTCTCGGTGGCCCTGTATGCCATCTTGCGGATCCAGGCGATCGGCGACGCCGCGCTCGGCCCGCAATTTCTGCGCGGCCTGCTGCTCGCCGGGGGCCTGCTGTCCTTGTCCGTGGCCGCCGCGATGATCCTGGGCCAACGCGACTACAAGCGGATGCTGGCCTACTCCAGCATCGAGCACATGGGGATCATGGCGCTGGGAGTGGCCGTGGGTGGGCCGCTTGCCACGGCCGCGGTGCTGCTGCACATGCTCGGCCACGGCCTGGTCAAGGCAGCCATGTTCGTCGTCGCCGGCCGGATCCTGGCAACCGAGGGCACCACCCGCACCGTGGACGTCACCGGCCTGCTCACCCGCCGGCCGGACCTCGCCCGAGCACTGCTCGCTGGAACCGCCGCGCTGCTCGGATTCCCCCCGTTCGTGCTGTTCTTCACCGAGGTGGCCATCGTCGTCGCCGGCTGGCAGGCCGGACTCGGCTGGGCCATGGGGATCGCCCTGTTCCTGATGCTCGTCGTGTTCGCCGGCCTGGCCCGCCACGTCTCCGCCATCACCTTGGGCCCCCCAGTGACAGGGGGCCCTCCGGCCGCAGCTGCACCATCGGAGAACCCTCTCCCGGCGAACGCGCACACCGACCCGTTGCCCACACCCGGGCACGAGCCGGTTGCCGAACCGGCGTCCAGGCAGCGTCAGGCGCCCGTGCTGATCGCGCTCGGCGCAGCAGCCATCCTGGGGCTGATGGCATCCCCTCTGGCGGCCCAGCTCCGCGAGGCCGCAGCAGTACTGGCCGGTGCCCGATGACACTCGGGGCGATCACCACCAGCCAGACCCTGAGCCGGGAGCAGGTCACCGCCGTCGCCGGCCGGCTCCTCGACGACGGCTGGCGGCTGGCCGTGGTGGCAGGTCACGACGACCGCGACCGGCTGCGCGTGGTCTACAGCTTCCTGCGACCCGTCGGCCAGCGCCACGAGCTCACCGTCGAGGTCCCCCGCGAGGACCCCTGGGTCCCAAGTCTGGCGCACCGCTCGTTCCCCGCCGGTCGGTTCGAACGCGAGATGGACGACCTGTACGGGATCGTCCCTGACGAGCACCCGATGCCCAAACGCCTGGTCCGGCACGCCCACTGGCCCGTCGGTTACCACCCCATGCGCCACGACGCGGACCCCACCCCCCGGTTCAACGCCGACGTCGGGTCCTACCCGTTCATCGCCGTCGAGGGCGACGGCGTCTACGAGATCCCGGTCGGCCCGGTTCACGCCGGGCTCATCGAACCAGGCCACTTCCGGTTCTCCGTCGTCGGCGAAACCATCCTTCAGGTCAAGGCGCGACTGTGGTTCCTGCACCGCGGCGTCGAGAAGCTCTTCGAGGGCCGCACCCCCGCACAGGGCATCGAGCTGGCCGAGCGGATCAGCGGCGACACCGCGGTGGGGCACTCCCTGGCCTACGTCATGGCGGTCGAGGACGCCCTGAACATTGACGTGGCGGATCGCACCCGAGCCGCCCGGGCCCTGCTGCTGGAGGCCGAACGGCTCTACAACCACGTCAGCGACCTCGGCGCGATCGCCAACGACGTCGGCTACGGCATCGCCCACACCCACACCCAACGCCTACGCGAGACCCTCCTGCGCCACAACCAAGCCCTCACCGGACACCGGCTCCTGCGCGGCGGCATCACGATCGGCGGGGCCCACCTGCGAACTCTCCCGGATCTCGAACTTCTCCAGGACATCGCCGACGAGGTCGCCGAGATCGTCCAGATCACCCTGGCCAACAGCATCGTGGCCGACCGATTCACCGGCACATCCACCCTCGCCACCGAACAGGCGGCGCACATCGGCACCCTCGGCTACATCGCCCGCGCCTCCGGCATCCCCATCGACGCCCGCCGGGACCACCCGTTCATCGACCTCGACGGCTACGAGCCCGTCACCGAGGAGCGCGGCGACGTCCTCGCCCGCTACCGCGTTCGCGCCCGCGAGGTTGCCGCCTCCACCCAGCTCCTGACCGCACTGACGCAACGGGCCACGGCCACCACGACCAGCCACCCGATGTCCGTTGCCCCCTCCTCGTGGGCGGCCGCCGGCCTCGGGGTCGTCGAAGCCTGGCGAGGTACCCTGTGCCACCGCGTCGAGATCGGCTCATCCGGCAACATCACCCGTGTCCGAGCCGTGGACCCCTCGTTCTTCAACTGGCCCGCCCTGCCCGTGGCCTTGACCGACACGATCGTCCCCGACTTCCCGCTGGCCAACAAGAGCTTCAACCAGTCCTATGCCGGCAACGACCTCTGACCCCAAGAACCCTCGAGCCCCACCACCCCTGCCCCACCCACGTCTCCGGCCTGCAGCTGGGTGACACCCCAGCGGGGGAGTGGCTCGTCCGCAGACACGATCGGGGAGACTGGATCGAGTTGGGAGCCTACGGCGCCGACCCGCTGACCCTGCGCGACGCCATCGGCGCCTGTCGGAAGCCGCCGAGCCGTTGGTCCGAACGGTCACCGGACCGCCCGTCAGACAACGCACTCGATGCGCCCGGATGAACGGCTCGCTCAACCCGACGCCTCGTGCGCTCTCGCTCAGCCTGGCTGAGCGGAATGCCATAGTCGATCAACTTGTCCAGGAGGATTTCGAGGGCGACCGCTACTCCGCGGGCGTGGACGAGTTCGCGACGACGTCCAGGCGCCGCGCCAGTGGTGCCCCCAAGTTCTCCCCGGGCGCTGACAGCACACGGGGCCCGCCAAGTCGGCCAACGCAAGCACGTCATCAGATGGCGTAGACATGATGCGGGATCCTCTGACCGCCAGGCTGAAAGGGTCGCGGTTCGGCCGCCACCGCGCCCAATTGCCGGGCTCGCTGGTCGAGTCCGGCCGCATTCGCGGACGGCAAGACCCGGCTGCATACCGCCGTTAGTCGACCACCGCATCCCGGCATCGGGGCACGCCCCGTGGGTCAGTCAAAAATCATGCGTCCAGCGCCAACGGTCAGCGAGTGGCCATCGAAGGCCCACCGGGTAAGCACATCGTCTTCGCCGAGCCAGATCATCTCACCACCAGCGGAGACGAACGGCGCAAGCGCCCGCCAGAGTTGCAGCTCATCCCCGGAAGGAGGTAGTCCCCCACCGCCGAGCTGACGGCATAGTCAGCACCAGCAAAGACCCGCGTGACGTCACTTACACCACGCCACGGGACTCACCCACCCTCTCTTTACATAGAAGACTTGTGCAATCACACCGAGATCAGGTGAACGGGGCGTGCGTCCCGGCCTCGGCGGCCGGGATCGCGTCACCTCGGTGGGGCGGACCAGGTCGCCCCGGGCGCGAGGCGATGACAGATGTCATGGGCAGCCCGTGACAGGTGACCTGAGGCCGCCGCTCGCCGCGCGGGGATGCTGGACGCATGACCACACAGACCACTCCCGCCGTGCGACTCGGCGGGGTCACGAAGACCTTCGGGAACGTGCACGCGGTGCGGGGGATCGACCTCGAGATCCAGCCGGGCGAGATGGTGGCCTTCTTGGGCCCGAACGGCGCGGGCAAGACCACGACGATCGACATGGTGCTCGGGTTGTCCCACCCGACCGCTGGCGAGGTCGAGGTGTTCGGCATGGCGCCGCGCCGGGCCATCGCCCGAGGCCTGGTCGCCGCGGTGATGCAGACGGGTGGCCTGCTCAAGGACCTCACCGTGCGCGAGACGGTGCAGTACACGGACAGCCTCTTCGCCGACACCAAGCCGGTGGATGCGGTGCTCGAGTCCGCCGGGATCGCCGAGATCGCGAGCCGCAAGGTCGCCAAGTGCTCCGGCGGTGAGCAGCAGCGGCTGCGGTTCGCGATGGCGCTGCTGTCCGACCCGGCGCTGCTGCTGCTCGACGAGCCGACGACCGGGATGGACGTCGAGGGGCGGCGCTCGTTCTGGAACGCGATCCGCGAGGACGCCCGACAGGGCCGCGCGGTGCTGTTCGCGACGCACTACCTCGAGGAGGCCGACCTCTACGCCGACCGGATCGTGCTGATCAGCAACGGCAGCATCGTGGCCGACGGCACCGGCAGCGAGATCAAGGCACTCGCCTCGGGACGCACGGTGCGGGCGACGCTGAGCAGTCCCGACACCGACGCCCTCTCCCGCCTCGGAAGCGTCGACCGGGTCGACGTGCGTGGTGAGCAGGTCTACGTGCACGCGGCCGACAGCGACCTCGTGGCCCGCTACCTGCTCACCGAGACCGACGCACGTGACCTCGAGATCACCGCCCACGGCCTCGAGGACGCCTTCCTCAGCCTCACCGGCCGCACGACCGGCGATCTCACCGGCGACCCCACCAATGATCCCACCAGCGACCCCGAGCGCGAAGGAGCCCTGCGATGAGCACTGTCCAGGCCGTTGACCCGACGACCCGGCGGGTGCCCCCATTCGGTGGCCTCAACGCGACCCTCGTGCGCATCGAGCTGAAGCGGATGCTGCGCAACCGCCGCACCATCATCTTCGCCCTGGTCTTCCCCACGGCGATGTTCTTCGTGTTCGGCTCCGGCGGCGACAGCCAGCAGAGCGTCGGCACCGGCAACGTCTCCGCCTACGTGATGGTGTCGATGGCGCTCTACGGCGGTGCGCTGATCGCGGCGTCGGCGGGGGCGGGCGTGGCCCTCGAGCGTGCCCTCGGCTGGTCGCGCCAACTGCGGCTCACCCCCCTCAACCCCACCGCCTACATCCTCGTCAAGGCGTTCGTCGCGCTCGCGATGGGTGCGGTCGCCATCCTCGCCGTCAACGTCGTGGGTGCCGTGCAGGGCAAGCCGCAGATGCCGACCGACGCGTGGGTCAAGTGCGGCCTGCTCACCCTGGCCTGCGTCATGACCTTCGCTGCGCTCGGCGTCTTCGTGGGCTACCTCGTGCCCGGCGAGAACGTCATGCAGGTGCTCGGCCCCGGCTTGGCGCTGCTCGCCTTCCTCGGCGGGCTCTTCATCCCGCTCAGCTCCTACAGCCCGATCGTGCGAGACATCGCCTACTGGACACCGATGTACGGCGTCGCCGAGGTGGCTCGCGCTCCGCTGACGCAAGAGCTGCCCTGGTACGCCGTCGTCAACGCGGTGGCCTGGCTCGCGATCTTCGTGCTCGGCGCCGCGTGGCGGATGAGCAAGGACACCGCCCGGGTGTGACGGCTAGCGTGACCGACATGAGCAGCGGTACCCCGGTCCCCCCGACGCCGGTCGCCCGGCGCTGGGGGGTCGGGTTCGCCGCGATCTGGCTGTTCTTCCTCGCGGACCCGGTCATCGCCGCGTGGAACGCTCGCGACACCGTGGCGGGCGTCGTCGGCGGCATCGCCACCGTCGTCTTCGGCTGCTATTACATGACGATCTGGTGGCGGCTGCGCCGCGACCGCAACGACTTCGCCTCCCCGCCCAGGTTGGCCCGTTCGCTCGGCTACCTCCTCGTGCTGCTTGCCCTCGCCGCCGTCATGATCACCACGCTGGGTCAGCCCGGCACCGCGGCGCTGGTCTACTGCGCTGTCGCGGCGGTGATGTGCTTCTCGCTGCGGGTCGCGGCCCTGATCGTGCTGGCGCTGGCCGGGCTGGTGCTGCTGGTCGGCCGGCTGAACCCGGAGTGGTCGAGCCCCGTCGGGCTGCTGTTCTCGGTCTTCGCCGCGGCCCTGGCCGTCTTCGGGATCCGGCAGATGATGGCGCGCAACATCGAGTTGGTGCAGGCCCACAAACGCAACGCCGAGCTGGCGGTCGAGAACGAGCGCACTCGCTTCGCCCGCGACCTGCACGACATCCTCGGCCACTCGCTCACCGTCATCACGGTCAAGGCCGAGCTCGCGAACCGGCTGCTCGACGTCGACACCGAGCGCGCCCGAGCCGAGCTGGCCGACCTCGAACGGCTCTCGCGAGACGCTCTCGCCGACGTGCGCCGTGCGGTCGAGGGGTATCGCGAGCTGACTTTGCCTGGTGAGCTGGCTCGGGCCCGCACCGCTCTGGCCGCGGCGGAGATCGAGGCCGAGCTGCCCAACTCCACCGACGACGTGCCCTCGCACCTGCGCGAGCTGTTCGCCTGGACCGTGCGTGAGGGCGTAACCAACGTCATCCGACACAGCGGTGCCACGCGCTGCACGGTGCGGCTCGGCCCGGATGCAGCCGAGGTCGTCGACGACGGCACCGGCGCGAGCGCAGCGGGTGCCTCCGCCGTGGACGGGCGGCCGGGCAGCGGGCTGGTCGGCCTGCGCGAGCGCGCCGCCGCCGTGGGTGGCGCCTTGACGACGGAGGTGGAGCAGCCGCGCGGTCACACCCTGCGGGTGGCGGTCGGATGAGCGAGCCGATCCGCGTGCTGCTTGCCGACGACCAGGCGCTGGTGCGGGGCGCCCTGTCGGCCCTGCTCAGCCTGGAGTCCGACCTCGAGGTGGTGGCCGAGGTGGGCACCGGCCTCGAGGTGCTGCCCGCCGTGGCCCGGCACCGCCCCGACGTGGCCCTCATCGACGTCGAGATGCCCGGGATGGACGGCATCACGGCGTGCGCGGCGTTGCGAGACGCCTTCCCTGACACCCGGGTCCTGATCGTGACCACCTTCGGCCGGCCCGGCTTCCTGCACCGGGCGATGAAGTCGGGAGCCAGCGGCTACGTCGTCAAGGACACCCCGGCGGCGCAGCTCGCCGATGCGGTGCGACGCGTGCACGCCGGGCTGCGGGTGGTCGACCCGTCGCTGGCCACCGACAGCCTGGTCGCGGGGGAGTCGCCGCTGACGCCCCGAGAGACCGACGTGCTGCAGGCGGGGCGCGACGGTTCGTCGGTCGCCACGATCGCCCGCCGGTTGTTCCTCTCCGAGGGCACCGTGCGCAACCACCTCTCCAGCGCCATCGGCAAGACCGGCGCCGGGAACCGTACCGAGGCCGTGCTCATCGCGGACGGCAACGGCTGGCTCTGATGTGACGACCGCGTCGGCGAGCGATGCGGCGTGCGGTACCGGGACGCGGACCCACCGCCGACCGACGACAGCCTCGACGGGGTGTCCCGGATCGTCCTGCCCGACCAGGACGGCACCGGGTGCTGACGGTGCAGGAGAACCTGGGCACCGGCGCCGGTTCAGAATGGTGGGTCGTCGGGTAGCGACGCGCGGCGACGGCGGGCGGAGGCCTCGCGAAGCCGGGCAGCGGTGATTGTACAACCCATGACCTCAGCGTCCGCCTCGTGGAGACCCACGGCGACTTCGCCTACACCGTCCCAACTGCCCCTGACGGGTTCGAGGCCACCTGTCTGCTGTCGAACACGGACCGGGTCGCGAGGTGACCGGCGGCGGCTACGTCGGGGCGCTTGTGCAAGAGCCGCCGGTCGATGGCCTGGTCACCAACAGCGTCCGTCCGCGGTCCGACGACGGAAACGCCGAGTTCCAGGTGACGAGTAAAGGCCGGCGCCGACGTGACTGCAGTGGCCTTTACCGTTGACGGCACGGGCCGCTCAGACTTCGGCCGGTCTCCAGTCGGGCGCCTCGGTCAGGACGACCCGCTGGAGCAGTCGCGCCGCGCGGGTGACGCCCTCGACGGAGTTCACGAGAACGTCTTCGTGCTCGATGCTGAGGTGGCCGTCGTAGCCGACCGAGCGCAGGGTGTAGACGAGGTTCGCCCAGAAGGTCTCGCCGCCGGGGTGGCCGAGGCCGAGCGTGACGTAGTTCCACGCCCGTAGGTGCGCTCGTTGCATCGGGTGGCTGGTGAGAAGACCGTCCCGTCGCACGACCACCGGGTCGAGCCGGGTGTCCTTGGCGTGGACGTGGAAGATCTGCGGTCCAGGGGCGCGGATGACCGACGGGATGTCCGCGCCCATCGCCATGAGGTGCGAGGGGTCCAGGTTGGCGCCGACAACGTCGTCGCCCGCTGTCTCTGCCAGCCGGAGGAGGGTGAAGGAGTTGTGGACGAGCTGGTCGAAGCAGGCCTCGATGGCCAGTCGGACGCCGCGGTCGCCGGCGAAGTCGGCAAGCTTGCGCCAGTAAGATCGCGACCTCCTCCCACTGGTAGTGCTCGATCTCGAGGTTCTCGGGAGGCCAGGAGGAGGTGACCCAGTTGGGCATCCGATCCCCGGGCGCACCGGCCGGCAGCCCGGACATGCAGACGACCGTCGGGACGCCGAGCGAGCTCGCGACATCGATGGTGTCGCGCAGCACCCTGCTTTGGCGCTCGCCGACGGTGGGGTGTAGCTGGTTGCCGTTGGCGTTGAGCGCGGAGATCCGCAACCCGCGATCGGTGACCTTGCCGGCGAACTCCTGGCGGGCGGTCTCGGAGGCGGCGAGCGCGGCGAGGTCCTCATGCGGGGCCTCCGACCAGTTGCCGGTGGCGACCTCGACCGAGGCCAGGCCGAGGTCGCGGGCGAGGTCGAGCGCCCGCTCGAAGGATAGGTGGCCGACGCCCTCGGTGATGAAGCCGATGTCCATGACGCTTCCTTGCGTGGCAAGGCCGTCACCGCGCGGACCACTGTGGAGAGGGGCTCTGACGAGGAGGCTGCAGCCAACCTGTGTCGCAAGAACCACACGATCTTCGATGCGGCGACCCACAGGGACCTGCGGAAGCTCCGGACCGCCGTCGAGCCGGTCTACGCCGAGATCGAGCGCGATGCCGGCGCGAGCCAGATCGTCAAGGGGATCGAGGCGCTAAAGCGGAAGCTAGGGGTGCCGCCCACGGTGATCGCAGCGTGCTCGCCGGTACCCGATCCGACGCGCGCCGGGGTCGCGACCGAGATCGACGGCGTCTGGACCATGGACACCGACCGCACTGCCTCCGCGCCCGAGTACTACGACGAGAACTGGGGACATTGGGTCTTCGTCCTCGACCACGGCAAGTTCGCGGTGACCCAGGAGAACACGAGGTCGTGCACGTGGGGCTACGGGACCTACGCTGTGAACGGGACGCGGACGGCGTGGTCGTTCACCGACGGCGGGGCGTCGCCCCCAACAACGCGACGAACAGGCCGGGCGAGTACTTCGTCTACGACTTCAGCACCTACCGCGACACCCTGAAGCTCGCACCCGTGAAGAGCCAGATCTCGCCGTTCAACTTCCTGGCCGAGCCATGGCTTCGGATCTCGAAGACACCTTCGACCTCACCGCTCAGCCGACGCTGCCCTCCACCCGCCGCCGCCATGAACCACTGACGACCGTCGTGCTGACCGCGGGAGCCCCGGACTTCTACTCGGCGCCGAGGTCATCGCCGACGCCTTCCCGGATGCCGTGTTCGTGGCACCGACCGATGTCATTCCGGAACTGCCTGTTGCACGCTGGTTGCACGCCGCAGACCCAAATGGCGAAGCCGCAGGTCAGTGACCTGCGGTTGGGCGCCCCCGGCAGGATTCGAACCTGCGCTCCCGCCTCCGGAGGGCGGTGCTCTATCCCCTGAGCTACGGGGGCCGTACGCCACGAACCTCGCGGTGTCGCAGGCGCGCAGTGAGGCTAGCAGCCTACGCTGACCCCCATGCAATCCGGGAGCAGTGACGCCTCCGCGGCGCCACTGGTCCTCGTGTGCGACGACACCGAGCAGATCCGTCGGCTGGTGCGGATCAACCTCGAGCTGGCGGGCTTCGACGTCGAGGAGGCCAGCGACGGCCATGAGGCGATGGCGCGCCTCATCGACGTCGAGAACCGGGTGCCGTCGGTCGTCGTCATCGACTCCCAGATGTCGCCCTACGACGGCTGGTGGGCGATCGCGGCCATCCGCTCCCATCACCGGCTCGACCAGATGCCCGTGCTGCTGGTCACGGCCAACGTCGCCGAGCACGTTGGCCCGGAGACGACGATCGCCGGCTTCGACGGGGTGGTGGGCAAGCCCTTCGACCCCGACGAGCTCGTCGCCTCCGTCTCACGTCTCGCCGAGGGTGGGAGGGCCTCCCTCCCCGGCCCATAGACTTCGGCGGGTGACCCCCGAGCAGCTCTCCGCCGCGATCCGCGAGGCCCTCGCCGCCGCCGTCGACACCGGTAACCTCGACGTCACCGTGCCCGACGAGGTGCGCGTCGAGCGGCCCCGCAACCGCGACCACGGTGACTGGTCCACCAACATCGCCCTACAGCTCGCCAAGGGCGCCGGGATGCCGCCCCGCGACGTCGCGCAGCTCGTCGCGGGGCGCCTGGCCGCGACGGCCGGCGTCAAGGCCGTCGACGTCGCGGGCCCGGGATTCCTCAACATCACCCTCGACGCCGCCAGCGCCGGCGAGCTGGCCCGGACCATCGTGGAGTCCGGCGAGCTGTACGGGCGCAACGACTCCGAGGCCGGGCACGTCATCAACCTCGAGTACATCTCGGCGAACCCCACGGGCCCGCTGCACCTCGGGCACACGCGCTGGGCGGCCCTCGGGGACGCCATGGGGCGGCTGCTTCGCGCCTCGGGGGCCACGCTGGCGACCGAGTACTACCTCAACGACGCCGGCAGCCAGATGCAGAACTTCGCGCGCAGCGTCCTCGCGCGGGCCAAGGGCGAGCCCACGCCCGAGGGCGGCTACCCGGGCACGTACGTCGACGACCTCGCCGCGCGGGTGCTGGCACTGCGCCCCGACCTCACCGACCTGCCCGAGGCCGACGCCCTCACGCTGGCCCGCGACCTCGCCTACCCGCTCCAGCTCGACGACATCAGGGAGACCCTGCGCGACTTCGGGGTCGACTTCGACGTGTGGTTCTCCGAGGCCGGGCTCCACGACTCGGGCGCGGTGGAGCAGGCGGTCGCCCGACTGCGCGACCAGGGGCACGTCTTCGACGCCGACGGTGCGATCTGGTTGCGCACCACCGACTTCGGCGACGACAAGGACCGCGTGCTTGTGCGCGCCGATGGCGCGCCCACGTACTTCGCCGCCGACGCCGCCTACTACCTGAGCAAGAAGGACCGCGGCTTCGACGAGAAGATCTACCTGCTGGGTGCCGACCACCACGGCTACGTCAACAGGCTCAAGGCCATCGCCGCCTGTGCCGGCGACGACCCCGATCACAACATCGAGGTGCGGATCGGCCAGCTCGTCGACCTCGGCGGCGCGCGGCTGTCGAAGCGCGCCGGCAACATCATCGAACTGCGCGACCTCATCTCCTGGATCGGCACCGACGCGATCCGGTACTCCCTCGCCCGGTACCCGGCGGACAGCCCGCTCAGCCTCGACGGCGACGAGCTGCGCAAGCAGACCAACGACAACCCCGTGTTCTACGTGCAGTACGCGCACGCCCGCACCGCTAACGTGGCCCGGCTGGCCGCTGAGGACGGCGTGCACCGGGGGGACGGCTTCGACGCCTCCCTGCTCGACGACCCCACCGAGGCCGCGCTGCTCGCGGTACTCGGTGACTTCCCGCGCGTCGTCGCCCAGGCGGCACACCTGCGTGAGCCCCACCGCGTGGCCCGCTACCTCGAGGAGCTCGCCGGTCGCTTCCACAAGTGGTACGACACCTGCCGGGTGCGTCCCGTGAACGCCGACGAGGAGGTCACCGACCTCCACCGCGGCCGGCTGTGGCTCAACGACGCCACCCGCCAGGTGCTCGCCAACGGCCTGAGCCTGCTCGGCGTCACCGCGCCCGAGCGGATGTGAGGAGCTGACCCGTGCGCTCCCACGAGGCCGGCGTCCTCCACGCCGAGGGCTACGGCGGCCCCCCGCTCTACCTCCCGTACCCCTCCGACGTCATGGAGCTGCTTCCGCAGCTCTGGCCGTCGACCGTCGCCCGTGACGACGTGGGCCGGCTGACCGTCGGCGGGGTCGACGTCGTCACCCTGGCCGAGCGACACGGCACCGCCGCCTACGTCCTCGACGAGGACGACTTCCGGCGTCGGGCCCGAGCCTTCCGAGAAGCCTTCGCGGCCGCCTTCGAGCGCGTCGGTGGCGCCGACGTCTACTACGCGGGGAAGGCGTTCCTCTGCACAGCGGTCGCCCGGTGGGTGGCCGAGGAGGGCCTGCACCTCGACGTCTGCACCGGCGGGGAGCTCGCGGTGGCCCGCCGCGCCGGCTTCCCCGCGCAGCGGATCGGCTTCCACGGCAACAACAAGACCGTGGCCGAGATCCGCGAGGCCCTCCAGTACGGGGTGGGGCGGATCGTCCTCGACTCCGTCGACGAGATCGAGCGGGTCGCCGCGGTGGCCGCCGAGCTCGGGGTCTCCGCGCCGGTGATGGTGCGGGTGACGGTAGGGGTCGAGGCCCACACGCACGAGTTCATCGCCACTGGGCACGAGGACCAGAAGTTCGGCTTCAGCCTGGTCGGCGGGCGAGCAGCCGAGGCGGTGGAGCGGGTCCTCGCCCGCCGCGACGTCCTCGACCTGCGGGGCCTGCACAGCCACATCGGGAGCCAGATATTCGACACGTCGGGGTTCGAGGCCGCCGCGCGGCGCCTCATCGGCCTCCACGCCGACGTCGCACGTGAGCACGGTGTGCACCTACCGGACATCGACCTCGGCGGTGGGTACGGGATCGCCTACACCTCGCAGCACACGCCGCTCGGCACCGGTGTCCTCGCCAGCGAGCTCGCCGACATCGTCGAGCGCGAGCTCAAGGCCGTCGGTGACGGCGACAACCCCCGGGTCCCGCGCGTGTCCGTCGAGCCCGGACGTGCCATCGCCGGCCCGAGCACCTTCACCCTCTACGAGGTGGGCACGGTCAAGGACGTCGACATCGACGGCACCCACGCCCGCAAGTACGTCTCCGTCGACGGCGGGATGAGCGACAACGCCCGCCCCGCCCTCTACGAGGCCGACTACTCGTGCACCCTCGCCAGCCGCCGGTCCACCGCGCCCCCGGCGCTGTCGCGGGTCGTCGGACGTCACTGCGAGAGCGGCGACATCGTGGTGCTCGACGAGTACCTCCCGGCCGACGTCCGACCGGGCGACCTCGTCGCCGTGCCCGGCACCGGCGCGTACTGCCGCAGCCTGTCGAGCCAGTACAACCACACTCCCAGGCCTCCGGTCGTCGCCGTCCGCGGGGGTGAGTCACGTGTCATCGTCCGTCGTGAGACGATCGACGACCTGCTCGCCCTCGACGTGGCGGACGCGTGAGCACGCACCCCCAGGAGATGGACCCCCGAATGGCACACGAACCCGGTGCCCCCCTGCGCGTCGCCCTGCTCGGGTGCGGCGTCGTCGGGTCGTCGGTGGCGAGGATGCTCGTCACGCACGCCGACGACCTCGCCGCGCGCGCCGGGGCTCCGCTCGAGCTCGTCGGCATCGCCGTCCGCCGTCCGCAGCGCGCCCGCCCCGATGTGCCCGTGGATCCCTCGCTGTTCACCGACGACGCCGAGGCCCTGGTCGCGCGCGCCGACCTCGTGATCGAGGTGATCGGGGGCATCGAACCGGCCCGGGGCCTCATTCTGCGGGCGATGGAGCACGGGGCCTCGGTGGTGTCGGCCAACAAGGCGCTGCTCGCCGAGGACGGCCCGACCCTCTACGCGCGGGCCGCAGAGTGCGGTGTCGACCTCTACTACGAGGCGGCCGTCGCGGGGGCCATACCGATCCTGCGCCCGATCCGTGAGTCCCTCACGGGCGACCACGTGCGCCGGGTCATCGGGATCGTCAACGGGACCACGAACTTCGTCCTCGACAAGATGGACGTCTCCGGTGCCGGCTTCGCCGAGACCGTCGAGCAGGCCCAGGCCCTCGGGTACGCCGAGGCCGACCCCACCGCCGACGTCGAGGGCTACGACGCCGCCGCGAAGGCGGCCATCCTCGCCAGCCTCGCCTTCCACACGCGCGTCGCCGCCGAGGACGTCCACCGCGAGGGCATCACCGAGGTCACGGCCGCGGACATCCGTGCCGCGGCCGACATGGACTGCGTGGTCAAGCTGCTCGCCATCTGCGAGCGGGTCGACGCCGACGGGTCCCCGGCCGTGTCTGTCCGGGTGCACCCGGCGATGATCCCCAGGTCGCACCCGCTCGCCAGCGTCCGCGACGCCTTCAACGCCGTGTTCGTCGAGGCCGACGCGGCGGGCGAGCTGATGTTCTACGGGCGCGGCGCCGGGGGAGACCCCACCGCGTCGGCCGTGCTCGGCGACGTCGTGGCCGCCGCCCGCCACCGGGTGGCCGGGGGTCGCGGGCCCGGGGAGTCGGCCTATGCCGAGCTCCCCGTCGTCGACATGGGCCGCGCCGTCACCAGGTACCACATCAGCCTCGACGTCGCCGACCGCCCCGGTGTGCTCGCCCAGGTGGCGGCGGCCTTCGCCGAGCACGACGTGTCCATCGAGACCGTGCGCCAGGAGGTCGCGCCCGGTGGTGACGGGCGGGCCAAGCTCATCGTCGTCACCCACCGGGCGCCCGACGCAGCCCTGGCCGCCACGGTGGACACGCTCTCGGCGCTGGACGCCGTGGACCACGTCGCCTCCGTGATGCGCGTGGAAGGCGGCTGACGTGGCCCACCAGTGGCGCGGGGTCATCCGCGAGTACGGCGAGCGCCTGCCGAGTCTCGAGGGGGCCCCCGTCGTCACCCTCCACGAGGGCGGGACGCCGCTGATCCACTGCGCCCACCTCTCGGAGCTCACCGGTGCGCAGGTGCACGTCAAGTACGAAGGGCTCAACCCCACGGCGTCGTTCAAGGACCGCGGGATGACCACGGCGATCTCCGTGGCCGCCCGGCGCGGGGCCAAGGCGGTCATCTGCGCGAGCACGGGCAACACGAGCGCCAGCGCCGCTGCCTACGCGGTGAAGGCCGGGATGACGTGCGTGGTGCTCGTGCCCGACGGCAAGATCGCAATGGGGAAGCTGAGCCAGGCGGTGGCGCACGGCGCGCGCATCATCCAGGTCGAGGGCAACTTCGACGACTGCCTGACCGTGGCGCGCAAGCTCGCCGAGGCCTACCCCGTCGAGCTCGTCAACTCGGTCAACCCGGCCCGCATCGAGGGACAGAAGACGGCCGCGTTCGAGGTCGTCGACGCCCTCGGGGACGCGCCCGACATCCATGTGCTCCCGGTCGGCAACGCCGGCAACATCACCGCGTACTGGAGGGGCTATAGCGAGTACGCCGCCGCCACAACCGGTTCCGGTGGAGTGATCCTCGATCGGGTGGCTTCCCGGCGACCGCGGATGTGGGGGTTCCAGGCCGCGGGTGCGGCGCCGATCGTCCTCGGCCACCCCGTCGACGAGCCCGAGACCATCGCCACCGCCATCCGCATCGGCAACCCGGCGTCGTGGCGCCAGGCCGAGGTCGCGCGCGACGAGTCCGGGGGGCTCATCGAGTCCGTCACCGACGAGGAGATCCTCGAGGGCCACCGGTTGCTGTCGTCCACAGAGGGCGTGTTCGTGGAGCCCGGCTCGGCGGCCAGCATCGCCGGGCTGCTCAAGAAGCACCGCGAGGGGGCGGTGCCCCGGGGCGCCACGGTCGTGTGCACGGTCACCGGGCACGGCCTGAAGGACCCGCAGTGGGCGCTGCGCACGGCGGACGGCTCCGCGGTGGAGCCGGTGCGCGTGCCGGTGGACGCCTACTCGGTGGCCGTCGCGCTGGGGCTCGAGGACTGACGTGGCCGCGGTGCTGGGTCCTGGCGCGGCGGTCGAGGTGCGTGTCCCCGCGAGCAGCGCGAACCTGGGTCCGGGCTTCGACTCCGTCGGCTGCGCGCTGGGCCTCTGGGACACGTGTCGAGCCACGGTGACCGATGCGCCGGGGCTCCTCGTGACCGTGAAGGGGGAGGGGGCGGGCGCGGTGCCGCTGGACGGCGGCCACCTGGTCCACCGGGCCATGCAGGTCGCCTGGGCCGAGCTGGGTGCGCACCCTCCCGCCGGGCTGCTGCTGGAGTGCGTCAACGAGGTGCCGCACGGCCGGGGGATGGGCTCGTCGGCCACCGCCATCGTCACCGGCATCGTGGCCGCGCAGGCCCTCCACGCCCTCGGCCGAGACGCCATGGACCCCCCCGTCCCCGACCTCGGCTTCGCCAACGGCCTGGCGGCCCGGCTCGAGGGCCACCCCGACAACGCGTCGGCCAGCGTCTACGGCGGGGTGACCCTGTCGTGGTCCGACACCGACCTCGACTCCACCCGCACGGTCCACCTGCGGGTGCACCCCGATGTCGAGCCGGTCGTCTTCGCCCCCTCCACGCAGCTGTCGACCGCCCGGGCCCGATCGGTCCTGCCCCAGCAGGTGCGGCTCGCCGACGCGGCCGCCAACACCGCCCGCGGGGCCCTGCTCGCCCACGCGCTGGCCGAGGCGCCGGAGCACCTCCTCTCCGCCACCCGCGACTGGCTGCACCAGGAGGCGCGGCGGCCGTCTTACCCGGAGTCCATGGCGCTGGTCGACGGCCTGCGTGCCGAGGGTCACGCCGCGGCGATCTCGGGCGCCGGACCCTCCGTGCTCGTGCTCGCACTGCGCGACCGAGTGGACCGGGTCCGGGCGCACCGACGGGACGGCTGGCGGGTCCTGACCCCCGGCATCCCCGAGCACGGCGCCCGGGTTCGTGTGGTGGCCGACGGGTGAGGCGTGTCGTCCCGTCCTCGCACGGGGGCCCCGTGACCGGTGGTATCCTGAGGGTGCGTCCGCAGTTGATGCCGGGTCATTCCCGTTGACTGCCGCGGAACGCTTCCCACGCACCGGGCACTGAGCCCAGCCGTCTGCGGCTGTGAGCCCGGCGTGGGCTCTCCCAGTCACCGGCTGCTCCAGCCGGAACCACGAACGAGGGGAAGGATCCTTCGTGACAGACACCACCACACTCGAGGCGTCGACCTCGTCCGGCGGCCCGCGCCGTTCGGGCGCGCTGTCGGCGATGCGCCTGGCTGAGCTCCAGGGGCTTGCCTCGAGCATGGGCATCAGCGGCACGGCGAAGATGCGCAAGGGCGACCTCGTCGCCGCCATCAAGGCCCGCCAGAACGGCGAGAGCGGACCGGCCAGCGCCGACTCCGACCAGCCGCGTCGTGCGGAGCGCCCCACCGAGGTCACTGCCCGTGAGCACCGCCGCGAGGGCGACTCCGGCGGCGATCAGCCGGACGAGAGCGAGCCGCGCGGAGCTGACCGGCGCGATGTCGGCGACGAGCGCCGCAACCGCGACCAGGACCGCCGCGGGAGGAACCGTGACGGTGACCGCAACCGCGACCAGGACCGGGGCGGGAAGAACCGTGACGGCAACCGCGACCAGGACCGGGGCGGGAAGAACCGCGACGGTGACCGCAACCGCGACCAGGACCGCGGCGAGACGACTCACGACGAGGACCGCGAGCGCGACCAGAACGCCAGCGGCCAGCAGGGCGGCCAGGGCGCAAACCCGCAGAGCCGTGACGACGACGAGAGTGGCGGCCGCAGCCGGCGCCGCCGCAACCGAGGTCGGGGTCGGGACAAGCGCGGACGCCAGAACGAGGTCGGCAGCCAGCAGCAGGGCGAGGCCGGCGAGCTGCAGGTGACCGAGGACGACGTGCTCGTCCCGGTGGCCGGCATCGTCGACATCCTCGACAACTACGCCTTCGTCCGCACCACCGGCTACCTGCCCGGCAACAGCGACGTCTACGTGCCGATGACCATCGTCAAGCGGCACGGACTGCGCAAGGGCGACGCCGTCACCGGCTCGATCAAGGCCCCCCGCGAGGGTGAGGAGCCCCAGCAGCAGACCGTCGGGTCGCGCAACAACCGCCAGAAGTACACGCCGATCGCCGCGCTCGAGACCGTCAACGGGATGAGCCCGGAGGAGGCCAGGCGCCGCCCCGAGTTCACCAAGCTCACCCCGCTCTACCCGCAGGAGCGGCTGCGCCTCGAGACCGAGCAGAACATCGTGACGACGCGGATCATCGACCTCGTCGCCCCGATCGGCAAGGGCCAGCGCGGCCTCATCGTGGCCCCGGCCAAGGCCGGCAAGACCATGGTGATGCAGGCCATCGCCAACGCGATCACGACGAACAACCCCGAGTGCCACCTCATGGTCGTCCTCGTCGACGAGCGCCCCGAAGAGGTCACCGACATGCAGCGGGCCGTCAAGGGCGAGGTCATCTCCTCGACCTTCGACCGCCCCGCCGAGGACCACACCACGGTCGCCGAGCTGTCGATCGAGCGGGCCAAGCGCCTTGTCGAGATGGGCCACGACGTCGTCGTGCTCCTCGACTCCATCACCAAGCTGGGCCGCGCCTACAACCTCGCCGCCCCGGCGAGCGGGCGAATCCTCTCCGGTGGTGTCGACTCGGCCGCGCTGTACCCGCCGAAGAAGTTCTTCGGCGCCGCGCGCAACATCGAGAACGGTGGATCGCTCACCATCCTCGCCACGGCGCTCGTCGAGACCGGCTCGCGGATGGACGAGGTGATCTTCGAGGAGTTCAAGGGCACCGGCAACATGGAGCTCAAGCTCGACCGGGGCCTGGCCAACCGCCGCATCTTCCCCGCGGTCGACGTGAACAACTCCGGCACCCGACGCGAGGAGATCCTCCTCGCGCCGGACGAGCTGAAGATCATGTGGAAGCTCCGCCGCGTGCTCGCCGCGCTCGACCCGCAGGCCAGCATCGAGCTCCTCCTCGACCGGATCAAGAAGACGAAGAACAACTACGAGTTCCTCAAGCAGGTCCAGCAGACCAGCTCCGTCAGGCTCGACGACGAGGGTGACGACTGACCCACGACCCCGTCGAGTGAACAGGACACGCCGCCCCGCGCCACGGGGCTTCCTCAGGGGGTGAACGCAACACGACCTGTGGCTGCGTGTTGTGACGTTGAAGTTGGCTCGTCGGTTCGAGGACGCGTTCTGGCGGGAGTACCGCCGGGACGGGAACGTGGAACGAGCGGCGGCGGCGGCCGGCGTGGGAAGCCACATGGGCCGCCGCTGGGTCCGCGAGAGTGGCGGGGTGATCAGGATGCGCGTCGCGGACTCCGGCCATCGGCTCTCGTTCGAGGAGCGGGAGCTGATCGAGGAGATGCTCGCCCGTGGGCATACCCGTGCCGAGATCGCCCGGGCCACCGGCCGGGCCCGCTCGACGATCTGCCGGGAGGTCGCCCGCAACAGCCGCACCTCGGGCACGCTGCCCTCGGGGCGGTCGAGGGTGCGGGACTACGCGGCGCGGGTGGCGCAGCTGAAGGCCGAGGGCAACGCCCGCCGCCCGAAACCGACCAAGCTCTCCGAGCACCGCGTGCTCGCCGCGACCGTGCAGGCGTGGATCGGCGGGCCGCAGCGGATGAGTCCGCACCAGGTCAGCAACCGGCTCAAGGTGGACTTCCCCGATGATGACTCGATGCGGGTCAGCCACGAGACGCTCTACCAAGAGCTGTACGTCCAAGGCCGCGGGACGCTGCGCGAGGACCTGCACAGCGCGCTGCGCACCGGCCGGGCCCGCCGCGCCCCACGCCGAGCCGCGAAACGGCCCCGGGTCCCCGGGGAGCTGCTCATCGCCAACCGGCCCAAGGACATCGACGCCCGCACCGTGCCCGGGCACTGGGAGGGCGACCTGGTCATCGGCAAGAACGGCGCCTCCGCGATCGGCACCCTGGTCGAGCGCAGCACCCGGTTCGTGATCCTGCTGCACCTGCCCGACCGGCACGACGCCGAAGCCGTCGCCGACGCCATCGCACAGCAGATCACCCGGCTGCCCGAGCACCTGGCCCGCTCCCTGACCTGGGACCAAGGCACCGAGCTCGTCGGCTCCCACGAACGCCTGCGCGCCGAGACCGGCCTGACCATCTGGTTCTGCGACCCCGGTTCACCCTGGCAACGCGGCACCAACGAGAACACCAACGGCCTGCTCCGCCAGTACTTCCCCAAAGGCACCGACCTCTCGGTCCACACCCAACAAGACCTCGAGGACGTCGCCGACGGCCTCAACGCCCGACCCCGGATGACCCTTGGCTGGCGCACCCCAGCCCAAGCACTGGCCGAAGTATCCTGAACACCCCGGTTGCGTTCACCGATGGAATCCGCCCGGTCGCGGGCGGCGTGTCCTGCTCTGTGGATCGGTGGCCGGCCGCGGCCCCTGCTGCTGGGGACGCGCCCCGCACCGCTCAGCGGACAGGCCCGAGTGCCACGCGGCGCCGGAGCTCGGCGACACCCTCGGGGGAGTCGGGGAGGTCCCACCAGGACTCGACCCACCACGTGGCGCCGGCGTCGGCCCAGGGCTGCACCGGCGGTCGCACCGACCCGAAGCCGCCGTGGCTGTCGCCCTCGACGACGACGTCGTAGCCCTGCATCGACAGACCGGCCTGCGCGCGCAGCTCGGCGATGCGGTCGACCAGCTCGCGGCAGGTTTCCAGGGTGAGTCCCGAGTGGCCCTCCTGGCCGGCCGCGACCGACGGGAACACGCCCTGCCAGCGGGCGGCGCGCTCGAGCGAGCGCTGCCGTGACCGCCCCGGGACGAGCGCGCCGACGCACCACACGGGAGGGTGCGCCGTCTGGACGGGGGGAGGCGGGGCCAGCTCGGTGGTCGGGCGCACCGACCAGTGCTCGCCCGAGAACTCGAACGGCTGCCCACCCATGAGCCCGGCGTACACCGCGAGCCCTCGTCGAGCTTGGCGGCGCGGGCCGCGCGCCCCTCGTCGGGCTCGAAGGCGAGCCAGTTGTCGTGGAGCGCCCCGAGGCCGACACCGAGGGTGACCCGGCCGCCGGAGAGGCGGTCGACCGAGCCGACGCGGGTGGCGAGGTCCCACGGCCGGTACCGCGACGCCGGCGTGAGCAGCGTGCCGAGGCGGATGCGCTCAGTGGCCATGGCGGCCGCTCCGAGCGTGACCCAGGCGTCGTGCCGCCAGACCGCCTCCCAGGACAGCACCATGTCCCAGCCGGCGTCCTCGGCCACGGCGGCGAGATCGGCGAAGTCGCGCTCCGATCCCCACGGGATCACTGCTCCGTACCTCATCCGCACGACGCTACCGCCGACCGGCGACAGGGCTACGGTGACGGGATGGACGTCCTGCGCACCTCTGAGGACCGCTTCGCCGATGTCCCGGGTTACCACCATGCACCCCGGTACGCGGACGTCAACGCCGGCGACGGGTCCGACGCGGTGCGCATGGCGTACGTCGACGTCGGCCCGGCCGGAGCCCCGGTCTGCCTGATGCTCCACGGCGAGCCGAGCTGGGGGTTCCTCTACCGCCGCGTCGTCGACGTCGTCACCGCTGCCGGCTACCGCGCCGTCGTGCCCGACCTCGTCGGCTTCGGCCGCTCCGACAAGCCCACCGACCCCCAGGACTACACCTACGCCCGCCACGTCGGGTGGGTGCGGTCCTTCCTCGAGGAGACGGCGCTGGGCGAGGTGACGCTGCTCTGCCAGGACTGGGGCGGGCTGATCGGGCTGCGGCTCGTCGGCGAGCAGCCGGAGCGGTTCGCCGCCGTGGTGGCGGCGAACACCTTCCTGCCGGTCGGGAGCCCTCCCCCCTCGCAGGCCTTCCTCGACTGGCGGGCCTTCTCGCAGCGCGCCGACGACCCGTTCCCGGTGGGGTGGGTGCTGCAGAACGCGACGGCCACGACGCTGCCGCCCGAGGTCGTCGCGGCCTACGAGGCGCCCTTCCCGGATGCGTCGTACACGGCGGGCGCGAGACGCTTCCCGGTGCTGGTGCCGATCGACCAGGACGACCCGGGTGCGATCGACAACCGAGCGGCCTGGCCGGGGCTGGCCGCCTTCGACCGGCCGTTTGTGACCGCCTTCTCGGACGGTGACCCGGTGACCCGAGGCGCCGACCGCGTGCTCCAGGAGCGGGTGGCCGGCGCCGCCGGGCAGCCCCACGTGGTCCTCGAGGGCGGCGGGCACTTCCTCCAGGAGGACGTCGGCGACGGGCTCGCCGCGGTCGTCGTCGACACGATGCGCCGCGTCCACGGCTGACCGTCCTCGGGCTCACTCGCACATCGCGTACCGGCCGGGAGCGAGGTCGAGCACGAGCGTGCCGCCGGTGGCCGGTGCGGCACGTGTGCTGAGGTCGTCGGCGCCGGTGACCGGCACGTCCCAGACGTCGTCACCCGTGCGGGCGTCGACGGCCACGACCCGATCACCCACGTCGGCGCCGTGCAGGGTGACGCCGCCGTCCATCGTGAGCCCGGCGAGTTCGCCGCTGCGTTGCCAGAGCCTGCTGCCGTCCCGCCCGTCGTGGGCGACGGCCACGAGCCGGTCGCCACCGTCGGACCGCCCCGCCCGGAGCACCACCACGTCACCGCGAGCGACGACGGCCCGTGACGTGTCCGGCGGCGCCGGCACCGACCAGCGCTCCATCCCGCTCGCGAGGTCGACGACGGTGAGCGACTCCCCGCTCCGCACGAGGAGCACCGAGCTCTCGGGCACCGCCTCGACGTCGCCGAGCACGCCGCCCTCGATCCGCCACAGCGCAGTGCCCTGACGGTCCAGGAGGGCCGTCTCCGACTCGCGCGCGGTCTGCCACGTGACGACGACGCCCTGGGAGGTGCGTCCCATGCGCGTCTCGACCCGGGCGTCGACGATCGTCGGCACCGCCCGCCACAGCAGCCCGCCGTCGGCGACGTCCACGGCGTAGACCGAGCCGTCCCGGGTGCTGGCGAGCACGGTGCGGTCGTCGAGCTGCAGCAGGGGTCCGGTCACCTCGGCCGGCAGCTGCACGTCCTGTCCGCGGGCGCCCCCCGACGGCAGGGTCCGCACGGTGTCGTCCCAGGCCGCGACGAGGCCGAAGGGGAGGCGGAGTACCGACACCGGCGGCTCGGTGCGCCCGTTGGCCGTGGCCCGCCACGAGATGCCGCCCGTCTTACCGTCCAGCGGGACCCCGACCACGCCCTCGTCGTCGGTGCCGAGGACCTGACCGTCCATGATCCCGACGAGGGTGTCGATGCGGTCGGTCGTGAGCACCGTGCGGCCGGTGGCGGCGTCGAGCACGTGGACGGCCTCGCAGGCGTCGACCGCGACGAGACCGGGCTGGCTGACCGTCGACGTGACGGCGTTGTCGTCGAGGGTGACCCGCCAGCGCTCCGTCCCGTCGGCGTCGACCACGGCGACGTCCCCCGGCTCCTCGCTGCAGCCGCCGGCGTCGCACGCGGACGGCTCCGAACAGCCGGCGAGCAGCGCGACCCCCACCACCACGGCGCCGGCTCGGCGCAGGGCGCGAAGGAACGTCACGGGGACGATGGTGGTGGGGCACGCGGTCGCTGCGACGGTGCCGGGCCGGATCGCAACGGGTCCGACGCCGGATCGTGACCGGCCCGTGAGCATCGGCCACGGTGCCGTCCGGGGGAATGTC
Source organism: uncultured Actinomycetota bacterium (assembly GCA_963726295.1). Lineage (GTDB taxonomy): Bacteria > Actinomycetota > Actinomycetes > Actinomycetales > Dermatophilaceae > DASSQJ01. The sequence continues at coordinate 411,208 of CAVSBW010000001.1, forward strand.
GGGGCCATCGCCGCCGTTTAGGACACCGTGTGCTTCTCTGGCACACTTGACCGCTGGACCGGTTCACGGCACGACGCGTTTCCTGAGCGACCTCCCCACGAGGGTCGCAGTCGGGGCGCCACGGGGGCAGCAGGGTGCTGCCGCCCGCCGACCCGGACACAGCCGAGGAGAGCATCGTGAAGAAGGACATCCACCCGGACTACGTTGAGACCACGGTCACCTGTACCTGTGGCAACACGTTCACCACGCGCAGCACCGCGACCAATGGCGTCATCCACGCCGACGTCTGCAGCAACTGCCACCCGTTCTACACGGGCAAGCAGAAGATCCTCGACACCGGTGGCCGCGTGGCCCGGTTCGAGCAGCGCTACGGCAAGAAGGCCGCCAAGTAGCTCCACCGGTGCGCCGGTCCGTCACGTGACGGACCGGCGCACTGGTGTCTTTGCCGGCCACCAGAGGAGGATGACGTGCTCGAGTCCGTCCGGACGCTCGTCGACGAGCACGCGGCCCTCGAGCGGGAGATGGGCGAGCCCGCGGTCGCCTCCGACCCCGACCGGCTGCGCGAGGTGTCCAAGCGTTACAGCGCGCTCGCGCCGGTGGTCGCCGCCAACCGCGCCTGGACGGCCGCGAAGGACGACCTCGGGGCGGCCCGTGAGCTCGCCGCCGACGATCCCTCCTTCGCCGAGGAGCTCCCGGCCCTCGAGGAGGCGGTCGCGGCCGCCGAGGACCGGCTCCGGAGCCTGCTCGTCCCGCGGGACCCGGATGACGACCGCGACGTCATCCTCGAGGTCAAGGCGGGCGAGGGCGGCGAGGAGTCCGCCCTCTTCGCCGGCGACCTCCTGCGGATGTACCTGCGTCACGCAGAGCGTCGTGGGTGGCGCACCGAGGTGCTCGACGCCACCGAGTCCGACCTCGGCGGCTACAAGGACGTCCACGTCGCCGTGAAGTCGCGGGGGACCCCCGCGCCCGGCGAGGCGCCCTGGGCCCGCCTGAAGTTCGAGGGTGGTGTGCACCGGGTGCAGCGCGTCCCGGTCACCGAGAGCCAGGGCCGCATCCACACCTCCGCCGCCGGGGTGTGGGTGATGCCCGAGGCCGAGGAGGTCGAGGTGTCCATCGACGCCGGCGACCTGCGGATCGACGTCTACCGCTCGAGCGGCCCGGGGGGCCAGAGCGTCAACACCACCGACTCGGCGGTCCGCATCACCCACCTGCCCACCGGTGTCGTCGTCTCGTGCCAGAACGAGAAGAGCCAGCTGCAGAACCGCGAGGCCGCGATGCGCGTGCTCAGGGCCCGGCTGCACCAGCTGGCCACGGACGAGCGCCGCGCCGCCGACGCCGATGCCCGCGCCAGCCAGGTGCGCACCGTCGACCGCTCCGAGCGGATCCGCACGTACAACTACCCGGAGAACCGGGTGAGCGACCACCGCACCGGCTACAAGGCGTACAACCTCGACGCCGTGCTCGACGGCGACCTCGACCCGGTCATCCAGTCGGCGGTCGACGCCGACGAGGCCGCCCGCCTCGCCGCCGTCGCCGACCGATGACGTCGCCGGCAACCCTGCACGAGGCGGTCGTGCGGGCGCGGCGCACCCTCGAGGCAGCCGGCGTCCCCTCGCCGGACAGCGACGCCGTGGAGCTGGCCGCCATGGCGCTTGGGTGCGACACGGCGGAGGTCCGGCGGCGGATGGTGCTCCGCGACCGGGTCGACCCGGCCGTGCTCGAGCGGCTCGAGGGCCTCGTCGGGGAGCGGGGGGACCGGGTCCCCCTCCAGCACCTGACCGGGCGGGCCCACTTCCGGCGGCTCACCCTCGCCGTCGGTCCGGGGGTGTTCGTCCCCAGACTGGAGACCGAGGTCGTGGCCGGCCTGGCCGTCGACGCAGCACGGGTCATGGGACCGGCGCCCGTCGTCGTCGACCTCTGCACCGGCTCCGGGGCGATCGCGCTCGCGGTCGCCGACGAGCTGCCCGCCGCCCGGGTGCACGCCGTCGAGCTCTCGCCCGAGGCCCACGCGTGGGCCGAGCGCAACGTCGCCGCCACGGGCTCCGACGTCGACCTGCGCCTCGGCGACGCCACCACGGCGTTCGAGGACCTCGTCGGTGGGGTCGACGTCGTCGTGAGCAACCCCCCGTACATTCCCGACCACGCTGTACCCGTCGACCCCGAGGTTCGTGACCACGACCCCGAGATCGCCCTCTTCGGCCGCTCGGCCGACGGGCTCGCGGTGCCGCTGGCCGTGGCGGCGCGGGCCGCAGTGCTGCTGCGGCCCGGTGGACGCCTCGTGATGGAGCACGCCGACGTCCAGGGCGCCACCCTCCCGGTCGCGCTCGGCTCGACCGGGAGCTGGACGGACGTGCGCGACCACCCGGACCTCACCGGGCGGCCCCGGGCCACGGTAGCCACGCGCGCGGGCTGAACGGCCGTCGGACTGCTCCACGGGACGGCACGCCGGCGCGGGGCGTCTAGAGCCTCGGGAGGATCACCACGAGGAGTGCCAGGACGATCAGCACCCCCACGAGCGTCCAGAGGACACCGGAACCACGCACGACACCACCTCTTCGTCGTCCGTACCGGGCGGCTCCCGCCCGGCGAGTGCCCCGACCCTAGGGCCACCGGCACGCCGGTGCGCCACCGGGGTGCGGCCGAACCGGGGACCCTAGGCTGGCCCCATGAGCCCGGTCTTCGACTGCACCACCGACCACGGCCGGACCGAAGCCGTCACGAAGGCCGCCGAGGGCGTGCGTGCCGGCAAGCTCGTCGTCCTCCCCACCGACACGCTCTACGGCGTAGGCGCCGACGCGTTCACGCCGCAGGCGGTCCACGCCCTCCTCGCCGCGAAGGGCCGGGGCCCGGATGCGCCACCGCCCGTGCTCGTCCCCGACGTCCGCACCGTCGACGGTCTGGCGACCGACGTGCCCGACGTGGCGCGGGCACTGATGGAGGAGTTCTGGCCGGGGCCGCTCACCATCGTCCTGCGCGCCCAGCCGTCGCTGGCCTGGGACCTCGGGGAGACGGGCGGCACGGTCGCGCTGCGCATGCCCGACGACCCGGTGGCCCTCGCGCTCCTGGCCGAGGTCGGGCCGATGGCGGTGAGCAGCGCCAACCGGCACGGCCACCCCTCCTCCCGGACCGTCGTCGAGGCCGCGAGCCAGCTGGGCGCGAGTGTCGAGTTCTACCTCGACGGCGGCCCGGTCGCCGGTGGGCTCGCCTCCACCATCGTCGACTGCACCCGCGAGGAGCCAGTCATCCTCCGCCTCGGCGCCCTCTCGGAGGAGGACGTCATGGGTGCGGTCGAGCGGTCGAGGGCCGACGCCCTAGAGTTGACGGGCGCCGAGACCGACGCGCCATCCACCAGCGAGCAGCCGGAGAGCACCGAGTCATGAGTGAGACGTTCTACGGGTCCGACTTCGACGCCCTGCACGCCTTCGACCCCGAGATCGCGGCGGTCCTCACCGGCGAGCTCGCCCGGCTGCGCGGGGGACTGCAGCTCATCGCCAGCGAGAACCTGTCCAGCCCGCAGGTGCTGACCGCGCTCGGCTCGACGCTGTCCAACAAGTACGCCGAGGGCTACCCGGGGCGCCGCTACTACGGGGGCTGCTCCGAGGTCGACAAGGCCGAGACCCTCGCGATCGAGCGGTGCACCTCCCTCTTCGAGGCCGACCACGCCAACGTCCAGCCGCACTCGGGCGCCAGCGCCAACCAGGCGGTCTACGGCGCCTTCATGTCACCCGGCGACACCATCCTCGCGATGAGCCTGCCGCACGGCGGGCACCTGACCCACGGGGCCAAGGTCTCGTTCTCCGGTAAGTGGTTCGACGCCGTCCACTACGGCGTCGACAAGGAGACCGAGGACATCGACTACGACCAGGTCGAGCGGCTCGCGAAGGAGCACCGGCCGAAGGTGATCCTGGCCGGTGGCTCGGCCATCCCGCGCACCATCGACTTCGCCCGGTTCCGGGCCATCGCCGACGAGGTCGGCGCCGTCTTCTGGGTCGACGCGGCGCACTTCATCGGCCTCGTCGCCGGCAAGGCCATCCCGAGCCCGGTGCCCCACGCCGACGTCGTGTCGTTCACGACCCACAAGGTGCTGCGGGGTCCGCGCTCCGGTGCGATCGTGTGCCGTGCGGAGCACGCCTCCGCCATCGACAAGGCGGTCTTCCCGATGATGCAGGGCGGCCCGCAGATGCACACCATCGCGGCGAAGGCGGTCAACTTCAAGGAGTGCGCCACACCGGAGTACGCCGAGTACACACGGGCCGTGATCGCCAACGCCCGGGTCCTCGCGCAGACCCTCGGCGAGCACGGCATCCGCCCGACGACCGGGGGCACCGACACCCACCTCTCGCTCCACGACCTCCAGGGCGTGCACGTCACGGGCGCCGACGCCGAGGCACGCTCCGACGCGGCCGGGATCACGCTCAACAAGAACGCCATCCCCTTCGACCCGCAGAAGCCGAACATCGCCTCCGGCATCCGGGTGGGCACCCCCTGCGTCACGACCCAGGGGATGGGCGAGGAGCAGATGCGTACCATCGCCTCACTCATCGCGAGGGCGGTCACCGAGGGGGACGCCGACCCCGACAACGCGGTCTCGCGCGAGGTGCGCGGCCAGGTCACCGAGCTCGTCGAGGCCTTCCCCGCCTACCCCCGCCCCTGACCCCCACGCCCCGGAGCAGCCCGCGGTGACCCAGCAGAAACCAGCCAGCGAGCCGGAGCCGCGCCTGCTCACCCGGCTCAACCGCCGGGGGTTCCGCCTCGTCATGCTGCTCGACGGCCTGGCGGTGCTCGGGCTGTCGGTGCTCACCATGGCCGTGCGCTACGGCCTCCCGCCGTGGCCCACGTACAACCTCGGTGCCTACGCGGTCTCCTTCGTCGTCGCGATGCTCGTGTTCCTCTTCGCGTTCTACTTCGGCGGGTTGTACGAGCGGGAGCCGCGGCTGGGCGGCGCGGCCGTGCTGCCCAGGGCCGCGCGCCTCTCGCTGGCCGCCGGCAGCTTCGTCGCGCTGCTCAACCTGATCCTCAGCGGCCTGCTGCGTCAGCGGGGGGACCTGCTCGTCCGGGCCTTGCCGTTCCCCATCCCGAACCTCGTCGCCGTCATCCTCCTCGCCGGTGTCGCCGTGGCGGTCAACCGGGCGATCGTCCAGTCGCTCCGCACGCGACGCGAGGGCCCGCCGCGGGTGGTCCTGGCCGGGGAGCGCAAGGACCTCGAGCTGGCCGAGCAGAACCTCACGGCGAACCACTCCGTGCTGGACGTCGTGGCCGAGGTCGACGACGTCCACGCGATCGTCGACACCGTCGTCCGCTCGGACGCCACCGACGTCCTGCTCGTCTCCCCGGAGTGGCTCGACGAGTGGTACCCGCGCACCATCGGGCGGCTCGACCAGGCGGGCGCCACGGTGCTGCTGCGCGTGGGCGGCCGCGAGACCCTCTTCGGCCTCAGCCGGCTGCGTGAGGTCGGGGGGATGCCCTTCGTCCTGCTGCTGCCCCAGACGATGCCGTCGTCGCAGCTGCACTTCAAGCGGCTGCTCGACCTCGTGCTGCTCCTCGTCACCCTCCCGGTCTGGGCGGTCATCCTCGGGGGGACCGCGCTCTACCAGCTGGTCGTCGCGGGGCGACCGCTCCTGTACCGCCAGACACGTGTGGGGGCGGGGGGCGACCCCTTCGAGATGGTCAAGTTCCGCACGATGCGCGTCGACGCCGAGGCCCGCGGGGGAGCGCAGCTGGCGACGAAGGGCGACCCACGGGTCATCCCGGCCTGCCGCTGGGTCCGGGCGACCCGGGCCGACGAGCTGCCGCAGATCCTCCACATCGTCACCGGCCGGATGTCCGTGGTCGGGCCCCGGCCCGAGCGGCCCGAGCTGACCGCCGGGTTCGAGAAGGAGATCGCCGGGTACACCCGGCGCCACGAGGTGCCGCCGGGCCTGACCGGGATGGCGCAGATCCACGGGCGGTACCACACCGACGCGCAGTACAAGCTCGGCTACGACCTGCAGTACCTCGTGAACTGGTCGCCGGTGCTCGACCTCGAGATCATCGCCCGGACCGTCTGGGTGGTGCTCGCCCGTCGCGTCTGACGCCGACCCCGGCTAGGGTCGGTGAACGCGTTTGGGCACCCGACGGCGCTTGTGATAACTTTCACAAGCCGTCACGGAGTATCTCCGCCACGACCACCGAAGAGGCCGATCGTCGATGACCGACCCCCTGCAGAGCACCGTCCCCGAGGCGGGTCGGCCGTTCGCGGTCATGCTCCGTGGGGCCCTGGTCCCCTCGCTCGTCGCGGGGCTCCTCACCCTTGTCGGCCTCGTGGTGCTGAGGGGCGTGGACGCCCTCGCCGGCGCGGCCCTCGGCCTGGCCGTCTCGGTGCTCTTCTTCGCCTCCGGCATGTTCCTGTTGAGCCGGCTCGTGCGCAGCGCCAGCCCGCACGCGTTCTTCGCGGTCGCGATGGCCGTCTACCTCGGCCAGGTGCTCGCGCTCCTGCTCTTCATCATCGCCTTCCGCGACCGCGACTGGGTCGACGGCTTCGCCCTCGGCGTCACCGCGCTCGTCGTCACCATCGTGTGGCAGGCCTTCGCGATGAGGGCACTCCGACGTGGTCGGCTGCCGGTCTACGACGAGCCGCAGACCGGGGGGGAGGAGCGCCCGTGACCACCCTCCCGAGGCCCCGTCCCGCCGTCGCACCCACCCGCGCGGGTCGGGTAGCGTACGTCCCGTTCGAGCGGACGCCCCTGGACGGCGTCCGGACAAACCCCGAGGAGAGGCTGTGAGCCCCAGCGTGGTGTCCGCACACCTGATGTCGAGCGTCGCCCCGATGGCCGAGGGTGGCGACGGCTTCCAGACCCCCGGGGTCGAGAACTTCTGGTGGCCGGTCATCGGGGGCGACAGCGCCTTCGCCCTCACCCGCCCGGCCCTGGTGCTGCTCCTGACGGTCGGCTTCCTCGGCTGGTTCTTCGTCAGCGTGTCCGGCCGGCTCACCCTCGTGCCGAGCAAGCGGCAGTGGATGGCGGAGCAGGCCTACGGTTTCGTACGCAACACGATCGCCCGCGACGTCATCGGGGCCAAGGACTTCAAGCCGTTCATCCCGCTGCTCTTCGCGCTGTTCACGATGATCCTCGTCAACAACGTCGTCGGGATCGTCCCCTTCATCCAGTACCCGACGTTCAGCCGGCTCGGCTTCCCGCTCGTCCTCACGCTCGTCGTCTACGTCGTCTACCACGTGGTCGCGCTACGGCGGAAGCACGGCGTCGTCGGGTACATGAAGTCGCTCGTCCCGTCGGGCCTGCCGTTGTGGCTGCGGCCGATCCTGTTCGTGCTCGAGTTCCTCACGTACTTCATCATCCGGCCGGTGACCCTGGCCCTGCGACTCATGGGCAACATGCTCGCCGGCCACCTGATGCTCCTCGTCTTCGTCCTCGGCGGCGAGTACCTGCTGCTCCACGGCGACGGGATCTTCCTCAAGTTCTCCGGCATTCTCTCGTTCGCCTTCGCGATCCTCATGACCTTCTTCGAGCTCCTCATCGAGTTCCTGCAGGCCTTCGTCTTCACCCTCCTCGCGGCGCTGTACATCGGCGACGCGGTGAGCGAGCCCCACTGACCCCGGGCCCCTCCCGGTCGCACGACCAACTGAAGAAACCCCGACGCCGGGACCGACCCGGCGCCACCCGAAAGGAATGTCATGACCGGCAACATCGCCATCCTCGGCTACGGCCTGTCCGCCATCGGCCCCGGTATCGGTGTCGGCCTGATCTTCGCCGCGTACATCAACGGCGTCGCCCGCCAGCCCGAGGCCCGCGGCATGCTCCAGACCATCGCCTTCACCGGGATGGCGATCACCGAGGCGCTCGCCATCCTCGGTCTCGTCTTCGCCTTCCTCTTCCGGAGCTGACGCCCCGCGTCACACCCGTCCCCACCCCGACGTAAGGAACCGACGTGGTACTCGCATCTCTCCCGATGGCCGAGGAGACCGGCTGGCCCTCGGGCTTCCCGCTGCTGCCGCACCCGGCGGAGATGATCATCGGTCTCATCGCCTTCGGCATCCTCTACTGGCTCTACAAGTCCAAGGTCGTCCCGCGGATGGAGCAGCTCTACGAAGAGCGCGCCGCGGCGATCGAGGGCGGCATGAAGCAGGCCGAGGAGGCGCAGGCCGAGGCCCGCGAGGCGCTGGAGAAGTACAACGCCCAGCTCGCCGAGGCGCGGTCCGAGGCCAACGGGATCCGCGAGACCGCCCGTGAGCAGGGTGCGTCGATCGTGGCCGAGATGCGCGAGCAGGCCCAGGCCGAGGCGAGCCGGATCACCGAGTCGGCCAAGCGCCAGGTGGAGGCCGAGCGCCAGCAGGCGGTCGTCCAGCTGCGCCAGGAGGTGGGCGCCCTGTCCACCACTCTGGCCGGCAAGATCGTGGGGGAGTCCCTGGAGGACGAGGTCCGCCAGAAGGGCATCGTCGACCGGTTCCTCTCCGACCTCGAGTCCGGTGAGGTCGCGCCGGAGAAGGTCACCCCCGCAGGGCAGGACGCCTGATGCGAGGGTCGTCACGCGCCGCCGAGCGCACGTCCCAGGAGGCCTTGGACAGCGCGCTGTCGGGGACCAGCGACACCACGGCCCTCGGCGAGGAGCTCTTCGCCGTCACCGGTGTCGTCGAGGGGACGGCCTCACTGCGCCGGGCGCTGGCCGACCCGTCCCGCGAGGGTGAGGACAAGGCCGGGCTGGCCCGGACCCTCTTCGGGGGGAAGGTCTCGGACACCGCGGCCGACCTCGTCGGGACCGTCGTCGCGCAGCGCTGGGCGGCCGAGCGCGACCTCGCCGACACCCTGGAGAACCTCGCGGTCCAGGCCGTGCTGGCCACCGCCGAGAAGGAGCGCCGGATCGACCGGGTCGAGGACGAGCTGTTCCGCTTCGAGCGGATCGTCGCCGCCGACCCCGGCCTGCGCGACGTGCTGTCCAGCCGCAACACCGACGCCGAGGGCAAGGCCGGCCTCGTCCGCGAGCTGCTCGAGGGCAAGGCGGCCCCCGAGTCCATCCGTCTGGCACAGCAGGCGGTCCGCGTTCCACGCGGTCGCCGCCTCGACCGCACCCTCGAGGCCTACCTCGAGCTCGCCTCGCGCCGACGCGACGAGCTCACCGCTCGCGTCACGGTCGCGGCGCCGCTCACCGAGCAGCAGTCCGCGCGGCTTCGCTCGGCGCTGGAGTCGCACTACGGCAAGTCCGTCACCCTCCAGGTCGTCCTGGAGCCGGCGGTCATGGGCGGCATCCGCGTCCAGGTCGACGACGAGGTCGTCGACGGCACCGTGCTGCGGCGCCTCGACGAGGCACGGCGGCACGTCACCGGGGCCTGACCCCGGACGCCGGCGACACCGGCACCACAACCGAAGAGCACGACCCGCACCACCCACCGACACTGCGGCCCCACCGGGGGCCGGTGACCGAGGAGACGATCAGACATGACGGAGCTCTCGATCCGTCCGGACGAGATCCGGGACGCCCTGGACGGCTACGTCCAGTCCTACGAGCCCGGGACCGCGTCGCGCGAGGAGGTCGGCCGCGTCCTCGATGCCGGTGACGGCATCGCGCACGTCGAGGGCCTGCCCTCGGCGATGACCAACGAGCTGCTCGAGTTCGAGGACGGCACGCTCGGCATCGCGCTCAACCTCGACGTCCACGAGATCGGCGTCGTCATCCTCGGTGACTTCTCGAACATCGAGGAGGGCCAGGAGGTCAAGCGCACCGGGGAGGTCCTCTCGGTGCCGGTCGGTGACGCCTTCCTCGGGCGGGTCGTCAACCCGCTGGGGACGCCGATCGACGGGATGGGCGACATCGAGTCCAGTGAGCGCCGCGCCCTCGAGCTGCAGGCCCCCACGGTGGTCCAGCGCAAGTCGGTGCACGAGCCGCTGCAGACCGGCCTCAAGGCCGTCGACGCGATGACGCCCATCGGCCGTGGCCAGCGCCAGCTCATCATCGGCGACCGCCAGACCGGCAAGACCACGGTGGCGGTCGACACGATCATCAACCAGAAGGAGTTCTGGGAGAGCGGTGACCCCGAGAAGCAGGTGCGCTGCATCTACGTCGGCATCGGGCAGAAGGGCTCGACCATCGCCGCCGTCAAGGGCACCCTCGAGGAGGCCGGCGCGATGGAGTACACCACCATCGTCGCGGCCCCTGCGTCGGACTCCGCGGGCTTCAAGTACCTCGCGCCGTACACCGGGTCGGCCATCGGCCAGCACTGGATGTACGACGGCAAGCACGTCCTCATCGTCTTCGACGACCTCTCCAAGCAGGCCGAGGCATACCGCGCCGTCTCCCTGCTGCTGCGCCGCCCGCCGGGCCGCGAGGCGTACCCGGGTGACGTCTTCTACCTGCACTCGCGGCTGCTCGAGCGCTGCGCCAAGCTCTCCGACGACCTCGGCGCCGGCTCGATGACGGGCCTGCCGATCATCGAGACAAAGGCCGGTGACGTGTCGGCGTTCATCCCGACCAACGTCATCTCCATCACCGACGGCCAGATCTACCTCCAGGCGGACCTGTTCAACAGCAACGTCCGCCCGGCGATCGACGTCGGCATCTCGGTCTCCCGTGTCGGTGGTGCCGCGCAGATCAAGGCGATGAAGGACGTCTCCGGACGCCTCAAGCTCGACCTCGCCCAGTACCGCGCGCTGGAGGCGTTCGCGATGTTCGCGTCCGACCTCGACCCGGCCTCCCGCGCCCAGCTGGCGCGTGGTGCGCGCCTCGTCGAGCTGCTCAAGCAGCGGCAGTCGGCACCGTTCCCGGTGGAGGAGCAGGTCGTGTCGATCTGGCTCGGCACCACCGGCCAGCTCGACAGCGTGGCCGTCGACGACGTCCGCAAGTTCGAGAGCGAGTTCCTCGACCACCTGCGGCGCTCGAAGTCCGACCTGCTCGCGGGCATCCGCGAGAGCGGCAAGTTCCCGGACGAGACCCGCGAGGCGCTGGAGCAGGAGGTCGAGACCTTCAAGTCCAAGCACTTCGAGGGTGGCGGCTCCGAGACCATCCCGGTGGGCGACGAGTCCGAGGAGGGCGCGGCCGACAAGTCGCTTGACTCCGACCAGGAGCAGATCGTCAAGCAGAAGCGCTGACCACACGGGGGGCTTCGCCCCCCGTGTACCCCCAAGACACACGGCACACGAAACTTGAGCAGGAAGGCGGGATGACATGGGAGCGCAGATCCGGGAGTACCGGCAGCGCATCCGGACCGTCAGCGCGACCAAGAAGATCACGCGGGCCATGGAGCTCATGGCGGCCTCACGGGTCGTCAAGGCGCAGCAGGCGGTCCGCGAGTCGACCCCGTACGCGCGGGCGCTGACCCGCGCGGTCTCGGCGGTCGCGACCTTCTCCACCGAGGACCACCCGCTGACCACGGAGAAGGAGGACGTCACGCGCGCCGCGGTCGTCATCATGACCTCCGACCGTGGCCTGGCCGGCGCCTACAGCTCCTCGGTCATCAAGGAGTCCGAGCGCCTCGTCGCCCGGCTGCGCGAGGAGGGCAAGGAGGTCGTTCCCTACCTCATGGGCCGCAAGGTCATCGGGTACTACAAGTTCCGCCAGCGCGAGTACGCCGAGGACTGGAGCGGGTTCTCCGAGAAGCCGACCTTTGAGATGGCCAAGCAGATCGGGGAGCGGATCGTGGCGGACTTCACGACCGCCACCGACATCGGCGGCGTCGACGAGGTGCACGTCGTCTTCACCCGCTTCGTCACGATGGTCACCCAGGAGCCGGAGGTCATCCGCCTGCTGCCGCTCGAGGTCGTCGAGGGCGAGGAGGCCCCGGACGACGACGACCTGCTGCCGCTCTACGAGTTCGAGCCGAGTGCGGGCCAGGTGCTCGACGCCCTCCTGCCGAAGTACGTCATCTCCCGGTTGTTCAACTGCATGCTGCAGGCGGCCGCCTCCGAGCTCGCCGCGCGCCAGCGCGCGATGAAGTCGGCGACCGACAACGCCGAGGAGCTCATCAAGAAGTACACCCGGCTGGCCAACCAGGCGCGCCAGGCCGAGATCACCCAAGAGATCAGCGAAATCGTCGGTGGGGCCAGCGCCCTGGCCGAGAGCAAGTGAGAGAGAGACCATGACTGCCACTGCCACCGAGAAGTACACGGCTCCCGAGGCCGGTGCCACGGGCCGGATCTCGCGCATCATCGGCCCCGTCGTCGACGTCGAGTTCCCCGTCGACGGCATGCCCGAGCAGTACAACCTGCTCACCTGCGAGGTCGAGCTCGGGGGCGAGACCAAGGCGCTGAACCTCGAGGTCGCCCAGCACATCGGCGACAACATGGTCCGCGCCATCTCGCTCCAGCCCACCGACGGCCTCGTGCGCGGCACGGCGGTGCAGGACACCGGCGGTCCGATCACGGTCCCGGTCGGCGACGTCACCCTCGGCCGGGTCTTCAACACCACCGGTGTGTGCCTCAACCTCGCCGAGGGCGAGACGCTCGACGTCCAGGAGCGGTGGGGCATCCACAGGCAGGCCCCGGCGTTCGACCAGCTCGAGAGCAAGACCCAGATGTTCGAGACCGGCATCAAGGTCATCGACCTGCTCACCCCCTACGTGCTGGGCGGGAAGATCGGCCTCTTCGGGGGTGCGGGCGTCGGCAAGACCGTCCTCATCCAGGAGATGATCGCTCGCGTGGCTCGCGACCACGGTGGTGTGTCGGTGTTCGCCGGTGTGGGCGAGCGCACCCGTGAGGGCAACGACCTCATGGTCGAGATGGAGGAGGCCGGCGTCCTCGGGCAGACCGCACTCGTGTTCGGCCAGATGGACGAGCCGCCGGGCACCCGTCTGCGCGTCGCCCTCTCCGCGCTGACGATGGCGGAGTACTTCCGCGACGTGCAGAAGCAGGACGTGCTCCTCTTCATCGACAACATCTTCCGGTTCACCCAGGCCGGCTCGGAGGTCTCGACGCTGCTCGGCCGGATGCCGTCCGCGGTCGGCTACCAGCCGACCCTCGCCGACGAGATGGGCACGCTCCAGGAGCGGATCACCTCGACGCGTGGCCACTCGATCACCTCGATGCAGGCGATCTACGTGCCAGCCGATGACTACACCGACCCGGCGCCGGCGACGACCTTCGCCCACCTCGATGCCACCACCGAGCTCTCGCGCGAGATCGCCTCGCTCGGCATCTACCCGGCCGTGGACCCGCTGACCTCCACCAGCCGGATCCTCGACCGCCGGTACATCTCGGCCGAGCACTACGACACCGCGTTGCGCGTCAAGCAGATCCTGCAGCGCAACAAGGAGCTCCAGGACATCATCGCCATCCTCGGAATCGACGAGCTCTCCGAGGAGGACAAGATCCTCGTCAACCGGGCGCGTCGCATCCAGCGGTTCCTCTCGCAGAACACCTACGTCGCCAAGCAGTTCACCGGCATCGAGGGGTCAACCGTCTCGCTGGCCGACTCCGTCGAGGCCTTCTCGAAGATCGCCGACGGCGAGTACGACCACATCGCTGAGCAGGCGTTCTTCATGTGCGGTGGCCTCGACGACGTCGAGCGTCAGTGGGCCGAGATCCAGAAGAACCTCTGATGTCGGCCCTCAACGTCGAGCTCGTCGCCGCGGACCGCAAGGTCTGGGAGGGCGAGGCCTCGCAGGTGAGCGCGCGGTCGATCGACGGCGAGCTCGGCATCCTGCCGGGCCACCAGCCGACGCTCGTCGTCCTCGACGAGGGCGAGGTCCGCATCAACGCGGGTGGGTCGTGGCAGAAGGCCACGATCGACGGCGGGTTCATGTCGGTGGACCACGACCGCGTGGTCATCGTCGCCGACACGGTCGACGCCAGCGGCATGGCTTCCTGACACACGGGACGAGGGCCGGCAGGTGGAGACAGTCGTCGTCGCCGAGCTGGTCCTCGCCGTGGTCGTCATCATCGTCGTCGGCGCGCTCACCTTCGTGTGGGCGCGCCGTCGGCTGATCGCGGGGGACGGGCGGCCGGTGATGCTCTGCGCGCTCCGCGACCCCGGGTCCCCACGCTGGCGCCTGGGCCTGGCGCGGCTCGGGGCGCAGCGCTTCGAGTGGTTCAGCGTGGTCGGTCCGTCGATGCGTCCGGAGATCTCGTGGCTGCGCGGGCAGGTCGACCTCGGCACCGCGCAGCCGCTCGCCGACCCCATCCCCGGCCTGGCCGAGCCGGTGTCGGTGACCGGCACCGCGGCGGGCCAGACCTACGAGTTCGCCTTCGTGCCCGCCGCCTACACGGCCGTGCGGGCGTGGCTGGAGTCGAGCCCACCGGGCTTCAACGTCAACGTCGCCTAGCGACCCGTGGTCCGCCGGTCCCTCAGCGCCGGGTCACCTGGTCCCGGTACCACTGTCGCCAGATGAGGCGGTGGATGGGGATCCACCGAGGGATCGAGCGCAGCCCGGGAATCACCGGCACGAGCACGAGGGCCAGGGTGAGGAGCATCATCAGGCCCCAGACGAGCGCGTCGGCGTTGTCGGACGAGGCGAACGGCTCGACCTGGTACCAGAACGTGTAGAGCCACATCCACGGCTGACCGGGGTAGTTGCCCGTCTCGTTCATCATTCCCCACTGGTCGCCCCCGAGGCTGCGTGCGCGGGCCTGGTCCTCGAGGTAGGAGCCGTCGGAGAGGAGCAGCAACGACTTCGTGGGGTCCGTGCCGAAGAACGACGGGGAGTTCAGCATCGACTCGAGGCCGCCACTGCGCGCGAGGGTGAGGAACGACTGGGCCAGGGTGGGCACCGGACCGTAGTCGGCCGACGCCGGCACCTGTGCCGGGTCGCCGTTGGGGGCGCTACCCAGTGCGTCGGCGTAGGCGTTCGCCCAGGCGGACCGCTGCTCGGGAGTCGCCGCGGTCCACTGGGCCAGGGCGCCGGTGAGCGCGGTGTCGCCCGTGACCCGGCTCAGCGGGGTGAGGACGAGGTCACCCGCCGAGTCCACCGGGATGCGAACGCCACCCCACGTCTGGAGCGGAAGCGGGCCGAGGGTCTGGCCGTCGCCGTTGGCGTTGTAGGGGGGCCCGTAGGTCGCGCTCGCGGAGGTACCGGCCAGCTCGCTCGTCGCCGTGGCGACCACGTCCGCCGGGGCGGCGTCCGCCCAGTCGCGCAGGGAGAGGGCCTGCTCGTCGGGTGAGGAGAACGCGATGGCCAGGCCGCCGGCGAGGACGACCATGACGGCCAGGGCGATGACGAACTCCTTGACCAGGTCGTATCGACGGGTGGGGAAGTCGTGGGCGTCTGGAGTCGTCGACGTCCGCGCCCGCTCGGCGGTGGCGGCGCTCATCGGACCGGCTCCTCGGCATCGGTCGGGGGGACGACCCCGTGGCGTCGGACGAGAACCACGTGGATGACGACGAGCAACCCGAGGACCAGGGGCAGCAGGACGATGTGCCACAGCAGCATCTGTCCGGGGTCCAGGACGTTGAAGTAGGCGCCGACCCCGACCGCGTTGAGCCCGTCCTTGGCCTGGGTGCTGATCCACTGGGCGTCGAGGTTGGTCTGTGAGAGGTAGCCGGTGAACGCGGTTCCGATCGAGCCGACGAACGCCAGGACGCCGGTCACCCAGGTCATCGTCCGCCCACCTCGCCAGGCCGCCATCCAGAACTTGCCCCAGAGATGGATCACCATGACGGCCATGAAGAGCTCGACGCTCCACAGGTGGAGCGAGTTGACGAACCGGCCCAGGCTCGAGGTGTGCCACCAGGCCTCGCCGCCGACGGTGAGGACGGTGCCCGAGAGCAGGACGACCACGAGGGCGGCCAGCGTCGCGACGCCGAAGACGTAGATCCAGGACACGACGTAGTCGGGCTGTCGGTCCGGGAGCGCCTGGCCGGGCGGGACGGTGTGGGCGATCCGGTCGCGGAGCCGGGCGGTCCACGTCGTGGGCCCGGGTTCGGGGCCTGTGGGCGGGACCCGCGGCTGGGTCGACGTCGTCACCGGTCCCGCCTCCCGTCCCTCCCGTCGGGTCGTCCCGGATGTGCGGCGGCGCCCTGTTCCCGGCCGGCGGGGAAGGGGAGGGCGATGGCGAGGGCGAAGAGGAGCACCATCGCCACGATGATCAGGGTGTTGGTGAGCGAGATGTGGATGACGCCCCAGTCGATGTACGTGGCTGGGGGGGCGGGTGCTGCGGCGGCCTGGATCATGGCTGTCCCTTCCGGTGGGCCGCGCGGCGACGGATCGTCGTCGTGACGCAAGGACTGTACGCCCGCCGGCTGAACCGTGGCCATGCGCTCGCTGTCCGTGCGCTGTGTGCTCGGCGTGGGGTCGTTGCGCCCGCGGGATGTGCGGCTACGGGGTCAGGCTCGCGGAGCCCTTGCCGGCTCATCCGCGCGGCCGCCGCCCGGCCGCCAGAGCACGTCGCCGCCGGCCCCCGCGTTCGCCGTCCGGGCGAGGACGAAGAGCAGGTCCGAGAGCCGGTTGAGGTAGGTGGCGGCGACGAGGTTGACCCCGCCCTCACCGCGCGTGGAGCCCGGTTCGGTGCCGTGCGCCTCGACCGCGGCCCACGTCGACCTCTCGGCCCGCCGCACCACGGTGAGGGACTGGTGGAGGTAGGCGGCGCCGGCCGTGCCCCCGGGGAGGATGAACGAGCGCAGCTTCTCGAGCCGCTCGAGGTAGCGGTCGCAGTCGGCCTCGAGCTCTGCCACCCACTCGTCCTTCACCCGCAGCGGCGGGTACTCGTACGACTCCTGCAGCGGGGTGGACAGGTCGGCGCCGACGTCGAAGAGGTCGTTCTGCACCCGGAGCAGGACCGCGCGCACGTCGTCGGGCAGCCCGCCGCAGGCGACGGCGACGCCGATGACCGCGTTGGCCTCGTTGGCGTCGGCGTAGGCGGCCAGCCGCGGGTCGGTCTTGCGCGTCCGGCTCAGGTCGCCGAGCGAGGTCGTGCCGTCGTCGCCGGTGCGGGTGTAGATGCGGGTGAGGTTGACCACCGCCTCATCCTCGCACCCGCTCCGCGCGGCGCGACGACAGGCCGTCGGCCGTCGTGCGTGGCAGCAAGGTGACATTGACTGCTCCCTGCCAGAGTTCTGACCTGTTCGTGACCCGCAGTTGACCGAGCAGGCTGTTGAATGTGCCCAGGAGCAGGAAGGGGCCATCGGGGATGGTGACGGGGGAGCACATCGTGACGGTGGACGAGCGCGAGGATGACGCGGGGTGCCACGTGACGCTGCGGGGCCGGCTGGACCGGAGCTCCGCGGCCGACGTGCGACTTGCCCTGCGCCGGACGATCGGCGCCGGGTCGAGCCCCGTGCACGTCGACCTCGCCGACGTCGTGATCGGCGACGCGACCGGCATCGGTGTCCTCGTCGAGGCGCTGCGCCACGCGCGCCGGTACCGTCGCGCGATGGTGGTCGTGGCCGCCGACGACCGCACCCGCCGGCTGATGCGCCGCGCCCGGCTCGGTCACCTGCTCGTGGCCACCGGTGGCGACCAGCTGGCGGTGGGGGCCGCCGGCTGAGGTCTCCGGCGGTGTGTGCACTCTCACCGCCGCAGCGCCTACCCGGCGCACCGGCCCGCGGCTAGCGTTCCCCGCATGTCCGAGCGCACCGACGCCCCCCGTCCCGAGCGTGACCGCCCCTGGGTGATGCGCACCTACGCGGGGCACTCGAGTGCGGCGGCGAGCAACGCGCTCTACCGGCGCAACCTCGAGAAGGGCCAGACCGGGCTCTCGGTGGCCTTCGACCTGCCGACCCAGACCGGCTACGACCCGGACCACGCCCTGGCGCGCGGCGAGGTCGGCAAGGTGGGCGTGCCGGTGTCGCACGTCGGCGACATGCGGGCCCTGTTCGAGCAGCTCCCGCTGGACCGGATGAACACGTCGATGACCATCAACGCGACCGCGATGTGGCTGCTTGCGCTCTACCAGGTGGTGGCCGAGGAGCAGGCCGCGGCGACCGGCGCGGACCCGGTCGAGGCGGTGCGGGCCCTGGCGGGGACGACCCAGAACGACATCATCAAGGAGTACCTCAGCCGGGGCACCTATGTCTTCGCGCCCGGCCCGTCGCTGCGCCTCACCACCGACCTCGTCGCGTACACCGTGGCCGAGATGCCGCGGTGGAACCCCATCAACATCTGCAGCTACCACCTCCAGGAGGCCGGCGCGACACCGGTGCAGGAGATCGCCTACGCGATGTCGACGGCGATCGCCGTGCTCGACGCCGTCCGCGACTCCGGGCAGGTGCCGGAGGAGCACTTCGGGGACGTCGTCGCCCGGATCTCGTTCTTCGTCAACGCCGGCGTGCGGTTCGTCGAGGAGATGTGCAAGATGCGGGCCTTCGTCCGGCTCTGGGACGAGCTGACCCGCGAGCGGTACGGCGTGGAGGACCCCACCCACCGCAGGTTCCGGTACGGCGTGCAGGTCAACTCGCTCGGGCTCACAGAGGCCCAGCCCGAGAACAACGTCCAGCGGATCGTCCTCGAGATGCTCGCGGTGACCCTGAGCAGGGATGCCCGCGCCCGCGCCGTCCAGCTGCCCGCCTGGAACGAGGCGCTGGGGTTGCCGCGCCCGTGGGACCAGCAGTGGTCACTGCGGATCCAGCAGGTGCTCGCCTACGAGTCGGACCTGCTCGAGTACCCCGACCTCTTCGAGGGCTCGGTCGTCGTGCAGCGCAGGGTCGACGAGCTCGTCACCGCGGCCCGCGAGGAGATCGACCGCATCCAGCAGATGGGCGGAGCGGTGGCCGCCGTCGAGGGGGGCTACATGAAGTCCGAGCTCGTGGCGTCGCACTCGCGCCGGCGCGCCCGCATCGAGGCCGGTGACGAGGTCGTCGTCGGGGTAAACCGGTTCGAGTCCACCGAGCCCAACCCGCTGACCGCCGACCTCACCACCGCCGTGCAGGGCGTCGACCACGGTGTCGAGGACGCGGCGTCGCGCGCGGTGCGGCAGTGGCGCGAGCAGCGCGACGCCGACCCGGAGCGCGGGCCGCGGGCCGCGGCCTCGCTCGAGCGGCTGCAGGAGGAGGCTCGCGGTGATGCCAACCTCATGGCCGCGACGCTCGAGTGCGCCCGCGCCGGTGTGACCACCGGTGAGTGGGCCGGGGCGCTGCGGGAGGTGTTCGGGGAGTTCCGGGCACCCACCGGGGTCGGGGCGTCGGTCGGCGCCGGGGGAGGCACCGAGGAGCTGGCCCGGGTCCGCGAGGCGGTGTCCCGCACCGGCGAGGAGGTCGGGGGGCGGCTGCGCCTGCTCGTGGGCAAGCCCGGGCTGGACGGCCACTCGAACGGGGCGGAGCAGATCGCCGTGCGGGCGCGCGACGCCGGTTTCGAGGTCGTCTACCAGGGGATCCGGCTGACGCCCGAGCAGATCGTCGGTGCTGCGGTCGCCGAGGACGTGCACCTGGTGGGGCTCTCGATCCTCTCCGGTTCCCATATGGAGCTCGTGCCCGAGGTGCTCGAGCGGATGCGCGCGGCGGGCGCGGGCGACGTGCCCGTGGTCGTCGGCGGCATCATCCCCGAGGCGGACGCGGTGCGGCTCAAGGAGCTGGGCGTCGCCGAGGTCTTCACGCCGAAGGACTTCGGGCTCACCGCGATCATGGCGCGGTTCGTCGAGGTGGTGCGCCGTGCCCACGGGCTGCCCGAGGACGCGCCGGTAGCCTCGTCGTCGTGACGTCGACACCGCCGGAGCCGGACGGACCCGGTGACCCCCTCGTGCCGGTGGACGGGGGGTGTTCCCCGCTCGAGCGCCTCGACCCCCGTGAGGACCTCTGGCGCCGGGGCCGCACCTATGCCACCGCGACGTGGACGGTGCCGCTCTTCATGGTGCTCGTCCCGGGCGTCGTCGTGCCCCTCGTGGGCGGAGGCGGCAGCGTGGTCTCACTGGTGGCCCGCATCGCCGTCGTCCTGCTGCTCTTCGTCGCGTCCGTCTCCGTCGTACGACGACGCCCCCACGGCGTGGTTCGTGGCCTGGCGGCGGGGATGCTGGTGGCCACCGCCGTCCTCGCCCTCGCGATCCCGGCCGGGATGCTGGTCCGGGAGGTGCTCACGTGAGCGCCCCGGTCGCCCAGGGACAGGTCCATGGCCCGGGGACCCTGAAGAGCGCTGCCGTCGCGTGTGCCGTCGTCGTCGTGCTCACCCTGGGCCTGCAGTGGGTGCTGGTCGCGGCGATACTGCCGTGGGTCGTCGGGCTCGGGCTCGTGACCACGGCCCGGACCCGGACCGTGGGTGTCGGCGTGCTGGCCTCCGGCCTCGTGCTGCCGGCGGTCTTCATCGGGCTCAACCTCGCCACCCTCGTGCCCTAGCCGGACCTGCATCCGGCCAGGGCAGCGGGTGTCAGGCGGACAGCGCCTTCGCCAGGGCGGTCGTGAAGGCGGGCAGGTCGTCGGGGTTGCGGCTGGTGATGAGGTTGTCGTCGGTGACGAGCTCGCTGTCCTCCCACGTGGCACCGGCGTTGCGCAGGTCGGTCTGCAGGCTGGGCCAGGAGGTCAGGCGCCGGTCGCGCACCACGTCGGCCTCGGCGAGGATCCACGGCGCGTGGCAGATCGCGGCGACCGGCTTGCCGGACTCCACGAAGGTCCGGACGAAGGCCACGGCGTCCTGGTCCTGGCGGAGGGCGTCGGGGTTGGCCACCCCGCCCGGCAGGACCAGCGCGGCGTAGTCGCCGACCTCGGCGTCGTCGACCTGGACGTCGACGGGGAAGGTGTCGGCCTTGTCGAGGTGGTTGAAGGCCTGCACCTCGCCGGAGTCCGTCGAGATGAGCACCGGCGTCGCGCCGGCCGCCTCGACGGCCTTCCACGGCTCGGTGAGCTCGACCTGCTCGATGCCCTCCATGGCGACGAGGAAGGCGACCTTCTGGGTGCTGGCGGTGGTGCTGGTCATGGGGTCCTCTCGTTCCGACTGACGTGGCAGGTGCCACGGCGCAGTCCAACCGCGACTCCGGACACGGTGTTCCGGGGTTGGACACACGGCGGTGGCACCACCGGGGGCCTACCCGACACCGGGTGGTGACAAACACGGCCTCGGTCGAGGGGACGGCCCTAGAACAGGCGGTGCTCGCTGTCGTCGATCCCGCGTAGGGCGTCGTAGTCCAGGACGACGCAACGGATGCCGCGGTCCTCGGCCAGGGTGCGGGCCTGGGGTTTGATCACCTGGGCCGCGAACACACCGGTGACCGGCGCCAGGTGCGGGTCACGGTTCATCAGCTCGAGGTAGCGGGTCAGCTGCTCGACACCGTCGATCTCGCCCCGGCGCTTGATCTCCACCGCCACATGCCGCCCCGCGGAGTCGCGACAGAGGATGTCGACCGGACCGATGGCCGTCATGTACTCGCGGCGGGAGAGCGTGTAGCCCTCCCCGAGGGTGGTGATGTGCTCGGCGAGCAGCCGCTGGAGGTGGGCCTCGACACCGTCCTTGACCAGGCCGGGGTCCACGCCCAGGTCGTGGGCGCTGTCGTGGTGCACCTCGTGGAGGCGCACGCGCAGCCGGTCCTCGGACCTGGCGTGCTGCACGACCCACACGGCGCTGACCCCGTCGGCCGCCTCGAGCTCGTCCGGCTCCACCTCGGCCATGACGCAGGGCGGGGACATCCAGTTGAGCGGCTTGTACGAGCCGCCGTCGGAGTGGACGAGCACCGAGCCGTCGGCCTTGACCAGCAGCAGCCGGGTGGCGAGAGGGAGGTGGGCGGTGAGCCGGCCGTCGTAGTCGACGCTGCACGTCGCGATGACCATCCGCACGAGCCGACACCCTACCCGCGGCTGCCCTAACCGTCCGGGTGGGTGGTTGCCCCCGGCGCGACCCCGACGCACACTGGAGGCGAGGTGAGGCCGATGGTGGCGGCGCTGTGGGTGGTGGGCTTCGTCGTCGTGCCCGGAGCCCTGTTCGTCGCCCAGTGCGAGAGCGTCCGCTGGCTCTCGGGCAGCGAGCCACCGCGCGCGCTCCGTCCGCTGGCGGCGGCTCTGGAGCGGCTCGTGCGCGTCGTGCGCCCGCCTCACGCAGTGGAGCCGGTACCGCCGGTGCTGCTGGCGCTCGAGCTGCGTCGGCTCGCGGCGGAGGTGCGCCGGATCGAGGAGGGGTGCCAGCCCCACCGGGCCGCCCGCCTGGCCGCTGTCCTCGGTGCCTACGACCGCGTGCTCCTCGAGCTGTGCGCCACCGCCGACGTGCCGATCCCGCGCGGCCTGACACCCCTGA
This sequence comes from uncultured Actinomycetota bacterium, assembly GCA_963726295.1. GTDB lineage: Bacteria > Actinomycetota > Actinomycetes > Actinomycetales > Dermatophilaceae > DASSQJ01. Next base: position 433,268 of record CAVSBW010000001.1, read on the forward strand.
GCCCGCACGCGCGGCTCGACCTCGAGACCGACCTGGTGGCCAGCGGCGTCGACTGGTGAGGACAGTGGAGGTGACCTTCGCCCGGGGGTAAGGAGCGTCACGCCGACGCGCCCTCGTGGGTGCCGTGACCCTCTGGAAGGATCGCCGCCATGGCGCGTGACTTCACCACTGTGGGTGTGATCGGACTCGGGACGATGGGAGCGGGCATCGTCGAGGTGTTCGCCCGGAACGGCTTCGACGTCGTCGCTGTCGACGCGAACGAGGCCGGGGTCGAGCACGGCCGCCAGGTGGTGGCCCACAGCACCGGCCGGGCGCTCGCCCGCGAGAAGATGAGCCAGGACGAGCACGACGCGCTCCATTCGCGGATCCGCTACACCCTCGACATGGACGACCTCGTGGGCTGCCAGCTCGTCGTCGAGGCGGTGCCGGAGCAGCTGGCGCTGAAGAAGGAGATCTTCTCCCGGCTGGACGCCATCGTCTCCGCCGACGCGGTGCTCGCCACGAACACCTCCTCGCTGCCGGTCACCGAGATCGCCGTCGCGACGTCCAACCCGAAGCGGGTCGTCGGCATGCACTTCTTCAACCCGGCGCCGGTGCTGCAGTTCGTCGAGGTCATCCGCACCGTCGTCACCGCCGATGACGTCTTCGAGGACGTCAAGGCACTGGCGGAACGTCTCGGCAAGAAGCCGGTGGTCGTCGGCGACCGCGCCGGGTTCATCGCCAACGCGCTGCTGTTCGGGTACCTCAACCACGCCGTGTCGATGTACGAGAGCCGCTACGCCACCCGTGAGGACCTCGACGCCGCGATGCGCTTCGGCTGCGGCTACCCGATGGGCCCGCTCCAGCTGCTCGACCTCATCGGCCTCGACACCGCCTACGAGATCCTCGACACGATGTACCGGCAGGGCCGCGACCGGCTCCACGCCCCGAGCCCCATCATCAAGCAGATGGTCAGCGCGGGCCTGCTCGGCCGCAAGTCGGGCCGCGGCTTCTACACCTACGACGAGCCGGGGTCGCCCGAGGTGGTCGACGATGCGCTGACCCCGCACGGCGGTGTGCCCGACGGCGTCGGGCTCAGGCCGGTCCGCACGGTCGGTGTCGTCGGCTCCGGCACGATGGCCACCGGCATCATCGAGGTCTTCGCCAAGGCCGGGCACGACGTCACGTACGTGGCGCGGTCCGAGGACAAGGTGCAGGCCGTGCGCGCGGCCGTTGCCAAGAGCACCGCCCGCGCGGTGGAGAAGGGTCGGATGACCGCGGCCGACGCCGAGGCGGTCCTGGGCCGGTTGCGGGGGTCGACGTCCCGGTTCGACCTCGCCGACGTCGACCTCGTCGTCGAGGCCATCGCCGAGGACCTCGCCGTCAAGCAGGACCTCTTCCGCGACCTCGACACCATCTGCAAGGACGGCGCGATCCTCGCGACCACCACCTCGTCGCTGCCGATCATCGACTGCGCGAAGGTGACCTCCAGGCCGCAGGACGTCATCGGGATGCACTTCTTCAACCCGGCGCAGGTGATGAAGCTCGTCGAGGTCGTGCACACCGTCACCACGGCGCCCGACGTGCTGACCACCGTCCAGGACCTCGTGGCCCGGATCGGCAAGGTCGGGGTCACCTGTGGGGACCGGTCCGGGTTCATCGTCAACGCGCTGCTGTTCCCGTACCTGAACGACGCCGTGAAGATGCTCGAGGCGAACTACGCCACGGCCGACGCGATCGACACGGCGATGAAGACCGGCTGCGGCCTGCCGATGGGGCCGTTCGAGCTGCTCGACGTCGTCGGCCTCGACGTCTCGCTGGCCATCGAGCGTGAGCTGTACACCGAGTTCCGCGAGCGGGGCTTCGCCCCGGCGCCGCTGCTCGAGCACCTCGTGACCGCGGGCTACCTCGGCCGCAAGTCCGGTCGCGGCTTCCGCCACTACGCCTGACCCGTCGGCGAGGGTTAGGGTCACGCCCCGTGAGCTCCACCACCGCGCTGCCGGACCGTGCCCGGATCGTCGTCGTCGGGGGAGGTGTGATCGGGGCCTCCGTCGCGTACCACCTCGCCCACGCCGGAGAGGCCGACGTGCTCGTCCTCGAACGCGACCGGCTCACCTCGGGCACAACCTGGCACGCGGCCGGCCTGATGACCTGCTTCGGCTCGTTCAGCGAGACGAGCACCCGCATGCGGCTGTACTCGCGTGACCTCTACGCCCGGCTCGAGGCCGAGACCGGTCTGTCGACCGGCTTCCGCGCGGTCGGGCTGGTGGAGGCGGCCGGGGACACGGGGCGCCTCGAGGAGTACCGCCGGCTCGCGACCTTCCAGCGACGCCTCGGCCTGGAGGTGGAGGAGGTCTCGCCGCGCGAGATGGCCGAGCTGTTCCCCCTCGCCCGCACCGACGACCTGCTCGCGGGCTTCCACGTGCCCGGCGACGGCCGTGTGAACCCGGTCGACCTCACGATGTCCCTGACGAGGGGCGCGCGGAACCTCGGCGTCCGCGTCGTCGAGGGCGTGTCGGTCACGGGGGTCCGCACCCGGCCCCGTGGTGCGGTCGAGGAGGTCACGGGTGTCGACACCGACCGGGGGCACGTCGAGTGCGACGTGGTCGTCAACTGCGCCGGGATGTGGGCCCGCCAGCTCGCCGAGCGCAGCGGGGTGGTGGTGCCCAACCAGGCCGCCGAGCACTACTACCTCGTCACCGAGCCCATCGACGGGATGAGCCCGGACGCTCCGGTCTTCGAGGACCCGGCCTCCCACGGCTACTACCGCGAGGAGGGCGGCGGGATGATGGTCGGCCTCTTCGAGCCGAGGGCCGCGGCCTGGCGTGTCGAGGGCATCCCCGACGACTTCTCCTTCGGCACCATCGCGCCCGACTGGGAGCGGATGGCACCGTTCCTCGAGACCGCGATGGCGCGGGTACCCGTGGTCGAGACCGCCGGCATCCGGACGTTCTTCTGCGGCCCCGAGTCGTTCACCCCTGACCTGTCCCCGGCCGTGGGGGAGGCGCCCGGGGTGCACGGCTACTTCGTGGCAGCGGGCATGAACTCGGTGGGCGTGTTGTCGGCCGGGGGCCTCGGCCGGCTCCTCGCCGAGTGGGTGCTCACCGGCCGACCCGATGCCGACGTCACCGGCATCGACGTCGCGCGCTTCCGGCCGTGGCAGCTCGAGCCGACGCACCGCGCCGCGCGGACCGCCGAGATCCTCGGCACCGTCTACGCCGCCCATCCGCCGGGCACCCAGCTGACGACCTCGCGCGGGGTGCACCGGTCGCCGCTGCACGAGCGGGTGGTGGCCGCAGGCGGGTACCTGCGCGACGTCTCCGGGTGGGAGTCAGCGGCCTGGTACGGCGGCCCGGGCGTGACCCCCACCGAGGAGCCGGGCTGGGACCGCCGACCGTGGTGGCGCCACTGGGAGGAGGAGCACCGGGGCGTGCGCGAGGCCGCCGGCGTCTTCGACATGTCGTTCATGGCGAAGCTGGCCGTGCGGGGACCGGGGGCGGGAGACGTGCTCGACCGGCTCAGCGCCGGCGCGGTCGACGAGCGTGACGGCCGGATCACCTACACCCAGTGGCTCGCGGAGGACGGCGGTGTCGTCGCCGACCTCACGGTGACCCGCCTGGCCGCGGACGACTTCCTCGTCGTCGCCTCCGACACCGCACACGCCCAGGTGCTCGGGATGCTGCGCCGTGGCATCGGGGACACCGAGACCACGGTCAGCGATGTCACCGAGGACCTCGCGCTGCTCTCGGTGCAGGGGCCGGTGTCGAGGACGGTCCTGGCGGCCCTGGCCCCCGACACCGACTGGGGGGCCGCGGCATTCCCCTTCCGCGACGCGCACCGGGTGCGTGTGGCCGGTGCCGACGTCCTGGCGGTGCGCGTGACGTACGTTGGCGAGCTCGGTTGGGAGCTGTACGTGCCGTCGGAGGATGCCGTGGTCGTCTGGGACACGCTGCTCGACGTCGGTGCCGCGCACGGCGTACGGCCGGCCGGGCTGGCCGCGCTGTCGAGCCTGCGCCTCGAGAAGGGCTACCGCGACTTCGGTCACGACCTCGACAACACCGACGACGTCTGGGGTGCCGGCCTGGGCTTCGCCGTGGCGCTCGACAAGCCCGGTGGCTTCGTGGGGCGGGAGGCGGCGCTGGCCCGGCGTGAGGCGGGCCCGCCGCGGCACCGCATCGTCTCCGTCGTCCTGGACGACCCCGGGCCCCTGCTCTTCCACGGCGAGGTGCTGCTGCGCGACGGGGTGCCCGTCGGCGACGTCCGCTCGGGCTCGTACGGCTGGACCGTCGGGGCGGCCGTGGGCCTCGGCGGCGTCTCGTGCGAGTCGGGGGTCACGGCCGAGTGGTTGCGTGCTGGTGCCTGGGAGGCCGACGTCGCCGGCACCCGGTACCCGGCGAGGGTCTCGCTGCGTCCGCCGTACGACCCCACGAGCGCTCGGGTGCGGGCCTGACTGGTTGGATGACGGGGTGCCTCGCAGCAACCGCCGCCGCCGTGACCTGGAGTCGCGGCCCCTCGCGACGACGACCGAGGTGCTCGCCGAGTCGTGGGGCGGCCGGCCGTGGCACGTCCGACGGCTGAGTGGCGCGACGTCGACGCGCGAGTACCGCTGCCCGGGCTGCCACCAGGGCATCGCCCCGGGGACACCCCACCTGGTCGCCTGGCCCGCCGAGGGCGTCCACGGGGTGGCCGAACGCCGGCACTGGCACACGCGGTGCTGGGACGCCCGTTCCGCGTCTCGTCCCTGAGCGGCCGGGCGTGGCCGAGGCGTCAGTGCTCGCGCTGGCGCGGCACGAGAACCTCCTCGTACAGGAGGAGCAGGCCGGCTGCCACGGGGATCGCGAGCAGCGCCCCGAGGAGGCCGAGGAGGGTGGCGCCCACGAGGGCGGCCACGATGGTCACCGTGCCGGGCACCGAGACCGTGCGCTGCATGACGCGCGGTGCGATGACGTAGTTCTCGACCTGCTGGTAGACGACGAAGTAGATGAGCGCGATGAGCGCCTTCTTCGGCTCGTCGAAGAACGCGACGACGGTGACCACGCCGGCGCCCAGCGTGGCGCCGACCATCGGGATCAGGCCGAGCAGGCCGACGCTGACGGCGAGGACGGCCGCGTAGGGGATGCCGACGATCCTCATCATGATCCAGGACATGACCGCGTTGAGCGTCGCGATCGCGACCTGCCCGATCGCGTACGAGCCGACCCGCCGCATGATCTCCTCGGAGAGGGCGATCACCCGCGGCCGGCGGCTGGCCGGCAGCATCGCGTACGCGGCGTTCTTCACCCGGGGGAGCGAGGCCAGCAGGTAGAGGGTGAGCACCAGCACGGTGAGGACCTGGAAGACCCCGGTGAGGACGGCCTGCCCGACGCCGAGGATGCCTCCGAGGACCCCCTCGAGGAAGGACTGGTCGGTGAGCCGTGCGCTGATCTCCTGCTGGGCCCGCCCGATGATGTCGTAATGCTGATCGAGGTCGCGGACCCAACGCGCGTTGAGCAGGTCCTGGAGGTACTGCGGGGCCTGGCCGGTGAGCGCGCTGCCCTGGGTGACGACGGGTGGCACCACGACGAGGCCGATGAGGACGAACACGACGACGAGGGCCGCGAACACGATGGTCACGGCGCGGCCACGCGGCATCCGGCGGGCCAGGCGGTCGACGACGGGGTTCAGCGTGAGGGCGAGGAAGAACGCCACCAGCAACAGCGTGACCGTCGTCGCCAGCCGTCCGAAGCTCGTCCAGAGCGTCCAGGCCAGGAGGGCGCCGAGGGCCCCGAAGAAGCCGAGGTAGAACGGGCTGTGCCGGTTCAGGGGCTGTCCGAGCGACCCGAACCCCCGGGAGGCGCTCTCGGCCGGAGCAGGCTCGGCCGTCGGCCGGTCGGCGGCCGCGGCCTCCTCATCCCCGCCGGCGACGGCAGGCGCGGCCTGCGGGAGGAATCCGGAGTCGAAGCGGTTGCTGGCGTCGAGGGCGGCCCGCTGGCGGCGGCGGTACTCGCCCCAGCGTTCGACCGGGCCCCACAGCGTCGACCACCTCACCTCACACCTCCGGGGCACACCCTAGTGCGCTGACCGGCGCGTTCTCCCGGCTTCCGCCGTGGCTCGCCGGTGGGCAGCTCAGGCGTCGCGGAAGTGGTTGATGTCGGCCTCGAACCGTGACCGCTTCTCGGGGTCGCTCACGCCGAGGCCCTCCTCGGGGGCGAGGGTCAACACACCGACCTTGCCCTGGTGGGCGTTGCGGTGGACGTCGAGCGCGGCCTGTCCGACGTCGTCGAGTCGGTACACCTTCGACAGGGTCGGGTGCACGATGCCGCGGTCGATGAGGTCGTTGGCCTCCCAGGCCTCGCGGTAGTTCGCGAAGTGGCTCGAGACGATGCGCTTGAGGTTCATCCAGAGGTAGCGGTTGTCGTACTCGTGCATGTAACCCGACGTCGAGGCGCAGGTGACGATGGTGCCGCCCTTGCGGGCGACGTAGACGCTGGCCCCGAAGGTCTCCCGCCCGGGGTGCTCGAAGACGATGTCGACGTCGTGCCCCCCGGTCAGCTCGCGGATCTTCTTGCCGAGGCGTTGCCACTCCTTGGGGTCCTGCGCGGTGCCGTCCTCGTTCCAGAACCGGTACGCCTCGGCGCTGCGGTCGATGATGAGCTCGGCGCCCATCGCGCGGCAGATCGCCGCCTTCTCGGGGGAGGAGACGACGCACACCGGGGTGGCACCACCGGCCAGCGCCATCTGGGTGGCGTAGGACCCGAGCCCGCCGGACGCGCCCCAGATGAGCACCCGGTCGCCGAGCTTCATCTGCGCACCGTTCTTGCTGACGAGCTGGCGGTAGGCGGTCGAGTTGACCAGGCCCGGCGCCGCGGCCTCCTCCCAGGACAGGTGCGTCGGCTTCGGCATCAGTTGGTTGGCCTTGACGACCGCGAGCTCGGCGAGACCGCCGAAGTTCGTCTCGAAGCCCCAGATGCGCTGTTGCGGGTCCATCATCGTGTCGTTGTGGCCCTCGGCGTCCTCGAGCTCGACGGACAGGCAGTGTGCGACCACCTCGGTGCCCGGCTTCCACTTCGTCACCCCCGGGCCGACGCGGAGCACGACGCCCGCCAGGTCGGAGCCGACCACGTGGTACGGAAGGTCGTGGCGGCGGGCGTACTCGGACGTGCGGGCATAGCGCTCGAGGAAACCGAAGGTGGAGACCGGCTCGAAGATCGAGGTCCAGACGGTGTTGTAGTTGATGGCGCTGGCCATCACCGCCACGAGGGCTTCGCCGGGCGCCAGCTCGGGCACCGGCACCTCGTCGACGTGGAGCGAGCGACGGGGGTCCTTCTCCTTCGTCGGGAGCCCCTCGAACATCCCGACCTCGTCCTTGTGGACGGTCGCGCCGCGGTAGGTCGAGGGGACCTCGAGCCCTGCGTAGGTGTCCTGGTCGCGGTCTCCGGAGAGGATGGCCTCGCGGATCTGGTCCATCGGGTCGGTGCTCCTTCGCGGGGGTCGGGCGGCCTCCGGGTGAACCTACTGGCGGTCCCGCTCCTGCTCACCCCCCTGAGACCGCGGTCTCACGTGATGCGGCTCACGGCAGGTCGCCGGGAGGGCAGGGGGCGAACGGCGGCTTCGGGATACCGTTCCGGGGTGTCCCGACCGCCGCTCTCGCGCCGCCGGCTGCTGCTCGGGGGCGGCGGCGCGCTGGCCCTCGCCGGAGGGGCCATGGCCCTGGACCGAGCGGGCCGGGCCGAGGTGGATCTGTACAGCGAGACGGTGGCGTTCTCGGCCCCGCTGGTCCGCGAGCTCGTCCCGGCATCAGGCGCCCACGGCGTCGTCCCTTGCACCCGGGTGATCGGCGGCACGCGGCACGAGGCCCTCCTGCTCGAGGACGAGCTGGCCTGGCTCGAGGGATGCGCGCGCTGGACGCGCGGGTCGGGTGCGGACGACGTGCTCCGCTCGGCCCTGCTCGACCTGCGGGTGCTCTCGGTGGGGCTGCCGGCAGCGGTGGCCGGGTGGTCGCGCCGCTGGCGCTACGCGTGGCCGCGGGACGTCTCGTTCGTCGCCGCCGCCCTGGCCCGGGCGGGCCGACCCGACGACGCGGTCGAGCAGTTGGCCTTCCTCCAGGCGGTGCAGGGTGATGACGGCTGGTTCGAGGCCCGGTACGACCTCGGCACCCGCGCCGCGCCCGACGACCGCCACCGACAGCTCGACGGCACCGGGTGGGCTCTCTGGGCGGCCGAGCAGGTGGCGCGACAGGTGGGCGACGAGGCGGCGGAGCTCGTGACGCCGCTGCGGACGATGATCGTGCGCAGCGCGACCGGTCTGCTCGCCTCGCTGGACGCGACGACCTCGCTGCCGCCGGCCTCCTCCGACTACTGGGAGCTCGCCGAGGACTCCCTGACCCTTGGCACCGCCGCCGCGGTCCTCGCCGGGCTGCGGAGCGCCTCGTCCGTGCTCCCCGTCGTCGGTGAGCCCTGGCTGGCCTACCGGACGCGCGCCGCGTCCGAGGTGCTGGCCCGGCAGGTGCGTCAGCACTTCGGCCCGGACGGGTACCCGCGGCTGCTCGGGGGCTCGGCGGCCGACGCCGCCATCACCTTCCTCGTGCCGCCGATCGGGCCCACGGAGCCGGACATGGAGGTGATGACCGCCCTAGACCTGGCGCAGACCGCGATGGCCCGCCCCGCGGGTGGACTCGCCCCGGGCGCGGGCTGGAAGCGGGACGGCATCAGCTGGACTCCCGAGACGGCGCTGTTCGCCGGCGCGTGGGCGGCCACCGGCTACCGCTCGAAGTCCGAGGCGCTGCTCCGGTGGCTCGGCGCGCACCGAACCGCAGCCGGGTCGTTTCCCGAGAAGGTCCTGCACGACGGGCGGCCGGCCGCGGTGGCCCCCCTCGCGTGGACTGCCGCACTCGTCGTCATCGCCCGCCACGAGCTGGCGGTCGCCCGATGAGGATCCCCTGGTCCCTCGCCGCGTCCATGGGCCTTCTCGCCGCGCTGCTGGGCCCCGTCCTCGCCCCGTCGCCTGCCGTGGCGGGGACACCGGTGGCGTCCCCGGCCGCCGACCCCGTGCCCACCCACACGGTCCTCGTGGGCGCCCCCGGGCTGGCCTGGTCCGACATCACGCCCGGAACCACTCCCTGGCTCGACATGGTCGCCCGGGAGGGGGCCGTCGGGTCGATGACGGTGCGCGGGGTGCGGTCGCGCTCCTGCGGGGTCGACGGCTGGCTGACGCTGTCCGCGGGACGACGCGCCTCGGACGCCGCGGCGTCGGAGTGCACCCCCGCCGCTCCCGTGACCGACGACTCCGTGCCGAACTGGGACCGGTACGTCGCCGCCGCGGACGCCGCGTCCTACGGCGCGGTCCCCGGGACCCTCGGCCGGCGGCTCGAGGATGCCGGCGGGTGCGTCGAGACGGTCGGGCCGGCCGCGGCGGTGGCGGGGGCCGACGAGGACGGGACCGTGCGGCACCAGCTCGACGCGGTGCCCGTGTCGCCGTCCTGCGCGGTGGTGATCGTCGACGCCGGCAGCCTGCCCGTCGCCGCGCCCGACCGCGCAGCGGCCCTCGGCGAGCTCGACGCCCTCGTCGAGCGGCTCATCCGCACCCGTGATCCCGACACCCGGGTCGTCGTGGCCGGCCTGGGTGACGGCCGGTCCCCCGTGGCGCCCCGGGCGCTCGTCGTGGCAGGCCCGCCGGGGGACTCCGTCCTGACCTCGCCGTCGACCCGACAGCTCGGGCTCGTGCAGCTCCAGGACCTCACCGCCACCCTGCTGTCGGACAACGGGGCCGACGACTCGGGGCTCACTGGTCGTCCGGTCACGGCGGTGCCGGACGACGGCTCGGGCGAGGACCGGGTCGCCGCCCGGGTGGGCTTCGAGCGGCGCGCCACGACGATGCGGGCCCTCGCGCCGCAGGTGACGACGTGGCTCGCGGTGCTCTTCTCGGCCTGGGCGCTGCTGCTCGCGTTCCTGCGGTGGGAGCGGCGCCGGGTGCCGGGGTGGATGCCCGCGGCAGGGGTGGTGCTCGCCGGCGTCCCCGTGGCCACCTTCGTGGCCAACCTCCTGCCGTGGTGGCGCGTCGACGCGTCCGGGTGGGCGTTCGCCGCCGCACTGGCTGCCGGGGTCGCCGCGGTGAGCGTCACCGCCCTGCTCGTGGGGCGGCGGGCGGAGCTCGGCGCACTCCGAGCGGTGGCGGTGATCACGATGGTGGTCCTGGCTGGTGACGTGCTCACCGGCTCGACCCTCCAGCTGGCATCGGTGTTCGGCCAGAACCCCACCGTGGGCGGGCGCTTCTACGGGCTGGGCAACACGAGCTTCGCCCTCTACGGCCTGGCCGCCGTCGTCCTCGTCGAATGGGCCGGTAGCTGTCGTGCGCTGGGCCGTGGGCGCGTCCCGGTCGCGGCCCTGGTCCTCCTCGGGGCCCTCGCGCTGGAGGCGCACCCGTCGCTCGGCGCCGACTTCGGAGGGCCGCCGGGACTCCTCCTCGGGGGCCTGGTGGTGCTCGCCGCCGTCGCCGGCGTGCGGCTCACCGCGTGGCGGGTCCTCGGAGCGGTCGTCGCGGCGGGGCTGCTGACCCTGGCGGTGGCGGTCGTCGACTGGCTCCGACCCCCGGAGTCGCGCACGCACCTCGGGGAGTTCGTCCAGACCGTGCTCGACGGTGGGGCCGGCGAGGTCGTGGTCCGCAAGCTGTCGCAGAACGTGGCAAACCTCGGGTCGCCGCCGTTGCTCGCCATCGCGCTCGCGGCCCTGGTGCTCGCCGGGGTGCTGTGGCGCACCGGGTGGCGTCCGGGTGGCAGTGGTCGCGTGGTGCTGCGTGGCGCCGCGGTCATGGCGGCGGTCGGGTTCGCCATCAATGACTCCGGTCTGGTGGTCCCCGCCTACGTGGCCATGGTGCTGCTGCCGCTGCTCCTCGCCGACCGGGCGGCACGCACCCTCGTGCGCCGAGAGTAGGAGGCGCGCCGTCGGGCGGTGTCAGCGGACTGCGCGCCCTGCTCACTCGACAGGGGCGGCGCCCGGTGGCGGCGCGAGGACCACGACCGCGGTCTCGGTGCTCCGGCGGGCGGCGTAGGCGTCCAGGTTCGGGTCGGTGCCGCGGTACATCTCCCACAGGCGCTCGCGCTCCACCCCGGTGGCGGCGTGGGCCACCACCTCGCGCTCGCCCTCCGGGAGCCGGACGGTGGCGCGCGGGTTCGCCATCAGGTTGAGCCACCACGCCGGCTCGCCCTCGCCCCAGCCGTTCATGGCCAGCGTCACGAGGTCGGGGCCGTCCTCGAGGTAGGCGAGGATGACCGACCGCGGCTCACCGCTGCGGCGCCCCACGGTCGTGACGCGCATCGTCCCCCACTTGCCCTCGCGCTCCGGCCACAGCCCCCGGCGCCCACCGGTCACCCGGTAGAGCGCCCGGTGGGCCTTCCACGCCAGCCGCACGAACCAGCGCGGGGGGAGGCGCGCAGAACGCTCCGGCCGAGTCGTCACGGCACCACCTCAGCGGGAGGCGGCGGGTTCGACGAGCTCGACGAGGACGCCGCCCGCGTCCTTCGGGTGGATGAAGTTGACCCGCGAGTCGCTCGTTCCGCGCCGCGGGCTGTCGTACAGCAACCGCATCCCGCGCTCGCGGAGGGTGGCGCAGACGGTGTCCAGGTCCGCGACCCGGTACGCGAGCTGCTGGATGCCCGGCCCGCTGCGATCGAGGAACTTCGCAATCGTCGACGCCTCGGAGAGGGGCGCGAGCAGCTGGATGCACGAGCCCGAGTCCCCGACGCCCATCATCGCCTCGCGCACGCCCTGCTCCTCGTTCGTCTCCTGGTGGAGCATCGTCATCCCGTAGGTCGACTCGTAGAAGGCGATGGCCTCGTCGAGGTCGCGGACGGCGACCCCGACGTGGTCGATGGCGGTGAACAGGTCGTCGGCGCTCATGGGTCCAGCGTAGGGCGGACCCGACCCGGCCGCGGTGGCGAGCGTCACGGGGGCGGGAGGTCCGCGGGGCCACGACGCGGGGCTAGCATCGAGCAGACCCTCGCACCCGACCCGGGAGGCTGCTCCATGTCCACAGACCCCACCGTCATCGTCGCCGGCGCCCGCACCCCGATGGGTCGCATGAGCGGCTCGCTCAAGGGTTTCAGCGGCTCCGACCTCGGTGGTGTCGCCATCAGGGGGGCTCTCGAGAAGGCGGGCGTCGCGCCCGGCGACGTCGACTACGTGATCATGGGCCAGGTCCTCACCGCCGGCGAGGGGCAGATCCCGGCCCGGCAGGCGGCCAGCAAGGCCGGCATCCCGATGGACGTCCCCGCTCTCACCGTCAACAAGGTGTGCCTCTCGGGCATCGACGCCATCGCCCTGGCCGACCAGCTGATCCGCGCCGGTGAGTTCGACGTGGTCGTCGCCGGCGGCCAGGAGTCGATGACCAACGCCCCGCACCTGCTGGAGAAGAGCCGCGACGGCTTCCGCTACGGCGACGTCACGCTCCACGACCACATGGCGCAGGACGGATTGTGGGACGCCTTCACCGACCAGGCCATGGGCGCCCTCACCGAGAACGCCAACAGCGGTGACGTCGAGTTCACCCGCCAGGAGCAGGACGAGTTCGCCGCCCGCAGCCACCAGCTCGCCGCGCGGGCGTGGAAGGACGGTCTCTTCGACGACGAGGTGCTCACCGTCTCCATCCCTCAGCGCAAGGGCGACCCGGTCGAGTTCCGTACCGACGAGGGCATCCGCGCCGACACCACCGCAGAGTCGCTCTCCGCGCTGCGGCCCGCCTTCCGCCGCGACGGCACGATCACGGCGGGCTCTGCCTCGCAGATCAGCGACGGCGCCTGTGCGGTCGTCGTCATGAAGAAGTCGCGGGCCGAGGAGCTGGGGCTGGACTGGCTCGCCGAGATCGGTGCCCACGGCGTCGTGGCCGGGCCGGACTCCACCTTGCAGAGCCAGCCGGCACAGGCCATCGAGAAGGCCTGTGCCCGCGAGGGCATCGACCCCACGGACCTCGACCTCATCGAGGTCAACGAGGCCTTCGCCGCGGTCGGCCTGGCCTCGACCAAGCAGCTCGGGATCGACCCGGAGAGGGTCAACGTCAACGGTGGCGCCATCGCGCTCGGGCACCCCATCGGCATGTCCGGCGCCCGCATCGCCCTCCACCTCGCCCTCGAGCTGCGGCGGCGCGGCGGGGGAGTCGGCGCGGCCGCCCTCTGTGGTGGTGGGGGCCAGGGCGACGCCCTCGTCATCAAGGTCCCCGCGCAGGGCTGACCCTGCCGGGAGCACGGGAGGTCGACGTCCCCTCCCTCGTGGCCGACGCGAGGGAGGGAAGCCCGCGTGCCGTAGCGCGCCTCGTCTCGCTCGTCGAGGACGCCCACCCGGCGCTCCGGGAGGTGATGGCCGCGCTTGCACCCCACACCGGACGGGCCCACGTGGTGGGTCTCACCGGACCACCGGGGGTCGGCAAGTCCACCACGACGAGCGGGCTCATCGCCGCCTACCGCGCGCGGGGCCGGCAGGTGGGAGTCCTGGCCGTCGACCCCACCTCGCCGTTCTCCGGCGGCGCGCTGCTCGGTGACCGCATCCGGATGTCCGAGCACGCCGCCGACCCGGGGGTGTTCATCCGCTCGATGGCGTCCCGTGGCCACCTGGGCGGCCTGTCGTGGGCGGCGCCGCAGGCTGTCCGCGTGCTCGACGCCGCCGGGTGCGACGTGGTCCTGCTGGAGACCGTCGGCGTCGGCCAGAGCGAGGTCGAGGTGGCCGGTACGGCCGACACGACCGTCGTCCTCGTCGCTCCGGGGATGGGCGACGGAGTCCAGGCGGCCAAGGCCGGCATCCTCGAGGTCGCCGACGTCCTCGCCGTCAACAGGGCGGACCGCGACGGCGCCGACCGCACGGTCCGCGACCTGCGCCACGCCGTGTCCCTGGCCGAGCGGTCGGCGAGGGAGTGGCGACCCCGCGTCGTCCGCACCGTCGCGACGTCGGCGACCGGCATCGAGGACCTCGTCACGGCCGTCGACGAGCACCGCGAGCACCTCGGCGAGGCCGGGCTGCGCACCCGGCGCACGAGCCGCGCCGCGCGCGAGGTGGAGGCGTTGGCCCTCGAGCTGCTGCGGGCTCGCGTCGGGAACACCGCCGACGGCTCGGCGCTCGCCGAGCTGGCCGCCGAGGTGGTGTCGGGCCGCACCGACCCGTACGCCGCCGCCGACCGGTTGGTCGCGCAGATCGGACGACAGGGGATCGCCGGGGCTCACTAGGGTGACGCCGTGCCCGTCGCCCCCGACTTCCCCACGAAACCCGTCCTGCGCGGCCGGCTGGTGACCCTGCGACCGTTCCGGGCCGACGACGACCTGCCGGTGATGGCCGAGATCCTCTCCGACCCCGAGGTCCGCCGGCTCACCGGCGGTGTGGCGACGACCGCCGAGGCGGAGCAGCCGGAACCGTTCGACGACCGGCTCCGGCAGTGGTACGCCACGCGGAACGACCAGCCGGACCGGCTCGACCTCGCCGTCGAGGACGCCACGAGCGGCCACCTCGTCGGCGAGGTCGTCCTCAACGAGCACGACGCCCGGGCGCACTCGTGCAACCTGCGGTGCCTCCTCGGACCGGCGGGGCGGGGCCGAGGGCTGGGGATCGAGGCGCTGCGTCTCCTCCTCGGTCACGGCTTCGGCGTCCTCGGCCTCGAGCGGGTCGAGCTGGAGGTCTTCGCGTTCAACCCACGCGCTCGTCACGTGTACGAGGGGCTCGGGTTCCTCTCCACCGGCATCCGCGAGGACGCGCTGGTGTTCGACGGGGTCGGGGTCGCGGCGACCGACATGGCGCTCACCGCCGCGCGCTGGCGGGCCCGGGAGCACTGGCGGGCCGGGAGCAGGGGAGCACCTAGTCCGCGGAGAGCTCCGCGCCATTGGAGTGTCCGGGGCCGGTGCCGAGGGTGCGGGGGTCCACCATCTCGACGGGCTCGATCTCGTCGAAGGGGATCGGGTCGGGCACGCCCGCGGTGATCCGGCTGCCGTCGGCACGGCGCCCACCGGTCTGTGGCTTCTTGGCGATGAGCCCGTCGATGCGCGGACCCTGGTCGGCGAGCGGCACGACGACCGGGTCGGCCGCCACGAGGTGTTCCTCGCCCCGCACGGTGACCGGGACGGCGGTGCGGCCGTCCTCGACGCGCAGCTCGACGTGGCCGCGCGTCAGCCGCACCCGCAGCCGGCTGCCCTGCCAGGCCAGCCGGAAGGTCAGCGACTCCCAGTGGTCGGGGAGCCGCGGGTCGAGGGTGAGCCGGCCGCCGTGGTCGCGCATCCCGCCGAAGCCGCAGACCAGGGCTGCCCACACCCCACCGGCCGACGCCACGTGGAGGCCGTCGACGGTGTTCGAGTGCAGGTCCGCGAGGTCGACGTAGAGGGCCTGGAGGAAGTACTGGCAAGCCGCCTCGTGGTAGCCGACCTCGGCGGCGATGATCGACTGCACCACCGCGGACAGCGTCGAGTCGCCGGTGGTGATGGGGTCGTAGTACTCGAAGTCGCGGCGCTTCTCGTCGGGCCCGAAGCGGTCGCCCTGCATGAAGAGGGCGAGCACCACGTCGGCCTGCTTGATCACCTGGAAGCGGTAGATGACCAGCGGGTGGTAGTGCAGCAGCAGCGGCCGCAGCTCGGACGGCGTGCGGCTGAGGTCCCACACCTCCCGGTCGAGGAAGAAGTCGTCCTGTGGATGGATCTCGAGGCCCTCGTCGAACGGGATGTGCATCCCATCGGCGCAGCGCCGCCACTCCTCCTCCTCGTGGCCACGCAGCCCCAGCCGCCGCGCGATGCGGGCGAACTCCTGCGGGTGGGTCTCGCGAACCCGGTCGACGGCGTCGGCGGCCTGCTCGAGGTTGAACCGGGCCATCACGTTGGTGAAGAGGTTGTTGTTGACGACGGTCGTGTACTCGTCGGGCCCGGTGACGCCGTGGATGTGGAAGCTCGGACGGCCGTTGCTCCGCCAGAACCCCAGGTCGGTCCACATGCGTGCGGTCTCGACGAGGATGGCCAAGCCGTGCCGCACGAGGAAGCCGTCGTCCCCGGTGGCGGCGACGTACTTGACGAGGGCGTGCGCGATGTCGGCGTCGATGTGCACCTGGGCGGTGCCGGCCGCGTAGTAGGCCGACGCCTCCTCGCCGTTGATGGTGCGCCACGGGAACAGCGCTCCCCGCTGCGACATCTCCTTCGCGCGCTCGCGGGCGGCGGACAGCATCCGGCTGCGGAACTGCATGATGTTCCGCGCGACGTCGGGCTGGGTGTACGTGAGGAACGGGGCGACGTAGACCTCGCTGTCCCAGAAGTAGTGACCCTCGTAGCCGGAGCCGGTGACACCCTTGGCCGGCACGCCGAGCTGGTCGGACCGGGCGCTGGCCTGCGCGAGGGTGAAGAGGTTGAAGCGCACCGCCTGCTGGACCGCCTGCTGGGCCGGGTCGTGGGAGTCCACCTCGACGTCGCTGCTCGCCCAGAAGCGGTCGAACCAGGCGCGCTGCTCGGCCCGGTAGTGCGCGACCTCGTGCCGACGGGCCCGGTCGAGGGTGCGGGCGCAGCGGTCCGAGAGCTCACGGACCGGCAGGCTGCGCGAGGTGTGGTAGGCCACCACCTTGGTGACCCGCAGGCTGTTCCCCTCGCGGGCCTCGGTCCGCACCACCATCTTCGCAAGATCCGGCTCGTCGCGCAGGACGACCTCGGAGAAGTCCGGTGTCTCGACGACGTGGTCGGCGGCGACCGCGACCGTCATGCCCGAGTTCGCGCACCGGTAGCCCAGCGCCATCCGTTCCTCGGTGGCGCTGTGCAGCCGGGGCAGGAGTACCCGCTCGTCGAACCCGCTGGCCCTGCGCGGGTCGACCATCGACACCTTGGAGTGCGCCGGCTCGTGGTACTCGTCCTCGCCGTCCTGGCGGTTGAGCAGCTGGGAGGAGACGACGACGGGGGCATCACCCGAGAGCATCGTCACCTCCAGCGTCATGACGGCCAGGTGCCGCTGGGTCATCGAGACCATCCGGCTGGAGTCGATGCGCACCCGCTTGCCCGACGGGGTGCGCCAGACCAGGTGACGGCGCAGGACGCCGTCGCGGAAGTCGAGGCTGCGCTCGTACTCCTCGAGGTAGGCCATGCCGATGACCAGCGGCTCGTCGTCGACGTAGACCTTCATGAGCTTGGCGTCGGGGACGTTGACGATGGTCTGCCCGGTACGGGCGAAGCCGTAGGCGGCCTCGGCGTGCCGGATGGGCCAGGTCTCGTGGAAGCCGTTGACGAAGGTCCCGTGCTCGTGGGCCTCGCGGCCCTCCTCGGGGTTGCCGCGCATCCCGATGTAGCCGTTGGCCACCGTGAACAGGGTCTCGGTGACACCGAGGTCACGCTCGTCGGGGTCTTGCTCGACGAGGCGCCACGGGTCTGCGGGGAAGCGGGTGCGGTCCATCGGGTCCGGCGGCACCGGACCGGACCTCACAGCAGCTCCTCGAGGTCGGAGACCACGACGGTCGCGCCCGCGTCGACGAGGGCCTCCTTGCCCGCTCCGCGGTCCACCCCGACGACGGCGAGGAACCCGCCGGCCGCGCCCGCCCGCACCCCGGAGACCGCGTCCTCGACCACCACCGCCTCGTCGGGGGCAGCGCCGCACTCGCGCGCGGCGTGGAGGAAGGTGTCCGGTGCCGGCTTCCCCGGCAGCTCGAGCGCGGCCGCCACGCGTCCGTCGACGATGCTGACGAAGCGGTCCCGGATGCCGGCGGCGTCGAGGATCGCCGGCGCGTTCGCCGACGACGAGACGACGGCCAACGCGGTGCCGAGGGTGCGCAGGTGGTCGAGCAGCGCCAGCGAGCCCGGGAAGGGTTCGACGCCGTCCCGCTCCAGGACCGCGTTGAAGGCGTCGTTCTTCCGGTTGCCGAGGCCGCAGACGGTCTCGGCGCTCGGCGGGTCGTCGGGCGAGCCGTGGGGCAGCTCGACTCCGCGGGAGGCGAGGAAGTCGCGGACGCCGTCGTAGCGCGGCTTGCCGTCGACGTGGGCGTAGTAGTCCTCGTCCGTGTAGGGGGAGGTGTCCGCCTCTGTCGGGTCCAGCCCCGCGAGGTAGCCGGTGAAGAGCTCGGCCCAGGCGGCCATGTGCACGCGTGCGGTGGGGGTGAGGACGCCGTCGAGGTCGAAGAGCACCGCGCCGACGTCGCTCCAGGCCAGCGGGCTCGGTGCGGTCACGTCGACCACGGTAGGGATCGCGGGGCACGCGAGGCAACGCACGTCCACGTCCGGGCGTGGCGCACGTGACCGCGACCCGCTCGGATAGCGTGCCTCCCGTGAGCGAGCCGGTGCGCCTCCCCTTCGACCCGATCGAGCGGGCGCGCGAGCTGTGGGTCGCTCGCTGGGGGGACGACACCCGGGCCGACGAGATGGCCACGGCAACCTCCGTGATGCGGGTCCAGCAGCTGCTGCTCGGCCGCTTCGACGCCGTCGCCGGGCGGCACGGACTCACCTTCGCGCGGTACGAGGCGCTCGTGCTCCTGGCGTTCAGCCGCGACGGCCGGTTGTCGATGTCGAAGATCGGGGAGCGGCTCATGGTGCACCCGACCAGTGCGACGAACATCGTCCAGCGCCTGGTCGCCCAGGGGTTCGTCGAGCGGGTGCCGAACCCGCAGGACCGACGGGGTGCGTTCGCGGTCATCACCGAGAGCGGGCTCGCGGCGATGGAGGCGGTCACGGCCGACCTCGAGGACGGCGACTTCGGCCTCGGCATGCTCGACCCGGAGCAGCACCGGCAGCTCTTCGGGCTGCTGCGGGCCGTGCGCGCCGACGCCCGCGATTTCCTGCCCTGACGGCCTTGCCCGGGGCCCGCCGACGTGACGGCGGTCACGGCGGCCGCGTGACCGGGATTTGTCGAGGGGCGCCTGCGTTTGTCATGGTGGAAGGCAGCCCGAACTCGGGTCGCGCTGTCGTGCGCCCGTCCACCACCTCGAAGGAACCCCACCATGATCCGTGTCGTCAGCCGCGTCGTCGGTGTGTTGCTGGCCCTCGCCGGCCTCGCACTCGCCGCAGTGGGCGTCTGGTTCGCGGTGCAGCTCGGGGGCACGGGAACCGCCACGTTCACGACCAGTCCCGGCACTGCCCGACCCGTCGTCATCCCGCCGAGCGTCCTCAACCGTGTCGACGCCGACGTCACCGTCACGGCCACGCCGGGCGCCGGCGGGCGGGTGTGGATGGCGCTCGCCAACCCCTCCGATGCCACTGCCGTGGTCGGCGACGCCGAGCACGTGGTCGCCACCGGCGTCGACGTCCGAGACTGGCGCCTGCTCACCACGAGCGAGGGGTCGGGGCCGGCCGGCAGCCTCGCCGACGCCGAGCTGTGGCGCGACCAGGACGACGCCGAGGAGCCGGTCTCGATGACGGTCGACCAGGCCGACGCCCCGGAGAGCGTCGTCATCGTCGCCGAGGAGGGGACCGTCGCGACGGTCACGATGACGATCAACGACAAGACGTGGTTCGTCGAGTCGGTCGTGGTCGCCCTCGTCGGCATCTTCGTCCTCGTCGTCGGGCTGGTGCTGGCTTGGCCGCGCCGGCACCGTCGCACGCCGAGCACCTCGCCGACGCCGGCCGCCACCCCCGAGCAGCCCACGCCGGACGAGGACCCGGTCACCACCGAGAACTCCGAGGGCGCGGCTGACCCCGAGCCGGCCGACGGCTCCGAGGGCGCTGCTGACCCCGAACCGGCCGACGAGACCGTCGACGCCGGCGACTCCGCTCCGGCCCCCGAGCCGGCGTCCGAGGCGGACACCGCGCCGCCCGCGCCGACGGACCTCCCCCCGACCAAGGAGCACACGCCGTGACCCGCCCCACCACCCGACGCGCCGGGGCCGTCGCCACGGCCCTCGCCGCCGCGCTGGCCCTCGGCGGCTGCGGCGCCACCGACGCCCTCGTCGGCCTCCACCCCGCACCCGCCGAGGAGTCCGCCGCCGTGCCGCTGAGCACCGACGGTGCGACGACCATCGCCGCACGGCTCCTCGACGGCGCCCATGCCGCCTCCACCACCAAGGGCGCCGCCGGCAGGCGCGCCCGCGCCGGCGTGCTCAGCGGCGACGCCCTGACCTGGGCGAACGCCCTTGCCGCCCGAGGCGCGGTCGAGGAGGAGCCCGGCGACCTGGCGAAGGAGGCCACACCGACCGTGCTGGCCCAGTCGCGAGGTCGCGGCTGGCCACGCGCCATCCTCTCGACCACCCTCGACGAGACCACGAACACGCAGTACCTCCACGTCATGGTGTCCTCGGCCCCGGACGAGCGGTTCACCATCTCCGAGTCGGTGCCGATGCTCGGTGGGGCCGAGCTGCCGGCCGTGGGGTCCGACCACGGCGGCGCCCCGTTCGTCGACGTCGGCGACGGTACGGGCCTGGTGATGGCACCCGACGCCGCGGTCAAGGCCTACGCCGCGGCCCTGGGCTACCCGAAGGGCAAGACCTCCCCCAAGGTCTCCACCGACGACCCGTTCGCGGCGGCCCTCAAGGCCTCGGCATCGGCCCAGACGAAGGCGCTGAAGAAGCTCGGAACGCTGAAACAGCGCCACACCGCGAAGCTGAAGCACGCCCAGGCCTTCCGGCTCGCTGACGGTGGCGTCGTGACCTTCGCGATGATGGAGCGGACCGACACGTTCACCAAGGCCTCGAAGGCCAAGGAGCTCGTCCTGCCCTCCGAGTACGCCAAGCTGGCGGGGACGAAGAAGGTCACGGAGAAGCTGACCCTGACCAGCCTGGAGCCCGTCGTCCTCATCGTCCCGACCGAGGGCAAGGTGGGGGCCATCGGCGCCGCCGAGCTGCTCGTGTCCGGGTCGGGGTCCTGACCCACCCCGGCCGCCACCGCGCCAGACCCTGAGGAAGAATCGGCCCCATGAGCGAGACACCCCAGCCCGCCGGCACCCGCGGTGCAGTCGACCTGACCTCCGTCTCGGCGATGACCGCACCCACCACCGCGACCTCCGGACAGGGCATGCCTGCCGGTCCGGTGCCGGGCCGGGCCTCCGAGGGTCCACCGTCGGTCCCCGAGGGCCTCGTCGTCGAGGTCACCGCCGCCAACCTCCAGCAGGCGCTCGGCCGCAGTGTCCAGGTGCCCGGACTGCTCGTCCTGTGGTCGTCGGCGCACCCGCAGACGCGCGAGCTCGTCGACACCGTCGTCCGGGTCGCGGCCGGCCTCCAGGGCCGGGTGCTGGTCCTCACCGCCGACCTCACCGCTCACCAGGAGCTGCTGCAGGCCTTCCAGCCGCTGCTCCAGCAGGCGTTCGGCCAGCCAACGGTGCCGGCCACCTTCGGCCTGCTCCAGGGTCAGCCGGTGCCGCTGTTCCCCGGCGTCGCATCCGAGGACCAGGTGCGCCTTGCCGTCGACCAGCTGCTCCAGGCGGCGGTCCAGAACGGCATCACCGGCCGCGTCGACCTCGGGCCCGTCGCCGGCGGTGACGGTGAGGAGGAGCCGCCCCTGTCGCCGCTCCACGAGGAGGCCTTCGACGCCATCGAGCGTGGCGACCTCGATGCCGCCGTCGCCGCGTACGAGAAGGCGCTCGCCGCCGACCCCAAGGACGCCGATGCCGAGGCCGGGCTCGCCCAGGTGCGCCTGCTCGAGCGCACCAAGGGCGCCGACCTGACCGCCGCCCGTGACGCCGCGGCCGCCGACCCCGCCGACCTCGACGCCGCCTTCCTCGTGGCGGACCTCGACCTGCTCGGCGGCCACGTGGAGGATGCCTTCACCCGGCTCCTGGACCTGGTCCGCTCGACCGCGGGCGAAGAGCGCGACCGCGTGCGCACCCACCTGCTCCAGCTCTTCACGGTCGTCGGCAACCACGACGAGCGGGTGCGCAAGGGCCGTACGGCGCTGATGAGCGCCCTGTTCTGACGGTGGCCGCACCGACGCTCGTCGACACCCGGCTGCGCTTCCGGTACGACGACACGCACGACCCGGTCACCGCCGTGTCGCTCGACTGCGACCGCGCCGTGGGCGGGCCCCGCGAGCTTCGTCGCGACGACGAGGGGTGGGTCCTGGACCTCCCCCGCCCGGCGCTGGACCGCCTCGAGTACCGCTTCGCCGTGCGGCGGGGCCCCAACACAGACCTCGTCCTGGACCCGGGGAACCCGACCACGGTGTCCACCGCTTTCGGTGACCGCTCGGTCGTCGAGCTGCCGGGTTACGCCGCTCCGTGGTGGCTGTCGGCACCCGTCGTCGCCGGGCGGCTCGACCCGCTCGCCGTCGCCGGGGAGACGGCCGACGACGTCCCGGTGACCATCTGGTCGCCGGAGTCGCTCGACCCGGGCACCCCGGCGCCCCTGCTGCTCGTGCACGACGGGCCGGAGTACGACCTGCTGGCGGGGCTCACCACCTACAGCGCCGCCCTCGTCGCTGCGGGCACGCTGCCCCCGCACCGGGTCGCCCTGGCACACCCGGTGCTGCGCGACGCGTGGTACTCCGGGTCGCCGCGCTACCTGCGCACCGTGGCGGAGGCGGGCCTGGACCGCATCGCCGGGACGTACCCGTCCGACGGACCGGCGGTCGTCATGGGGGCCAGCCTTGGTGGGCTCACCGCCCTGCTCCTCGGGCTGTTCGCGGCTCCCCGCGTCGGCGGGGTGTTCGCCCAGTCCGGCTCCTTCTTCCAGGTGCGCCACGACGACTCCGTGAGCGGTTTCCCGTACTTCTGGCGCATCTCCCGGGCCGTCCAGCACGTGCTCGACACCCGCGACCCGGAGCACCACCTCGTGGTCGGGATGACGTGCGGCGCGCTCGAGGAGAACGCGGCGAACAACCGGGACATGGCGGCCGCGCTGACCCGGGCCGGCCACGACGTCCGGTACCGGGAGGTCGCCGACCTACACAACTACACCGCCTGGCGCGACGCCCTCGACCCGGGCCTCACCGAGGTCCTCCGCACGACGTGGGGTTGGGGCGGAGCATCGGGCCGCTGAGCCCGCGCCCGGGCTGACCGGGACCGCCGCGGACCCCTAGGGTGGGGTCGCATGGAGCGGCGCAGCGTCCGGCTCGGGGTGCCCGGCCACGACGACACGGACCTCGAGGTCGTGCGGCACGGGCACTGGGGCCGGCCGGTCGTCCTCTTCCCGTCGGAGGGCGGCTACGCGCACGACGCCGAGGGCAACGGGATGCTGGCCGCGGTCGCCGACCTCGTCGAGGCCGGGCGGGTCAGTCTTTTCTGTGTCGACTCCCTCGACAGCTGGAGCTGGTCGGACTCCTCGCTGCCCACCGAGGAGCGGGCCCGGCGCGCCGGGGCCTACACGGGATGGCTGTCCGAGCGGGTCATCCCGTGGGTCCGCGAGCAGTGCGGTGACGACGCCGAGATCATCACCGTGGGGGCCTCGCTCGGTGCCTACCACGCCGTGCACCTGACCCTGACCCGTGCCGACGCCGCCCCAGTCGCCATCGGCCTGTCCGGCAACTACGACCCGTCCAGCTGGAACGGCTGGGGCGAGCTGGGCGACGCCACCTACTTCGCCAACCCGTGTGCCTACGTCGCGAACATGGAGGGGGAGCACCTCGACTGGATCCGGTCCCGGGTCAGCATCCTGCTGGTCGTCGGGCAGGGCGCCTTCGAGGTCTCGCCGACCCGCTCCCTCCCCGGCACGCACCAGTTCGCCGACGTCCTGGCCGGCAAGGACATCCGCCACGAGCTCGACGTCTGGGGCCACGACAGCGCCCACGACTGGCCGTGGTGGCAGCGCCAGCTCGCCCACCACCTGCCCCGGTTCGTCTGAGCCGGTCAGCCACCCACGACCCGGAGGAGTACCGATGCCGCCCACCACCGACCACCTCGTCGGACTGCTGCTCGGTGCCGAGGAGGACTGGCCCACCACCTTCGAGGCGCTGGCGGCACGCCTCGGGGTGCTCACCGCGCCCGACGGCGCGGAGCACACCCTCCGGACCGAGCGGATCACCATCGAGCCGTTCAACCTGCGCGACGGCGCCCGCCACGAGCTGGTCATCGACCGCCTCGCCCACTGGTACTACCACCCCCGCGAGTGGCTGAAGAAGGTCGCGCTCATGGACGACGTGTACCTGCTCAACAGCCCCTTCTCGTTCCAGTCGATGGAGAAGCACTCGGCGTACTGCGCCCTGATGCGACTCGGGATGAAGGTGCCCGAGACGGTGCTCGTCCCGTACAAGAACCCGGTCGACAACGCCCGCTGGGCCTACACCTCCGCGAAGTACAACCGGTCCTTCGACCTCGACGCGATCGCCGACGACCTCGGGTACCCGCTGTTCATGAAGCCCTTCGACGGCGGCGGGTGGCGGGGCGTGTCGATGATCCGCGACCGCGATGCCCTCCACCACGCCTACGACGAGTCCGGGGAGATGCTGATGCACCTCCAGGCGTCGGTGCCGGACTACGAGCACTTCGCCCGCTCGCTGACCATCGGACCCGAGACCATGGTCATGAAGTTCCAGCCCGACCAGCCGATGCACGACCGGTACACCGTGGCCCACGGCTTCCTCTCCGACAGCGAGGGGAGCGAGGTGCTTGCCATCAGCCAGAGCGTCAACGCCTTCTTCCGGTGGGAGTTCAACTCCTGCGAGATGCTCGTCAAGGACGGTGAGGTGTACCCGATCGACTACGCGAACGCGTGCCCGGACGTCGCCGTGACCTCGCTGCACTACTACTTCCCGTGGGCGATGGCGGCGCTGCTGCGCTGGAGCGCGTTCTGCGTCGTCACCGGACGGCGGCCGCGCAGCTTCATGGACACCGCGCCGTGGTTCGCGGTGGCCGACGACGAGTCCCTCGGGTACACCGAGCGGCTGGCGGCCTACCAGGGTCTGGCCGACGACTACTTCGAGACCGAGCCCTACCGCGAGTTCTGTGACACCACGCTCCCGCACGTCGACGAGATGGTGCTCGAGTGGATCGACTCGGCGGAGTTCCGGTCGCTGCTCACCTCGACGATCCAGCAGACCTACCCGACCCACGAGTGGGAGCGCTTCGAGGCCCACTTCGGAGGGCTGCTCGGCATGTGGGTGTCCGACCAGCCAGCCCCCTCCGCGGAGTCAGGATGACCGCGCGGACTCAGGATGCAGCAGCGTCCTGACCTGGCGTGGTCATCATGACTCCGCGGGGGAGGGGGGCGAAGGTCTGGGGTCGCGGCGGAGCGCGACCCACTGGAACGACTGCTCACCGCCGCTCGGGGTGTGGTGTGTCTCCGCGCGCTGCTCCACGAGCGTCCACCCGTCGCCGACCAGCTCGCACAGCTCGCCCGCACCCGCGCGACGCACGGGAAGGCCGGAGCACCACTGTGGGCCGTCGGGGGCGAACCCGCCGAGGACCGCCACCGACCCGGGGCCGGTCGCGGCGTCGAGCAGTCGGGCGTAGTCGCGCCGCGTGTCGTCCTCGGTGAGGAAGTGCAGGACGGCGCGGTCGTGCCATGCGGCGTACCGTCGCGCCGGCTGCCAGTCCAGAAGGTCCGCGGTCACCCACGTGACCCGGTGGGCGGCCTCGGCCCCGAGGCGTGCCGCAGCCAGGGCGGTGGCGGTCGCCGACACGTCGAGCACCGTCACGTCCCGGGCACCCCTCGCCAGGAGGCCGTCGACTAGGGTGGAGGCCCCGCCGCCGACGTCGAGCACCGACGCCGGGAGGTGGCCGGTCGCGGCCGCCAGCAGCTCGAGGGAGGTGCGGGCGGCCGGCTGGTACCAGCTGCGGGCCGTGTCGCCGTCCGCGTAGGCAGCGTCCCAGTGCGCGGCGAGGTCGGTCGGGTCGGGCACGCCGGAACCATACCCCACGGGGTATTACTTTAGCCGTCGAGGGCCGCGGAGACGACCTCCCGCGCCTCCTCCTGGACCATGGCCAGGTGGTCGGGCCCGCGGAAGGACTCGGCGTAGATCTTGTAGACGTCCTCGGTGCCGCTCGGCCGGGCCGCGAACCACGCGGACTCGGTGACCACCTTGAGACCGCCGATGGCCGCGCCGTTGCCCGGCGCCTCGGTGAGGGTCGCCGTGATCGGCTCGCCGGCGAGGGTCTCGGCGGTGACGTCGTCGGGAGAGAGGGCGGCCAGGCGCGCCTTCTGCTCGCGGTCGGCGGGGGCGTCGACCCGCGCGTACGCGGGCTCGCCGTGGCGGTCGGTGAGCTCGGTGTACAGCTGCGAGGGTGACGTGCCGGTGCTGGCGAGGATCTCCGAGGCCAGCAGCGCGAGGAGGATGCCGTCCTTGTCGGTGGTCCACACCGATCCGTCGCGCCGGAGGAAGGAGGCGCCCGCCGACTCCTCGCCGCCGAACGGCCCCGACCCGTCGAGCAGGCCCGGGACGAACCACTTGAAGCCGACCGGTACCTCGACCAGCCGGCGGCCCAGGTCGGCCGCGACCCGGTCGATCATCGAGCTCGACACGAGGGTCTTCCCGACGAACCCGTCAGGCCGCCAGTCCGGGCGGGCTCCGCCGTAGAGGTACTCGATGGCGACGGCGAGGTAGTGGTTGGGGTTCATCAGCCCGCCGTCGGGGGTCACGACACCGTGCCGGTCGGCGTCGGCGTCGTTGCCGGTGGCGATGTCGTAGGCGTCACGCCGCTCGATGAGCGAGGCCATCGCCGAGGGGGAGGAGCAGTCCATCCGGATCTTGCCGTCCCAGTCGAGGGTCATGAACCGCCACGTGGCGTCGACCAAGGGGTTGACCACGGTGAGGTCGAGGCGGTGCCGCTCGGCGATCGCACCCCAGTAGTCGACGGCCGCCCCGCCGAGCGGGTCGGCACCGATCCGCACGCCGGCCTCGCGAACGGCGTCGAGGTCGAGCACGCTCGGCAGGTCGTCGACGTAGCGACCGAGGAAGTCGTACTCCTGGGCGGCGGCCCGCGCCCGCTCGAACGGCACGCGGCGCACGCCCTCGAGCCCGGCCCGGATGTAGTCGTTGGCGCGGGCGGCGACGACCTTGGTCGCGTCCGAGTCCGCGGGCCCCCCGTGCGGCGGGTTGTACTTGAAGCCGCCGTCGCTCGGGGGGTTGTGCGAGGGCGTGACGACGATGCCGTCGGCGAGGCCGATGCGCGGACGAAGGTCGTCCACGGCCGGCACCTTGCCGCGGTTGGCGGTGAGGATGGCGTGCGAGACCCCGGGGGTGGGGGTGTACCGGTCGGCGGCGTCGACGAGCACGGTGACGTCGTTGGCCGCGAGCACCTCGAGCGCGCTGGCCCAAGCGGGCTCGGAGAGTCCGTGCGTGTCGCGACCGAGGAAGAGCGGGCCGTCGAAGCCCTGGCTGTTCCGGTAGTCGACGATGGCCTGCGTCGTCGCGAGGATGTGCGCCTCGTTGAAGGAGGTGCGCAGGCTCGACCCGCGGTGCCCCGAGGTGCCGAAGGCGACCTGCTGGTCGACGTCGTCGGGGTCGGGCTGGCGCGTGTAGTAGGCGGTGACGAGCGCGGCGACGTCGACGAGGTCGGAAGGCTGGGCGGGCTGTCCGGCTCGGGGCGCGTTCATGCTCCGATCCTTGCAGAGCCAGGCCCGCGCGGGCACCTCCAGGTGTCCGGTAGATCACACGGTCCGCGGTCTCCTACGCCTTGTAGGAGACATACCCCGAGGGGTACTGTCGAAGCATGACCACCTCATCGAAGAAGCTCGTGGTCCTGGGCGCGGGGACGGCCGGCACCATGGTCGTCAACAAGCTCCACCGCGAGCTCGACAGCAACGAATGGCACATCACGGTCGTCGACAAGGACGATGTCCACGACTACCAGCCGGGGTACCTCTTCATCCCCTTCGGCATGAACACCCCTGAGCAGGTCCGCAAGCGGAAGAAGCCGTTCATCCACGACGGGGTCGAGGTCGTCATGGCCGAGATCGACCAGGTCGACGCAGCGGCGAACCAGGTCCACCTCGCGGGCGGCCGGGTGCTCGACTACGACCAGCTGGTGATCGCCACCGGAACGACCCCGCGACCGGACCAGACCGAGGGCACGCTCGGCCCGCAGTTCCACAAGGAGGTCGGGGAGTTCTACACGTACGAGGGTGCGGTCGCGCTGCACGACCAGCTCGAGAAGTTCGCCGGGGGCCGGCTCGTCGTGCACATCACCGAGCTGCCGATCAAGTGCCCGGTGGCCCCGCTCGAGTTCACCTTCCTCGCCGAGGACTGGCTGCGCCGCCGCGGCCTGCGCGAGAAGACCGAGCTGGTGTTCGTCACGCCACTCGACGGCGCCTTCACCAAGCCGGTCGCCAGCCGGACCCTCGGCGGCATCCTCGAGGAGAAGGGCATCACGGTCGAGCCGGACTTCATGATCGAACGCATCGACCAGGACCGGAAGGTCATCGTCTCCTTCGACGAGCGCGAGGTGGCCTACGACCAGCTCGTGACCATCCCGCTGAACATGGGCGCCGACTACGTGGCCCGTTCCGGCCTCGGTGACGAGCTCAACTACGTGCCCGTCGACAAGCACACGATGCAGTCCGACGACTACGAGAACGTCTTCGTCCTCGGCGACGCGAGCAACATCCCGACGAGCAAGGCCGGGTCGGTCGCCCACTTCTCGGTCGACGTCTTCGTCGACAACTTCCTCGAGCACGTCGCCGGCCGGGCGATGACCCACAGCTTCGACGGGCACGCCAACTGCTTCGTCGAGTCGGGCCACGGCAAGGCGCTGCTGCTCGACTTCAACTACGACACCGAGCCGCTCACCGGCCACTTCCCCTTCCCGAAGGTCGGCCCGATGACGCTCCTCGGCGAGTCCCGCGCCAACCACCTCGGCAAGCTCGCCTTCCGCCACATCTACTGGAACGCCCTGCTCCCGGGCCGCCCGCTCGGGCTCCCCGCCGAGATGTCGATGTCCGGCAAGAACCCCGCCTGAAGACCACCACGAAAGGAACACCAGCCATGACGACGACCACCATCGCCGGCCACGACGTCGAGGTCAACGAGGAGGGCTTCCTCACCCACCCCGACCAGTGGAGCGAGGACCTCGCCCCCGAGCTGGCCCGCCTCATCGGCATCCCGGAGCTCACCGAGGACCACTGGAAGCTGATCCGCTTCCTCCGTGACGACTACGCCACCCAGGGCGAGACCGCGACGCTGCGCCGCGTGTCCACCCAGACCGGGACGCCCGTCAAGGCCCTCTTCGGCCTCTTCCCGGGCAAGCCGGCCAAGAAGATGAGCTACGTCTCCGGACTGCCCAAGCCCAAGGGCTGCGTCTGACCCCGGCCCCCACCCCCGCACACCACGCAGCACCCGCACGCAAAGGACTGTTCCCATGACCACCACCAGTGAGGCCCCGCTCGTCGTCCCGTCGTTCGACGAGCCCGAGGGCGAGGGCCGCAAGCTCGCCATCATCTGCTCCAAGGGCAACCTCGACATGGCCTACCCCGGGCTGATCCTGGCCAACGCCGCCGTCGGCGAGGGCGTCGAGACCCACATGTTCTTCACCTTCTGGGGCTTCGACATCATCACCAAGGCGACGATGGACGACCTCAAGTTCAGCTTCGTCGGCAACACCGCGATGCACCCGCCCGGCCACAGCGGCATGGGCATCCACCACATGCTCGGCGCCCTTCCCGGCGCGACCTCGGCAGCAACGAAGATGATGAAGAAGCAGATCGCCGACCTCGACGTCCCCGAGGTGCCGGAGTTCCTCGACCTGCTCTCCGGATCAGGCGTGCACATGTGGGCCTGCCGGATGTCGGCGGACATGAACCACGTGACCGAGGAGGACCTCTACGACGGTGTCGAGGCGATCATCTCCGCCAGCGACTTCATCGAGATCACCGACGGCGCGCAGCTGCTCTTCATCTGAGTCGGGTCTGCGCGCGACCCGGTGGGACCGCTCCCCGCCGGGTCGTCCCGGTGTCCACGGCGTGACCTGTGACGGTGTCCACGGCGTGCCCCGTCAGGCGAACCAGCCACCCGGTGCCAGCTCCCGGCCCATCCGTGGCACGTACTGGTCGAAGTAGACGCGGGAGGTCAGCTCGCGGCGCGAGCGCACCCCGGCCTTGTCGAAGATGGACTTCAGGTGGTCCTGGACCGTCCAGGTGGACAGGTGCAGGGTGGTCGCGATCTCCCGGGTGTCGACGCCTTGGAGCACGAGCTGGGTGACGTCCCGCTCACGCGTGGTCAGGTCGAACGCCGCGACGACGAGGCCGACGATCTCGGGCGGCCGGGCCTCCTCGATGGTCACCGCGACCTCCCCGCCCGCCCCGCCCCGACCCACGAGGGGCGCCGCGTGGAGCACGAGCCACATCCCGCTGCTACCGCGGATCCGGCTGCGCGGTGGCTCGGGGACCTCGCCGCGTCCGTAGCGCCGTGCCGCCCCGACGAGTGCGTACAACGGCACGAGTGGGTCTCCGCCCACGGCTCCGCGGCGCAGGTCCTCGAGGCGCTCCCGGGTGCCGTGGGTCATCGAGGCCACCTCGTCGGCCGCGTCGACGATGACGACGCCGGGGCCCCCCGCGCGGGGCGGGGTGGGGGCGTCGGCGAGCCGCGCCAGCAGGCCCGTTCGCACGCCGCGGGCGAACGGCGCCGAGAGCGAGGCGAGGAACTCGATCTCGTCGGGCCCGAAGGGCTGGTCACCGTCACCGCGGAACAGTGCGAGGGCACCCCAGGCCTGCCGGTCGTCCCGGAAGCTGAGCCGGGCCTCGTCGGCGAAGCCGAAGTGCGGCCGCATGAAGCTGCCCATGCGGTGTGACCGCTCCACCTCGCCGCCGGTGGCGAGGTGGACACCGGCCGCGGGGACCTCGGCGCGGGAGAGCTCGGTGAAGGCGGTGGGCTCGACGGTGCCGTACTCCAGGGTCCCGAACTCGAGGTCGTGGCTGTCGACCCCGGCGAGGTGACCGTACTTGCGCACGCTCGTGAGCAGGACGGTGCCGGGGTCGTGGGTCCCGACGCACGCAGCGTCCCACCAGACGGCTCGGCCCAGCGACTCCACGGCCTCCTCGAGGAACTCACCGAGGGTGAGGCCCGCCCGCGCGACGACGTCGACGTCCTGGCGCACCCGCGCCGCGGTGAGTGCCCGGGCCATGGTCAGAGTATGGGCCCGGGCGCCCGGGCCGTACATCCCAGTTTCGTGGGGGAGGGCGCCCCCAGACCTCCGGGGCCCGAGGTCCCCGCGGTCCGGGGATGGTGCGGGCCCGGGCCTGTCGGGGACCGTGGTCGTCGTCGCCGCCCGTGGCCCTCCGCCGGGGCTCCGCAACCCCCGAGAGGACCTCCGATGACCGCCACGACCCCCGCGCGGGACGCCGCGTCACCGGTGCCGGGACTCCCCGGCGCCAGTGCGCTGCACGACCTTCGCTCACGGTGCGAGGTACACCTCCCCGGTGAACCCGGGTATGACCGGGCCCGCTCACCGTGGAACCTCGCCGTCCACCTCCGGCCCGACGCCGTCGCCGTCCCGCGAACCGTCGACGAGGTCGTCGACGTGGTCCGCGCCGCGTCCGCCGCCGGCCTGCGGGTGGCCCCGCAGACCACCGGTCACGGCGCCAGCCCGCTCGGGGAGCAGGGGGTGGCTGGGGCCGTGCTCCTCAGGCTCTCCGCCCTCACGGGTGTGACGGTGGACCCGCAGGCCCGCACGGCGAGGGTGCTCGGTGGGACGACGTGGGACGCGGTCGTCCAGGCGGCCGCCGCACACGGCCTGACCGCGCCCCACGGGAGCGCCCCGGACGTCGGGGTTGTCGGCTACCTCCTCGGCGGCGGGCTGTCCTTCTACGGGCGCCGACACGGGCTCGCCGTCAACGCCGTCCGGGCCGTCGAGGTCGTCCTTCCCGACGGCACGCTGCGCCGCGTGGACGCCGGCGACGAGGAGCTGTTCTTCGCCGTCCGGGGCGCCGGGGGCTCGCTCGGTGTCGTCGTCGCGGTCGAGATCGACCTCCTGCCCTACGCCGACCTCGTCGCGGGGATGCTCCTGTGGGACGGTGAACGGTCACCGGAGGTGCTGCGCGCCTGGCGCGACTGGACCGCCACCGTGCCGGAGTCGGTGACCACCTCGCTGCGCGTCATGAGCTTCCCGCCCCTGCCCGAGCTGCCGCCGTTCCTCTCCGGTCGGGACGTCGTCGTCGTCGACGGCGCGATCCTCGAGGACGACGCGCGCGCCGCAGAGCTTCTGGCGCCGCTGCGGGCGCTCGGGCCGGAGGTGGACACGATGGGCCGCATGCCGGCCTCCGGTCTCCTCGCGGTGCACATGGACCCGCCCACCCCGGTGCCGGCGGTCGGCGACCACGCCCTGCTCGGCCCGCTCGACGACGCCGCCCTCGAGGCGTTCCTCGAGCAGGTCGGGCCCGGGACCCGCTCGGGCCTGATGTTCGCCGAGCTGCGCCAGCTCGGTGGAGCGCTGGCGCGGGTGCCGGACGGCGCCGGCGCGCTCGCGGCCGTCGCCGGGGACTACGCCCTGCTCGCCGTAGCCGTGGCTCCGGAGCCGGGTGCGGTCGTGGCGGGCCGGGCGGCCACCTTCGCCGTCGTCCGGGCCCTGGCGGCGTGGGCGGTGCCGACCCTTCTCCCCACCTTCGCGGAGCACCGGGTCGACCCGGACCGATTCCACGCCCCCGAGGCGCTGGCCCGGCTGGACGCGATCCGGGAGCGGCTCGACCCGGGGCGGCTGATGCTCCCGTCGCACGGGGTCTGACCCCCGCCGTCCACGAGCCGCCGGGCCCGAGCGGGATCACACCAGCCGGGCCCGGCGCCGGACCGTGGGTCAGAGAGGCAGCCGGGCCGCCGGCTTCTCCGTGCCGGGCACCGGCACGAGGTACAACGTCGAGAGCCGAGCCACCCGCACCGTGACCGAGTACGGCTGGTCGTTCCACGGTTCGCCACTCGCCTCCAGGACCACACCGGCCTGGCTCGGGGAGCTGGTCTCGTCGTAGCCGGAGGTGTCGAGGACCACCTCCCACCGCCCCCCGCGCGGCACGCCGATGCGCACCCACTCCTTGTCCTCGCCGCTGTAGTTGACCACCGTGGCCACGACGTCGCCCTGCTGGGAGCTCGCGTCCGAGAAGCGCAGGTACGAGAGCAGGTTGCCGGTGTTGTCGTCGGCGTCCAGCCAGCGGAACCCCGCCGGCTCGTGGTCGAGGGCCCACAGGGCCGGGTGCCGCTGGTAGAGGCTGTTGAGCTGCTTGACGAGGGCGTGCACGCGGTAGTGCGCCGCGTGGTCGAGCAGCCACCAGTCGAGGGAGCGGCCGTCGGCCCACTCGCCCGGCTGTGCGAACTCGCAGCCCATGAAGACGAGCTGCTTGCCGGGATGGCTCCACATGTACGCGAGGAAGGCGCGCAGCGTGGCGAGCTGGTCGGGGCGCGCGCCGGGGATCTTCCCGAGCAGCGAGCCCTTGCCGTGGACGACCTCGTCATGGCTGATCGGGAGCACGAAGTTCTCGCTGAAGGCGTACATGAGCGAGAAGGTCAGCAGGTTGTGGTGGTACTGCCGGTGGACCGGCTCCTCCTGCAGGTAGCGCAGGGTGTCGTTCATCCAGCCCATGTTCCACTTGAGGCCGAACCCGAGCCCGCCGCTGGACGTGGCCTTGGTGACCCCCGGCCACGACGTGGACTCCTCGGCGATGGTGACCACCCCGGGCTCGCGCTTGTAAGACGTGGCGTTGGCCTCCTGCAGCAGCCCGATGGCCTCGAGGTGCTCGCGGCCCCCGTGGACGTTGGGGATCCACTCGCCGTCCCGACGTGAGTAGTCGAGGTAGAGCATCGACGCCACCGCGTCGACCCGCAGTCCGTCGATGTGGAACTCCTCCAGCCAGTACAGCGCGTTGGCCACGAGGAAGTTGCGGACCTCGAGCCGGCCGAAGTCGAAGACGTGCGTGCCCCAGTCGGGCTGGTCGCCACGCCGGGGGTCCGGGTGCTCGTAGAGGGCCAGGCCGTCGAAGCGGGCGAGGGCGAAGTCGTCGCGCGGGAAGTGTCCGGGCACCCAGTCGAGCAGGACGCCGATTCCGTGCTGGTGCAGCGTGTCGACGAGGTACTTGAAGTCGTCGGGCGTGCCGAAGCGGGCGGTGGGGGCGTAGTACCCGGTGACCTGGTAGCCCCACGACGGGCCGTAGGGGTGCTCCATCACCGGGAGGAACTCGACGTGGGTGAAGCCGAGGTCGGCCACGTAGTTGACGAGGTGCTCGGCGAGGTCGCGGTAGGTCATGCCCTGCCGCCACGACCCGAGGTGCACCTCGTACACGCTCATCGGCCCGTGGTGCGGGTTCCGGCCGGCACGCTCGTCCATCCACTGCCCGTCGGACCACTCGTGGGTAGAGGCCTCGACGACCGAGCCGGTGTTGGGCGGGCACTCGGTGCGCCGCGCCATCGGGTCGGCCTTGGTGCGCACGACATCGTCGGCTCCCCGGATCTCGTACTTGTAGACGTTGCCGGGCTCGACACCCGGTACGAAGAGCTCCCAGACGCCGCTGGAGCCGATCAGCCGCATCGGGTGGACCCGACCGTCCCAGCTGTTGAAGTCGCCGACGACGCGCACCGCCTTCGCGCGCGGCGCCCACACGGCGAACGAGACGCCGCGGACCGACCCCATGGGTCCGCTGTACTCGCGCATCCTGGCCCCCAGCACCGCCCACAGCTGCTCGTGCCGGCCCTCGCCGACGAGGTGCAGGTCGACCTCGCCGAGCGTCGGCGTGAACCGGTACGGGTCGTCCTGGAGGTGCTCGACACCGTCGGCCCACCGGACGAGGAGGCGGTAGTCCATCGTCCGCGTCGCGTCCGTGCGGACCGCGGTCCACACGCCCTCGGCCTCGTGGTCGAGGTCCAGCTCCTCGCCGTCCTCGAAGCGGACGCGGACCCCCTCCGCGAGTGGCTTGAGGACCCGGATGCGCAGACCACCCGGCTCCAGGTGCTGGCCGAGCAGGTCGTGCGGTTGCTGGTGTCGTCCGGAGGAGAGGGCGGCGATGGCGCCGCCCACCTCCGGGCTCGGGGTGGGGCTCACGAGTGGCCTCCTTGTGGGGTGGGGTGCGGGGTGTCGTCGTGGGTGAGACGGTCCACGGCCGCGAGCGGGATCCCGACCCAGTCGGGGCGGTTGCGCGACTCGTACACGACCTCGTACATCGCCTTGTCGAGCTCGAAGGCGGCGAGCAGCGCGGCCGAGGCGCGCGGGTCGGAGCCGGCGCGGGCGGCGTAGCCGTCGAGGAAGGCCTGTTGCATGGCGTCGACCCACGCGCGGACCCGGCCGGCGTCCCCACCGGACTGCTCGAGCGTGCCGCCGACGTAGTCCATGCTTCGGAGCATCCCGGCGAGGTCGCGGACCCAGTGGTCGGGCAGCGAGCGCTCGGCGAGCGGCCGCAGCGGTTCACCCTCGAAGTCGAGCAGCACCCAGCCGCGCTCGGGGGAGCGGAGCACCTGGCCCAGGTGGTAGTCACCGTGGATGCGCTGCAGCGGCGGCCAGGCAGCCCCCTCTGCCGCACGCAGCACCACCTCGACGTCGTCGCGGACGCCCTCGAGGTCGGGTGCCTCCGTGACGGCGGCGTCGAACCGCCGCCGCATCTCCGCGAGCGTGGCCGCCACCTGCTGCTCGCTCGTCGGGGTGGTGCCGAGGACCTCGGCCAACACGGTGTGCACCTCGGCGGTGGCCTCACCGAGCTCGCGGGCCTCGGCGGAGAAGTCGTGCTGGTCGGCACCCGCTCGCAGGGCCACCCGCCACGCGTCCTCGACGTCGGGGAGGAACTCCTGGCAGAACGCCAGGTGCCCCGCCCCCTCCGTGTCGCCCTCCGTGGTGGGGTGCGGCCAGTGCCCGGTGACCGCCCCGACGACTGCGGGGACCCGGGCCGAGCCGGCGTCGACGAGCGCGCCCTGGAGGACGACGTCCGGGTTGTCGCCGGGGGAGAGCATCCGGAACACCTTGACGATGAGCGGCGCCGCGGCACCCGAGGCGTCACGGGTGTCGAGGATGACCGAGGTGTTGGACTGCTCGCCGGAGAGCACGCGCGAGGCCACCACCCGGAGCTGGCGGTCCCAGCTCGGCTGGGGGACACCGGTGACCGACTCGTCGACGGCGTCGGACTCCTGTGCGGACGCGGCGGGCACCCGTCCCTGCACCAGCTCGAGCAGCTGGGCGGCGTAGACCGGGTCGTGGGGCGCGTCGTAGACCCATCGCGTGCCCAGCACCGAGTGCTCGGTGGTCCCGACGAGGGCGTGCTCCGCCCCCTCGAGCGGGGCGCCACGATAGGTGAGGGGCACCTGGTAGACGACCGGTTCGGTGCCCGACTCGTCAGCGACGAGCAGGGTCTCGATCCCCACCTCACCCGCGGGGTCGTCGAGGCGCCACGACGAGAGGCGGCGGATGCGGGGCTCCCGGCCCTTCGCGGCGTACCAGCGCTGCGAGCCCATCCATGCCTGGACGAGCTCACGCTTGCCCGGCGTGATGGAGGCTCCGTGGTGCAGCTCAGCCATGGTCGCCACCGGGCGGCGGGTCGAGCGCCAGCCAGAAGAAGTCACGCGACCCGAGGGTCAGGTAGAGGCTGCCGTCCTCCCCGATGTTCGGGAACCCGGTGCCGCCGAAGAGGTCCCGGGTCACCCAGCCCGCCAGCTCGTCGGGCACGGTGATCGTCGTGGCCTGCGGCCGTGAGGAGAGGTTGTTGACGCAGAGCACCGCCCGCGCCGAGCGGTCCTCGACGTCGCGTGTGCGGCGGTCGGTGCGCACGTAGGCGAGGACGCGGTCGTGGCTGGACCCGCACACCTGGAAGTCGCCGACGCCGAACACCGGGTGCTCGCGCCGCGCGGCGAGCATGCCGCGGACCCAGTGCAGCCGCGAGGACCCGCTGGCCATCTGCGCCTCGACGTTGACGTGGTTGTAGTGGTAGACGAGCGACTGCACGACCGGCAGGTACAGCTTGCCGGGGTCGGCGGTGGAGAACCCGGCGTTGCGGTCCGGCGTCCACTGCATGGGGGTTCGCACGGCGTCGCGGTCGGCCAGCCAGATGTTGTCACCCATGCCGATCTCGTCGCCGTAGTACAGGCACGGCGACCCCGGTAGGGACAGCAGGAGCGCGTGGATGAGCTCGAACTCGGGGCGGCTGTTGTCGAGCAGCGACGACAGCCGCCGACGGATGCCGATGTTCGCCCGCATCCGCGGGTCGGGGGCGTACCAGCCGTACATCGCGGCCCGCTGCTCGGGGGTGACCATCTCGAGGGTGAGCTCGTCATGGTTGCGCAGGAACGTGCCCCACTGCGTGCCGCCCGGGATGGCGGGGGTGTCGGCGAGGACGTCGATGATCGGCGACGCCTTCTCCTCGCGCAGCGCGTAGTAGAGCATCGGCATCACGGGGAAGTGGAAGCACATCTGGCACTCCGGCTCCTCCTCGGTGCCGAAGTAGTCGACGACGTCGGCCGGTGGCTGGTTGGCCTCGGCGAGCAGGATCCGCCCGGGGTACTCCTCGTCGACCATCGCCCGCAGCTTGGCGAGGAACTCGTGCGTCCGCGGGTGGTTCTCGCAGTTGTGCCCCTCCTCCTCGTAGAGGTACGGCACGGCGTCGAGGCGGAACCCGTCGATGCCCATGTCCATCCAGAAGCGCACGACGTCGAAGATCGCGTCGTGGACGGCCTCGTTCTCGAAGTTGAGGTCGGGCTGGTGACCGAAGAACCGGTGCCAGAAGAACTGCCGGCGGATGGGGTCGAAGGTCCAGTTCGACGTC
Organism: uncultured Actinomycetota bacterium; assembly: GCA_963726295.1. Classification (GTDB taxonomy): domain Bacteria; phylum Actinomycetota; class Actinomycetes; order Actinomycetales; family Dermatophilaceae; genus DASSQJ01. Next base: position 470,711 of record CAVSBW010000001.1, read on the forward strand.
TCGGTGTCGATGAAGATGATCCGTGCGTCGTTGTACTTGTCGTCGGTGTCCGACCACACGTAGAAGTCGCCGTACGGCCCCTCCGGGTCGCTGCGGGAGGCCTGGAACCAGGGGTGCTGGTCGCTGGTGTGGTTCATCACGAGGTCGGTGACGATGCGGATGCCGCGCGCGTGCGCCTGGGTGATGAGCTCGCGGAACTCCGGGAGCGTGCCGAACTCGGGCAGCACCTGGGTGTAGTCGGAGATGTCGTAGCCGCCGTCGCGCAGCGGGCTGGCGTAGAAGGGCGGTAGCCAGAGGCAGTCGATGCCGAGCCACTGCAGGTAGTCGAGGCGACCGACGATGCCGGCGAAGTCGCCCTCGCCCGAGCCCGTGCTGTCACCGAACGCGCGGACCAGCACCTCGTAGAACACCGCGGTGCGGAACCACTCCGGGTCGTGGCGCAGCCCCGGTTGGTTCATGCCGAGCCCGGGGGCGCTGTGTCCCATGCCGGGGATCGCGCTCACCAGGGCCTCCTGACGTGGAGGATGTGGACCGGTTCGACCTCGGGGCCGAGCCGCACGTAGTTGTCGCGCTGCCAGACCCAGTGCTCGTCGGTGACGAGGTCGTGGGCCTCGAACGTGTCGCCGGGCTCGAGCCCGAGCGCTCCCATGTCGAGGCGGACCGTCGTGGCCCGGGTCGAGTGGGGGTCGAGGTTGGCGACCACGACGACGACGTCCTCGACCCCGTCGCCCAGCACCCGGCGCTTGCTGAAGGCGAGGAAGTTCTCGTCGTCGACGTGGTGGAAGTGGATGTTGCGCAGCCGGTGCAGCGCCGGGTGGGCCCGGCGGATCTCGTTGAGCCGGGTCAGCCAGCCCGCGAGCGAGGTGCCCTCCTTGGCCCCACCGGGTTCGTAGTCGGCCCAGTGCCGGTCCTTGAACTCGTACTTCTCGTTGTCGATCTGCTCCTCGGCCCCCGGCCGGGCCACGTGCTCCATCAGCTCGTAGCCGGCGTAGATGCCGTAGGTGGGCACGAGGGTCCCGGCCAGCACCGCCCGCAGCTTCCACGCGGCCGTCCCGCCGAACTGCATGTACGGCGTGAGGATGTCGTGGGTGGTGGGCCAGAACGACGGGCGCATGTAGTACGACGCCTCACCCGAGAGCTCGGTGAGGTACTCGCGCAGGTCGTGGGCGGTGTTCCGCCAGGCGTAGTACGTGTAGCTCTGCTGGAACCCCACCTTGGCGAGCGTGTGCATCATCGCGGGGCGGGTGAACGCCTCCGCGAGCCAGATGACGTCCGGGTGGTCCTGCGCCACGTCCTGGATCAGCCACTGCCAGAACTCGACCGGCTTGGTGTGCGGGTTGTCGACGCGGAAGATCTGCACGCCGTGGTCGATCCACACCTGGACGACCCGGCGGACCTCCGCGTAGATCCCCCCGGGGTCGTTGTTGAAGTTCAGCGGGTAGATGTCCTGGTACTTCTTCGGCGGGTTCTCGGCGTAGGCGATGGTGCCGTCGGCGCGGGTGGTGAACCACTCCGGGTGCGACTGGACCCACGGGTGGTCCGGCGAGCACTGCAGGGCGAGGTCCATGGCAACCTCCAGCCCGAGCTCCTCGGCCCGCGCCACGAACGCGTCGAAGTCGTCGAAGTCGCCGAGGTCGGGGTGGATGGCGTCGTGCCCGCCGTCGGGAGAGCCGATGGCGTACGGGCTGCCGGGGTCCTCGGGGGAGGAGTCGAGGGTGTTGTTCGGACCCTTCTTCGCGGCCTGGCCGATGGGGTGGATCGGCGTGATGTAGACGACGTCGAAGCCCATGTCGGCGACTGCGGGCAGCCGCTCGGCGGCGGTGCGCAGCGTGCCGGTGCGCCAGCGGTGGTCCTCCTCGTCGTACCGCGCGCCCTCGCTGCGGGGGAAGAGCTCGTACCAGGCTCCCACGAGGGCCCGCTCCCGCTCGACGAGCAGGGGGAGGTCCGGTGAGGGGCTCACCATGTCCCGCAGCGGGCGCTCGCCGAGCTCGACCTCGACCGCGGGGTCGGTGCCGGCCTTGAGCCGCACGCCCGGGGGACGGCTGTCGTTGCGCAGGGTGGTGATGGCGTCGATCAGCACCTGCTCCTGGTCCGCGGTGCGCTCGACCTCGTCGACGGCGCGCTCGAGGAGGATCGCGCCCTCCTCCAGCATCAGCTCGGTGTCGACGTCGGCCGCCACCTTGATGGTCGCGTCGTGCTCCCACGTGCCGTAGGGGTCCGACCACCCCTCCACCCGGTAGTGCCAGAGGCCGGTGCGATCGGCGCGGACCCGCGCGACCCAGGTGTCGAGGCCCGGGTTCGTGCACGTCATCGGAACGAGGGTCTCGGCCCCGTCGGGGTCCGTGAGCACGACCGAGGCGTTGACGGCGTCGTGTCCCTCACGGAAGACGGTGGCGACGACCTCGAGATCCTCGCCGACGACGGACCTGGCGGGAATGCCGCCGTGGTCGATGCACGGACGGACGTCGAGGACGGGGATGCGGCCTACGGGTTGCTGGGGGCGATGGGACCTGGGGGCTGCAGTCACCGTCCGAACCTACCCAAGCGCGGGCCGCCTCTGTCCAATCCCCGCGAACGCACCTGCCCGGCGTTCAGGTGTGCCAGATCCGCTCGAGGTAGTCGCGGATCGAACGGTCGGAGGAGAAGAAGCCACTTCGGGCGACGTTGAGGATCGCCGTGCGCGACCACTCGTCCTCGTCGGCGTAGGCGGCGTCGACGCGGGCCTGGGCGCCGAGGTAGGACCGGAAGTCGGCGAGCACCATGAAGGTGTCCTGGTGGAGGAGGTTGTCGATGACCGGCGCGACCGCCTGCCGATCGCCGCCGGTGAAGTGGCCGCTCGCCAGCAGGTCGATGGTGCTGCGCAGCCCGGGGTCCTGCTCGTAGAACATCGACGGGGAGTAGCCGGGACGCAGCCGCTCGACCTCGGGCTCGGTCATGCCGAAGAGGAAGAAGTTGTCGTCGCCGACGAGCCTGCGGATCTCGACGTTGGCGCCGTCGTCCGTGCCGATCGTCAGCGCGCCGTTGAGCGCGAACTTCATGTTGCCGGTGCCGGAGGCCTCCTTGCCGGCGAGCGAGATCTGCTCGGAGAGGTCCGCGGCGGGGATGAGCTTCTCGGCCAGGGTCACGTTGTAGTTGGCGGGGAAGGCCACCGACAGCCGGCCCGCGACCTGAGGGTCGGCGCCCACGACGTCGGCGACCGAGTTGATGAGGAAGATGATCTCCTTGGCCATGTGGTAGCCGGGGGCGGCCTTGGCCCCGAAGACGAAGGTCCGCGCAGTCATCTGCTCCGCCGGTACCCGGCCGGACACGATGTCGTCGTACAGCGAGACGATGTGGAGCAGCTTCAGCGTCTGCCGCTTGTACTCGTGCAGCCGCTTGACCATGACGTCGAGCATCGCCTCGCGCGGCAGGTCGAGCCCGTCGCGCACCCGAAGCAGGTCGTGCAGGCGGTCCTTGTTGGCCTGCTTGACCCGCCGGAACTCCGCGCGGAAGCCCGGGTCGTCGGCATGGGGCTCGAGCTCGCGCAGCCGGTCCAGGTCGGTGACCCAGCCGTCGCCGATGGTCTCGGTGACGAGCTCGGAGAGCCGGCGGTTGGCCAGGCGCACGAAGCGCCGGGGGGTCACGCCGTTCGTGACGTTGGTGAACTTCTCCGGCCACATCTGTGAGAAGTCCGGCAGCACCTTGTCGCGCAGCAGCTGGCTGTGCAGCTCGGCAACACCGTTGACCTTGGCGCCCGCGATGGTCGCGAGGTACGCCATCCGCACCGACCGTTGGGGGTGCTCGGCGATGACCGACATCCGCCGCGCGCGCATCTCGTCGCCGGGGAAGGCCTCGCGGACGTCGTCGAGGAAGTCGTCGTTGATGCGGTAGATGATCTCGAGGTGGCGCGGCAGCAGGCGCCCGAGCAGCTCCACGGGCCAGACCTCCAGGGCCTCGGGGAGCAGGGTGTGGCACGTGTAGGCGAAGCACCCCTTGGTGATCGACCACGCGTCCTCCCACTCGAGCCCCTTGACGTCGACGAGGATGCGCATCAGCTCGGGGACGGCGATGACCGGGTGGGTGTCGTTGAGCTGGAAGACGATCCGCTGGGGCAGGCGGTGCAGGTCGAAGTCCGCCGGGAGGGTGTTCTCGATGAAGTCGTGCAGCGAGCACGCGACGAAGAAGTACTGCTGCTGGAGGCGCAGCTCCTTGCCCTGCGGTGTCGAGTCCTCCGGGTAGAGCACCTTGGAGATGTTCTCGGCGAAGGTCTGCGCCCGCACCGCCTCGGCGTAGTCGCCGGAGTTGAAGATCTGCAGGTCGAAGGCGTGTGTGGCGCGGGCGCTCCACAGGCGGAGGGTGTTGACGACACCGTTGCGGTAGCCCGGGACCATGTAGTGGTACGGCATCCCGAGGACGTCCCAGCTCGGCACCCAGCGGCTGCGCTGGCGCCCGGCGGCGTCCGTGTAGTGCTCGGTGTGGCCGCCGAAGGTCACGCGCACCTGCCGCTCGGGGTGCGGGAACTCCCACGGGCTGCCGAGGGAGAGCCACGAGTCGGGGACCTCCACCTGCCGGTCGTCCTCGAAGGTCTGGCGGAAGATGCCGTACTCGTACCGGATGCCGTACCCGATGGACGGCACGTCGATGGTCGCCAGCGAGTCCACGAAGCAGGCTGCCAGCCGCCCGAGGCCCCCGTTGCCGAGCCCGGGCTCGACCTCCTGCGCGCGCAGCTCGGCGATGTCGATGCCGCACTGGTCCATCGCCAGCTCGGCGATGTCCTGGAGGTTGGTGGCGAGCAGGTTGTTGCCGAGCTGGCGCCCGAGGAGGTACTCGGCCGAGAGGTACGCGACCGTCTTCTGCTGCGCCTGGCGTCGGCGGGCGCCGGTCTCGAGCCAGTCGGCCATGAGGTACCGGCGCACCGTGCGGGCGAGCGCGAGGTACTGGTCGTTGACGGTGGACTGCGACAGCAGGACGCCCTGGCCGTAGTTGAGCTCGGTGAGGAATGCTTCGACGAAGCCGTCGACGGTGGCCGCGGGCTGCACGACGGGGCCGGACGCGAGCGCGTGCGCGGACCGGAAGGACGGACCGATGCGCCGTGCGTCGGTCGACGGGGACTCGTCGGACATCACGGGGTTCGGGAGCGCGTTCTCGGTGATCGGGGACTCGGCCATCGGGAGTCGTCCTTCTGCTGGCACGGGAGCGGGGGCGGGTCGCAGCGACGGTGGTGCGCAGCACAGGGTACGCACAAACGCGGGCGCGGCCACACCCGCGCGACCACCCGCGGGCGGAGCGCCGGCGGTCAGCCCACCGGCACGAGCGGGTGGACCGCCGGGGCGGCCGTGACGTGGTCGGCCGCCTGCGCCATCGCGTCCAGGACGTGCGCGGCGACACGGTGCGCGTCGTAGTGCTCCGGGTCGGTGCACACCGCGATCGTCACGAAGGTGCCGGGGGTGGTGGCCGACTCGCCGACCTCGAGGCGGAGGCACCCCCCCTCTTCCTGATGGCCGGAGTCAGCGGCACGAGGCCGTCCCTCAGTGCGTCCAGGCCTTCGGGACGGCCGGACACGGTCGTGACGACGGTGAGCTGGGACACGGGGCAGCTCCGGAGGTCCAGGACCCCACGCTAGGGCCGGGTGGAGCCCGTGGGGAAGGGCCCGGTCAGGCGGTCACGGCTGAGGTCGGCGATGCTGCGGCAGCCCGTGAGCGCGAGGGTGAGGTCGAGCTCGGCGACGATGTCGCGCAGGACCTCGGCGACGCCCTCCTCACCGGCGAGGGCGAGTCCGTAGACGTGCGGGCGGCCGATGCCCACCGCGCTCGCCCCCAGGGCCAGCGCCACGAGGACGTCGGCGCCGGTGCGCACCCCGCTGTCGAAGACGACGGGCACGTCCGAGCCCGCGCCGCGGACGGCGTCGGCCACCCCGGGCAGCGCATCCAGTGCGGCGACCGACCGGTCCACCTGGCGGCCCCCGTGGTTCGACACCCAGATGCCGTCGACGCCGGCGTCGAGCGCGCGGCGCGCGTCGTCGGGGTGGAGGATCCCCTTGAGCACGATCGGCAGGGTGGTCAGCTCGCGGAGGCGGGGCAGGTCGTCCCAGGTCAGCGAGGGTCGCGAGAACACATCGAGGAAGGTCTCGACGGCGACCCGCGGCTCGGGCGCGGTGAGGTTGCGCCGCGTGTCGCCGGGGTGGTTGCGGCTCAGCGAGAGCAGGGTGCGCACCGCCCCGGGCGTGGGCCGTGGCGCCGGCTCCGGGTGGGCGGCGGCGAGCTCGATGCGCTCGGCGACCAGCCGTCGGAACACGGGGTCGGAGGTGTACTGGGCCAGCCCCTCCCCGCGGGCGAAGGGCAGCGACCCGAGGTCGAGGTCACGACCCGCCACCGGGCAAAGGCCTCGCGGTTCGCCCGCGCGGTCGTCTCGCCACCGGCCGACCCGGCCACGTAGGCGAAGTCGCGCGCCGACATCTTCCGCCGCGCCGCCGCCTCGAGCCGGTCGGCCGCCACGGGCACCGCGGGGCGGCGGCCGAAGCTGCCCGCCCGGTAGATCGCCGACTGGGCCGCCCGTCCGAGGTCACGCGTCGTCATCCGGCGTTTCTAGCGCACCTCGGGCCCGGCCGTCGCCCCCCGCACCGGACGGGTCCGGGTCAGCGCAGGTAGGGGATGGCGCGGTCGAGCAGGCCGCGCTCCTTGAGCTCGGCGCGCAGCGGGATCTCGTCGTCGATCCAGCCGCTCTGCTTGATGCCCCAGAACGAGGCGTGGTCCGGCCCGTAGCCGAGCAGCTGCTGCTGCAGCGGCGTCAGGCCCTTGAACCACTCCGAGTCCTGGTCGGCGACGGCCTCGTCGAGCGGGCGGATCCAGCGGTAGGTGTACCCGATGAACATCAGCTTGCGGATCCGCTCGCTCTTGTTCATCGAGCGGCTGTGCCAGATGCGGCGGTCGAAGATGAACGCGTCGCCCGCGTTGAGGGTGACCTCGACGGCGCCGTCGGGCTCGATGATCGGGTCGCCCGGCTTCTCGGGGCGGCCGGCCAGGGTGTTGTTCTTGTGGCTGCCCGGGATGACCTTGGTGTTGCCGTAGCCCGGCTCCGACAGGTCGGTGAGCGCGTAGCAGATCTTCGTCATGAACATCGGGCGGACGTCCATGTCGATGTCGGAGTTCTGCCGGTAGCCGTCCTGGTGCCAGTTCCAGAAGGGCGGCTCGTCCTTCGGCGGGTTGACGTCGATGTGGTTGTGGTGGGTGTAGATGTTCCAGCCCATGTTCCCCCAGATGTAGGGGAAGGTCGTCGGCCACGTGAGCAGCTCGATGAAGCGCGGGTCGCGGTGCAGCCAGCCCATCACGTGGACGGACCTGTCGGGCCGCAGCCCGCCCGCGGCCTCCTCCTCCGCGTAGACGCGGTCGACGGCGTCCTCGAAGTAGGAGCGGTCGTCCTCGGACAGGGCGTTCGGGATGACGACGAAGCCGTCCCGGTCGTACTGCTCGCGGATCTCCGGGTCGATCGGCTCGTACCCCGTGGGGGCGGGCGCTGTGGCGGTCATGCGGTGGGTGACTCCCTACTGGTGCCGGCTGGTGCGGGGGCACCACCCCGCTCGCGGGCCGCTGGCGCGGTCCTGCGCGTCGTGCCGCCCAGTGTAGGGCGGGTGGTCAGGCCCGACGGGACACGGCGTACACCTGGACGCACTGCGCGCCGACCTGCACCACCGACCCCGGCTCCGCCTGCGGCCCGTCGCCGAGGTGCCCCACGGGGCGGGAGGCGTCGCTGTCCCACAGCAGCGTGTGGGCCCCGCTCGCGGCACCGTCCGGCAGCACCACCGCCACGGGGTGGAGGTCGCCGTTGACGACGACCAGCGCGCCGTGCCCGGAACCCTCGGGTGCGGCGTGCCGCATGAGCACGACGCGGCGCCCCGGCTCGGTCCAGCGCTCACCCATGGGCCGGCCGTCCTCGGCGAACCACTCGAGGTCGAGGGTGCCGTGCTCGTCCACCGGCTCGCCCAGGGCCCACGTGCGCTGCCGCAGGGCGGGCAGGACGCGGCGCACCTCCGCCAGGCGGCGCGTGGTGGCGAGGAGGTCCTCCTGCCAGGGCTCGAGACGCCAGTCGACCCAGCTGGTCTCGTCGTCCAGGCAGTAGGGGTTGTTGTTGCCGCGCTGCGTGCGCCCGAGCTCGTCGCCGGCGTTGATCATCGGCACACCGGCGGACAGCAGGAGCGTGCCGAGCAGCGCGCGGAGGGTCCGGGTTCGGGCCTCGAGCACCTCGGCGTCGCGGGTGGCCCCCTCGACGCCGTGGTTCCACGAGGAGTTGCCGTCGCTGCCGTCGTGGTTGCCCTCGCCGTTGGCCTGGTTGTGCTTGTGGTCGTACGAGACCAGGTCGGCGAGGGTGAAGCCGTCGTGGGCGGTGACGAAGTTGACCGAAGCCGTGGGGCCGCGGTCCCTGCTGCCGAAGACGTCGCGCGAGCCGGCGAGGCGGGTCGCGAGGTCCTGCGGACCGGTGCCGGCGCCCCCACGACGCAGGGCGTGCACGTCGATGACCCAGAAGCGCCGGGCCGTGTCGCGGAACCGGTCGTTCCACTCCATGAAGGGCGGCGGGAACTGCCCGGTGCGCCAACCGTGCATGCCCAGGTCCCACGGCTCGGCGACGAGCTTGACGCGCGAGAGGACCGGGTCGGAGCGCAGCGCGACGAGGAACGGGTGGTCGGGGTCGAAGTCGTCGCCGCGGCCCCGCCCGAGGGCGACGGCGAGGTCGAACCGGAACCCGTCGACGTGGTACTCCTCCACCCAGTGCCGCAGCGAGTCCAGGACCATCCGGCAGACGACCGGGTGGCGCAGGTCGAGGGTGTTGCCGCAGCCGGTGACGTCGATGTCGCGGCCGCGCTCGTCGAGCCGGTAGTAGGCCCGCTGGTCGAGCCCGCGCCACGAGAGGGTCGCGCCCTCCCGCCCCTGCTCGGCCGTGTGGTTGTAGACGACGTCGAGGACCACCTCGAGGCCCGCGCGGTGGAGCAGCTTGACCATGCCCTTGACCTCGTCGACCACCCCCTGCGGGTCGGCGGCCGCGGCGTACCGGGCGTGTGGGGCGAGGAAGCCCAGGGTGTTGTACCCCCAGTGGTTGGTCAGACCCCGCCGCACCAGGTGGGGCTCGTGCGTGAAGGCGTGCACGGGCAGCAGCTCCACGGCCGTCACCCCGAGCGAGGTGAGGTGTTCCACGGACGCCGGGTGGGCCAGCCCGGCGTAGGTGCCCCGCAGCTCCTCGGGCACACCCGGGTGCAGCATCGTCTGGTTGCGAACGTGGGCCTCGTAGACGACGGTGTCGCTGCGCGAGTGCCCCGGCGGACGGTCGCCCTCCCAGTCGAAGCCGTCGTCCACCACCACGCCACGCGGTACGTGCCCCCGGCTGTCGAGGTCCGAGCGCACGTCGACGTCGCCGTGCCACGTGGCGTCCACCTCGTGCCCGTACACCTCCGGGCCCCAGCGCACCTCCCCCTCGACGGCGCGCGCGTAGGGGTCGAGCAGCAGCTTGGCCGGGTTGTGCAGCAGCCCCCGGTCCGGCTCCCAGGGCCCGTGCGCGCGGATGCCGTACCGCTGGCCGGCGGTCACGCCGGGGAGCAGGCCGTACCACCAGCCATGGGCTCGCTCGGTGAGCGAGAACCGGCGCTCACTCTCGCCGGAGGTGTCCCCGGCGTCGAAGAGGCAGACCTCCACCCCGTCCGCGTGGCCGGCGTACAGGGACACCTCGGCCCCGCCCGGGACGACACGGACGCCGGGGGCCGGGGCCAGGTCGCGGCCCAGGACACCTGCCCGCTCCACCGGTGCGGAGGGTCGGGTCGACATGGCAGGCAAGAGTAGTGAGTGGTTACGGTGGAGCCATGACCGATCCCTCCTCGCTGCCCAACTTCCCCCCACCCGCGGACGAGCACCCCCTGCGCGGCCGGGTCCTCGACGTGCTCGTCGACCTCGGGCTCGCCCCCAACATCGACGGCGACGGCGACGTGGCGTTCACGGTGCAGGAGCAGAACCTCTTCGCGCGCTGCACCGAGGGGGACGTCGAGATCCTGCGCGTCTTCGGCCAGTGGCAGATCCAGGAGGAGCACGTCGGCGACCGGCTGAAGCTCTACGAGACCTGCAACGAGGTCAACCTGCACATGAACCACGTCAAGACCGGCATCGCGGGCAACACCCTCGTCGTCACCGGCGAGCACGTGGTCACGGCCGGTGCCGACCTCTCGGTGCTCCTGCAGGTCTCCATCCAGGTCGTGCTCTCCGGTGTGCAGATCTGGCACCAGCGGCTGCTCGGCATCGACCCCGCCAACCCCGACGGCGGCGCGGCCCCCGGCGGCGACGCGTGAGCGAGCACGTCCGCCTCGAGGTGGCGGACGGCATCGGGACCGTCAGGCTCGACCGGCCGCCGATGAACGCGCTGAACGCCGACATCCAGACCGGTCTCGTCGCCGCCTGCCGTGAAGCCTCGGAGCGCTCCGACGTCGCCGCCGTGGTCGTGTGGGGTGGCGAGACGGTCTTCGCCGCCGGCGCCGACATCAAGGAGATGGAGACCATGTCGTACTCCGACATGGTCGAGCACTCCGCCCTGCTCCAGGATTTCACCCGGGCGCTGGCCCGCATCCCGAAGCCCACCGTCGCCGCCGTCACCGGGTACGCCCTGGGAGGAGGGTGCGAGGTGGCGCTGGCCTGCGACTTCCGCGTCGCCGCTGACGACGCCAGGTTCGGCCAGCCCGAGATCCTGCTCGGCATCATCCCCGGCGCGGGCGGCACCCAGCGGCTGGCTCGGCTGGTCGGCCCCGCCCGGGCCAAGGACCTCGTCTACTCGGGCCGCTTCGTCGGTGCCGAGGAGGCGCTCGCCATCGGTCTCGCCGACCGCGTGGTGCCGGCGGCAGAGGTGTACGACGCGGCGAAGGAGATGGTGGGTCGCTACGTCGGCGGCCCGGCTCTCGCCCTGCGCGCGGCCAAGGAGGCGATCGATCGCGGCCTCGAGACCGATCTCGAGACCGGGCTGGAGATCGAGCGGATGCTCTTCACCGGCCTGTTCGCCACGAAGGACCGCGCCACCGGCATGACGGCGTTCCTCGAGAAGCAGAAGCCGACCTTCGAGGGCGCCTGACCCACGGCAACTTTCCCTCCGGATGCCGGAACCTTCACCGGCGCACCGGAAGGAAACCCGTCCCTCGGTGAAGGTTCCGGCTCGTCGGCAGGCGAGGCTGCCGTGGACCTCGGGGTCTACTCGTTGCTGTCGGCGTGCCGGCCCCCGTGCCGTGACTCCAGCGCCGCCCGCTTGGCGGCGACCACCGCTGCGTGCTCGGTCCGCGCCATCGGCTCGAGGTCGTCGAGCAGGGACTCGATCCGCGGAGCGATCTGCAGGGTGCTGCGGCCGTAGTAGGCGATCTCGTCCAGGGCCAGGTCGAGCAGCCGGGCGAAGGTGGTCGGCCGGTCGATGACCCGGACCGCGCCCGCGCTGTCGACCAGGTGGGGCGACCGGTCGGGCTGTCCCGCGGCGACCCGCAGGATGCGGTGCAGCTCGTCGAGCACCTGGACCGCCGTCGTGGGGTCGTTGATGCCGGGGGAGAGGGCTCGCTCTGCGATGTCCACCAGCTGCCGGACCCCGAACTCCGGATCCTGCTGGAGGGTGCGGTCCTTGCCGAGCCCGAAGGCGCCGCGCACCTGGTCGACGACGTCGTCGTCGGCGGCGGCACCGTGCACGAGGGCGAGGTCCTGGCCCTTGTGGCGCACGTCGCCGGCCCGGACGAGGAGCTCGACGACGACACCGGCGCGCTCTGCCTGCTCGACGAGGTACGAGTAGTGGAGGCGCTGCACCACCCCGTGCCGCTGGCCGGTGGTCACCACGACCCGCGGACCCGGCTCCTGCGACCACGAGGGCGGCACGGCGGAGGTGTCGTCCCACTCGTCCGTCGACCCCTCCTGGAGCGCCGAGACCGTGCCGTAGGCCACCCGGTCGATGACCTGGCCCACCTGGATCGACTGGGTGATGTGGTGGATGAACGCGAAGAACATCGCGACGCTGGCGAGCACGAGGACGAAGGCGGTGGTCACCGACAGCTGGGGGACGAAGGGGTCCTCACCGCCCCGGACCTCGCGCAGGATGACGAAGGCGAAGAGGAACGACGACGTGAACACCCCGAGGGTCACCTGCGTGATCCGGCTGCCGAGGAACGTGCCGAGCAGCCGGGGCGTGAACTGGCTGCTCGCCAGCTGCATGACGACCATCGTGATCGAGAAGACGAGACCGGTGAGCGAGATCATCGCGCTGGCGATGGTGCTCAGGAGGCTCCGCGCCGAGTCGACGTTGCCGCTGAAGAGGTAGGGCAGGTCGCCGGCGAGGTGCTCGTCGACGATGGGCAGGATCAGCGCGCACGCGAGCGCGACGATGCTGATCGCCGAGGGCAGCGTCCAGAACGGCGCCCACAACCGGTCCCACCAGCCGACCGTGTTGGGGTCCCCCACGGGACCGACCGTGCGTCGCACCGAGCCGGGCCCGACGGTGTCCTCGCTGCTCACGCCGCCGATCCTGTCAGACGCGGGCCCCGGCCCGGCCGCGGGCGGGCGAGCCACCCGGGTCCGCGTGTTCCCGGTCACGGGGTGGTGACCGTCACGCTCGACGGATGGTGAACGAGCGCTCACCTGCTGAGAAGATGACGTCCTACGGCCCCTGCCGCGCGGTCCCGCGCGGCCTCCACCACGACAGGAAGAGGACGAGAGCGGCATGAACATCGTCGTCTGCGTCAAGTACGTCCCCGACGCCCAGGCCGAGCGGACGTTCCAGGACTCCGACAGCACCGTCGACCGCGAGGCCGTCGACGGCCTGCTCTCCGAGCTCGACGAGTACGCCGTCGAGGAGGCGCTGAAGATCGTCGAGGCCCAGGGGGAGGGAGAGGTCACCGTCGTGACCGTCGGCCCGGCCGCGGCCGCCGACGCCATCAAGAAGTCCCTCCAGATGGGCGCGGCCAAGGGTGTGCACGTCCGGGACGACGCCATCCACGGGTCCGACGCGGTGGCCACCTCGCTCGTCCTCGCCGAGGCCGTGAAGAAGGCCACCGACGGCTCGCCCGAGCTGGTCCTCACCGGCATGTCCTCCACGGACGGTGACATGGGCGTCGTCCCCGCGATGCTCGCCGAGCGCCTCGGCCTCCCGCAGGTCACCTACGCCTCCGAGCTCACCCTCGGCGACGGCGGCGTCATCATCCGCCGCGACGGCGACACCGCCTCGGAGACGATCGAGGCGACCCTGCCCGCCCTCGTGTCCGTCACCGACCAGATCAACGAGCCGCGCTACCCCTCGTTCAAGGGGATCATGGCCGCGAAGAAGAAGCCGGTCGAGACGTGGAGCCTCGCCGACCTCGGCGTCGACCCCGCCCAGGTCGGCCTCGATGCCGCCTGGACCCAGGTCGTCTCGTTCGCCAAGCGGCCGCCGCGCTCGCAGGGCGAGGTCGTGACCGACGAGGGGGACGGCGGCGCGAAGCTGGCCGAGTTCCTCGCCGGGCAGAAGTTCCTCTGAGCCGCCGACCGACACGCACGCAAAGGACCAGACATGGCTGAAGTACTCGTTCTCGTCGACCACGCCGGCGGCCGGCTGCGCAAGGCGACCGCCGAACTCCTCACGGCCGCCCGCCGCCTCGGCGAGCCCTCCGCCGTCCACATCGGCCCCGGCGCCGACAAGGCGCAGGTGACCTTGGCCAAGTACGGCGCACACAAGGTGTACGTCGTCGACGACGCCGACGCCGCGTCGTACCTCGTCGCCCCCCAGGCCGAGGTGCTCGCCGCCCTCGTCGAGAAGGTGTCCCCGGCCGCCGTTCTCGTGCCGAGCAACGCCGCGGGCAAGGAGGTCGCCGCGCGCCTGGCCGTCAAGACCGGCTCGGGGATGATCACGGACGCCGTCGACGTCCGCCGGGGCGAGGACGGCATCGAGACCACGCAGTCGGTGTTCGCGGGCTCCTACACCGTCACCGCGCGGGTGAGCCACGGCACACCGATCATCTGCCTGAAGCCGAACTCGGTGCCCATCGAGGCCGCGCCCGAGGCCGGCGACGTCGAGGCCGTCGACATCACGATCAGCGACGCCGCGAAGGCCGCCCGCATCACCGACAGCCAGCCGAAGAAGTCCACCGGGCGTCCCGAGCTCACCGAGGCGGCCATCGTCGTCTCCGGTGGCCGCGGCACCGGAGGTGACTTCGGGCCGGTCGAGGAGTTCGCGGACAGCCTCGGTGCCGCCGTCGGCGCCAGCCGCGCCGCCGTCGACGCCGGTTGGTACCCCCACAGCAGCCAGATCGGCCAGACCGGCAAGCAGGTCTCGCCGCAGCTCTACGTCGCGGCCGGCATCTCCGGGGCGATCCAGCACCGCGCCGGTATGCAGACCTCCAAGACGATCGTCGCCGTCAACAAGGACGAGGAGGCGCCGATCTTCGAGCTCGTCGACTTCGGCGTCGTCGGCGACCTCTTCACCGTGCTGCCGCAGGCCACCGACGAGGTCAAGAAGCGCAAGGGCTGACCCGCCACCCGCCGGTGCGCGGAGCTACGGTGCCCGGTGGAGGTGGTTCGCCCGATGCCGCACCTGCAGCAGACCGTGCTCGACACCCCGGACGTGCCGGGACTGGCCGAGTTCTACCGGCGGCTGCTCGACCTCGCCTACCGGCCCGGGGACGAGCCGCCCGCCGCGGGCGAGCCGGATGACGCCGACTGGCTGGTGCTCACCGAGGCGGACGGGACGAGCCGGCTCGCCTTCCAGCTCGTCCCCGGTCTCACCCCGACGACCTGGCCGTCGCACGAGGTCCCCATGCAGCTGCACCTCGACATCACGGTCGAGGACGAGGCGGACCTCGAGCGCCAGCGGGCCAGGGCGGAGGCCCTCGGGGCCACGCTGCTGCTCCACGGCACGGACGAGCCCGAGGAACCGCTCTACCTGATGGCCGACCCCTCCGGCCACCCGTTCTGCCTGTTCCCCGGCTGACCGCGGGAGCCGGACCCAGGGCTCGTCGACCGTAGACTGGACGATCGTGACCGCCTACCTCGACCACGCAGCGACGACGCCGATGCTGCCGGCCGCCCTGGAGGCCTTGTCCGAGCAGTCCGCGCGGGTCGGCAACCCCTCGTCGCTGCACACCTCGGGACGCGCCGCCCGGGCCGTGGTCGAGGAGGGACGTGAGCGGATCGCCGGCGCGCTCGGTGCGCGGCCCTCCGAGGTCGTCTTCACCTCCGGTGGCACCGAGGCCGACAACCTGGCCGTCAAGGGTGCCTGGCTGGCCCGCCGCGCCGAGGACCCCGCGCTCACCGGCATCGTCACGAGCAGCATCGAGCACCACGCCGTCCTCGACCCCGTCGAGTACCTCGAGCAGGCCCGAGGCGTACCGGTCACGTGGCTGCCCGCAGACCGCTGCGGCCACATCGCGCCCGACGACCTGCGGGCGGCGCTTTCCGGCGGCGGGGTGGCCGTGTCCAGCGTCATGTGGGCGAACAACGAGGTGGGCACGGTGCAGCCGGTGACCGAGCTGGCCGCGGTGGCCCACGAGCACGGGGTGCCGTTCCACACCGACGCGGTCCAGGCGATCTCGCACCTTCCCGTGCGCTTCGACGAGAGCGGTGCCGACCTGATGACGGTCAGTGCCCACAAGCTCGGCGGCCCGGTCGGTGTCGGCGCCCTCGTCGCGCGACGCGACGCCCCGCTCGTCCCCATCGCGCACGGCGGCGGGCAGGAGCGGCAGGTGCGCAGCGGTACCCTGCCGGCGGCCGCCGTCCACTCCTTCGCGGTCGCGCTGGAGGAGACCGTGGCCGGCCGCGACGTCGAGGCCAAGCGGGTCCTCGCGCTGCGCGACCGTCTCATCGAGGGTGCGCTGGCGCTCGGGGCGGGCATCACGGTGAGCGGCTGCTGGGCCGCGGGGGACGCCGGGCGCCGGCTACCGGGCAACGCGCACCTGCTCGTGCCCGGGTGCGAGGGGGACTCGCTGCTCTACCTGCTCGACGCCGCCGGGGTCGAGTGCAGCACCGGCTCGGCCTGCCAGGCCGGCGTGCCGCAGCCGAGCCACGTCCTGCTGGCCATGGGCCACAGCGAGGTCGAGGCCCGGGGGGCGCTGCGGCTCTCGTTCGGCCACACGTCCACCGACGCCGACGTCGACGCCTTCCTCGCGGTCCTCCCTGGTGTCGTCGAGCGGGCCCGGCGGGCCGGGAGCCTGTGATGCGGGTCGTCGCCGCGATGTCCGGCGGTGTCGACTCCGCCGTCGCCGCCGCCCGGATGCTCGACGACGGGCACGACGTGGTCGGAGTCCACCTCGCCCTGTCACGGTCGGCTGCCACGCTGCGCGAGTCGGCGCGGGGGTGCTGCACACTCGAGGACGCCGGCGACGCCCGGCGGGTCGCCGACCGGCTCGGCATCCCGTTCTACGTCTGGGACCTCGCGGCCCGGTTCGAGCGCGACGTCGTCGAGGACTTCGTCGCCGAGTACGCCGCCGGCCACACCCCCAACCCCTGCCTGCGCTGCAACGAGCGGATCAAGTTCGCCGCCCTGCTCGACAAGGCGCTCGCGCTGGGCTTCGACGCCGTGGCCACCGGCCACTACGCGCAGGTCGTCGAGGGCGCCCACGGCCGCGAGCTGCACCGGGCGGCCGACCATGCCAAGGACCAGTCGTACGTGCTCGGGGTGCTCGACGCCGAGCAGCTGGCCCGCGCCTTCTTCCCCCTCGGGGGCTCGCTGAAGTCGCAGGTGCGCGAGGAGGCGGCGGCCCGGGGCTTCTCGGTGGCCCGCAAGCCGGACAGCCACGACATCTGCTTCGTCCCCGACGGCGACACCCGGGGGTTCCTCGCGCGCCGGCTCGGGGAGCAGCCCGGCGAGCTCGTCGACGCCACGACCGGTGCGGTCGTCGGCGAGCACAGGGGGGCCTACGGGTTCACCGTCGGGCAGCGGCGAGGGCTCGGCATCGACCGCTCGCGCCTGGATGGCGAGCCGCGCTTCGTCGTGGAGGTGGACGCCCCCCGGAACCGGGTGGTGGTCGGCACCGCCGACCTCCTCGGCGTCGACGTCGTCGAGGGCAGCCACCTGCGGTGGTGCGGCCCCGCCCCGGCCGGCGAGGTGCGGGTCGGAGCCCAGGTGCGCGCACACGGGGCGGAGGTCCCGGCGGTGGCCGCGACCGCTGGCACCGAGGAGAACGGGCGGGTCACCGTGCGCCTGTCGGAGCGGGTCCGCGGCGTCGCCCCCGGCCAGTCGGTCGTCCTCTACGACGGGACGCGGGTCGTCGGGTCGGCCACCATCACCGGCACCCGCCGTGCCGCCTGATCCGCTGGGGCCGCACGCCCCGGGTCGCGACGGGCCCCTCGAGGGGGCCGCTGCCCGCCTCTCGGCCGATCGGGCCGCGCTCGTCGACCGGCTCGGTGCGATGGAGGCGGAGATGGACCGGCTGGTCGCGGCGTCCCGCGACTCGAACTCCGACGACGAGCACGACCCCGAGGGCCAGACGATCGCCTACGAACGCTCGCAGCTCGCCGCGCTCACCGCGGCGATGCGGGTCCGGCTCGACGAGGTGGACGCGGCCCTGGGCCGGGCGGCCGAGGGCACTCTCGGCCGGTGCGACGTCTGCGGGGAGACGATCCCGCCGGGGCGGCTGGAGGCCCGTCCGACGGCCCGCACCTGCGTGGCCCACGCCCGCTGACCGCTGCTCGTCACGGGGACGGTCGGTCGCCGAGCTGCTGCGCGAGCTCCGAACGGTCCAGCAGCTCCCACACGTCCGTGATCCGCCGGTCGTCGAACCGGAAGAAGAACATGTGCTCGAGCTCGATCGTGCGGCCCGTGGCGGCACGACCGCGCCACGGCCCCAGATGGGTGCCGCGCAACGTCGCGTGGAGCGCCGCCAGGTCCTCCGAGGCCGTCACGGCGTGCACCTCGAAGCGCAGGTCGGGGAAGGCCTCGTGCCACGACCGGACGATCGCGTCGAGCTCGGCCACCCCCATCGTCCGGCTCTCGCCGCCGATGTGGAAGACGAAGCGGCGCAACGCCTCCGCGACACCGTCGAACTCCTGGGCGTTCCAGCCCTCCTCGAAGACGGCTCTCACGACGCGTGCGTGGTCCACCCCGTCCACGGTACCGGCGGCCGGACGGCGGTCACGGTCCGACGCGGGCGGCGAAGGGCTCCAGGGTGGCGGCGACGAGGGGGCCGAGGGTCGGCAGGTGGTAGCCGCCCTCCTGGACCAGGGCCGTCGGCATCCCGAGGTCGCTGAGCAGCACCCCCGCCGCCTCGTACCCCGCCTCGGTGACGCGCAGCGGGCTCTCGGGGTCGTCGGCGGCGGCGTCGACACCGAGCGACACGACGAGCGACTCGACGTCGAGCTCGCGGGCCTGCGTGACCAGCGTGAGCACCGCGCCCAGGAACGCGGCGTCGCCGGCACCCTCGGCGAGCGGGAGGTTCCGGTTCCAGCCGTGTCCCGGGCCGCGGCCCACCTCGTCGGCGAAGCCGAGGTGGTGGGGGAACCACCCGGCGGCCGGGTCGACGTGCACCGAGCCGTAGAAGACGTCGTCGCGGTCGTAGAGGAGCATCTGGGTCCCGTTGCCGTGGTGGGCGTCAACGTCGATGACCGCGACCCGTGCCGCCCCGGCCTCCCGCATGGTCTGCGCCGCCACGGCGGCGTTGTTGAGGTAGCACGACCCGCCGAACGCGTCCCGGGCGGCGTGGTGCCCCGGTGGGCGGCAGAGCGCGTAGGCCGGGCGGCCCCCGAGCGCGAGGAGCGCGGCGGTGCGCGCGGACGCGGCGGCGGCCCGGGCGGCCTCCCACGTCCCGGGGCCGATGAGCGTCATCGTGTCGTAGCAGTGGCGGCCCGCCGCGGCATGGGCGGCCGTCGGCTCGCGGGCGGGGAGCCCCTCGAGCATCCCCGCGGTGGGGAAGACGTAGGGGACGACGCGGTCCTGCCCGACGAGGTCGGCGTACCCGCCGGCGGCCCACCGGTCGGCCGCGCCCTCCAGCCAGGCCAGCAGGCCGGGGGAGTGGAGCAGTCGCAGCGCCGCGTCGGCGTCGCCGTCCGGCGCCAGCAGCTCGGCCCCGAGCCCCGCGAGGGTGTCGCGGATGGCGGGGACCCGGGCCGCCAGCTCGGTGCCGGTGGTCCGCACGCCCACCCAGACCTCGCCGTCGGGGTGGTGGCGCTCCGTGATCGGGTCGGTGACGACGGCGAGCCCGCGCAGGTCACGGTCGGGCATATTGATCCCCATGGCACGTGTCGTCGACCTCGGGCTCACCATCGGCCGCTTCCCCTCGGGCCCGACGGGCTCGGTGCTCGACGTCCCCGGCGTCGGCCTGGGCCACGCCACCGTGTGGCGGGACGAACCCGATCCGCCGGTCGGGCGCGGGGTGGCCCGCACCGGCGTCACGGTGCTCGTGCCGTCGGCGGACCCGTACCGTCGCCCGCTGCCGGCCGGCGGCGCGGTGCTCAACGGCGCGGGGGAGTGCACCGGGTTCATCGCCGCGCAGGAGTGGGGCCTGGTGGAGTCGCCGGTCTTCCTCACGTCCACGCTCCAGCTCGGACGCGTCTACGACGCCGCGGTCGAGCTGATGCTGGAGCAGGACGAGGGGATCGCCACCGACTTCGTCATCCCGGTGGTCGCCGAGTGTGACGACAGCAACCTCAACGACGCCCGCCGGATGCAGGTGACGCGCGACGACGTGGCGGCCGCGTACGCCGCGGCCCGCGCGTCGGTGGGCTCCGGTGTCGCCCCGGAGCAGGGCGCCGTCGGTGCGGGCACCGGCATGACCTGCCTCGGCGTCAAGGGTGGCATCGGCACGGCGTCGAGGGTGCTGCCGGGCGGTCACACCATCGGCGTGCTGCTGCTCACGAACTTCGGTGCGCGGGAGCGGCTCACCATCGACGGCGTCCCGGTGGGACGACTGCTCGACGGGCCACGGGCGGACCCGACGCCACCGGATGCCGGCTCCTGCATCGGCGTCGTCGTCACCGACGCGCCGGTCGACTCCGCGGGGTGTCGCCGGCTCGCCCGCCGGGTCGGGCTCGGGCTCGCCAGGTGCGGCAGCGTCGCGACGAACGGCAGCGGCGAGATCTTCCTCGCCCTGTCGACCGCGCTCGCCGCCCCCCGCGGACAGCGGTCGACCGTGACGCCGCTCCACGGCAACGAGCACGACGACCTGTTCGAGGCCGTCGTCGACGCGAGCGAGGAGGCCGTCGTCGCGAGCATGCTGGCCGCCCCGACGGTCACCGGCCGCGGCGGTCACGTCGTGCCGGGCCTCGACGCCGGGGCCGTGGCCGAGGTGCTCAGCCGGTGGCATGGCACGCCGCCGCGTGCGGTCCCGCGCCCGTGAGCACGGCCGGCGACTCCGTCTCGCACCGCGACCGGAGCCCCAGGTCCTCGCTCGCCGCGTAGACCGGGCACCGCGGCCGGAAGCGGCAGCCCTCCGGCACCCGCGAGGCGTCCGGCGGCTCGCCGCTGAGCACCACCGGCTCCAGCTGGTGGATCTCGGGGACCACTGACAGCAGCGCGCGCGTGTACGGGTGCCGCGGCGCGGCGAGGACCTCCTCGACGGTGCCGGCCTCGACGACCCGACCGAGGTACATCACCGCGATCCGGTCGGCGATGTTCCACGCCAGCCCCAGGTCGTGCGTCACCACGACAACGGTGAGGTCGAGCTCCTGTCGCAGCCGCAGCAGGAGCGCGAGGATCTCGCCGCGCACGGACGCGTCGAGCGCGGACACCGGCTCGTCGGCCACGAGGACGTCGGGCTCGAGCACGAGGGCGCCGGCGATGACCACGCGCTGGCGCTGGCCGCCCGAGAGCTCGTGCGGGTACCGGAGGAAGAACTTCTCCGGCGGCCGGAGGCCGGCCTTGGCCAGGGCGGCCGAGACCAGCTCGACCTCGTCGCCGGGGACCCGGTGGATCCGCAGCCCCTCCGCGACCGCCTCGTAGACGCTGTGACGCGGGTTGAGGGCGCCGGCGGGGTCCTGGAGCACGAGCTGGACGTGGCGACGGTAGGCCTTGCGCGGGGCCTTGCGGCGGGGGAGCGGGTCGCCGTCGTGGGTCACCTGTCCACTCGTCGGCTGGATGAGCCCCAGCAGCGTGCGGGCCAGCGTGGACTTGCCGCACCCGGACTCCCCGACGAGGGCCAGGACCTCGCCGCGGCCGACGGACAGGTCGAGGCCGTCGACGGCGCGGACGACCTCGCGCCCTCGGCGGAAGGTGACGTGCAGGCCGGAGACGTCGATCAGCGCCTCGCGCGACGGGCGGGTCGGACCCCCTGCGGTGGTCGTGTCGTCGACGGTCGTCACGGCGTCCCTCCCGGTGGGACCTCGAGCGGGTGGAGGCAGGCGACCTCGCGGTCGGCGAGGCGGTGCAGGGCGACGTCGCCCACCCGGCAGTCGTGACGGGCGCGTCCGCACCGCGGGTGGAAGGCGCACCCGGTGGGCAGCAGGGCCAGGTCGGGCGGGTCGCCCGCCAGCCCCGCCGGGTGGTACCGCGAGGCGGCCTCCCCGATGGTCGGGAAGGCGTCGGACAGCCCCGACGAGTACGGGTGACGGGGGCGGGTGAACACGTCCTCCGCGCGGCCGGACTCGACCACCCGACCCGCGTACATGACCGCCACCCGGTCGCAGCGGTCGGCGAGCACGGAGAGGTCGTGGCTGATGACGAGGAGGCCGAGCCCGCGCTCGCGGACCAGCTGCTGCAGCAGGTCGAGGATCTGCGCCTGCACCATGACGTCGAGGGCCGTGGTGGGCTCGTCGGCGATGAGCAGCTGCGGGTCGCAGGCGAGCGCCATCGCTATCATGACGCGCTGGCGCTGTCCCCCGGAGAGCTGGTGGGGGTAGGCGGTGGTGCGGCCCGGCGGGATGCCGACCTGGCCGAGGAGGTCGACGGCCCGCGCCTCCGCCTCGGCGGCACCGACGCCCTCGTGCAGGATGATCGGCTCCGCGACCTGGCGCGCCACGCGCTGGACTGGGTTCAGCGAGTGCAGGGCGCCCTGGAACACCATCGACGCCCGCGCCCAGCGCACCTGCCGCACGCGGCCCCACGTCATCGCCAGCACGTCCTCGCCGTCGAGCACCACGCGGCCGTCCACGCGGGCGCTTGCAGGGAGCAGCCGCAGCACCGAGGCGGCCACGGTGGACTTGCCGCACCCGGACTCGCCGGCGAGGCCGACGACCTCCCCCGAGCGCACGGTGAGGTCGACGCCGCGCACGGCCGGGACGTCGCCGGTGCGAGTCGTGTAGGTGACGTGGAGGTCCTCTACGGCCAGCAGGGGAGTCGCGCCGGCACCGGGAGCTCCGGCGGTGGACGGGGTGGCGGCGGTCATCAGCGGGCCCTCGCCCTCGGGGTGAGCACCTGCTCGAGCGCGCGCCCGATGAGCATGAACGCGAGCACGACGAGCACGACGGCGATCCCGGGCGGCAGGACGTACCACCACTGGCCCGCGGTGATCGCGCCCGTCGACTGGGCGCCGTCGAGCATGGACCCCCACGAGACGTGGGTGGGGTCCCCGAGCCCGAGGAAGGACAGCGTGGTCTCGGAGAGGATGGCGATCGCCACGGTCAGGGTGGTGTTGGCGAGCACGAGGGGCATGACGTTGGGCAGCACGTGCCGCGTCATCTGGTGCCAGTCTCCGGCGCCGAGCACCCTCGCCCGCTCGAGGTACGGCCGCCCCTCGATGGCGAGGGTCTGGGCCCGCACGAGGCGGGCGGTCCCGGGCCACGAGGTGATGCCGATGACGATGACGATGTTCGTCAACGACGGGCTCAGCACCGCGGCCAGCACGATCGCGAGCGGCAGGAACGGGATGACGAGGAACCAGTCCGTCACCCGGTTGAACCCCTCGCCGACCCAGCCGTGGAAGTGGCCCGCGGCCACGCCGACGAGGGTGCCCAGCACCATCGAGATCGCCGTGGACGCCAACCCCACGAGCAGGGAGACCCGCGCGCCCCAGATGAGCAGCGTCAGCACCGACCGTCCGTACTCGTCGGTGCCGAGCGGGTATCCCGGGAACGGTGGCGCGAGCGGCGGGGCGGTGGCCTTGGTGACGAGCAGTCCTTCGGGGGCGGCGATGACCGGGGCCAGCACGGCGACGACGACGAAGACGACGAGGATCGCGAGCCCGAGCAGCCCGGTGGGGTGGCGGCGGAAGTCGGCCCAGACCCGGGTCAGTGCGGTTCGGCGGCGCCGCCAGGCGATCGACCGCGGGCTGGGCCCCTCGGCGGGGGTCGCGGCGGCGGTCACGACGTCCGCACCCGCGGGTCGAGGACGCCGTAGAGCAGGTCGGCGGCGAGGTTGGCCACGACGACGCCCACGGAGATGACCAGGAAGATCGCCTGGAGGAGCGGGACGTCCGGGCCGCGCAGGGCCTGGTAGGTGAGCTGGCCCAGGCCCGGCCACGAGAACACGGTCTCCACGGTGATCGCCCCCCCGATGACGAAGCCGATGTTGAGGAAGATCAGTGTGATCGTCGGCAGGACGGCGTTGGGAACGGCGTGCCGGCGCCGCACGAGGGTGTCGCGCAGCCCCTTGGCCTTGGCGGTCGTCAGGTAGTCCGACCCGATCTCGTCGAGCAGCGAGGAGCGCATGACGAGGGCGTACTCGGCGAGGTAGGCGAGGGTGAGTGTCGCCACGGGCAGCACCAGGTGCGACAGCACGTCCCGGACGGTCGCCGCCGGGCTCGTGTCGGCGCCCGGGGTGTTCATCCCGCCGCTGGGGAAGATGCCGGGCATGAAGCCAACGCCGGCCGAGAACCCCATGAGCAGGAGCATCCCGAGCCAGAACTCCGGCATCGCGTACAGCACGATGGCCGCCGTCGTGGATCCCTTGTCGAACCGGCTCCCCGCCCGCCAGGCGCTGCGGATCCCCATCCACGTCCCGACGACCGTGGCGAGGATCGTCGCGGTGCCGACGAGCAGCACGGTGGGCCAGACCCGGTCCGCGATCACCGTGTAGACCGGCTGCCGGTACTGCAGGGACAGCAGGTCGGGGGTGAGCGGGTTGGTGATGTAGGCCCCGAACTGGGTCCACAGCGAGTCGTCGAGGTGGAGGCTGCGCCGGAGCGCGGCGAGCTGCTCGGGGTCGACCTGGCGGCCCCGGGTGTAGCTCCTCACCGCGTCCCCGGGCAGCATCCGGAACAGGAAGAAGTTGAAGACGAGGACGAACAGGAGGGTCAACAGCGAGGTGCCGACCCTCCCGCCCACCCAGCGCAGCGTGCCGTTCACTCGCGCAGGCTCTCCGTGCTCCTGTTACGGCGGGCCAGGAAGAACCCACCACCGAGGAGGGCGAGCAGCACGACCGCGCCGCCCACGAGCACGACGGTGTTCGACCCCTCGTCGGTCCCGTCGCCCGTGGTGGCCCCGCCGGTGGCGGCAGCCTGGGAGGCGTCGTAGTCGGCCTTCGTCATGACGTTGCGGTACGTGTAGGTGCCGTACTGGAAGACGATGACCCCGTCGGGTGCAGGCTGCCGGACCACGCCGGCGATCCGGTCGCTGCGGTAGGCCTGCAGGTCGTCGTAGTAGTACTCGACGAGGTAGGGCACGTCGTCGTAGAGGATCTTCTGCATCTCCTTGACCGTCGCGGCCCGCTCGGTCGGGTCGATCTGGGTCTTCTGCTTCGCGTAGAGCTCGTCGTACGCCGGGTTGCAGTAGAAGCCGTCGGAGAGGCCGGGCTGGAGCTCGCCACCCTCCCGGTAGGAGCGCTGGTCACAGGTGAACACCGAGAGCTGGAAGTCGGGGTCGGGCTCGACGACCCAGCCCCACTCGAAGAGGTCGAAGTCACCGGTGGTCACGGCCTCGGTCAGCTGGTCCTCGGAGATGACCTTTGGGACGACCTCGACGCCGACCTCCTTGAACCACTCCTGCACGAACTGCATCGTCGTCTGGGACCCCTTGGACTCGGAGCGGGCGAAGAAGCGCAGCTTCAGGGGGTTCGTCCCGTCCGGCATGGTGCGGATGCCGTCCGGGCCCTTGGGGTACCCGGCCTCGTCGAGGAGGCGGTTGGCCTCGGCGATGTCGAAGGTGTAGGGCGACTCCGCCTGGTAGTGCAGCGAGGGGTACATCGAGGGGATGACGCCCGTGCCCACCTCCCCGTAGCCGCCGGCGGCGCGCTGGAGGATCGTGTCGAGGTCGACGGCGTGGGCCAGCGCGATGCGGACCTTCTTGTCCTTCAGGGCCGGGTGCCCGTCACCGATCGCCTTGCCGTCGACGTCCGCGGCCCCGACGTTGAAGGCGATCTCGTTGAAGCCCGAGTACGTCGAGGCGAGCGTCTCGATGCCGTCCTGGTTCTTCAGGGAGTTGAAGACGTTGGCCTCGAGGCTGTCGGCGATGTCGATCTCGCCCTTGCGCAGGGCCTGGGCCAGGGCCTCGGCGCTGGCGTAGACGCGGAACACGACCTGGTCCATGTGCGGTGCGCCTGCCCAGTACTCCTCGTTCGCCGTGAGGGTGACCGACTGGCCCACCTGTCGGTCGGTGAGCACGTAGGGGCCCGAGCCGACTGGCGCGGGGGTGCCGCCCGGCTCGTTCGTGAAGCGGGTGACCTGCTTCTCACCGATCTGCTTCCAGATGTGCTCGGGGAGGATCGGCACGGCCAGGTGCAGCATCGTCGGGGTCGGGACGTCGGTCGTGAGCACCAGCGTGGTGTCGTCGGGCGCCTCGGCCGAGACGATGTTCGCGGTGTAGCCGCCGTAGTTCGTCTGCTCGGCGTCGCCGTCGATGATCCGGTTGAAGGTGTAGGCCGCGTCCTTGGCCGTCAGGGGCTGGCCGTCGGACCACGTGACGCCGGACTGCAGGGTGTACGTCCAGGTCTTGCCGTCCTCGGAGGTGGTCCACGACTTCGCCAGGCCGGGCACGGTGCCGAAGTCGTCGGCACCGTAGCCGGTGAGGGTGTCGTACATCAGGCCCCACACCTCGTAGGACTCCACGAGGAACCCGACGAAGGGGTTCAGCGAGTCGATGTCGTTGACGATGCCGACCGTGAGCACCTTCGGTGCGGCCGACCCCGTGGCCGACGGCGAGGGGGACTCGGCCGCCAGCGCGGCGCCAGGCGCCAGAGCCGTGAGCAGGGCCGCGACCGCCCCGATGACGCGTGCGCGCATGATCTATCGATTCCTTCGCGTACTGGCTCACGGCAACGGATACCGTGTAGCGGTGCGCGCATCATGGCGGAAATCCGAAGGTTTCACTAGATTTCGCGTGTGACATTTTCATATCGTGGCCCGACCGCACCCCGGGAGGTCCACACGCGTGAGCTGCACGGGGAGGTCGTCGAGGACCCGTGGTTCTGGATGCGCGACCACCGCGACCTGCGGTTTCTCGCCCACCTCGCCGCCGAGCGAGACTTCTACGAGGCCGCCGTGCAGCCCCTGGCCGGGCTGCGTTCCGACATCGCCGCGCGGCTGCGCGGGCGCGTCGCGGCGGAGGAGCGGGACTGTCCGTGGACGCGGGGCGGCCTCACCCACCAGCGGGTGTACCCCGAGGGGGCCCAGTACCCGCGGTGGCTGCGGTGGCGCGACGACCCCGCTGCCGCGACGACCGTGCTGGACCTGGGAGAGGTGGTCGGCGACGCCACCTACGCCGAGACCGGGCTCGTCGTGCCGAGCGACGACGGACGCGTCATCGCCTACTCCGTCGACGCCACCGGCGACGAGGTCTACGAGCTGCGCTTCCGGGACGTGGACACCGGCACCGACCTGCCGGACCGGGTGCACCGCACCTACTACGGAGGAGCGTTCACCGCCGACGGCAGCGCCTTCTACTACACGGTCCACGACGCGGCGTACCGCCCGTACCAGGTGTGGCGCCACCGGCTGGGGTCACCGGTCACCACCGACGAGCTGGTGCTCGAGGAGGTGGACCGCCGCTTCGAGCTCGACCTGCGCCGCACGCGCAGTGGTGACGTCGTGCTCGTCAGCGCGACCAGCCGCAGCACCCGCCAGGAGTGGGCCCTCGACGCCCACGACCCCGGGGCCGTCCCGGTAACGGTCCGCGACCGGGTGGCCGGCGTCGAGGACCACGTCGAGCACCAGCGCACGGCTGACGGCGGCCGGTGGCTCGTGGTCACCAACGAGCGCTGCGCGGAGTTCTCGCTCCTCGCGTGCGACCTGGAGACGTGGGAGGCCGGAGAGTCGGTGTGGACCGAGCCCCACCCGGGCCGGGAGGGTCACCGGCTCGCCTCCTGTGACGCCTTCGCCTCCCACCTCGTCCTCGGCTGGCGGACCGACGCCCGGCCGCTCCTGGAGGTCTGGGAGTCGGCGCGGGCCGCGGGCGCGGGGATCGGGGTGCCGGCGCTCGTCCTGGGGTCTCCGGGTGCAGGGACCGTGCGTCTCGGCCCGAACGCGGACTACGACACCGACGGGCTCGTCGTCGAGACGACCTCGCTCGTCGACCCCTCGGTCTGGACCTCCATCCCCTTCTCGCGCGGCGAGGAGCGGGTCGTCCACGAGGCCTCGGCCCCCGGGCACGACGCGGGCCGTTACGTCACCGAGCGGGTGACGATCACGGCCCGCGACGGCACCGAGGTCCCGGTGACCCTGGCCCGGGCCACCCGCACCGCGCTCGATGGGTCGGCTCCGGCGCTGGTCTGGGCCTACGGCGCGTACGAGTCCTGTGACTGGCCGGAGTTCGACCCCGTCCTCCCGGAGTGGCTGGACCGCGGCGTCGTCCACGTCCACGCTCACGTCCGCGGAGGGGGCGAGGGAGGTCGCACGTGGTGGGAGCAGGGCCGGATGGAGGCGAAGGCCACCACGTTCACCGACCTCGTCGACGTCGCCGACGGGCTCGCCGACCGGGGACTCGTCGCGCCCGACCGCATCGCGACCCGGGGCCTCTCCGCGGGTGGGCTGCTCCAGGGCGCCGTGTTCACGACGCGTCCGGACAGGTGGCGGGTCGTGGTCGCCGAGGTGCCCTTCGTCGACTGCGTCAACTCGATGCTCGACGACACCGTGCCCCTCACCGTCAACGAGTGGGAGGAGTGGGGAGACCCCCGCCGGGCCGACGCATACCGGTGGATGCGGGCGTACACCCCGTACGAGAACCTGCCGGAGCCGCCGTGGCCGGACCTGCTCGTGACCGGCGCGCTGCACGACCCACGAGTGTTGGTCCACGAGCCCGCCAAGTGGGTGGCCCGGCTCCGCAGCGTCCACACCGGGGACAGCCGGCTGCTGTTCCGGGCCGAGAGCGGCCCCGGAGCGCACGGCGGACCCTCCGGTCGGTTCGCGCACCTCGACTACGAGGCCGAGGTCATGGCCTTCGTCCTCGACGCGCTCGGGTAGCCCCGACTCGGCAGGGCCGGCCGGTACCACGAGGGTGCCGGCCGGCCCTGGCGGGTGGCGCTGCTCAGCGCACGACGTTGAAGGCGTTGACCTCGCCGGCGCCGTAGAACGAGTTGCGCTTCCCGCCGGAGCACTCCGCCTGGTACTGCGGGAGGCCCGGGCGCGGGTCGTAGACCCCGTCCGGGCACGGCAGCGCCTCGGACGTCCGCTCCAGCATCGACGCCAGCGCGCCCGGCTTCAGGCCGGGGTGCGCCGACAGCGCGAGCGCGGCGACACCGGCCACGTGTGGGCTCGCCATGGAAGTGCCCTGCTTGTAGCCCCACCCGTTCGTCTTCGTCGCGGTGTTGAACGTCGACGAGAGGATGGCGTGGGTGATGTCCGAGGCGGTGGGGTCCGGCTGGCGGGTGTCGCCTCCGGGCGCGGTGACGTCGACGACGCCCTGGCCGTAGGAGCTGTAGTAGCTCTTCAGCTGCTCGGTGCCGACCGCGGAGACCGTGACGACGCCCGGCGCCTCGGCCGGCAGGTCGACGCAGGCGCCGGTGATCGTCCGGTCCTCGACGGGGTAGCTGCCGTCGTTCGGGCTGCCGCTGTCGGTGAACTTGTGCTGGAGGTCGACGTTGGAGTTGCCCGCCGACGCGATGTTCAGCGTGCCCCTGCTGTTCGAGTAGCGGATGGCCCGCTGGACGGCCTGCCACACCGGACGCTGACGGGCGTCGTTGCGGCAGTTGAACTCCCACGGATCGATGTAGTAGCTGTTGTTCGTGATCGGCAGCCCGTGGTCGGCGGCCCACATGAACCCGCAGACGGCGGCCTCGGGGTAGATGTACCCGTCGTCGTTGACGACCTTGACGGACGCCACCTTGACTCCGGGCGCGACGCCGGCGATGCCGACCCCGTTGATGGCCGCCGCGATGGTGCCGGCGACGTGGGTACCGTGGTCCGACGTCGTGGGGTTCCACGCCGCCTCTGCCGTGTCGACGACACCGCCGATGCAGGAGGTGCTGAGGTCCTTGCGGATCTGGGTCGCGAGGTCCGGGTGGGTGCTCGAGATGCCGCTGTCGAGGACGCCGACGACCACCGACGGGTCACCGGTCGTCACCGCGTTGGCCTCGGGGACGTCGATCTGGCGCATGTCCCACTGGGCGCTCCAGAGCGGCTCGCCGGTCGGGTCGCCGGTGGCGTCGGCGACGTCCGCCGCGCTGAGCGCGGTCGTCTCGCCCTCGTCGAGTGCGCTGCCGAGTCCCGCCGTCGACGCAGCGGACTCGACACCGGCGCCCTTGACGGCGTCGACGAAGGACGCGTTCGTCGAGCGGGCGACGAGGACGCCGATCTCGTCGTAGGCGGCGACGACCCGGCCCCCGGCGGCGGCGACGCGCTGTTGCGCCTTGGCGGTGGAGTTGCCCTGGGGCGCCAGGACGAGGTAGGTGGTGTCGTCGCCGGTGGCCGCGGAGGCGGTCATGGTGCCGGTGACGGCGGTGGCGGCCGCGAGGGCGACAGCCGCCGCAGTGGCGACGAGCCGAGGGCGCAGTGGTCGGGTCACGAGGGGTCTCCCGTCGGTGGTGGGGATGCGGTGCCGCAAACGTAGGGCCGGGCCCGGGCGGCGGCAACCGGAGGGAACGTCCACCGGAATGTTGAACGATCAACTATCGTTGGAAGAGGTGCCCTCCGGCCCGGAGGATGAGCAACGAGGAGCGTGAGCGACATGCCGGCCGTGACCGTCGAGAACATCCTGACCCTGCAGCGCGTCACCGAGCCCGCGGCCGAGGCGGCCTCCCGCCCGGTGCGGTCCGTGACCACGGCCCCGTCGGGCTTCGAGGGCGAGGGGTTCCCGGTGCGCCGCGCGTTCGCCGGTGTCGACCTCGCAGCGCTCGACCCGTTCATCCACATGGACCAGATGGGCGAGGTCGAGTACGCCCCGGGCGAGCCCAAGGGCACCGCGTGGCACCCGCACCGCGGCTTCGAGACCGTCACCTACATCATCGACGGGACCTTCGTGCACCGTGACAGCCACGGCGGCGGCGGCGTGATCACCGACGGGGACACCCAGTGGATGACGGCCGGCTCCGGCCTGCTCCACATCGAGGTCCCGCCCGAGGAGCTCGTCGTCAGCGGTGGCCTCTTCCACGGCCTGCAACTGTGGGTCAACCTGCCGCGGTCCCAGAAGATGTCGCCGCCGCGCTACCAGGACATCCGCGGTGGCGAGGTCGCCCTGCTGTCCAGCCCCGACGGTGGCGCGCTCGTTCGGGTCATCGCCGGCGAGCTCGACGGGCACGCGGGCCCCGGCATCACGCACACGCCGATCACCGTCCTCCACCTCACGGTCGCGCCGGGTGCCCGGGTCCGCCTGCCGTGGAACCCGGAGTACAACGCGCTGGTGTACGCCCTCAACGGGCGCGGCACCGTCGGCCCCGACCGGCGGTCGCTGCGGATGGGCCAGCTCGCGGTCCTCGGCGGTGGTGACGTCGTCGAGGTGGGCGCCGACGAGAGCCAGGAGAGCCGCAGCCCGAGCCTGGACCTCTACATCATGGGCGGTCGGCCGATCCGCGAGCCGGTCGCCGCCTACGGCCCGTTCGTCATGAACACCCGAGAGGAGCTCGTCCAGGCCTTCGAGGACTTCCAGGCGGGCCGGCTGGGGACGGTCCCGAGCGAGCCCCACCCGGGTCACGACGTGCTCTGAGCCCCACAGGACGCGGCGGCCCCCGAGACCATCCGGGGGCCGCCGCCCCCGTCGGGTGTCAGCCGGCTGGGACAGGCGCTCCGGGGCTGCTCAGCCGCGGGCGCTCCTCAGCCGGGGGCGAGGCCGAGGAGACCGGCGAGCCGCCGGGCCCGGCCGTCGATGACGCGGGCCGTGTGGTCGCGCTCGGCGACGGGGACCGCGAGCAGGGCCATGGCGTCGGCCCACACCCGGTCACGCCATCGCTCGACGACCTCACCGAACACCCACTCGTCGACCCGCCCGAGCAGGCGGTCGATCCGGGCGGCCGCTGGTGACCAGGTCGCGACGACGTCGAGCTGCACCTCGTCGGTCGTCGCCCTGATGATGTCGTTGACCCGCTCGTGGTCGCGGTGCCGGGACTCGCGGACGGCCTCGTCGAGGCCGTCCCAGTCGTCGAGCACGTCGACGAGCGCGAGGGCGAGGTCGTGGTTGATGTGCGCGTTGATGCCGAGGAGCAGGGCCTCGAGGGGGTGGCAGCCCGGGCGGGCGCAGGCGTCGAGGGCGATGCGCCACACATCGGGGCACACTGCGTCCCGGCCCGCCGCGGCGTAGCCGTCCAGCGCGTCGAAGTAGTACTCGGCGAAGCGGTCGCGCAGCTTGGCGACCCAGCCGCCGTCCTCGAAGGTCCCGGCGTCGATGCCGTCGCTCATCCGCTCGGTCATGACCCGGTAGCAGTCGGCGAAGACGGCACGCAGGTCGTGCGCCGCCGACCACTAGGTGGCCAGCGCCGCCAGCCTCTCCTCGGCCGCCGACCGCGTCATCGCGACCATCCTAGGGACGGCCGGAGGTGACCGGAGGGCGCTCGCGAGGCCGCGCACCTCTCCCCGGGCCCACGAGGCGTCGTAGCGGAACCCGCCGTCGTGCTCGCCCTCGACGGTGAGGCCACCCGTGTCACGGGCCCGCCCGAGGAGTGCCGCACGCCCTGGCCGCCGGCATCCGGGCACCGAGGGGATGATGGGCGGGTGAGCGGACTCGAGATGCGCCCGAACTGCGAATGCTGCGACGTCGACCTGCCCGCGGACCAGCCGGGCGCCGTCGTGTGTTCCTTCGAGTGCACGTTCTGCGCCGGGTGCGCCGAGCACCTCGACCGCAGCTGCCCGACCTGCGGCGGTGCCCTGATGCCGCGCCCCACCCGCGTGGGTGGCGCACTCGCACGCCGGCCCGCCTCCACGGTCCGCGTCGTGGGGGAGGGGGTGTGCCCGGGACCCGGCTACGCCGGACGGTCGACCCCGGCCCCGCGGCTGAGCCGGAAGCCGGAGCGCGGCCTCACCGACCGCGCCGAGCTCGACGCCCTCCTCGACGAGGTGCTGACCGGCACCCTGTCGACCGTCGTCGACGGCCGTCCGTGGGTGGTGCCGATGCTCTTCGCCCGCGACGGCGACGAGATCCTGCTCCACGGCTCAACCGGAGCCGGTGCGCTGCGCCAGGTGGCCGCGGGCGCCCCCGCGGCCCTCACCGTCATGGCCCTCGACGGCCTCGTCGTCGCCCACACCACCTTCGACTCCTCGGCCAACTACCGGTCCGCGGTGGTGCACGGCGAGCTGCGCACCCTCGACGGCGCCGAGCAGGCCCGGGCCCTCGACGTCCTGTCCGAGCGCCTCCTCCCGGGTCGCACCGAGGAGGTGCGGCCGATGACCCGACGCGAGCGATCCGCGACGCTCGCCGTGGCGCTGCCCATCACCGATGGCCGCTGGCTGCTCAAGGTGCGGTCCGGAGGGCCCGTCGAGCCCGACGAGGCCAGCGACGCGTGGTCGGGCGTGGTCCCCTTCCACACGGTCGCCGGTGCGCCCGAGCCCGCCCCGTGGACCCTCGACGCCGGCACCGCGGTACCGCGTTCGGTCCGCGCCCTCGTCGACCGGTGGCCGGGGTGAGCAGCGGGCCTGACGCCGTTCGGGCCGGAGGGGTCGGCTCGTGGCCCGGCACCTCCCCCCGCGAGGCGGTGCGCACCGTCCGCGACGTGCTGCTCGACGGCGAGGGCCTCGGGGTGCCGTACCTGCCGGAGACCCCGGCCCGGGGCCCGGGAGCCGACATCATCGGCCGGGCGGCCGGGCTGCTCGTCGAGCTGCCGGTCGACCTGCAGCCGAGCGGCTGGCGCCTCGTGGACCGGCCCGGACGCGACGCCGAGCGCACCGCCGCGATGCGGCGCGAGGACCTCGACGAGCTGGCCGAGGCCTACGACGGGTACGAGGGGCCGCTGCAGGTGCAGGTCGCCGGTCCGTGGACCCTCGCCGCGAGCCTGCGCCTGAACCGGGGCGAGCGGCTGGTCGGCGACGCCGGGGCCGCTGCCGACCTCGTCGCCTCCCTGGCCGAGGGTGCCGCCGCGTTCGTGTCCGAGGTCCGCCGGCTCGTCCCGGGCGCGGACGTCGTCCTCCAGGTCGACGAGCCCTCACTGTCCGCGGTGCTCGAGGGATCGCTGCCCACGTCGTCGGGCTACGGCCGGGTCCGGGCGGTGGACCCGCAGGTCGTGGCCGACGGGCTCCGGGTGGTGCTGGGTGCCCACGACGGACCCACCGTCCTGCACTGCTGCCACCCGCACGCACCGCTGCCACTCCTGCGGTCCACCGGTGCCGGAGCCCTTGCGGTCGACCTCACCGACGCCTCGCCGGCCCGGTGGGAGTCCGTGGCCGCCACGCTGGAGGCCGGTACGGGCCTGCACGCCGGCGTGCTGGCCACCGACGGCACCACGGGCGACGAAGCCGCGGCGCGGACCCTGGCCACCGGTCTCGAGCGCACCGGCCTCGGGGCGGAGGTCCTCGGCCGCGTCGTCGTCACGCCGGCCTGTGGGCTCTCGGGACTCACACCCCACGAGGCCCGGCGCGTTCAACGAGCGGCGCTCGACACCGCGCGCCGGCTCACGGAGGAGGTCGGGGGATGACGCAGCCACGGGTCCCCTGGCAGGTCAAGTACGTCGCGATCGTGCTCATCTGGGGATCCAGCTTCCTGCTGATGAAGGTGGGTCTGGAGTCGCTGGCCGCCGTCCAGATCTCGGCGCTGCGCATCCTCTCGGGTGCGGTCGTCATCATCGCGATCCTGTACCTGCGCGGCGGCCGGCTACCGGTCGAGCGCCGGGTCTGGGGGCACCTGCTCGTAACCGGCTTCCTCCTCGCCACCCTCCCCTTCACGCTCTTCGCGCTGGCGGAGACACGGGTGAGCTCGGCGCTCGCCGGCATCGGCAACGCCACCAGCCCCATCGTGGCCGTGGTGGCCGTGCTGGCGATGCTGCCGGGGGAGCGGGCCACCGGCCGGCGCCTCGCCGCGGTGCTGCTCGGCTTCGTCGGGGTGGTCACGATCATGCAGCCGTGGACGGCGGTGGGCCGACCCGACCTCGTCGGCTTCGGGATGGCCCTGCTCGGGGGCGCGTGCTACGGCATCGGGTGGACCTACAACCGCAGGTTCCTCGCGGCGGCCGACCTCGGGGGCATCGCCCAGCCCGCCGCCACCCTCCTGGCCGGCCTGGTCCTCATGGTCCCCGTGCTCGGCGTCTGGGCCCTGGCACAACCGGGCGGGCTGGCGTCGGCGTGGGCGTACGACGGTGCGGCGGCGGGTGAGGTGCCCTGGCTGCCCCTCGCCTCGACCCTGGCCCTCGGCGTCATCGGCACCGGCTTCGCCTACACCCTCCAGTTCGACGTGGTGCGGGGCGCCGGGCCGATCGTCGCGCTCACCATCACCTACCTCATCCCGGTCGTCGCAGTGCTCCTCGGCGTGGCCGTCCTGGGGGAGCACCTCGGCCCGGCCCAGCTCGTGGGGTTCGCCATCGTCCTCGGGGCTGCCTGGGTCGTGAACCGGCCCGAGCGCGGGGAACGGGGGCAGCGTGGTCAGCGGATGCGGCGCCAGGCCCGCTCGCCGAGGATGGCCAGCACCGCCGAGGCGAGCCCGAGCACGCCGAGCCAGAGCATCTCCGGCACGATCGTCGTCGAGGGCACCAAGGAGTAGGCCGAGACCGCCGCCGCCAGGGCCCCGATGACGATGGGCGCGTCCCACCCGGAGCGCCGCCGTCGGTACAGGCGCCAGGCGCTGGCGAGCGCCCAGCCCGCCAGGAGGGCGCAGACGGCGGCAGCGGGGGCGAGCAGCAGCGGCACGTAGCCGCGGATCTCGTCGGTCGGCTGCGGGTACCACGTGACGCGCACCCAGAAGCCGACCACGACGAGGGGCAGGACCACCCATACGGCCGCGAGCACGAAGCCGACCACCCGCCACCGGTCGGCCGTGCGGATGACGCGTTCGGGGACGTGGGGCCTCGCCTCCGGAGCCGAGTCCTCCACCGGCTCGGTGGAGGCGAAGGTCTGGCCGTAGACGCCTCCGGGCTCCTCCGGGGGCGTGGGGTCGGCAGGGTGCGAGGAGGACACGCCGCCTACTCTGCCGGAGCGTGGACCTCGCGGCGGAGGATCTTGCCGGTCGGTCCCTTCGGCAGCGCCTCGACCACCCACACCGTCCGGGGGTACTTGTAGGCCGCGATCCGCTCCTTCGTGAAGGCGATGACGTCCTCGGGCGTGGCGGTCGACCCCTCCCGCAGCGCCACGGCCGCCCCGACCTGCTCACCGAGCAGGTCGTCGGGGATCCCGACCACCGCCACCTCGGTGACGTCCGGGTGCTCGTAGATGACCTCCTCGACCTCGCGCGGGTAGACGTTCATCCCGCCGCGGATGATGAGGTCCTTCTTGCGGTCGACGATCGTGAAGTAGCCTTCGTCGTCCATCGTCGCGAGGTCGCCGGTGCGGAACCACCCGTCCGGGATGGCCTCGGCGGTCGCCTCGGGATTGTTCCAGTAGCCCTTCATGACGTTGTCGCCGCGGATGGCGATCTCGCCCACCTCGCCGACCGGGACGTCGTTGCCGTCGGGGTCGACGCAGCGCATCTCGCAGCCGGGGATGGCGACGCCGATGGTCCCGGGCTTGCGCTCCTTGTCGAGCATGTTGAACGAGGCCACCGGCGAGGTCTCGGAGAGCCCGTACCCCTCGAGGATGACGGTGCCGAGCTTCTCCTCGAAGGCGCGCATGACCTCGAGCGGCATGGCGGAGCCGCCGGAGACGCAGGTGCGCAGGCTGGAGGCGTCCATCCCGTCACTGCGAGGGTGGTTGAGAATGGCGGCGTACATCGTCGGCACGCCCTGCATCACCGTGACCCGCTCCTTCTCGATGACCTCGATGGCGGCCTCCGGGTCGAAGCGGGGGATCAGTGCCAGGGAGGCGCCGGCGATGGTCGCGGCGTTCAGGCCGACCACGAGCCCGAAGACGTGGAAGAGCGGCAGGCATCCCATGACGACGTCGTCCTCGCGGATCTCCTGGATCACCGTCGCCGACCTCAGGGCGTTGAGGTGGACGTTGCTGTGGGTCAGCTCCGCGCCCTTCGGGCGGCCCGTGGTCCCGGAGGTGTAGAGGATGATCGCCGTGTCGTCGTCGGCGCGCTCGACGGGGTCGCCGAGCGGCTCGCCGCCGGTGAAGTCCTCGGGGCCGAGCGGGCCGCACGGCACGATCCGGGTACCGGAGCGCTCGGCGCCCTTGGTGGCCTGCTCGACGAAGTCGGGCCAGACGAAGGCGGTGGTGGCTCCGGAGTCGGTGAAGAAGTAGTCGATCTCACCCGACTTCAGCAGCGGGTTCATCGGGACGACGATGCCCCCGGCCAGGAGGATCCCCCAGTAGACAACGGGGAAGGCCGGGACGTTCGGCAGGATGACGGCCGCCCGGTCGCCGGGCTGGAAGCCGTTCTGGCGCAGGGTGCCGGCGACCTTGGCCGCCATCCCGAGGAGCTGCTGGTAGGTGACGCCCTGACCGTTCACCCGGAGGGCGTCCTGGTCGGGGTGATCGGTCGCGGTGGCGACGAGGTTGCTGGCGAGGTTGGTCATCGGAGCTGCTCCTGGGGTCCGGCGGCGGTGACGGCTGCCCCCATCCTCGCCGGTGGGCCCGGCCGGGCGCCAGCAGCTCCGCAGAGTCGGCGTCCGTCAAGTGGACGTCGTTGCGGGCGAACAGAATTGCCTGTGTAGAACACTTGTACGAATAGCGGGTCGCGGGTAGACTCTCACCCAAGGGGAGGGGGGAGCCCGTGCAGCAGTCCACCGGACGCAGGCCTGGGGCCGCCGACGAGCCCGTCGGCCCGGTGGCACACGTGCAGCACCGGCTTGCCGGAGCCAGGAGGCCCCGGACGAGGGACGAGTGGCTCCACCTCGTCGGCGAGACACAGCGCGAGATGAACGGGCTGGCCGCCCTCCAGGACGTCGCGATCGCCGAAGCCGCCCGCTTCGAGTCGGTGTGGCTCGAGGACGGCACGCTCGGCGAGGTCGAGCACGCCACCGGCCGGGTCGCGATCGACGCCACCGACCTCGTGGCCGCACGGCTCGGGGCGTCCCACCACCAGGCCCGGCGTCGCGTCGAGGCGGCGGTGCGGCTCTGCGGTCGCGAACCGCTCCCACCCGAGGACCTCGAACGGCCGCAGCCCACAGGCCTGCACGGCCTGCACCGGGCGATGCAGGAGGGTCGGCTCGACGCCTACCGCGCGGGAGTCGTGGCGTACGAGCTCGAGGGCTGCCCCGCGGAGGTCGCCGAAGCGGTGGTCGCCGCGGTCGACGCCCACCTCGACGACGAGCCGGGGCCGGCGCTGCGTCGGCGCACCCGCCGCGTCCTCGTCCGCATCTCGCCCGACCTGCTGCGCCAGCGCGTGGAGCGGACGCGACGCGAGAGCGGCCTGCAACGGTGGGTGGGGAGCCGGGCGTCGACGTCTGGCACGGCACCTTCCCGAGCGAGGAGTCGGCGGCCGCGTGGTCGGCGGTCGACCGGCTGGCCCGGCAGTACGTCCTCGACGGCACCTGCCCCACGATCGAGCGGGCTCGGGCCAAGGCCCTCACCGACCTGGTCCTCGAGCACTCGGACGTCGAGGTCCGGGTGGTCCTGACGGTGCCGGCGGACACGGTGCCCCACGAGACGCTGCCGGCGGAGACGCTGCCGGCGGAGACGCTGCCGGCGGAGACGGTGCCGGCGCAGACGGCGTTCCGCGACGCTGCGAGGACCCCTCCGAGCGGAGGCCGCGACGGTCGAGCCGCGCCGGCCGCGTGCTCCGCCGTTCCGAGTGCCGAGGAGGGCGACGACGTGCCCGACGGCGTCGCATCCCGCCTCCTGGTGGGCGACGAGGACCTCGTGCAGGTGTTCGGCGCGCGCCCATCGGAGCCCGTGTTCGTCCCCGCCGGTTGGCTGCGACGCCACACCGCCGGAGCCGCCCGGGCCGTGTGCGATCCCGCGACCGGAGCCCGCCTCGACCCGGGCGACGACCTGCGGAGCGACGCCTACCGGCCCGGCGACCGGCTCGCGGCGCTCGTGCGTGCCCGTGACGGCGGCTGTCGGTTCCCCGGATGCCGGGTCGCCGCTCGGTTCTGCGACCTCGACCACGTGCGGTCCTGGCCCAGTGGCCCCACCGCCGCGTCGAACCTCGTGTGCCTGTGCCGGCGACACCACCGGGTGAAGCAGTCGGCGGGGTGGCGGCTCCGCCTGCTCCCCGACGGCGTCGCCGAGTGGACCGACCCGACGGGCGAGGTCCGGCGCACCGAGGCGCTCGACGCCCTCGACGGTCTCGTCCTGCGCCCGGACAGCACGCACGGCAGGCCTCGGTGCGAGACGGTCCCTGAGCGGGCGGCGCGGTTGCCGAGCATCCTCGAGGAGCGGCTGGACCACCTCGTGCAGTGTCGCGAGGCGGCCAGGCGTGCGGTCGGGAGGCGGACCCACCCCACGGCTCCCCGCGAGGTGGTCACGAGCGCCCACGACCCCCCGCCGTTCTGACCGTCGTCAGGCGCGGGCCGACCGGGTGGGTGAGCGCGGCCCGCGGGCCCGGTTCAGCGGGGTGCGCGCCGCGGGCCCGGTTCAGCGGGGCGGGCGCCGCAGGTCCCGGTTCACTGGAGTGCGGAGCACGGGTCGAGCTCGCGCCCGGACACCCCGCCGTCGGCGTGGACGTGCCCCACCACGAACAGCGCGGTGCCGGCGAGGCCGCTCGTCGCGGTCAGGACGAACTCGCCGTCGACGACGTCGAAGTGGTCCGTGCTGGCGTCGCGGTACGTCCCCGTCCTGCCGTCCGCCAGCGTGATGGTCACCGAGACGTGGTACCACCCGGTACCACGCACGACGCCGGCGTCCGGCGCGGTGGAGAAGTGGGCGAACCACACCTCACCGGATCCCGTGGCGCCCACGACCTGCACACCGCAACGTGACTCCACCGCGGTGGTGACGTCGGCCAGGAGCGCGTCGTCGACCGGGAACGGTCCGTACCGGTCCGGCGGTGCCGCCGTGGCGGCGGGGCTGAAGGTCGTGAGCGCGGCGGCGACGGCAGCCGCCGCTCCGGTGGCGACTCGCCGTCGTGTGGTCATGAGGTTGGTCATGAGGTCCTCCCCGTGGTCGTCTCCTCCAGCGTCCTGCGTGCCGGCGGACCCTGCCATGGGGCGTTCGGCGTATTGCCGAGTGAGGCTCGCTCCCTCGCGGTTCTCGGCCGTAGGAGGTGCTCGGGGGGAGAAACTCGTCCGCGAGCGGATCCGCGGGGCGTGGGGACCCTCGTCCTGGAGTGAGCCCCCGGTGACGTCGGAGGGTCCGGCGTCGGTGGGCTGCGGCAGGATTGGCCGGGTGAGCGACACCCCGAGCGATCCCGCGGCGCAGGAGCCCGCCGACGTCGTCCCCGACGACGTGCGGCACGAGTGGGAGGGCCTGGCCGAGGAGGCACGCGCCCACCAGTTCGCGTACCACGTCAAGGACGCCCCGACCATCAGCGACGGCGAGTACGACGCGCTGATGAAGCGCCTGGGCACCCTCGAGGACGCCCACCCGAGCCTGCGCACGCCCGACAGCCCCACCCAGCAGGTCGGCGGGGCGATCTTCTCCACCGACTTCCAGGCCGTCGACCATCTCGAGCGGATGCTCAGCCTCGACAACGCCTTCAGCGAGGAGGAGCTCGCTGCCTGGGCTGCCCGGGTCGAGCGCGACAGCGGTGGCGCCGAGCTGCACTACCTCTGCGAGCTCAAGATCGACGGGCTCGCCGTCAACCTGCTGTACGAGGACGGCCGGCTCACCCGCGCGCTCACCCGTGGCGACGGGCGCACCGGTGAGGACGTCACGCTCAACGTCCGCACCATCGACGGCGTCCCCACCGAGCTCTCCGGCGAGGACGTCCCCGGGCTCGTCGAGGTCCGCGGTGAGGTGTTCTTCCCGCTCGAGGCCTTCGCGGACCTCAACGCCGGGCTCGTCGAGGCCGGCAGGCCCCCGTTCGCCAACCCGCGCAACGCCGCCGCGGGCTCACTGCGCCAGAAGGACCCCCGGGTCACCGCCACCCGCCCGCTGCGGATGCTCGTGCACGGCATCGGCGCCCGTCGCGGCTTCGACGTCACCACCCAGAGCCACGCCTACGACCTGCTCGAGGCGTGGGGCCTGCCGGTGAGCAGCCACTACCGGGTGCTCGACACCATCGAGGAGGTCCAGGCCTTCGTCGACGGCTACGGCGAGCGCCGGCACAGCGTCGAGCACGAGATCGACGGCGTCGTCGTCAAGGTCGACGAGGTCTCGGTCCAGCGCCAGCTCGGCTCCACGAGCCGGGCTCCCCGGTGGGCGATGGCCTACAAGTACCCGCCGGAGGAGGTCAACACGCGGCTCCTCGACATCCAGGTCAACGTGGGGCGCACCGGGCGGGTCACGCCCTTCGGGGTCATGGAGCCGGTGACGGTCGCGGGCTCGACGGTCTCCATGGCCACCCTCCACAACGCCCACGAGGTCCGCCGCAAGGGCGTGCTCATCGGCGACACCGTCGTGCTGCGCAAGGCGGGCGACGTCATCCCCGAGATCCTCGGCCCCGTCGTGGCCCTGCGCGACGGCAGCGAGCGCGAGTTCGAGATGCCCACCCACTGCCCCTCGTGCGGCACCGAGCTGGCCTACGAGAAGGAGGGCGACAAGGACATCCGCTGCCCCAACGCCCGGTCCTGCCCGAGCCAGCTCCGAGAGCGCCTCTTCAGCCTGGCGTCCCGGGGGGCCTTCGACATCGAGGCGCTCGGCTGGGAGGGGTCGGTGGCGCTGCTGGAGTCCGGGGTCCTGGACGACCCGGAGCTGGGTGGACCGAGCGAGGCGATGGTGTTCTCCCTCACGGCAGACGACGTGGTGAAGGTGCCGCTGTACACGCGGGCGGCGAGGCGGGACGACCCCGAGGAGGCCGTCGTCGATGGCCGCGTGCTCTCGGCCAACGGCCAGCGCCTCGTCGACAACCTCGGGGTGGCCCGGCAGCAGCCGCTGTGGCGGGTCCTGGTCGCGCTCTCCATCCGCCACGTCGGGCCCACCGCGGCGCGCGCGCTCGCCCAGCACTTCGCGTCCCTGGACGCCGTCCGCGGCGCGAGCGCCGAGGAGCTCGCCGCGGTCGAGGGGGTGGGGCCGGTCATCGCCGAGTCGGTCCGCGAGTGGTTCGACGGCGAGGGCGGCGACTGGCACCGCCGGATCGTCGACCGCTGGGCCGAGGACGGTGTGCGGATGGAGGACGAGCGCGACGACTCCGTCGAGCAGACGCTCCAGGGCCTCACCGTGGTCGTCACCGGCTCCCTCGACGGGTTCTCCCGAGACGAGACGAAGGAGGCGGTCCTCGCGCGCGGCGGCAAGGCCTCCGGGTCGGTCTCGAAGAGCACCGACTACGTCGTCGTCGGGGCCAACGCCGGCAGCAAGGAGACCAAGGCCCGTGACCTAGGGCTCACCATCCTCGACGAGGTCCAGTTCGTCCGGCTCCTCGAGACCGGATCGCCCGACTGACACGCTGTCGTCCTGCGTCGCCCACCGGCGGCGCCCACGTCGGTGGCTCCACCACTCGCCGACGACGCCCCACACGAGCAGGACGAGGAGCACGGCGAGGAGGATGCCGCCGAGGATGGTCGAGCCGTTGGTCACGGTCGAAGCATGGAGAACCACCGGTGGGTGGCGCCGCGGTTTCGTCGGAGTCGGGCCGATGGATGGATGACAGGTCGTCCGTCGGGTCAGCCCCGGCTGCCGGAACGGGCAGCGGCCGCGAGTGCGGAGCGACCGCGGCTGAGGCGAGGAAGGGCGTACCCGTGGGCTCAGGCACCGGCGCGGGGCGCCCGCGGCGCGTTGAGGTCGAGCGCGACCGCCGTCACCCGGATGCCGAAGA
This sequence comes from uncultured Actinomycetota bacterium, assembly GCA_963726295.1. Lineage (GTDB taxonomy): Bacteria > Actinomycetota > Actinomycetes > Actinomycetales > Dermatophilaceae > DASSQJ01. The sequence continues at coordinate 512,743 of CAVSBW010000001.1, forward strand.
GGTCCAGCCCGTGGCGCACGGCGACGAGTGCACCCGAGGCGCGAAGACGAAGACACCGACGAGGTCGAGCGCGAGCTCAAGGGCCTCGGCGTCGGTCAGCACGCGGGGACTGTCGCAGGGACCGGGAGGGTGGTGGCCGGGCGAGGTCGGGGTCGCAGCACCCATAGACTGGCGGCCATGGCCGACCTCACCCGTGACGACGTCGCCCACCTCGCCGGGCTCGCACGCATCGACCTCACCGACGCCGAGCTGGACCGGATGGTCGGCGAGCTGGGGGTCATCCTCGAGTCGGTGGCCACGGTGCAGCAGGCGCCGATCGCCGACGTCGAGCCGATGAGCCACCCGATGCCGATCGTCAACGTCACCCGTCCCGACGTCGTGCGCCCCTCGCTCAGCCCGGAGGAGGCGCTGGCGGCGGCCCCCGAGGCGGAGCAGCAGCGCTTCAGCGTGCCCCGCATCCTGGACCAAGAGTGACCCCCGGCGCCGCGCCCGGTACCGCTCCCTCCCGCACCCCGAGGACCCGACTGTGACCACCACCGACCTGACCCGTGCCACCGCGGCCGAGCTCGCCGACCTGCTCCGCGGCGGCCAGACCTCCTCCCGCGAGGTGACCCGGGCCCTCCTCGACCGCTCCGCCGCCGTCGACGAGGCCGTGCACTCCTACCTCCACGTCGACACCGACGGCGCGCTCGCCGCGGCCGACGAGGTCGACCGCCGGCGGGCCGCGGGGGAGGAGCTCCATGCCCTCGCCGGGGTGCCGATCGCGGTCAAGGACGTCATGGCCACCCGCGGCCTGCCGACCACGTGCGGCAGCCGGATCCTCGAGGGCTGGGTGCCGCCGTACGACGCCACGGTCGTCTCCTGGCTCCGGGCCGCCGGGATGCCGATCCTCGGCAAGACCAACATGGACGAGTTCGCGATGGGCTCCTCCACCGAGCACAGCGCCTACGGCCCGAGCCGCAACCCGTGGGACCTCGGGCGCATCCCCGGTGGCTCAGGGGGCGGGTCGAGCTCGGTCGTCGCCTCGTTCCAGGCGCCACTCGCCATCGGCACCGACACCGGCGGCTCGATCCGCCAGCCCGCCGCGGTCACGGGCACGGTCGGCACCAAGCCCACCTACGGTGGGGTCTCGCGCTACGGCCTCGTGGCCCTCGCCTCCTCCCTGGACCAGGCCGGACCGTGCAGCCGCACCGTGCTCGACGCCGCGCTGCTCCACGAGGTCATCGGCGGCCACGACCCGATGGACTCGACGTCGATCGACGCCCCGGTGCCGCCGGTGGTCGAGGCCGCCCGCCGGGCCGACGTCTCCGGGATGCGGATCGGCATCGTCCGGGAGCTCACCGGCGAGGGTTTCCAGCCGGGCGTGCAGCACCGGTTCGACGAGGCGGTCCAGCACCTCGTCGACGCCGGCGCCGAGGCCGTCGAGGTGTCCTGCCCGTCGTTCACCTACGCGCTCGCCACGTACTACCTCATCCTCCCCAGCGAGGCGAGCAGCAACCTGGCCAAGTTCGACGCCATGCGCTACGGCCTGCGGGTGGGCCCCGACGGCATCGACGCTCCGAGTGCCGAGCAGGTCATGGCGGCCACCCGCGAGGCCGGGTTCGGTCCCGAGGTCAAGCGCCGGATCATCCTCGGCACCTATGCCCTCTCCAGTGGGTACTACGACGCCTACTACGGCTCCGCCCAGAAGGTGCGCCGGCTCATCGCCGAGGACTTCACCCGAGCCTTCGAGACGGCGGACGTGCTGGTGAGCCCGACGGCACCCACCACGGCCTTCCCCTTCGGCGACAAGCTCGACGACCCGATGGCGATGTACCTCAACGACATCGCCACCATCCCCGCCAACCTCGCCGGCATCCCCGGGATGTCCGTCCCGAGCGGGCTCGCCGACGAGGACGGCCTTCCCGCGGGCTTCCAGGTGCTCGCCCCCGCCACCGCCGACGACCGGCTCTACTCGGTCGGCGCCGCGCTGGAGGCCCGGCTCGCCGCCGCCTGGGGTGGCAACCTCCTGGACCGCGCACCCGACCTGACGACGGAGGTCAGCCGATGACGACGACGACGACCGACGAGGCGACCCTGCCGTACGACGAGGCGATCGCCGCCTTCGACCCGGTCATGGGGCTCGAGGTGCACGTCGAGCTGGGGACCGCGACGAAGATGTTCTGCGGCTGCCGCACCGAGTTCGGGGCCGAGCCGAACACCCAGGTGTGTCCGGTCTGCCTCGGGCTGCCGGGTGCGTTGCCGGTCGTCAACGAGGTGGCGGTGGAGTCGGCCATCCGGATCGGTCTCGCGCTGAACTGCGACATCGCGCCGTGGTGCCGGTTCGCCCGGAAGAACTACTTCTACCCGGACATGCCCAAGAACTTCCAGACCTCGCAGTACGACGAGCCGATCGCCCACGACGGGTACCTCGACGTCGAGCTGGAGGACGGCTCGACGTACCGGGTGGAGATCGAGCGCGCCCACATGGAGGAGGACACCGGCAAGTCGCTGCACGTCGGGGGCGCAACCGGACGGATCCACGGTGCCACCCACAGCCTCGTCGACTACAACCGCGCCGGCATCCCGCTCATCGAGATCGTCACCAAGCCGATGACCGGCACGGGGGCGCGCGCGCCGGAGGTCGCCAAGGCGTACGTCGCGACCCTGCGCGACCTCCTCAAGGCCCTCGCCGTGTCCGACGTGAAGATGGAGCAGGGCTCCATGCGCTGCGACGTCAACCTGTCGCTGACGCCCACCGGCTCGGAGGTCTTCGGCACGCGCACCGAGACCAAGAACGTCAACTCGCTGCGCTCGGTCGAGCGGGCCGTCCGCTACGAGGTGGGGCGGCAGGCCGCGATCCTCTCCGCCGGCGGCTCCATCACCCAGGAGACGCGGCACTGGCACGAGGACACCGGCATCACCACCGGGGGCCGGGTGAAGTCCGACGCGATGGACTACCGATACTTCCCGGAGCCCGACTTGGTGCCGGTGGCGCCGTCCGCAGAGGCCGTCGAGGCCCTGCGCGGCACGCTGCCCGAGCCGCCGGCCGAGCGTCGCCGGCGCCTGCAGTCCGACTGGGGCTACAGCGACCTCGAGATGCGCGATGTCATGAACGCCGGGCTGGTCGAGCTCGTCGAGGAGACGGTGGCGGCCGGCGCCTCACCGGCGGCGGCACGGAAGTGGTGGTCGGGAGAGATCGCCCGGCGCGCCAACACCGAGGGCGAGGACGTGCCGAGCCACGCCGCGCGGCTCGGCGTCGAACCGGCGCACGTCGTCGAGCTCGAGGGCCTGGTCACCAGCGGGCGCCTCAACGACGCGATGGCGCGCCAGGCGTGGGAGGGCGTGCTCGACGGGCGCGGGACCCCCACCCAGGTGGCCGACGCCGACGGGCTCGAGGTGGTCCGCGACACCGGGGCCCTCGAGGCGGCCGTCGACCAGGTCATCGCCGCGAACCCGGACGTCGCCGAGAAGATCCGCGCCGGCAAGGTCCAGGCGGTCGGTGCCCTCATCGGCCAGGTGATGCGCGAGACGAGGGGCCAGGCCGACGCGGGCGAGGCCCGCCGCCTCATCCTCGAACGCCTCGGAGCCTCCTGAGCCACGTTCAGCGGGCGTCGGCCCAACCCCGCCCACGCGGGCCGGCGACACCGCGAACGAACGCCGTGACGCATGGCATCAGGGAGGCGCGGCGACCCCCGGATGGGGGCATGATCGGGACATGACCATTGCTGCCCGCGACCGCGTCATCGTCCTCGTCCGTCACGCGAAGGCTGAGCAGGCTCACCCGGACGGGGACCACGAGCGTGGGCTGACCGACCGCGGCCGCCGCGACGCCCTGGCTGCCGGACGTTGGCTGCACGAGCACGGTGTCGGGGTCGACCAGGTCATCTGCTCCACCGCCGAGCGCGCCCAGCAGACGGCCGAGGGTGTGTGGTCGGGCGGCTGTCCGGAGACCGAGGTGCACCTCGACCGCCGGGTCTACGACGCGGGTCCCGAACGGATCCTCCAGCTGCTCCGCGAGGCCGAAGACGACGCGGACGTGCTCATGGTCGTGGGGCACGCCCCCGGCATCCCGGCGCTGACCGAGATGCTGGCCGACGGCGAGGGCAGCGTCGAGGGGCACCGGGCCCTCGCCGCCGGGTTCCCGACGTGTGGTCTCGCGGTGCTGCACTACGCCGGCCGCTGGCCTGACCTCGACTTCGGCGCGGCCAGCCTCGAACGCTTCCACGTCGCGCGCGACGGGGCCTGAGCCGCCGGGTCAGACCGACCTGACGACGAGCGACCCAGATGTCCGGCCTGCCCGCAGGTCGTCGAGTGCCCGGTCCACCTCGTCCATCCGGTACTCCGTGACCGACGGCGCCAGCCCGAGGTTTCGCGCGAGGGCGAGGAACTCCGCCCCGTCCGCCCGGGTGTTGGCGGTGACCGAGCGGAGGTCCCGCTCTCGGAACAGGGAGCGGTCGTAGTCGAGGCCACTGACCGGCGACATGTGGATGCCGGCCGAGACGACGGTGCCGCCGGCCGCGGTGGCGTCGAGCGCGTCGACGAGGAGGTCCCCGACCGGTGCGAAGACGATGGCGGAGTCGAGCGGCTCGGGCGGCACGCCGTGCTCGTCCGGGACGACCTCGACGCCGAGCGAGGCGGCGAGGCGGCGGTTCTCCTCGCCGCGGGTCACGGTGAGGACCCGGTTGCCCGCCGCGAGGGCGAGCTGGGCGGTGATGTGGCCGCTCGACCCGAAGCCGTAGATGCCGAGCAGCCCACCCGGCGGTAGGTTCGCGCGGCGCAGGGCGCGGTAGCCGATGATCCCCGCGCACAGCAGGGGGGCGAGCCCGAGGGCCTCGTCGTCGTCCGGCAGGGGATAGACGTAGGCCTCGGGGGCAAGGACTGCCTCGGCGTAACCGCCGTCGACGTCCCAGCCGGTGAAGGTGGCCCGCGGGCAGAGGTTCTCGCGACCACTGCGACACCAGCGGCAGACCCCACAGGTGCGGTGCAGCCAGGCCACGCCCACGCGCTCACCGGTGGTGATCCCGCGGACCCCCGATCCGACGTCGACCACCCGCCCGACCACCTGGTGGCCGGGCACCACATGCGCTCGGTGCACCGGCAGGTCGCCGTCGACGACGTGGAGGTCGGTGCGGCACACCCCGCACACCTCGACCTCGACGACGAGCTCGTCCGCGGTCGGCTCGGGGTCGGGGACCTCCTGGAGCCGGACCGTGCCGTCATGGGTTCGCCAGGCCTTCATGCCGTCCACAGTGCTCCGCAGCGGCACCCGGTGTCGACGGGGCGCGGGCGTGAGGCCTGCCACCGGTGGCCGGCGGCAGCGTCACATGAGGGTTCGCATCGCCGCCGTGGCACCGCGCAGGTAGCGCTCGACCACCTCGCGCTCGTCCTGGTCCAGGGCGGCGTCCAGCGCGGCGAGGGCCGCGAACATCGGGGCGAGCCGGGCGAAGACCTCGGCGCGGCCGCTGTCGGTGATGAACACCTGGGTGCGACGCCCGTCCTCAGGATGGGGCCGACGCTCGGCGTGCCCGCGAGCAACGAGCCGGTCGACGACGCCCGAGGACGCGGCCGACGTGACTCCGAGGGCCCGCCCGAGCTCCACCGGCCCCATCGGGGTGCCCATGAGATGGCGCAGCGAGTGCAGCTCGGAGGTCGAGAGCCCGGCGGCGCGAGCGAGGTCGTGGGGGGCCTGCCCCGCCACGTCGACGAGCTCCTGGAGGGCGTCGAGGGTGGGGGAGGGCACCCACCCCGGCACCACACCTTCGACACCGTTTGCACCGGCCGCGTCACGCTTCGTAATATCACTCACCTACTTAGTAATGTGATGAGTAAGTAACTTACTCATCTGTGCAGTCTAGGACCGAAAGGCCGCCGATGTCCCGCCTCGCGCCGCTCATCACCCGTCGCTGGGTGGCCGGGCCGCTCGCCCTCCTGTTCCTCGTCGTCGCCGGCGCCCTCATCGGCATCGTCGGCCAGGCCGAGCGCCCGCCGACCACGATGGCGGCCCTCCCCCTCGACTCGGACAGCCGCGCCGCTGCGGAGCTGCAGGCCCAGCTGCCGGAAGAGGAGGGGTCGGCGGCGATCGTGCTCTTCAGCAGCGAGGCGCCCCTCACCGAGGCCCAGGTGGGTGCGGTCCAGCAGCGTGCGCAGGAGCTGCCAGGTGCCACCGGGATGCCGGCCCAGGTCAGCGAGGACGGCACCGCTGCGGTCGTCGTCGTCCCGGTCGACGAGCCGGATGCGACGGCCACCGCCGACACCGTGGCCGAGCTGCGACTGGCCGCGGAGGCCGACCTCCCGGACGGGGTGACCGCTCAGGTCACGGGACCGGCCGCCATCCAGGCCGATCTCGCCGGCGTCTTCGAGGGCGCGGACACCCGCCTTCTCCTGGCCACCGCCTCGATCGTCGCCGTGCTCCTCGTCATCACCTACCGCAGCCCGCTGCTGTGGCTGGTGCCACTCACCGTCGTGGGCGTCGCCGACCAGCTGGCCGCCGTGCTGGCGACGCACACTCTCGCGGCCTTCGACGTCGCGTGGGACGAGTCCACCGTGGGCATCCTCTCCGTCCTCGTCTTCGGCGCGGGCACCGACTACGCCCTGTTGCTCATCTCGCGCTACCGCGACGAGCTCCGCACCACCGAGGACCGCCGCGCCGCGATGGCGCACGCGCTGCGCCGCACCACCGAGGCGGTCCTCTCGAGCGCGTCCACGGTCGTCATCGGCCTGCTCGCCCTGCTGCTCTCGCTGTTCCCGACCACGCGCGGCCTGGGGCTGGCGTCGGCGGTCGGGGTCGTCGTCGCGGCCTTCGCCGCCCTCGTCGTCCTGCCCGCGGCCCTCGTGGTCTTCGGGCGCTGGATCTTCTGGCCGAAGGTGCCCCGCGTGGGCCAGAGCGGACTCGCCGACTCCCGGTCGCCGTGGCGCCGGGTGGGCGACGCCGTGGCCCGCCGGCCGGTGGTCGTCATCTCGGTCGTCCTCGCGGGCCTCGCGGTGGCGGCGGGGGGCATCAGCCAGATCCAGTCCGGCCTGTCCACCTCCGACCAGTTCCTCGAGACCCCCGAGTCCATCATCGCCGCCGACCGCTACGCCGAGTCCTTCCCCGCAGGCTCGATCGACCCGACCGTCGTCATGACGACGTCGGACGGCGACGACGTCGCGACCCTGGTCGAGGGTGTCGAGGGCGTACAGTCCGCCGCCGTCTCGGCCAGCGGTGCCGGGGTGAGTGAGGTCGACACCGTGCTCGCCGCCGAGCCCGGTAGCGACGAGGCCCGCTCCACCGTCGAGCGCATCCGCGATGCCGTGGCGGGGGCCGGCCTCACCGACACCCACGTCGGGGGCACCGAGGCGGAGGCCCTCGACACCGCCGACGCCTCCGCCCGCGACCGGGCGCTGATCATCCCGCTCGTCCTCGGCCTGGTGCTCGTCGTGCTCGCGGGGCTGCTCCGCTCGGTCGTGGCACCGCTGGTGCTGGTGGCCACGGTGGTCGCCACCTACCTCGCCAGCCTCGGCATCTCGTGGGTCGTGTTCACGCAGGTGGCCGGCTTCGAGCGCCTCGACGAGGAAGTACCGCTGCTCGCGTTCGTGTTCCTCGTCGCGCTCGGCGTCGACTACAACATCTTCCTCGTCACCCGCGCCGCCGAGGAGGCCCGCGGGCACGGCACCCGGGAGGGGATGCTGCGCGCGCTCGCTGCCACCGGTGGGGTCATCACGAGCGCGGGTGTGCTGCTCGCGGCCGTCTTCGCGGTCCTCGGGGTGCTTCCGCTCGTGGTCCTCGCCCAGCTCGGCGTCGTCATCTGCGTCGGCGTGCTGCTCGACGCCCTCGTCGTCCGGACCCTCCTCGTCCCGGCACTGGCACTGGTCCTCGGTGACCGCTTCTGGTGGCCGCGCCGGCTCTCGCGCGGTGAGGAGGCGCCGCAGCGGAACGACCGGACGGAGGCGCTCGCGCGAACCTAGGATGGCGGCCATGACGACGTCTCCCGACATCAAGCCCCGCAGCCGCGACGTCACGGACGGCCTCGAGAAGGCCGCCGCCCGGGGGATGCTGCGTGCGGTGGGGATGGGAGACGAGGACTTCGCCAAACCCCAGATCGGTGTCGCGAGCTCGTGGAACGAGATCACGCCGTGCAACCTCTCGCTCGACCGGCTGGCCCAGGCGGTCAAGGACGGTGTGCACGCCGCGGGTGGGTACCCGCTGGAGTTCGGCACCATCTCGGTCAGCGACGGCATCTCGATGGGGCACGAGGGCATGCACTTCTCGCTGGTGAGCCGCGAGGTCATCGCCGACTCGGTCGAGACGGTCATGAACGCCGAGCGCCTCGACGGCTCGGTGCTCCTCGCCGGCTGTGACAAGTCACTGCCCGGCATGCTCATGGCCGCCGCCCGGCTCGACCTGTCGTCGGTGTTCCTCTACGCCGGCTCGATCCTGCCCGGTGTCGCGAAGCTCTCCGACGGCACCGAGCGCACGGTCACCATCATCGACGCCTTCGAGGCCGTCGGCGCCTGCTCGCGGGGGCTGATGTCGCGCGCGGACGTCGACGCCATCGAGCGTGCCATCTGTCCGGGCGAGGGTGCGTGCGGCGGTATGTACACCGCGAACACGATGGCCTCGGTCGCGGAGGCGATCGGGATGTCGCTGCCGGGATCGGCGGCGCCACCGGCCACCGACCGCCGCCGCGACGGCTTCGCGCGTCGCTCCGGCGAGGCGGTCGTCGAGCTCCTGCGGCGCGGCATCACGGCGCGCGACATCATGACCAAGGAGGCGTTCGAGAACGCCATCGCGGTCGTCATGGCCTTCGGCGGGTCAACGAACGCGGTGCTCCACCTGCTCGCCATCGCGCACGAGGCCGAGGTCGGGCTCACCCTCGAGGACTTCCGCCGGGTGGGCGCGAGGGTGCCGCACCTCGCCGACGTCAAGCCGTTCGGCCAGTACGTCATGACCGACGTCGACCGCGTGGGCGGCGTCCCGGTCGTCATGCGCACCCTCCTCGACGCCGGTCTGCTGAACGGCGACTGCCTCACGGTCACGGGCCGGACGATGGCCGAGAACCTCGCCGACATCGCCCCGCCGGACGTCGACGGCAAGGTCGTGCGGGCCATGCGCGAGCCGATCCACGCCACCGGCGGCATCACCATCCTCAACGGCTCGCTGGCGCCCGACGGCGCGGTCGTGAAGTCGGCCGGGTTCGACGACGACGTGTTCGAGGGCACCGCCCGGGTCTTCGACGGCGAGCGGGACGCGATGGACGCCGTGGCCGACGGGACCCTCGCCGCCGGCGACGTCGTCGTCATCCGCTACGAGGGCCCCAAGGGCGGGCCCGGGATGCGCGAGATGCTCGCGGTCACCGGCGCCATCAAGGGCGCGGGCCTGGGCAAGGAGGTCCTCCTGCTCACCGACGGCCGCTTCTCCGGCGGGACCACCGGGCTGTGCGTCGGGCACGTGGCCCCCGAGGCGGTCGACGAGGGGCCGATCGCGTTCGTCCGCGACGGCGACCGCATCCGCCTCGACGTCGCCGGGGGCACCCTCGACGTGCTCGTCGACGACGACGAGCTCGACCGCCGCCGCGCCGAGGGCGTCACCCACCCCGCGCCGCGGTACGCGCGAGGCGTGCTCGCCAAGTACGTCAAGCTCGTCGGCAGCGCCAGCCAGGGCGCCGTGTGTGACTGAGGTGACGGGGGAGGGGCCGGCGCTCGAGCTCGACGGCCTCGTCAAGGAGTTCCGGGGCCGGCGCGTCGTCCACGAGCTCTCCCTCGCCGTGCCCCGCGGGTCCCTCTACGGGCTCGTCGGCCCCAACGGGGCCGGCAAGACGACGACGCTGTCGATGGCCACCGGGCTGCTCCGCCCCGACGGCGGGCGGGCGCGCGTGCTCGGGGTCGACGTGTGGGCCGACCCCGCGGCCGCCAAGGCGGTCATGGGCGTGGCACCCGACGGCATGCGCCTGTTCGAGCAGCTCTCGGGCCGCGAGCTGCTCCACTACGTCGGGGCGCTGCGCCGGATGCCGCGCGAGGTCACCGAGGAACGGGCCACCGAGCTCCTCGCCGTCCTCGACCTCATCGACGACGCGCGCACCGTGGTGGCCGACTACAGCGCCGGCATGGTGAAGAAGATCAGCCTCGCCGCCGCGCTCATCCACGCGCCGCGCCTGCTGGTGCTCGACGAGCCGTTCGAGGCGGTCGACCCGATCTCCGGCCAGGCCATCCGCACCATCCTGCGCCGGTACGTCGCCACCGGCGGCACCGTCGTCATGTCGAGCCACGTCATGGAGCTCGTCGAGGGCCTCTGCGACCGGGTGGCCGTGATCGCCGGAGGCCGGGTGCTGGCCGCCGACCGCACCGCCGAGATCACCAACGGCGGTTCCCTGCACGCCCGCTTCCTCGAGCTCGTCGGGGCACGCGACGTCGCGGGTGACGGGCTGTCGTGGCTCGGCTGACCCGGGGCCGGTGACGTGGTCGGGCTCGTCGTGCGGCTGCGGCTGCGGATGTGGTGGACGGCGATGTCGCGCAGCCCGCTGCACCTCGCGTCCTCGGTCGTCGGGGTGCTCGCCGCCCTCGCCGTGCTCGTCGTGCTCGGCCCCGGACTGGCCCTGCTCTCCCTGCGGCCGCTGCGCATCACGGCGCTCACCGTGCCGCTCTTCACGGTCATCACCCTGATGTGGGGGGTCCTCAGCCTCGTCGCCACCGGCGTCGACAACGTCCTCGACCCCGCTCGCTTCGCGGTGCTGCCGGTGCGCGCGGTGGAGCTCGCCCGCGGCCTGCTCGCCGCCGCCTACACGGGGGTGCCGGCGGTGATGCTCAGCGGGCTGGCCCTGGCCCAGGTGGTCGCGTGGGCCGGGCACCCGGCCGCCGTCCCGGCCGCGGTCGTGGCCGCCGTCCTCGGCACGGCCACGGCCATCCTCGTCTCCCGCGCCGCGACCAGCCTGCTCGCGCGGATCATGACGGGGCGCACCGGGCGGCTCGTCGGTGCCTTCGCCGTCTCCCTCGTGACCCTCCTGCCGCTGGCGCTCAACCTGCTCATCACCACCGGCTCGCTCGGCCGCGACCTGCGCAGCTTCGACGCCACCAGGTCCGCGGAGCTCGCCGGGTGGACCCCGGTGGGGTGGGTGTGGTCGCTGCCCTACGACGTCGCGTCGGGCCGCTGGTGGACCGCGGTCGTGCACCTCGCCCTGGCGGCCGGCCTGCTCGCCGTCCTCTGGTGGGTGTGGGTCCGGCAGCTCGGTCGGTCCCTGACCTCGCCCATGACGAGCGGGGGCGGGCAGACCATCGGCCGGGGCCGCTTCCTCGCCGCGCTGCTCGGCACGTCGCCGACGGCCACGGTCGCCACCCGCCGGATCCGGGCCTGGTACCGCGACAGCAGGCTCGTCGCCATCGCACTGCGCACCGGCATCCTCCCGGTGTTCTTCCTCATCCAGGCGTCGATCACCGACACCCAGGCCTTCGCCGGGATCGGGGTCATCACCTTGGCCGTCTTCGCCGGCCTGACCCTGATGAACGACCTCGCCTTCGACGGCGAGGCGTGGTGGATCCACGTGAGCACGGGCCTTCGGGGGTGGGAGGACCGGCTGGGCCGGGTCGTCGCCTCGACGGTGGTCTTCGGGCCGATGGTGGCGCTCGTGTTCGGCGCCGGGCTGGCCCTCGGCATCCTCACGAACCCGCTGCCGTGGGCCACCGTGATCATCGTGGCGTTCCTCGCCAGCCTGGCCCTGGCCATCGGGGTCGGCTCGGTGCTGCCCGGAACCGCCCCCCGAACCGGTGGCAACCCCTTCGCCGCGACGTCGGGCGGGGCGGCACAGGGCTGCCTGACCGCCGCGATCTCGTTCGTCGGACCGGTGCTGCTCACGGCACCGGTTGCGCTGCTGGTCCTGCGCACGGCTGCGCTGCCCGGCTGGCGGTGGGTGGCCTTCGTCGTGGGTGTGCTCTACGGCATCGGCCTGCTCACCTGGGCGGTGCTCGCCGGCGGGCGGCGGCTGGACCGCCGGGCGCCCGAGCTGCTCGGCCAGCTGGCCCACGCCCAGCTCTAGCCCACCGGCACCCCGCGGTCCGTGCGTCGCGGACCGCCGGGTGAGCGAGGTCACGGTCCCGGATGATGGGACCGGCCGTCTCGCCGGTTGACACCCCCCGGACCACCGGCGACAGTTGTCCCGTGGCCCTCGTCCTCGTACTTCCCCAGCGCGCCTGACCCGACCAGCAGGCGCGCTCCCTCCGTCGTTCCCGCAACGGGACTGGAGGGTTTTTTTGTGCGCGGACCCAGGGACACACCCAGCGAGCAGAAAGCGGTGACCAGCAGTGACCGACAGCAAGCCGGCGCCCCCGGCAGCCCTCCACCCCGCGCCCAGCCCGGCCCAGGTCGCCCAGCAGGCCCGCGCCAAGGCGCCGGTCGAGGTCACCGGCGCCCAGAGCCTGGTCCTCTCGCTCGAGGCGCTGGAGGTCGACACCGTCTTCGGCATCCCCGGCGGCACCATCCTGCCCGCCTACGACCCGCTGCTCGACTCGGTGAAGGTGCGGCACATCCTCGTCCGCCACGAGCAGGGCGCGGGCCACGCCGCCGAGGGGTACGCGGCCGCCACCGGTCGGGTCGGTGTCTGCATGGCGACCTCCGGGCCGGGGGCGACCAACCTCGTGACCCCGCTCGCCGACGCCTACATGGACTCGGTCCCGGTGGTCGCCATCACCGGTCAGGTCGTCTCCTCGGCGATCGGGACCGACGCCTTCCAGGAGGCCGACATCCGCGGCATCACGATGCCGGTCACGAAGCACAGCTACCTCGTCACACACGCCGACGACATCCCGCGCGTCGTCGCCGAGGCCTTCCACATCGCCTCGACGGGTCGCCCCGGCCCCGTGCTGGTGGACATCCCCAAGGACATCCTCCAGGCCCGCACGACGTTCTCGTGGCCGCCTCGCATCGGGCTGCCCGGATACCGGCCCGTGACGCGTCCGCACAACAAGCAGATCCGGGAGGCCGCGCGGCTGATATCGCAGGCCCGTCGCCCGATCCTCTACGTCGGCGGCGGCGTCCTCCGGGCCCGCGCCAGCGAGGAGCTGCGGCGGTTCGTCGACCTCACGCAGATCCCCGTCGTCACGACCCTCATGGCCCGGGGCGCGCTGCCCGACAGCCACCCGCTGCACCTCGGGATGCCCGGCATGCACGGGTCGGTCTCGGCGGTCACCGGCCTGCAGAAGTCCGACCTCATCATCGCCCTCGGAGCCCGCTTCGACGACCGCGTCACCGGCCAGCTGTCGACCTTCGCGCCGGACGCCAAGGTCATCCACGCCGACATCGACCCCGCGGAGATCAGCAAGAACCGCAAGGCCGACGTGCCGATCGTCGGTGACGCCAAGGCCGTCATCACCGACCTCGCGGAGGCCGTCGACGCCGACATGGAGGCCGGTCGCGGCGGTGACTACGGCGCCTGGCGCGAGCGCGTGGCCGGGTGGAAGTCGACCTTCCCCCTCGGCTACACGCCGGCCGACGACGGCTCCCTCTCGCCCCAGTACGTCATCGAGCGGCTCGGTGCCATCGTCGGGCCCGAGGCGGTCTACGTCGCGGGGGTCGGCCAGCACCAGATGTGGGCCGCCCAGTTCGTGCAGTACGAGCGGCCCAACTCGTGGCTGAACTCCGGGGGCCTCGGGACGATGGGCTACGCCGTCCCGGCGGCGATGGGCGCCCAGGTCGGTGAGCCCGAGCGCACCGTGTGGGCCGTCGACGGCGACGGGTGCTTCCAGATGACCAACCAGGAGCTCGCCACCTGCGTCATCAACAACATCCCGGTCAAGGTCGCCATCATCAACAACAGCTCGCTGGGCATGGTCCGGCAGTGGCAGACGCTCTTCTACAACGAGCGCTACTCCAACACCGACCTGCACACCTCCGTCGGCTCCCGCGTGCCCGACTTCGTCAAGCTCGCGGAGGCCTACGGGTGCGTCGGCCTGCGCTGCGAGCGGCCCGAGGACGTCGACGACGTCATCCGGCAGGCGATGGAGGTCACCGACCGCCCGGTCGTCGTCGACTTCGTCGTGCACCGCGACGCGATGGTGTGGCCGATGGTCCCCGCCGGGGTGAGCAACGACCTCATCCAGGTCGCCCGCGACACCGCGCCGCAGTGGGACCGCGAGGAGTCCGACGCCGCCGAGCAGGGCCTCGACCCCGACCACGACGGGATCCCCACGGGCTCCCACCGGAACTGACAAGGAGCACCCCGGTGTCCAAGCACACGCTGTCCGTCCTCGTCGAGAACAAGCCCGGCGTGCTCGCCCGCATCGCCGCGCTGTTCTCGCGCCGCGGGTTCAACATCGACTCCCTCGCGGTGGGGGAGACCGAGCACACCGAGGTCTCGCGCATGACCGTGGTCGTCGACGTCGAGGACCTCCCGCTGGAGCAGGTGACCAAGCAGCTCAACAAGCTCGTCGAGGTGCTCAAGGTCGTCGAGCTCGAAGCGGACTCCGCCGTCCAGCGACAGGTCATGCTCATCAAGGTCCGGGCCGACGCCGCCACCCGCAGCCAGGTCCTCGAGTTCGTCTCGATGTTCCGGGCCAAGGTCGTCGACGTGGCCACCGAGTCGCTGACCATCGAGGCGACCGGCACGGCCGACAAGCTGAAGGCCCTGCTCGAGGTGCTCGAGCCGTTCGGGGTGCGCGAGCTCGTGCAGTCCGGCATGGTCGCGATCGGCCGGGGCCCGCGCTCGATCACGGACCGCGCACTGCGCAGCGCCTGACCCACCGACCGCCGGCTCACCGGCACCTCGGTGGACGCGACCGGCACCGCCGGGCGCCACCGCCTAGAGTCACCGACCGACGTCCCACCCACCACCGAAGGAGAGGCCACCCGCCATGGCCGAGATGTTCTACGACGACGACGCCGACCTGTCGATCATCCAGGGCCGCAAGGTCGCTGTCATCGGCTACGGAAGCCAGGGCCACGCCCACGCCCTCAACCTGCGCGACTCCGGCGTCGACGTGCGCGTCGGCCTCGCCGAGCACAGCCGCAGCCGGGCCAAGGCCGAGGCCCAGGGCCTCACCGTCACCTCGGTCGCCGATGCCGTGGCCCAGGCCGACCTCGTCGTCATCCTCACGCCGGACCAGGTGCAGCGCGGCCTGTACACCGCCGAGATCGAGCCCCACCTGCGCGAGGGTGCGGCGCTGCTGTTCGGGCACGGCTTCAACATCCGCTTCGGCTACATCACGCCGCCCACCGGCTCCGACGTCCTCATGGTCGCCCCCAAGGGTCCCGGCCACATCGTGCGTCGCGAGTTCGTGGACGGCCGCGGCGTGCCCGTGCTCCTCGCCGTCGAGCAGGACGCCTCCGGCGCCGCCTGGGACCTCGCGAAGTCCTACGCCAAGGCGATCGGCGGCCTGCGCGCCGGCGGCATCCGGACCACGTTCACCGAGGAGACCGAGACCGACCTCTTCGGCGAGCAGTCGGTGCTCTGCGGCGGCCTCAGCCAGCTCATCATGTACGGCTTCGAGACGCTCACCGAGGCGGGCTACCAGCCCGAGGTGGCGTACTTCGAGTGCCTCCACGAGGTCAAGCTCATCGTCGACCTCATGGTCGAGGGCGGCATCGCCAAGCAGCGCTGGTCGGTGTCGGACACCGCCGAGTACGGCGACTACGTCTCCGGCCCCCGGGTCATCGACCCGAGTGTCAAGGAGAACATGCAGGCCGTCCTCGAGGACATCCGCAACGGCACCTTCGCACAGCGGTTCATCGACGACCAGGACGCCGGCGCACCCGAGTTCAGGTCGCTGCGCGAGAAGGGTGCCCAGCACCCGATCGAGGACACCGGCCGCGAGCTGCGCAAGCTGATGGCCTGGATCGACACCGACCAGGACAGCGACTACACCGAGGGCTCGGCCGCCCGCTGACCGAGACCTAGGCTGGTGCCCGTGGACGACCTCATCGACGGGCTGCCGTTCTGGGCGGTGCTCGCGGTGCTGTGGATCGCCGCGTTCGCCCGGGGTGCCGGCCTCTACTGGATCGGCCGAGGCGTACGGGCCGGAGGGTCTCGGTCGCGCTGGGCCGAGCAGCTCGACCGCCCGATCGTGACCCGTGCCGAGTCCTGGGTCCGTCGGATCGGCCCGCCGGCGGTGACGCTGGGGTACCTGACCGTCGGCGTGCAGTCGGCCATCAACGCGGCAGCGGGGATGCTGCGGATGCCGCTTCGGCGGTTCCTCCCAGCCCTGGCTGCCGGTGCGCTGCTCTGGGCGGTGCTCTACGCCACCGTCGGTCTTGCCGTCGTCGACGCCTGGCTCGGGGACCTCTCGTGGTGGTGGGCCGCCGTGGCCGTGGGAGTCCTCGTCGTGGTGGTGCTGGTCTCGCGGCGTCTCGAGCGCCCGGTCGCCGGGCCGGCCACGGAGAGGGCGCCAGCCGGGCCGGGGCAGGCCCGCGCCGACGAGCCGGCCTGATCGGATGGTGGGCAGCGGTGTCCACGGGCTGGGCCGCTCCTATCATGGGGGCGGCCGGCACAGCGGTGTGCCCTCGCCCCCGCCCCGGCGGGCGCGGCCCCGGCGGGTACGCCCACCGCCCACCGCCCCGCCGCTGCACCACCCCGGACCCGAACCAGGAGCAGCACGTGACCACACCCGTCGTCCTCATCGCCGAGGAGCTCTCTCCCGCGACCCTCGATGCCCTCGGCCCCGACTTCGAGGTGCGCCACACCGACGGTTCCGACCGCTCCGCACTCCTCCCCGCGCTGGAGGGCGTCGACGCGGTGCTCATCCGCTCCGCCACCGCGATGGATGCCGAGGCCATCGCCGCCGCGCGGAACCTCAAGGTCATCGCCCGGGCCGGTGTCGGGCTCGACAACGTCGACCTGGATGCCGCCACCAAGGCCGGCGTGATGGTGGTCAACGCCCCCACCTCGAACATCACCTCGGCCGCTGAGCTCGCCGTGGGCCTCCTGCTCTCCTCGGCGCGCAACATCGCCCCGGCGAACGCCGCGCTCAAGGGCGGCGCGTGGAAGCGCAGCCAGTACGGCGGTGTCGAGCTGTTCGAGAAGAAGGTCGGCATCGTCGGCTTCGGCCGGATCGGCCAGCTCGTCGCCGAGCGTCTGCGCGGCTTCGGCGTCGACATCCTCGCCTACGACCCCTACGTCTCGGTGCAGCGCGCGGGGCAGCTGGGCGCCCGCCTGGTCACCCTCGACGAACTGCTCGCCGAGTCCGACTTCATCACCATCCACCTGCCGAAGACGCCCGAGACGATGGGGCTGATCGGCAAGGAGGCGCTGGCCAAGGTGAAGCCGACCGTCCACGTCATCAACGCCGCGCGGGGCGGGGTGCTCGACGAGGAGGCCCTCGCCGACGCCATCGCGTCCGGCCGCGTGGCCGGTGCCGGCATCGACGTCTTCGCCAACGAGCCGTGCACCGACAGCCCCCTCTTCGCGCACGAGCAGGTGGTCGTCACGCCGCACCTCGGCGCGTCCACCGACGAGGCCCAGGAGAAGGCCGGGGTCGCCGTCGCCAACTCGGTGCGCCTGGCCCTCTCCGGCGACCTCGTGCCCGACGCCGTCAACGTCTCCGGCGGCACCGTCGACGAGGAGGTGCGCCCCGGCATCGCCCTCGTCGAGAAGCTCGGACGCGTGTTCACCGCCATCGCGGGCTCGGTGCCGGTGCAGCTCGACGTCGAGGTGTACGGCGAGATCGTCGAGCACGACGTGTCGATCTGGGAGCTCTCGGCGCTCAAGGGACTGTTCTCCGACCTCACCGAGGACCCGGTCACGTACGTGAACGCGCCGCTGATGGCCCGCGAGCGGGGCTGCGAGTCGCGGCTGGTCACCAACCCCGTGGCCGACGGCTTCCGGAACGTCACCTCGCTCACCGGCACCCTCGCCGACGGCACCGTCGTCTCCGTCGCGGGTACTCTCACCGGCCCGAAGATGGTGCAGAAGCTCGTCGGCATCAACGGCTTCGAGCTGGAGATCCCGCTGAGCAACCACATGCTCTTCTTCTCCTACGTCGACCGCACCGGGGTCGTCGGAACGGTCGGCAAGCTCCTCGGCGACGCCGACGTCAACATCGGGGGCATGCAGGTCAGCCGGAACGAGGACCGGGGCGAGGCCCTCGTCGCGCTCACCGTCGACGGCGCCATCCCCGAGGACGTCGTGGCCGCCATCGGCGCCGAGGTCGGCTCCGACACGATGCGCACCGTCAACCTGGCCTGACCCGGCGGCACGGTGTCGGCCGGCGGACGCCGGCCGGACGTGAGTCCAC
This sequence comes from uncultured Actinomycetota bacterium, assembly GCA_963726295.1. Lineage (GTDB taxonomy): Bacteria > Actinomycetota > Actinomycetes > Actinomycetales > Dermatophilaceae > DASSQJ01. The sequence continues at coordinate 530,914 of CAVSBW010000001.1, forward strand.
ATCGTGAAAGTGGGCTCACGGATAGTTGGACGTCCACGTATCGTCGTTCGTGTGACGCGGTTCGAGGTACTCCTCATTCTCGGCCGCGGCGAGGCTCGGTAGTCAGCACCCTCGTCGCGGAGACCCCGCGACGTCGCTGACCGCTCGCCGGTCCACAACCGGCTCGAGCACCAGCCCACCCCCGGTAGACCAGCGGCGTGCAGCCGCGGAAGCGAGAACCCGATGAACGAGTCCACCAGCTACGACGAGGCCGCCCTGGCCCGACAGGCCCTCCAGGAGTCCATGGACCTGCGCGACCAGGGCCACGCGGACGAGTGAGCCCGGCTCCCACGCTCTGCGTGGGAGTGGCCCGCACCCCGGACGGGGCCCGTCCCGCCATCCATTGGCTGGGACGGCCCGTCCGCATCCCGGACGCTCTACCTAGGCTGACCCCATGACCGACACCGCCGCCGGGCCCAGCGCGTCGACGCTCGACATCGCCGTCATCGGCGGCGACGGCATCGGCCCGGAGGTCGTCGCGGAGGGGCTGAAGGTTCTCGAGGCGGCGACCGGCGATGACGGCCCGAAGATCTCCACGACCGAGTACGACCTCGGTGCCCGTCGCTGGCACGAGACGGGGGAGACCCTGCCCGACTCCGTGCTCGACGAGCTCCGCGACCACGACGCGATCCTCCTCGGTGCCATCGGCGACCCGGGGGTGCCGAGCGGGGTGCTCGAGCGCGGCGTCCTGCTGCCGTTGCGGTTCGCGCTCGAGCACTACGTGAACCTGCGCCCGGCCCGGCTGTACCCCGGTGTCGAGAGCCCGCTGGCGGTCGAGCGGGTCGCCCCCGGCGGCATCGACTTCCTCGTCGTCCGCGAGGGCACCGAGGGCCCGTACGTGGGCAACGGCGGCTCACTGCGCACCGGAACCCCGAACGAGATCGCCACCGAGGTCAGCGTCAACACCCGGTTCGGCGTCGAGCGGGTCGTCCGCGACGCGTTCGCGCGGGCCCGGGCCCGGCCGCGCCGTCACCTGACCCTCGTGCACAAGCACAACGTCCTCACCCACGCCGGGCACCTGTGGCGGCGCACCGTCGAGGAGGTCGGCGCCGAGTTCCCCGACGTCGAGACCGCCTACCAGCACGTCGACGCCGCCACGATCTTCCTGGCCACTGACCCCGGCCGCTTCGACGTCATCGTCACCGACAACCTCTTCGGCGACATCGTCACCGACATCGCCGCGGCCATCGCCGGTGGCATCGGGCTCGCGGCGAGCGGCAACATCAACCCGGAGCGCCGGTACCCGAGCATGTTCGAGCCGGTCCACGGCTCGGCCCCGGACATCGCGGGCCAGGCCAAGGCCGATCCCACCGCCACGATCCTCTCGGTCGCGATGCTGCTCGCACACGTCGGGCAGGCCGAGTCCGCGCAGCGAGTAGAGCGGGCGGTGGCGGCCGACCTCGCCGAGCGGGGCACCGCCCCGCGCGCCACGAGCGCCGTCGGCGACGCCATCGCCTCGCGCCTCTGACCGAGCGCCCCGGCCGGCGATCCCCTCCGGGCCACGGCGTCGCACCCCGTCGGCGGGTGAGGATTCCGGCGTCGGTGTGGGCCACCCCCACGAGTAGCCTCTCGGGTACAGCATCGTCGCTCCCGAGGAAAGGAATGACCCGTCCCATGAGCATGACCTTCGACCTCCACCGCCACCCGAACCCGGCGAGCGACGAACGGCGGGCCGAGATCCACGCCAACCCCGGGTTCGGGGTGCACTTCATCGACCACATGGCCACCGCCACCTGGACCAAGGGCGAGGGCTGGCACGACGGCCTGGTGACCGCCTACGGCCCGATCACGCTGATGCCGAGTGCCGCCGTCCTGCACTACGCGCAGGAGGTCTTCGAGGGCCTCAAGGCCTACCGCCACGAGGACGGGTCGATCTGGGCCTTCCGACCCGAGGCCAACGCCGAGCGGATGCAGCGCAGCGCCCGGCGGCTCGCCCTGCCCGAGCTGCCGACCGACGACTTCATCGGCTCGCTCAAGGCGTTGGTCGAGGTCGACGAGAAGTGGGTGCCGGCCTACGGCACCGGCGAGACCAGCCTCTACCTGCGCCCGTTCATGTACGCCTCCGAGCCCTTCCTCGGGGTGCGGCCCGCGAACGAGGTCACCTACTCGCTCATCGGGTCGCCGGCGGGGGCGTACTTCCCCCGCGGACTGAAGCCGGTGACGCTGTGGATCTCCGAGCACTTCGCGCGGGCGGGTGCCGGCGGCACCGGTGCCGCCAAGACCGGCGGCAACTACGCGTCGTCGCTCGCCGGCCAGCTCGAGGGCATCGAGCACGGCTGCGACCAGGCGGTCTTCCTCGACTCGGCGTCGCAGACGTACATCGAGGAGCTCGGTGGGATGAACCTGTTCTTCGTCACGAGGGACAACCGGCTCGTCACCCCGGAGCTCACCGGCACCATCCTCGAGGGTGTGACCCGCTCGTCCATCCTCGAGCTGGCCAAGGAGCTCGGGCTCGAGCCGGAGGAGCGCCGCATCGGGATCCAGGAGTGGAAGGACGGTGTCGCCGACGGCTCGGTCACCGAGGTCTTCGCCTGTGGCACCGCGGCCGTCGTGACGCCGGTGGGCGAGCTGCGCTGGGAGGGCGGCTCCGCACCCTCGACGGCAGGGGACGAGGGCGGCGAGGTGACCCGGGCGATCCGCTCGCGGTTGCTGGACGTCCAGTACGGCCGGGTGGAGGACAGCCACGGCTGGCTGACCAGGCTCGTCTGACCCGGCTCGTTCGATTCGGCGGGGCCGCTGGGTGTGAAGCGGGCCGTCGCCGGGTAGGACCCGGGTCCAAGCGGGCGTGTGCCCGTACCCCGGAGACAGGAGCCTGCCCGCATGGATCCCATCGCCCTCGTCATCATCATCGCCGTGGTCGTCGTCATCGCCGTGGTCGTCGTTCTCGTGATGTCCCGCAGCGGCGGACGCCGCGCCGAGGCCGAGAGGCGGAAGGCCGAGGAGCTCCGCGAGCAGGCGACGGCGCACGACTCCGAGCTGCGCGAGCGCGAGACGGAGGCCGAGGAGGCCCGGGCGCGCTCCGAGATGGCCCAGGCCGAGGCGCACCGCAAGGACCTCGAGGCCGAGCGGCTCGCCGAGGAGGCCGAGTCGCGGGGCGCCACCGCCGGGGAGATCCGGGAGGAGCGCGCCGAGCAGCTGCGGGCCGCCGACGCCAAGGACCCCGACGTGCGGACCGACACGGAGGGGTACCGGCTCGACGAGCACGGCAACCGCCTCGAGGACCGCGGTGACGGGCACCTCGACGATCGCGGTCCTGGCGGACCGGACCATCGTGTCGACGGGGCCAGCGACACGGCGTACCGGTCCGACGGCGAGCAGGAGCACGTCCGTGCCGAGCGGCTGGAGGACCGCCGGATCAGCGAGACCCGCGACCGCGAGGAGGGGGAGGTGCACGCTGCGGAGGAGCCCGAGCGCCACGGCGAGCGCGCCTGACGCGGGACGCAGCCGGACAAAGGTTCACGGAAGCACCTTTCCGGGGGCATACTCCCTCCCATGACGCCGGTCGCGCCGACGGAGCCGCCTCCGCGGCTGCCTGACGCCGTGCTCCGCCCGGCGGTGGGGAACGCCTTCGAGACCACTGTGGAGCAGCTCGCCACCGCCATCCGACTCGGGGTGTTCGTCGCCGGCGACCAGCTCCCGCCGGAACGCGAGCTGGCCGAGCGCCTCGGGGTCTCGCGCAACACGCTGCGCGAGGCCATCGCCGCCCTGCGCGACTCCGGGCTGGTCAGCACGCGACGCGGGAGGGGCGGCGGCACCGTCGTCACCGAGAGCCACCGGTGGGAGGCCGACGAGGGAGCGGTGCGTCACGGGGCTGCCCTCGACGACGTCCTCGAGTTCCGGCGCATCGTGGAGCCGGGAGCCGCCCGGCTCGCGGCTTCGCGCCGTCTGGCCCCGGACCAGCGCCGCTGGCTGCTGGACTCCGCGGCCGCGGTGCGCGAGGCCGATTCCGGCTCGCACCGGATCGCGGACTCCCGTCTGCACCTCGCCGTGGCGACGCTCACCGCCTCGCCCATGGTGATCGAGACGGTGACGCGGGCCCAGGCGGCGCTCGGCGACCTGCTCGCCGCCATCCCGGTGCTGCGGACCAACATCGAGCACTCGCACGACCAGCACGACGCGGTCGTCGCCGCCATCCTCGACGGCGACCCCGAGACCGCCCGCACGACCATGGAGGAGCACTGCGACGCCACGTCGGCGCTGCTCCGGGGACTCATCGGATGACAGGGAGCACACAATGACGAGCTCGATCCACCAGGGCGGACCGCCGCAGCTGACCCTCGAGCGGCTGCGCGCGGACGTCGGCGTCGGGGCGGTCGACACGGTCATCGTCGCCTTCACCGACATGCAGGGCCGGCTCCAGGGGAAGCGGCTGCACGCCGGCTTCTTCCTCGAGCACGTCCTCGCACACGGCACCGAGGGCTGCAACTACCTGCTGGCCGTGGACGTCGAGATGAACACCGTGGACGGGTACGCCATCTCCTCGTGGGAGAAGGGCTACGGCGACTTCGAGTTCGTCCTCGACATGACGACGCTGCGGCGCACGCCGGGCCAGCCCGGCAGCGTGATGATCCAGTGCGACCTGCAGTGGCTCGACGGCAGTGGCCCGGTGCTGCAGAGCCCGCGCTCGGTGCTGCGCCGGCAGACCGAGCGGGCCGCCGAGCGCGGCTGGCAGGCGGTCAGCGGCACCGAGCTGGAGTTCATCCTCTTCGAGAACTCCTTCGACGACGCCTGGGACCGCCGGTACCAGGGACTCACGGGCGCCAACCGGTACAACGTCGACTACTCGATCCTCGGTGGCACGAAGGTCGAGCCGGTGCTCCGCGAGGTCCGGAACGAGATGTGGGAGGCCGGGTGCACGGTCGAGGGCGCCAAGGGGGAGTGCAACCTCGGCCAGCACGAGATCGCCTTCCTCTACGACGACGTCGTGCGCACCTGCGACAACCACGTCGTCTACAAGAACGCGGCGAGGGAGATCGCGGCGAAGCACGGGATGTCGCTGACCTTCATGGCCAAGTACGACGAGCGCGAGGGCAACTCCTGCCACATCCACCTCTCGCTGCGGGGCCTCGACGGCGGGCTCGTGTTCGCCGACGACGACCGCCCGGGTGGGCAGAGCGAGCTGTTCGACCACTTCCTCGCCGGGGTCCAGTCGACGATGCGCGAGATGTCGTACTTCTACGCGCCGAACATCAACTCCTACAAGCGGTTCCAGCCCGGGTCGTTCGCCCCGACGGCGGTGGCCTGGGGTCGCGACAACCGCACCTGCTCGCTGCGGGTCGTCGGCCACGGCGCCGGGCTGCGGATGGAGAACCGGGTCCCCGGCGGCGACGTCAACCCCTACCTCGCGATCGCCGCCATGCTCGCCGGTGGCCTGCACGGCATCGAGAACGAGATCGAGCTCGACGACCCTCTCGAGGGCAACGCGTACACCGCCGACGTCGAGCACGTCCCCACCTCCCTTGCCGAGGCCCGTGACCTGTTCGCGGGCTCCGAGGTGGCGCGGGCCGCCTTCGGCGACGAGGTCGTCGACCACTACGTCAACGCCGCCGACGTCGAGATCACCGCGTTCGCCGCGGCGGTCACCGACTGGGAGCGCGTCCGCGGCTTCGAGAGGCTGTGAGCAGGACCGAGATGAGCACCACACACGACGTCATCGACCCCGCGACCGAGGAGGTCGTCACCACCCTCGACCTCGTGGGCGAGGAGGAGACCGACGCCGCGGTCGCCCGCGCCGCCGAGGTCGGCCCGGCCTGGCGGGCGGTGTCACCCGCCGACCGAGGGATGCTGCTGCGTCGCTTCGCGGACGCCGTCGAGGACCACCAGGAGGAGCTGGCCCGCCTGGAGGTGCGCAACGCGGGCCACACCATCGGCAACGCGCGCTGGGAGGCCGGCAACGTCGTCGACGTGCTGCGGTACTACTCGGCCGCGCCGGAGCGCCTCTTCGGCCGGCAGATCCCGGTCGCGGGCGGCATCGACATCACGTTCAAGGAGCCGCTGGGCGTCGTCGGGGTGATCGTGCCGTGGAACTTCCCGATGCCCATCCTCGGGTGGGGGATGGCGCCCGCCCTCGCCGCCGGCAACACCGTCGTCGTCAAGCCCGCCGAGCTGACGCCGCTGACGGCGATGCGCATCGGCGAGCTCGCACTCGAGGCCGGCATTCCCGAGGGCGTGCTGACCGTGCTGCCCGGCAAGGGTTCGGTCGTCGGCGAGCGGTTCGTGACCCACCCCGACGTCCGCAAGGTCTGCTTCACGGGCTCCACGGCGGTGGGCCAGCGGGTCATGCGCGGTGCCGCCGAGCACGTGAAGCGGGTGACCCTGGAGCTCGGAGGCAAGTCGGCCAACATCGTCTTCGCCGACGCCGATCTCGACGCCGCGGCGGCCGCGGCACCGATGTCGTTCCTCGACAACGCCGGTCAGGACTGTTGCGCCCGGACCCGCATCCTCGTCGAGCGCACGGTCCACGACGCCTTCATGGAACGGTTCGAGGCTGCCCTCGCGAGTGTGGTGGTGGGGGACCCGGGGCAGGAGTCGACGGCCATGGGCCCGCTCGTGAGCTCCGGTCAGCGCGAGGTGGTCCGTGGGTACGTCGAGGAGGCCGACCAGCCGGTCGAGGTCGCCTTCCGCGGCTCGGCGCCCGACGGAGCCGGCTGGTGGTACCCACCCACCGTCGTCCTGCCCGGCTCGACGCAGGACCGCGTCTGGCAGGAGGAGGTCTTCGGCCCGGTCGTGGCGGTGCTGCCGTTCGACGACGAGGCTGACGCGATGGCCAAGGCGAACGACACCGCCTACGGCCTGTCCGGCTCCATCTGGACGCGCGACGTCGGCCGGGCGCTGCGGGTGGCCCGAGGCGTCGAGGCGGGCAACCTCTCGGTCAACAGCCACAGCTCGGTGCGGTACTCGACGCCGTTCGGCGGGTTCAAGCAGAGCGGCCTCGGCCGTGAGCTCGGGCCCGATGCGCTCGACTCGTTCACCGATGTCAAGAACGTCTTCATCGCCACTGACTGAACGCACCCGGGCCGGCGTGACCGGAACGGACCCCATCCCCACCCACCCAGACAGGAGGCACCATGACGGGCAGGCTCGCGGACAAGGTCGCCGTCGTCACCGGCGGCTGCTCGGGCATCGGCCGGGCGGCGGTCCACCGCTTCGCGGAGGAGGGCGCTCGGGTGGTCGTCGCCGACCTCGACGACACCACCGGGGAGGCCCTGGCGGCCGAGGTCGACGGCCTCTACGTCCACTGCGACGTCGCGGACAAGGACGACGTCGACCACCTGTTCGCGACCGCACACGACCGCTTCGGCCGGGTCGACGTCGCTTTCAACAACGCGGGGATCAGCCCCCCGGAGGACGACTCCATCCTCGACACCGACCTCGAGGCCTGGCGCCGGGTGCAGGAGGTGAACCTCACCTCCGTCTACCTGTGCTGCAAGGCGGTCATCCCGATGATGCTCGAGCAGGGCGGTGGCTCGGTCATCAACACGGCGAGCTTCGTCGCGGTCATGGGCGCGGCCACCTCCCAGATCAGCTACTCGGCGTCCAAGGGCGGGGTGCTGTCGATGACCCGCGAGCTCGGGGTGCAGTTCGCCCGGCAGGGGGTGCGCGTCAACGCTCTCTGCCCCGGCCCGGTCAACACCCCGTTGCTGCGGGAGCTCTTCGCGTCCGATCCCGAGCGCGCCGCACGGCGGCTCGTGCACGTACCGATGGGTCGCTTCGGCGAGCCGGAGGAGATGGCCAACGCCGTGCTCTTCCTCGCGTCCGACGAGTCGAGCTTCATGACCGCCTCGACCTTCCTCGTGGACGGCGGCATCTCCGGCGCCTACGTCACCCCGCTGTGAGCCGCGGGCGGCCGGTCATCGGCCTCACCTGCTACGTCGAGGACGTGGACCGGTCGCCCTGGGTGGCCCAGCGCAGTGCGGTGCTGCCCTACCGCTACGTGGGGCACGTCGAGCGGTCCGGTGCCGCGGCGGTGCTGCTGCCGCCGCGGCTCGACGTCGACGACGCGATGGCTGACGCGGTCGTCGCAGGTCTCGACGGCCTCGTCGTCGTCGGGGGTGCCGACGTCGAGGCGGCGCGCTACGGCGCCGCGCCGCACGCGTCGTCACAGGACCCACGACCGGACCGGGATGCCTGGGAGCTGGCACTCGTCGCCGCGGCCCGTCGGGTGGACCTGCCCGTGCTCGGCATCTGCCGGGGCATGCAGGTGATGGCGGTGGCCGACGGTGGTGTGCTCGACCAGCACCTGCCGGAGGTGGTGGGGCACGACGGGCACTCGCCCCGGCTCGGCGCCTACACCTCCCACGTGGTGACCCCGGTTGCGGGCACGACGGTGGCGGGCGCGCTGGGGGACGACCCCGTGGACGTGCCGACCTACCACCACCAGGCGGTGAAGCCCGGCTCGCTGGAGGGGACGGGATGGGTCCCCGCGGCCTGGCACGACGACGGCACCCTGGAGGCGATGGAGGACCCCGCCGGTTGCTTCCGCGTGGCGGTGCAGTGGCACGCGGAGGAGTCGGAGGGCGCCGCGCTCTTCGAGGCCCTCAGCGCTGGCGCTGCCGCGCGAGCAGCCGGGCGGTCCGCGTCGGACTGACCCCGGAGCGCGCTCCGGACCGGGGGGCGATGGCGTCGGCCCAGCGCAGCCTTCCGCCCGGATCGGTGTGGAGCTCGTCGTGGCGCACCAGCCCGAGCCGGCGCATGGCGGCGCCGGCCGCCTCGCGGGTCTGCGACGAGGAGCCGAGGCGAGCGGCGGCCTCGCTGGGGTCCCCACCGGTGTGCGGGACCCCGGCCGCGTCGAGCGCGGCGAGGACCTCCGGCTGGGGGAGGAACGTACTGGAGCCCGTGCCGTCCAGTGTGAGCACCCCACGCCGGGAGGCGTAGAGCTGCACCTGTCGCGGCCGGAGCCCACCGGCGAGCACCACGGGGTACCGCGCTGCGGGCACCCCGACCCGCCGGTAGTTGGGCTCGCTCTCGTCGACCGCCGCCAGCTGGTCGTCGTCGAGGAGCTGGAGGACGACGCGGGTGCGCGCCCGCGAGCGGTGGCGGGGCGCGGCCGGCACGTAGCCCCCGCGCGAGACGTGGGCCGAGTGGGTGACGTCCAGCGCCCGCACGACACCCGTGACGACCGGCACGACCGTGGAGGCGCCGCGGATGCCCAGCTTGTGCCGCATCACCGCGGGGGAGGCGTTCGAGCCCACGGCGAGCACAGGGGTGCGCTCGCCCAGCGGCGCCTCGCCGAGCTCCTCGAGGGCAGCCCACAGAGGACGGTGTGCCAGCCCTTCATGGTCGTCGGTGCACTCCGGGCCGTGGGGGGTCCGCGACGCGGTGAGTGGGCGCCGAGGACGGACGACGCGCTCGCAGCAGGCGAGCAGGAGGCGCGGGCCGTCGACCGGGGCGAGCGGGTAGGCGAGTGGCACCCGCGTGAGGTCGCCGTGCGTGGCATCCATCCTGGCTCCCGGGTCCGTGGCCCACTCGCCACTATAGGTCGACGATCTGTCGGCGGCTCGGGTGACAATGGTCCGGTGACCCGTCTGAACCGCCTGGCCGTCGCCGCCGGAGCCGCGAGCGCCCTCGGAGCGTTGGCCGCCGCCGGCCGGGGTGTGGGCGATGCCCTCGGGGGGAGGCCCTCAGGGGCGCGGTTGGCCAGGATGGAGCGCTCGCCCCGGTACCGCGCGGGGGCGTTCCACAACACCCGGCGCGGCACCTCCTCGATGCCCGGCAACCAGCGCGACGTCATGCGCCGGTTCCGCGAGAACGCGGCGCTCCGTCACCCCGCGGGGCCGATCCCCGTCGTCAGCGCCAACCGCGAGCCCGCGCCCGCCGGCCTCCACGTCACCTGGTACGGCCACGCCAGCTGCCTCGTGGAGCTCGACGGTGTCCGCCTGCTCCTCGACCCGGTCTGGAGCGAGCGGTGCTCGCCGAGCAGGCACGTGGGGCCGCGGCGCCTCCACGGCGTGCCGGTGGCCCTCGACCGCCTCGGCCCGGTCGACGCCGTCGTCATCTCGCACGACCACTACGACCACCTCGACACCGAGACCATCCGGACACTGGCGACCACCACGGACGCGCTCTTCGTGGTGCCGCTCGGCATCGGCGCCCACCTCGACGCCTGGGGGGTGTCCCCGAGCCGGTACGTCGAGTGCGACTGGGGCGACGCGGTCGAGGTCTCGGGGGTGCGGGTCACGGCGGTCGAGGCGCAGCACTTCTCGGGGCGGGGGCTGCGACGCGACGGCACGCTCTGGGCCTCGTGGGTCCTGGCCGGACCCGGCGGCCGGGTGTTCTTCAGCGGCGACACCGGGTACTTCGACGGCTACGCGGCCATCGGGGCCGAGCACGGGCCGTTCGACGTCTCACTGATGGCGGTCGGCGCGTACGACCGGGCCTGGCCCGACATCCACCTCGACCCCGAGGAGGCCGTGCGCGCCACCCTCGAGCTCTCCGGCGGGCTGCTGCTCCCCATCCACTGGTGCACGTTCGTGCTCGCCCCGCACCCGTGGGCCGAGCCCGTGGAGCGGCTGCTCGCCGCAGCCGGCGCCGGCGGGGTACCGGTCGCCGTGCCCCGCGTCGGCGACCGGGTCGACGTCGCCGAGCCGCCGGCTCTCGACACGTGGTGGGACGCACGGGTCAGCGTGTGAAGCCACCAACGGGTGGCCAGCATGTGGACGACACGCGGCGCCTGACGCCCATCGCGTGGGATGCTGTCTCCGTGACGTTCCGTGACGCGGCCACCACCGCGGTCATTATCGGCTAGCGCGACGAGGCTCCCTCGTCGCGCAGACCTCCCGCACCCGGGGGGTCTTTTTGTTGGACCGGGACCGTCACGACCGCGGCGGCACCGTCTCCGGCAGAGCGGGCCGCCCGCCCACCCCGTGGGCGCCCGGGCACGGCGCCGGTCGAGAATGGCCGGGACGACACACGCGGCGACGCCCCGGCCCACCCGGGCCGGGGCACCACCCGCCGGGCGACCGGCGGACCGAGACACGGGTGAGACGACGATGACCGACCTCCACGTCTACGACACGACCCTGCGGGACGGTGCGCAGCAGGAGGGGCTCAACCTCTCCGTGGCCGACAAGATGGCCATCGCCGCGCACCTCGACGAGCTGGGTGTCGGGTACATCGAGGGTGGGTGGCCGGGTGCGAACCCGAAGGACACCGAGTTCTTCGCCCGAGCCACCCGTGACCTGTCGCTGCGCAACGCCACCCTCGCCGCCTTCGGCGCCACCCGGCGGGCCGGCGGCCGCGCCGACACCGACCCCCTGGTCCGCGCGCTCGTGGACTCGCAGGCCCAGGTGGTCACGCTCGTGGCGAAGGCCCACACCGGACACGTCGAGCGCGCCCTGCGCACCACCCTCGAGGAGAACCTCGAGATGATCCGGGACACCGTGTCCTTCCTGCGCGGAGAGGGACGGCGCGTGTTCCTCGACGCCGAGCACTTCTTCGACGGCTACCGGCTGGACCGCGACTACGCGCTCGAGACCATCCGGGCCGCCGTCGAGTCCGGCGCCGAGCTCGCCGCGCTCTGCGACACCAACGGTGGCCTGCTGCCCGGCGAGGTGGCAGACGTCGTCGACGACGTGGTCCGCACGACCGGCGCGCGGGTGGGTATCCACTGCCACAACGACACCGGCTGCGCGGTCGCCAACTCGATGGCGGCGGTGGAGGCCGGTGCCACGCACGTCCAGGGGACCATCAACGGGTACGGGGAGCGCACCGGCAACGCGGACCTGCTCACCGTGGTCGCCAACCTCCAGCTCAAGGGCGGCCGTGAGCTCCTCGAGCCGCACCGGCTCCAGGACGCCACCCGCATCGCGCACGCCATCGCCGAGGTCACGAACGTCCCGGCCTACTCGCGGCAGCCCTACGTCGGGTCGAGCGCGTTCGCGCACAAGGCGGGGCTGCACGCGAGCGCCATCAAGGTGGACCCCGACCTGTACCAGCACCTCGACCCCAAGGAGGTGGGCAACGACATGCGGATGCTCGTCTCCGACATGGCCGGCCGGGCCTCCATCGAGCTGAAGTCGCGCGAGCTCGGCCTCACCCTCGACGCCTCGGACGCCGCCGACGACGCGACCCTGCGACGCGTGCTGGCAGCGGTCAAGGAACGCGAGCTGCGCGGCTACACCTACGACGCCGCCGACGCCAGCTTCGAGCTGCTGCTGCGCCGCGAGCTGGACGGTGGGCTGCCCGCCTTCTTCGACGTCGAGTCGTGGCGCGTCATCACCGACGCCCGTGGGTCGGCCGAGGCGTTGTCGGAGGCCACGGTCAAGCTGCGCGCCGCGGGTGAGCGCCACGTGGAGACCGGCGAGGGAAACGGGCCCGTGAACGCGCTCGACCACGCGCTGCGGACGGCGCTGGCCACCGCGTACCCCGAGATCTCCCACCTCGAGCTCATCGACTACAAGGTGCGCATCCTCGACGACGAGCACGGCACCGACGCAGTGACCCGCGTGCTCATCGAGACCTCGGACGGCACGACGTCGTGGATGACCATCGGCGTCGCCGCGAACATCCTCGAGGCCAGCTGGCAGGCCCTCGTCGAGTCGGTGACGTACGGCCTCATCCGCGCCGGGGTCGACCCCCGCTGACGACGACGGCCCCCGCCGGGCTGCGCGGGGGCCGTCGTCGTCGGTGGTGGGTCAGCTCGTCGCGGCCGCAAGGGCGTCGACCATGCCGCGACCGAAGAACGAGGTGCGGCCACCGTCCCCGTAGCACCGCTCGCGTCCATCACCGGGACCCAGCGGCTCCCAGTTCGGCGGGCAGGACATGGCGGTGGCGGTGCGCTTCACCGCCGCCTGCACCGCCTTCGGCGACCAGCCCGGGTGCTGCTCGACCACGAGAGCAGCGACACCGGCCGCGTGGGGCGACGACATCGACGTGCCGTTGAGGTAGGCGTACGTGCCACCACCGGACGTGGAGACGATGCCGGGGTAGAACGGGTTCAACGGCTCGTAGCTCTGGGCGATCTCGCTGTCGGCCGGGACCGCGCCGAGCACGGCGTCCTGGACGGTGTCGGTGGCTTGGAAGTAGTCACCACCGGGAGCGGTGACGTCGACGCGGCTCATGCCCACCGAGGAGTAGTCGGCGATCCACAGGTCGTACCCGGGGTAGCCGACGGGACCCGTCGAGGAGACTGTCAGCGTCTCGGGCAGCTCAGCCGGCGCGACGACGCAGTTGTTGCCCACCTCGCGCTCGACCGCGGCGCCCGGCGGGTAGTCGGGGCTGATGTCGTCGGTCGTCGGGTGCTGCAGGTCGGCCTGCTCGTTGCCCGCAGACGCGACGATCGTGACGCCGTGCGCCTGCGCGTACCGGGCCGCGGACGAGAGCATCGACAGGATCTGGCGCTGGCTCTTGTCGTCCTTGCAGTAGTAGAGGTACGGGTCGGCGAAGAGGCTGAGGTTGACGACGTCGATCCCGTGGTCGCCGGCGTAGCGGAGCGCTGCAGCCACGGAGTCGGCGAAGCAGTAGCCTCCGACTGAGCACGCCTTGAGAGCCACGATGGTGGCCTCAGGTGCGACGCCGGCGATGCCCACCCCGTTGATGGGCGCGGCAATGGTCGACGCGACGTGGGTGCCGTGGCCGTAGAGGTCCTGGATGGCTGCCTTGTTCGAGCAGTCACCGCCGGCGACCTCAGCGGGGTCGGCGACGGGGTCGTGGGCGTAGATGAAGGAGCACGACAGGTCGAGGTCGAGGTTCGGGGCGATGTCGGGGTGCGTGAGGTCCACGCCACTGTCGATGACGCCCACGGTGACACCGGCCCCGGTGCCGTGCGCATAGCTCTCGTCGCCGGCGCCGATGAGTGCCATGTCCCACTGGCAGGCGCCGAGGGGCTCACCGTTCGGGGTGCCGAACGTGTCGCCCCAGAGGTCCTGGCAGAGCGCGGCCAGGTCGCTCCCCGGGTAGGGGGCCGCCTGGGCGGCCGGAGTTGTCCACACGATGCCGAGCGCGGCCACGGCCGTGGCCGCGATGGTCGGGATGAGTCGTCGTCTCATGATGTCCTCTCGATCCTCCGGGCCCGGGTCCCTGACACGGGCTTCTCGAGAACGTATCCGGGACGCCTCCCGATGACCACCCCCGGGGACCGATCAGCTGCGAGAGCCCGGCCGGAGCCGCGCGGCGAGGCGCATGGCGATGGCGTCACGCTCGTCGGGACCGACCTGCTCGCCGTCGGCGTGCGGACCGAGGTGGCGGAAGACGTCGGGCCCGCGGGCGTCGTCGGCCAGATCCGGCATCCGTGGCACGAGGTGCACGTGGAGGTGCTCGAAGCCCGCCGCCTCGGAGAACTGCATGACGTAGGTCTTCTCGCACCCGGTCTCGGCCCTCAGTGCGGCGCTCAGGCGGCCGAGGAGCTCGCCGAGCTCGGTGTGCGCCGGCGGCGGCAGCTCGTCGAGGGCGGTGACGTGCTCGAGGGCGTCGAGCACCAGCCAGCCTCGCAGCGAGGTGTCGAACGCGTGGGCCACCCGCCAGTGGTCGGTGACCACGACACGCTCGCGCGCAGGAAGGTCGCTACGGGAGTTCTCGGAGCAGACGAAGCAGTCGGTCACGGTCTGGGACCGTACCCGGTGGCGATGACATCCTCACTCGGGCTGGTCACGGCATCCAGCACCGCGAGCAGGCGGCGCCGGAGGGTGTTGGAGCGCCGGGCGAACCCAGCCTGCCGCCGCGCGTACTCCGACCGGCCCTCGGGTGTCTCGACGGGGACGGGCTCGTACCCGAGCTCGGTGAGGTCGTAGGGGGAGGCCTGCATGTCGAGGACGCGGATCTCGCGGGCGAGGTCGAAGGCGTCAGCAGTGAGGTCACTCGGCACGAGGGGCGCAAGCTTGAAGCACCACTTGTAGACGTCCATGCCGGCGTGCAGACATCCCGGCTGCTCGAGGGTGACCTGGTCCGCGCGCGTGGGCTGCAGGGTGTTGAACGGGCGGGCCGTGGGGGTGAAGAAGCGGAAGGCGTCGGCGTGGGTGCACCGCAGCACCTGCTGCTCGACGACGGCGTCGGTACCCGCGGCCCCGAGCCGCAGCGGCCAGCCGCGGTGGCGCAGCTCGTCCTCCGGGAGCCGGTGGACCATGGCCCACTCGTGCAGGCCGAAGCAGCCGAGGCGGGGAGGCCGTGACTGCGTCGCCACGAGCAGGTCGCACACGAAGTGCACGGTGCGTTCCCGCTGGCCGAGGAACGACGTCGTGTCGAGCTCGACGCCCGCGCCGACGACCCGGTGGTGCCGCCAGCCGGCGCGGGGGTCGCCGGCCGCGCCCTCCAGTCGCACACCGGCACCGGGGTGCCAGCGACGGAGCCGGCCCGGCGTGTGGCTGTAGTAGCGGAAGAGGAAGTCCTCCACCGGGTGGGGGCGGCCGTCGGCGCCACGGGTCCGGTGGTCGGCCGTCGCGGCATCCACACGCTCGGCGTGCGCCGCCTCCAGGGCGCGCCAGTGCTGCTCGGCGAGGACCTCGACCACCCCGACACGGTACGACGACGGCCCCGGAGCAGCGCTCCTGGGCCGTCGTCGACGGACCGTCAGGTGGTGGCGAGCCCGCCGCCCTTCGGATTGGGGCCGTACTCGTTGTCGGGCCGGCTGTCCATGACGCAGAAGATGAACACGATGATCCCGCCGATGCCGCAGACGAGGGTGAGGAGCCACCACCAGCCGGACCTCCCGGTGTCGTGCAACCGCCGGAAGGTCACCGCGATGGTCGGGAGGGCGAGGGCCAGTGCGAGCAGGACCGTCAGCCATCCTGTGCTTGTCGCGGTGTTGACGACCTTCCAGCCGATGACGTTGTCGAGGATGGTCGCGACGAGCAGCACGAGGAAGTAGAAGAGCTGCCACCACCAGTACTCGCTGCGGCGGGCCCGGCCGCTGAAGGTGGCGTACTTCGAGAAGACGGTACTGACGGATTCACCGAACGACATGCGCGCTCCGATGTCCGGCGGGCGCCTGACGGCCCGCGGTCGGGAACGAGGGTAGAGGTGGTTCGCTTCGGTTCACCATGGGACACGCGGGCCGTCTCGCGCGTTGGGCGGGGAGGATGGACGTGCCCGTCACCGAGAGGACCCCGATGCGCTTCCCCCTGACCGTGCTGTCGGTGCTCGCCACCGGTGCCCTGATCGCCGGGTGCTCCTCCGGTGCGGACGAGGCCGCCACCAGCCCCCCGGCCGCCACGAGCGCCGCCCCGGCGATCACACCGTCGACGAGCCCGACCGAGGACACCGGCGCCGACGCCGGTGCCGGGGGCATGTACCTCGCACTCGGTGACTCACTCGCGGCCGGCTACCAGCCCGGGGGCGCGGAGCTGCGGGACACGGCGTACCCCGCCCTGACGGCGACCCGTCTCGCTCGCAGCGGGGTCGACCTCACCCTCGAGAACCTCGGCTGCAGCGGCGAGACGACCGGGACGTTGGAGAAGGGCGGGAAGTGCGACTTCCCGGCCGGGAGCCAGCTCGCCCAGGCCGAGGCATACCTCGCCCAGAACGAGGGGGACGTGCGGCTGGTCAGCATCGACATCGGTGGCAACGACCTCCTGCGGTGCGCCACCCGCCAGCTGACCGTCGACCGGGCGTGCGTCGACAAGGGAGTGCGCACCGTCTCCAGCACCCTGCCCGGTGTGCTCGAGCGGCTCCGCGACGCGGCCGGGAAGGACGTGCCAGTCCTCGTGATCGGGTACTACAACCCCTGGCTCGCGGCCGGGTACCTGGGTGAGGGACAGGACCAGCTGAAGGCCGCGGCGTCCGCGTTCACCCGGCTCGACGCCGCGATCGAGAAGTCCGCGAAGGCCTCCGGCGCCACCTTCGTCTCCCTCGACAAGGCATTCGCGCTCGACGACGAGACCCCCACCCAGTTCGCCGGGAGGACGGTCCCGCGCAACGTCGCCCAGGTCTGCTCCCTGACCTACACGTGCACCGCCGCGGACATCCACCTCACCGACGAGGGCGCCGCGACCGTGGCCCGGGTACTGGCCCAGGCGGCGACGAAGGCCGGAGTCACCGACTGACGAGACGGGGACGCGCGAGGGTCCGTAGGCTTGGGCCCCAGGCCGCGAGCACGCCCGCGGCCCCGTACGAACGGAGGGACCGTTGGGCTTCCCCGAGAACATCCTGGCTCGCGACGAGCAGGTGGTGCGGCACCTCCACCCCCACTGGCTCAGCGTGGTGGCGCCCGCCGTGCTGGCAGGTGTCCTCCTCGTCGTCGCAGCCGTCGTCGCGGTCATCACGCCCGACACCGGGACCGGCAACATCATCCAGTGGATCGTCCTCGGCATCGCCGTCGTCGCGCTGGTCGCCGTGATCCCGCCCCTCGTCCGCTGGCGGTCGACGAACTACGTCATCACCACCCACCGGGTGATGGTGCGGCGGGGAGTGCTCACGAAGTCGGGCAAGGACATCACGCTCGCGAAGATCACCGACGTCTCATACCGCCAGTCGCTCCTCGACCGGGTCATCGGCGCCGGGTCGCTCCACATCGAGTCGGCGGGGGACAGCCCCGACGAGGACCTCGCCAGCGTGCCCAACAGCGACGAGGTGCAGCAGCTGCTCAACCGGCTCATCGACGAGGACGACCTCAGGCGTCGGCGCTACGGCAACCAGGCATGGGGGCCGACAGCGCCGGCTGAGCCGCAGCAGTCGGCCGGTCAGGGAGAGCCTCCGCCCACGTCGTAGGCTCCCGATCATGCGCATCGCGAGGTTCACCACCGGTGAGGAGCCCGTCTACGGTCTCGTGGACGGGGCGGGGGAGAAGATCGCCGAGGTCACCGGTGACCCGCTGTACCAGCGCATCGAGCTCACCGGCACCACGCACCTCGTCGAGGACGTGCGGCTGCTCGCCCCGGTGATCCCCCGGAGCAAGGTGATCGGCATCGGGAGGAACTACGCCGAGCACGCGGCCGAGATGGGCGGCGAGGCCCCCGAGGAGCCGCTGATGTTCCTCGTCCCCAACACCGCCGTCATCGGCCCCGACGACCCGGTCGTGCTGCCGCCCCAGTCGACCGACGTGCACTACGAGGGCGAGCTCGCCGTCGTGATCGGTCGCCTGTGCAAGGACGTCGCGCCGGAGGACGCGCTCGGCGTGATCTTCGGCTACACGTGCGCCAACGACGTCACCGCACGGGACCTCCAGCGCTCCGACGGTCAGTGGGCGCGGGCCAAGGGCTTCGACACCTTCTGCCCGCTGGGGCCGTGGGTCGAGACCGACCTCGACCCCGCTGCGCTCGGCCTCGTCACGCGCCTGGACGGTGAGGTGGTCCAGGACGGGACGACCGCCGACATGGTGCACGGGGTCGCCGCCCTCGTGTCGCACGCCTCGGCGGCGTTCACCCTGCTGCCGGGTGACGTCATCCTGACCGGCACGCCCGCCGGTGTCGGTCCGATGGAGTCGGGCCAGCGCGTCGAGGTCGAGGTCGAGGGCATCGGCGTGCTCGCAAACCCGGTCGTGCGCCGCTGAGCTCACATGTGCCGGGGGGCCCCGCGCGGCCCGGACCCGGCCGAACACCCGAGCGCACGCGATCTGCGTGAGGTCGAGGCCGGCGGGCCAGCCGGCATCCGGCCGGCGACTCGCGCCGCCGACACCCCTGCTCGTGAGGGGGAGGAGCCGGGCGGAGCGTCCCCCGGGGCGTCGGTGCGACGTGACACGAGCACGCGGTCGTACGAGCCTTCGGCGAGGTCCCAGACGACGAACCGGCCGTGGGCGTCGCGGGTGGTCAGCACCTCCGCGACCAGACGCCGTCGATGGACCACGCCGTGGTGCCGCTGGCACAGCAGCGCCGCATTGCCGACGTCGGTCTCGCCCCCGTCGGCCCAGTGGACGACGTGGTGCGCCCGTGACCAGGCAGCCGGAGCACCGCTTCTCGGGTGGGTGCACCCGCGGTCGCGGCGCCACAGGCGCCGTCGCTGCGCCCGGGTGAACAGGCGAGCCACCCGACCGAGGTCGAGGTCCTCACCGGCCGTGCCGAGCACGTGGGGAACGAGTGCGGCGTCGCAGGTGATGCGCCGGACGGCCTCGGGAGAGAGGAGGGCCCCCGTCGCCACGGAGCCGAGCACCTCACCCGACCCGGTGCGCCGCTCGAGGTCGGTCAGGGACATGGTCACGCGAAGGGCGGCCGGGGACCCGGCGGGTCGGTCACCGGCCACGCCCTCGGCGTCGAGCACCGATGAAGGCTCGCAGACCGCGGCCAGCGCCTCCACGCGTCGCTGACCGGCAGGCCGCAGGTCGGCCTCCCCCGTCACGGGGTTGGGCGCCGGCGCGGAGAGTGGACCGATGGCGGCCTCGAGGACTGCGGCCTGGTCGGGAGTCATCAGCAGCTGGTACTCGATGAGGTCCGCCGACTCGACGAGCGGGCTCGAGAGGCGGGCCGCGGTGACGAGTCGGTCCCGGAGGTCGCCCAGGACGCCGTGGTGGCCGTACTGCGCCAGCAGCTGCGGCCGTAGCCGTCGCATCAGGGCCGGACCCCAGCGCTGGGCCAGGTCGACGAGCCCCGCCGCGACCGCCGGCAGCGCCTCGTCGCGCAGGAGGGGGGCAAGGCGCCCGAGCTCCCTCAGCATGGCGGCCGCTGTGCCGGAGTCGAGGTCCGCGGAGGTCACCGCACGCCAGACGATGCCGAGGGCGTCGTCGACGACAGCTTCCCGGCCGAGCGCGGCGCCTGCGTCGGCCACGCGGCTGGCCACGGTGGCCAGCTGGCCCGCACCGCCCTGTCGCAACGACGGCGCGTGCTCACGCACCCACTCGTGGACGGCGCCTCCGGTGACCTCGCCCCGGCGCACGGCCTCGGCGGTGCCCATCGCCCGGGCCGCACCCGCACGGGCCGCGACGTCGTCGAAGAGTTCCACCGCGAGGGCCAGTTCGACGCCGGTGGCCTGGTGGAGCACCGCGTCGATTCCCTCGAGCGCGTCTCGGGCAGCCTCGAGCCGCGAGCGTCGCTCGGCGAGTGTCAGCGTCGCGTGGGCCATGCCCCATCATGTCAAACACCTGTTCGATTAGGACGAACCGGGATCACCTGTGGGAGGCCCCGGGGGCTCCGACGACGGCGGACCGGGACGCCGGGGACGCCTGACGCGCCGGTGTCGCGCGCCCCTCACTACGCTGGGCGCACCATGACCGAGCAGACCTCCACCACCCCCGCCCCCGCTACGAACGGCCTCCCCGGGCCGGTCCGCCTGCGCGTCGCACCGTCGCCGACGGGTGACCCGCACGTCGGCACGGCGTACATGTCGCTGTTCAACCTCGCGTTCGCGCGGCAGCAGGGCGGCCGGTTCCTGCTGCGCGTCGAGGACACCGACCGGGCCCGGTTCCGCGAGGATTCCGAGCAGCAGGTGTTCGACACCCTGCGCTGGCTGGGGCTGTCGTGGGACGAGGGGCCGGACGTCGGCGGGCCCTGCGCCCCCTACCGGCAGAGCGAGCGCCTGACCACCTACGCGCCGTACGTCGAGCGGCTGCTCGAGCAGGGCCACGCCTACCGGTGCTGGTGCTCCACCGAGCGGCTTGCCGAGATGCGCGCCGCGCAGCAGGCGGCCAAGCAGCCCACCGGCTACGACCGCCTCTGCCACGGACGGACCGAGGAGGAGCGGCGGGCGCTCCCCGGCTTCTCGCAGACCCCGGTGGTGCGGATGTACGTGCCCGACGACGTCGACCTCGGCTTCGACGACCTCATCCGGGGCCACCTCACCGCCCCGCGCCCCGACGACCAGGTGATCCTCAAGGCCGACGGCTTCCCGACCTACCACCTCGCCGTCGTCGTCGACGACCACGAGATGGGCATCACCCACGTCGTCCGCGGTGAGGAGTGGATCTCGTCAACCCCCAAGCACCTGCTGCTCTACCGGTCTCTCGGCCTCGAGCCCCCGCAGTTCGCGCACATGCCCCTGCTGCGGAACACGAACAAGAGCAAGATCAGCAAGCGCAAGAACCCCGAGGCCCGCCTCACCTGGTTACAGGAGGAGGGCTACCTCCCGGAGGCGCTCGTCAACTTCCTCGGCCTGCTCGCCTACCCGCCCGCCCACGACGCGGACGGCAACGACGTCGAGTTCTTCACGTTCGAGGAGTTCTCGCAGCGGTTCGAGTGGTCCGAGGTCAACCCGGTGGGCCCGATCTTCGACGTGAAGAAGCTCGACTGGCTCAACGGGGTCCACATCCGCGCCCTCGATCTCGACGACTTCGCATCGCGGCTGCTGCCGTTCCTCGAGGCCGACGGCGTCCTCCCGGGCGCGCCCAGCCTCGGTGAGCTGGCCAGGCTCACTGAGGTGGCGGCCCTCATCCAGACCCGCATCGCCCACCTCACCGAGGCCACCGACCTCGTGTCGCCCTTCTACGTCGCGGACGACGCGGTCGAGGTGGCCGAGGATGCCCGGGCGCAGCTGACGGAGGACGCGGCGCGGGTGCTCGACGCCGCGGTCGCCGCCCTCGAGGCTGTTCCAGACGACCACGACGGCGTCCTCGGCTCCGAGTCCTCGTGGCGCGCCGGGGCGATCGAGCAGGCCCTGCGCGACGCGCTCGTCGACGGCCTCGGCATCAAGGCGAGGTTCGCCTTCGGCCCGTTGCGGACCGCCGTGTCGGGCCGCCGCATCAGCCCACCGCTGTTCGAGTCGATGGAGATCCTCGGCAAGGGGTCGACGCTCACCCGGCTGCAGGCCCTGCGGTCCACCCTGTGACGGGCACGGGCGGCACCGGCCCGGGCGCCGTCGACGGGGTGCTCCTCGACGCCGACGACACCCTCTACGACACCCGCTCGGCGATGCACACCGCCGGGTCCGCGACGGCGGCCGTCCTCTGGCCTGCAGCCGACCCCGAGCGCGTCCGCCGCGCCGGGGTTCGGTTCCGGGACGACCCGGAGGGCCACTTCCGGGCGTTCGCCCGGGGTGACCTCGACTTCGGCGCGATGCGGCGCGCCCGCGTCTCGGCCCTGGCCCGCTGGCTCGGCCAGCCCGACGACGGCGGGCTCTGGGACGACTTCGAGGCCGTGTACGAGCCGGCCTTCCTCGACGCGATGACGGTCTTCGACGACGTGCGTCCGGCGGTCGCGGCGATCCGGGAGTCAGGGCTCGCGGTCGGCGTGCTCACCAACAGCTCGGAGACCTACACCGGGCACAAGATGCGCGCGGCCGGCATCGACGGCCTGTTCGACGTCGTGTGCAGCCGCGACACCCTCGGCTTCGGCAAGCCCGACCGGCGCGCCTTCCACGAGGCCTGCCGCCGGCTCGGAACCGAACCGGGGCGCACCCTCTACGTGGGTGACGAGCTCGAGACGGACCCGGTGGGCGCGGCCGAGGCCGGCATGCCCGCGGCCTGGTTGGTTCGTGACGGCGCGCCGGACGCGGCCGCGGCGCGGGTGGCCGGGGAGCGGTCCATCCCCGTGCTGGGCTCGCTCACCGAGGTCCCACCGCTCCTGCACGGCTGACCCGCCCGCGATTTGGGAGGGCCCGTCCCGCCCGGTAGTATCGCCAGTCGGTTCGCCCCTCGGCGCCCTGCGCGGGAGGTCGGGAGGCATACCCCTTGGGGTATGGTGTAATTGGCAACACAGGTGATTCTGGTTCATCCGTTCTAGGTTCGAGTCCTGGTACCCCAGCGCCACGTCGCCGCCCGTCGGCGGCGATTCGGAGAATGCCTTCCCGTTCGGTAAGGTTCTGCACCGGTGTCCGGCCCCTCCGAGGCCCGGACCAGCACCACGGCCCCGTTGTGTAGTGGTCTAGCACGCCGCCCTCTCAAGGCGGTAGCGCGGGTTCGAATCCCGTCGGGGCTACCGATCGAAGGCCCGGTCCGCGAGGACCGGGCCTTCGACGTACCGGGCGCTGGTCAGACGGTCTCGAGGTACTTGTGCACCAGGCTGACCGCCACCGACCCCTGGCCGACCGCCGACGCCACCCGGCGGATGACGTCGTGGCGCACGTCGCCCGCGGCGAAGATGCCGGGCACGCTGGTCTGCTGGAGGAACGGGTCACGGTCGAGCCGCCAGCCCTTCGTGCGCCGGCCGTCGCGGACGAGGTCCTGCGCGGTGAGGACGAAGCCGGCCTCGTCGACCTGGCCGAGCCCCTGCAGCAGGTTCGAGCACGGGGACGCCCCGATGAAGACGAACACGGCGTCTGGCGCGAGCCCCTCCTCGGCCCCGGTCTCCCGGTCGCGCACGGTCACCGTCTCCAGGTGGTCCGTGCCGGTCATCCGGGCCACCTCTGTCCCGGTGCGCACGAGGATGTGATCCGTGGCCTCGATCTGGTCCACGAGGTAGCGCGACATCGTCTGGGCCAGCGAGGGGCCGCGGACGAGCACGATGACCTCGCGGGCGAACCGGGAGAGGAACATCGCGCCCTGACCGGCCGAGTTGGCACCGCCGACGACCACGACACGACCGCCGGCGTAGTTGGCCGCCTCCGCTTACGCCGCACCGTAGTAGACCGACGCCCCGAGCAGCGGCTCGACCCCGGGCACGTCCAGCGTCCGCACGCGCACGCCGGTGGCGAGGATGACCGCGTGGCAGCGCAGCTCGCTGCCGTCCTCGAGCGTGAGCACCTTGTACTCCTCCTCGACCCGAAGACCGATGACGACCAGCGGCAGCCCGACGACCTCGCCCTCCGAGGGCCCGAAGAGCGCGGCCGCGGCCGAGTTCCAGGTGCGGATGATGCCGTCGGCGTCGGCGGAGATGATCGCGTCGATGGCCGACTCCATGACCGACCGGAACTTCGCCTCCGACTCGCGCAGGGCGAGACGCACCTTCGAGACGGTGACCTGCCGCTCGATCCGCGTGAGCACCTCGCGCGGGTCGAGCGGCGTCGAGATGAGGTCGTCGCCGACCTCCAGCCCCCGCAGCCTGGCCTCGGCGTCCGACTCCTCGGCGATGAGCACCACCGGGACGTCGTGGTAGAACCCCCGACACGCGGAGCCGGTCGACGCATTCGAAGGCGTCGATGCCGGTGAGGGAGGTGTCGAGCACGAGCAGGTCGGGTCCGGCGTCGGCGGCGGACTCGACGGCCTCCGGTGACCCCGGCACCCGTGATGACGTCGTACTGCGCCGCTTCGAGCACCGAGCGCAGGGCGGCCTCAGTGGTGGGGTCGTCCACCACGAGCTGGACCAGACCGCGCGCTGACACCGATGCCTCCAGGGGTTTCCGAGACCCTGGGGCAGGCGGATATCCCGGCGCCATGACCAGATCGGGGCATCCCCCCAACGCTGCCGCTCCTTCAGCCGGCGGTGTCCCCGTGCGGCGTCGGCAAGCGGCCGGCGCTGGCCGCCTCCTGGGCCACCCGGCGCAGCGCGACCAGGACCGGGTCGACGAGGACGGTGCCGAGGACCACCATCCGCATCGCGTCGGCCGGCGAGCCCGCCGCCAGGGCGACGTCGACGTCGACCTCGGCCACGTCGCGCATGGCGTCGGCGTAGGTGCGTAGGTGCGTAGGTGCGAGGGGAACGCCGTTGGCCCGGGCCGTCGCAACGGCGTCGGAGAGCGTGGCGAGTGCGGGCGCGTCCGGCCCCACGTGCCAGCCCAAGGTGTCCAGGAGGGCCGCCACCTCCAGCGACACCTCGCCGGACGACGGTGGTGCGGGTAGGGCGCAGTGCGCGACGCCGAGCAGGTCGTGGGTGCGCGGGGGAGGCGCGTCGAGGGCCTCGACCACGGCGCGGACGGAGACGATCGGCACCCGGCCGTTCTCGACGAGGGCACGCACGAGGCGGACCCGGTCGACGTGCTCCGCTCCGTACTCGGCCCGAGTACGGCTCGTCGCGTGCCCGGCCATGAGGAGGCCCTCACGCAGGTAGTACTTGAGCGTGTGCACCGGCACACCGGTCCGCTCGGCGAGCTCCGAGATCCGCACGCGATCCTCCTTGACAGTGGATAGTGCCACTATCCACAATGGTCTTGTTGGGCAGTAATACTATCCAAGGAGTCACGATGGACCGCGTCACCCACGCCTACGACGGCCCGCTGGCCGTCTTCCTCATCGGCCTGCGCGTCCACAAGCCGTGGCGCCTCTCGGTGGTCCGCAGCGCCGCCGCCGCGATGCCTCGGATGGTCGCCGAGCTCGAGGCGAACAAGGCCGCCGCCGAGCGCGGGGAGGTCGAGCACCTCGGCTACCTCGGCAGCCGGTCGACCGTCCACCTCACCGGGACCACGATGATCCAGTGGTGGCGCAGCGTGGAGGACGTCTACGCCTACGCCAACGCACCCGCCCACGCGCACCGTCCCGCGTGGCTGGACTTCTACCGTGCCGCTCGCAGGGACCCGTCCGCCGTGACGATCTGGCACGAGACCTACCGGGTCGAACCGCAGGGCAGCGAGAGCGTCTACGCCGGCCCGCGGCCGTTCGGGCTCGCCGACCTGGCCGGGACCGTTCCCGTGGGGCGACGTGGCGAGACGGCGCGCGAGCGCATCGGGAGGCGGGTGGGCAGCGGCGCCTGAGCCCCCGTGCAGAGGGTCAGGCTGGGGTGGCCAGCCGGCGGCACATCGCGCAGAAGCGGGCGTCCAGCTCGGCGTCGCCGGTGGCGGCGTGCACGAGCCACGCGTCGCGCAGGTCCTCGAGCGTCGGCCACCGGTTCTCCCAGGAGACGAGCCGCTCGGCGAGCAGGTCGAAGACGTCGTCGCAGAGCGAGGGCGCATAGACGACCACCGGCGTCTGCGAGCGGGTCAGGGCCGCGGCGCGTCGCGCGGCGAGGGGCCCACCGCCCACGACGAGCGCGCGGCGGTCCGGCCGGGGGAAGCCGAGGAGGCGGGTCCGGTCACGGGCGATGCGGCGGGCGGCGTCCGGCGACACGGGTCCTCCTCGGGTGGGGGCGGATGCACGTCAGGCTGCCGCACCCAGGTTGCGGGGGAGCGCGCGCCGTGTGACATCCGTGTTGCGTCCGCCGACCGCACGACGCCCGCCCGTCCCCCTCGGGTCACGGGCAGGCGTCGCCGCGGCGCACCGGTCCGGACAGGGCCGGACAGGGCCGGACAGGGCCGGGCGCGCCTCAGCCTCGGTGAGGAGGGTGACGACAGGAGGGGGGTCGGGGTGTCGTGTCTGTGAACATCTCCCCATCCGCAGGTCAGCCGTTGTTCTGGGCCTCCTGCTGCGCCGCGTGGCGGGCGAGCACCTCGGTGAGCTTGTTGGCTCCTGCCATGACGGTGGCGGCGTGGAGGCGGCCCGGCTGGCGGGAGAGCCGCTCGATCGGCCCCGAGATGGAGACCGCGGCGATGACCCGTCCGGAGGGGGAGCGAACGGGCGCGGACACCGAGGCCACCCCGGGCTCGCGCTCACCGACGCTCTGGGCCCACCCTCGTCGCCGCACCCCGGAGAGGCCGGTTGCGGTGAAGGCGGCCCCCTGGAGGCCGCGATGGAGGCGGTCGGGCTCCTCCCAGGCGAGCAGCACCTGCGCGGCCGACCCGGCGCGCATGGAGAGCGTCGCGCCGACGGGGATCGAGTCGCGCAGGCCGACCGGGCGCTCGGCGGCAGAGACGCACACGCGGTACTCGCCCTGGCGGCGGAAGAGCTGCGCCGACTCGTTGGTGTGGTCGCGCAGCGCGCCGAGCACGGGACCGGCGGCGGCGAGGAGCCGGTCCTCACCGGCGGCGGCGGCGAGCTCACCGAGGCGCGGGCCGAGCACGAACCGGCCCTGGAGGTCCCGGGTCACCAGGCGGTGGTGCTCCAGCGCGACGGCCAGGCGGTGCGCCGTCGGGCGGGCCAGGCCGGTGGCCGTGACGAGCTGGGCGAGCGTCGACGGGCCGGCCTCGAGGGCGGACAGGACGATGGCCGCCTTGTCGAGGACGCCGACCCCACTGCTGTTGTCCATGAACTGATATTGCAGTCTCATTGCCTGAGACGCAAGTCCTCGGGCGGCGTGTGCGTGCGAATCTCGGGAGCAGGGCGAGGGCGCACGAGCGCCCTCAGGGTGCCCTTCGTACCGAAGGCCACCGCACGGGTGGTCCAGCGTGGAGGTGCTGTCGTGGCCGGAACACTGGCCGAGAAGGTGTGGGAGTCCCACGTCGTCCGCCGGGCCGAGGGCGAGCCCGACCTGCTGTACATCGACCTCCACCTGCTCCACGAGGTCACCAGCCCGCAGGCGTTCGACGGGCTCAGGCTCTCGGGCCGCCCGGTGCGCCGGACCGACCTCACGCTGGCCACCGAGGACCACAACGTCCCCACGACCCCGGGCCCCATCACCGACCCGGTGAGCCGCACCCAGGTCGAGACCCTGCGCCGCAACTGCGCGGAGTTCGGCGTCACCCTGCACCCGATGGGCGACGCCGAGCAGGGCATCGTCCACGTCGTCGGCCCGCAGCTCGGCCTGACCCAGCCGGGCATGACCATCGTCTGCGGCGACAGCCACACCTCGACGCACGGTGCCTTCGGCGCGCTGGCCTTCGGCATCGGCACCAGCGAGGTCGAGCACGTCCTGGCCACCCAGACGCTGCCGCTCAAGCCGTTCCGCACCATGGCCGTCACCGTCGAGGGCGAGCTCACGCCCGGTGTGACCGCGAAGGACCTGGTCCTCGCCGTGATCGCCAAGATCGGCACCGGCGGGGGCCAGGGGTACGTCATCGAGTACCGCGGCAGCGCCATCCGGTCGCTGTCGATGGAGGCCCGGATGACCGTCTGCAACATGTCCATCGAGGCCGGGGCGCGCGCGGGGATGATCGCGCCCGACGCGACGACGTTCGAGTACGTGAAGGGCCGTGACCACGCCCCGACCGGAGCCGACTGGGACGCCGCCGTCGCCGCCTGGAGCGAGCTGCGCAGCGACGACGACGCCGCCTTCGACACCGAGGTCGTGCTCGACGCGGCCAGCCTGACCCCGTTCGTCACGTGGGGGACCAACCCGGGCCAGGGCAGCCCGCTCGCCGAGGCCGTGCCCGATCCCGAGTACATGGCCGACGACACCGAGAAGGTGGCGGCGCGCAGAGCGCTCGAGTACATGGGGCTGGCCGCCGGGACACCGCTGCGCGCCATCCACGTCGACACCGTCTTCGTCGGCTCGTGCACCAACGGCCGCATCGAGGACCTGCGGGCCGCGGCCGACGTCATCCGCGGTCGCCGCGTTGCCGAGGGCGTGCGGATGCTCGTCGTGCCGGGTTCGGCGCGCGTGCGCGTGCAGGCCGAGGCGGAGGGCCTGCACGAGGTCTTCACCGCCGCGGGCGCCGAGTGGCGCCTGCCCGGCTGTTCGATGTGCCTGGGCATGAACCCCGACCAGCTCGCGCCGGGGGAGCGGAGCGCGTCGACGTCGAACCGCAACTTCGAGGGGCGCCAGGGCAAGGGTGGACGTACCCACCTCGTGAGCCCCCTCGTGGCAGCGGCCACCGCGGTCCGCGGCACGCTCTCGAGCCCGGCCGACCTCGAGCCCGCGGAGGTGGGCGCCTGATGGAACGCTTCACGACCCACACCGGCATCGGTGTCCCGCTGCGGCGCAGCAACGTCGACACCGACCAGATCATCCCTGCCGTGTACCTCAAGCGGGTCACGCGCACCGGCTTCGAGGACGGGCTGTTCGCCGCCTGGCGCGGCGACGAGACCTTCGTCCTCAACGACCCCAACTACTCGGCCGGCTCGGTGCTCGTGGCCGGCCCGGACTTCGGCACGGGCTCCTCGCGCGAGCACGCCGTCTGGGCTCTCATGGACCACGGGTTCCGCGTCGTCATCTCGTCGCGGTTCGCCGACATCTTCCGGGGCAACAGTGGGAAGCAGGGGCTGCTCACCGCCCAGTGCTCGCAGGACGACGTCGAGCTGCTGTGGAAGCTGCTGGAGAACGAGCCCGGCACCTCGGTGACCGTCGACCTTGAGTCGCGAACCGTGACCGCTGGTGACGTCGTGGCGTCGTTCGAAGTCGACGACTACACCCGGTGGCGGCTGCTCGAGGGCCTGGACGACATCAGCCTCACCCTGCGGCACGAGGACGAGATCACCGCGTACGAGTCGACCCGGCCGAGCTGGACGCCGACCGTCACTTCCTGAGCGTTCGCTGGGAAACGGTTGCGTGACAACCGTTCTCGTGGCGGCGCAGCGCCGTCCGGCGTAGGTGCACCCTTCCTGGTTACCGACGAGTTGCCCAACCGCCCGGCGATTTCGTTGTGCGACAGGGAAAGAACACGCCCGTGGGTGATGGACGCCGACCGCCCGGTGGCCCTATTTTCGGCGGAGCGGAGAACCGCTGTTCGTCAGGTCGCCACCCCGGTGGGCCGTGGCGCCGGCATCGATGGGAGACCACCACTGTGAACAAGGCAGACCTCGTCAGGGAGCTGGAGAAGAAGCTCGGCAGCCGGAAGGCCGCCAACGACGCACTCGAGACGGTGCTCGACACCATCGTCCGGGAGGTGGCGAAGGGTGGCAAGGTCGCCATCACCGGGTTCGGGACCTTCGACCGCGTGGAGCGCGCTCCACGCACCGGCCGCAACCCGCACACGGGCTCGTCGGTGCCCATCCCGAAGTCCAAGGCTCCGCGCTTCCGGCCCGGGACCTCCTTCAAGGGCTACGTGCGCAAGCCGAGCAGCCTGCCGAAGACCGCCCTGGCCACCGGTCGGGCGGCAGCGGGCACGGCGGCCGCCGCGGCCGGGTCGGCGCTCACGGCCGCCGGGGCCGCCGCCCGCAAGGCCGGCGGTGTCGCCTCCCGCTCGGCGCCTACGGCGAAGAAGTCAGCCGCGAAGTCCTCGACTGCTGCGGCATCGACGGCGAAGAAGGCGCCGGCCAAGTCCTCGACGGCGAAGAAGTCAGCTGCGAAGACCTCGACGGCGACGAAGTCAGCTGCGAAGACCACGACCGCGACGAAGGCGCCGGCCAAGTCCTCGACGGCGAAGAAGTCAGCTGCGAAGACCTCGACGGCGAAGAAGTCGACGGCGAAGAAGTCAGCTGCGAAGGCCTCGACGGCGAAGAAGTCGACGGCGAAGAAGTCAGCTGCGAAGGCCTCGACGGCGAAGAAGTCGACGGCGAAGAAGTCAGCCGCCAAGACCTCGACGGCGAAGAAGTCGACCGCGAAGAAATAGCGACGGGTCTGTGGCGGCGACCGCTCTCAGCGGACCGTCTCGCCTGGCCCGATCCCCACGACCCACACCCGGGTCGCGGTCCGTCCCTCCGGGTCCAGCTCTACGCTGACGCGCTGACCCACTCGGAGGTGCCGCAGGCCGCTCGCGGCGAGCGCCTCCGGTGGCACGACCACCTCGACCCCGTCGTCGAGCAGCGCCGCGCCGGGCTCGTCCGCGTCCGGCGCGCGGTGGATGGATGCCTGCACGCCCGGCAGGCTAGCGCGCGCGAGCGCGGCCGCGGTGTGCCGCCCCACGCCGAGCACGACCGCCGAGGCCAGGTCGTCGGCGTCGTCGACGTCCAGGCGCAGGCCCGGGGCGTCCGGGTCGACGGGGAGGTAGCCCAGTCGCTCGTGGGCCGCCGCGCTGCCCTCCCCGAACGCCGTGCGGGAGCCACCCGCCGCCGGGAGGCCCAGCAGTGCCGTTCCCCTGCCGCCGGCATCGGGGACCAGGCTGCGCTCGGTGCCGGAGGCCAGTGCGAGCGCGGCCCGCACCTCCTCGGGCCGCAGCGCCGGGTGGTCGCCGAGCACGACCGCTGCGTGGTCGGCTCCGCGGACCGCTGCGGCCGCGACACCGGCAGCCACCGCGCCGTCCAGCCCCGACCCGGGGTCGTCGACGACCTGTGCCCCGTCCGCCCGGGACCAGGCGGCCACGTCCGCGGCACCGGTGACGACCAGGACGGGCATCGCCGGGTCGGCCGACCGCAGCGCCGCCACGGTGTCGCGGGCGAAGGCGGTGGCGAGTGCGGCGCGGATGTCGTGCGGGAGCGCCAGCCGGCTCTTGGCGAGCGGCCCTCCCTTCACCGGGACGACGGCCGCCCAGGAGTGGGACGTGGTCACCCGCCCGATCCTGTCAGGCGCGCGAGCCCCCTCGACATCGCGCACGCCGCGGACCACAATGCGGCAGGTCCCGATCGCACGGAAGGCAGCAGGTGAGCACCCCCCAGGACAACTCGCGTCCCTTCGGCTACCGGCTCGTCATCCGCCTGCTCCGCCCACTGTTCATGGTGCTGACCCGGCGCGACTGGTCCGGGTCGGAGAACCTGCCCACGGAGGGTGGCTGGGTCGTCGTCACCAACCACACCTCGCACCTGGACGCGTTGTTCTTCGCGCACTACCTCGTCGACCACGGCCGCTCCCCGCGCTTCCTCGGCAAGATCGAGGTGTTCAACGTGCCGGTCGTCGGCGCCATCCTGCGCTCGGCTGACCAGATCCCGGTCCACCGGGAGAGCGGCCGGGCGGTCGACGCGTACCGGTCGGCGGTGCAGGCGGTCCGTGGCGGCAAGTGCGTGGCGATCTACCCCGAGGGCACGTTGACCCGCGACCCCGGCCTCTGGCCGATGCGGGGCAAGACCGGGGCGGCGCGGGTCGCCCTCGAGACCCGCTGCCCGGTTGTCCCCGTGGCGCACTGGGGCCCGCAGGAGGTGCTCGCGCCGTACGCCAAGGTGCCGCACCTCTTCCCGCGCCGCACGGTTCACGTCCGCGCCGGGGCCCCCGTGACGCTCGACGACCTGTACGGTCGACCGGTCACGTCCGACGTGCTCCACGAGGCCACCGAGCGCATCATGGCCGGAATCACCGGTGTCCTCGAGGAGCTCCGTGGAGAGAAGGCGCCGACCGAGCGCTTCGACCCACGGCGACACGGAATCACGAGCATCGGCCGGCCCAAGCCCCTCGAGGAGGCATCGTGACGCACGCCGCCGTCTACGGAACCGGCAGCTGGGGCACCGCCTTCGCCGCCGTGATGGCCGACGCCGGGACGACGGTGACGATGTGGGGACGCCGCGCCGAGGTCGTCGCCCAGGTCAACGCCGGGGTCAACGAGGACTACCTCCCAGAGCTGCGGCTGCCTCCGATCGTCACCGCCACGACCGACCCGGAGGAGGCCGCCGCAGGGGCCGACCTCGTCGTGCTCGCGGTGCCCTCGCAGACGCTCCGCACCAACCTCGGGGAGTGGGCCGGGGTGCTCCCGCGCAGCGCTGCCGTCGTGTCCCTCATGAAGGGGGTCGAGCTCGGCACGACCAAGCTGATGTCTCAGGTGGTCACCGAGGTCGGAGGGGTCGACGAGGACCGGGTCGTGGTCGTGTCCGGACCCAACCTCGCGCGCGAGATCGCCGCCAAGCAGCCCGCAGCCTCCGTCGTCGCCTCGCGCAGCCGGGCCATGGCCGAGCGCGTCGCGGCCGCGTGCGCCGCCCCTTACCTGCGTCCGTACACAGGCCACGACGTCGTCGGCACGGAGATCGCCGGTGCGACGAAGAACGTCATCGCTCTCGCGGTCGGGACCGCCGAGGGCCTCGGCATGGGCGACAACTCCAAGGCGTCGATCATCACCCGGGGCCTCGCCGAGACCACCCGGCTCGGCACCGCACTCGGCGGCGAGCCCGCCACGTTCGCCGGGTTGGCCGGGGTCGGTGACCTCATCGCCACCTGCATGTCGCCGCTGTCGCGCAACCACTCCTTCGGGGTGCGGCTCGGCCAGGGGATGTCGGTCGACGAGGTCGTCGCCGTGACCCGGCAGACCGCCGAGGGCGTCAAGTCGTGTACGTCCATCCTCGAGCTGGCCCGCAACCACGGGGTGGACGTGCCGATCATCGAGCAGGTGGACGCGATGATCCGCGAGGGCCGGACCGCGCAGGAGGTCGCGCGGAACCTGCTGTCGAGGCCTCGCAAGCCCGAGACCGCCTGAGGCCCGGCCCCGCGCTCACTGATGGGCAGTGGTCGTGCGCCACCCAGCGCCGGCGGCCGCACAGCGCTCGGTCGTCGGCCGGCGTAGATGTCTGTTGTCGTGGGCACCGGGCTTCGTCGCCTATGAGGGTTGTGCCTCGCAGGTGGCCTTCAGGCCCGCGAGGTTCTTGCGGTACACCGATCGGACGAACGCCGGCATCAGGGGCAGCAGAACCCGGAAGACGCCATTGAGGCCTAGGTCGTCGGTGAGGACGACCAGGGTGCCGCCGTCCTGGCTCTCGAACCTGTAGAGGTTGTTGGTCCGAAGCGGCCCCTTGACCGGGCCGGTACCCCAAACGCCGCTCCGGGCTCCAGACCCGGACCTGGACCTTGTTCATCTCGCCGCTGCTCCTCGTGTCCACGGCTCACACCGGTCACGTCGGGGTCACCGGCCCCTGGTGAACCACATCGACCTGCGCCGGCAGCCCTCATGGTGGTCCCGCGAACCCCACCGGTGACATCACTCGACCGAGTGATGTCACCGGCCGCGGCGGTCACCACAATTTCTTGGGTCAGGCGCACGAGGGAAGGGAGATACAGATGAGCGAGCATCCAGATGCAGCGGTGGTTCGTTCCGCCTACGAGGCGCTGTCACGAGGCGACATGGCGACGTTCGCGGGGCTCCTGCACGAGGACATCGTGTGGCACGAGTCGGCCGCCGGCATGGAAGGGGACTACCGCGGTCGCGAACAGACGCTGGAGTTCCTGGCCAGGGTCTTCCGGGAGTCCGGTCTCGAGATGACGTCGATGCACATCCACGACGTCCTGGCCAGCGACGAGCACGTCGTCATCCTGCACGAGGACGGCATGACGATGGGTGGCCGCAGCCTCAGTGCCAAGTACGTGGACGTGTACCACGTGCGTGACCACAAGCTCGCCGAACACTGGCACCTGGCCCTCGACCCCAAGGCGGACGAGGCCTTCATGGTCGGCTGACCCGTCCGGCCACGCTCCCGGACACCGCGGCTGGTCCAGCGATCCGCGGCCACCACGACGAGTTGGGGCAGCCCGACGCCGGGCCCGGTGGGCGGCTACCCCTGGAGGTCCGCGATGAACTCCGACGAGGCTGTCGGTGTTGAGAACATCGGGTAGTCGTACGTGATCGCGTTGTCGTGCTCCTCGGGGGAGGTGGCGGCCACGCAGTCGCTCAGCGTGATGACCTGGTACCCGTTCTCGTAGCCCGAGCGCATGGTGGACTCGACGCAGCAGTTCGTGAGGAACCCGCCCAGGGCGATGGTGGTGATCCCCTTGCTGCGCAGGATGAAGTCGAGGTTGGTGCTGGCGAACGTGTCGAGACCGCGCTTGCCCTCGATGACGATGTCACCGTCGGCGGGAGCGAGCTCGTCGACGATGTCGGCACCCCACGTGCCCTTGACGAAAGCCTCGCCGTCCACCACACCCTTGAGGATCCCGTACGGGTGGGAGCTGATCTCGTTGTAGCCGGCGGCGAAGGTGATCGGCGCGTGCATGACGGTCACTCCGGCGTCCCGAGCCGCGGCGACGACCTTCTGGGTGTTGGCCAGCATCTCGGTGCGGTCCATGACCTCGGAGACGGCCCCGTGGAGCGCGCCGCCCTCGGACGTGAAGTCGTTCTGGTACTCGATCAGGATCACCGCGGTGGTGGTCGGGTCAACGGCCATGCTGTCTCTCCTCGCAGTCGGTGCCTTGTGTCCAGCCCGCCCCCCCTCGTCGGCGGACGAGCGGGACCGGATCAGGAATCGGCGGCCCCTGGGGGCCTCCTGCGAGCATCCTGCACCTCGCCCCGGCGCCACGTCGATGGGTGGAGTGCGACCAGTCCGCGAACGGCTCCCCGGACATCCACGTCGAGCACGGGTCCCGAACGCCTGCCGCCCACAGGGGCGGCACCCGTCACCCCATCGGGGCGATGAGCCGCGAGCACACGCGTGGCACCGTGGAGAGGCCTTAAGGCTTCGCGCCTCGCAGCGGCCCGCTGGAGGAGCAACTACTCGCGGGTGGCGCACACCGCGTGACCTGCGCTCAGCGGTGAAGGGACATGTGATGGGGCTTCGGCACCACGGACTCGACGGACCCACCTTCCAGATGCGCGAGAAGATCTTCGCGATCGGGGACGATTTCTGGATCGAGGACACGGACGGCAACAAGGCCTACAAGGTCAACGGCAAGGCGGCGCGGCTTCGGGACACCTTCATCCTCGAGGATGCCCACGGCAACGAGCTGTCCAAGATCCAGGAGAAGAAGCTCAGCGTCCGCGACAAGATGACCATCGAGAGCGGGTCCTCGAAGGCCACCGTGCACAAGCGCCTGATCGGCATCCGCGACCACTACGTCGTCGACGTCGAGGACGGCGAGGGCCTCAAGGCCCACGGCAACATCGTCGATCACGAGTACGAGATCGAGCGCGACGGGGAGAAGATCGCCGAGGTCTCCAAGAAGTGGTTCCGCGTCCGGGACACGTACGGGGTGCAGCTGGCCCAGGGCCAGGACGTACCGCTCATCCTCGCTGTCACGGTGTGTGTCGACCAGATGGCTCGCGGGTAGGCAACCCCGA
Organism: uncultured Actinomycetota bacterium; assembly: GCA_963726295.1. Taxonomy (GTDB): domain Bacteria; phylum Actinomycetota; class Actinomycetes; order Actinomycetales; family Dermatophilaceae; genus DASSQJ01. The sequence continues at coordinate 566,143 of CAVSBW010000001.1, forward strand.
CGGCGCGCACCGCCCGGGAGCGCAGCCGAGTCAGGCGTGGCGCAGCGCCCGGTCCAGGTCGTCCCACAGGTCGTCGACGTCCTCGATGCCGACCGAGAGCCGCACCAGATCCTCGGGCACCCGGTGCGGCTCGTCGGGGTGACGGCGCCGGCGCTCCAGCATGCTCTCCACCCCACCGAGGCTGGTGGCGTGCACCCAGGTGCGGGTCGCGGCGCACACCCGTTCCGCCGCGCCGGCCCCACCGACGACCTCGACGGCCACGATGGCACCGGTGCCCGGGTAGCGGACCCGGGTCAGCGCCGGGTGCCCCTCGAGCCGGCGGGCCAGCTCGGCGGCGTTCGCGGTGGCGCGCTCGAGGCGCACGTGCAGCGTGCGCAGCCCGCGCAGGGCCAGCCACGTCTCCACAGGTCCGGCGATGCCGCCGTGCAGCTGACGGTGTCGCTGGAGCCGGGCCCGCAGCGTTCGACCGGGCTCGTCGGCCCGGGTGACGAGGATCCCGAGGAGGACGTCGCTGTGACCGGACAGGTACTTCGTGGCGGAGTGCACGACGACGTCGGCGCCGTGCTCGAGCGGTCGCTGCACGAGGGGGGTCGCGAAGGTGTTGTCCACGACGGAGAGGGCACCGCGGTCGCGGGCCGCGCGGAGCAGGACCGGCAGGTCGGCGACCTCGAGAAGGGGGTTCGTCGGTGACTCGAGCCACAGCAGGTCGGCACCGTCGACTGCGGCCACGACGGCGGCCGAGTCGGTGACGTCGACCCGGCGGACGCGGGCGGCGCCCTCGGCCTCGAGCGCGGCCAGGCTCGCCACGACGCCGTTGTAGGCGGCGTCGGCGACGACCACGGTGGCGCCGTGGGGGACCAGGGAGAGCGCCGCCGTGACGGCCGCCATCCCCGAAGCGGTGACCAGCCCCTCACCGCCCTCGAGGGAGCCGACGGCCTCCTCGAACGCGGTCCACGTCGGGTTGCCGGACCGGGCATAGGAGACCGGCCCGTCGGCGTGGTACGTCGAGGTGAGCACGAGCGGGGTCCCCACCTGGCCGCCGGGCGCCGCGGGCTCGCGGCCGACCGCGACCACCCGGGTCGCGGGCGAGCGTCCGTCCGGGGCGGACGCCGGGTCGTGGCTCATCCCGGAAGGGTACGGCGGCTAGCATCACTCGCGATGAGTGACCCCACCCCCGACCGCCGCATCCGTGTCGCCCTCGTGTTCGGGGGCCGGTCCTCCGAGCACGCCGTCTCGTGCGCCACCGCCGCGAGCGTGCTCGACGCGATGGACCGCGACCGGTACGACGTCGTCCCCGTCGGCATCGCGAAGGACGGCCACTGGGTGCTCGCCCCCGACGACCCGGAGCCGTTGCGGCTGGCGGCCGGGCACACGCCCGAGGTCGACGGCACCGGGAGCAGCGTCATCGTCCCGACGAGCGCCACCGACCGCACCCTCGTCGTCCACGAGGCCGGGGCGCCGCCACGGACCCTGGGCGAGGTCGACGTCGTCTTCCCGCTGCTCCACGGTCCCTTCGGTGAGGACGGCACCATCCAGGGCCTCCTCGACCTCGCCGACGTCCGCTACGTCGGGTCCGGGGTCACTGCCTCGGCCACGATGATGGACAAGCACACGATGAAGGTGCTGCTCGCCGCCGAGGGGCTGCCCGTCGGGCCGTACGTCGCCATCACCGACAAGGACTGGCGCCGTGACCCCGCTGCCGCGGCCGAGCGCGTGGGCGCGCTCGGGTGGCCGGTGTTCGTCAAGCCGGCGCGGGCCGGGTCGAGCATGGGGATCTCGAAGGTCACGGGGCCGCAGGGACTGGTGGCGGCGGTGGAGGAGGCCCGCGCGCACGATCCCAAGGTGATCGTGGAGGCGGCAGTGGCCGGCCGCGAGATCGAGTGCGGCGTGCTGGAGGGCCGGGGAACCGGGCCGACGCGCACGAGCGTGCCCGGTGAGTGCGTGGTCCTGAAGAACCACGACTTCTACGACTTCGATGCCAAGTACCTCTCCGCCGACGACGTGCGCCTGGACGCACCGGCGGACGTGCCGGACGAAGTGGCCGAGCGCATCCGGTCCATGGCCGCGCGCGCCTTCGACGCGGCCGGCTGCGAGGGGCTGGCGCGGGTCGACTTCTTCCTCACCGACACCGGCGAGGTCATCCTCAACGAGGTGAACACGATGCCCGGCTTCACGCCGAGCTCGATGTTCCCGCGGATGTGGGCCGCCACGGGGATCTCCTACCCGGAGCTCATCGACGAGCTCGTCGCCCTGGCCCTCGAGCGCCGCACCGGGTTGCGCTGAGCGGTCAGCCGCCGTCCGGTGGGGTGTGCGTCACGACCTCCACCGTGATGCCGTGCGGGTCCCGGAAGAACGTCGCGTAGGCGTGCTCGCCGTACTCGGGAAAGGCCCGCGGAGCGTGCAGCACCTCGGCCTGCTGCGCCATCGCCCACGCATGCGCCCGCTCGACGGCCGACCGGGAGGGCACGCCGAAGGCCAGGTGCTGCAGACCGACGTCGTGCCGGCCGACGCGGCCGCCCGTGTCGGCGCGGTAGAAGAACAGCTGGGTCCCGGCGGCGCCGTCGGGACCGTAGTTGAACTGGTCCTCATCGGCGGGGAACCACTCCCGGAAGCCGACGAGAGGGACGAGCCCGTCGTACCAGACCTTGGCACGCGAGAGGTCGGGGACGCCGATCCCCAGGTGGTCCAGGTGGCCCGGTGTCGTCATGCTGCCCTCCTGTCGTCGGACGTCTCCCCGTTCATCGGCACTCCAGGCCGTTGTCGGGCAGCGTACGTGCGGCCGGCGCGAAGGCGGGCAGCAGCAACGGCTCGGGGGCGTAGGCCGAGGGTACGAGGACCTCGAGTGCCGGGTCGGTTCCGAACGAGGTGAACCGGGTGCCGTCGGAGAGGGGCTCGGGGATCCAGCCCACCCCGTCGACCTCCACGCACTCGGTGCTCGTCGGGGCGGGCGCGGGGACGCCACAACGGGCTATGACGGCGGGATCACCCCAGGCCGCGACCGCGGGGGACGACGGGCTGGTGTCGCGGCGGGCCATCCCGGAGACCGTCGCCGGCCACTGGGCCCCGGCTGCGGCACAGGCCTCGCCGCCACCGGCACCGGGAACGGTCACCTCCACGGCGGAGGAGCAGCCGGACAGCGCGGCGGCGGCGGCGCCGAGCGCCACCGCCGCCAGGACGACACGGGACGGGGTCAGACGTGGACCACCGTGCACGTGAGGGTCCGGGTGATGCCGTCGACGTCCTGGATCTTGGCGATGACGAGCTTGCCGAGGTCGTCGACGCTGGGCGCCTCGACCCGGGCGATGACGTCGTAGGGGCCGGTGACGTCCTCCGCGAGGACACAGCCCTCGATCCGCGCGATCTTCTCGGCGACCTCCGCCGCCTGTCCAACGTCGGTCTGGATCAGGATGTAGGCCTGTACCACTGTGGTGCCACCTCGTCGTCGCAGGGTGGGGCCCGCAGGCCCCCTGTGCTCGTCGGGCCCGTCGGGGAACGGGCACGGTTCAGACGCTACCGTGCCGGGTGTCCCGACGTCATCGCAGGGAGGTGCCGATGGAGCGGCTGCGCGACCTCGACGAGGCCGAGCTGTTGGCCCGCGTGCTGCCGCGGTACGCGGCGACCCGGGGCGTGCTCCGCGACCCCGCGCCCGTGGGGCCCGGGGACGACGCCGCCGTGGTGGCGGCGCCCTCGGGGACGGTCGTGGCGACCACCGACACGATGGTTCGCGGCCGCGACTGGCTCGACGAGTGGTCCAGCGCCCAGGACGTCGGCCGCAAGGTGGTGGCCCAGAACCTCGCCGACGTCGCCGCCATGGGCGCGGTGCCCACGGCGCTGCTCGTGGCGCTGATGGCCGACCCCGACACCCCCGTCGACTGGTGCCTCGAGCTCGCCACGGGCATCGCCGCGGCGGCGGCCGAGGCCGGGGCGGAGGTCGTGGGGGGAGACGTGTCCGCCGCCGGCGCCGGGGAGGTCGTGGTGGCGGTGACCGCCCTGGGCGACCTGCGGGGCCGCGCGCCGGTGCTCCGCTCCGGGGCGCGACCGGGAGACGTCGTCGCCGTCTGCGGCTCCCTCGGCCTCTCCGGTGGAGGGTTGGCCCTGCTCCGCTCTGGGGAGGGGACCGAGCCCCCGGCCGGCCCCGGGGACCCGCCGCCCGGACCGCGGGACCGGGCGGTCAGCGGCCTGGTCGCCTACCACCGGGCACCCCAGCCCCCGTTGGGGGCCGGCCCGGTCGCGTCGGACGCGGGCGCCTCGGCGCTCGTCGACGTGTCCGACGGCCTGGTCACCGACCTCGGCCGGGTCGCACGGGCGAGCGGGGTTCACGTCGACCTCGACGGCCGGGTGCTCGTGGTGCAGTTCGCGGCCGGCCCGCTGGCGCTGGCGGTCGGCGAGGACGAGGCGCTGCGGCAGGTGCTGTCCGGGGGCGAGGAGCACTCGCTCGTCGCGTGCTTTCCCCCGGACGTCGACCTGTCCACGCTGCCCGGGCCTGAGTGGGTGGTCATCGGGACGGTCCGGGAGACGGGCGACCTCGGCGCGGTCGTCACCGTCGACGACGAGGTGCCCGAGGTCCGGGGGTGGGACCACTTCCGCGGGTGAGCGAGCCTTCATCGAGCTAAGGACGGGAACCTTCACCGAACGGCGGGTTCGGAGCGCGTCCCTCGGTGAAGGTTCCGGCATCCGGAGAGAAGTGCCGGGGACGGCGAACGGGCGGCCCCACGAGTGGGCCGCCCGTGCCGGAGCGCGTCAGACCGGGGTCAGCGGGTGACCTTGCCGGCCTTGAGGCAGCTGGTGCAGACGTTCAGCCGCTTCGGGGTCACACCGGCCTCGCCGACGCGGGCCCGGACGCGCTGGATGTTGGGGTTCCAGCGACGCTTGGTCCGGCGGTGCGAGTGCGAGATGTTGTGCCCGAAGCCGGGGCCCTTGCCGCAGACGTCGCAGTTGGCAGCCACGGGTGTTCTCCTACGAGTGCGTGATGATGGTCGGTGGTGGCGGCGCCACGGGGGCGCACGCGCAACCGGACAAGAGTAGCCGAGCCCCGGCCGCCGGGCCAAAACGGCTCCGGGCCGGCGACGGACCCGGCCGATACGCTGGCCAGCGTGCCCGCCGTGTTCACCGCCTCCGACGCCCGGCACTGGGCCCTCCTGACGCGGGCGGCGCTCGCCGCCCGGCGCACGGAGATCGACGACCTCAACGTCTTCCCCGTGCCAGACGGCGACACCGGCACCAACCTGTACCTCACCTTCGACAGCGCCATCGACGACGTCGTCGCCGCCCACGAGGCGGCGGGTGTCCTCGGTGAGGCCACCCTCGTGCAGGAGTGCCGAACGCTGCGGCGCGCCATCCTGCTCGCCGCCCGCGGCAACTCCGGCGTCATCGCCAGCCAGATCGTCGGTGGCCTCTGCGACGAGGTCATCGACCACGACGCCGAGGTGGTGGATGCGGCACTGCTCGCCGCGTGCTTCGAGCGCGGCGCCGCCGCAGCGCGACGCGCGGTCGCCCACCCCCAGGAGGGCACCATCCTGACCGTCGCCGACGCGGGGGCCGCCGCGGCCCGCCGCGCTGCCGACGAGGGCGGGGGGCTCGGCGAGGTCTGCAGCGCCGCGGTCGACGCCGCGCGGGAGGCGCTCGCCCGGACCCCCGAGCAGCTTCCGGCCCTGGCCCGGGCCGGGGTCGTCGACGCCGGGGGAGCGGGGTGCGTCCTCATGCTCGAGTCCTTCCACCGGGTCGTCACCGGCAGCTGGACCGGCACCGACGAGGGCCTGCTCTCGGCAGGGCCCCCACTGCGCCGCCGCGAGGAGTGGCGCACGCCGGGGACCGGCCCGGGGGCGGGCGACGGCGGGGCCGACCCCCTCGACGACGACGCCACGCCCGGGCTCGGCCCGGGGTTCGAGGTGATGTACCTGCTGCACGGCTCCACCGCCGAGGCCGTGGGGTCCCTCACGACCACCCTCGACGGACTCGGCGACTCGCTCCTCGTCGTCGGTGGGCCCGACCTCTGGAACGTCCACGTGCACGTCGACGACGCCGGGGCGGCGGTCGAGGCCGGCATCGCCGCCGGACGCCCCGAGCGCATCCGCATCACCCACCTGCACAGCCAGGTGGCAGCCCGCCGGGAGCCGGGCGCCGTCGGCGTCGTCGCGTGCGCCCCGGGCCCCGGTGTCGCCGCCCTCCTCCGGGAGGCCGGGGCGGTGGTCGTGGAGTCGGCCCCGGGGCGCCGCGCGTCGGCGCGCCAGCTGCTGAACGCGGCGTTGGCGACGGGCGCCAGCGGTGTCCTCATCCTGCCCGGCGACCCGGACACGTCGATGGCCGCCGAGGCCGCCGCCGAGGCCGCCTCCGACGAGGGCCTCGACGCTCACGTCGTGCCGGCCCGCACGACCGTGCAGGTCCTCGCCGCCCTGGCCGTCCTCGACCCCCAGCGCTCGCTGCATTCCAACGTCGTCTCGATGACCGCCGCCGCCGGGGCCACCCGGCACGGGGCGGTGACCGTGGCGACGAAGGAGGCGCTCACGTGGGCGGGCGTGTGTCGGCCCGGCGACGTGCTCGGCATCATCGACGGCGACGTCGCCCTGCTCGGCGCGGACGTCACGGACACCGCTCGCGAAGTCCTGGCGCGGCTGCTCTCCGCCGGTGGTGAGCTCGTGACCCTCGTCGTCGGCGCCGGCGCCGAGCCCGGGCTCGCCGAGCGGACCGCCGCCGCACTGCTGCGTGACCGGCCCGACATCGAGGTCGTCGTCGTCGACGGCGGGCAGCCGGTCTACCCGCTGCTCCTCGGGGTGGAGTGAGGGGTGGCCACCGAGTCCAGTCCGCTGCGTCCCGTCATCGCCGCCGCAGCGGCCGAGTTCGAGAAGGCACGCGGCATTCGCACCGTCGGCGACCTGCTCGCGTTCTGGCCGCGCCGCTACCGCACCCGCGAGTCCGACCTCGGGGCCCTCGTGCCCGGCCAGTTCCTCGTGGCCGTGGCCGAGGTCAAGCAGGCGAGGGTGCGGCCGATGCAGAAGCGACGGGGCACCATGCTCGAGGCGGTCATCACCGACGGGCGCAACGACGTCGACATCACCTTCTTCCGGGCGGCCAAGGGCCACGAACGGGCATTGGTGCCCGGTGCCCGCGGGCTCTTCGCCGGCACGGTGGGCCGCTACGGGCACAAGCTCCAGCTCGCCCACCCCGGCTACACGATGCTCGACGACTTCGACGCCGGGGACCGCAAGGACCTCATCCCCATCTACCGGCCGGTCGGCAAGCTCCACACGTGGACGGTCACCGAGAGCGTCCGCCGGGTGCTCGACGTGCTCGACGACGTGCCCGACGTGCTCCCCGACGACGTGCGTGACCGGCGCGAGCTCGTCGGACGCACGGAGGCGCTGCGCGGCATCCACACCCCGGACTCGTGGGCCGAGGTCGAGCGTGCCCGGCGGCGGCTGCGCTACGAGGAGGCGTTCGTGCTGCAGGTGACGCTCGCCCAGCGCCGCCGAGCCGCCGCCGCGGACTCGACGCGGGCCCGGGCCGGCGTCCCCGACGGCCTGCTCGCCGCCTTCGACGCCCGGTTGCCCTTCGAGCTGACCGCCGGCCAGCGCGAGGTGGGTGCGACGGTGGCGGACGAGATGGCCCGCGAGGTGCCGATGCACCGCCTGCTCCAGGGCGAGGTGGGGTCGGGCAAGACGGTGGTGGCCCTGCGGGCCATGCTCCAGGCCGTCGACAGCGGCGGGCAGGCGGCGCTGCTCGCCCCCACCGAGGTCCTCGCGGCGCAGCACCACGCCACGATCACCCGGATGCTCGGCGACCTCGCCATGGGCGGGATGCTCGGCGGGGCCACCGAGGGCACTCGGGTCGCCCTGCTCACGGGCAGCCTCTCCACCGCCGCGCGCCGGGTGGCCCTGCTCCACGCCGCGAGCGGCGACGCCGGCATCGTCGTGGGCACCCACGCCCTGCTCCAGGAGAACGTCGACTTCCGCGACCTCGCGCTCGTGGTGGTCGACGAGCAGCACCGCTTCGGGGTCGAGCAGCGCGATGCCCTGCGGGGCAAGGGCGCCACGCCGCCGCACGTGCTCGTCATGACGGCGACACCCATCCCGCGCACGGTCGCGATGACCGTCTTCGGCGACCTCGAGACCTCGACCCTGCGCGAGCTGCCCGCCGGACGAGCCCCGATCACCACCCACGTCGTGCCCGAGGACAAGCCGGGGTGGATGCCGCGCACGTGGGCACGGGTGGCCGAGGAGGTCGCCTCCGGGCGGCAGGCGTACGTCGTGTGCCCCCGCATCGGGGACGACGACGACCCCGACGAGGGCTCCGTCATCGCCGACGCCGACGAGGACGACGGTGCGGTGGCCCGTCCGCTCACGAGCGTCGTGGCGCTGCGCGAGCAGCTCGCCGAGGAGCCTGCGCTCGCGGGGCTGCGCCTCGAGGTGCTCCACGGCCGGCTGCCGGTGGAGGAGAAGGACGCCGTCATGGGCCGGTTCCAGCGCGGTGAGACCGACGTCCTCGTCTCGACGACCGTCATCGAGGTCGGTGTCGACGTGCCGAACGCCAGCGTCATGGTCGTCATGGACGCCGACCGCTTCGGGGTCTCCCAGCTGCACCAGCTGCGGGGACGCATCGGACGCGGCGGCCACCCGGGGCTCTGCCTGCTCGTCACCGGCACCGACGCGGAGCCGGCGCTCGACCGCCTCGGGGCGGTGGCCGGCACCACCGACGGCTTCGAGCTGGCCCGCCTGGACCTCACCCAACGGCGCGAGGGCGACATCCTCGGTGCGGCCCAGCACGGCCGGCGCACCCAGCTGGAGTTCCTCCACATCCTGGAGGACGAGGACGTCATCGCTGCTGCCCGCGAGGACGCCTTCGGGGTCGTCGACGGCGACCCCGACCTCGCCGCACACCCACTGCTCGCCGCGGCCGTGCAGGAACGGGTGGACGCCGAGCAGGCGGCCTACCTGGAGCGCGGCTGATGACGCGCGTCATCGCCGGCACCGCGGGCGGTCGGACGCTGCGCACCCCGCCGGGGTCGGGGACGCGCCCCACCAGCGACCGGGTGCGGGAGGCGCTCTTCTCGGCACTCGACGCCCGGGGGGCGGTCCGTGGGGTTCGGGTGATGGACCTCTACGCCGGCTCCGGCGCCCTGGGTATCGAGGCCGCCAGCCGCGGTGCCAGCGAGGTGGTCCTCGTCGAGTCCGACCGGAGGGCGGCCGACGTCGCCGCCCGCAACGCGCGCGATGTCGGGCTGGCGCAGGTGGCAGTGGCCCGGCGGGAGGTGCTCTCCCACCTGGCGGGCGGGACCGGCGGTGGCTACGGCCTCGTGCTCCTCGACCCGCCGTACGACGTCGGCGAGGCGGCCCTGGCCGCGGTGCTCGACCGCTTGGCCACGGGCTGGCTCGACGACGACGCCACGGTGGTGGTCGAGCGGTCGTCGCGCTCGCCCGAGCCGACGTGGCCCGCCGGGCTCGAGCGGGTGGGGCGACCCCGGCGCTACGGCGAGACCACGCTGTGGGTCGCGGAGGCGACACCGCGCGGCTGACCGCCGGCCCCCTGCCCTCCGGGCGAGGTGGGGTGTCGAAGGCCGACCCCGGGACCCGGGGGCCGACGGGGCCGGCTGACAGGATGGACCGATGACCGACTACGAGATCCCACGCCCGACCAGCGGTGACGTCGTGGAGCGCATCCTTGAGGACCACCGCCTCTTCGAGGAGCTGCTCCGGGAGGCTCGGCGCACGGACACCGACCGGGACGCCGCCCGGCAGGCGCTCGCCGAGGTCCTCGTCGCCCACGCGACCGCCGAGGAGGAGAAGGTGTACCCGACGCTGCGCCGTCGGGCCGAGGACGTCGGCGCTCACGAGGCCGAGCACGGCGAGGAGGAGCACGCCGAGATCACCGAGGCGCTGCTCGCGTTCCTCCGTGCGCGGGGCACCGACACCCAGAAGTACGACGACGCGCTCGAGGAGCTCGCCACCGTCGTCAACCACCACTCGAACGAGGAGGAGCAGACCATCCTCAACCCGGCCCGCGAGGAGGTCGCCGAGGACGTGCGCCAGGACCTCGCCGTCGCCTGGCTCACCCGGCGCAACCAGCTGCTCGAGCAGGGCTGCGCCTCCGAGGACCAGGTCGCCACGCTGCTCGACCAGGCCGTCGAGGAGGGCACCCTCGCCCCGGAGGAGGCCCGGGAGGAGGCCGACGCGGTCAAGGCCGAGGCCAAGGAGCGGGCCGAGGAGATCGAGGACGCCGCGAAGAACGACGGCTGAGCCGGGCGGGGTGCACCGGACTCCCGGACGGTAGGTTGGCGCGCGTGAGCGAGCGCGTGCGCCGGGCCGTGTGCCCGGGTTCCTACGACCCCGTCACCGGGGGTCACCTCGACGTCGTGCGGCGGGCCGCCGCGCTGTACGACGAGGTCGTCGTCGCGGTGCTCCACAACCCCGCCAAGCAGGGCACCTTCGCCCCCGACGAGCGGGTGGCGATGGTCGAGCGTGCCGTGGGCGCGCTGGGCGTCTCGGGGTCGGTCCGGGTCGAGGCCTTCGGCGGACGGCTGCTCGTCGACGTGTGCCGAGACGTCGGGGCCGACGTCGTCGTCAAGGGCCTGCGCGGGGGTGACGACTTCGCCTACGAGCTGCCGATGGCGCTGATGAACCGCCACCTCACCGGTGTCGAGACCGTCTTCCTGCCGGGCGCGCCCGACCTCGAGCACGTGTCGAGCTCACTGGTGAAGGAGGTCGTGCGCTACGGCGGGGACGTCACCGGCCTGGTCCCCGACGAGGTCCGCGACGCCCTCGTCACGCGGCTGCGTGGCGACGGCTGAGGCCCCACCCGCGGAGCAGCGCACCGGGCACCGGCGCACCGCGGGCTTCCGGCCCGACATCGAGGGCCTGCGAGCCCTCGCCGTCACCCTCGTGCTCGTCTACCACGCGGGGCTGCCGGTCCGCGCCGGCTTCATCGGCGTCGACGTCTTCTTCGTCATCTCCGGCTTCCTCATCACCGGGCTGCTCCTCACCGAGCTCGAGCGGACCGGTCGGGTCTCGTGGCTGCACTTCGTCGGGCGTCGCATCCGCCGGTTGCTGCCCGCGGCGGTCCTCGTGCTCGTCGTGGTCTGCGCGGTGGCCTTCGTCGTGGTCCCCGGTCTGCGGCGCCGCGAGGTCGGGTACGACGTCATGGCCGCCGCCACGTACGTCGTCAACTGGGTGCTGGCCCGCCGCGAGGTCGACTACCTCGCCAGCGACGCCAGCCCGTCGCCCGTGCAGCACTACTGGTCGCTGTCGGTCGAGGAGCAGTTCTACGTCGTCTGGCCGCTGCTCCTCATCGTGCTCGCCCTCCTCGTGCGGCGCCCCTCCCGCCGCGTCGTGGGTGGGGCTCTCGGTGGGCTCGTCGCGGCGTCGTTCGCGTGGTCCGTGTACGCCTCCCACGTCACCCCCCGCGAGTCGTTCTTCACCACGACGACCCGCATCTGGGAGCTCGGGATCGGGGCGCTGCTCGCCGTCTGGCTCACCGGGCGTCCGCGACCGCAGCGGCCGGCTCGCGGGGCGGCGCTCGCGGGCTGGGTCGGGCTCGGCGCCGTCGTCGCGGTGGGGGTGGCCCTGCCCACCGGTATCGAGTGGCCGAGCGCGTGGGCGCTGCTCCCGACCGTGCCCACGGCCCTGGTCATCTGGGCCGGGTGGCAGTGCGGCTCCGGCGGCCCGGCCCGGCTCCTCGGGACGCGGCCGCTGGTGTGGGTCGGTGGCCTCTCGTACTCGATCTACCTGTGGCACTGGCCGGCGATCGTCCTCGGCGAGTGGGTCGTGCTGCGCGTCACGGGGGAGCAGCCCCCCTCGTGGCTCCCGGTGGTTCTCGCCGTGGCCTCGGTGGGTCCCGCGTGGCTGTCGTGGCGCTACGTCGAGTCGCCCATCCACCACGGAGCCTGGCTTCGCGGCCGCCCCCGCGCCGTACTCGCCGCGGGGCTCGCCCTGTCCGCCGTGGGCGTCCTCGCGGCGGTTCCGCTGCTTGCGCTGCGCTCGCCCTTCGTCACCGAGCCACCGGGCGGAACGGTCCCCGCGCTGACCTCACTGGGCGCGGCCACCGTCGTGCCCGGCCGGCCCGCGGGCGCCGACGACCCCGGCTGGGTGACCCCCGACCCGCTCGTCTCGGGGGAGGACCGGCCGGCCGCGGACGTCGACCGCTGCCAGGTGTCGCAGGCCGCGAGCGACCCGGTGGAGTGCACCTTCGGCGACCCACGGGGACGCGTGACCGTGGCCCTGGTCGGCGACTCGAAGGCGATGCAGTGGCTCCCGGCCCTCCAGGCGGCCGGCCGTGACCGCGGCTGGCGGATCGTCACGTACGGGAAGTCCTCGTGCGCCTTCTCGGCCTCTGCCGCGGCCCTCGCGGGTGATCCCTACCCGGAGTGCGACGCGTGGAGCAGCGCGGTGCTGGAGGCACTCCGGGCGGAGCGGCCGGAGGTCGTCGTCACCTCCGGCGTCGCGGACGTCGCCATGGACGGCGAGGGGACTGCGCCCGAACCGCTCGTCGAGGGGTACGCCGCGCAGTGGCGCTCACTCGTGGACGACGGCGTCCCGGTCGTCGTCGTCGGCGACAGCCCCGTCTCGCCCGACGACCTCGACGTCTGCGCGGCGTGGCACCCCCGCGACCTCGACGTCTGCTCGTTCCCGGTGGGCCCCGCGGTCGACGAGAGCGGCCTCCCGGTGCAGCGCGAGGCGGCGGCGGCCGCCGGCGCCGGTGTGCACCTCGTCGACCTCACCCCGTGGATCTGCCCGGACGGACGCTGCCCGGTCGTCATCGGGCACGTCGCGGTGCACCGGCCCGGTGACCACGTGACGGCCACGTACGCGGCGACCCTGGCTCCCCGACTGGGTGAGGCCGTCGAGGCCGCACTGCGGCCCTGACCTGCCCGACCGCCGCCGCGGTCGTTTTGGGCAAACCACGAGTGCCCGGTAGCCTTGACCCTCGGTCTGCGTCCGCGTGGCGTGGCCGAACCATCCCTGACCAACCACGAAGGCCATGACTCACCCCGACCCCCGGTCCCCGTACGTGCTGGACACCAAGCTCGTCGGACGCCGGCCCGGGACGATGCACGAGCTGGAGCGGGAGGTCGGGTCGCCGAGCGATCTCGGCACCGACGTCATCGGCGTCGAGGAGGGAGCTCCGCTCCACCTCGACGTGCGGATGGAGTCGGTGGTCGAGGGCGTGCTCGTCACCGGTTCGGTCCGCGGTGCGGCGACCGGCGCCTGCGTGCGGTGCCTGGACCCGGTGACGGTGGACGTCGGCGGGACCTTCCAGGAGCTGTTCGTTCACGCCGATCGGCACGTCCACCACCGCGAGGTGGGGGACGAGGACGCCGACGAGGAGCACCTCATCGAGGAAGGCCTGATCGACCTCGAGCCGGTGCTCCGGGACACGGTGGTGCCTGCACTGCCGTTCCAGCCGGTGTGCCGGCCCGACTGCCCCGGGCTGTGCTCCGAGTGCGGCCAACCGCTCGCGGAGGACCCGGAGCATCGGCACGAGACGATCGACCCCCGGTGGGCGGCGCTCTCGGCCCTGGCCGAGGACTCGCCCCCGACGACAGAGAAGAGGACCTGACGTGGCCGTTCCGAAGCGGAAGATGTCGCGCTCCAACACCCGCTCGCGCCGCGCCAACTGGAAGGCGACGGCGGTCGCCACGACGACCTGCCCGCAGTGCAAGTCGCCGACCCAGCCGCACACCGCGTGCCCCTCCTGCGGCACCTACAAGGGTCGCCACTACGGGGCGGCCGAGCGCTCCGAGCACCAGGGCTGAGCCCCGGCGCCATGGGGAAGGGGTCGGCCGCGGCCGACGAGCTCACCCCCCTGCGCCCCGTCGCCGAGCTGTGCCGGCACCTCGAGGAGGTCACCGGCGCGGACATCGACCAGGCGCTGCTCCAGCGTGCCCTGACGCACCGGTCGTACGCCTACGAGGCCGGTGGCGTCCCCCACAACGAGCGGCTGGAGTTCCTCGGCGACTCCGTGCTCGGGCTCGTCGTCACGACGACGCTCTACGTGACCCACCCCGAGACCAGCGAGGGCCAGCTCGCCAAGCTGCGCGCGGCAGTCGTCAACATGCGGGCCCTGGCCGACGTCGGGCGAACGCTCGGGCTCGGTGACCACGTCTTCCTCGGGCGCGGCGAGGAGACCACCGGGGGCCGCGACAAGGACTCGATCCTGGCCGACACGGTCGAGGCCGTCATCGGCGCGGTCTACTCGTGCGCCGGCATCGACGCGGCGACCGAGCTGGTCCACCACCTCGTGGACCCGCTGCTGGCCCAGTCGGCGACCCTGGGCGCCGGACTCGACTGGAAGACCAGCCTCCAGGAGATCGCCTCGCGCCATGCCCTCGGCGCTCCCGACTACGCCGTGAGCGAGGACGGCCCCGAGCACGCCAAGTGGTTCGAGGCCGAGGTCAGCCTCTGTGGCGAGGTCCTGGGGCGCGGCTCGGGTCGCACGAAGAAGGTGGCCGAGCAGGAGGCCGCGGCGCTGGCCTGGACGGCCGTCCGCGACATCCACGAGGGACCCGTCGTCGAGGCCGAGGAGGCCCGCGCCCCCGAGGGGGACGCCGACGACACCGGCGACGACGCCGAGAGTGCCTGAGCTCCCCGAGGTCGAGGTCGTCCGTCGCGGCCTGGCCGCCCACGTGGAGGGGCGCACGCTGCGCGACGTCGAGCTGCGCGGACACCGGGTGGCCCGGCGCCACCTGCCAGGGCCGACCGACCTCGCCGACCGTCTCGCCGGCCGGCGGGTCGCCGCGGTCCGGCGCCGCGGGAAGTACCTCTGGTGGGACCTCGACCACGACCTCGGGCTGCTGCTGCACCTGGGCATGAGCGGCCAGCTGCTCGTGGAGGACGCCGGTGCCCCGGACGAGAAGCACCTCCACGCGCGGTTCCGGTTCGCCGACGACGGTCCCGAGCTGCGGTTCGTCGACCAGCGGACCTTCGGTGGCCTGGCCCTGAGCGACCTCGGGCCCGAGGGCGTGCCGGTGGCCATCGCCCACATCGCCCCGGACCCGCTGGAGCCGGCGTTCGACCGCGACGCCGTCGTCCGGCGGGCCAAGCGCAGCGACAGCGGCATCAAGCGGATGCTGCTCAACCAGTCGGTCGTGTCCGGCATCGGCAACATCTACGCCGACGAGGCCCTGTGGCGCGCCGGCGTGCACGGGGAGCGCCCCGCCAGTGCGCTGACCCGGCCGCGGATCGCGGCCGTGCTCGACCACGCCACCGACGTCATGCGCGAGGCGCTCGGTGAGGGCGGCACGAGCTTCGACGCGCTCTACGTCAACGTCAACGGCGCCTCCGGGTACTTCGACCGCTCGCTGGCGGCCTACGGGCAGGCCGGGCGTCCGTGCCGGCGCTGCGGCACGCCCATCCGCCGTGAGCAGTTCATGAACCGCGGCTCGTTCTCGTGCCCCCGGTGCCAGCCCCGTCCCCGCCGGCTCAGGGCATCGGCAGGTCCTTCAGCCTGACCTCCGTGCCGGTGTGCCGCTCGGAGAGCTCGGCCAGGGCCTGCCGCACGGTGCTGCTGTACAGGTGCGCGCCGCGCAGGCTCGGGTGGATGCCGTCCGACTGGAGCATGTCGGACGTGCCGGAGAGGGCCTCGTCCCACCCCGCGAGGGCCACGTTGTCGCGGCCGTCGAGGAGGCGGTGGAGCTCGGCGTTGTCGCTCTCCGCCCGGGCGAAGGGGCCGTGGATGGTGACGATGACGACCATCCGCTCCGGGCCGAGCCGGTCGAGGATCTTGGTGATGGCCTTGGCATCGGTCCCGGCGTTGGTGCCGAAGGCGAGCACGACCGCCCGGCGCAGGGAGCCACCCCGGGCGGACACGAGTGACGGCGCCTCGCTCCAGCGGCGGTTGGAGCGGGCGTCCATCCGGATCCCTGGGAAGTAGTACTCCATGGCGTGGACCGCGCCGACGAGCATCGAGTCCCCGAAGGCGTCGATCTCGCGCCCCTTCGGCATCGACCAGTCCCCGGCTGCGGTCGAGACCGTGCGGGGGGTGGGGGTGGCCCGCGCAACCGGCGTCGCCGCAGCACGCTCGACGGTGTCGCTGGAGGCGGCCAGCTCGGCCTCGTTGGCCCGCAGCAGCTCCTCGGTGGAGCTCCGGTCGGGCGCGGTGAGGAGTACGGCGACGAGGACGAGGCCGAGCGTGGTGGCCACGCCCCAGACGACCCGGGCCCGGCGGGCACCGAGCCCGCGCAGCCGCCGGGCGAGCTCGGCCCCGGCGCCCGCGAAGCCGAGACGGCGCACCGGCGTCTCGACGAAGCGGTACGACAGGTCGGCCAGCACGAGGGTGACGACGAGGCACCACAGGCGCGTCAGCAGGTAGGCCGGGCCGCCCGGCTGCACCGGCACGTCCTGCCCCACCACGAGCACCACCGGCCAGTGCCACACGTAGATGCCGTAGCTGCGGGCGCCCAGCCAGCGGACCACCGGCACCTCGAGGAGGGCCCGGGCGCGCCCGGGGCGGTCCACGACGGCCAGGAGCAGCGCCGCCGTGGCGACGGACGCGAGGAGGATGCCGCCGCGGAAGGTCAGGCCCGAGGTCTCGTCGAGGGTGACGAAGAGGGCGAGGAGGAGGGCTGCCGAGGCGCCGAGGACGGTGCGGCGGTGTCGTTCCCAGGTCGGCGTGAGCGTCCCGGCGCGATGGGGCGCGGTCCACGCGAACGCGAGCGCGGCGCCGGTCATCAGCCCCATGAGGTGGGTGTCGGTGCCGTAGTAGACGCGGGTGGGGTGCTCGGGGTCGAGGAGGACGGCCATGAGCACGGCCGATGCAGCGGCCAGCGCCAGGGTGGCGAGGATGCGGCCGCGGGGGTGGTGGACGAGGCGCAGCAGCAGCACCACGGTGATCGGCCACAGCAGGTAGAACTGCTCCTCGACCGCGAGCGACCACAGCGGCGCCAGCAGGACGGGGCTGGCGGCCGCGAAGTAGTCGGAGCCGGCGGCGATCTCGAGCCAGTTGGACGTGAACGTGGCCGCACCGACCACCTGGCGGCCGATGCCGACGAGCAGGTCACCCTCGCTCAGGCGGGCGAGGAGCACCGCGAAGGGGACCGCGACGGCCAGGGCGGGCAGCAGTCGACGGGCGCGCCGGGTCCAGAACGAGCCGAGGTCGATGCCGCCGGTGGCGGTGTGCTCGCGCACGAGCAGCGTGGTGATCAGGAACCCCGACACGACGAAGAACACGTCGACGCCGAGGAAACCGCCGGGCAGCCAGCGGGGGTCGAGGTGGAAGAGGAGCACCGCCGTGATCGCCATGGCCCGCAGCCCGTCGAGGCCCGGGAGGCGGCCCTGGTCGCGCCGTCGGGGTCGAGGCCCGTCCGGTTCATCCGCGCTGGTGGGGGGGCCGTGGGCAGGGTCCGATCGACGCCGCGGGGGCGCCAGAGTGCCGACCGGCGGCTCCATGCACCCACCGTAGGGACGTGCGGGGCTGGAGTGGCGGAGGCGCGCTGCTGTGATCTACGGGGTCCGTGGGGCGTGTGGGAGTCCGTCCACGGGTCAGAGGGTGCCGTCCGGCGGGTCGCCGGGGAGTGCGGGGCGGGCCAGGACCTCGTAGACGGGGTCGCGCGGCCGGTTGCCCGGCACCCGGAAGCGGGTCAGCTCGCCGGCTCCCTCGAGGGTGGCGAGGACGGCATCCGCGGCATCGCCCTCGACGAGGGTCGGGCGGTCCAGCCCGGCGAGGTCGACCTCGGCCACGGTCCAGGGGAGGACGACCGGCTCCGGGTCCTCGGGGATCCGCTCCTGGGGGAAGGGGACGGTCCGGAGCCAGACCCCGTCGGGGGTGTACGGCCGTGACGGGCCCAGGTGGTCGCCGCCGACCGTGGACTCCAGGTCGCGGAGGCGCTCGACGAGGTACTGCAGGGCCGCACGGGCCGCGCGCTGCTCCTCGGTGAGCCCGGTGTCCCCGGCCTCCTGGAGGGCGTTCACCGCGAGGGTCGTCGTGGTGCCTCCGAGGGTCACGCGCAGTGTGGTGGTGGGGGCGTCCGCCACACCGGGCGTGCCGAAGTCGGGCGGGCGCCCGTCGATGAGCCCGCTGGCCCGCACCGCGTCGGCAAGGGCGTCACGCCCGGCCTCGTCGATGCTGCGCTCGTCGAGGGGGAGGATCAGCGGACCGGGGTAGATCGCGGGCACGGGAGCCGAGGTGAGCACCCGACCGTCGGGAGTCAGGGTCAGCTCCGGGACGATGCGGAAGGCGAGGGCCGCGGTCGTGAACCCGCCGTCGACGAAGAGCCGGAGCGACTCCAGCGGCGCGGCCGGACCACCGGAGGGGCTAGCCGCACCCGATGTCGAGGCCGTGCCCGCGGTCGACGGGGTTCCGGGTGTCCGCGAGCCACAGCCTCCGACGACCGCGGCGAAGCCGCCGATGCAGCACGTGACGAGTGAACGGCGGGTGAGCTCGGGCATGGTCCTCTGACGGGGTCGGGTGATGGCCGGTTCCCCGAGGCGGGTCCCGGCTGGGGCACGGCTCCTACGATGCCGGGATGGAGAAGGAGCCGCAGGCCGTCCGCGCGACCGTCTTCGTCCGGGGTCACGTGCAGGGCGTGGGGTTCCGCTGGTGGACGCGGGCACGAGCCCTGGAGCTGGGGTTGTCCGGATGGGCACGCAACACCGACGACCGGCGGGTCGAGGTGGTCGCGGAGGGTCCGCGGGACGCCGTCGAGCGGCTGGTCGGCCTCCTCGGTGACGACGCTCCCCGTCGCGGTCGTCCGGGGAGGGTCGTCGCGGTGTCCAGCCCCCAGTGGTCCGACCCGAAGGGTGAGCGGGGGTTCCGGGAGCGCTGACCGTCCGGTGGACGCGCCGTGCGTCCGGCGGCCGGGGCTTCCTACGATGGCGTCGTGAGCGACGACCGCGTGCCGGAGGACCTCGCGCGGCTGAGGTCGAGCATCGACAACATCGACGCCGCGCTGGTCCACCTGCTCGCCGAGCGCTTCAAGTGCACCCAGGCGGTGGGCCAGCTCAAGGCGAACCGGGGGATGCCGCCCGCGGACCCCGAGCGAGAGGTCGAGCAGGTAGCCCGGCTGCGGGCGCTCGCGCACGACGCGGGACTCGACCCCCAGTTCGCCGAGGCTTTCCTCGGGTTCATCATCGCCGAGGTCATCCACCACCACGAGCGCATCGCCGGCACGGACTGACCCGGAACGCGGGCCGCGGCGGGGGCCCGGAACGCTCGGCTGGTCGACGACGTCCTGGACGGGGTGGCCGCCCACCGTGGCCGTCCTCCGGGCGGGCGTCGTGCCGGTGGTCCAGCGCCTGCGGCGCTCCGGAAGGGCCCCGCGCGATGGGCGCGGGCGCGCCTTCTCTGCGGGTCGAGTCGACGGTGTGAGACCCCGCACCAACGTCGTCCCCCGTGGCCGGCGGTGACGACACTGGAGGTACGGGCGTCCAGGGAGGAGGCAGCGTGCCCAGGGTGCGCGACCTGTTGTACCGCTTCCGGCCGGCGGGCACGCCGGGCCCGGCGAGCGCCGCAGCGGTGCCTGCGGACCGCGCCGCCGACCGCGAGTCGGAGCTGGCACCCGTCCTCGAGCTGCTCAGCGGCACCGAGGAGCAGTGTGCCGCCCTGCGGGAGCAGTCGCTCCGGGACGCCGAGACACGTCGCGACACGGCGCGGGCGACGGCCGATCGAAGGGTGGCCGAGGCCGAGGCGAGGGCGCCGGCGGAGCGCGCGGCGGCCGCGGCGACCGCGGCCGCCCGGGCCACCGGGGAGCGTGCCGCCACCGTCGCCGCCGCCCGGGCCGAGGCCGACCAGCTCCTCGACCGTGTCGACGAGCGTGCGGCCGGGTGGGTCGCCGGCATCGTCGCCGACGTCGAGCAGCTGCTCGACGCGGTCCCCGGGGAGGGAGCACGGTGAGCGCGGGCTGGGTGGCCGCGACCGTCCGGGCCCGGGCGATGAGCCGGCGGCGGCTGGGGCGGGTGGCGGTGCGCGAGCTGGCCACCGCCCCCGACCTGGAGGCGGCCCTGTCCCAGCTGGCCCGCTCGCCCTACCGTCGCGAGGTCCGGGGCGGGATGCGCCTGGCCGAGGCCGAGCGGGCCGTGGTCGCCGCGGCCCTGTGGAACGTCCGCGTGCTCTCGGGATGGCTTCCGCGCTCCGGGGTCTCCCTCCTGCGCGTGCTCGCCAGCCCGGTCGAGGCCGCCAACGTCGTCGACCACCTCGACCACATGGTGCGCGGCCGGCCCGGGCCCGCCCCCACCCCCTACCGGCTCGGGGCGCTGGGGACGACGTGGCCGCGACTGGCGGCCACGACGACGCCCGACGAGGTCCGCCACGCCCTCGCCAGCTCGCCGTGGGGTGACCCCGGGGGCACGTCGTCACGTGAGGTGGCCCTGGCCCTGCGCATCACTGCCGCCGACCGCATCGCCTCCGCCGTCCCGGCCGCGGCGGACTGGGCCGGGGGTCACCTCGCTCTGCTCGTCGCGCGCGAGGTGACGGCGGAGCGCCTGCCCCTGCCGCGCCGTGCCCGCGACGACCTGGTCCTCGTCCTGGGGGAGCGGGTCGCTCAGGCGGCGAGCCTGCCCGCCCTCGCCGAGGCGCTGCCACGGAGCGCGTCCTGGGCCCTGGCGGGTGTCTCCTCGCCCGAGGACCTGTGGCGCGCCGAGGCCCGGTGGTGGGCGCGGGTGGAGCGCGACGCCTTCCGGATGGTCCGGTCCGCGAGGTCCGGCCTCGAGGCCCCGCTCGGAGCGGTGGCCCTGCTGGCCATCGACGCCTGGCGTGTGCGGGCGGCCCTCGAGTGCGCTGCCCGCCACGGTCGGGCCCTGGAGGACTTCGATGCCGTGGCGTGAGTCGCTCCGTCCGGTCGCCATGCGGCGGGTGGCCCTCGTGGCCCCCCGCGAGTCCCTGCGCGACCTCCTCGTCGCGGTGGCCGACTCGGGAACGGTCGACCTCGACCTCGACCTCATGAGCTCGGACGAGACGGGCCGCGCGGTCGACGGGTCGGCCGAGGCCCTGCTGCACCGGATGCCCGGCGACCCCTCCGATCCGGTCCTCGCTCCCGGTCCCCCCGACCTCGAGGCGTGGGAGCGGGCCGGGCGTACCGACCTCGTCGCCGGTGAGGCGCAGCTCGAGCGAGCCGCCGCGACGGCCGTCACCAGGGGCAGTGTGAGCGCCGTCGCGGGGTGGATGGCCGAGGACGACATGGGGCCCCTCGCCGAACGTGTCGCGGGGGCCGGTGGCGCGGTGGTCCCGCTGGCCCACCCTCCCGGGGTGCAGGCGCCGACGCTGCTGGCCCGGCAGGGCGCGAGCAGGGAGTTCGCGCCCCTCGTCGAGACCTACGCGACCGTGCCCTACGCCGACGTCAACCCGTCGGTCCTGGCCGGCCTGGCCTACATCGTGATGTTCGGGATGATGTTCGCCGACGTCGGGCAGGGGGCGCTCCTCCTGCTCGCCGCGGTCGCGGTGCGGCGGGGGCGGTGGCCCCGCCTGCAGCGGCTGCGTCCGGTCTGGCTCTTCCTCGCAGGTGCCGGCGCGTCGAGCATGGTCTTCGGGGCGCTGTACGGCGAGTTCTTCGGGCCGACCGGGGTGATCCCGGTCATCTGGCTCGAACCCCTCGAGCACCCCGTCGAGCTGCTCGGCGCCGCGGTGGGCGTGGGCGCGGTGCTCCTGGCCGGTGCATACGCGCTGGGGACGGTCAACCGGTTCCGCGAAGGTGGGTGGCGCTCGGCCGTCTACGCCCCGACCGGCATCGCCGGGTCGGCCGTCTTCCTCGGGCTCGGGGCCGTCGTGGGAGGCGTCTACACCGGCTGGGGCTCGCTCACCGCCCTCGGTGTCGTCATCGCCACCGTCGGTCTGGCCGCCGCCGCGGTCGGCCTGTACGCCGCCGCGGGCGGAGGGGGCGCGGGCGCCGCCGAGACGGCGGTGGAGCTGTTCGACCTCGTCGTCCGGCTCGGCTCCAACCTCGTGAGCTTCGCGCGACTCGCGGCCTTCGGGCTCACGCACGCCGCCCTCGGGCTCGTCATCTGGCAGGGCACGACCGCCCTGGCGGCGCGCGGAGGCTGGGCCGTGGTCGGGGCGGTCACGGTCTTCGTCGTCGGCAGCGCGCTGGGCTTCGCCCTCGAGGGGCTGGTCGCCGCCATCCAGGCCCTGCGCCTGGAGTACTACGAGCTGTTCTCCCGGATCTTCGAAGGCGTCGGGCGCCCCTTCCGGCCCTGGCGCATCCCGCTCACCCTCCTGGAGGTGCCATGTCCACCTGGTTGATCGCCCTGCCCGCCCTCCTCGTCGTCGGAGTCGGTTCCTCGTGGCTGCTGCGGCGCCACGACCGTCGCGGGCTCGTCGTCGTCCTGGCCGCCGACGGGCTGCTGCTCGTGGCCGCCCTCGTCCTGCTGGTCCTCGCGGTGGCGGTCGAGCCCTCCACCGCCGCGACGGCGGCGGCCGTCCCCGCGGCCGACGCCGCCGTGGCGAACGGGTCGGCCCTCATCGGGGCGGCGATCGCCGTCGCCGGCTCGTCGATCGGTGCCGCGATCGCCGTGGCCTACACGGGCTCGGCGGCGCTCGCCGCGATGAGCGAGCGTCCGGAGCTGTTCGGGCGGGCGATGGTCATCGTCGGCCTCGCCGAGGGCATCGCCATCTACGGCCTGATCATCTCGGTCATCCTCATCGGAAGGGCGTGAGCCGGGTCGCAGCCATCGGGAGGCCGTCCGAGGTGGCCGGCTTCGGACTGGCCGGCGCCCTCGTCCTCCCGGCCCGGACCGAGGCCGAGGTACGGGCGGCCTGGGCCGGGCTCTCCGACGACGTGGCCGTCGTCGTCCTGACGGCGGAGAGCTCCGCCGCCCTCGACGCCCGGGCTCGGCGACCGCAGGACCCCCTCACGGTGGTGATGCCGGCATGACCGACCCGACCGAGCTGACCCTCGCCCAGGCCGAGGCGCTCGCACCCCTGCGGCGGTCCCTCCTCGAGGCCGCCCTGACGCAGGCATCCGCCCGTGTGGCCCTCGCGGAGGAGGAGGCTCACCGGGTGGAGGCCGAGGCCGACGTCAGGGCCACCGCGATCGTCGAGGACGCCCGTCGTCGCGGGGCCGATGACGGCGCTCACCGGGTACGCGCCGAGCGGGCGGCGGCCCGGCGCGAGGCCGGGGCCGTCGTCCAGCGGGCCCGCCGGGCCGCGTACGAGCGCCTGCGGACGGGCGCTGTCGAGGCGGTCGGCGACGTCGTGGGGCGCGGCGACGCCCGCGACGGGCTGGAGCGCCTGATCCGGGCGGAGCTCGGGGAGGGGACGCGGCTCACCGACGCGCCCGACGGTGGGGTCGTGGGGGAGACCGCGGACGGCCGGCGGGTCGACGCCTCGGCCGCGCGGCTCGTCGACCTCGTGATGGACCGTGCGGACCCCGAGGGGTGGTGGACCCCGTGAGTGCCCCGGTCGGCAGCGTGGTCCGCGTCAGCGGCCCTCTCGTGGAGGCCGAGGGACTGACCGGTGTGGCGATGGCCGAGATGGTCGCGCTCGGGGAGCGGGGCCTGCCCGGGGAGGTGGTCGCCCTCGAGGGCGACCTCGTGACGGTGCAGGCCTACGAGTACACCGGCGGCCTGGCGGTGGGCGCCCCGGTGGTGCCCCGCCGGCGACCCCTGACGGCGGTGCTCGGACCCGCCCTGCTCGGCGGCATCGTCGACGGGCTGCTCCGCCCGCTGGCCAGCGCACCCACGTGGCTCTCGCCCGACGCGGAGCGCGGGGACCCGTCGCGGTCGTGGCCGTGGCGTCCGGACGTGTCCGCCGGCGCGCGCGTTCGGGAGGGCGAGGTGCTCGGCACGTTGGGGGACACCGGCGCCGTCGAGTTCCGGGTGCTGGTGCCCCCCGGGTCGGCGGGCACGGTCGACGACGTCGCGCCGCCCGGGGAGTACGGCGCGGACACGGTGCTCGCGACCGTCGGGGGTGCGCCGGTGACTGCGGCAGTGGAGTGGCCCGTCCGCCGGCCCCGACCGGTCCGTACCCGCCTCGAGGCGGGGGAGCCGCTGCTCACGGGGCAGCGGGTGCTCGACGCCGTGTTCCCCTTGGCCCTCGGCAGCACCGCGGCCGTACCCGGCGGGTTCGGCACCGGCAAGACGATGCTCCTCCAGCAGGTCGCGAAGTGGTGCACCGCCGACGTCATCGTCTACGTCGGATGTGGCGAACGGGGCAACGAGATGGCCGACGTGCTCACCGACCTCGGTGGGCTCGTCGACCCCCGCACCGGTCGACCGCTCGCGGAGCGGACGGTCATCGTCGCGAACACGTCGAACATGCCGATGATGGCCAGGGAGACGAGCATCTACGCCGGGGTGACCGTTGCCGAGTTCTTCCGTGACATGGGCCACGACGCGGTCGTCATCGCCGACTCCACCTCGCGATGGGCCGAGGCGCTGCGCGAGTTCTCCTCGCGGTCCGGCGAGCTGCCGGCCGAGGAGGGCTACCCGGCCTCGCTGCCCTCGGCGCTCGCGGCCTTCTACGAGCGGGCCGGCCGGGTCGAGACGCTCGGCGGCGCGGAGGCTTCCGTGACGATCGTCGGGGCGGTCTCCCCACCGGGGGGCGATCTCACCGAGCCGGTCTCGGCGCACACCGAGCGGTTCGTCCGCACCCTGTGGAGCCTGGACCGCGACCTTGCCTACGCCCGTCACTACCCGGCGGTCGGGTGGGCCGGCTCCTTCGCGCGCGACACCGACCGGATCGGTGCCTGGTACGCGGCGTCCGGCGACTCGGACTGGGCCCGCCGCCGCGCCCGGGTCACCGGGCTGCTCGCCGATTCGGACCGGCTCGCCGACCTCGCCGATCTCGTGGGGGCGGGATCGCTCCCGGGGCACGAGCGGGTCGTCCTCCTCGCGGGCCGGCTGATCCGCGAGGGGGTGCTCCAGCAGAGCGCCCTCGTCGACAACGACGCCCACTGCTCCGCGCTCAAGACCGCGGCGCTGCTCGACGCGGTGGTCGACGTCGTCGACCGCTGCGACGCCCTCGTCGACGGCGGCCTCACCGCCGCCGAGATCGAAGAGGTCGACTTCTCGCCGCTGCTCCGTGCCGCACAGGAGTGCGCGCCCGATGACGCCGACTCCGTGCGCGGCCGGCGCGACCAGATGCTCGAGACGCTGGGGGCCCTGACGTGAGCGACGAACGGCCGTTCCGGCTCCCTGTGGAGTACTCGAGCGTGCACGAGGTGCGGGGCCCCCTGCTCGTCCTGCGCGACGTCCGGGGGGTCGGCTGGGACGAGTTCGCCGTCATCGCCCCGGGAGGGGACGCCCCCGACCGCCGGCCGCGGCACGGGCTGGTCCTCGAGGTGGACCGCGACCTGGCGGTGGTGCAGGTCCTCGAGGGCACTGCCGACCTCGTCCCGGGCCGCACCCGGGTGTCCTTCTCGGGGGAGCCACTGCGCGTCCCCGTCGGGCTCGGCTGGCTGGGCCGGGTCTGCAACGGCCGTGGTGAGCCCGTCGACGGCGGCCCGCCGGTCCACGGCCCGAGGACGGCCCCCGTCGCAGGGGCCCCGCTCAACCCCGTGCACCGGGAGCCCCCGGCCGAGCCGGTGCTCACCGGCATCTCGGCCATCGACGCGCTCACCACGCTGGTCCGCGGCCAGAAGCTGCCCGTCTTCTCCGTCGCGGGGCTGCCGCACCTCGAGCTCGCGGCGCAGGTCGCGGCCCAGGCGACCGCCGGGGACGAGCCGTTCAGCGTGGTCTTCGCGGCGATGGGGCTCACCCACGCGGACGCCGAGATGGTTCGCTCGGTGCTCGACGAGCGATCGGCGGCCGGTGAGCTGCTGCTGCTGCTCAACACCGCCGACGACCCGGTCATCGAGCGCATCCTCACCCCCCGGGTCGCGCTCACCGTCGCGGAGAGCATCGCCTTCGAGCACGGCCGGCACGTCCTCGTCGTCCTCGCCGACATGACGAGCTACGCCGAGGCGCTGCGCGAGGTGTCCGCGGCCCGGGGCGAGATGCCCGGGCGCCGTGCCTACCCGGGCTACCTCTACAGCGACCTGGCCTCGCTCTACGAACGGTGCGGCCGGATCCGTGGCACTCCGGGGTCGGTCACCGTGCTGCCGGTGCTCACGATGCCCGCGGGCGACATCACCCACCCCGTCCCCGACCTCACCGGGTACATCACCGAGGGGCAGATCGTCCTCTCGGCGGAGGTCCACGCCCGCGGTGTGTATCCACCGATCGACCCGCTGTCGTCGCTGTCGCGCCTCATGCGCGGTGGGGCCGGCCGCGGACGCACGCGGGAGGACCACCTCGACGTCGCCGCCCAGCTGCTGGCGGCGCTGGCCCGGGCCCGCCAGGTGCGCGAGCTCGCCGAGATCGTCGGTGCGGAGGCGCTGAGCGGCACCGACCGGCTGTACGTGGACGTCGGCACCGAGATCGAGCGCCGCCTCATCGACCAGCAGCGCGGGGAGTGCCGCTCGCTACCCGACACGCTCTCCCGGTGCTGGGACGTCCTGGGCGTCCTGCCCCGGCGCGAGCTGACGATGCTCTCCGACCGGCTCATCGACACCTACGGGTCCGGGGGGAGGTGACCCCGTGCCGATCACCGCGCGCGTCCCACCCGGCCGGGCCGGTCGCATCTGGCTGCGACGGCGGCTGGCCACGGCGCACCGCGGACGCGACCAGCTGGACCGCAAGCTGCGGATCCTCCAGCCGGAGGTGCAGCGCCAGCGGATCCGCGCGGCCCGCAGCCACGAGGAGTGGGATCGGGCCTGCGCCAAGGTGCGCCGGTGGACGACCCGGGCCGCCCTGGTGAGCGGGCAGGACGGCTTCCGGCACGCCGCGGCCCGCCACCTGGCCGAGGTCGAGCTGAGCTGGGCCACCTCGATGGGCGTGAGGTACCCGTCGGGCGCATCCGTCGCGACCGCGTCCGAACCGGGCGCCGTCGTCGACAACGCCGCTCTCGCGCCGGCGCTCGACGCCTCCCGGACGGCACTCCTCGCGGGAGCGCGCGCGGCCGCCGCCGACGAGGCGGTCCGGCGGATCGAGGCGGAGATCGACGTCACCCGCCGCCGGCTCCACGCGCTGGACCGACGCTGGCTCCCGTGGCTCGATGCCGAGCTCGCGCGCCTCGAGCTGGCCCTCGAGCAGGCCGAGCACGAGGACGGGATCCGGCTGCGCCGGGCGACAGCCGCCACCTCGCACCGGACGAACCCGGGCGGGTCCGCGTCGCCCCAGAGGAGGTGATCACCGTGATCCACCGTGTCCTGCTCGCCGTGGACGACTCCGCCGACTCCCTCGCGGCCGCGCGGCTCGCCGTCGGGCTGGCCGCCCGGAGCGGACACCTGCTGCGGGTGGTGCACGTCAGCTCCGACGGGACCCTGGACGAGGCGCTGAGGACGGCGAGCACCAGGCCGGGGGTGGGTGCGCGGCGGGGACGGTCAGAGGCGGCGGTGCTCGAGCGGGTCCAGCGCCTGGCCGAGGCGGCCGGGACCCGGGTGGAGACCGCGCTGCTCCACGGCGAGGTGGGGCGGGTGCTGCTCGAGGAGGCCCGCCGGTGGCGCGCCGACCTCGTCGTCGTCGGGAAGTCGGCGCGGGCGACCTACGGCGAGCCGTACGTCGGCACCGTGACCCGGCACGTGCTCGAGTTCTCCGAGCAGCCGGTCCTCGTCGTCCCGCCCTCCGTGCACCCCGGACGCTGACCCGCCCCAGCGGAACGGTCCGCGCGCGAAGGCGGGAGCGGACGCGCGCCGCTGGTCACAGGAGCACCATGGAACCCACTGGTCACAGGCACCACTGTGCCCCGGCAGCGTCCCGGCGCGCCGCCCCTCCGCGGGTAGCATCGCCCGCGACCCGGCCCCGGCCGGACCGCCCGCCGAACGAGAGACGACGACCCGCCGCATGTACCTCAAGACGCTGACCCTGAAGGGCTTCAAGTCCTTCGCCTCGGCGACGACGCTGCGGCTTGAACCCGGCATCACCTGCGTCGTCGGTCCGAACGGCTCGGGCAAGTCCAACGTCGTCGACGCCCTCGCCTGGGTCATGGGGGAGCAGGGCGCCAAGAGCCTGCGCGGCGGGAAGATGGAGGACGTCATCTTCGCGGGCACCGCGGGCCGGCCACCGCTCGGCCGCGCCGAGGTCAGCCTCACCATCGACAACACCGACGGCGCCCTCCCCATCGACTACACCGAGGTCACGATCACCCGGACGATGTTCCGCGGCGGCGGCTCGGAGTACGCCATCAACGGCACGTCCTGCCGGCTCCTCGACGTCCAGGAGCTGCTCTCGGACTCCGGGCTGGGCCGCGAGATGCACGTCATCGTCGGGCAGGGCCAGCTCGACACCGTCCTGCGGGCCACCCCCGAGGACCGCCGCGGCTTCATCGAGGAGGCCGCGGGCGTCCTCAAGCACCGACGCCGCAAGGAGCGGGCGCTGCGCAAGCTCGAGACGATGGAGGCCAACCTCACCCGCGTGCAGGACCTCACCGGTGAGATCCGCCGCCAGCTCGGGCCGCTCGGGCGCCAGGCCGAGACCGCGCGCCGCGCCGCCGTCGTGCAGGCCGACGCCCGCGACGCCCGGCTGCGGCTGCTCGCCGACGACCTGGTCCAGCTCACCGCGGTCGTCGAGCAGGAGGTGGCCGACGAGGCCGCCCTCCTGGAGCGCCGCACCGCCGTGGAGGACGCCCTGGCCGACGTGCGCTCCCGCCTCACCGGCGTCGAGCGCGCGGCCGCCGAGGCCGCCCCCGAGCTGGGGCGCGCCCAGGATGGTGTCGTCCGCCTCCAGAGCTTGCGCGACCGGCTCGAGTCGACCGGGTCCGTGGCCTCCGAGAGGGTCCGGCTGCTGTCCCAGGACGAGGAGCACGAGACGACGAGCGGCCGCGACCCCGAGGAGCTGCGGGCCCAGGCGGTCCAGGCCCGCGACGAGGAGGCGGCTCTGCTCGAGGAGGTCGCCGCCACCGCGGACCGGCTCGCCGAGGCCGTCACCGACCGGGAGCAGGCCGAGGCCGCCTTCGCCGAGGAGCAGGCCCGCCTCTCCCGGCTGGCCCGCGCCGCCGCCGATCGCCGCGAGGGCCTGGCCCGGCTCGCCGGGCAGGTCGGGGCGCGTCGCAGCCGCATCGACGCGGGGGAGGCGGAGGTCGGCCGCCTCCGGGGCCTCGTGAGCGCCGCCCGTGAACGGGCCGCCGAGTCCGAGGGCGAGTTCGCCCGGCTCGAGGGAGGGATCGCCGCGTCCGAGGAGGGGGAGGAGGGCCTCGACACCAGGTACGAGGCCGCCACCGCCCGCCTCGCCGAGGTCGAGGCCGAGGTGGAACGCCACGTCGCAGCGGAGCGTGAGGCCGAGCGCGACCGCGCCTCGGCCCAGGCCCGGCTGGAGGCGCTGGAGATGAGCCTGCGCCGCAAGGACGGCGCGGCGACGCTCATCGCCGCCGCCGACGACGGCCACGGCGTCCTCGGGTCGGTCGCCTCCCTGCTCCAGGTCACCGCCGGGCACGAGCACGGCGTCGCCGCCGCCCTCGGTTGGGCGTCGGAGGCGCTGGCGGTCGGAACGGCCGAGCACGCCGCCGCCGCCCTGGCGGCGCTTCGGGACGAGGACGGTGGCCAGGCCTCGCTGCTCGTCGGCTCCACCGCCCACCCGGGCGACCCCTCCGGATGGCCCGCGCTCGAGGACGGCGCCGTCTGGGCCCGTGACGTCGTCGAGGCCCCGGCGCCGATCCGTCCGGCCGTGGAGCAGCTCCTCGAGCAGGTGGCGCTGGTCCGCACGGCCCCGCACGCCGTCGCGCTCGTGTCCCGCCACCCCGGTGTCACCGCCGTCACCGACGACGGCGACGTCTTCGGCCCGGGGTGGGCCCGCGGGGGCAGCAGCGCCGGCGAGAGCCTCCTCGAGGTCCGGGCGGCCGTCGAGGAGACGCGCGCGGTGTTCGACGACGCCTCGGCCCGCCTCGAGCGCTCGCGCTTCGCCCTCACGAGCGCGCGCGAGCGCGCCGCGCAGGTGACCGGCGAGGTCGACGCCGCACTGGAGGCCCTCCACGAGTCCGACGCCCGGATGGCCGCGGTCGCCGAGCGCCTCGGAACCCTCGGGGCCGCCGTGCGCACGGCATCCGCCGAGGCCGACCGGGCTGAGCGCGCCATCGCCGACGCCGAGTCCGCCCTCGAGGCCGACCGGGCCGAGCTGGAGGCCCTCACCGCACGGCTCGAGGCCGCGGAGGCTGAACCGGAGGAGTCCGAGGACCCCGCCACCGACGAGCGCGACCGCCTCGAGCTGGCCGCCAGCAGGGCCCGCACCGCCGAGACGGAGGTGCGCCTCGCCCTGCGGACCCGCGAGGAGCGGGCCCGCGCGCTCAAGGGTCGGGCCGAGTCCCTCGAGGGCGCCGCCCGCAACGAGATCGCCGCCCGCGAGCGGCTTCGCGAGCGCCGGGAGCGACGCCGCCGGGAGGCCGCGGTCGCCGCCGCCGTGCAGGCCGCCGCCGGCTTCGCCCGCGAGAAGGTCGCTGCCGCCCTCGTGCGGGCCAGTGCCGTGCGCGACGCCGCCGAGGCACGCCGCGCCGAGCGCGACCGCACCGCCGCCACCCTGCGGGAGGAGCTGCTGGGCGTCCAGGACGAGCTGCGCGACCTCACCGACACGGCGCACCGCGACGAGATGGCCCGCGCCCGCCAGCTGGCGCGCATCGAGCAGCTGCAGGCCAAGGCCGTCGAGGAGCTGGGGGTCGACCCCGACGTGCTCGTCGAGGAGTTCGGTCCGCACCAGCCGGTGCCGCACGTCGCGGGACCCGACGACGACCCGGGGGAGACCCCGGAGCCGGCCGCCTACGTCCGCGAGGAGCAGGAGAAGCGGCTGCGCCGGGCCGAGCGCGCGCTGTCCTCGCTCGGCAAGGTCAACCCGCTCGCCCTCGAGGAGTTCGCCGCGCTCGAGGAGCGGCACACCTTCCTCACCACGCAGCTCGAGGACCTGAAGCGCTCCAAGCGCGATCTGCTCGACATCGTCAAGGAGGTCGACGAGCGCGTCGAGCAGGTCTTCACGGAGGCCTTCCACGACACGAAGGAGCAGTTCGAGCGGGTCTTCGACCGGCTGTTCCCGGGCGGTGAGGGGCGACTGGTCCTCACCGACCCCGACAACATGCTCACGACCGGCATCGAGGTCGAGGCCCGCCCACCGGGCAAGAAGGTCAAGCGGCTCTCGCTGCTCTCCGGTGGCGAGCGCTCACTCGTGGCGGTGGCCCTGCTCGTCGCGATCTTCAAGGCCCGGCCGAGCCCCTTCTACATCATGGACGAGGTGGAGGCCGCCCTCGACGACACCAACCTCGGGCGCCTCATCACCCTCTTCGAGGAGCTCCGCGACTCCAGCCAGCTCATCGTCATCACGCACCAGAAGCGGACGATGGAGGTGGCAGACGCCCTCTACGGCGTCTCGATGCGCGGCGACGGAGTCACCAACGTCGTGTCCCAGCGGCTGCGCGACGTCGCGGCCACCGCCTGAGCACGGCCGCCACCGCGGCTCCACCGTCACGGCCCCGTACGGCCTCCCGGGCGAACCACGCGTAGGCGACGACGAACATCAGTCGCTGCCAGGCGCCCGTGTGGGCGACGTCGACGGTCATCGCCAGCGGTAGGGCGACGGACGAGAGGACGGCGGTGGCGTCGAGGACGCGGCTCCCGCGTGACGCGGGCGAGCGACGCAACCCGACGAGGACGACGCCGATGGCGAACGCCAGGCCCATGACGCTCGCCGTCACCGAGTGCAGCAGGTCCTCGGTGGCGTCGTACGGGACGCCGGTGAGCCACGGCCGGTGCGAGTACGCGGCGGTTCCGAGCATCATCACGCCGAACGTGCCGAGCGCGAGGGATCCCCACCCGCCCCAGCGGCCGCGGAGCAGGACCGCACTTCCGACGACGGCGAGGCCCCAGAGCAGGAACCCGGTCCGGGCCACCCAGGCGCCGTGCAACGACTGGGCCGCCGACTCGCTCGTCGTGTGCCGCACCCAGTCGTAGCCCGGGGGCAGGGCGAGCGGGGCGAGGGCGATGGCCGCTGCCGACCCCACGAGCAGCACGAGCACGACGGCGCTCCCACGGCGACCCTGCCGTAGCGCGATCGGTCGGGCGGTCACCCCTCATCCTCCCGCCGGCCGGAGCCGACGCTCCCACCGCGAGCGCCGACGCCGGCGTGCCAGGCCGCGAGCAGGTCGCGCTCCTCGTCGTCGGTGAGACCGGCGGCGCGAGGCCGCTCCGGCGGTCGGCCCTCCACCTCCCAGGCGAGCGCGTCGCCCAGCGTCCCCTCAAGGGCACGCGTCGTCAGGCCCAGCCGGCGCGCCGCCTCGCCGGTGCGTGCGGCGAACCCGCGGTACCCGGGGTACGGCAGCCACAGCGGCAGCGACCTCGGACCCATCCATGCGGTGACGCCCATCTCCTCGAGCCAGGCCGGGGCGGCGGGAACCGGCCTGGCCGTGGAGCCGGCGGCCTCGGCGGACGTGGCGAGCACCTCCCCGAGCGTGCGGGTGGGGCCGACCGCGTCGACGACGCCCGAGGTCCGGTCGGCCGCCGATCGCACCAGCCAGGCGGCGAGGTCGCGGACGTCGAGCAGCTGGGCCGGGTCCTCGAGCGCGTCGGGGACGAGCACCTCGCCCGGCATCGCGGGGTGCGCGAACCGCCACGGCCAGTAGCCGCTGCGGGCCGACCAGTCGCCCGGGCC
The DNA here is from genome assembly GCA_963726295.1 of uncultured Actinomycetota bacterium. GTDB lineage: Bacteria > Actinomycetota > Actinomycetes > Actinomycetales > Dermatophilaceae > DASSQJ01. Next base: position 598,656 of record CAVSBW010000001.1, read on the forward strand.
GCCGATGAGGCCGGCCCGGGCCACCAGGACTCGGTCGTCGCCGAACGCTGACCGCACGTGCTGCTCGCACGCCACCTTCTTGGCTCCGTAGGAGTCGGGGTCGTCGCCGCCCTCTTCCCTCGGCTCGAGGAGGGACGTGGACTCGTCGGCGCCCACGACGGAGTGGTCGGCATACACGTTGCCGGTGGAGACGAGAACTGCGTGGCGGGTGCGGGCAGCCAGCCACCGCGCCGCCCGGCCAACCGGGCCCGGGTCGCGCCCCACCTCCACGACACCGTCCCAGTCCGCGTCCTCCACCCCGCCGAGGCCGGCGTCCGGGTCCGCGCGGTCGACGGTCACCAGTCGGGCACCCTCGGGGACCGCACCGGACACCCCGCGGGCGACGCAGGTGACCTCGTGCCCCTGCTCGAGGGCGTGACGGGCCACCGCGTGGCCGAGGAAGGCGGTGCCGCCGAGCACGAGGAGACGCACCGGCTCAGCAGACCACGCAGGGCCGCGCGCCGGAAAGCGGTGTTCGCGCGCGGCGCAACCACCGGCCCCGGGATTCCCGCCGGGGGCAAAAAACCGGGGGAGGGTCAGTGGGCGAGAGGGCCGACGTCCGTCAGCGGCCAGAACCGCAGCACCACCGGCCCCACCACCCGTTCCTCGGGCACGAAGCGGGCACACTCCGGCCCGTCGGTCGCGCCCCGGCAGCCGAACACCGAGTCCGCAGACTGCGAGCGGTGGTCGCCGAGGACGAGCAGGTTCTCCTCGGGTACCCGGATGTCGGGGAAGCACCGCGTCGAGCGCGGGGTGGTCTCGCAGTCCATGGTGCCCGGCGTGAACGGCAGGTCCTCGTACACGTACGGCTCGTCGAGCGCGGTGTCGTCGACCGTGACCCTCCCGTCGCTCGTGCAGCAACCAACCGTCTCCCCGGGCAGGCCGATGACGCGCTTGACCGTGTACGAGGTGTTGCTCGGCCCGATGCCGGTGAGGTCCCCGAACCAGCGCACGGCGCGCTCAAGCGGGTTGTCCGCCGGCGCGATCTGCGCCTGCTGCCAGGTCTCGCCGTGGCCGAAGACCACGACGTCGCGCCGCTCCACCGTGTGGTCGAGTCGGTTGACCAGGATGCGGTCGCCCACGTGGAGTGTCTCCTCCATCGACCGCGAGGGAACACCGAAGGGCTTGACGAGAAAGGCCTGGACGAGGGCCACGGCGACCAGTGCCACCAGCACCTCGGTGAACCACGGCAGGCGCCTCCGGCGGCGGGGAGGCGATGGTTCCCCGGAGGCGGAGGAGGTCACGCCCGTCACCCTAGGCGCTGCCGGAGACGGGTGTCGACGCGACGTGCCCGTGGGAACGAAGGGACCGGAGATCCCGGTGTGCCGCACGGTGCGACGCGACCTTCGAGGACAACTTCCATCTCGCGGACGACGTCCGCATGCTGAGAACATTTTCAGGGCTGCAAGGGTTCCCACGGGACAAACGTCGGCGTAACGTCCGCTCGGGGTGCCACCCGGCATCCAGTCCTTGGCCGCCCTCTCTGCGCGGCCCGAGCAGAGGGGTTCGGATGACCGGACGCACGCACTCCCGGCGACGCAGGATCGTCGCCGGTGTCGTGGGGGCGGGAGTGGTGGCGAGCATGGGTGCCGCCTATCTCGGCCGCTACGAGCTCAAGGAGGAGTGGCTGAAGTACCAGTGGCGTGACCGCGGCTACAACGCGGCCGTCATGGAGAAGGCCCTGATGATCGCCGGTGGCAACCCGGCCGAGGCCGCCGAGGAGTCGCGCGAGGCCGCGACCATCGCCGAGCAGTTCGCCCAGGCCCGCACCGCCCCGGGTGTCGTCGACTCCGGCGCCTACGGCGCCGCGTACCGCGCCACCACCGCCCTGCCCGCCACGAACGGCGACTGGCACGACGTCACGAGCGTCCCCTACAACGCGGACGACCCCCGCTACCGCGACTACTACTCCAACTCCAGCGGCGGCGCCGGCTACGTGACCGGACGGATCACCGGATTGGCCGCTGACCCCGGCGGAAACTACCTCTACGCCGCCGGTGCCGACGGCGGGGTGTGGCGCACGACCGACGCCGAGGCGGACGCCAAGGGCGGCAGCCCGTACTGGGAGGCGCAGTCCGCGAGCCCGGGCTGGACGCCGATCGCCGACGGGCTGCCGTCGCTGTCGTCCGGCGACCTCGAGCTGGCGTCGGACGGCGCGCTCTGGTTCGCCACGGGCGAGGCCAACACCGGCGGCACCTCGTACGTCGGCGCAGGCGTCTACCGCCTCGACGACCCCAAGAACGGCACCTTCACGGTCGACGACCAGGTCGGCGGCCAGGAGCTGGAGTCGACGACGATCGGCCGTATCCGGTCCGGTGGCGACGGCGAGATGTGGGCCGCCACCAACCGCGGCATCTGGGTGCACCAGGCCGGTGACGACTCCGCTCCCTGGACGCTCTCCTTCGCGCCCAACCCCGACTGGCTGCCGGAGATCACCGACGACAACGGTGACGTCGTCGTCACACGCGGCTCGAAGTGCGTGAACAACGTCGACTGCGGACCCACGAACGCCGCCTACAAGAACATCGTCAACGACATCGCGGTCGACCCGAAGGACTCCAACCACGTGGTCGCGGCGATCGGGTGGCGTTCCGGCGACACCTACAACGGCTTCTACGAGACCCGGAACCACGGAAAGACCTGGAAGAAGCTCAAGGTCGTCAAGGGCAGCATCCTCAACACGAGCGACGTGGGGTACACGACCTTCGCCTTCAGCAAGGACGGCTCCAGGCTCTACGCGATGGTGCAGCAGCCGAGCAAGATCGCGACGGCGAGCAGCCTGATGGGCATCTACGTGTCCAAGAAGGGCGACCCGGGCGGTCCGTGGAACCAGATCGCCAGCGAGACCCAGTTGCTGAAGAGCGGTTCGGCCCTCGACAAGAACGGCTACAGCGTCGGGGTCCAGGCCTGGTACAACCAGTTCCTCACCGTCGACCCCAACAACCCGGACCACGTGTGGGCCGGCCTCGAGGAGGTCTTCGAGACCAAGGACGGCGGTTCACACTGGGCCACGCCGAGCCCGTACTGGAACTTCTACTTCCCGTGCTGGGACATCAACGACGACAAGAACTCGTGTCCCCTGGCCGGCCACCCCGACCAGCACTCGGTCGCGGCGAGCAACGGCTACGTCTACTTCGGCAACGACGGCGGTATCTACCGCCGGCCGGTCAACGGCGAGCTCAACGCCAACAAGAACGCCACCGATCTCGTCTCCATCAACGACGGGACCAATGACGCACTGCAGTACTACTCGGTCTCGGTCGGCAAGGACAAGGACAACGGCGGCGACGTCGTCTCCGGTGGCCTGCAGGACAACGGCGTGTCGAACCTGTTCGCCGTGCAGCCCGACGGGTCCAACAACGACCCCGAGGGACGGATGGGCAGCAACTTCGGTGGAGACGGCGGCGACGGCATCGCCGACCCGCGCGACGGGTGCAACCAGGTGCAGGAGTACGTCTACCTCTCCGCCGAGGTGACGAACAACTGCGCCCAGAACAAGGGTGCCCTGTCGCCGTCCGACGCCACGAGCCGCAGCATCGACCCGGGTGACCCGAACCCGCGGTTCATCGCACCGATGAACCTCGACTCGGGCAACCACGACGCCGCGATCTTCGGTGGTCAGTACGTCTGGACCGCCGACGACATCTGGAAGGCCCAGGACTCGAGCGCGCTGACCAAGGCGTTCGACAACGGCGCGGGCCACTCGTCCACCGCGGTGGCCATGGCCAACGGCGTCGGCTACTCCTCGTGGTGCGGCCCGTGCAACAACGCCGGCTTCGACCGCGGCATCTCGACGAACGCCGGCACGGGTGAGTGGCACCAGCTGAACTTGCCCGCCGACTTCCCGAACCGCTTCGTCCAGGGCCTGTGGGTCGACCCGACCGACGGCAACCACGCGATGGCTGCCATCAACGGGTTCTCCCGTCGGTTCACCGAGGGCCCCGGCGTCGGTCTCGGCCACCTCTACGAGACGTACGACGGTGGCGCCTCGTGGTCGAACGAATCGGGTGACCTGCCCGACGTCCCGGCGAGCACCATCCTGAAGACCGCGAAGGGCGTCGCACTCGGCACCGACCTCGGGGTCTTCTACCGGGAGGACAACAGCAGCAACTGGCAGCGGCTCGGCGGCAACTTCCCGCTGACCGTCGTCATGAAGCTCACGGCGTCCCCGGACGGCTCGGTCGTGTACGCCGCGACCCACGGCCGGGGCATCTGGAGCTTCGACCTCAGCCAGCTGTAACGGCCGGACGAGGCGCCCGACGGCGCGGACCGCACCAGCGGTTCGCGCCGTCGGCGCGCTGTGGTCGAATGACCCCGAACCCCACGTGAAGGAGCCCCCGGATGAGGTCCGGTATCGACACCGCCGCGCTCGACCCCGACGTCCGCCCCCAGGACGACCTGTTCGCCCACGTCAACGGAACCTGGCTCGCGACCACCGAGATCCCCGGTGACCGGGGCCGTTACGGCACCTTCGACGTGCTCCGCGAGCAGGCCGAGGCCCACGTCCGCGCCATCGTCGACGAGGTCGCGGCGGGCTCGCCCGAGCCGGGAACGGTGGCCGCACAGGTCGGCGAGCTCTACGCCAGCTTCATGGACGAGGAGCGGGTCGACGCGCTCGGCGTGGAGCCGCTGCGCGCCGACCTCGAACGCATCGGGGAGGTCCGTGACGCCGCCGGGGTGGTGGCACTCCTCGGGTCGCTCGGTCGCCAGGGGGTCAGCGGGTTCGTCATCCCGTTCGTGAACACCGACAGCGGTGACCCCGACCGCTACGTCGTCTACCTCGAGCAGGCCGGCCTCGCCCTCCCCGACGAGTCGTACTACCGCGAGGAGCAGCACGAGGAGCTGCGTGCGGCCTACCTTCGGCACGTGGGGCGGATGCTGACCCTGGCCGGCTGGCCGGGGGGTGAGGCCGACGCGGACCGCGTGATGGCCCTGGAGACCCGGCTCGCGGCGGGTCACTGGGACAAGGTGACCAACCGCAACCCGGTGAAGACCTACACCCTGCTCGACCGGGCCGGCCTCGACGAGCTCGGGCCGGGCATCGACTGGACGGCCTACCTCGAGGGGCTGGGCGCACCGGCGGAGGCGCTCGACTCGGTCGTCGTGCGGCAGACCGACCACATCCGGTCGGTGGCGTCGGCCCTGGCCGACGAGCCGGTGGAGGTGTGGCGGGCCTGGCTGGCCTGGCACCTGGTGCACGAGTACGCCCCGTACCTCTCGGCACCGTTCGTCGAGGAGAACTTCGACTTCTACGGCCGCACGCTCTCCGGCGTGCCCGAGCTCCGGGTCCGCTGGAAGCGCGGGGTCGCGCTCATCGAGGGTGCCCTCGGGGAGGCGGTCGGCCGGCTCTACGTCGAGCGGCACTTCCCGCCCCGGGCCAAGGATCGGATGGTCGAGCTCGTAGACAACCTCGTCGAGGCGTTTCGGCGCAGCTTCGCCCGGGTGCCGTGGATGGGTGACGCGACCCGCGAGCAGGCGCTGGCCAAGCTCGAGGCCTTCACCCCCAAGATCGGCTACCCCGACGAGTGGCGCGACTACTCCACTCTCGAGGTCGACCCCGGCGACCTCGTCGGCAACGTGCGCCGGGCCACGGCTTTCGAGGTGGACCGCGCGTTCGCCAAGCTCGGCGGGCCGGTCGACCGTGGCGAGTGGTTCCTCACGCCGCAGACCGTGAACGCCTACTACAACCCGGGCATGAACGAGATCGTCTTCCCGGCCGCCATCCTCCAGCCGCCGTTCTTCGACCTCGAGGCCGACGACGCCGTCAACTACGGCGGGATCGGCTCGGTCATCGGCCACGAGATCGGGCACGGCTTCGACGACCAGGGGTCGCAGTTCGACGGCCGTGGTGAGCTGCGGATGTGGTGGACCGAGGACGACCGCGCGCGCTTCGAGGCGCTGGCCGACGCGCTCGCCACCCAGTTCTCCGAGCTGGAGTCCCGCGACGCGCCGGGCCACAAGGTCAACGGCAAGCTCACCGTCGGCGAGAACATCGGCGACCTCGGCGGGCTCACGATCGGCTACTCCGCCTACCGCATCTCCCTCGGGGGCGAGGACGCTCCGGTGCTCGACGGTCTCTCGGGGCCGGAGCGCTTCTTCTACGGGTGGGCCACCAACTGGCGGGCCCGCTCCCGCGAGGAGGACGCCGTGCGTCGGCTCAACACCGACCCCCACAGCCCCGAGGACCTGCGGGCCAACGCCGTGCGCAACCTCGACGAGTTCCACGAGGCCTTCGGCACGGCCGAGGGCGACGGGCTGTGGCTGGCGCCGGAGGAGCGCGTCCGCATCTTCTGACCCCGCCGGGGGAGCGGGCCTGCCGAGCCCCCGACTCTGCCTGTTGAGAGGATGGGCCGGTGACCGACTCGTTCTGGACCTACGTGCTCATCGCGCTCGCCGTGCTCCTCGTGGTGGGCGGTGTGCTCGTCGGGCTGCTGCGCGGCCGCCGGGGTGGGGAGATGCCCCCGCCCACCGCCCCCGGCGTGCCCGGCACCCCGGGCCCCACCGACGCCGACATCGCCCCCGAGGGCTCCATCGGCACCATCGAGGAGCCGGGGGAGGTCGCCGAGCCCGACGCTCCGGACGCCCCCGTCATCGAGGCGCCGTCGGTCCCCACCGTCGAGCGACCGGAGGCTCCGGCCGGCCGGCTGCGGCGGCTGCGCGCCCGCCTCGCCCGGTCGAACTCGGCCATCGGGAAGGGCCTGCTGGCCCTGCTCGCGGGCGGGAAGCTCGACGAGGCCGCCTGGGAGGAGGTCGAGGACACCCTCCTCGCCGCCGATCTCGGGGTCGCCGCCTCCACCGAGCTCGTCGACAACCTGCGCACGCGGGTGGCCGTCGAGGGCTCCACGGACGAGGCCACCGTGCGCGGCTGGCTGCGCGAGGAGCTGCTCGCCGTCGTCGACCCGACGATGGACCGGACCCTTGCCGACGGCCGCCTCGACGGGCGCCCGGCGTGCATCCTGGTCGTCGGCGTCAACGGCACCGGCAAGACGACGACGGTGGGCAAGCTGGCCCGTGTGCTCGTGGCGGAGGACAAGGATGTCGTGCTCGGCGCTGCCGACACCTTCCGGGCCGCCGCCGCCGACCAGCTCGAGACGTGGGGGCAGCGCGTCGGGGTACCGACGATCCGCTCCCACCGCGAGGGTGCCGACCCCGCTTCGGTCGCGTTCGACGCCGTGCGCGCCGCGGCCGAGCTCGAGGCCGACGTCGTGCTCGTCGACACCGCCGGCCGGCTCCAGAACAAGGTCGGGCTCATGGACGAGCTCGGCAAGGTCAAGCGGGTCATCGAGAAGCAGAGCCCGGTCGACGAGGTGCTCCTCGTCCTCGACGCCACCACCGGCCAGAACGGCATGCGGCAGGCCGAGGTCTTCTCGCAGGTCGTCGGCATCACCGGCATCGTGCTCACCAAGCTCGACGGCACCGCCAAGGGCGGCATCGTCGTCGCGGTGCAGCGGGCGCTCGGTGTCCCCGTCAAGCTCGTCGGCCTCGGTGAGGGCCCGGACGACCTCGCGCCCTTCGACCCCGAGGCGTTCGTCGACGCCATCATCGACTAGGGCCCACCGGAAGGGTCGCGCCACCGGCGTCGGTCGGGTCCGGCGCGCGCCGGCACAGGCGCGGAGCCGAACCACCGCTCCGCAGAGCGGCCGACCCGGCCACCTGTGTCTCGTCGGGCTCAGGCCGCGCAGGCGGGGGTGCCGCCGGGGAGGCGGTGCCGGTTGCGGCTCACCCAGCGGTAGACGACCCCGGCGAGGGCGCGCACCCCGGGCAGCAACAGCACCGCGCCGACCGGGCGCACCCACGGCCGGGAGGCGAGCAGGGCTCGTCCGATGGCCCCCTCGGCGTGCTCGTGGCGGCCGTCGGCGCCGACCCACTGCACCGACTCGTCGCACTGCTCGGGAGTCAGGCCGAGCTCGACGAGGTCGAGGACCTGCCAGGGCTCGACCGCGAAGTCCGCGGGGGAGCGACGGAGGCGGTCGGCGAGGACGCGGGCCGACGAGGTGCAGAAGCCGCAGTCGCCGTCGAAGACGAGGACGGGGCGGGGAGCGGCCATGTCGCCATCGTGACACGCCCGCCGGGTCTCACGATGCGGGACCGTCGTGGCCGCGAAACCCGATGCTTACACCGGGCGGCCCGATGCAACATCACCGAAACATGTCGACACGGATCGTGAAACCCGGCGCCGCCACGGTAGTGCGTCATGAGCACAGCACTGTTCCCCCTGGCAGACGGAGCGGAGACGATCGACTACGCGTCGACCGGTTTCGTCATCCTCTGCGCCTCCCTCGTCCTCCTCATGACGACTCCCGGTCTGGCCCTCTTCTACGGTGGTCTGACCCGGAGCAAGTCCATCCTCAACATGATGATGATGTCGTTCGGCGCCATGGGCGTCGTCGGCATCGTCTACGTCCTCTGGGGCTACTCGATGTCCTTCGGCACCGAGGACATCGGCGGCATCATCGCCAACCCCTTCCAGCTGTTCGGCCTCAGCACGCTCGCCGACAGCGTCGTCAACCCCTTCGGCTACGAGGGCTACGGCAACATCCCCGAGCTCGCGTTCGTCGGTTTCCAGCTGACCTTCGCCGTCATCACCGTTGCCCTCATCAGCGGTGCGGTGGCCGACCGGGTGAAGTTCTCGACCTGGATGGTCTTCGCGCCGCTCTGGGTCACCCTCGCGTACTTCCCGATCGCGCACATGGTCTGGGGTGGCGGCCTCCTCTCGGGCGCCGAGACCAGCCTCTCCTCGCTCGTCTTCGGGTCCACCGACGGCGCCGCCAACGTCGCCCCCATCGACTTCGCGGGTGGCACCGTCGTGCACATCAACGCCGGTATGGCCGGCCTCGTCCTCGCCCTCGTCGTCGGCAAGCGCCTCGGCTTCGGCAAGGTCGCGATGCGGCCGCACAACGTGCCGCTGGTCATGATCGGCGCCGGCCTGCTGTGGTTCGGCTGGTTCGGCTTCAACGCGGGCTCCGAGCTCGCGGCCGACGCGACCTCGGCGCTGGTCTGGGTCAACACCACCGTCGCCACGTGTGCCGCGATGGCCGGCTGGCTCCTCGTGGAGAAGTTCCGCGACGGGCACGCCACCTCGGTCGGCGCCGCGTCGGGTGTCGTCGCCGGCCTGGTGGCCATCACCCCCGCCTGTGGCTCGCTCAGCCCGCTCGGATCGATCATCCTCGGTGTCGTCGCCGGTGGCCTCGCCGCCCTCGCGGTCGGCCTCAAGTACCGGATCGGCTACGACGACAGCCTGGACGTCGTCGGCGTGCACCTCGTCGCCGGGCTCTGGGGCACCATCGGTGCCGGCCTCCTGGCCACCTCGGGCGGCCTCTTCTACGGTGGTGGTGTGGACCAGACGGTCGTCCAGATCCTCATCGCCCTCGCCTCGGTCATCGTCTCCGGTGTCGTGACGTTCGTCATCGCGATCGCCCTCAAGGCCACGATGGGCTGGCGCATCCCGGAGGACGTCGAGGTCGCCGGTATCGACCAGGCGGAGCACGCCGAGTCGGCGTACGAGTTCACCACCCGTGGCGCCCGCATGGGCCACACGGCCGGCGCGAGCGAGGCTCGCAAGACCGAAGAGTCGCTCGACCTCGAAGGAGCCAAGTGATGAAGCTCGTCACCGCCATCATCAAGCCGCACCAGCTCGACGAGGTGAAGGAGGCCCTCGAGGCCTTCGGCATCCAGGGCATGACCATCAGCGAGGCCCAGGGCTACGGCCGTCAGCGCGGCCACAGCGAGGTCTACCGCGGCGCCGAGTACACCGTGGACTTCGTCCCGAAGACGCGGCTGGAGGTGCTCGTCGACGACATGGACTCCGCGTCCGTCGTGGACGTCATCCTCAAGGCCGCGCAGACCGGACGGATCGGAGACGGCAAGGTCTGGGTCTCCCCGGTCGAGGACGTCGCCCGGGTCCGCACCGGAGAGCGTGGGCTCGAGGCGATCTGAGCCGATGACCACCTCCTCCTCGAGCGGCATCGGCTCCAGGAGGCTCGACCTGGCCGGCACCCGCGACTTCCACGTCGCGGGTGCCGGCCGGTCGCGCCGCGCAGCCCTGTCCGCCTTCAACCGCGAGTGGCTCGCCGAGGTGTGGCGGTCGGCCACCAGCGGCTCCCGCGTGGAGGGGGTCGCCCTGGCCGCCGTCGGCAGCCTCGGCCGGGCCGACGCCGGCCCGCTCAGTGACTACGACCTCGTGCTCGTCCACTCCGAGCGGGCGCTACCCGCCAAGGAGCTGACCGCACTCGCCGACCGCATCTGGTACCCGATCTGGGACGCCGGAGTGCGGCTGGACCACAGTGTCCGGACCGTGTCCCAGTGCCGCCAGGTCGCCGCTGCCGACCTCATCGCGGCCGTCGGCCTGCTCGACCTCGCGCCGGTCGCCGGCGACGGTGAGCTCGTCGCCGCCGCCCGCTCCACGGTGGCCCACGACTGGCGGGGCAACGCCCGCAAGCGCCTGCCCTCGCTGGTGGAGGCGCTCGCCGCCCGCCACCAGCGCCAGGGCGACCTCGCCCAGTCCATCGAGCCCGAGCTCAAGGAGTCGCACGGGGGGCTGCGCGACATGACCGTGCTGCGGGCGCTCGCCGAGGCGTGGCTGGCGGACCGTCCGCACGGTGGGGTCGATGCGGCCCACGAGCTGCTCCTCGACGTGCGCGACGCCGTGCACGTCGTCACCGGCCGCGGCCGCGACCGCCTCGGCCGCGAGGACCACGACGCGGTAGCCGCCCTCCTCGGCTACGACGACGCCGACGACCTGCTCACGGCCGTGTCCGGCTCGGGACGGCTCATCGCCTACGCCCTGGACGGCACACTGCGCCGGGCCGGCCAGTCCCAGCGGGCGCGCACGCTGCGGGTCGGGCCGCGCCGGCCGCGGATGACACCGCTCGGGCACGGCCTGTTCTCCAGCGACGGTGAAGTGGTCTTCGGGTCGGCCCGTCTGGCCGAGAGCGACGCGGGAATGCCGCTGCGCGCCGGTGTCGTCGCCGCGCGCGCCGGGCTGCCACTGGCCCCGGCCACCCTCGAGAACCTCGCTGCGAGCTCCCCGACCTACCCCGAGCCGTGGCCGGAGGCCGCCCGCGACCTGCTCGGCGACCTGCTCGCGGCCGGCCCGGGCCTGGTCACGGTGTGGGAGGGCCTCGACCAGGTGGGCATCGTCGAGCGGTGGCTGCCGGAGTGGACGGCGGTCCGGTCGCGGCCACAGCGCAACGCGGTCCACCGGCACACCGTGGACCGCCACCTCGTGGAGACCGTCGTGCGGGCGGCTGGGCTGGTCCGACGGACCTCCCGACCCGACCTGCTCCTCATCGCGGCCCTCCTCCACGACATCGGCAAGGTGCGCGGGACGCGCGAGCACTCGGTCACCGGGGCGGACCTCGCGCGCCGGGTCACCGAGCGGTGGGGCCTCCCGGCCGGCGACGTCGAGATCGTCGTTACGCTCGTTCGCGAGCACCTGACCCTCATCGAGCTCGCGACCCGCCGCGACCACCAGGACCCCGCGACCGTCGACGCCGCGGTGGCGACTGTGGGGGGAGACCGGGAGGTGTTCGAGATCCTGCTGGCCCTGACCGAGGCCGATGCGTCGGCGGCGGGGCCGCTGGCGTGGACCGACTGGCGCTCGACCCTGCTCGAGCAGCTCGCCGCGGCGGTGCGCGACCGGCTGGACGCGCCGGCCCCTGCACCGGGCGCCGAGAGGCCGACGACACCGGCCCGGCCGGTGCCGCTCGACCCCGCGGTGCTCGCCGCAGTGCGGTCGGGGGAGCCGCACGTGCGGGTCGTGTCCGGTGGCGGGTCGCACCGGCTGGACATCACCGACCTCGACCGGGTGGGGCTCTTCGCCGATACGGCGGGGCTGCTCGCCGCCGAGGGCCACACCGTGCGCACCGCCATCCTGCGGACGGTGGAGGGCGTGGCCATCGACGAGTGGCACGTGGAGTCGCCGTCTGGCGCGGTGCCCGAGCCGGAGCGGATCGTGCGCGGGCTGGCCCGCCTCGCCGCCGGCGACCGGGGTCCGCTGCAGACGCTGGACCGCCGGCGAGCGCACCTGCCGCGCCCGTCCGGCGAGTCCGGGGTGGGAGCCCCCGGGCAGGCGCGGGCGCTGGTCGTGCCGGGGGCCAGCACCGAGGCCACCGTCATCGAGGTGCGGGCGCAGGACCGGCCTGGGCTGCTCCACGAGCTGGGCTCGGCCTTCGCGGGGGCGGGGATCTCGGTGCGCTCGGCCCACATCGCGACCTACGCGGGCCAGACGCTTGACACCTTCTACCTCACCGGGTCCGACGGTGTGCCGCTGCCGCCGGCGCGCGTGGCCCAGGCCGTCAGCCTCGTCATCGACACCTGCGACGGTGTCACCGCGCCCCCCTGAGCCTCCGGTTTCCCGCCGGATGCCGGAAACCCGGCGTCGCCTCGGAAACGTTCCGAAGCGACCCCGGGGTTTCCGGCGCGTCGGTCGAGCGCGCCCGGGGTCCGTGGCGGCGCTCGGGCGCCGGGGGCCAGCCGTTAGCCTTGTCCGGTGTTCACGAGCCTCTCCGACCGCCTCAGCGAGACCTTCAGAAACCTCCGGACGAAGGGCCGCCTCTCCGAGTCCGACGTCAACAAGACGGTCCGCGACATCCGGATGGCGCTCCTCGACGCGGACGTCGCGCTGCCCGTGGTCAAGTCGTTCACGCACAACGTCCGTGAGCGGGCGCTCGGGGCGGAGGTCAGCGAGGCGCTCAACCCGGCCCAGCAGGTCGTCAAGATCGTCAACGAGGAGCTCGTCGAGATCCTCGGCGGTGAGACCCGCGGCATCCGCTTCGCCAAGCAGCCCCCGACCGTCATCATGCTCGCCGGGCTCCAGGGCTCCGGCAAGACCACCCTCGCCGGCAAGCTCGGGGGCTGGCTGAAGCAGCAGGGCCACACACCGATCCTCGTCGCTGCCGACCTGCAGCGCCCGAACGCGGTCACCCAGCTCGAGGTGGTCGGCCAGCGCGCCGGCGTGCCGGTCTTCGCACCGGAGCGCGGCAACATCGGCGGCCACGACGCCGTCTCCGGCGGTGTGGAGGGCACCCGCTCGTTCGGGGACCCGGTGGCGGTCTCCCGGGCCGGCGTGGCCGAGGCCCGCACCCGACAGCACGACGTCGTCATCGTCGACACGGCCGGGCGTCTGGCCGTCGACGCCGAGCTCATGCAGCAGGCCGCGGACATCCGGGCCGCGGTGCAGCCCGACGAGGTCCTCTTCGTCATCGATGCGATGATCGGCCAGGCCGCGGTCGACACCGCGGAGGCGTTCCTCGAGGGCGTCGACTTCACCGGCGTCGTGCTCTCCAAGCTCGACGGCGACGCCCGCGGTGGCGCCGCCCTCTCGGTGGCGTCGGTCACGGGGCGGCCCATCATGTTCGCGTCCACCGGCGAGAACGTGAAGGACTTCGAGGTCTTCCACCCCGACCGGATGGCCTCGCGCATCCTCGACATGGGCGACGTGCTCACCCTCATCGAGCAGGCCGAGCGCGCGTTCGACCGCGCCCAGGCGGCCGAGATGGAGCGCAAGTTCCTCGCCGCGGAGGACTTCACCTTCGACGACTTCCTCCAGCAGCTGGCCGCCATCAAGAAGATGGGCTCGCTCAAGCAGCTGCTCGGGATGATGCCGGGGATGAACCAGATGCGCGCGCAGATCGAGGCGTTCGACGAGCGCGAGTTCGACCGCGTCGAGGCGATGGTCCAGTCGATGACACCGTTCGAGCGCAACCACCCGAAGCAGATCAACGGCTCCCGGCGGGCGCGCATCGCGAAGGGCTCCGGGGTGTCCACGTCCGAGGTCAACCAGTTGCTCGAGCGCTTCGGCGACGCCCAGAAGATGATGAAGCAGCTGGCCAAGGGTGGGGGCGTGCCGGGGATGCCCGGCATGGGTCCAGGCCCGGGCAAGCGTGGCGCCGCGAAGCAGCAACAGCGGCGGAAGAAGTCGAAGTCGGGCAACCCGGCAAAGCGGGCCGCGGAGGAGCGGGCGGCGCTCGAGCGCGCGTCGCAGCGCCCGCCGGTGGGCTCGTCCTTCGGGAGTGCCGGCGCCGACGAGCCCGACCCGGCCGCCTTCGACCCCGCGCAGCTGCCCAAGGGCTTCGAGAAGTTCCTCGGCACCTAGGAGCCCGCGGCGCACCGCGCGCCACCCCGGGGGCGCCGCTCAGCGGGCCTCGAGGGCGAAGAACAGGAAGCACAGGAACGCGGTGCGCTCGCCGATCCCGGGCGGGAGCAGCTCGCAGGGCGTGCCGGGGGAGAACAACGGCTCGCTGATGACGCGGATGCCGAAGCCGGCCTCGGTGAAGGCGCCGTCACCGCGTGGAGGGGGCGGTGCCAGTACGTCAGCTCGGCCCGCCGCCCGTCGAACTCGTCGTCCGCGAACGGGAGCGGCCGGGTGAGGTCGGCCACGCCCACGTCCGCGTCCTCGCCGAGAGCCGCTCCCGCGCCAGCCGGACCATCTCCGGGCTGGAGTCGACCGCGGTCACCACCGCGCCAGCCGCGGTCAGGGCGTCCGCAGCGGCGCAGAGCGCATCCGGCGTCCAGCACCCGGCGACCGTTCACGTCCCCGGCGAGCCCGATCATCGCCGGCCGTTCGTCGTAGGCGTTGACGAGGCTCCTCTCGTTCTCCGCCGAGTGGCTCTCGGCGAACGCGTCGTGGTGGTCGGACTGCACAGGTCCTCGCTGTCCTCAGGTTCGCGGGGTGCGACCGGACGGCCGGTTGCTCGGGCGCCGCGCGGCCCATCGCATAGCGTTCGACCCATGAGCCACCCAGGACGGTCGACGTGAGCGCCGCGGAGGACGGCGTGCTGAACACCCTCGCCGTCGGCCAGGAGGGCCCGAGGGTGGCCTTCCTCCACGGGCTGTTCGGGCAGGGCCGCAACTGGATGCAGGTGGCCAAGGCGCTCGCCGGCCCCGAGGGCACGGGGGCCCGCTGCCTGCTCGTCGACCTCCCCGACCATGGCCGCTCGCCCTGGACCGACGAGTTCTCCTACGAGGCCTACGCCGACCGCGTCGCGGCCACGCTGGAGGCCGTGGCGCCGGGGGAGGAGTGGGTGCTCGTCGGGCACTCCCTTGGCGGGAAGACGGCCATGGTGACCACGCTGCTGCACCCGGGACAGGTCTGCTACCTCGTGGTGGTCGACATCGCGCCGAAGGACTACGGCGACCTCGACCGCTTCCGTCACTACATCGACGCCATGCGGGCTCTGCCGCTCTCGGAGCTGACCAGCCGCGGCCACGCCGAGGAGCGCTTCGCGCAGGTCGAGTCGGACGCCGGGGTGCGGGGCTTCCTCCTGCAGAACCTGCGTCGCGAGGGCTCGACGTGGTCGTGGCAGGCCAACCTCGACCTCATCGCCGCCGACGCCGACGCGGGGGAGGACTCGCGCATCGCGGACTTCCCGGACCTGGGGCGCACGTGGGAGGGGCCGGTGGTGTGGCTGGCAGGGGAGAGCTCGGGCTACGTGCGCGACGAGGACGCCGACGCGATGCGGGCGCTGTTCCCGCGCGCCCGGCAGGTGACGGTGCGCGGCGCCGGCCACTGGGTGCACACCGATGCGCCCGAGGTGGTCGTCGAGACACTCCTCCGCGTGGTCCGCTCCGTGGCCTGACGGAGCGACCGGTGGATGCCGGTCCCGAGGCGGGTCAGACCGCGCTCAGCACCGCCGGGCCCGGGAGGTCGTCCACGGAGCGCAGCGCCAGCAGCGGTGACCGCGCCAGCCAGAGGACGGCGAGGGCGCCACCCAGGCCTCCGACCACGATGGTCGGGCCGGTACCGATGAGCCCGGCCAGCAGGCCGCCGGCCGCCGCACCCAGCGGGCGTACGCCGTAGTTGACCGTCGTGAACGCGCCCTGGACCCGCGCGCGGACCGGGTCCGGGATGACCGTTGTCATGACCGCGTTGACCGGGATGTCGAACAGCATGACCCCGAAGGCGCTCACCGCCTCGACGCCGGCAAGCACCGCCGCCTTGGCGACCTCGGTGCCGTGGGCCAGGGGGAGCGCGGCGAGGGGGGCGGTGAACAGGACGGCCCCGAGGGCGACGGTCCTCCCGACGCCGAGCCACCGCGTGAACCGGCCCGCCGTGACCGCGCCGACGAGTCCGCCCAAGGCCCCGAGACCCATGGCGAGCCCGATGGTGCCGGCCGACAGCCCGAGGTCGCGGCTGGCGAAGACGACGACGAGGGCGAGGACGAGGACGGTGAAGAAGTTGATCCACGTGACGCAGCGCAGCGTCGGGGCCAGGACCGGGTGGCGCAGGACGACCCGGACCCCTTGCAGGAGCCGTCGGCGCAGCGGGGTCCCGTCGTCGGGCGCGGGCTCGCGGCCGGGCACCCGGACCGAGCGGAGGAGGGTTGCCGACACGAGGAACGACAGGGCGTCGACAACGAGCGCGAACGGGGCCGTGAGCAGCTGCACCAGGCCCCCGCCGAGGGCCGGCCCCGCGATGAACGACCCCGAACGGGTGGCGCTGAGCAGGCTGTTCGCCTCGACGTACTGGTCGCGCCGCACGAGCGCGACGAAGAACGGCTGCCACGCCGATCGGAAGAGCGTCGACCACGCCCCGAGGACGAGGGCCACGGCGAAGAGGTGGACCAGGGTCAGGGCGCCGAGCACGGCGGCGACCGGCACGGTGAGGACCACCGCGGCGCGGGCGACGTCGGCCGCGACGAGCAACCTGCGGGGGTGGGGCTGCCGGTCGACCCACGCACCGACGAGGAGGGCGACGACGTTCGGCAGCCACACGGCGGCCGTGAGCAGGGCGACCTGCGTGGCACTGGCGTGCAGCACCGTGACGGCGACGAGGGGCACGGCCAGCTCCGAGACGCGGTCGCCGAGGTCGGACACCCCCTGGGCGCCCCACACGCGCAGGAACCGGCTGCTGCGCCACAGGCGCTCCCGATGGGTCGCGGCGGGTGCGGGCGGTGCCTCAGTCATCGGAGTCGACCCGGTCCGGCATGGTGTGCCGGAGCAGGTGCACGGTTCGGGCACCGGCCGGCGCCGCACCCGGCTCGTCCTTGCGCCGGACGTACGGGGCCAGGAGGTCCTCGATCGCGGACTCCAGGGCCCGCGCCTCGTCGGCCGTCACGAGTATCCGGGTGCTGGCGCGGCCCGCGACGGCACGCCACTGCGGGGACAGGTGGGGCTCCACGTCCCGGCGCCAGTCGCCGACGACGTCACCCTCGGCCTCCTCGATGACGCCCGCGAGCACCCGTGCCGCCTCTAGGTCACCGGTCGCTCCACCGTCGTACCGGAAACCCCGGCCTGACGCCTCCCACCAGCGCTCGCGGCCGCTGCCCTGCTGCTGGGCGTCCCGGACCAGTCCGTGGTCCGCCAGATGTCGCAGGTGCCAGCTCGTGACCGACGGCGTCGCCCCCACGGCGGGGGAGAGGCGGGTCGCGGTGCTCGGTCCGTGGCGCTGCAGCTCGCCGAGGATGCGGACGCGCACCGGGTGCGCGAGCGCCCGCATGCTGTGGGCGTCGAGCTCGATGTCGCCATAGGGGTTCGTCATGGTGGCCCTCCTCAATCTGAGAGGACTCTATCGAGAGAGTTCTCTCATATCAACAGGGCCGCGATGGCCGCATGGTCGCTAGGGTCGGGCCATGGCACAGGTGATGCACCTCACCGGACCCGTCCTCGTCGGCCCCGACGAGGTGCGCGACGAGGCGTGGGTGCTGGACGGGCGGATCACCTACGAGCGTCCCGGCAGCGGCCACGACACCACCGACGTCGACGGCTGGGTCGTGCCCGGCCTGGTCGACGCGCACTGCCACATCGGCCTCGGCCCGCACGGCGAAGTGCCGGCGGAGGAGGCCGAGCGGCAGGCGCTCACCGACCGTGAGAACGGCACCCTGCTCATCCGCGACGCCGGGTCGCCGGCCGACACCCGCTGGGTCGACGACCGCGAGGACCTGCCGCGGCTCGTCCGGGCCGGGCGTCACATCGCCCGCACGAGGCGCTACATCCGCAACTTCGCCTGGGAGGTCGAGCCCGACCAGCTGGTCGAGCAGGTGCGCATCGAGGCGCGGGCGGGGGACGGGTGGGTCAAGCTCGTCGGCGACTGGATCGACCGCGAGGTCGGCGACCTCACGCCGTGCTGGCCGCGCGACGTGGTCGTCGCGGCGGTGGCCGCAGCCCACGAGGAGGGGGTCCGCGTCACGGCCCACTGCTTCGGGGAGGAGTCGCTGCGCGACTTCGCCGCCGCCGGCACCGACTGCATCGAGCACGCCTGCGGGTTGCAGGACGACACCGTCGCCGCCTTCGCCGAGCAGGGGATCGCCGTCGTCCCCACACTGGTCAACATCGACACCTTCACCTCGATCGCCGAGGCGGCCCGCGAGAAGTTCCCCGACTACCACCGGCACATGCTCGACCTCCACGCCCGGCGCTACGACACCATCCGTACCGCCCACGAGGCCGGCATCGCGGTGTACGTCGGCACCGACGCCGGAGGTGCGCTGGCCCACGGCCTCGCAGCCCAGGAGGTCGAACGGCTCACCCGCTGCGGCTTCAGCCCGGTGGAGGCCCTCGACGCGGGCACCTGGGCAGCGCGCACGTGGCTGGGGCGCCCGGCTCTCGAGGAGGGGGCGGGCGCGGACCTGCTCGCGCTTCCCGACGACCCGCGGTTGGACGTCGGGGTGCTGCGTGCACCCCGCGCGGTCATCCTGCGCGGTCGCGTCGTGAGCTGACCCGTTTGGCCCCGAGACGGTCGAAGGCCGGCCGACCGTGCGCCCGCCGCACCGCCGCCCAGGCCAGCGGGCCGAGCAGCACCGCGGCGATGCCGGCTACCCCGACCCACGTCGGGGGCACGGTGAGCATGGCCAGTCCGGTGAGGAGCAGGACGATGGCGATGCCGCGGCGGGTCACCGACACGGACACGACCCCGGACAGTCGCGAGCCGAGGAAGGTGCCGGGAGTGCCCCCGAGGACGAGGGGGACGAGCACGTCGAGGTCGACACCCTGGACGAGCACGTGGCCCACCGCGGCGGCGATGACGAGCGGGACGGCCTGGACCAGGTCGGTGCCGACGAGGCGGCGGCTGGTCAGCGCGGGGTACAGCAGGATGAGACAGACCATGATGAGCGAGCCCGAGCCGACGCTCGTGACGCCGACGAGCAGCCCGCCCACCATCCCGAGGAGCACGGTCGCCACCGGACGCAGGCGGAGCTCGCCCGAGGACGAGCTCGGGCCCCGCCGCAGGTCGAGGTAGATCCGCAGCACGTAGGTGACGGTGGTGAGGACGAGGGTGATCCCGATCGCCGTCTTGACGAGGCGCTGCTGCTCGGGCCCGGCGCCGAGCGCGTCGACCAGCCAACCTCCGGCGAAGGCGGTGGGTACCGAGCCGACGACGAGCAGCGCCGCAAGCCGCAGATGGGGGGAGCCCCGCCGCCAGTGGACGGCGGCTCCCACCGACTTGTTGACCGCCGCGGCGACGAGGTCGTTGGCGACGGCGGCAGTGGGGGGCACACCCAGGAAGATCAGCGCGGGTGTCATCAGCGCGCCGCCGCCCATCCCGGTCAGGCCCACGACCACACCGACGGCGGCGCTGACGAGCAGCAGCGCGGTGGTGTCCGCCGTGAGCATGGGGGACATCATGCATGACCCGTGGTTATGCGCCCGACAAGCGTGCGTTATGTCTTGACCCGCGGATGACGGCTGCCTTGGCCGCGATTCGGTGGGCTGGCCCCGCTCTGGCAGAATGGCCCGCTGTACCCGTCCGGGCCCGCCCTCTCCTGCGGCACCGGACCGGACGCCTACACACCGAGTGTCGGCTCCCCGCACGCAACCTGGTGCGGTCTCGCCGCGCTCACAACCGAAAGTGAGACCACGACCGTGGCCGTCAAGATTCGCCTCAAGCGGATGGGCAAGATCCGCACCGCCATCTACCGCGTCGTCGTCATGGACTCCCGCACCAAGCGGGACGGACGGGCGATCGAGGAGATCGGCAAGTACGACCCGACGCAGGAGCCGTCGCTCATCGACATCGACATGGACCGCGCGTCGTACTGGCTGGGCCAGGGCGCGCAGCCCACCGAGGCCGTCGCCGCGCTCCTCAAGCACTACGAGGACGGCACCTTGAAGGTCGCCGAGCCCAAGACGCCGAAGAAGGACCTCTACGAGGCCGCCCTCGCCGCCGCGGGTGCGACCTCCGACGACTCCACCGGTGCCACCACGCCGAGGAAGCGCACCGCCAAGAAGGCGGAGGCGCCGAAGGCTGAGGAGCCCAAGGCGGAGGAGCCCAAGGCGGAGGAGGCCCCCGCCGCCGAGACGACGGCCGAGGAGCCGGTCGCCGCCGACACCGACGCCGGTGAGGCCGCCGCCGAGTCCACCGACGCCGACGCGGACAAGGCCTGACGATGCTCGAGGAGGCCCTCGAGCACCTGGTGACCGGCATCGTCGACCACAAGGACGAGGTGCAGGTCCGCCGGCGTGAGCTGCGGCGCGGTGAGCTCCTCGAGGTGCGCGTGCACCCGGAGGACCTCGGCCGCGTCATCGGCCGGTCGGGCCGCACCGCCAGCGCGCTGCGCACCGTCATGGGCGCGCTCGCCGGTGGGCGCCCGGTCCGCATCGACATCGTCGACACCGACCGGGTCCGCTGACCCGCGTCCCCCACGGCGGGGCGTGCCGGGAGGAGACTCCCCGGTGCGCCCCGCCGTCGTCGTCCCAGAGGAGGAGACCGTGAGCGACACAGTCGTCGTCGCCCGCGTCGGCAAGCCGCACGGCCTGCGCGGCGAGGTGACCGTGCGCCTGCACACCGACGAGCCCGAGCGCCGCCTCCAGGTGGGTGCGGTGCTGGCCACCGAGGCCGAGCCCGGGACCGGCGTGCCGCACGAGCTGACCATCCGGTCGACGCGGGTGCACCGGGGCATCTGGCTCATCGGCTTCGAGGAGGTGCCCGACCGCACCGGTGCCGAGGGCCTGCGGGGCGCGCGCCTGGTCATCGACGCCGAGGAGGTCACCCCGCCCGAGGACGAGGAGGACGTCTTCACCGAGTCCGAGCTCCTCGGTCTGCCGGTGCTCGACCCGTCCGGCACGCCACTGGGGGAGGTCGCCGGTCTGGAGCTCGGCGCGGCCCAGGACCGGCTCGTCGTCCGCCTGACCGACGGCCGCGAGGGTCGGGTCCCGTTCGTGGCCGCGCTCGTGCCGGAGGTCGACGTCGCTGCCCGCCGCGTGGTCGTTGACGCTCCGGCAGGCCTGTTCGACCTCGGGGGGTGACCCGGTGCGCGTCGACGTCGTCACGATCTTCCCGGAGTACCTCGCCCCGCTGGACCTGTCGCTCATCGGCAGGGCGCGCCGCGATTGGGTCCTCGACCTCCACGTGCACGACCTGCGCGAGTTCGCCCACGACCGCCACCGCACGGTCGACGACGCCCCGTTCGGCGGCGGCGCCGGCATGGTGATGACACCGCAGCCGTGGGCCGAGGCCCTCGACCACGTGGTGGCGACCGGCCGAGATGACGGCACCCGCGTGCCGCACCTGCTGGTGCCCGGTCCGGGTGGGGTGCCCTTCACGCAGGCCATGGCCCGGCGGCTCGCCGAGGAGCCGTGGCTCGCATTCGCGTGCGGACGCTACGAGGGCATCGACGAGCGGGTCTACGAGCACGCCGCCGAGCGGATGCCGGTGACGGTGGTCTCGCTCGGCGACTACGTGCTGAACGGTGGAGAGGTGGCGGTGCTGGCCGTCATCGAGGCGGTGGCGCGGCTGCTCCCGGGCGTCGTGGGCAACGCCGAGTCACTCGTCGAGGAGTCGCACGAGGGCGGCCTGCTCGAGTACCCCGTCTACACGCGGCCGGCATCGTGGAACGACGACGGCACCGTGCGCGACGTCCCCCCGGTGCTGCTCGGCGGCGACCACGGCGCGGTCGCCCGCTGGCGGCACGAGCAACGGCTGGCACGCACCGCGGCCCGCCGCCCCGATCTGCTCGCGTCCGCGGCCGCGACGTCCTCGCTGGCCGACCTCGACGTGCGGGTCGCCACGCCCGCGGACGCCCCCGAGCTCCTCGTGCTCCAGCGGGCCTGCTGGATGCAGGAGGGGCGGGTCTCGGGGTCGTGGCACATCCCGCCGCTCGAGGAGTCGCTGGACGACGTCGTGGCCGGGCTCCGGGAGTGGACGACGTGGGTGGCCCGGGTGCCGTCCGCGGGCGACGTGCCGGGTCGCCTGGTCGCCTCCGCCCGGGGGCGAGTCCGTCCGGGTGACCCGACGGTGTGGGAGACCGGGCGGCTCATGGTCGCCGCCGACCTGCAGGGCCGTGGGCTCGGGCGGGCCCTGCTCGAGCACGCCGAGTCCGCGGCACCGGCATCTGTCCTGACCTACTGGATCAACACCGGAAGGGTGAGCGAGGGCAACCAGCGCCGGTACCGGCGCGCCGGGTACCGCGTCGTGCCCGGCGAGGGCACATACCCGGGCACGGTCGACCTCACCAAGCGCCGCCGCTGAGCCGCCCCGCCCCGGGAGACACGGACGGTCGAGGCGGGTCAGGGGCGCAGCGAGGCCTTCAGGTCATCCGGTAGCAGCAGCGCCCGGCCGATCAGCCGCTCGGCGACGACCGCGGTCGTCGTCTGCGCCGCCATGATGCCGACGAGCACGAGCACCTGGGCCGTGGCGGCCTGGGCCGGTGTGCCACCCCCGAGGAGGACACCGATGAAGGCGCCCGGCAGGGTCACGACGCCGGCAGTGCGCACCTGGTCGAGTCCGGGGATCAGCGCCTCGGGGATGCGGCGGTGCACGATCTCGTCGATGGCCTGGGCCCGGGTGAGCCCGAGCGACAGGGCGGCCTCGTACTGCGGGTGCTCCTCGCGCAGCGCGGCGAAGGCGCGGCGACCGGCGAGTGTGTGCCCGTTCATGGTGTTGCCGGCAAGGATGCCGACGACGGGGATCAGGGCCGCGCCGGTGGCGGGCACGGTGCCGGTGAGGAGGATGACCGCGACCACCGGCAGGAGGCCCGAGAGCATGGCGAGGGTCGCCCACGGCCACGCACCGGGGGCGCCGATGCGACGCACGGTGGTGACGACGGCGATGCTGAACATGACGCAGAGCAGACCCACCGACAGCCACAACGAGGAGATGACACTGGCGATGACCAGGGCCGCGATCCCGAGCTGGACCACGGCACGGAACGCCGCGAACCCCGTCGACCCCGGGGCCGGCAGCCGGCCCACGTGGTACATCACGAAGGTCAGCGCGAGGAGCAGGACCACGGCGATGGCGACGGGGAGCCCCGGGTCGATGGTCACCGCGGCAGGATAGGCGGCGGCCGACGGATTTCTCGGTGTGCCCCTCCCTCTGGCAGACTGGGACGCTGCGTCACGTCGACGAACGGCCCCCGCCACAGGGGGAGTGCCGGACCCCGGTCCCACGGCATGCGGCCCGGCGAGAAGCGACCCGAGAACGAGCAGTACCGAGAACCGCGGATGACCTGTGGCAGCCCGCGAGAAAGCGAACCGTCATGCAGCGTTTCGACGAGCTCGACCGCGCGTCGATGAAGACCGATGTCCCCGCGTTCCGCGCCGGTGACACCGTCAAGGTCCACGTCAAGGTCGTCGAGGGCACGCGCTCCCGCATCCAGGTCTTCCAAGGCGTCGTCATCCGCCGCCACGGTGGGGGCCTCGCCGAGACCTTCACCGTCCGCAAGGTCTCCTTCGGTGTGGGTGTCGAGCGCACCTTCCCGGTGCACACCCCGATCATCGACAAGATCGAGGTCGTCACCCGCGGCGACGTCCGCCGGGCGAAGCTGTACTACCTGCGCGACCTGCGCGGCAAGGCGGCCAAGATCAAGGAGAAGCGGGACACCCCCGTCCGCTCCTGAGCCCGTTCTCGTCACCACGGTCCGCACCGCCACGAGGGCCGACTAGTCTCTCGTGGTGATGCAACGGACCCACGCCGACCCGGCGCCCCGCTCCGACGTGGCGGACGCCGGGTCGAGGCGTCCCCGGGTCCTTCCGGTCCTCGTGGCCGGGGTGCTCGTGGCCGCGTGCGTGCGCGGGTTCATCGTGGAGTCCTTCGTCGTCCCGTCGGACGCCCTGGCGCCGACAGTGAAACCAGGAGAGCGCGTCCTCGTGTGGAAAGCCGCCCCGAGACCCGGTCCCGGCGACCTCGTCGTCGTCGAGACCAGCGCCCCGGGTGACGGCGACGCGCCCGCCGGCGGCCCCGCACCGGTGGTCTCCCGGGTGCTGGGTGCCGTGGCCCGCGCGCTCGGCGTGAGCACCTCACCCACCGACGTGCTGGCCGTCGTGGCCGGCTCCGACGGCGCCACCGTCGAGCTCTCCGCCCCCGAGGAGACGAGTGTTCCGGCCGACGAGGTCGTCGGCGTGGCCGCGTTCCGCTTCTGGCCGATCGACCGGCTCGGCCCGGTCAGCCAGGTGGCGAAGTGAGCGACGAGCGGTCCGCCGCCGGCGCCGGCCCGGCCGGCGGTGGCATCCCGGCGGAGACGACCGACACCCCCGACGAGCGCGGGACCGGGTTCCTCGGCCACGTCGGAGCGGCGCTGCGCGAGATCGTGCTCGTTCTCGTCATGGCGATGGTCCTGTCCTTCGTGGTCAAGACCTGGTTCATCCAGGCGTTCTACATCCCGTCCGGGTCGATGGAGAACACCCTCCTCATCGGCGACCGGGTCGTCGTCTCCAAGCTGACGCCGGGCCCCATCGATCTCGAGCGCGGCGACGTCGTCGTCTTCCAGGACCCGGGCGGCTGGCTCGACACCGTGCCCCTCCCCGAGCGCGAGGGCCTGGGCGGGGCAATCCACCGGCTCCTCGTCTTCGTCGGGCTGTTCCCCAGCGAGTCCGAGGACCACCTCATCAAGCGGGTCATCGGGCTGCCCGGCGACACGGTCACGTGCTGCGGCGAGGACGGCCGGCTCAGCGTCAACGGCGTGCCGGTCGACGAGACCTACGTCCGCCCCGGCGACTCGCCGAGCGATGTACCGATCGACGTCACCATTCCGCCGGGGCGGATCTGGGTCATGGGCGACCACCGCTCCGACAGCGAGGACTCGCGCTACCACGACCCCAACGGCGACGGCGCCCAGGGCTCGGTCCCCCTGGCGGACGTCACCGGTCGCGCGATCGGCATCGTCTGGCCCTTCGAGCGGTTCTCGTGGCTCTCCGACCACCCGGAGGTCTTCGCGAACGTGCCCGACCCGGTGGGGGCCGGATGAGCCCCACTCGCCCACCGAGGAAGCCGAGCCTGCGGGTGGAGCGGGCTCTCCAGCGAGACGGCCACCGGGTGCTCGCCGGGATGGACGAGGTCGGTCGGGGGGCGCTCGCCGGACCGGTCACGGTCGGGGTGGTCGTCATCGACGAGTCGGTGCGCACGGCGCCGCAGGGGGTCAAGGACTCCAAGCTCCTCCAGCCGCACGCGCGCGAACGGATGGTGCCCCGCATCGAGCGCTGGGCCCTCGCCCACGCCGTGGCCCACGCCAGCGCCGACGAGATCGACGCCGTCGGCATCATCGCGGCGCTCCGCCTCGCGGGTCTGCGCGCCCTGGCCGCGTGCGGCCTGACGCCCGACCTCGTCATCCTCGACGGCAACCACGACTGGCTCACCGCTCCGCAGGACGTCGGCCTGCTGGCCTTCGCCCACGAGGACGCGGTCGAGGCCCCGCCCGTGACGACGATGGTCAAGGCCGACCTGAAGTGCTCCTCGGTGGCCGCCGCGAGCGTGCTCGCCAAGGTCACCCGTGACCGGATCATGGTCGAGCTCGGCGCGGAGGACGGCGAGCACGCCGTCTACGGCTGGACCGAGAACAAGGGATACGCCGCGCCGGAGCATCTCGACGCGCTGCGTCGACACGGACCGTCGGTGTGGCACCGCCGCTCGTGGCGGCTGCCGGGGTGCATGGACGATGATGAGGCCGTGGTCGGCGCACTCCCGGCGGCCGGCGCCGGACCGGACGACCCCCGACCGCTGGACGTGGGCCTCGACCTGGGCCCCCCCGACCTGGAACGAGTGGGAGAGCGATGAGCTCGGAGGACCTAGAGAAGTACGAGAGCGAGGCGGAGCTCGCGCTCTACCGCGAGTACCGCGACGTGGTCGGCCTGTTCAGCCACGTCGTCGAGACCGAGCGCCGCTTCTACCTGTGCAACAGCGTCGACGTGAAGGTGCGCAGCGACTCCGGCGAGGTGTTCTTCGACGTGACGATGCACGACGCCTGGGTCTGGGACATCTACCGGCCGGCCCGCTTCGCCAAGACGGTCCGGGTCGTGACGTTCAAGGACGTCAACGTCGAGGAGCTGGCCAAGAGCGACCTCGAGCTGCCGAAGGGCGAGTTCTAGCCCGGCCGGGCCGCGACGCGCCACGACGTGCCGCACCGGTCGCGACCGCCTCGTCGTGCCCGGCACCGCGGCGGGCCGCCCCACGTCGTCGGTCACCCCGGACTGTCCCGGCGGGTCCTCGGCGGTGGCCGCCGGTCGTCGCACGGGTTCTCCACATGCCCGGGGGTGGCCCGGCGCCGTCCACAGGCCTACTGCGGGGGCTTGGGTCCGCCCGCGTGCCGGGGTTGGCTGGTGCCATGACTTCGGTAGGGGACACGGCGTCCGGCGCAGTGACGCCGCGGGTGGCCCTCGGCCGCTACGGCGAGGAGCTCGTCGCGCGCTACCTGCGCGACCTGGGGATGGAGGTCGTGGACCGCAACTGGCGGTGCGAGCACGGGGAGGTCGACATCGTCGCCCGAGACGGGCCGTGCCTCGTCGTCTGTGAGGTCAAGACCCGTCGGGGCCTGGCGTTCGGGGATCCGGTCGAGGCCGTCACGGTGGCCAAGGCCCTCCGGCTGCGGCGGCTGGCCCAGGCGTACCTGCGCCAGCACCCGGGGCACCGCGGGCCCGTGCGCATCGACGTCGTCGGCGTCCTCTGCGAGGCGGGACAGCTACCGAGGGTCCGCCACGTCCGGGGGGTGGGGTCATGACGCTGGGCCTCGGCCGCACCCGTTCGGTGGCGCTGTCGGGTCTGGACGGCACGCTGGTCGACGTCGAGGCGCACATCGGTCAGGGGCTGCCGTACTTCTCGGTGGGCGGTCTGCCGGACGCCGCCTGCGCGCAGGCCCCGGACCGCATCCGGGCGGCGGCCGCGAGCTGTGGTGTGCCCGTCCCGCCCCACCGTGTAGTCGTCAACCTGTCGCCGGCGTCGATCCCCAAGCGGGGGTCCGGCTTCGACCTGCCGATCGCCGTGGCGGTGCTGGCGGCGGCCGGAGTCCTGTCCGCCCCCGCGATTCAGGACGTCGTGCACCTCGGTGAGCTCGCTCTCGACGGCCGGCTGCGCGGCGTCCGCGGGGTCCTTCCCGCGGTGCTCGAGGCAGCGCGGCGCGGGGTGCGGCACGTGGTGGTCCCCCTCGAGAACGTCGCCGAGGCCCAGCTCGTCGACGACGTACAGGTGCACGGCGCCGGCTCGCTCCCCGACGTCCTCGCCTGGTACGTCGCCGCCGAGCGCGGGGAGCCGTTGCCGGTGTCGCCGCCGGCGCTGTCCACCGAAGCCGACCCGGCGGCCGTGGCAGCTCGCCCCGACCTCGCCGACGTCGTGGGCCAGCCCGAGGCCCGGGTGGCCCTCGAGCTCGCCGCGACCGGAGCCCACCACCTGCTCATGAGCGGCCCCCCGGGTGTCGGCAAGACGATGCTCGCCGAGCGGCTCGTGACGATCCTCCCGCCCCTCACGCGCGCGCAGGCCCTCGAGACCCATGCCATCCGGTCGCTGACGGGCCACGTCGGCGAGGTCACGCGGCTGGACCGCACGCCGCCCTTCGTTGCGCCCCACCACAGCACCTCCGTGGCCGCGCTCGCGGGCGGCGGTTCGGGCGTCGTGGTGCCCGGGGCGATCTCGCGGGCTCACCACGGGGTCCTCTTCCTCGACGAGGCGCCCGAGTTCAAGGGGTCGGTGCTGCAGGTGCTGCGACAGCCCCTGGAGTCCGGCGAGGTGGTCATCGCGCGTTCGCGGCAGGCGGTGTGCTACCCGGCTCGATTCCTCCTCGTCCTCGCCGCGAACCCGTGTCCGTGCGGCCGGTCCTACGGCAAGGCACTCGACTGCAGGTGCTCGGCCATGGAGATCCGGGGCTACGCCGGCCGACTGTCGGGGCCGCTCCTCGACCGGGTCGACCTCCAGGTGCAGGTTCCGCCCGTACGGCGGGCCGCATTCGGCGATGCCTCCGGTGAGGCCAGCAGCGTGGTCGCGGCTCGCGTCGCGGCCGCACGCGAGGTCCAGCGGGAACGGTGGCGATCGGCAGGCGGAGCAGGCTGGACCGTCAACGGCACGGTCCCCGGTCACGTGTTGCGCCGGCCACCCTTCCGCCTGTCCGGGCGGGTCACCGCCGACATCGACCACTCGCTCGACACCGGTCGGCTCACGCTGCGCGGGTACGACCGGGTGCTCCGGGTCGCGTGGTCGGCGGCGGACCTCGCGGGGCGCGGCTCACCATCTCGCAACGACGTCGCCACCGGGCTCCTCCTGCGACGCGGCGAGGCGGTGGCGGCGTGACCGCGTGCCGTCCGAGCTCGCTCGAGCGCGACGAGCGGTGGGCCCGGGTGGCGTTCGCCTACCTCGTGGAGCCCCGCAGCGGTCCGGCCACCCGTCTGGTCGCCGAGCTCGGAGCCGTCGAGGCCCTGTCCCGGTTGCGGGAGGGCCGCGAGCGGTCCTCGCCCGAGCTCACGGTCAGGCTCGACCGGCTCGACCTCGACGACCTGGCCCACGCAGCCCGCCGGCAGGGCGTGCACGTCCTCGTCCCGGGCGACGCCGGGTGGCCCGACGCCCTGGACCGGCACGAGTACCCGCCGCACTGCCTCTTCGTCCGGGGCGACCCCGACCTTGCCGGGCTGACGCACCGGGCGGTGGCGGTCGTGGGGTCCCGCGCGGCCACCCCCTACGGGGCACGGGTGGCCGCGGAGCTGGGGGAGGGGCTGGCCCAGCGACGCTGGACGGTGGTCAGTGGTGCCGCCTACGGCATCGACGTCGCTGCCCACCGGGGGGCCCTCGCGTCCGAGGGTCCGACGGTGGCGGTCCTCGCCTGCGGGGCCGACACCGCCTACCCCGGGCCCACCGCGGCCTCCTGGACGAGGTCGCCCGGAGTGGCGCGGTGGTCAGCGAGGTACCGGTGGGCTCGGCGCCGTACCGGTCGAGGTTCCTCGCCCGCAACCGCATCATCGCCATGCTGTCCCGGACCACCGTGGTGGTGGAGGCCGGCCTCCGGTCCGGGGCGTTGTCCACCGCCCGCGAGGCCGCACGGAACCAGGTGCCCGTGGCCGCCGTTCCTGGGCCGGTCACGAGCGCCACCTCGGCCGGCTGCCACCAGCTGGTCCGCGAGGCCGGCGCGGTGCTCGTCACCGACGCCGCCGAGGTCGCCGAGCTCGCGGCGCCGATCGGCGAGGACCTCCTCGACCCGGCGGAGCGCTGCGCACCTCGGACGCCAGAGGACGACCTGGACCCGGTCGAGTACCTCGTCTGGTCGGCGGCGCCGGTGCGCCGGACCCTCTCGACCGAGGCCCTGGGGATCGCTGCCGGCGTCGATGGGGCGCGGCTCCTCCCGGCCCTCGCGGCGCTCGAGTCGAAGGGCCTGCTCGTGCGGGTCCGCGGGGCCTGGCGCAAGCCGGTGGGCCGCCCTGGGCGCGCCGACGTCACCGCAGGTCAGGGATGAGCGACCGCTCCTGGACGGGGGGCTGAGCGGGCGTTGCGGTGCGCTGCTGCCGCGGTGCGGGTCGACGGTGGGGACGCACCGTGTCCGAGACGTCACCGCGAGGTTGGGCGAGTTCGTTGCGAAGGTGCCCTCGGGATGACACCGTTGGCTGGTGACCGTCGCCCGCCTCGACGCGCTCACCGCGTTCGAGCGCCATCTTCGCGTCGAACGGGGGCGCTCCGAGAACACCGTGCGCGCCTACGCGCGCGATGTCTCGGCGTTCCTCGACTCGCTCGACGCGGTCGACGACGCGGCGCTGCGCGAGGTCACGCTCGGCGACCTCCGGGCCTGGCTCGGCCGGGTGGCCCGTGGCGGCGCCGCCCGCGCCACCGTCGCCCGCACCGCAGCGTCGTTGCGGACCTTCTTCCGCTGGTGTGAGCGCACGGGCCGCGTCGCGTCCGACCCGTCGCTGCGGCTGAGCGCGCCACGGCGTCACCGCACACTGCCCCCGGTGCTGGCTCGGCGGTCGGCCGACGCCCTCCTGGACGTCGCCGCCGTCGCAGCCGACGACGCCGACCCCGTGCACCTGCGTGACCGCGCGGCCCTGGAGCTGCTCTACGGCACCGGCATCCGCGTTGGCGAGCTCACGCACCTCGACGTCGACGACGTCGACCTCGACGCACGCGTCGTCCGCGTCGTCGGTAAGGGCGACAAGGAGCGCCGGGTGCCGTTCGGCGTCCCCGCCGCCGACGCCGTCGACGAGTGGCTGCGCTGCGGCCGTCCGCACCTCGTCTCGGCGGCCAGCGGTCCCGCGCTGTTCCTCGGCCGGCGTGGGGGCAGGGTCGACCAACGCCAGGTGCGGGAGGTCGTCCACCGGCTCATGGCGCACGTGCCCGACGCCCCGGACGTCGGCCCGCACGGGCTGCGGCACAGCGCCGCCACACACCTGCTCGAGGGCGGCGCCGACCTCCGGATGGTCCAGGAGCTGCTCGGCCACGCCTCGCTCGCGACGACCCAGGTGTACACCCACGTCTCCGTCGACCGGCTTCGTCGGTCCTACGCGCAGGCGCACCCCCGTGCGTGACCACCAGGACCCCGAGCCTCCGGTCGGCGACGACCACCTCCAGGGCGGCCCGGCCGAGGATGCCGAGGAGCGCGACGGCTTCGACGTCCCCGAGTGGGTGTCCGAGTTCCGACGGCTGTACGTCGAGCCGAAGACCCGCGCGGCCGTGAAGAAGGAGACCCACCGCCACGGCCGGCGCGCCGGGACCCCTGCCGTACCCGTCTCGGGGTCGGCGCCCTTGACGGTGCCCGATCACGTCGACCCGACCGCGCCAGGGCCCGACACGTGGGAGCCGCCGGAACAGCCGATGGCCGACGAACCGCTCCACAGCCGTTCGGAGGTCCACCGCGACCGCCGCTCGGTCCCCCGCGGTGCGCGTGCCACCGGCCGTGATCCCGACACCGACCGGCACGAGCCCGCCGCCACCGGGCCTCCGCCCTCGCCATCCGGATCACGCTCCGAGCTGCGCCGAGCCCGTCAGGCCAAGGCCCGTGCCGACCGGCGGATGCGACTGCGGCGCACCGTCGTCGTCGGAGTCCTGGTGCTCGTCGTCGCCGCGGTGGTCACCTGGCTGGTCGCCCGCAACAGGGAGCCCGTCTCGGCGTCACCTGCCGCCCTCGTGGTTCCCGCGGTCGCCGTGGGACTCGTCCAGGCCGATGGTGGGGCGGGCGTCGACGGTGCCGACGGCGACAGCACCGGCTCGGCCGCCGGGCACGCCGTCGCCAGCCCCGATGGCGCCCAGGCCGTGTCCGACGCGCCGCAGCCGGAGGTCGTGAATCCTGCGCCCGCGCCTCGGGCCACATCGAGCCCCGCAGCCACGACCCGTCCGTCGGCCGCACCCGAACCCACCCCGACCGCGACCCCCTCGCCGGCAGCGCGGGGCACGGGGTCGATGGCGTGGGTCGAGTGGGGCGATGTCGACGGCGCGCAGGCCTCCGGCGGTCGGCCCGTGCGCGTGGCCCTCGAGATCGAGGACGGACTGGACCTCGACCCCGAGGCCACCGCGACGGAGATCGCGGGCATCCTCGTGGACGACCGCGGGTGGCAGACGGTCGACGACGTGCGCTTCGTCTTCGTCACCCCGGAGGAGGCGGCGCGCGGCGAGTTCGACACGCGGATCGGCATCGCCAGCAGGCTGACCACCATGGACCTCTGCGGCTCGGTGCAGACCAAGGGGTTCACCTCCTGCTACAACGGGCGGGTCGTCATCAACCTGGACCGCTGGCTGCTCGGAGTCGACGCCTACGCAGAGCACCTCGACGAGTACCGCGTCTACGTCGTCGACCACGAGATGGGTCACTACCTCGGGCGGGGGCACGAGGGCTGCACCGGCAAGGGGGACCCGGCGTCGGTGATGGTGCC
This sequence comes from uncultured Actinomycetota bacterium, assembly GCA_963726295.1. Lineage (GTDB taxonomy): Bacteria > Actinomycetota > Actinomycetes > Actinomycetales > Dermatophilaceae > DASSQJ01. Next base: position 630,678 of record CAVSBW010000001.1, read on the forward strand.
GCAGACCCTGCACCTGTGGGGCTGCCAGCCGAACCCCTATCCCGTCGTGGGCTGAGCGGGCGGCGACGGCAGCAGCCGCACCCGGCCGCCCCGCAGCAGCAGGAGCGGGTCGAGGTACACGTCGTCGCGGCGTGCGCCGAGGTGCAGGCAGGCGAGGAGCAGGCAGTGACCCCCGGCGGGCACCTCCGCGGGTGCCTCGAGCACGCCGAGCACGTCACCGGCGGCGACCGGGATACCGGCCACAACGCGGGCGTGGACCGGCTCGTAGGTGCTGGCCAGCCCGCCCGCGTGCGTCACCGTGAGGGTGCCCCGCCCCGCGACCCGTCCGGCGTGGGTGACCACGCCCGCCTCCACCGCCAGCACCGGCGACCCGGCCGCGGCGCCGAGGTCGACGCCGCGGTGGCCGGGACCGTAGGGACCCGGGGGCGCCGAGAAGGGTCGCAGGACCGTCGGGCGGGGCACGAGTGGCCACCGCCAGCGTGGGCGGTCGGTCCGGGCGTGCACCGCGAGGGGGGCCGGGCTGCCGGATCGGTCGGCGGTCCACCAGCCGGTGCCGGGCGACCCGACCTCCGGGACCGCAGGACCGCGTGAGGCCGCAGCGACCTCCGCCGGTGGCATCCCCCGACCATCCGCCGACCCCGGGCCCGAGCGGGGCCACGGGACGCCCGCGGGGAGCGGGAGCAGTAGGAGGGGACCCACCAGGGCGGTGGCGAGGGACCGCGCGACGTCGACCATCCACCCACCCTGCGCCGTGACGCCGGGCGGCACGAGGCGGGTCGGGAGCGCTGTGGACGAGGACCCCTCAGCTGCGCGGGTGTGGACGGAGGACGCCCAGCCGCCGGCAGGCCTGCCCGATGACGTCCTCCCGCTTGCAGAACGCGAACCGCACGAGCGTCCGCGACGCGTCGTGGTCGTCGTGGAAGGCCGAGGCGGGAACACCGACCACGCCGGCGCGGTCGGGGAGCTCCAGGCAGAAGGGCACCGCGTCCTCCACCCCGAGCGGCGCCGCGTCGGCGACGACGAAGTAGCCACCCGCGGGCACCGGCACGTCGAACCCCGCTCCCCGAAGCCCCTCGACCAGCTGGTCGCGCCGCGCCTCCATCGACCGCGCCAACCCCTCGAACACGGCGTCCGGCAGACGCAGCCCCGTTGCCACCGCCGGCTGGAAGGGCCCGGAGCCCACGAAGGTGAGGAACTGCTTGACACCCCTGACCGCCGCCACCGCCTCCGCCGTGCCGGTGACCCAGCCGACCTTCCAGCCGGTGGTGGCGAAGGTCTTCCCACCCGAGGAGATGGTCAGCGTGCGCTCGCGCATCCCCGGCAGGCCGGCCACAGGCACGTGCGTGCGCCCGTCGTAGGCGAGGTGCTCGTACACCTCGTCGGTGACGACCCAGGCGTCGTGGGCGCGGGCCAGCTCGCAGACCAGCTCGAGCTCCTCCGGCGTGAAGACCTTCCCCGTGGGGTTGTGCGGGGTGTTGAGGAGCACGACGCGGGTGCGGTCCGAGAACGCCGCACGCAGGGAGGCCTCGTCGACGGCGTGGTCGGGGAAGCGCAGGAGCGAGGTGCGGCGCACGCCTCCGGCCAGCGCGATCGTCGCGGCATAGCTGTCGTAGTACGGCTCGAAGGTGACCACCTCGTCACCGGGGCGGACCAGGGCGAGGACGGCGGCCGCGATGGCCTCCGTGGCCCCCACGGTCACGAGCACCTCCGAGGCCGGGTCCACCGACAGCCCGTAGAACCGCTCCTGGTGCTCGGCGACCGCCTCACGCAGCTCCGGGAAGCCCGTGCCCGGCGGGTACTGGTTGCGGCCCTCCCGGATCGCCGCGACGGCGGCGTCGAGGACCTCGCGGGGGCCGTCGGTGTCGGGGAAACCCTGGCCGAGGTTGACAGCGTCCTTCTCGAGCGCAAGGGCCGTCATCGTCGCGAAGATCGTCGTGCCGAAGGCCTCGAGGGCTGGGTGACCGGGGGAGGAGGGCATGCCCAGCAGGTTAGGCGTCGCCCGGCTCCGGGTGCAGTGCGGCGTCGGCCAGGGCCACCCGGTCGAGCTGGCGCCACACCAGCGCCAAGGTGGCCCCGGACCCGACGAACGCGAACCAGAACGGCGCGGCCGCGCCGAAGCGCTCGGCGATGACGCCGCCGAGCAGCTGGCCGACGAGGAGCCCGACAACGAGTCCGACCCAGTAGACGCTGCCGACCCGGCCCTGCAGGTCCAGGGGCGTCGCCCGCTGACGCACGGCCGACGAGAGCGAGCCCCAGACGAACGCGTACGACCCGAAGACGACCATGACTGCGAGCGCCACGCGGAACGAGGTGGTCATCGCGAGCGCCAGGTGGGTGAGCACCTCGAGGGTCAGGCAGGCCTTCATCAGCCGGCCGAGGGGGACACGGCGCTCCAGCCCGTCGTACGAGAGCACGGCCGCGACCCCCCCGACCGCGGTGGCGGTCGTGAGCAGCCCGAAGCCGACGGCGGTGACGCCGAGGCGCTCCTGGGCCCAGTAGACGAGCACGCCCCACGGCGCCCCCCACGTGATGTTGAAGACGAAGATGACGACGGTGAGGGTGCGCACCGGGGCGTTGTGGGCGATCCACCGCAGGCCCTCGAGGATGTCGTGGCCCACGTGCTGGTCGCGGTGAGCGCCCTGGACCTGCGGCAGCCGGACCCGCGCGAACAGCCCCGCGGCGAGCAGCAGGGCGAGCGCCTGGACCCCGAACGGGACCGCGGCGCCCACGGCGAACAGGGCCGCACCCACCGCCGGACCCAGCAGCTGGTTGGCCACGAGGAAGCCGGACATCATCCGGGCGTTCGCGATGCCGAGGTCCGCCGTCGGGACGATCATCGGGGTGACCGCCCGCCAGGCGCTGTCGGCGAAGAGCTCGGCGACCCCCACGGCGAAGAGGATGACGAGGAGCAGGGGGACGGAGATGGCGCCGGTGAGGATCGCTCCCGCGAGGACGATGAGCACGGCGACGCGCGCGAGGTTCGCGGCGAGCACGAGCCGGCGCCGGTCCACCCGGTCGGCGATCGCACCGGCGTAGAGCCCCACGAGCAGGGTGGGTAGCTGCTGGACCATGGCGGCGGAGGCGATGAGCACGGGGGATCGGGTCTGCGAGGCCACGAGCAGCGGGCCGGCCGCGAGCGCGATCCCGTCGCCGATCTGCCCCACCCACGACGACGCCAGCTGCCACCTGAAGGACCGCCCCATCCGGGGCGGGACCACGACGTCCAGGAGCCGGCTCACGAGGGCGAGACGCTACCCCGGTCCCGCACGTGACGGCGACCCGGTTTGCGGCCTCTTGCCTGCGTGGCGCAACCGGGAACGCCCCGGGGGCGGCACGGCGCGCCGGGGTCGGTCCGCCGCGGTTGCCGATTTCCGGTCCGGGCCTCCCGCGACGTACGATGCCGGGTGGCCCTCGTGCGCGTGCGCACGGGAGTCATCACTTCGCGCGTCATCCCTCCCGCGACGAGCCACGGCTCGGACCGGGGGCGTACCACGGCAGTGGCGGTACGCGGCCTCGCGGCCACGTCCCGTCCGGGGTGCGTCACGGCGCCAGGCAGGTGGGTCCACCCTCCGGGGCTCGGGCTCCACCGACGAAACTGACAACCACACAGCTAGGAGAACGACGATGGCCGTCGTCACCATGCGCCAGCTCCTCGAGAGCGGCGTCCACTTCGGGCACCAGACCCGCCGGTGGAACCCCAAGATGAAGCGCTTCATCATGACGGAGCGCAACGGGATCTACATCATCGACCTGCAGCAGTCGGTGACCTACATCAACAACGCCTACGAGTTCGTCAAGGAGACCGTCGCCCACGGCGGCACGATCCTCTTCGTCGGCACCAAGCGCCAGGCGCAGGAGCCCGTCGCCGAGCAGGCGACCCGGGTCGGGATGCCGTACGTCAACCACCGCTGGCTCGGTGGCATGCTCACGAACTTCCAGACGATCTCCAAGCGGCTGACCCGCCTCAAGGAGCTCGAGGAGATCGACTTCGACGACGTGGCCGGCTCCGGTCGCACGAAGAAGGAGCTCCTCATGATGAAGCGCGAGAAGGACAAGCTGGAGAGGACGCTGGGCGGCATCCGCTCGATGACCCGCGTCCCCTCCGCGGTCTGGATCGTCGACACCAAGAAGGAGCACCTGGCCGTCGACGAGGCCCGCAAGCTCGGCCTCCCGGTCATCGCGATCCTCGACACCAACTGCGACCCGGACGAGGTCGACTACAAGATCCCGGGCAACGACGACGCCATCCGCTCGGTCACCCTCCTCACCCGCGTCATCGCCGACGCCGTCGCCGAGGGCCTCATCGCCCGCTCCGGTGGCCAGGCGGCCGCCGATGACGAGGTGCAGGGCGAGGAGCCGCTGCCCGAGTGGGAGCGCGAGCTGCTGGCCGGCGACGCCCAGCAGACCGCCGAGGCCACCGCCCCGGAGGCCGGCGAGACCGCGGCCACCACCGCGCCGGAGGCGGCCGACGCCGCGCCGGCCGAGGAGGTCGCCGAGACCGCCGAGGCGACACCGGCCGAGGCCGAGGCTCCTGCCGACGAGGCCGCTGCCACCGCCGAGGAGGCTGCCACCGCCGAGGAGGCTGCCACCGCCGAGGAGGCTGCCACCGCCGAGGAGGCTGCTGCTCCTGCCGAGGAGGCTGCTGCTGCTCCTGCCGAGGAGGCTGCTGCTGCTCCTGCCGAGGAGACCGCTACGGCCGTGGAGGCCGAGCAGCCCGCCCCGGCCGAGCAGGCCTGACCCACCCGTCCCCTCCGGACACTCACGGAAGAGAGCGATAGGAACACATGGCGAACTACACCGCCGCTGACATCAAGGCGCTTCGCGAGAAGACCGCGGCCGGGATGATGGACGTCAAGAAGGCCCTCGACGAGGCCGACGGCGACATGGCCAAGGCCGAGGAGATCCTCCGCGTCAAGGGCCAGAAGGGCGTCACCAAGCGCGAGGGCCGCACCACCTCCAACGGTCTGGTCACCGCGCGCGCCGCCGACGGCGAGGGCACCCTCGTCGAGGTGCTCTGCGAGACCGACTTCGTGGCCAAGGGCGAGCGCTTCATCGCGCTGGCCGACCAGGTCCTCAACCAGGCCGTGGCGACGAGGGCCGGCGACGCCGACGCGCTGCTCGACTCGACGCTCGATGACGGCAAGACCGTCAGGGAGCTCCTCGACGAGGCCAACGCCACGATCGGGGAGAAGATCGAGGTCAAGCGCGTGGCCCGGCTCGAGGGCGAGCACGTCGTCTCCTACCTGCACAAGACGAGCCCCGACCTGCCCGCGCAGATCGGTGTCCTCGTGGCCACCCAGGGTGGAGACGACTCCGTCGCGCGCGACGTCGCCATGCACGTCGCTGCGTTCGCGCCGAAGGTGCTCAGCCGTGACGAGGTCGACGAGGAGACGGTCGCCAACGAGCGTCGCCTCGCCGAGGCCACGGCCAAGGAGGAGGGCAAGCCCGAGGCAGCGCTCCCGAAGATCATCGAGGGCCGGGTCAACGGCTTCTTCAAGGAGAACGTGCTCGTCGAGCAGCCGTTCGCCAAGGAGCCCAAGAAGACGGTCGGCAAGGTCCTCGACGAGGCCGGCGCCGACGCCACCGGCTTCGCCCGCTTCCGGGTCGGCGCCGACGCCTGACGTCCGCCACCCCCGAGCAGAACAGCGCCCCCAACCACTCGTGGTGGGGGGCGCTGTTCTCGTCAGAGGGTTCTCACGTCGTCATGGCCAGCAGCTCGCCGGAGGCCACCAGGCAGAGCGGCCCCCGGACGCCGGATCACGGCCCGGCCGAACTACGACCCCGTGATGCCGGTGACGTCCGGCTGCCACCCGGAGCCGGTCCACCGCCAGAGGTCGTTCCCGGAGACGGTGTAGCACTCCGTGGCCGACACGCAGCCCAGACCGTTCCCGCCGTTCGGGAGCGCGGAGAGCGAGACCGTGCGCCAGGACGAGCCGTTGAAGACCGCGGCTCCCTTGTCCGACAACGTCATGCAGAAGGTAGCGCTGACACAGTCGACGCCGATCTCGCCGCCGGCGTACCCGGGCACGGACCCTCGCGACGCCCAGCGGGTGCCGTTCCACGACGTGGGGCGGCCGTACGCGCCGACGAGCATGCAGAAGGATGACGTGGGGCAGTCGCCGGTGACCCCGTAACCGCTCCCGAGGTCGACGGGCAGCGAGCGCGGCTCGGACCACGTCGAGCCGCCGTAGCGGCTGACCGAGTCGTCCTGTGCCGAGAAGCACGTCGTGCTGGACGCGCAGACCACGTCGTCCGCGGGCCCGAACATCGTCGTGCGTCGTGGTCCCCACGTGCTCGAGAGTCGGGTGCGCCAGGTCCAGGCCAGCGACGCCTCGGTCATGCAGAGCCGGCCGGCGCAGTCCACTCGCGCCATGGAGTCGGCGATGTACCGCCGGGACCAGGTGGACCCCGACCACTCCAGCGCGTTCCCGAACTGGTCGGTCGCGACGCAGTCGGCCGTCCCAGGCAGTCCATCGCGAGGACGCCGCCCCGGGCCAGGTCGAAGAACGACCGAGCCGACCAGGACCGTCCGTTCCAGCGGGTCCAGGCGCCCCGGGTGTCCAGCGCGACGCAGGACCACGCACCCGCGCAGTCCACGGAGCGGCCGAGGTTGGCGTTGCCACCGATGACGTGGTGGGACCACGACGAGCCGTTCCAGCGAGGGCCAACCCCCGGTGGCTGCCTCCCGAATCGAGACCGGCTCCCATCTGGGGTACCGCACCACCGACGGAACCCGCCGGGTTCTCCGGGGTCGTCGACGTCCTCGCACGCCGGCCGCCCGGCTAGCGTCTCGGGAGTGGAGCTCACCGTCATGTCGCTCAACCTGCGGGGGTGCGACGATCCTCCGCCGAACGACTGGGCCCACCGTCGTCCCCGCCTCGCCCGGCTGCTCGAGTGCACCGCCCCGGACGTGCTCGGTACCCAGGAGGCCCTCGCCGCGGTGCTCGACGAGGTCTGCGCCGATGCGGAGCCCGGGCTCCGACTCGCGTGGAACGGCGTGGACCGCCGGGGAGGCCGTGACGACGAGCACTGCGCCGTGGTCCACCGCGAGGACCGCTGGCGCGTCGTGGCGTCGGGCGACCTCGCCCTGTCGGACCTCCCCGAGGCGCTCGGGACGAAGGCGACGAGCACCCAGGGCTTCCCGCGGATGGTGACCTGGGTGCGCCTGGCCCCTCGGTGCGAAGGGGGCGAGATCCTCGTCGTGAACACCCACCTGGACCACCTGTGCGCTCGCAGCCGCGTCCTCGCCGCCGAGCAGCTCGTCTCGCTGGTCGACGACCTGGCGCCGGACGGCCCCGTGGTGGTCACCGGAGACTTCAACGCCCAACCCGGCAGTGATCCGCACCGGATCCTGCTCACCCGGCTCGACCCGGTGTTCCCGCGGACCGGCGCCCCGGACACCTTCCACGGCCACGGGGCCGGCCGCGGCTGTCTCGACTGGGTGCTCGGGCGCGGGGTCGAGGTCCTGCGGGCCGGGGTGGCCGCCGTGGACCGGCCGGTCAGCGACCACCACCCCGTCCTCGCCCGGCTCTGCATCGCGGGGTGACCGCCGGGGCCGGCGCCGCCGTCCCCCCAGCCTCTCGGGCCTGGGGGGCCGCATCCCGCCCAGCCGCGGGTCGAGGACGGCGGCGGTGATCTCCTCCGGTGCCGGGCCGCTGGTGACCGTGGTCGTGACGTCGGTGTCGTGCACGGGTGCCCCCACCGTCCTGGCATGGCTCCAGGACATCGTCGAATCGGGTACGCGGCCCGGGTCGGACGCGACACCGAGACCGAGTTCATGCTGCGCCACGCCGGTTCCTGGTGACGAGGCGGGCGTGCCCGGTCAGCGGCCGCGCGCGGTGACCGGCGGCCGGTCGCTCCAGGGGAACGAGATCCACCGGTCGGTCCGGCCCCAGACGTAGTCGGGCTCGACCACCGAGCGCGGCTTGGCGTAGATGACCGCCGTCCGGACCGAGCCGACCTTCCCTGCACAGAAGTCCTGCACAGAGGCGAGCGTGAGCCCGGTGTCGGCGACGTCATCGGCCACGAGCACCGACGCATCGTGCAGGTCGACGAAGTCGGGCGCCGGCGGCAGGATGCGGGGCACGTCGAGCCGCTGGTCAACGCCGGTGTAGAACTCGACGTTCATCGTGTAGGTGTTCTTCACCCCCAGGGCGTAGCCGAGCGCGCCTCCCACGACCAGCCCGCCCCGGGCGATGCACAGCACCATGTCGGGCACGCCCTCCGCGGCCACCCGCTCGGCCAGCGTCCACACCGCCGCGTCGAAGTCCTCCCAGGTCAGGATCTCGCGTTCGGGCTCCACGCGCGCATCCTCGCAGGTCCGCGTTTCCACCGGGTTTCCCGGCGCGGACCCGGGCGGTCGGCCCTCCGGTTGGGCCGAGGAGCCATGGCTGTGACAGGATCGGGCGACCGTCGCACCACCGCCGAGGAGGCCCCGTGACCACGTCCGCCCTCACCGAGGCCCCGCCGTCCGCCGTGCACGAGGACCGGCCGCGGCGCGTGCTCCTCAAGCTCTCCGGAGAGGTCTTCGGGGGAGGCAGTGTCGGTGTCGACCCGGACGTCGTCCGCGACGTCGCCCGGCAGATCGCCGCCGCCGTCCGCGACGGCATCCAGGTGGCCGTCGTCGTCGGGGGCGGCAACTTCTTCCGCGGGGCCGAGCTCCAGCAGAAGGGGATGGAGCGCTCGCGCGCCGACTACATCGGGATGCTCGGCACCGTGATGAACTGCCTCGCGCTGCAGGACTTCCTCGAGAAGGAGGGCGTCGACACCCGGGTCCAGACGGCGATCACCATGGGCCAGGTCGCCGAGCCCTACATCCCGCGCCGGGCGATCCGGCACCTGGAGAAGGGCCGCGTCGTCATCTTCGGGGCGGGTGCCGGCATGCCCTACTTCTCCACGGACACGGTGAGCGCGCAGCGGGCCCTGGAGTGCCACTGCGACGCCGTGCTGATGAGCAAGAACGGCGTCGACGGGGTCTACGACTCCGACCCGCGCGACAACCCCGACGCGCGCAAGCTCGACCGGATCACCTTCGAGGAGGCGCTGCGCCACGGCCTCCGGGTGGTCGACGCCGCCGCGTTCAGCCTGTGCATGGACAACCGCCTGCCCATGGTCGTGTTCGGCATGGAGGGCGACGGCAACGTCACCCGCGCCCTGCGCGGGGAGCCCATCGGCACCCTGGTCTGCGCCGGCTGACCGGGCCGCCACTGCCTCTTTGACACACTGGTACCCACCGCGCGGTCCGCGCGCCCCACGCGAAGGAGAGCCGCCCCGATGATCGACGAGACCTTGTTCGAGGCCGAGGAGAAGATGGAGAAGGCCGTCGAGGTCGCCAAGGAGGACTTCGCGAGCATCCGCACCGGGCGCGCACACCCGGGCATGTTCCAGAAGCTCCTCGTCGACTACTACGGTGCGCCCACTCCGCTGCAGCAGCTCGCGTCCTTCCAGACCCCCGAGGCCCGGACCATCATCATCAGCCCGTTCGACAAGTCCTCGATGCACGCCATCGAGAAGGCGATCCAGCAGGCCGACCTCGGGGTCAACCCGAGCAACGACGGCACGATCATCCGGTGCGTCATGCCCCAGCTCACCGAGGAGCGGCGCCGCGAGTACGTGAAGATGGCCCACCACCAGGCCGAGGAGGCCAAGGTCTCCATCCGCAACATCCGCCGGCACGCCAAGTCCACGCTGGAGAAGCTCATCAAGGACGGCGAGGTCGGCGAGGACGAGGGGGTGCGTGCGGAGAAGGAGCTCGAGAGCGTCACGAAGCGGCACGTCGACCAGGTCGACGACCTGCTCAGGCACAAGGAATCCGAGCTCCTCGAGGTCTGAGCGGAGGATGACCGACCTGCCCACTCCGGCCGACCCCGACACGACCGAGACGCCCGGCGCGGCCGACGCGGCGGCCGAGGAGCCCGGCGCCACCCTCGAGAACGGCTCCCCGGCCGACGCCGACACTCCGGCGCCGGACGCCGAGACTGCCGCTGCACCGCCCTCCCGGGCCGGGCGTGACCTGCGCGCGGCGATCGGCGTCGGCCTGCTGCTCGGCGCCCTCGTGGTCGGCAGCCTGGCCCTGGACGCCCGGGCGTTCCTCGCGGTGGTCACCGTCGCCATCTCCTACGGCGCATGGGAGGTGAGAAGGGCACTCACGGTCAAGAACATCCACGTCCCGATGCTGCCGCTGATGATCGGCACCGTGGCGATGCTCGTCTCCGCCTATGCCCGGGGCGCCGAGGCTCTGGTGCTGACCTTCGGGTTGACCATCGTGGGCCTGCTCGTCTGGCGGATCGCCGACGGCCTCGCAGGCGCGGCCCGCGACCTCGCCGGTGGTGCCCTCGTCGCGTTCTACCCCGTCTTCCTCGCCGGCTTCGCCTCGCTCATGCTCGCCGAGGAGGACGGTCGCCAGCGGATCGTCCTCTTCATCCTCGTCACCGTCTTCAGCGACATCGGAGGCTACGCGGCGGGGGTCGCCCTCGGGCGCCACCCGATGGCACCGTCGCTCAGCCCGAAGAAGTCGTGGGAGGGCTTCGCCGGCTCCGTCCTCACCTGTGCCGCGGTCGGCGCGGTGGGCATGCCCCTGCTGCTCGGGCCCCCGTGGTGGACCGGCGCGGTCCTCGGAGTCGTGGCGGCCGTCGGCGCCACCCTCGGCGACCTCGTCGAGTCCAGCATCAAGCGGGACCTGGGCATCAAGGACATGGGGACGCTCCTGCCGGGCCACGGCGGTCTGATGGACCGGCTCGACTCGCTGGTCGTCGTCGCGCCCATCGCGTGGGCGCTGCTGCACGTCGTCGCCCCCGGCCCGTGAGGGCCGAGGGCGCGGACGAGGTCAGCCGGCTCGGCGGCCGGAGAACCCGACGAGGTTCTCGAGGAAGGGCGTCGGGCGGATCGTCAGACCGCCGTTGCCGTCCTCCTCGGTGAGGCAGGTGACCTGCCGGTCCAGCCAGTGGTAGGTGTGGCGCGAGAGCGCACCCGGGTCCTCGTGGTACATCGACTGCGCCAGCGACGGCACGAACTCGAGCGCGTCACGCGCCTGGCTCGCCGTGGCGCACGTCTGGATGACGAGGGCGTGGCGGTGCGGCATCGCGAACACGATCCCGTTGTGCGTGTCGGCGTCGGGCAGCCACCGGTAGACGGCGTCGTTGAGGAACCGGGCGAAGGACGCGGTGTACGGGGAGGGCCCCGTGACCGTCCACGCGGAGCGGGGGCCGTCCCCGACGCGCTCGACGTCGACCGGCGACGTCTCGAGCTGGTGGAGGAGGTTGGTGCGCCCTCGGTCGACGAGGCTGCTCAGCCGGCGACCGGTCTCGTCGACCCGCGAGTCCGGCAGCGTCACCACGGCTGTCGGGAGGTCGAGGGTGAGCACCTCGTCGACGTGGTCGGCGAAGTGCGTCGCGTAGTCGAAGCCGAGCCCGGTCGACTGCATGCGTTCGGCGCCGACGAGGCGCGAGGTGAGCGCCGCGTCGAACTCCTCGTGGCTGAGTGACTCGACATCGGTCTCCGCGGCCGCGGTGAGCCGGGCGAGGTGCTCGCGCACCGCCTGGTCGAGCATTCCGGTGTCGGAGTCGATGTCGGGGACCGGGCTGACCGGTCGGCTGGTAGGACGGAGATCGTCCTCGGTCATGGCAGAACCACGCCGCGCGGGCGCGATCCATCGGTCGAACAGTCCCATGGCTGTTCCCTTTCACGCATCCTCGTTCCCCTGCTGAACGAAGTGTGGTCCAACGATAGGGATCGGGGGACGTCCGTGCCATCACTTCGGCGTTTCTCGTGTCCGCGTCGTGTCCGCGACGTGTCCGCGCCGTCGGGGTGCAACGACTCGACCACCGCACGTCGTCCGCTCCCTCCGGCTCGGCCCGAACCCGTCCATCGTCGTGGCGGCCGCTCGACCGGGGGGCTGCGATGATGGGACCCGCCATGAACGTTCCCGACACCCCGCGCCCACGCCCCGGCGAGCTGACCATGACCGCCCCGCGTCGTGGCAGGCCGCCGCGTCACCTCGCCGACCTCGACGTGGCCGGGCGGCGCGATGCGGTGGCCGCCCTCGGACACCCCGCCTTCCGGGCCAACCAGCTCTCGACCCACTACTTCGAGCGCCTCGTGGACCGGCCCGAGGACATGACCGACCTGCCGAAGGCGGTCCGTGACGACCTCGTCGCCGACCTGCTTCCCGAGCTGCTGCACCCCGTCCGGCATGTCACCGCGGACGCGGGCGCCACCGTCAAGCAGGTCTGGCGGCTCGTCGACGGCGCGCTCGTCGAGTCCGTCCTCATGCGCTACCCGAACCGGGTCACCGTGTGCATCTCCAGCCAGGCGGGCTGCGGGATGAACTGCCCCTTCTGCGCCACCGGGCAGGAGGGGCTGACGCGCAACCTGTCGTCGGCGGAGATCGTCGAGCAGGTCGTCGCGGCCGCGCGCATGCTGCGTCACGGTGGTTTGCCGGAGGCGGGGGTGTCGCAGGGCGCGGCCCTCGGTGCCGAGACGGAGGACTCCGGCGAGCCGGGCTTCCCGGAGCCCTCGGGCCCCTCGCGGGTGAGCAACGTCGTCTTCATGGGCATGGGCGAGGCGCTGGCCAACTACAAGGCGACGCTCGGGGCGGTGCGCCGGCTCGTGGAGCCCGCCCCGTCGGGGCTCGGCCTGTCCGCGCGCGGGATCACGATGTCGACGGTGGGGCTGGTCCCCGGCATCGACCGCCTCGCCGCGGAGGGCATCCCGATGACGCTCGCGCTGTCGCTGCACGCTCCCGACGACGAGCTCCGCGACGAGCTCGTCCCCATCAACACGCGGTGGCGGGTCGACGAGGCCATCGACGCCGCGCGGCGCTACCACGAGGCCACCGGCCGCCGGGTCAGCATCGAGTACGCCCTGATCCGTGATGTCAACGACCAGGCGTGGCGGGCCGACCTGCTGGGTGAGAAGCTCGCCGCGCGCGGCCGGGGGTGGGTGCACGTCAACCCCATCCCGCTCAACCCGACCCCGGGATCGCGGTGGACCGCCTCCCGCCGCGGGGTGGAGCAGCAGTTCGTCGAGCGGCTGCGGGCCCACGGCATCCCCACGACGGTCCGAGACACCCGCGGTTCGGACATCGACGGCGCGTGCGGGCAGCTGGCGGCCTCGACCGCCTGACCTCCCAAGGCGCCGCTGACCCACCGGCCGCCGGCCCGGAAGGGCTCCCCCGGGGGCCGCGCCCCGCGCCCCGGCGTGACCTACCCTTCGAGGATGGGTGTCCGTCAGGTGTCCGCAGCGCTGCTGCTGGGGCTGCTCGTGGCCGGGTGCTCGGGCGGGCAGCCGCTGCCCGAGAACCTGCGCGGCAAGGACGACCACGCCTCCCACGCGGCCGAGGTCACGCTCACGCCGGCGAGCCCGGCACCCGACGTCCCGCTCCGCCCGGGCGAGCGTTTCGTCACCCTCCGGCTGCCCGAGGCCTACACGCCGTCCGCGCCGACGGAGGGCGGCACCGATGACTACCGCTGCTTCCTCGTCGACCCGGGGTTCACGCGCGACCAGCTCGTCAGCGGGGTCGACATCCAACCCGACAACGCCGCCGTCGTCCACCACGTCATCGTGTCCCGCGTCGAGCCGGACCAGGTGGGTCAGGCCGAGGCGCTCGACGCACGGTCACCGGGGCCGGGGTGGACCTGCTTCGGCGGCAGCGGTGTGCAGGATGCGGCGAACAACCTCGACTCCGCCGACTGGGTCGGCGCCTGGGCTCCGGGCGGCGGCGAGCGGGTCATGGACGAGGACATCGGCATCCCACTGTCCGCGGGCAGCCGTCTCGTCGTGCAGATGCACTACAACCTGCTGGCCGGGGGAGGGCCCGACCGCAGCTCGGTGCGGCTGCGGGTCTCGCCGGCCGGTGACGGGACGAAGCAGGCGCTCGACACGATGCTGCTGCCCGCGCCGGTCGAGCTGCCCTGCCGCGACAACCGCACGGCCGGCACGTGCAGCCGGGCGGTGTCCGTGGCCGACGTCAAGCGCCGGTTCGACGAGAAGCTCGCGCGCGCCGACGCCCTGCACCTGCTCTGCGGTCCGGTCGACCCCGGTCCGGTGCAGTCGTGCACCCGCACGGTGCGGGAGGCCGGGACCATCCGGTCGGTCGCGGGCCACATGCACCTGCTCGGCCGCTCGATCACGGTGGACGTCAACAAGGGCACCCCGACGGCGAAGCGGGTGCTCGACATCGCGGTCTGGGACTTCGACGACCAGGGCAGCCGCCGCCTCGAGAAGCCGGTGAGGATCGCACCGGGCGACACGATCACCGTCACCTGCCATCACGACCAGGCCCTGCGCGACCTGCTGCCGGCCTTCGCGGGCCAGCGCGAGCGCTACGTCGTGTGGGGCGAGGGCACCACCGACGAGATGTGCCTCGGCATCGTCATGCTCACCCGTCCCTGACCTCGGTAGCGCGGGAGAGGACACCGACCGCCTCACGGACGTCGTCGACGAGGTGCACGTGCTGCTCCATCGCACCTCCCGCGGCGAGCCCGCGCAGCGCCGGCCAGACGGGAACCTCCTCGCTCCAGCGCCGCCGTCCGACGAGGACCAGCTCGCCCGGGGCCGTCTCGTCCCGGTGGTAGTAGAGCCGGGTGGCGGCCTGGAAGACCTCCTGCACGGTGCCCGCCGCGCCGGGCAGGACGACGACGCCGGCGGTGCACCGGGCCAGCAGCCCGTCCTCGCGGATGGCGTTCGAGAAGTACTTGCCGATGCCGTGCGCGAAGACACCGGGCGGCTCGTGGCCGTAGAACCACGTGGGGATGCCGATGCTGCGCACGCGGGTGTCGTCGGTGGGCTCGGTGAGCAGGTCGTCGTGCACGTCGAGCGCGACCGCCGCCCAGCTCGTGACGTCCACGGCGGTCGGCACCACCCGCAGCCGCGCGATCGCGTCGGCCAGCGAGGCGTCTGACGCCGCGAAGGCCCCGAGGTTGGCGGCCTCCATCGCCCCGGGGCCACCGCCGGTGGCGACGACGTGGCCGCTGCGGGCCAGCGCGTGACCGAGGGCGGCCGCGTGGGCGTAGGCCTCCTCGTCACGGGCGAGGGTGTGGCCGCCCATGACACCGACCACGGGGGACTGCGCGATGACCTCGGTGAGGGCGTCGGTGATGGAGTCGTCGTGGATGGCGCGCAGCAGCGACACGAAGGCGTCGTGGGCGACGGCGGCGTCGCGGGCCCACCGGTAGGCCCGCGCGTCCGGCGTGGCCGAGTAGCCGAGCTCGCGCAGGCCCGCGTAGAGCTCGTGCGGCTGGTACAGGGTCGCCCGGTACGGGTCGACCGGCGCGCGGGGGTCGGTGGGGAAGACCAGCGCCCCGTGGGTGCGCAGGTGGTGGGCGAGGTCGCCGGGCACGCGCCCGCCGAGCACGACCAGTCCCTCGACATCGTCCCGCGCGAGCAGCGAACGGGTTCGGCCGCTGAGGTCGAGGTCCTGGAGGCGCAGGCCGCGCAGCGACGCACCGGAGGCCAGCGCCTCGTCGAGGGCGGCCAGGGACTCGATCTCGCGCACCCCGTGAACCTACCGACGCCACCGCGGCCGCGGAGCCCTCAGTGGCCGGTCAGCCGGTCGAGCAGCGGGACGAGCCGGCTCGGTCGACCCGAGCGCGCCTCGTCGGCCTCGGCCAGCCGGGCGAGCCCCAGGCCCGCGTTGACACCCAGCCAGCGCAGGGGCTCGGGCTCCCACCGGGGGGACCGGTGGCCGACCCAGGGCAGCTCGGTGAGCGCGGTGGCCCGGCCCAGCACCAGATCGGCCAGCGTGCGCCCGGCCAGGTTGCTCGCGGCCACGCCGTCGCCCACGTACCCACCGGCCCGGCCGGTGCGGGTCCGGGCGTCCCACGTCACGCTCGGGTGCCAGTCACGGGCGATGCCGATCGGCCCGCCCCACGCGTGCGTGAACCCCACGCCGTCGAGTGCGGGCAGCATCGCGGTGAGCGTCCGCCGCAGGGACGAGAAGACGGGCTCCTCGGTGTCGAACCGGGGCTCCACGGCCGACCCGAGGTGGTACGGCGCACCCCGGCCACCGAACGCGATCCGGTCGTCACCGGTGCGCT
This sequence comes from uncultured Actinomycetota bacterium, assembly GCA_963726295.1. Lineage (GTDB taxonomy): Bacteria > Actinomycetota > Actinomycetes > Actinomycetales > Dermatophilaceae > DASSQJ01. The sequence goes on from CAVSBW010000001.1 coordinate 646,712, forward strand.
GGCCGTAGACGACGACATGGCCGTGGTCGGTGAACACCTCGTGTCCGGAGAGCCCGATGCGCCGCCAGCGCTCCTCGCCGAGGGGCTCGGTGGCCACCATGAGCGAGTACACGGGAACGACGTCGCGGCGGTGGCCCGGCAGCTGCGGGGTCCACGCCTCGGTGGCCAGCACCACCGAGCGCGCGGTCAGCCGACGGCCGTCCGCGAGCACGACGACCCCGTCGCCGGCGCGGGCCACCCGTACCCCCTCGAGCACGCGGACGCCGAGCCTCCGTGCCGCCGCGGACAGGCCGTCGACGAGGTCGCGAGGCTGCACCCGGGCGCAGTTCGGGTTGTGGGTGGCGCCCCGCACCCCGGCGGCGTCCAGCCGCTCACCGGCCTCGGCGGCGGTCAGGTACGTCGTACCGTCACTCCACGCGGCTCCCTGCGCGGCCGCGGCCCGGGCGCGCCGGTCCTGGGCCTCGGTGCGCGCCACAGCGAGGGTGCCGCCCTTGACGAACCCGCTGCCGAGACCTTCCTCGGTGTCGACCCGGCCGACCTCATCGACCGTGTCCCGCAGCGCGGCCAGGTGGGCGAGCGTGCGGGCCCGGCCGTGCCGGCGGGCGAACGCGTCGGCGGACACCGGCCAGAGCGCCGAGACCCAGCCGCCGTTGCGACCGCTGGCGCCGAAGCCGGTGTGCTCCGCCTCGAGCACCACGACGTCGAGCCCCGGCTGCGCGCGCGCCAGGTAGTACGCCGTCCAGAGGCCGGTGAAGCCACCGCCGACCACGGCCACGTCGACGCCGGTGCCGAGGTCGGCCACGGTCTCCCGCGGGGCGGCTGCCGCACCGTCGACGGCACCGGCGGCCGTGTCCCACCAGAGCGGTCGGGCCCCGGCGTCGGGGCCCGACGGGTGGCTCACAGGTGGTTCTCGGCCTCGGTGAGCACCGAGCGCAGCCGGCTCTCGATCTCGTCGAACTCCGCCGGGCCCATCGTCAGCGGCGGGGCCAGCTGGACCACGGGGTCGCCGCGGTCGTCGGCGCGGCAGTAGAGCCCGGCATCGAACAGCGCCTTGGAGAGGAAGCCGCGCAGCAGCCGCTCGCTCTCGGCCTCGTCGAAGGTCTCCCGCGTGGCCTTGTCCTTGACCAGCTCGATCCCGTAGAAGTACCCGGCCCCGCGGACGTCGCCCACGAGGGGCAGGTCGAGCAACCGCTCGAGGGCCGCGCGGAAGTGCGGGGCGTTCTCGCGGACCCGGTCGTTGAGGCCCTCGCGCTCGAAGATGTCGAGGTTGGCCATCGCGGCCGCCGCCGAGACCGGGTGCCCGCCCCAGGTGTAGCCGTGCGGGAAGTACGTCGTGCCCTTGCGGAACGGTTCGAAGAGGCGGTCACTGGCGATCATCAGCCCGAGCGGCGCGTAGCCGCTCGTGACGCCCTTGGCGGTCGTGATGATGTCGGGGACGTAGTTGAAGTCGTCGCACGCGAACATCGAGCCGATGCGGCCGAACGCGCAGATCGTCTCGTCCGACACGAGCAGGACGTCGTACTCGTCGCAGATATCCCGGACGCGCTCGAAGTAGCCCGCGGGGGGCGGGAAACAGCCACCGGAGTTCTGCACGGGCTCGAGGAAGACGGCCGCCACCGAGTCCGGGCCCTCGAACTCGATCGCTTCGGCGATCCGGTCGGCCGCCCACAGGCCGAAGGCCTTCTCGTCGTCGCGCAGGTGCTCGGGTGCGCGGTACATGTTGGTGTTGGGCACCTTGTGGGTGCCGGGCACGAGCGGCTCGAAGTCGACCCGGGCGGCGGGGATGCCGGTGATCGACAGGGCTCCGTGCGGGGTGCCGTGGTAGGCGACGGACCGGGAGATCACCTTGTGCTTCGTCGGCTTCCCGGTGAGCTTGAAGTACTGCTTGGCCAGCTTCCAGGCGGACTCGACCGCCTCGCCGCCACCGGTGCTGAAGAAGACCCGGTTGAGGTCACCGGGCGCGTGGTGGGCCAGGCGCTCGGCGAGCTCGATGGCCCGCGGGTGGGCATAGGACCAGAGTGGGAAGAACGCCAGCTCGCTGGCCTGCTTCATCATCGCCTCGGCGATCTCGGTTCGGCCGTGTCCGACGTTGTTGACGAACAGACCGGCCAGGCCGTCGATGTACTCGTTGCCGCGGTCGTCCCAGATGCGCCAGCCGTCACCGCGCACGATGACCGGCACCGAGTGCGCCAGGCCACCGTCCTCGACGTCCTCGAAGACCGAGTGCCGCGTGAAGTGCATCCACAGGTGGTCGCGGGCCGCGTCGGAATAGGTCTTGCCGGTCGGCGTGTGGCGCCCGGAGCTCGGCTCCCAGACGTCGTTCGGGTTTGTGGTCATCGCGTACCCCAGTTGTAGTGCTGCTTGTTGAGCTTCAGGTAGACGAACGTCTCGGTCGTCGTGACACCCGGGAGCACCCGGATGTTGTGGGTGAGGAGGTCGAGGAGGTGGTCGTCGTCCTCGCACACGACCTCGACGAGGATGTCGAACGAGCCCGCCGTGGTGACGACGTAGTCGACCTCGGGGAGGGCGGAGAGGGCGTCGCCGATCCGGAGGAGGTCGCCCTCCGCGCGGATGCCGATCATGGCCTGACGGGTGAACCCCACCTGGAGGGGGTCGGTGACCGCGACGATCTGCATGACGTCGGCGTCGAGGAGGCGCTGCACCCGCTGGCGCACGGCTGCCTCGGACAGACCGACCGACTTGGCGATGGCGGCGTAGGACTGCCGGCCGTCCTCCTGGAGCAGCTCGATGATGCGCTTGGCGACGTCGTCGAGCCGCGTCTCGGGTCCGCCGCGGGCGGGCTTGTGTCGGGTCACCGCGCCATCGTGGCTCGTCGGCCGCCGCCGCGCAAGTCCCCACGCCACTGATTCAGTGGCATTGCTGACCCAATTCACTACTTTCCTGAGGAATCCATGGTCGTGACCTAGTGATTTCGATGTTCTGCCGTTAGCATCTGCGCACGTCCACCAGACCTGCCGAACCCGGGAGCGCCACCGCCATGACCAACCCTCGAGCCCTGCGCAACTTCGTCGGTGGGGAGTACGTCGACGCGAGGTCCGACGAGACCACCGACGTCGTCAACCCCGCGACCGGCGCCGTGGTCGCCAAGGCCCCGGTGAGCAGCCAGGCCGACGTCGACACCGCCTACGCCGCCGCCGACAAGGCGTTCGCCGAGTGGGGGCGGGTGACCCCCGCCGAGCGCCAGCAGGCGCTGCTCAAGTTCGCGGACGCCATCGAGGCGCGCGCCGAGGACTTCATCACGCTGGAGTCCGAGAACACCGGCAAGATCCACGCCCTCGTCGCCAGCGAGGAGATCCCGCCGATGGTCGACCAGCTCCGCTTCTTCGCGGGCGCCGCCCGCGTTCTGGAGGGACGGTCCGCCGGCGAGTACATGGCCGGTCACACCTCGTGGATCCGCCGCGAGCCGATCGGCGTCGTCGGCCAGGTCACCCCGTGGAACTACCCCATGATGATGGCGATGTGGAAGATCGCCCCGGCGCTCGCCGCAGGCAACAGCATCGTCCTCAAGCCGAGCGACACCACCCCCGAGACCACGCTCCTCCTCGCCGAGCTCGCGGCCGAGTTCCTCCCGGCCGGCACGTTCAACGTGGTCACCGGTGACCGCGAGACCGGCCGTGCGCTCGTCGAGCACCGCACGCCCTCCCTGGTGGCGATCACCGGCTCGGTCCGGGCCGGGGCCGAGGTCGCCGCGAGCGCCGCCCCGAACATCAAGCGGGTCCACCTCGAGCTCGGGGGCAAGGCGCCCGTGGTCGTGTTCGACGACGCCGACATCGAGGCCGCGGTCGAGGGCATCGCCACCGCGGGCTACTTCAACTCCGGCCAGGACTGCACCGCCGCCACGCGCGTGCTCGCCGCGCCGCGGATCCACGACGACTTCGTGGCCGCGCTCTCCGAGTACGCGAAGACCTCCGTCGCGGTCGGGCACCCCCATGACGACGACGCCCTCGTCGGACCGGTCAACAACCCGGCGCAGCTCGAGCGGGTCTCCGGGTTCCTCGAGCGCCTTCCCGGCCATGCGAGCATCGACGCCGGTGGGCAGCGCGTCGGGGACTCCTTCGCCGACGGCTTCTTCATCGAGCCCACCGTCGTCTCCGGGCTGCGACAGGACGACGAGGCGGTCCAGAACGAGATCTTCGGACCCGTCATCACCGTGCAGCGCTTCAGCGACGAGGACGAGGCCATCCGCTGGGCCAACGACGTCGAGTACGGACTGGCCTCCAGCGTCTGGACCCGGGACTTCGGCCGTGCCATGCGCATGTCGCGCGCCCTCGACTTCGGCTGCGTCTGGATCAACACCCACATCCCCGTCGTCGCGGAGATGCCGCACGGCGGGTACAAGAAGTCCGGCTACGGCAAGGACCTCTCCATGTACGGCTTCGAGGACTACACCCGAATCAAGCACGTCATGGCCAACATCGAGATCTGAGAAACCAGATGCCACTGCGCCGGCGGCCCCCGGCCGACCCCACGACGCGCGGGCTCGTGCGCGCCGCCCGCTCCCTCGACCTCAGCCGTCGCTCACTCCTGACGACGGCGACGGTCGGGGGTGCCGCCGCAGCTCTCGCCGCCTGCGCCCCGCCCGCGCCCCCCGCGGGCGGGGCGACCGAGCTGAAGCTGCCGCAGGACCTCTCCGACACGGAGAAGACCGTTCGCTGGTCGAACTGGACCGCCTACCTCGACTACGACGAGGACACCAAGACCTACCCGACCCTCGAGGCCTTCATGAAGGAGAGCGGCCTGGAGGCCTCGTACTCGGAGGACATCGAGGACAACGACTCCTACTTCAACAAGATCGCCCCGCAGCTGCGCGCCGGCCAGGACGTCGGGGCGGACATCTTCGTCTTCACCGACTGGATGGCCAACCGGGTCATCCGCGAGCAGCTGTGCCAGCCGCTCGAGATCATCCGTATGCCCAACGCGCCCAACCTCCTCGACTCGCTGAAGGACGTCAGCTTCGACCCGGGGCGCACCCACTCCCTGACGTGGCAGTCCGGCTTCGCCGGCCTCGGCTACGACTCGAGCAAGGTGAGCCGCCCCCTGAAGTCGCTCGACGACCTGTGGCAGGACGACCTCAAGGGCCGGATCGTCGTCCTCAGCGAGTTCCGGGACACCGTGGCGCTGGCCATGCAGTCCCAGGGCGTCGACATCACCTCCGGCTGGGGCAGGACCGAGTTCGAGAACGGCGTCGCCCTCATCCAGCAGAAGCTCGACGAGGGCTACATCCGCAAGATCAAGGGCAACTCCTACCTGGAGGACCTCAAGTCCGGGAACGCCCTCGCGGGCATCGTCTGGAGCGGGGACATCTTCGTCCTCCAGGCCGAGACCGGTAACGACGCGTGGAAGTTCGTCATCCCCGAGTCGGGCGGAACGATCTGGAGCGACAACCTGATGATCCCCATCACCTCGCCGCACCGGCGCAACGCGATGACGCTGATGAACCACTACTACGACCCGGCCGTGGCGGCCGAGGTCGCGGCGTGGGTCAACTACGTCTGCCCCGTGCAGGGAGCCCAGGAGGAGCTCGCCAAGACCGATCCGGACCTCGCCGAGAGCCCGTTCATCTTCCCATCGGCGAGGTACATCGCCGACAACAACATCCAGGGGTTCCCGGCGCTGGCGCCGGCCGAGGACCAGGAGTACAGCGCCATGTGGCAGAAGGTCCTGGGCAACTGATGGCGACCAAGGGCAGCGGGTTCCGGGAGGCCCGCGGTGACCTCCGACTCGAGTCGGTGACGAAGGCCTTCGGCGACTTCACCGCGGTCGACGACCTCGACCTCGTGGTGCCTCGTGGCTCGTTCTTCGCACTGCTCGGCCCGTCGGGGTGCGGCAAGACGACGACGCTGCGGATGGTCGCCGGACTCGAGCAGCCCACGAACGGCCGAGTCCTCATCGGCGACACCGACCTCACGGGCAGCCGTCCGTACGAGCGGCCGGTTAACACGGTGTTCCAGAGCTACGCGCTCTTCCCGCACCTCTCGATCCGCGACAACGTGACCTTCGGGCCCAGGCGCCGGGGGCAGAAGGACAACGCGAAGCTGGCCGACGATGCCCTGAGCCTGGTCCAGATGGACCATCTCGCCGGCCGCAAGCCCGGCCAGCTCTCCGGTGGTCAGCAGCAGCGGGTGGCGCTGGCCCGGGCGATCGTCAACCGCCCCGAGGTGCTCCTCCTCGACGAACCGCTCGGCGCGCTCGACCTCAAGCTGCGCCGCCAGATGCAGGTCGAGCTGAAGCGGATCCAGACCGAGGTGGGCCTCACCTTCATCCACGTCACCCACGACCAGGAGGAGGCCATGACCATGGCCGACACCGTCGCGGTGATGAACCACGGACGGATCGAGCAGATGGGGGCGCCGGCCGAGCTCTACGACCTGCCGCTCACCTCGTTCGTCGCGAACTTCGTCGGGCGCTCCAACCTCGGCACGGGCGAGGTCGTCGACCGCGACGGTGAGCACCTGGTGGCGAACGTCCACGGGACCAAGGTGCGGGTGCCGCTGGCGCGCTCCACCGCCAAGGACGGCCGGGTGACCTTCGGCGTGCGGCCGGAGAAGGTGCGCGTCATGCGGCACCTTCCCGAGGGGTCGGGTGACGACGTCAAGGGCACCGTGCTCGACGTCTCCTTCACCGGTGTCGCGACGGAGTACCTCGTGCAGCTACCCAGTGGGGCGGTGTGGAGCTGCTACGAGCAGAACCTCGACGTCGACCCCGTCGACCTCCGGCCGGGTGACGAGGTGTGGATCGCGTGGAACGCCGCCCATGCCTTCACCGTGCCCGTCGACGAGGCGGAGGCCCGGGCAGCGGCTGAGGCGGTCTGACATGAGCGCACTCGCCCACGTGGCGGGCGGCCAGCCGACGGGGGTGGCCCCGGAACCGCCGCCGCGGCCGGCCCGGAAGAGCCGCCTTGCCTACCTGCTGCTGCTCCCCGGTGCGCTGTGGCTCCTGCTGTTCTTCGTCATCCCGCTCGTCCAGCTGTTCACGGTCAGCCTCCAGTCGCAGCTCCCGGGATTCCCGGGCTACTACTACCGCGACATCAACTTCTCGAACTACCTCACGGCACTGACCGACTTCGCGCCCCAGTTCGGCCGCTCGCTGCTCTTCGCGGGTCTCGCGACGTTCTTCGCCTTCTGCCTGGCCTACCCCCTGGCCTACGCGATGGCGTTCAAGGCCGGCCGGTGGCGCAACGTCATGCTCATCGCCGTCGTCGCTCCCTTCTTCACCTCGTTCATCCTGCGCACCGTCGCCTGGCGCCAGATCCTCGCCGACGAGGGGCCGGTCGCATCGACCCTCAACGCCCTCCACCTGCTGCCGGGTGGACACATCACCGAGACCTGGGCGGCCGTGGTGGCCGGCCTCACGTACAACTTCCTGCCGTTCATGGTGCTGCCCATCTACGCCTCGCTGGAGCGCGCGGACCACCGCGTCATCGAGGCCAGCGGTGACCTGTACGCCAACGGGTTCACGACCTTCCGGACGGTCACCCTGCCGATCAGCATGCCCGGCGTCATCGCGGGCACGCTCCTCACCTTCATCCCCGCCGCCGGTGACTACGTCAACGCCGACCTGCTCGGGTCGGAGAGCGACAAGATGGTCGGCAACGTCATCGAGAGCCAGTTCTTCAAGGTGCTCGGCGGCTTCCCGGTGGCGGCGGCCCTCTCCTTCACGCTGATGGCCCTCATCCTCGCGATGGTCTTCGTCTACGTGCGCCGCTTCGGGACCGAGGAGCTCCTCTGATGCGCTGGGCCCGTGACCGGTTCTCGATGATCGTCGCGATCCTCGTCCTGCTCTACCTGTTCCTCCCGGTCGCCTACACGTTCGTCTTCTCGTTCAACAACTACCGGAAGTCCAACATCGTCTGGAACCCGGTGGGCAGCCCGACCCTCAAGCACTGGGAGAACCCGTGCGGGGCGCCGGGGGTCTGCGAGTCGCTCGTCACCTCGCTCGAGGTCGGGCTCATCGCGACGGTGATCGCCACCGTGATCGGCACGCTCCTCGCGTTCGCCCTGGTGCGGCACCGCTTCCGCGGGCGCGGCGTCAGCAACATCCTCGTGTTCGTGCCGATGGCGACCCCGGAGATCGTCCTCGGGGCGAGCCTGCTGACGATCTTCGTCCAGGGCTTCTCGCGGGTCGGGCTCCAGCTGGGGTTCTGGACGATCGTCATCGCCCACATCATGTTCTGCATCAGCTTCGTCGTCGTCACCGTGAAGGCGCGGCTGCTCAGCCTCGACCCCCGGCTCGAGGAGGCGGCCCAGGACCTGTACGCCGGTGCGGGGAGCACCTTCTGGAGGGTCACCTTCCCTCTCGTCCTCCCCGGCATCGTCGGCGCGGCGCTGCTGTCCTTCTCGCTGTCCTTCGACGACTTCATCATCACGAACTTCGTCTCCGGCAACGAGACGACGTTCCCCAAGTTCGTCTACGTCTCCTACCTGCGCGGAATCCCCGCGCAGGCCAACGTCATCGGGTTCTCGATGTTCGTCATCGCGCTGCTCCTCGTCGTCGGGGGGCAGGCGGCGGGTCGGGCCCGACGGAAGTGACCTCACCAGGCCCGGCGCCGGGCACCCCGGCCCGGCGCGACCACGAGCAGACAGGACCCCCCATGCATGTCCTCATGGTCGGCGCCGGCGGCGTCGGTGACGCCGCGGCCCGCATCGCCGCCGAACGTTCGTTCTTCGAGACCTGGGTGGTGGCCGACTACGACCTCGAGCGCGCCCAGCGCACCGTGGCCGCCGTCGCGACCCGCCACGACGGTGAGTCGCGGTTCACCGCCGCCCGGGTCGACGCCTCCGACGCCGAGGCGATCGAGGCCCTCGCCCGCGAGGTGGGCGCGACGCACGTGTTCAACGCCGTCGACCCCCGCTTCGTCTTGCCGATCTTCGAGGGTGCCCGCGCGGCCGGAGCCGACTACCTCGACATGGCGATGAGCCTCTCCCACCCCCACGAGAGCGAGCCCTACGCCAAGGTCGGCGTCAAGCTCGGTGACGACCAGCTGGCACAGGCGGGGCAGTGGGAGGCCGACGGGCGGCTGGCCCTGCTCGGAATCGGGGTCGAGCCGGGGCTGTCGGACGTGTTCGCCCGCTACGCCGCCGACCACCTGTTCGCCGAGATCGACGAGCTCGGCACCCGCGACGGTGCCAACCTCGTCGTCCGTGACGACGAGGGCAACGAGGTCTTCGCGCCCGGCTTCTCCATGTGGACGATCATCGAGGAGTGCCTCAACCCGCCGGTGGTCTGGGAGCGCGACCGCGCCACCGGTCCGGACGGCGGCTACGACGTCGAGGCCGGCTTCTTCACCCTCCCGCCGTTCAGCGAGCCCGAGGTGTTCGAGTTCCCCGAAGGCATCGGCGCGGTGGAGTGCGTGCAGGTCGAGCACGAGGAGGTACTCCTCATGCCGCGCTGGGTGGACGCGAAGCGGGTCACCTTCAAGTACGGGCTGGGCGAGGACATGATCGGCATCCTCCGGACGCTGCACGCGCTCGGCCTCGACAGCACCGAGCCGGTGGAGGTCAAGGGGGTGCGGGTGAGCCCGCGGGACGTCGTGGCCGCGGTGCTGCCCGACCCCGCGACCATCGGCCCCCGGATGGAGGGGAAGACGTGCGCGGGGCTCTACGTCACCGGCACCGGCACCGACGGCCGCCCGCGGCGCACCTACCTGTACCACGTCGTCGACAACGCCGACTCGATGCGCGACTACGACGCGCAGTGCGTCGTGTGGCAGACCGCCCTCAACCCTGTCGTGGCGCTCGAGCTGCTCGCCACCGGTGCCTGGTCGGGCACCGGCGTCCGCGGGCCGGAGTCCTTCGACGCCGCGCCCTTCCTCGACCTCCTCGCCGCGCCCAGGCCGGAGGGGTACGGGTCGCCGTGGGGGATGGAGGACCGCTGAGCCCGGACGCCGCCACGCTCCACCACCGGCCTAGTCTCGAGGGGTCGGAGCACCGTCGTCACGACCCATCGCCACCGGAGGCACACCCATGGCCATGACCCAGAAGGCACTCATCGAGTCCGTCCCCCCGGGGCTGCTCATCGGCGGGCAGTGGCGCGAGGCCAGCGGCGGTGAGCGGTTCGAGGTCCAGGACCCCGCCACGGGTGGGACGTTGACGACCTGCGCGGACGGTGCGCCCGAGGACGGCCTCGCCGCACTGGCCGCCGCCCATGACGCCCAGGCCGACTGGGCCGCCACACCGCCGCGCGAGCGCGGTGAGATCCTGCGGCGCGCCTTCGAGACCGTCACGGCCCGCGCCGACGACTTCGCGACCCTCATGACCCTCGAGATGGGCAAGACCCTCGCCGAGGCCCGCGGCGAGGTCACCTACGGCGCGGAGTTCTTCCGGTGGTTCTCGGAGGAGGCGGTACGCGTGCACGGCCGCTACTCGGTGGCGCCCAACGGCGCCAGCCGGCTGCTCACCATGAAGCAGCCGGTCGGCCCGACGCTGATGATCACCCCGTGGAACTTCCCGCTCGCGATGGGCACGCGGAAGATGGGACCGGCGATCGCCGCGGGCTGCACGATGGTGGTCAAGCCCGCGCACGAGACACCACTGACCATGCTGCTGCTCGCCCGGGTGCTCGAGGAGGCCGGCCTGCCGGACGGTGTCCTCAACATCGTCACGACGACGCACTCGGGTGCCGTCTGCGAGCCGCTCATCCGCGACGACCGGCTCCGGAAGCTGACGTTCACCGGCTCCACCGCCGTGGGGAAGGTGCTCGTCGAGCAGTCGGCGGAGCAGCTGCTCCGCCTGTCGATGGAGCTCGGCGGCAACGCCCCCTTCCTCGTGTTCGAGGACGCCGACGTCGACGCCGCGGTCGAGGGCGCGATGCTGGCCAAGATGCGCAACATCGGCGAGGCGTGCACCGCGGCGAACCGGTTCTTCGTGCACGAGTCGGTGGCCGAGCGGTTCTCGGCGGCCTTCGCCGAGCGGATGAGCGGGCTCACGGTCGGCAAGGGCACCAAGAAGGGCGTCGACGTCGGGCCGCTCATCACGGCCAAGGCCCGCGACGGTGTGCACGAGCTCGTCGAGGATGCCGTGGGTCGGGGCGCGACCGTGCTCACCGGTGGTGCCCCCGTGCCCGGCCGCGGCCACTTCTACGAGCCCACCGTCCTCACGCAGGTGCCGGCGGACAGCCGCTGCCTCACTGAGGAGATCTTCGGGCCGGTCGCCCCGGTGTGCACCTTCACGGACGAGGCCGACGCCGTTGCCAAGGCCAACGGCACCGAGTACGGCCTCGTCGGCTACCTCTACACCCGCGACAACGCCCGCGTGCTCCGCGTCGCCGAGGCGATGGAGTTCGGCATGATCGGCGTCAACACCGGCATCGTGTCGAACCCCGCCGCCCCGTTCGGTGGGGTCAAGCACTCCGGCTTCGGCCGCGAGGGCGGTTTCGAGGGCATCGACGAGTACCTCGAGACCAAGTACGTCGGCATCGCGCTCTGATGGGCAGACACGCGGACGGATCCGGACGAACCGCCCACGCGGCGGCGCCCCCGTCCGCTTCACTAGTACCCATGACGACGGACACGAGCGCCACGGGCGCCCCGGAGGCCACCGAGGACCACGCGGACACGCCGCCCCGGGACACGCGGGCCGCGCACAAGTCGCACCGCGACGACCGCAGGCGGTCCGTGCGCTCGATCCTCGACGACACCGACGACAGCCTGCGCCGCGGGTCGCGCCCCGGTGCGCTCGTGTGGCCCTGCGGGTTCGACCTGCTCGACTCCACGCTCGACGGTGGGCTGCGCTCCGGTGAGCTCGTCCTCCTCGGTGGCAGCGAGGGCTCCGGCAAGACGACGCTCGCGCTGCAGATGGTGCGCAACGCCGTCGCCTCCGGACGGCATGCCGTCGTGTTCTCCTTCGAGCACGAGGCCCACACGCTGCTCCAGCGCCTCATCTCCCTGGAGGCGGCGGCCGCGGCGACGAAGGCCAACCAGCACCCGAGCACCGCGGCCGACGTGCACCTCGTCCGGCACGTCTTCGAGACCGACGACCCCGACCGCCGTGGCCTCGCCGACGCGCTCGGGGCGCTGCCGTTCGGGCCCCAGGCCCTGGAGGCGGTCGACGGCTACGCCGCGCGCCTGCACATGCACGAGTCGAACAACCAGACGACCACGGACGAGATCGCGAGGGTGCTGGAGTCGGTGATGTCGGAGGCGGGGGAGCCGCCGATGGTGCTCGTCGACTACCTCCAGAAGGTCCCCTCGGACGACTACGCCGGCGACGAGGTCGCGCGCGTCACGCACGTCGTCGAGACGCTCAAGGACATGGCCCTCGAGCTCTCACTGCCGATCGTCGCGATCACGGCCGCCGACCGGGAGAGCCTCGGTGCCGGGCACCGGATGCGCACCCGCGACCTGCGCGGCTCGTCCGCCCTGGCCTACGAGGCCGACGTCGTGCTCATCCTCTCCAGCAAGGAGAACGTCATCTCGCGCGAGCACCTCGTCTACGACCTGGGCTCGATCAAGAAGTTCCGCCGCTGGTCCGTCGTCTCCATCGAGAAGAACCGCCACGGTATGGACAACGTCGAGCTCGAGCTCCAGAAGGACTTCGAGCACGGCCGGTTCCACCCGTCGGCCCAGGTGGTCTCCGAGCGCCTCATCGAGGAGCGCGTCTTCACCACCTGAGCCGCGAGCCGATCAGGCCTCGTGCGTCCCCGCGCGGATCGCACCACCTCGTCCGGCACGTCGATCACTCTCCGTGGGCCCGGTGTGGCCGACGAGGGGTGGCGGATGATGGAGAGATGTTGGCACGGGTGCACCTCACCGGAGGAGTGCGTCTCGAGGAGCCGGCGGGCTCCTTCGGGGACGCCGACATGGCAGGCACCCTGATGGAGGGGCTGCGATGACGAGCACGAGCGGTCTCCCGACGCCGGGGTCCGGCCGCCCGCGGACCACCGTGCCGGCCGCGGTCGTCCTCCTCGTCGGCATCCTCGTCGTCGCGTTGGCGTGGTGGCTGGCCCGTCCCGAGCGCGATCTCGAGAGCGACCGGGTGCCGTCGGCCGTACCCTCCGCCACGGCCACCGCCGAACCCGGCGCGGGCACCTCGAACACACCGGGCTCCGGGCTGCCCACCGTGGCCGAGAGCCGCCTGCCGGAGGAGGCGCAGCAGGTGCTCGCGACGGTGCGGGCCGGTGGTCCGTTCGCCTACCGGGAGGACGGCGTGGTGTTCGGCAACAGAGAGGTCCTCCTGCCCGTCCGCGCGTACGGGTACTACCGCGAGTACACGGTGCCGATACCGGGGGAGACCGACCGTGGGCCCCGGAGGCTGGTCGTCGGGGAGGGTGGCGACGTCTACTGGACCACGGACCACTATGCGTCCTTCGAGCAGGTGGAGGTGTACCTGTGATGCGGCGTCTCGGCCCGCAGGCCGACCTCGACGGCCTCGTGGCCGACGCGGTCGAGGAGGGCCGCCACGTGCACGTCGTCCATGCCGCCACGACCAAGGAGGCAACCCTCGAGGCCTTCGCCACCGAGCTGGACTTCCCGTCGTGGTTCGGTGGCAACCTCGACGCCCTCGCCGACCTGCTCCGGCACCTCGCGAGCACCTCGACGCAGGAGTGGGAGCTCGTAGTCGACGACCTGGCGGTCCTCGACCGGGAGGACCCTCGGGCCTGCGCCGCCCTGCGCGGGCTGCTCGGCGAGGTCGCCCACCGGTACCCGCGGTTCCACGTCACGACCATCGACCGCTGACAATGGCTCCGTGAGCACCCGCAGCGTCGCCGTCCTCGGCTCCACCGGCTCGATCGGCACCCAGGCCCTCGACGTCGTCCGCGCCCACCCGGGGCGCTTCGACGTCGTCGCCCTCTCGGCCGGCGGCAACACCGACCTCCTCGCCCAGCAGGCGGTCGAGCTCGGGGTGCCGCTCGTCGCCGCCGCCCGGGGGTCGGCGGAGTCGCTGCGCGAGGAGCTCCGGCGCCGCGCCGGGGCCGCCGGTCGCCACGGCTACGACCCGCAGGTCGTCGTCGGGGACCACGCCGCCACCACCGCAGCGGCCACCGGCGCCGACGTGGTGCTCAACGGCGTCACGGGAGCCATCGGGCTGCGCCCAACGCTCGCCGCGCTCGCCGCGGGCTCCGTCCTCGCCCTGGCCAACAAGGAGTCCCTGATCATCGGCGGGCCGTTGGTCAAGGCCGCCGCGGCACCGGGGCAGATCGTGCCGGTCGACTCCGAGCACAGCGCCATCGCGCAGAGCCTGCGCGGCGGACGCGCAGCGGAGGTGCGCCGGCTCGTCGTCACCGCGAGCGGTGGACCGTTCCTGGGACGTACCCGCGCCGAGCTGACCGATGTCACCCCCGAACAGGCCCTGGCCCACCCGAACTTCTCGATGGGGCGCGTCATCACGACCAACTCGGCGACGCTGGTGAACAAGGGTCTCGAGGTCATCGAGGCGCACCTGCTCTTCGACATCCCCTTCGACCGGATCGACGTCGTGGTACACCCGCAGCAGCAGATCCACTCGATGGTCGAGTTCCACGACGGCTCGACGATCGCCCAGCTCGGCCCGCCCCGGATGCTCGTGCCCATCGCCCTGGGGCTGTCCTGGCCCGACCGCCTCGAGGACGTCGACGTGCCGTGCGACTGGACGAGCGCCCAGACGTGGGAGTTCCACCCGCTCGACGACGAGGCGTTCCCGGCCGTGCGGCTCGCGCGGCAGGTTGGGCAGGCCGGCGGCACCTACCCGGCGGTCTACAACGCCGCGAACGAGGTGTGCGTCGACGCCTTCCACGATCGGCTGATCGGCTTCTCCGAGATCGTCGACACGGTGAAACGGGTCGTGGAGGAGCACAATGGGAGCGAAGTCGACGTCTCGGACGTTGACAGTGTGCTCGCCGCAGACCGGTGGGCGCGTGGTGCTGCCGGGATGATCGTCGGCGCCGCACCCGACGCCGACAGCACGGGAGAGATGTAGGTGAGCACGTTCGCGTTCGTCCTCGGGGTCGTCTTCATGGCGACCGGGATCGCGCTCTCGATCGCCCTGCACGAGGTCGGGCACCTCCTGCCGGCGAAGCGCTTCGGCGTGCGGGTCACGCAGTACATGGTCGGCTTCGGGCCGACGGTGTGGGCGCGCCGCCGCGGTGAGACGGAGTACGGCGTCAAGGCGGTGCCGCTCGGCGGCTACATCCGGATGATCGGGATGTTCCCCCCGCGGCGCGGCGACGCGCCGGGGACCGTGCGCGCCTCGAGCACCGGTCGGCTCAGCCAGCTGGTCGACGAGGCACGCACGGCGAGCCTCGAGGAGGTGCGCCCCGGCGACGAGGACCGGGTGTTCTACCGCCTGTCGGTGCCGAAGAAGCTGGTCATCATGCTCGGCGGCCCGACGATGAACCTGCTCATCGGGATCGTCCTGCTCACCTTCATGGTCACCGTGCACGGCCTGCCGACGCCGCAACAGGGCGCGGAGGTCGTCACGGTCGCCGAGTGCGTCGTGCCCTCGACCGAGTACACCGCGTCGACGACCTGCGAGGGTCGCCCCGAGACCCCCGCCGTGGCCGCCGGCATCCGGCCCGGCGACCGCTTCGTCTCCATCGACGGCACGCCGGTGCAGAGCATCCAGGACGTCGGCACGCTCATCCGGCCCGAGACCGACCGGCCGGTCGACATCGTCGTCGAGCGCGACGGCCGCGAGCTCACCCTGACCGCGACGCCCGTGAGCAACACCGTCCCCGTGCTCGACGCGCAGGGCAACCCGGTGACCGGTGCCGACGGCGCGGTGGAGACGACCACCGCGGGCTTCCTCGGCGTCACGAGTCGGCAGCCGAGCGCGTACGTGCCACAGCCGGTCTCCGCCGTCCCGGGCATCGTCTGGAGCTACACCACCCTCACGGGCGAGGCGCTGATCCACATCCCCGAGCGGATGGGCGGCGTCTGGGACGCGGCCTTCGGTGGTGCGGAGCGCCAGCTGGACAGCCCGATGTCGGTCGTCGGCGTGGGCCGGGTGGCCGGCGAGGTCGGCGCCGGTCGCTACGACTCGCTCTTCGGCGACACCGTGCCCGACAAGCTGTGGACCTTGGTCGGGCTGCTCGCCGGCCTCAACATCATGCTCTTCCTCTTCAACCTCATCCCGCTGCTGCCGCTCGACGGCGGCCACGTGGCCGGGGCGCTGTGGGAGGGCCTGAAGCGGCAGTGGGCCCGGGTGCGCGGCCTGCCCGACCCGGGGTACGTCGACGTCGCCAAGGCGCTGCCCGTGGCGTACACGGTCTCCGTCGTCATCCTCGCGATGTCGCTGCTCCTCATCTACGCCGACATCGTCAAGCCGATCAACCTCGGGGGCTGACGCCCTCCTCCGGGTCGACCCCGAGGAGGACGTCGCGGCGCCGGACGAGCTCCTCGACCCGGATCGTGGTGTGTCCGTGCTCGACCGCCGTGCTGGCCATGGCCTCGCGGACGGCGGCCGCCGCGCGCTCGACCCCCGCGAGCTGGTCCTTGATGCGGGAGCGCACCGTCCAGTCGGTGACGATGTTGTCGAACCAGATGTCCATGGTGCGGGTCCCCGGACCGAGGCCGAGGTCCGCTCGCAGGGTGGTGACCTCGCCGACGTCGCGCAGCGCTCCCGCGAGCTCGACGACGGCGTGCTGGGCCTGCGCGATGAGGTCGCCCGCGCCGTCGACGTGGTCGTGCTTGACCACCGACGACAACAGTCCGCCGCCGGCGAAGGTGTCGTAGGCCGACCAGGCGTCGGCGCGGGAGAGCCGCGAACGCGCGGAGTCGAGCAGTGCGCAGGCCCGGGCTCCGGCCGCCCGGACACTGTCGAGGTGGCCCAGGTGGCCCCTGGCCGCGGCGAGGTCGGTGAGCACGGCGTCGACGTGCGGGGCCACCGGGTGCGTCGAGGTCCGCAGCTCCTCGGCGTACGCCTGGGCCGTGGCCTCGCGCCGCTCCGCGGTGTCGCCGAGCCGGGCGAGCCGACGGTCCACCTGCTCGGCGCGGTCCTCAGTCTCCTGCAACCGCGCCAGCGCGGCGACCGCCAGCGCCCTGGCCTGCGACTCCTCGCCCGCCTCCCGCTCCACCTCCTCGCGGCGCGACCCCCGCAGCGACGCGGCGAGGGAGCGGAGGCCGAGCCCCTGCAGCCGCTCGACGTCGGCCAGCTCGCGCTCGTGGTCCGCGCGCCGCTGCACGAGGGTCTCGCGCAGCGAGGTGGCGTCGGCCCGCAGCACCCGGAGGTCGGCGCGCAGGGTCGCCGCCTCGCGGTCCTCGGCGAGGGCGCGCGCGAACGCCGTGGCAGCGGGTGTGGCAGTCGCCGGGTGCTCGGTCATGGTCCTCCGATCCACGGACCGTACCCTTGGTTCCATGTCCGTCTCCCTCGGTATGCCGAAAGCGCCCCCGCCCGTCCTCGCCCCCCGCCGGCAGAGCCGGAAGATCCGCGTGGGGTCCGTCGACGTCGGTGGCGGCGCCCCGATCTCGGTGCAGTCCATGACGACGACACCGACGACGGACATCAACGCCACCCTCCAGCAGATCGCCGAGCTCACCGCCTCGGGCTGCGACATCGTGCGGGTGGCCTGCCCGAGCCAGGACGACGCCGAGGCCCTTCCGGCCATCGCGCGGAAGAGCCAGATCCCGGTCATCGCCGACATCCACTTCCAGCCGAAGTACGTCTACGCCGCCATCGATGCCGGGTGCGCCGCCGTGCGCGTCAACCCGGGCAACATCCGCAAGTTCGACGACCAGGTCAAGGAGATCAGCCGCGCCGCCACCGACGCCGGCGTCTCCATCCGCATCGGGGTCAACGCGGGCTCGCTCGACAAGCGCATCCTCGACAAGTACGGCGCCCCGACCGCCGAGGCGCTCGTCGAGTCCGCCGTGTGGGAGGCGAGCCTGTTCGAGGAGCACGGCTTCCACGACTTCAAGATCTCGGTGAAGCACAACGACCCGGTCGTCATGGTGCGCGCGTACCAGATGCTCGCCGAGCGGGGCGACTGGCCGCTGCACCTCGGGGTCACCGAGGCCGGCCCGGCGTTCCAGGGGACGATCAAGTCCGCCACGGCCTTCGGCGCGCTGCTCAGCCAGGGCATCGGCGACACCATCCGGGTCTCGCTGTCGGCCCCGCCGGTCGAGGAGGTCAAGGTCGGCATCCAGATCCTGCAGAGCCTGAACCTGCGGCCGCGCAAGCTCGAGATCGTCTCCTGCCCCTCCTGCGGTCGGGCACAGGTCGATGTCTACACCCTCGCCGACGAGGTGACAGCGGGGCTCGAGGGGATGACGGTGCCGCTGCGCGTGGCGGTCATGGGCTGTGTGGTCAACGGACCGGGCGAGGCCCGCGAGGCCGACCTCGGTGTGGCCTCCGGCAACGGGAAGGGCCAGATCTTCGTCAAGGGTGAGGTCATCAAGACCGTGCCCGAGAGCGCCATCGTGGAGACCCTCATCGAGGAGGCCATGCGGATCGCCGAGGAGATGGGGGAGCCGGTCGACGAGGAGTCCGCCGGCTCGCCGAGCGTCACCGTGGGCTAGGTCCCGACCGCGCCGCACGCGGTGCCGCCCCCCGTGTTCTCCTCTGTGGTGTTCTCCCGGCGTCGCTGCGCCCTAGGCTGACCTCGTGCTCCGCACGCGCTCCCCCGTCCGGCCGTTGTCGCTCGCTGACCGCGACGCCGCCTTGGAGCTGTGCGCCCGGGACCTGCCCCGCTCGGTCTTCGTCGCCGCGCGCATCGTCGAGGGGGCCCGGACCGGTTCCCTCGGCTCCGTGCTCGGGCACCGCACCGAGGGCGCCCTGACCTCGCTCTGCTGGTCGAGCGCGAACATCGTCCCGGTCGCGACGACCGAGGAGAACCAACCTCTCTTCGCCGAGCGAGTGCGACGCTGGCGGGGCCGCTGCGCCTCGGTGTTCGGTCCTCGTGACGAGGTCGAGGGCCTGTGGCGCGGCCTGGAACCCTCCTGGGGGCCGGCCCGGGCCGTCCGGGTCCGCCAACCCCTGCTCGTGGCCACGCAGCCCCCGTCCGCCCTGGGGGTGGCGTGCGACCAGCGCGTTCGTCCGGCGCGGCAGGACGAGGTCGACCTCGTCCTCCCGGCCGCCGAGCACATGTTCACCGCGGAGATCGGCTACCCGCCGTACACCGGCAGCGGCCGCGGCTACCGGGCCTCCCTCGCGTCGCTCGTCGCGCGGGGGCACACCTTCGTCGTCGTCGAGGGCGGTGAGGTCATCTTCAAGACCGACATCGGCAGCCTGGCGCTCGGTGCGGCGCAGCTGCAGGGCGTCTGGCTCACCCCCCGGCTGCGGGGACAGGGGCACGCCGTGCCGATGCTGGCCAGCGTCATCGAGCAGGTCATGGCCGGGCCGGCTCCCCTCGTGACCCTCTACGTCAACGACTTCAACCGGGCGGCACGGTCGACGTACGAGCACCTCGGGTTCCGCGACGTGGGCGAGTTCTCGACGGTCCTGCTGTGACCCCGGGGCAGGGCTGAGGTGGCGACCCTCGCCTGGTCACCGCTCTCGGAGACCGACCTGGCCGACCTGCGCGACCTCGCCCTGGCCTGCCTGGCCGCCGACGGTGGCCTGCCGCTCCTCGCCGAGGAGCCGACGATGCGCCGGATGTTCCTCGAGGGCGTGGGCATCGGGGGGCGCGACGAGACCGGGGACCTCGTGGCCGCGGCCAGTGTCCGCGTGGCGCCCACCGGCCCTCGCTCGGCCACTGGCCTGGTCCGGCCCTCGGCGCGCCGACAGGGACTGGGGGCCCAGCTCGCGGCGTGGGCGGCCGAGCACTCCGGCGGGAGGTTGGTGCGGGTCGCGACCGAGACGACCTCGCCCGGGACCGACAGCTTCCTCCGCGGGCTCGGGCTCGTCCGCGTCTTCGCCGAGCACGTGATGCGGCACGACCTCGTCGACGTGCCCGTCATCGCCCGGCCGAAGGGCCTGAAGGTCCTCCCCTGGAGCGAGGACACCGCCTCCCTGTTCCACCGTGCCTACCGGGCCTCCTTCGCCGACCGCCCGGGCTTCCCCGACACCCCCGTGGACGAGTGGGTTCAGGGCCTGGTCGAGGACCCCGGCTTCCGTCCGACGCGCTCGCGGGTGGCGCTCGACCGGGAGGGGCGGGTTGCGGGCTTCGTGACCCTCGCTGACGAGTGGGTCGACCAGGTCGGGGTGGTGCCGGCCTGGCGGGGTCGGCGCCTGGGCGCCCACCTCGTGGTGCGGTCGCTGCAGGCCCTGCGCGACGAGGGGCGCGAGGCCGCCTGGCTGGCGGTCAACGTCGACAACCCCGCGCACGAGCTGTACCTGCGCCTGGGGTTCGCCGACCACGGACTGCGCTCCCGGTACGAGCGCGCGGTCTGACCCGCGTCGGACGCCACAGCACCGCGGTGGCTCGAGGCGATCCGGGCGGCGTGGCCCGCCGCAGCCTCGTTATCCTTGCCGGGTTGTCCACCCGACCCCCAGGAGCCTCCCCGTGGCCATGCGCATGTCGTCCCTGTTCCTGCGAACCCTTCGCGAGAACCCGGCGGACGCGGAGGTGCCGAGCCACCAGCTGCTCGTGCGGGCCGGCTACATCCGGCGGGTGAGCCCCGGCATCTACACGTGGCTGCCCCTGGGCCTGAAGGTGCTGCGTCGGGTCGAGACCATCGTCCGTGAGGAGATGGACGCCATCGGCGCCCAGGAGCTCCTGTTCCCCGCCCTGCTTCCCCGCGCCCCCTACGAGGCGTCTGGCCGGTGGGGCGAGTACGGCGACAACATCTTCCGGCTCAAGGACCGCCGGGACGACGACTACCTCCTCGGGCCGACGCACGAGGAGATGTTCACCCTTGCCGTCAAGGACCTGTACTCGTCCTACAAGGACCTGCCGCTCGCGATCTACCAGATCCAGACCAAGTACCGCGACGAGGCCCGCCCGCGGGCCGGCATCCTGCGCGGTCGCGAGTTCGTCATGAAGGACAGCTACTCCTTCGACCTCGACGAGGCCGGGCTCGACAAGAGCTACCAGCTGCACCGGGACGCCTACGTCCGGATCTTCGACCGGCTCGGGTTCCACTACGTCATCGTCCAGGCGATGGCGGGGGCGATGGGGGGCTCGAAGTCCGAGGAGTTCCTCGCCACGGCCGAGAACGGCGAGGACACCTACGTCCGCTGTCCGAACTGCGGGTACGCCGCCAACGTCGAGGCCGTGCGGGTGCCGGCTCCCGACCCCGTCGACGCGTCCGGCACGCCTGCGGCGCACGTCGAGGACACCCCGGACACCCCGACCATCGAGACGCTCGTGGCGCACCTCGAGGGCGCCTTTCCCCGTGCGGACGGGCGGTCGTGGGCGGCCGCCGACACGCTGAAGAACGTCGTCGTCGTCGTCCGCCACCCCGACGGCACCCGCGAGCCACTGGCCATCGGCCTGCCCGGTGACCGCGAGGTCGACGAGAAGCGGCTCGGCGCCCAGGTGGACCCGGCCGTGGTCGAGGCCTTCGACGAGAAGGACTTCGCGGCCAACCCGGTGCTCGCCAAGGGCTACATCGGACCCGGCGTCCTCGGGTCCGACAAGGCGTCCGGCATCCGCTACCTCCTCGACCCGCGGGTCGTCGACGGCACCGCGTGGGTCACGGGCGCGGACGAGCCCGGCCGCCACGTGCTCGACCTCGTCGCCGGCCGCGACTTCAGCGCCGACGGGACGATAGAGGCGGCCGAGGTCCGGCCCGGTGACGCCTGCCCGTCGTGCGAGCACGGCCTGGAGGCCGCGCGCGGCATCGAGATGGGGCACGTCTTCCAGCTCGGGACGAAGTACGCCGAAGCCCTCGGCCTCGAGGTGCTCGACGAGAACGGCAGGCTGCGGACGGTCGTCATGGGCTCCTACGGCGTCGGGGTCTCCCGGGCCGTCGCCTGCGTGGCCGAGGGCAACCACGACGAGCTCGGGCTGGTGTGGCCCCGGGCACTCTCGCCCGCCGACGTGCACCTGGTCGCCACCGGCAAGGACGATGCGGTCTTCACCTACGCCGAGGAGCTCACCCGGGCCCTGGAGGCCGAGGGCGTCGAGGTTCTCTTCGACGACCGGCGGCAGGCCAGCCCCGGCGTGAAGTTCAAGGACGCCGAGCTCATCGGCGTGCCCACCATCGTCGTCGTCGGTCGCGGGCTGGCGACGGGGGTGGTCGAGGTCAAGGACCGGCGCTCGGGTGAGCGTCGCGAGGTCGCCGTCGGTGATGCGGTCTCCGAGATCCTCGGCGAGATCGGCCGGTCGTGACCTGTTTCCACGCGCCGGTCGACCACCGGTGGATTCCGCGGTGGGCCGACCCCGGCCCGGTGCGCGTGGAGGGCGTGCCGGCCGTCTCGCGGCGGCAGCGCGGGAGGCTGCGGTGAGCCGGCCGGTCGAGGCGGTCGTCTTCGACTGGGGCGGCACCCTGACGCCCTGGCACGACGTCGACCTGCCCGAGCAGTGGCGGGTGTTCGCACGCGAGGTCCACGGCATCCCGGTGGGCTCGCCCGACGTCCCGCAGGAGGACCTCGACGAGGCGCACCGCCTGGCCGACCGCATCCACGCCACCGAGGCCGAGGCGTGGCGCCGGGGGCGTGAGGACCACTCGTCCGCGGCGCTGGCCGACATCCTCGACCAGGCCGGAGTCGACCCCGAGCACGACCGGCACCACCTCGCCCTCGCGGCGTACCGGCGGTTCTGGGAGCCTCACACCCACACGGACCCGCAGGTGCGGCCCCTGTGGGAGGGGCTGCGCGAGCGCGGTCTCCGGGTCGGGGTGCTGTCGAACACCATCTGGTCACGCGAGTACCACCGCGAGATCTTCGAGCGCGACGGAGTTCTCGACCTCATCGACGCCGACGTCTACTCCAGCGAGATCGACCACGTGAAGCCGCACCCGGAGGCGTTCCGGGCGGCCTGCCGGGCCCTCGGCGTCGAGCCGACGAGCGCCGTGTACGTCGGCGACCGGATGTTCGAGGACGTGCACGGGCCCCAGCAGGTGGGGATGCGTGCGGTGTGGGTCCCGCACTCGACGATCCCGACGAACCAGCGGGTCGAGGTCACCGCGGTGCCCGATGCGCGCGCCCACGAGCTGATCGACGTGCTCGACGTCGTCGACGCGTGGCTCGCGGAGGCCTGACGCGGGTCTTCGGGTCTCAGGGGGGTCCCGCTGTCCGGGGGGTCCCGCCTGCGCAGGGGGCCCGCGACCGCCGCACTAGGGTGGCGCGGTGAGCGACCCGACCATGCAGACCATGGTGCTGCTCGGGCTCGCCGGCTTCCTCGCGGGCTGGGTCGACGCGGTGGTCGGTGGCGGTGGGCTCATCCAGATCCCTGCGCTGCTGCTCGGTATGCCCGGTGCGGCACCCGCCCAGGTGCTGGCCACCAACAAGTTCTCCGCGGTGTGGGGCACCGGCACGGCCGCCGCCACCTACTACCGCCGCGTGCGGCCCGACCTGCGCACGGCGCTGCCGATGGCGGCGGTGGCGTATCTCGGCGCGATCTGTGGCGCCCTCATCGGGCTGCACATCCCCAAGAGCGCGTTCAACCCGATCATCCTCGTCATGCTCGTCCTCGTCGGTACCTACACGCTGCTCAAGCCGTCGGCGGGTGAGCTGACCAGGCTGCGCTGGACCGGTGCACGGCACACGACGGCCGCGGTCGCCATCGGCTTCGTCATCGGCGTGTACGACGGCGCTCTGGGGCCGGGCACCGGCTCCTTCCTCGTCTTCGTCCTCGTGGGCCTGCTCGGGTACGCGTTCCTCGAGGCCAGCGCCACCGCCAAGGTGACGAACCTCGCGACCAACCTCGGCGCTCTCACGGTGTTCGCGCCGGGTGGTCACATCGTGCTGTCGGTGGGGATCGTGATGGCCGTGACGAACCTCGTCGGTGGGTACGTCGGCGCCCGTACGGCGGTGTCGCGGGGGAACCGCTTCGTCCGGGTGGTGTTCGTCGTCGTCGTCTCCGCATTCATCATCCGGATCGGGGGAGAGCTGCTCGGCCTCTGGTGACCCCCCTCCGGCTCCCTGTCCTCCGAACGTGGGTGACAAGTGACCCCGAGGCGCCGGATTTCACCCACGAAGGCTCCCTGTCCTCCGAACGTGGGTGACAAGTGACCCCGAGGCGCCGGATTTCACCCACATCGAGATCAGGCGGCGCGGCGTGTCCGGAGGCCGTCCCGCACCTGTCCCATGAACGCCGTCTCGAAGACCCGGAGGCCGACGAGGTCGATCCGCAGCACCACGTCGCCGGAGAGCACGACGGAGTTCTGGCGGATGTGGTCGTCGGCGACGGCGAGGCCCACCCGGTGGCCGGCCCCGTCGATCTCGACCACGAGCCCACCCCGCCAACGCGCGTCGAGGTACAACCGACCGCGCGGGCCAGTGCGCACGACCTGACGATCAGGTGCAGGGATGCCGTGGCGCCGGCACATCGAGGCGAAGTCGAGCTCGCCGAGGGACTGGGCTCCATCGGCGACGTCTCGGAGCACCCTCCGGACGAAGGGCCGGCGGCCGCGGTTGCGCACCGTCGTCAGTGTCCCGAGGAGGCGTGGCCCCGTCGTCAGCCGCTGCTGCACGGCCAGGCACAGGAGCAGAGCGGCCTGGCGGTCGGAGCGGGCCCACGCCGCAGCACGGAGCGCAGCCACCTCCGGCCTGGTTCGAGGCAGACCCGGGAGGGGCCGGTCGAGAACCGTACGCCTGACCCGGTGCACGTGGACACCCGGGACCTCAGGGCACTGCGCTCCGCGGGGGACCGACACGTGGACATCCACGTCCCCGTAGCCGGTCAGGCCGGCGGCCGACAGCGCGCTGGCACCGTCGATGAGGGCGACCCGCTCCGCCACCTCCCACACGGCACGCCACCTCAGCCCCTCCGCTGAGACAGGCCCTGTGTGGAGCGCGACCGTGTGCACCCCGAGCCGCTGCCACCGCTCTTCTCGGAGCTCCATCCGGATCGCGCCGTGGTCGTACCCGAGTCCGGCGAGGCGGCCCATGGTCAGCACGCCGCCGAAGTCCTCCGACACCGTCCGCGCGGCACGACGCGCATCGCGGCGAGGCCGAAGGGCGGTCATCGACGGATCGTGGCGCAGGCCGCCGAAGCCGCCGCCGACTTCTCCACAGGGGCCGGCGGCACCCGTGAACGTGGGTGAGGAGTGGCGCCTCAGCGACGATGTTCACCCACATTCGCAGGTAGCGAAGGTGGGGTCGGGGGTCAGGAGGTGGGGTCGGGGGTCAGGAGGTGGGGTCGGGGGTCAGGAGGTGGGGTCGGGGGTCAGGAGGTGGGCTCGGTGAGCCAGAGGGCGGCGTACGGCGGCAGGTGGATGTCGCCGTCGCGGTCCCAGGGGAGCGGCTCACCGGTGATGGCGTCGACCGCCGCCTCCACCCCCAGCTCGCGCGCCCGCCAGCCCGGCCAGCGCCGCGTCTCGGGCGTGACGTTGTACAGCCCGACGAAGCGCCCGACGGGGTGGTCGCGCAGCGTCACGAGCACCCCGGGGTCGTCGACGGGGCCGGGTCGGGTCTCCACGGACGCGTGGAGGTGGGGGAGGGCGGCCCGGGCGCGGACGAGCTCGACGAGATCGCCGAAGACACGGCCGGCCACCGTGTCGGGATCGTGCCGGTGCTCCACGGCCTCGGGGTCCAGCCGGGGTCGGTTCGCCCAGCGGTTGTCGTCCGCGTGCCCGGGCTCCGCGGCCCAGCCGGGGTCGTTGGTCTGGCCGAGCTCGTCGCCGCTCCAGATGACGGGGATGCCGCCCCAGCCGATGACCACCGCGTGCGCCAGCCGGACCCGGGCCAGCGCTCGCGCCAGCTCGGCCTCCGACCCGCTCTCCAGCGCCGCCTCGACCCCGGCGAGCGAGGCGGCGGTGCCGCTCGTGCGCATGTCGCCGGTCCCGGGGTTGTGCTGGAAGACCAGTCCGCGCGCCGTGGAGCCCGCGAAGTCGCCGGAGTACCACTCGGCGAGGAACCGGCGGTGCAGCCACCCGTTGAGCCCCACCGCGGCGGCGTCCTCGTCCATCACCGCCCAGCCGATGTCGTCGTGGCACCGCAGGTACGTCAGCCACGTGGCCGCCGCGGGCTTCGGGGGCAGCGTGGCGAGTGCCTGCACGGCCAGCCGGACGTCGCGCGAGGCCAGCATCGACCAGACCTGCACCATGAGGCTGTTGTGGTAGGCGAGGTCGCTGACCTTGCCGGTGAACCCACCCGTGCCGAGGTAGTCGAGCAGCTTGGACGGCGCGACGATGGCCTCCGCCTTGAAGACGACCGCCGGGCAGGCGATGCGCGTGACCGCCCGGAGCACCTGGGTGATGGAGTGCACCTGGGGGAGCCCCTGGCAGTCGGTGCCCAGCTTCTTCCACATGAACGCGAGGGCGTCGAGCCGGATCACGTCCACCCCGCGGTTGGCGAGGTCGAGGATGATCGAGGCGTACTCCTCCAGCACGTCGGGGTTGCCCCAGTTGACGTCCCACTGGAACTGGTTGAACGTCGTCCACACCCAGCCGTCCAGCTCGTCGTCCCACGTGAAGTTGCCCGGGGCGAACTCGGGGAACACCTCCGGCAGGGTGCGCTCGTAGGCGTCGGGAAGCCGCCGGTCCGGGAAGATGTGGAAGTACGACCGGTAGCGGTGGTGTCCGCCCCGCGCCTTGACGGCCCACTCGTGCTCGCGGGCGACGTGGTTGAGGACGAGGTCGAGCACCAGGCTCACCCCGAACTCGTGGAGCCGTTCGGCCAGGGCCTCCAGGTCCTCCACGCTCCCGAGGTCGGCGCGGACCTGGCGGTAGTCGGCCACGGCGTAGCCACCGTCGTTGTCGCCCTCCCGCGGGCGCAGCAGCGGCATCAGGTGGAGGTACCGGACACCGAGCTCGCGCAGGTACGGGATGCGGTCCGCCACCCCGCGCAGGTCCCCGGCGAACCGCTCCGTGTAGGCCGCGTAGCCCACCATCGACGGGTCCTGCAGCCAGTCGGGGCGCAGCATGCGGTCCAGGTCGCGTCGGTGCAGCCGCTCGGGGCGCCGGGCGTACGCGCGGGCGGCGAGGTCGACGAGCCCACCGGCGAGAGTGGGCGCCCGCTCGGGACCGTAGAGCGCTGCCAGCCCCGTCACGAGGTCGGGCCACCACCGGTCCACGCGGGCCTGCACCATGGTCAGTCGGTCGCCGGTGACGCCCCGGACCGTCACGGTCGGGGGTGGCGGCGGCGCTGCGGTCACGGGGCCGATTCTGTCGGATGCGCGTAACCGTTTCCACGCCGTCCACGGAGGCGGTGCCACTTCTCACCGACGACACCGACGTCGCTCACAGGTGGCACATAGGAAGGCGTCCGACAGTACGGAGCATGACGACGAGCATCCTGGGCCGCGCGGAGGGCGCCACCCGGACCGAGCGGGCGGGCCCCCGTGTCACCCGCCGCCACGCGCTGCCTCGCTGGTGGCGAGACGCCACCGGGGCTCTCGCGTGGGCGGTCGTGCTCGTCGTCACCGCACTGTGGGTGGCCGGGGGCGGGGTCCAGGCGCTCGGCACCATGGCGGGCTTCCTCACCTCCACCGGTCGGCTCACCGGCCTCGTGGCCTCGGCCCTGCTCCTCGTGCAGGTGCTCCTCATGGCCCGGGTGCCGTGGGTCGAGCAGGCCTGGGGGCAGGACGAGCTCGCGCGCACCCACCGGCTCGTCGGGTTCACCTCGTTCACCCTGATGCTCGCCCACATCGTGCTCATCACCCTGGGCTACGCGGCCGGCACGGCCCGCGGCGTCTGGGGGACCGCCTGGGACCTCGTGGTCGACTACCCGGGGATGCTGCTCGCGCTCGCGGGGACCGTGGCGCTCGTCATGGTCGTCGTCACCTCGGTGCGGCGGGCCCGACGCCGGCTGCGCTACGAGTCGTGGCACCTCATCCACCTGTACGGCTACCTCGGGGCCGGGCTCGCCCTGCCGCACCAGCTGTGGACCGGCGCCGAGTTCCTCGCCTCCACCGCGGCCACCGTGTTCTGGTGGAGCCTCTGGGGCGTCACGGCGGCCGCCGTCCTCGTCTTCCGGGTGGCTCTCCCGCTGTACCGCTCGCTGCGCCGACCGGTGCGGGTGCTCGAGGTCCGAGCGGAGGGCCCCGGCGTCACGACCGTGACGGTCGGCGGCCCCGGTCTCGACCGTCTGCCGGTGCGCGCCGGCCAGTTCTTCCACTGGCGCTTCCTCGACGGAGCCGGATGGACGCGCGCCAACCCCTACTCGATCTCCGCCGCTCCCGACGGGCGCACCCTGCGGTTCACGGCCGAGCACGTGGGCGACGGCTCGGCCCGTCTCGCCACCCTGCGTCCGGGGACACGGGTCCTCATCGAAGGCCCCTACGGCCGCCTCCACGGAGGTGTGCGGACCCGCCGGAAGGTGCTGCTCATGGGCTCGGGCATCGGGATCACCCCGATGCGTGCCCTGCTCGAGGAGCTGCCCCAGGCCCCCGGCGACGTCACCGTCGTGCACCGGGTGCGCTCGCGCCGCGACGCCGTGCTCGCCGAGGAGCTCCGCGGGCTCGCGGACGCCCGCGGCGCCCGCTACGTGCTCGTCGAGGGGCACCGGGTCCGGGGACGGGACAGCTGGCTGCCCGCGCAGGCGGCCCACCTCAGCGACGCCCAGGCACTCGCCGAGCTCGTGCCCGACGTCGCCGAGCGCGACGTGTACCTGTGCGGTGCCGACGGCTGGATGCAGGCAGCGCGGGCCGCCGCCCACGCTGCCGGGGTCCCCCGCGACGCCGTGCACCTCGAACGCTTCTCCTACTGATCGACTGAGGACAACTCCGATGCGACGGATCACCACCTGGCTGCTCAGCACCGTCTCGGCGCTCGTGCTCCTGTTCAGCTACCACACCTCGACGAGCTCCTCCGCGGCCGGCGTGGTCGCGCTCGGCGCCGCCAACGCCGGCGCCGCCAGTGCCGACGGCTCGACCTCGACCCCCACGCAGGAGTCGGGCGGGGGCGGCTCCGCCACCGGCGGAAGCACGGGCTCGTCGGGGTCGAGCGGGGGAGCGAGCTCCGGCTCAAGCGGGTCAGGCTCCAGCGGGTCAGGCTCCGGGTCCTCCTCGTCGAGCGGGACGTTCACCGGTGACGCCGTGATGACGCAGTTCGGGGCGGTGCAGGTGGAGATCACCGTGAGGAACGGCGAGATCACCAAGTCGGTGGTCACGCAGGTGCCGTGGAACAACGGACGCGACCAGCAGATCAACTCCTACGCGGTGCCGGTCCTCAACGACGAGGTCGTGCAGGCGCAGAGCTCCTCCATCGACATGGTGTCCGGGGCCACCTTCACGTCGGAGGGCTACATCCAGTCACTTCAGTCCGCGATCGACCAGGCCAACCTGTGATCACCGCCGAGATCCCCGTGACCCCCGCAGCCCCGCCGCCGCCGGTGCTGGCCCGCAGGGCGTGGGTCGAGCACGTCATGGGCACCGCGGTCAGCATCCACATCCGGGCCGTGGAGCCCACCCGTCCGGACATCGAGGCGGCCGTGTCCCGCGTGTTCGCGCACCTCCGGAAGGTCGACGAGGTGCTCAGCACGTGGCGCGCCGACAGCGACCTGCTCCGGCTCCAGCACGGCGAGGCGGACGAGGTGCACGCCTGGGTCGCCGACGTGGCCGAGCTCAGCCTCGAGGCCGAGGAGCGCACCGACGGGCTGTTCCGCGCCTGGCGGTCGCGGCGAGGAGGGCGCACGGTCTTCGACCCCACCGGGCTCGTCAAGGGCTGGGCGGTGTCCGGTGCCGGTGCCCACCTCGACGTCGTACCGGAGGTCGCGTGGAGCATCGGCGCCGGAGGGGACGTGGCCGTCGGCGCGGGCACCGGACCCTCGGCCACGGCTCCCTCGTGGCGGATCGGTCTGGCCGACCCCGGCGTGCCCGGCCGGGTCGCGGACGTCGTGACGCTCCGCCGGGGTGCGGTGGCCACCTCGGGGGCCGCGGAGCGCGGGGGCCACGTGGTCGACCCGCGGACCGGGCGAGCCGTCGTGCGGCCGGGCTCGGTGACGGTGGTCGGCCCGGACCTGCTCTGGGCCGATGTGTGGGCGACCGCCGCCTGGGTGGACCCGGGTCGTGCTCGTGCGCTGATGGCCGAGCGCGCCCCGGAGTACCGGCTCGTCACGCTCTGACGGTCCTCTGACCTGCCCTTTACCAGCGGTTTACCCGCCGGTAGCCCCCGACACGCGAGGCGACCTGCGAAGACATTCCGGGAACCACTTGCGGGAGCATGGGCGGAGGCTGCTACTCTGCAAACGCTCAGTCGGATTTCAGCAGGGGAGTCCGGCAAGAGAACTAGGTTGTGTCATGTCTCAATCGCAGGGGATTGAGGTGCGGCCGAGTCGTCGCACCATTGCCAGAGGTGTGGCCTGGGCCGCACCCGTCATCGCCGTCGGAGCCGCCGCCCCGTACGCGGCCGCTTCACCTCAGGACTGCGTCCCGGTCTTCAGTTTCGCCAACGACTCGTGCAAGTGCCCGGGACAGTCCACCGACCAGTCCTGGGGCTACTACCTGAGCATCTGCGCGAATGAGTCGTCGGGGTGCACGGACGGCAGCGGGACGCCCGTCGTCGTGCTGATCTACGACATCGTGAACAACTCGGGCAAGAAGCTGATCCCGGCCTCGGGCGACTTCCCGATTCCCGTGACCGTCGGCGACTGCACCGAGACGCTGCTGTTCCTCTCCTCGAGCAGCTCGCACTCGATCCGGTTCCAGTACTCCGTCGACGGTGGGACCACGCTCCAGTGGAGCAGCTACATCGACGCTCCCCCGAACTGTGACTCCAGCGGGCAGGGAAACAACACGCAGTGCCTCCCGCCCGCCAGCTTCGGCGGCTGAGGCCCCCAGGCCGCTCTGTCGTCGGCCAGGAGTCGGCGGCAGAGCGAGCGGATGTCGGGAGGCGGTCTGCGGGGTGACACCACCCCCTGTCAGATCTCTCCTCTGTGCCTCCCGGCGTCCGCGGGGGAACCACCCAGGACTGCGGTCCCGGAGCCCGACGCTGCAGGGGCGTCAAGGCTCCGGGGCCGCGTCCGGGTGGGGGAGGCCGGGGCTGTCAGGGGAGCAGCTCGCCGAGCGCCTCGACCGTCGTCACCGGGCGGTCGCACACGAAGCCGCGACACACGTAGGCCGCCGGCCCGCCGTCCACCAGCGGACGGTCGGCGAGGAGCGGTACCCCCTCGGCGTCGGGCGCCCCCGCCACCACCACAGTCCCGGGTGAGCCGGCGCGGCGCGCACGCTCGAGCAGGGCCTCCGCCGCAGGACCCGAGCCCACCACGGCCACCTGGAGCGGCCCGCTGACGGCGGCCTCGGCCACAGCCAGGGCCCACCCGGCGAACCGCGGTTCGGCGGCCGCCACCGCACCCGATGCCTCCAGGGCCCGCTCCGCGGCGTCACGGTGTCGGGTCGACGCGGTGAGTGCGGAGTAGGCGAGCAGGGCGCCCGCGAGCGCGGACGCTCCGGCGGGCTCGGCGTTGTCGGACCGGCCGGCCGGGCGGGCGAACAGCGCCGGCGCGTCGTGGGCCGTGTCGTGGACGATGCCGTGGGCATCGACGAAGCGGGAGATCGCACGGTCCAGGAGATCACCGGCGGCCCGCAGCCAGCGCGCCTCGCCGGTGGCCTGGTGCAGGGCCAGCAACCCCTCGGCGAGGTCGGCGTGGTCGTCGAGCACCGCGGGGGCCGCCGAGACCGTTCCCGCACGTGAGGTCCGGCGCAGCTCGCCGTCGACGTCATGGGTGTCGAGCAGGAACTGCGCCGCACGCACCGCGGCGGCCACGAGGCCGGGCCGGTCCAGGAGGGCGCCGACTTCTGCGAGCGCGGCGACGGCCAGACCGTTCCACGCGGTCACCACCTTGTCGTCGCGGGCCGGTTGCGGCCGCGTCCCGCGCGCCGCGAGCAGCCGGGCGCGGGTGCGGGTCCACCACTGCGGGTCGTCCGGGTCGGTCCGCAGCTGCAGGGTCGAAGCGCCCTGCTCGAACGTCGCCGGCTCGCCCACGGCGAGCAGCCCGGCCGCCCGCTCGCCGTCCTCCTGGCCGAGCACGGCCGCGAGGTCGCCGGGGCGCCACACGTAGGTGAGGCCCTCGTGGGAGCGGCCGTCCACCACCGTGTCCGCGTCCAGCGCCGAGGCGAAGGCCCCCTCCGGTGTGCCGAGGTCTCGGACGAGGAAGTCCGCGGTCTCAAGGGCCACCCGTCGGGCGAGCGGGTCCCCGTTCGCGCGCCACAGGTGCGCGTAGACCCGGGCCAGCTGGGCGTTGTCGTAGAGCATCTTCTCGAAGTGCGGCACCACCCAACCGGCGTCCACCGCGTACCGGGCGAACCCGCCCGCGAGCTGGTCGTACAGGCCACCCCTCGCCATGGCCTCGCCGGTCCCTCGCGCCATGGCGAGGGCGTCGGCCGAGCCCGTTCGCGCGTGGTGGCGCAGGAGGAACTCGAGCACCATCGAGGGCGGGAACTTCGGCGCGCCGCCGAAGCCGCCGCGGGCCTCGTCGTAGGTGCGTCGCAGCGACGTGACCGCCTTCTCGAGCGTCTCGGGCCCGATCGGGGACGACGCCGGGGGCCCGGTCATCTCACGCAGCCGCGAGGCGATCCCGGCCCCGCTCCGCTCGAGCTCGTCGCGCTGCGTGCGCCACACCTCGCCGGCGCTCTGGAGCAGCCCAAGGAGCTGGATCCTCGGCAGGTACGTGCCCGCCCAGAACGGGTCGCCCGCGTGCGTGAGCAGGCAGGTCATCGGCCAGCCGCCGTGGCCGGTGAGGGCGGTCGTCGCGGCCATGTAGACGGCGTCGACGTCGGGCCGCTCCTCGCGGTCGACCTTGATCGCCACCCAGCCCTCGGCCAGGGCCCGGGCCACTTCGTCGTCCTCGAACGACTCGTGCGCCATGACGTGGCACCAGTGGCACGCGGCGTACCCCACCGAGAGGAAGATCGGGACGTCGCGGCGCCGTGCCTCGGCGAAGGCCTCGTCTCCCCACTCCCACCAGTCCACCGGGTTGTCGGCGTGCTGGAGGAGGTACGGGCTGAGGGAGGCCGCGAGCCGGTTCGCCATCGACCCACCGTAGGCGCTGCGGAGGCTCAGTCGTCGAGTGCCTTGGTCAGGGCGATGCAGGTCGTCATCGACTCCTCGCCCTCCGTCACCGCCCAGCTCACCTCGAGCCCCGCCCGGAGCAGGCTCCACGCCCGCGCCTCGTCCTCGTCGATCCCAGCGGCCTCGGCGAGGATGCCGAGCCGGTGCCGCACCGACCACCGGAAGGCCGCGCCGGTCCCCATCTCGTCGATCCGGTTCCGCAGGGCCGGCAGCAGCTCGAAGCCCTGGTGCCCGGAGAGGGGCTTGGGGTCGATGGCCAGCCAGCGACCGTCGGGGGCCCGCAGGACGTTCTCGTAGTGCAGGTCGATGTGGAGCAGCGACCCCGGCCGCTGGTCGGTGAGCAGCTCGCGGGCCAGGCCCTGGGTGCGCGCGACGACCCGGCGGGGCACGGCCGGGCGGCGCTCCATCCGCTCCAGGTGGGGCGGCAGGTAGCTCGTCAGCGGCTCGACCTGCGGCGGGGCGGGCACCCCGAGGATCGTCAGCAGCCCGCCGATCGTCGCGCAGGCCTCGTCGGCCCACACCTCCCGCAGGTCCTCGTCGGCGTCGAGCCGTTCGAGGAGCAGCAGGCCGTCAGTGGGGTGCGCCGCGACGAGCCGCACCGCACCGGAGCCGTCCCACAGGCGCAGCGCGACGTGCTCCTGCCGGCCCTCGGGGTGGGGCCAGGTCACCTTGAGCGCGAGCCGCTCGTCGCCGCGGCGCACGGGCACGACCACCGCGGTCCACCCGGTCCGCGGCGGCCCGTCGACCGTCAGGTCCCAACGGGCGAGCCCGGCCTCGAGCAGACGGGGCACCTCGCGCACCCAGTCGGCGCCGGAGGGGCCGCCCTCGGCGGGGTAGCCGCAGACCTGCTTCACCCAGCGGGAGGGCAGCTCGACCGTCACGTCAGCCCGGGGAACGGCTCGAGGGGGAGGCCCCACCGGTGGCACTGCGCCTCGACGGCGCCGAGCCAGCGGGTGGCGGCGGCCCATCCGTCGCCGGCGTGGTCCTCGAGGAGGGTCCCGAGGCGGGCACCGTGCGCGGCGCGCAGCTCGCCCAGCGCCTCCCGTGCCAGCCGGGTGGCGGCCGCCGGGGTGCGGACGGGGAAGGGCAGCGGGGTGCCCAGGCCGACCTCGGGGACCGACCCACCGGCGACCTGGTCCTCGAACAGGTCGTGCAGGGCCGTCAGCGTGTCGAGGGCCCGGTCGCGCACCCGGTCGTCGGTGCGGGCGGCGACCACCTCGAGGAGGTAGCGGGCGCCCTGCGTGCGCGCGGCGAGCTGCTCGACGGCGTCGGAGGCGATGGGGTCGCCGGGGACCGCGGGGGCGCGTCGGGTCAGGAGGAGTGCGGCGGCGAACCGCTGCCCGTGGAGGGCGGCGACGCTGTCGCGCAGCGCCTCCTCGACGTCGGCGAAACCCTGCACGCCCCGCGCGGCGGTGGCCTCGGCAGCCCCGAGGGAGGCGCGCGCCTGCCGGTCCGCGGCCGAGGGCGGGGGGCTCGCGGACGGGGAGCCCGACGTCGTCGGTGCGGGGGACGACGTGGGGGACGTGGGGGCCCCGTCGACGACCTCCGCGGGCACACCCATCCGCACCAGCGAGGTGCGCAGCACCGTGTGCTGACGGCGGTGAACGGGGACGAGGGCCGCCGCCACCGCCCCCGGCGTCGCGTCGGCCGCGGCCGCGAGGTCGGCACACGCCCGGGTCAGCGTCGTCAGGGCGTCCTCCCCGCGCAGCCGCTCGCGGGTCGGGATGAAGGGGACCGGCGGCGCGTCGTCCTCCAGCCGGATGCCGCAGCCCGAGAGGGCCAGGGGTGCACTCGCCGCGCCGAGGAGGAGGGCCCGGCGCCCGGGCCGTGCGACGCCTCCCTCCCGCATGCGCGGCATCATCGCACGGTCGGAGGGCGCTCCTCCGGTGTCCTATGGTTGGGGTGCGCCGAGACGGCGTCCGAGAACTGCAGAGAGAGGGAAAGAGCGATGTCAACCGTCGACAGGGTCCGGCCCCTCCTGGAGTCGGCGGTTTCGGCGCTGCCGCTCGTCCTCGAGGACGTCACCGTGACACCGGCCGGACGGCGCCGCGTTGTGCGGGTGCTCGTCGACCGCGACCTCGGCGACGTCGACTCCGTCACCGACCCGGTCGAGCCCCTCGGCCTCGACGAGGTCGCGGAGGCAACTCGGGCAGTGGGCGCGGCCCTCGACGACTCCGACGTCATGGGGGAGCAGCCCTACACGCTCGAGGTGTCCTCGCCCGGTGTCGCGCGCCCCCTCACGTCCCCGAGGCACTTCCAGCGCAACGTCGGTCGCCTCGTCACGGTGCAGCACGCCGGCGCCGAGACGACGGGCCGGGTGGTGGCCGCCGACCGCGAGACGGTGAGCCTCGAGGTGCCGGCCACCCGCACGACCACCGCGCGCCGCGAGGCCATCCCGTACCGCGAGGTCGAGCGCGCACTCGTGCAGGTGGAGTTCGCGCGACCCGACGAGAGCAAGGAGAGCTGACCGTGGACATCGACCTGGCCGCCCTGCGGGCCCTCGAGCGCGAGCGGGGCATCTCCCTGGACGTCCTGATCCCGGCCATCGAGCAGGCCCTCCTGCTCGCGTACCAGCGCACCGAGGGGCACTACCGACACGCCCGCGCGCAGCTCGACCGCAAGACCGGGCACGTGGTCATCTGGGCCCAGGAGGAGTTCGAGACCCCGGCACCCGAGGGTGCGGTCGACGACGAGGGGAACCCGGCCCGCCCCACCCGCGAGCTCGGGCCCGAGTTCGACGACACCCCCACCGGCTTCGGGCGGGTCGCGGCGGCCACGGCCCGGCAGGTCATCGTCCAGCGGCTGCGCGACATCGAGGACGACGCGATCCTCGGTGACTTCCGCGGCCGCGAGGGCGACATCGTCGCCGGCGTCGTGCAGCAGAGCCCCGACCCCCGCCACGTCACCGTCGACTTCGGCTCGGTCGAGGGGATCCTGCCGCTCGCCGAGCAGGTCCCGGGCGAGACCTACGCCCACGGGCAGCGGCTGCGCACGTACGTCGTCTCCGTCAAGCGGGGTACCCGTGGTCCGCAGATCGGCCTGTCCCGCACCCACCCCAACCTGGTCCGCAAGCTGTTCGCCCTCGAGGTCCCCGAGATCGCCGACGGCAGCGTCGAGATCGCCGCGCTCGCCCGCGAGGCCGGTCACCGCACGAAGATCGCGGTGCACTCGAAGGTCGCGGGCCTCAACGCCAAGGGGGCCTGCATCGGGCCGATGGGCCAGCGCGTGCGCGCCGTCATGGCCGAGCTGCAGGGTGAGAAGATCGACATCGTCGACTACTCCGACGACCCCGCCGGGTTCATCGCCGCCGCCCTGTCGCCCGCCCGGGTGTCCTCGGTCGAGGTGGTCGACAGCCAGCAGCGCTCCGCACGCGTCGTCGTGCCCGACTACCAGCTCTCCCTGGCCATCGGTCGCGAGGGGCAGAACGCCCGGCTCGCGGCCAAGCTCACCGGCTGGCGCATCGACATCCGCCCGGACACCCCGCCGGCGGGCGCGAGCGGGCCGGTGGCGCCCCCGTCGGAGGCCTCCGACGCGCCCGACCCCGCGTAGGCGTTAGACTGGTGGGAACCGACCGGACTGGACTCCGGCCCGTGTCACCCGTTCGCACCTGCGTGGGGTGCCGTGGGACGGATAGCCGGTCGGTACTCCTGCGAGTGGTACTCGGGCAGGGGGACGACGGCGGATTCGTCGTCGTTCCCGATCCCGAGCGCCGTCGTCCGGGGCGTGGCGCATGGCTGCACCCCGACGTCTCGTGCCTCGACCTCGCCGTCCGCCGCAAGGCGTTCGCCCGCGCGCTGCGCAGCAGCACCGGGCCGGACACCACGCTGGTGGCCGGATGGGTCGCGGACCACGCGCAGGACGCACCGTCAGAGAACCACCCAGACCGGAAGCGGGTTTGAACGCGATGAGCACCCGATGAGTACTCAGCGATGAGCACCCCCCAGCTGTAATACGGTCCGCGCCGCGCGGCACGGATCTGGACAGGAGAGATGTGTCGAAAGTCCGTGTGAGCGCACTCGCCAAGGAGCGCGGGGAGACGAGCAAGGTCGTCCTCCAGCGACTCAACGAGATGGGCGAGTACGTCAAGAGCGCTAGCTCGACGATCGAGGCGCCGGTGGTCCGGCGCTACAACGAGAAGTTCCCGGTCGAGAAGACCGAGACGCCGGCCCCTGCCAAGAAGGCGGCGGCCACCAAGTCGACCCCCGCGAAGGCTGCCGAGGCGCCTGCCTCGCCGGCCCCTGCTGCTGCCCCGGCCCCGGCGTCCACGCCTGCTCCCGCGGCGCCAGCGGCAGCGGCTCCCGCCGCGCCAGCGGCACCGGCTCCCGCCGCGCCAGCGGCACCGGCTCCCGCCGCGCCAGCGGCACCGGCTCCCGCCGCCCCCGCAGCTCCGGCAACGCCGGCACCGGAGGCGCCGTCGGCCCCCACCCCGGCGCCGTCGGCCCCCACCCCGGCTCCGGCCGCTCCCGCCGCCCCGGCCGCGCCCGCGGCCCGGGAGGGTGGGTCCGCGCCGCGTCCGGGTGGTCCGCGTCCGGCGCCGCGGCCGTCCGGCCCGCGTCCGGGCAACAACCCGTACGCCCCCAGCCAGGGCATGGGTCGCAGCCGCGAGCCGTCCCCGCGTCCGGGCAACAACCCGTTCGCGCCCAGCCAGGGCATGCCGCGTCCGCAGAGCCGGTCCGGCCAGCGTCCGGGCGCTGCCGCGGGCCCCGGTGGTCCGCGCCCCGGTGGTGTCCGGCCCAGTCCCGGGATGATGCCCGACCGCAGCGCCGTCGCCCGCCCCGGTGACCGCCCCACCCGTGGGCGTCCCGGTGCCGGTGGCGCCGGCCGCCCCGGCGGCGGTGGCTTCGCCGGACGTCCGGGTGGTCCCGGCGGCCGTGGAGGCCGCGGCTCCACCCAGGGTGCCTTCGGCCGCGGTGGCGGTCGTCCGCAGCGGGGCCGGAAGTCCAAGCGCGCCAAGCGCCAGGAGTTCGAGGAGATGCAGGCGCCGACCATCGGTGGCGTCACCGTCCCCCGCGGCGACGGCAGCACCGTCATCCGCGTCCGGCAGGGTGCGTCCCTCACCGACTTCGCGGACAAGATCAACGCCAACCCGGCGTCGCTCGTCACCGTGCTCTTCCACCTCGGTGAGATGGCCACGGCCACGCAGAGCCTGGACGAGGACACCTTCAAGGTGCTCGGGTCCGAGCTCGGATACGACATCCGGATGGTCTCCCCGGAGGAGGAGGAGCGCGAGCTCTACGACTCCTTCGACATCGACCTCGACATCGGTGTCGACGACGAGGACGAGGACGACCTCGCGGCTCGTCCTCCGGTGGTCACCGTCGTGGGTCACGTCGACCACGGAAAGACCCGCCTGCTCGACGCCATCCGCAACGAGGACGTCGCGGGCGGCGAGACCGGTGGCATCACCCAGCACATCGGTGCCTACCAGGTGCACCGTGAGCACGAGGGCCAGGACCGCGCGATCACCTTCATCGACACCCCGGGTCACGAGGCGTTCACCGCCATGCGCGCCCGTGGTGCCAAGGTCACCGACATCGCGATCCTCGTCGTCGCCGCCGACGACGGCGTGATGCCGCAGACGGTGGAGGCGCTGAACCACATGCAGGCGGCCGACGTGCCGATCGTCGTGGCCGTCAACAAGGTCGACGTCGAGGGCGCCAACCCGCAGAAGGTGCGCCAGCAGCTCACCGAGTACAACCTCGTCGCCGAGGAGTACGGCGGCGAGACGATGTTCGTCGACGTCTCCGCGAAGCAGGGACAGAACATCGACTCGCTTCTCGAGGCGGTCCTGCTCACCGCGGACGCCGCGCTCGACCTGCGGGCCAACCCCGACCGCGACGCCCGGGGCGTGGCGATCGAGGCGAACCTCGACAAGGGCCGAGGCGCCACGGCGACCGTGCTCATCCAGTCCGGCACCCTGCGGGTCGGTGACGCCATCGTCGCCGGGTCCTCGCACGGTCGTGTCCGGGCGATGCTCGACGAGCACGGGCAGAACGTCGAGGAGGCGACCCCGTCGCGTCCGGTCCAGGTGCTCGGGCTCTCCTCGGTCCCGCGGGCCGGCGACACCTTCGTCGTCGCCCCGGACGACCGCACCGCGCGGCAGATCGCCGAGAAGCGCGAGGCGGCCGACCGCCAGGCCTCCCTGGCCAAGGCCCGCAAGCGCATCTCGCTCGAGGACCTCACCGAGGCGCTCGCCCAGGGCAAGGTCGACACGCTCAACCTCATCCTCAAGGGCGACGTCTCCGGTTCGGTCGAGGCGCTCGAGGACGCGCTGCTGCAGATCGACGTCGGCGACGAGGTCGACCTGCGGATCATCGACCGTGGTGTCGGCGCGATCACGCTGAACAACATCAACCTCGCGATGGCGTCGAACGCGGTCATCATCGGCTTCAACGTGCGGGCCGAGGGCCAGAACGCCGAGGTCGCCGAGCGCGAGGGGGTCGAGATCCGGTACTACTCGGTCATCTACCAGGCGATCGAGGAGATCGAGCAGGCCCTCAAGGGCATGCTCAAGCCGGAGTTCGAGGAGGTCGAGCTCGGGTCCGCCGAGATCCGCGAGATCTTCCGCTCGAGCAAGTTCGGCAACATCGCCGGGTCGATCGTCCGCAGCGGCGAGATCCGACGTGGTACCCGGGCGCGGATCACTCGAGGCGGGGTGGTCGTCGCCGAGAACGTCGAGGTGGCCGGGCTGCGCCGGTTCAAGGACGACGTCACCGAGGTCCGCGAGGGCTTCGAGTGCGGAATCAACCTCGGCAGCTACAACGACCTGCAGCTCGAGGACCTCATCACCACCTACGAGATGCGCGAGAAGCCGCGCGCCTGAGCGCAGCGAACCGCTCGAACGGCGAGAACGCGCCGCGTGCCCCCCCCGGGGGTGCACGGCGTTTTCTCGGCCTTCGACGGAGGCGCGGTCTGATCGGACCCCGCCTGCTCGCTGTTCTAGGGTGGTGGCGCCCGTCCACCCCGAGCCGAGGAGGAACCGTGGCCGACGAAGCACGCGCCCGACGGGTGGCTGACCGCATCAAGACGGTCACCGCCGCGAACCTGGAGTCCATCGTCAAGGACCCCGAGCTGGGTTTCGTCACCCTCACCGACGTCCGCGTCACCGGGGACCTCCAGCACGCCTCGGTCTTCTACACCGTCTTCGGTGACGAGGAGCAGCGGGAGAGGACCGCCCGGATCCTCGAGGCGAAGAAGGGCCGCCTGCGCTCCTTCGTCGGCAAGCAGCTCGGCATCCGCCTGACGCCCACCCTCGAGTTCATCGCGGACGCCGTCCCGGAGAACGCCGCCCACGTCGAGGACCTGCTCAAGCAGGCCCGCGAGCGCGATGCCGAGGTGGCGCGTGCCGCCGCGGGTGCCCGGTACGCCGGGGAGTCCGACCCGTACCGGCACGAGGCCGACGAGCCCGCCGAGGACGAGGCGCAGGCCGGGGCGCCGGGTGCCGACGGCCGCTGACTCCCGCCCGACCTCGCCCGACGGCCTCCTCGTCGTCGACAAGCCCCCGGACTGGACCAGCCACGACGTCGTGGCCCGTGCCCGGCGGCTCTGTGCCACTCGCAAGGTCGGCCACGCGGGCACGCTGGACCCCATGGCGACCGGGGTGCTCGTGCTCGGTGTCGGCCGCGGCACGAAGCTCCTGACCTTCCTCGTCGGGGCCGACAAGGACTACACCGCCACCGTCCGGCTGGGGCAGTCCACCCTCACTGACGACGCGGAGGGCGAGGTGACCGGCGCCGCCGGCGCCGCCGGCGTCCGGCGCGACGAGGTGGTCGCCGCCGTGGCCGGGCTCACCGGGGACATCCTGCAGCGGCCGAGTGCGGTCAGTGCCATCAAGGTCAAGGGGGAGCGGGCCTACCACCGGGTCCGCGCCGGCGAGGACGTCGAGCTGCCCGAGCGCGCGGTCACGGTGTCCCGCTTCGAGGTGGGTCCGGCGCGGCCGGTGAGCCTGGGTCACCTGCAGGTCCTCGACGTCGACGTCCAGGTCACGGTCTCGTCGGGCACCTACGTGCGCGCCCTGGCGCGCGACCTGGGGGTGGTGCTCGGCTGCGGGGGCCACCTCACCGCCCTCCGCCGCACCCGGGTCGGTGGGTTCCTCATCGAGCAGGCGCACCCCCTCGGCGAGCTGGAGGCGCGGCAGGGCGAGCCGATGCCGGTGGTGCCCCTCGCGGAGGCCGCCCGTGCGGCCCTGCCCGGCCGCGAGCTGGACGCCGATGAGGCCCGCCGTGTGGCCGTCGGCCAGCGGGTGCACTCGGCCGTACCGGGCCGAGCGGGACCGGTGGCGGCCTTCGCGCCGGACGGCTCCGTCGTCGCGATCCTCGACGAGTCGGGTACCACCGCGCGCTCCCTGGCCGTGCTCGCCCCCGCGAGTTCGTAGAGTGTCCTTCGTGTACCGCTGGACCGACCCCACCCAGACGCCCGAGGCGCTGCGCCCCTGCGTCCTGTCCCTCGGCAACTTCGACGGGGTCCATCGCGGTCACCGCGCCGTGCTCACGGCCCTGGTCGAGGCCGGCCGCCGGCTCGGTCTGCCGACCGTGGCGGTCACCTTCGACCCGCACCCCGTGGCCGTGCTGCACCCGGAGCGGGCGCCCGAGCTCATCGCCCCGGGCGAGATCCGCGACGACCTCCTGGAGGAGGCGGGGATCGACGGCCTCCTCGTGCTGGACTTCACCAAGGAGTTCGCGCAGCAGAGCCCCGGCGGCTTCGTGCGCTCGGTGTTCGTCCGCGGCCTCGACGCCCGGTGCGTCGTCGTGGGGATGGACACCCGCTTCGGCCACCGCAACGCCGGCGACGTCACGACCCTCTCCGCCCTCGGCGAGCAGCTCGGGTTCGAGGTGATCGCCCTCGACGACATCGGTGACGGCGAGCGCTACTCGTCGACGGTCGCGCGGCGTCACCTGCGCGAGGGCGACGTCGCGGAGGCCGCCCGCATCCTCGGCCGCCCCCACCGCGTGACCGGAACCGTCGTCCACGGTCACCACCGTGGTCGCGCGCTGGGCTACCCCACGGCAAACCTCGGGCCGGACTCGATGGGGCTCGTGCCCGCCGAGGGTGTCTACGCCGGGTGGTTGACCCGTCCCGACCTCGAGGAGGGCGCGGACGACCGGACGATGCCGGCCGCCATCAGCGTCGGCACCAACCCCACCTTCGACACGGAGGACCGTCGCACGGTCGAGGCCTACGTCCTCGACCGCGACGACCTGGACCTCTACGACGAGAAGGTCATGGTGGAGTTCACGGCGCACATCCGGCCCACCCTGCGCTTCGACAGCGTCGAGGAGCTCAAGACCGCCATGGCCCGCGATGTCGAGCAGTGCCGAGAGCTGCTCGCCAAGATCGTCCCCGTGTGAGGCGGGCGGGCTCGCCCGCCTCACGCCGGGAGCCCACCGGCCTGACCCCCTGGGCCCGGCACGACGTCGGGCTCTACCTCGCGGCCGGTGGCGCCTCCGTCGTCGGTGCACTGCTCGTCTGGTCGGCCACTGCCCGCACCGACGGCACCGCGTACCTCGTCCGCCACCTCGTCACCGCGGCGATCGGCCTCGCGGTCGCGCTCGCCGTGTCACGTGCCGGGCAGGGCCGGGTGCGGGCAGCCGCCCCGTGGTCGTGGCTCGGCTCCGTGGCGCTCCTCGCCCTCGTCCTCACGCCCCTGGGGACCACGGTCAACGGCGCCCGGTCGTGGCTGCCCCTCCTGGCGGGCTTCACGCTCCAGCCCGCCGAGGTGGCCAAGGCGGGGCTGACGCTGGCGCTCGCCGCCCTGCTCGCCGGTCGGCTGGAGCGTGACCTCGACCCCGGCCCGCGCGAGGTGCTCCTCGCTGCCGTCCTGACGGCCGTGCCCGTGGGGCTCGTCCTGCTCCAGCCCGACCTCGGCTCGGCGGTGGTGCTCGCGGCCGTGGGCGTCGTCGTCGTCGCCGTCGGCGGCGTGCCCCGGCGCTGGCTGGCCGCGGCCGCCGTGCTCGCCGCGGCGGCGGTCACCCTGGCCCTCACGACCCCGCTGTTGTCGGGGTACCGCCGCGACCGGCTCACCGCCTTCCTCGACCCGTCCGCCGACCCCCTCGGCCTGGGCTACCAGACCCGTCAGGTGCGCCTGGCCATCGGCGGCGGCGGCCTCTGGGGACAGGGCTTCATGAACGGCGAGCGGACCCAGGGTGGGTTCGTGCCCTACCAGCTCAACGACTTCGTGTTCTCGGTGGCCGGGGAGGAGCTGGGCTTCGTCGGTGCGGCGGGGCTCGTGCTGCTCCTCGGGGTGGTCGTCCTGCGGGTGCTCGTCGTCGCGGCCCGCGCGCCGGGGCCCTTCGGACGGCTCGTCGGGGTCGGTGTGGCCACCTGGCTGGCCGTGCAGGTGACCCAGAACCTGGGCATGAACCTCGGGCTGCTCCCGGTCACGGGTCTCCCGCTGCCGTTCGTGTCGTACGGCGGGTCCTCCATGCTGCTGTCCTGGCTCGCGGTCGGCCTGGTCGACACGGCGCACGCCGCCCGCCAGGACCACTGAGGGCCGAGAGCCGGCACCGCGGACCCGCGGGGGCGTGACGTGGGCGACTGACGGGTAACAACGTGTTCCCCTGGTGGACGCGCTGTGACAGGATTCCGGGACAGCCCACGCCGACGACGTCGAGGACGCAGGATGCCTACCGCCCAGCCCCAGATCCACGCCCCCACCGACGAGCCTGTCGACCAGTCGCTCCTGGAGAACCGGGCCCAGAGCGTCGCCCACCTCTTCCGCGACCGCGTGACGGCCACCCCCGACCGCGACGCGTACATCCACGCGGTCGTCTCGGACTCCGGCGACGAGTGGGTGACGGTCTCGTGGCGCGAGCTGGACGAGGTCGTCCGCGAGCTCGCGGCCGGGTTGATCGCCCTCGGGATCGGCCCCGAGGACCGGGTCGCCATCGCGTCGACCACCCGCTACGAGTGGGCCCTCGCGGACCTCGCCGTCATGGCCTGCGGCGGGGCGACCACGACGATCTACCCGACGACGATGGCCGACGACGTCGCCTACATCCTCTCCGACTCCGGAGCGAGCGTCGTGTTCGCCGAGAACGCCGAGCAGGTCGACAAGCTCCGCTCGATCCGT
Source organism: uncultured Actinomycetota bacterium (assembly GCA_963726295.1). Lineage (GTDB taxonomy): Bacteria > Actinomycetota > Actinomycetes > Actinomycetales > Dermatophilaceae > DASSQJ01. The sequence continues at coordinate 690,706 of CAVSBW010000001.1, forward strand.
CCGCGGATCCCCGGGGTGTCGAAGGTGGTCGTCCTCGACCCCGTCGAGGACGCCGACGACTGGACCCTCACCCTCGACGGCCTGCGGACCCTCGGCCGTGAGTACCTCGGCGGCGACCCCGGAGCCGTCGACGCACGGATCGATGCCATCCGCGCCGACCAGCTCGCGACGATCATCTACACCTCGGGCACGACGGGCCGCCCCAAGGGCGTGCGGCTGCGGCACAGTGCCTGGACCTACGAGGCCGCGGCCGTCGACGCGACCGGCATCCTGTCCGGGGACGACCTGCAGTACCTGTGGCTGCCGCTGGCCCACGTCTTCGGCAAGGTGCTGCTCACCCTGCCCATCCAGGTCGGCTTCCCCACGGCGATCGACGGCCGGATCGACAAGATCGTCGACAACCTCGCCGTCGTGCAGCCGACGTTCATGGGCGCTGCGCCGCGCATCTTCGAGAAGGCCTACGGCCGGATCAAGACGATGATGGAGGGCGAGGGCGGGGTCAAGTACAAGCTCTTCAACTGGGCGAGCGGCGTCGGCAAGGAGGTGAGCGTCCTGCGGGAACAGGGCAAGAGCCCCTCGGGGCTGCTCGCGATCCAGCACTCGGTCGCCGACAAGATCATCGGCACCAAGATCCGCGAGCGGTTCGGTGGGCGGGTCCGCTTCTTCATCAGCGGCTCCGCGGCCCTCAACCAGGACATCGCCCGCTGGTTCGACGCGATGGGGATGCTCGTCATGGAGGGCTACGGCCTGACCGAGACGAGCGCGGCGTCGTTCGTCGGGCGGCCCAAGGCGTACCGGTTCGGGGCGGTGGGATGGGCGCTCCCCGGCACGGACGCCCGTATCGCCGACGACGGCGAGGTGCTGCTGCGCGGCCCCGGTGTCATGGAGGGCTACCACAACAACCCCGACGCGACGGCCGAGGTCTTCGACGACGAGGGCTGGTTCCACACCGGCGACATCGGGGAGCTCGACGACCGGGGCTTCCTGCGGATCACCGACCGCAAGAAGGACCTGTTCAAGACCAGCGGTGGCAAGTACATCGCGCCCTCGATCATCGAGTCGACCTTCAAGGGGCTGTGCCCGTACGCGAGCCAGCTCGTCGTCTACGGAGCCGACCGCAACTTCGTGTCGGCGCTCGTGACACTCGACCCCGACGCCATCGCCGCCTGGGCCGAGCACCACGGGATGGCCGGCCGGTCCTACGCCGACATCGTCTCCTCCGACGCCTGCCGCGAGATGGTGCAGGGGTACATCGACGAGCTGAACTCGGGCCTGAACCGCTGGGAGACGATCAAGAAGTTCACCATCCTCGAGCACGACCTGACGGTCGAGGAGGGTGAGCTGACGCCGAGCCTGAAGCTCAAGCGCAAGGTGGTGTCCGAGAAGTACGTCGACCTGCTGGACGCGCACTACACCGGCTGATCCTCACCCCGAGCGACGTCACTGCGCGACGGCCTCGGAGTAGGGGATCGGTGGGAGCACCGTGCCGTCGCGCAAGGTCACGGTGTACGTGACGTCGTCGGGGAAGGCATCGCTGGTCATCGGCCACCACGCGAGGAAGCGTCCGTTCTCGACGGTCGCCTCGACGCGGCGACCGTCTCGGACGTCTACGAGGACGCCCGAGACATCGGCACCGACGAAGCCGGTCGTCGTGGCGCGACCTCCCACGGTGGTGATGGTCCCCGCGAAGGGCTGGGCGACGAGGCCGTCCGGACGTGGGGTCGGGTGCGGCGCATCGAGGCCGCCACCTTCCTCGGCGTGGACGTACCCGTCGTCGCTTCGCTGTCCGGGCACCGTGGAGTCCCCGAACACGCAGGCCGCGTTGAGCCCGTCGTCCGTCGCGAGCCACACGTAGATCCACCCCCCGCGACGCTCGCTGAGCACGAGCTGGGAGCGGCCGAGCAACCAGGCGAACCTGGCGGCACCGGACTCGGGTGGGTCGTCCATCTGCTGCTGGCCGCGGAGCATGGAGTCCCGGCACGTCCGCGCCAGTTCCTCGGCCACCGCGTTCGACACCGGGACCGGTGTGGCCGTCCACCGCCCCTCGGTGGATGGCGGGGCCGGCGTGGTGGTGGTGGGGGGTCCGGCCGGGAGCACCGCACCCCGGGGGTCCCCGGTACGGTGCGCGAGGGCCGCGAGGAACGCCAGCGTGACGAGCACCGCGACGGCCGCCGTCGCGCCCACGATGGCGAGCCGGCGCCGGCCCGGCCCCGGGAGCACGTCGGGGTCGGCCGGCCCTGCGCCGCGAGGCTCGTGGGTGAGGATCGCCTTGAGGCTCCGGTCGGCCCGGGCCTGCTGCCCGGGGGTCAGGGAGGTCGACGGGGCCGGGTCGAGGTCGACGAGGGCCCTGGCGGTCGTGGTGTCGAGTGGGGAGGGGGTCATGGGGTGCTCCCTTCGGCCGCGCCGGGTCGGCTGGTCGCCGGTGCCCGGGACCCCGGCTCGAGGTGGCGGCGCAGCGCCCGGCGCGCGCGTGTCAGCCGCAGCCGGTACGCGACGGGAGAGATGCCCAACACGAGTGCGGCCTGAGGGCCGGTGAGGTCGTCCCAGTACGCGAGTGCCAGGACCTCCTGGTCCACCGCCGTGAGGCGGGGCCACGCTGCGGCGAGCTCGAGGCGGCGGGAGACGAGCTCGAGGCCGTCCTCGGCTGCGGAGGTCGGTGTGGCGGCGAGCCGGACCGCGAGGGCGCGGCGGCGGCCCTCACCGCGCTCGTCGTTCAGCAGGACGTTGCGAGCGACGCCGAACACCCAGGCCCGGGCGTCGTCCTCCTGGTGAGGAAGCTCGGCGATGCGCCTCCACACGACGAGGAAGGCCTCAGCGGCGATGTCCTCCGCGCGGTACTCCGGCACTCGGCGCGTGACGAACCGCAACACGTCGACGTACGTCCCGGCGTAGAGGGCGCGGAACCGCTCCTCGGGCGAGCGTGCGGCCGCTCGGCTGCGTCTCATGTCACCCTCCTGTCCGGCAGGGACCGGAGTGTGTCACCGGCCGTCGGTGACGAGCGGCACGAACCGGTAGCGCCCGTGCACGGTGACCTCGGCGTCGCGCGGGTCGTCGTCCGGTGGGGGGCGGCGCACCACCCGCAGCATCCGGCCGTCGACCGGCGCCACCATGACGCCGGCCGGGGCCAGCTGGGCCACCAGCCCGAGCGGCATCGTGCGCGCCATCGCGGACACGAGCACGCGGTCGTACGGTGAGCCCTCCGGCCAGCCCAGGACGCCTCGACGGGCCTGCTCGACCTTTGCCCGCGGGACACCTGCCGCGGCGAGGTGGGCCCTGCCCAGCTCCACGAGCTCAGGCACCCTCTCGACCCCGGTAACGGAGCCCGTGGGGCCGGTGAGCTCGGCAAGGAGGGCCGTGCTCCACCCCGACCCCGACCCGACGTCGAGAACCGACATCCCCGGGCGGACGTCGAGCAGCTCGAGCATCGCCCGCACCGTGCGCGGTTGGCTGTTGGTCTGGCCGTGTCCGATGGACACCGGCTCGTCACGCTCCGCGGCCGACCAGGCGGCTGGCGGGAGGAACCGCGTGCGGGGCTGCGCGGCGAACGCCGCGGCGACCGCCTGACGCGGGTCCACGCCACTCAGTCTCGCAGGTCACCCAGCACGGGGGAGACGGCTCGGTGGAACGAGGGGTAGGCCAGCACCTGCTCGCGCAGCACGTCGGTGGGCACGCGGGCATGGACGGCGGTCGCGAGCATCGAGAGCACTTCGCCCCCGGTGGGTCCCACCGAGGTCGCACCGACGAGGTGGCCCGCCCGGTGGTCCTCGACGAGCTTGACCAGACCCTCGCCGCCGGGTCCGTGCAGCCAGCCGCGGGCGCCGAGGCCGCCGCAGGCGACCCGGACGTCGAGGCCGGCGTCGCGGGCCTGGGCCTGCGTCAACCCGACCGCCCCGACCTCCGGGTCGGTGAAGGTGACCCGCGGAAGCGCGTGGTAGCTCGCCTCGGGGCCGCCGGTGCCGGTGATGTCGCGCAGTGCCACGGTGGCCTGGTACATCGACGTGTGCGTGAACTGGCCCCTGCCGGTGATATCACCGATCGCCCAGAGCCGGTCACCGGCACGCAGGTAGCCGTCGGTCTCGACCACGCCGTGGTGTGGGTCGAGCCCGAGCGTCTCGAGCCCGAGGTCGGCGAGGTTGGGGCGTCGGCCGGCAGCGACGAGCAGCCGGTCGGACTCGAGATGGATCGTGGTGCCGCCGGAGTCGGTGACGCAGGTCGTGAACCGGCCGTCCGCGTGGCGCACCGACTCCAGCCGGGCGCGGGTGAGCACCTGGATGCCGTCGCGCGCGAACGACTGGGCCACGAGCTCCGAGGCCTCGGGCTCCTCCCTGGCCAGCACCCGGTCGGAGGCCTCGACGACGGTGACCCGGGTGCCGAACCGCGCGAACACCTGGCCCAACTCGGCGCCGATGGGGCCACCACCGACGACGACGAGCGACGCGGGCGCCTCCTCGGCGCGAACGGCGTCACGGTTGGTCCAGAACGGCGTGGCCTGGAGCCCGTCGACCGGGAGCACGGCGGGCGAGGTGCCGGTGTCGAGGACGACGCCGTGTTCCGCGACGTAGCGGGTGCCGCCCACCTCGACCGTGCCGGCGCCCGCGAGGCGGCCCCGCCCGTGCACCACGGTGACGCCGGCGTCCTCGAGTCGCTGGACGGCCGCGGTGTCGTCCCAGTCGGCCGTGGCCTCCTCGCGGATGCGTCGGGCCAGCACCGACCAGTCGGGAGAGACCTCCGCCGAGCCGGCGAGCTCACCGACCCGGCGTGCCTCTGCGAGCGAGGCGGCCGCGCGGACCATCATCTTCGTGGGGACGCAGGCGAAGTACGGGCACTCCCCGCCGACGAGGCGTTCGTCGATCCCGATGACGCGCAGACCGGCGCGGGCGGCCTCGCCGGCCAGGTGCTCACCACCGGGCCCGAGGCCGAGAACCACGAGGTCGACGTGCTGCTGCTGGGTCATGTGCACACACAACCACGGCAGAGCCCCCTGCACTCCCGGCTGCTGCACGCGTTCGCCGCCCGTGAGATCCCGGCCCACTGTCGGTGCGCCGGAGTAGGCAGGGACGAACCGAGAACACCGGGAGGAACCGTGTACGCACCCGCCGTCCACGACGAGGCGCAGACCTTCGTCAACTACGTCGACCAGCAGCTCGAGGCGCTACGCGCCGCGCCGTACGGGCTCACCGAGGAGGAGGCGTTCAGCGCGCCCTGGCGCAGCACGCTCTCGCTCGCGGGCTGGTCAAGCACACGACCCACGGGATGCGCGGTGTCGTCGCCTTCCTCGGCACGGGAGCTACCCCGTCGCTCGACGACGCCGGCTACGCCGCGTACCTCGGCAGCTTCGCGCCGGCCGACGGCGAGACCGGGGCCGGCCTGCTGGCCGCGTTCGACCGGGCCCGTCCGGCCTACCTCGAGGCGATCGGCTCTGCCGACCCCGACGAGGAGCGCTCGGCACCGCCGGCCCCCTGGTACGGCATCCACGAAGCACGGCCGATGCGCAGCCGCTACTACCTCGGCCACCAGGTCGAGGAGATGGCCCGCCACGCTGGTCACGCCGACATCATCCGCGAGCAGATCGACGGCATGGCGGTGCCCGCGCTCGTCATGAGCCGCGCCGGCCTGCCGGCGAACGCCTTCTTCGAGCCGTACCGCCCACGGCCGGGAACCCTCGACGCCTGACGACGACATCCGGTCGCTGATTGGGACCTCGCGCCGGGTCGACCTACCCTTGAGGGATGCCCGGAGTGTCCGTCTTCCCTGCCCTCGAGCCGCTGCTCGAGCAGGTGAGCAAGCCGATCCAGTACGTCGGCGGTGAGCTCAACTCCACGGTCAAGCCCTGGGACCTCGCCGGTGACGCCACCGTCCGTTGGGCGCTGATGTACCCCGACGCCTACGAGGTGGGGGTACCCAACCAGGGCGTCATGATCCTCTACGAAGTGCTCAACGAGCGCGACGACGCCCTCGCCGAGCGCACCTACGCCGTGTGGCCGGACCTCGAGGCGCTGATGCGCGAGCACCAGGTGCCGCAGTTCACCGTCGACGCACACCGCCCGGTCGGTGAGTTCGACCTCTTCGGCCTGTCCTTCTCGACCGAGCTCGGCTACACGAACATGCTCACCGCGCTCGACCTCGCCGGCATCCCGCTGCACGCGGCCGACCGTGACGAGTCCCACCCGGTGGTCATCGCCGGCGGCCACGCCGCGTTCAACCCCGAACCGGTGGCCGACTTCGTGGACGCGGCCGTCGTCGGGGACGGCGAGGAGGCGGTGCTGGCCGCGACGGACATCGTCGGGGAGTGGAAGGCGCAGGGGCGTCCCGGTGGCCGCGAGGAGCTGCTGCTGCGGCTGGCCCGGACCGGCGGGGTGTACGTGCCGGCCTTCTACGACGTCACCTACCTGCCCGACGGCCGCATCCAGCGGGTCGCGCCGAACCGCCCGGGCGTCCCGTGGCGGGTCAGTAAGCACACCGTCATGGACCTCGACGCCTGGCCGTACCCGAAGCAGCCGCTCGTGCCACTCGCGGAGTCGGTGCACGAGCGGATGTCGGTCGAGATCTTCCGGGGCTGCACCCGTGGCTGCCGGTTCTGCCAGGCCGGGATGATCACCCGGCCGGTGCGCGAGCGGTCCATCACCGGCATCGGCGAGATGGTGGAGCAGGGCCTGGCCGCCACCGGGTTCGAGGAGGTCGGGCTGCTCTCCCTGTCCTCGGCAGACCACTCCGAGATCGCCGACGTCACCAAGGGCCTCGCCGACCGCTACGAGGGCACCAACACGGGTCTGTCGCTTCCGTCGACGCGGGTCGACGCCTTCAACATCGACCTGGCGAACGAGCTGACCCGCAACGGGCGCCGGTCCGGGCTGACCTTCGCCCCCGAGGGCGGCTCGGAGCGGATCCGCAAGGTCATCAACAAGATGGTCAGCGAGGAGGACCTCATCCGCACCGTCTCCGCCGCGTACGGCGCGGGGTGGCGGCAGGTCAAGCTCTACTTCATGTGCGGGCTCCCGACCGAGACCGACGAGGACGTCCTCCAGATCGCCGAGCTCGCGAAGCGGGTCATCGAGACCGGCCGCGAGGTGAGCGGCCGACGCGACATCCGGTGCACCGTCTCGATCGGCGGGTTCGTCCCCAAGCCGCACACCCCGTTCCAGTGGGCCGCCCAGCTCGGTGCCGAGGAGACCGACGCCCGGCTCGCGAAGCTGCGCGAGGCCATCCGCTCCGACCGCCGGTACGGGAAGTCCATCGGCTTCCGCTACCACGACGGCAAGCCCGGCATCGTCGAGGGCCTGCTCTCGCGCGGCGACCGCCGCGTGGGTCGGGTCATCGAGGCCGTGTGGCGCGACGGCGGCCGGTTCGACGGCTGGTCCGAGCACTTCAGCTACGAGCGCTGGATGGAGGCGGCCGAGAGGGTGCTGCCCGAGGTCGGCGTCGACGTCGCCTGGTACACGACCCGGGAGCGCGAGGAGTCCGAGGTCCTGCCCTGGGACCACATCGACTCCGGGCTCGACAAGGAGTGGCTCTGGCAGGACTGGCTCGACAGCCTCGACGAGACCGAGGTCGACGACTGCCGCTGGACCCCCTGCTTCGACTGCGGGGTCTGCCCGCAGATGGGCACCGAGATCGAGATCGGACCGACCGGCAAGACGCTGCTGCCGCTCACCGTGCTCGGCGCGGGCCGGGAGGGGATGGCCGAGTCGGTCGGCTCCCGGGCGTGAGTAGCGGGTACGAGGTCGAGCGCCTCGACCCCGATCGCCCGGACCATCTCGCCGATGGCCGCCCCTCGCATCGCTTGGACGGCCGAACTCGGCGCCGGTCCCGCTGCGGACGGCTTCGACCGTCGCCTCGGGCGGTGGTGGGAGCGCCAGGCGGGCTCGCGCCACGCCTGGGCGGCCAAGGGACGCCGCACCGTCGTCCGTGGGCATGGCCAACCTCCAGGTATTCGAGCGGATGCCCCGTCCTGATGTGCCCGACGTCCAGCGGGCCCATGTCGCGAAGGTCTGGGTGGACCCGGCACACCGCCGTCAGGGCGTCGGGCGCCTCCTCATGGACGCGGTGCTGCGCTGGTGCCGTGCCCACGGGATGGTGCGCGTGGTGCTGAACCCCAGCGAGGTGTCGCTGCCGCTGTACCGCTCGGTCGGGTTCCGCCCCGCCCACGACGAGTGCCGATGACGTCCTGCGCGCCGGGGAGCGCGAGGCGGCCACGACCGGGGAGACCACCGAGCAGGTCCTGTCACGGTGGAGCACGCGGGTGACGTCCGCCGAGGTCGCGGGCGCCGTCCCGGCCGAGGTCCGTGGCTACGCCTGCGGGGCGGTCACAGATTGCTCGCCGACGCGCTCGACGGAGACGGCGCCACGAACCCGGACCCCCTGAAGTCGGCCCTCTCCTCCCCGTCCGCCTTCAACACCTCGGCCGACGCCCGAGCGCTGGTCGACGAGCTCCGGGACACGACGACCCGCCTGGAGCAGGGCAACGACGCGACCTTGCAGCTGCTGATCGCCAAGGTGACCGCCTGCCAGGCGCTCTCGTAGCCCCTTCGTCGGCGCGCTGGCAGGATGCCCGTGTGGCCAGCACCCCGCGACCGCCGGCGGAGATCACGCTGCGCTTCCCTCGCGTCCCCGACGGACGCCGGCCACTCGGGCTCGGTCTCGGCCGGCCGCGTCCTCGAGTGGATCGACAAGGCCGGCTACGCCGCGGCGGCGGGCTGGAGCGGCACCTACTGCGTCACCGCCTACGTCGGGAACGTCCGCTTCACCCGCCCGGTGGAGGTGGGCGAGCTCGTCGAGGTCACCGCGCGGGTGGTCCACACGGGCCGCACGTCGATGCACATCACCGTCGACGTCGCCTCGGGGCAGCCCCGGACCCGGGCCCTCGAACCGGCCACCTGCTGCCTCATGGTGTTCGTCGCCGTGGGGGAGGACGGCCGGTCCACCCCCGTGCCCGCGCTGGTGCCCGCCATCCTCGGCGACGAGCTGCAGCAGCGCTGGGCCCGACGGCGGGCCGACCTGCGGGCCGAGGTCGAGGAGGCGATGCGGGGAGAGGTCTACTCGGACGCCGGGACCGCACCGCGCCTGACGATGCGCTTCCTCGCGGCGCCCACCGACGTCAACTGGGGCGGGAAGGTGCACGGCGGCATCGTCATGCGGTGGATTGACGAGGCGGCCCACGTGCTCGTGACGCAGTGGTCCGGTAGCGCGAACAACGTCGCGATCTTCACGGGAGGGGTGCGCTTCTACCGCCCCCTGCGGATCGGCCACCTGGTCGAGGTCGAGGCCCGACTGCTCCACACGGGCCGGACGTCGATGCACCTGGGGGTGCACGTGCGCTCCGGCGACCCCTCGCAGGGCGCGGACGCGCTCGAGCTCACGACGTACTGCCGCACGGTGTTCGTCGGCATCGACGCCGAGCGGCGGGCCGTCCCGACGCCGCACTGGGAGCCGGTGAGCGAGGAGGACCGGGCCCTCGACGCCCATGCGCTCGAGCTGGTCCGGATCCGCGAGCGCTTCGGCGACTGACCGGATCAGGAGCAGAGGGCGCCGACGACCTCGCGGAAGACCTCGGTGTGCAGGTCCACGTCCGACCTCGTGGTCTCCGGGCACATGATCGCCATGTTGTGGAACGGCGTCATGAGGATGCCGCGGTTTGCCGTCGCGAGGTGCAGGTAGGCGTCGAGGTCGTCGTCGGTGGCGGCCGCCGACTCCTCGCCGCTGCGGGGTGCCGGGCGGGTGAAGCGGTACTCGGCACGCGCCCCGAGCCGGGCGACCGACCAAGGGACGTCGAGCTCGTCGAGGGTGGCCTGCACCCCCTCGGTGAAGGCGGTCGCGAGCGTGGTCATGTGGGCGAACGCCTCCTCGGTCAGCACCTCACCGAGCGTGGCGCGCATCGCGGCCGTCGAGAGCGCGTTGCCGGCGAGGGTGCCGCCCACGCCCCCGACGTCGACGATGTCGGCCTCGCCGGCGTCGGTGTGTCGGCTGATCGCCTCGGCCACTTCAGCGGAGAGCCCGTAGGCGCCGCAGGGGATGCCGCCCCCGATCGACTTGCCGATGACGAACACATCGGGCTGCAGGCCCCACGCCCGGGTCGCACCGCCCCACCCGGCGGAGAACGTGTGGGTCTCGTCGACCATGAGCAGTGCTCCGTACCGGGTCGCGAGCTCGCGGACCCCCTCGAGGAACCCCCGCTCGGGCAGGACGATGCCGATGTTCGTCAGGGCCGGCTCGGTGAGGACGGCTGCGACGTCGCCGTGAGCCAGCGCGCGCTCCACGGACGCGAGGTCGTTCCACGTCGCCACCCGGGTGGTCTCCCGCAGCGGCACCGGCGGCGCCACGTTGCCCGGCCGCGACACGACCTCGCCGCCGTCGTCGAGCACCGCGAAGGTCTCGTCGACCGACCCGTGGTAGCAGTACGCGAACACGAGCACCTTGGATCGGCCGGTGGCCAGCCGGGCCAGGCGGACCGCCCAGCGGTTGGCGTCGGTGGCCGAGAGCGTGAAGCTCCACAGCGGCAGCCCGAACCGTCGGGTCAGCTCGGCGCCCACCCACTCGGCGTCCCCGGTCGGGAGCATCGTGGTGAGCCCGCCGAGCTCGGCGCCGCGCCGCTGCACTGCTGCCAGCGTCGCCGCGGGGGAGTGCCCTGCCATGGCACCGGTGTCGCCGAGGGCGAAGTCCACGTAGGTGTGTCCGTCGACGTCGCTGATCCGGTTCCCGCGGGCGTGGTCCAGGTAGAGCGGGAAGCCGCCGCTCCACATGTTCATCCACGTCATCGGCACCCGGCCGAAGAGGTGGCTCGCCTCGGCGTGGAGCTGGTGGCTCCGGGGGTTGCGCGCGGTGTACTCAGCCTGCTCGGCAGCGAGCAGCCAAGTGAGACGGGCGCGGTCGATATCAGTCATGCGCCGAGGCTAGACCCACTCATTCCGAGCAGGAGGAGGGGCATGTACCGACGAAATCAGTGCATTGGGCGCGGACGAGGATCGGGAGCGGATTCGGCCGACGGCCGGGTCCACTCCTAGGCTGGTTCGTCATGGCCCGCCAGCGAACTCCCGAGGGACCGCCACCGCCTCCCGCGGTGCAGCGGCTGCGCCTGCGGTACGCCAAGCGCGGTCGGCTCCGGTTCTCCTCGACCCGCGACTTCTCCCGGGCCCTGGAGCGGGCGCTGCGCCGCGCGGGGGTGCCGATGGCGTTCTCGGCCGGCTTCCATCCGCACCCGCTCATCTCGTACGCCAACGCCGCGCCCACCGGGGTCGCGAGCGAGGCCGAGTACTTCGAGGTCCGGGTCACCGAGCGGGTCGACCCGGGCGCGCTGCGGGCGGCCCTCGACGAGGCGCTCCCCGACGGTCTCGACGTGCTCGAGGTCGTGGAGGCGGGTCCGGGGGCGCTCGCGGACCGCCTCGAGGCCAGCGAGTGGCGACTCGTGCTGTGCGGAGTCGGCCGTGAGGAGGTCGAGGAGGCGGTGGCCGCCTACCTCGCGACCGAGCGCGCCGAGGCCACGAGGACCTTCAAGACCGGTCCGAAGACGTTCGACACGCGCGAGCCGGTGCGGATGATGGCGGTCACGGGGGTTGACGACCGGGGGTGTGCGATACTGCGGATGGTCGTTCGGCACACCACACCGTCCGTACGACCCGACGACATCCTGACCGCACTGCGCGCCGTCACAGGTCTCGCGCCGCCGGTCCCCCCTCGGGTGACCAGATTGGCGCAAGGCCCACTGCTCGACGCAGCTGACGGGGTGGCCGACCCATTGGCCGCCGACAAGGATGCCGCCGGCTCCGTCCCGGTGACGCGCGAGGCGCGCGAGCCGGTTCGGGGCAGCTGACGACTTCCGCGTCGGGTGCGCCCGGCGCGAGTGACCGCACATCACGCGGTCGGCGCGGGGCCGCCCCCAAGGGCGCGCCCGGTGTGGCGGCCGGCCCGTGGTGAGGAAAGGGGCCGTCATGGCCACCGAGAAGGACCCGACGACGCCCGCAACCGCCGAACCGGCCGCAGCCGACGTCAGTGCGTCGACCGCCGACGGCGACGACGCGAGCAGCACGCGGACGCGCCGCAGCCGCCGCTCCACAGCCAAGGCCAGCGCGCCCCCCGCCGAGGAGGCGCTCGGTGCTGACGGCGCCGCCGAGGCGCCGCCGACGGCCAAGGCGCAGCCCAAGGCCAAGGCGCAGCCCAAGGCCAAGTCAAAGGCGCCGTCGAAGAAGAAGGCCGCGAAGACGTCGGCCGACGTGCCGGCGGACGAGCCGGCCGAGGACACCGCGGCGGCCGGCAAGAAGACCAGGGCCCCGAAGAAGGCCGGCTCCGGCACCCGGAAGAAGAAGAAGACCTCGACGGAGGTCGAGGAGCAGGTGGAGGCCGACGAGCCGGTCGTCGCCGATGCTGCGGCGCCCGCTGACGATGAGGACGACCAGCCCGAGGCGGATGACCACGGCGGCCCGGCGTTCGGGCTGCTCTTCCAGGCACCCGAGCCCACGGTGGTCCAGCGTCGCTCGCGGCGGGCCGAGGCGCCCGCCGGCCAGGCGGCGCCCCAGGAGACCACGTCCGAGAATGCGGGGGACGAGCCGACGGAGTCCTCCTCGGCTCCTGACGACACGGACGACGACTCCGAGGCCGAGGGCGGCTCGCGTCGCCGGCGTCGCGGCGGCCGCGGTCGCCGTGGCCGGGGAGCCAAGGACAACGAGGAGCAGAGCCAGGACGGCACCGACTCCGACGACGCCCCCGCCAAGGACTCCGGCGGCCGGCGGTCACGACGCGGCAAGGGCGGGGCGAGCGGTGGCGACACCGCGGACGGTGGTGAGTCGGGCGACACGGACGGCTCCGGCGACCGCGGGTCCAGGGACTCGGCAGACGAGGGTGGGGACAGCTCGTCGAGCCGCCGCCGCCGGCGGCGGCGCCGCAGCGGCAGCGGGGGTGCGGACGGGGACGACCCACCCGGCACCGTGACCAAGGTGCGCGAGCCGCGACAGGACCGCGACGAGCCGACCGCCGTCAAGGGCTCTACCCGCCTCGAGGCCAAGAAGCAGCGTCGTCGCGAGGGCCGGGAGGCCGGTCGCCGTCGCACGGTCATCACCGAGGCCGAGTTCCTCGCCCGCCGCGAGAGCGTCGAGCGGGCCATGGTCGTGCGCGGCCGTGAGGGACGCACCCAGATCGGTGTCCTCGAGGACGGCGTGCTCGTCGAGCACTACGTCTCCCGGGAGACCACCGCGTCGATGGCCGGCAACGTCTACCTCGGCCGTGTCCAGAACGTCCTCCCGTCGATGGAGGCCGCCTTCGTCGACATCGGCAAGGGCCGCAACGCGGTCCTCTACGCCGGCGAGGTGAACTGGGACGCCGCGGGCCTCGAGGTGAACCAGTCCAAGCGCATCGAGAACGCGCTGTCCTCCGGTGACACGGTGCTGGTGCAGGTCACCAAGGACCCCATCGGCCACAAGGGCGCCCGCCTGACCTCGCAGATCTCCCTGCCCGGTCGCTACCTCGTGTACGTGCCCGAGGGCCAGATGACGGGCATCTCGCGCAAGCTGCCCGACACCGAGCGCGCCCGCCTCAAGGGCATCCTCAAGGCGATCGTCCCCGACTCCGCCGGGGTCATCGTGCGCACCGCCGCCGAGGGCGCCTCTGAGGACGAGCTGCGCGCCGACGTCGACCGGCTGAGCAAGCAGTGGGAGCGGATCCGCTCCAAGGCCGACACCGCGGTGTCGAAGAAGTCCGGGAGTGGCGGCGCCCCCGTGCTCCTCCACGGTGAGCCCGACCTGACCATCCGCGTCATCCGCGACGTCTTCACCGAGGACTTCACCTCGCTCGTCGTCTCCGGCGAGAAGGCCTGGTCCGAGGTCAGCGAGTACGTCGAGGACGTCGCGCCCGACCTCGCCGCTCGCGTCAGCCAGTGGACCGCTGAGGACGACGTCTTCTCGGCCCACCGCATCGACGAGCAGCTGGCCAAGGCCATGGACCGCAAGGTCTGGCTGCCCTCCGGTGGCTCGCTGGTCATCGACCGGACCGAGGCCATGACCGTCGTCGACGTCAACACGGGCAAGTTCGTCGGCTCCGGGGGCAACCTCGAGGAGACGGTGACGAAGAACAATCTCGAGGCCGCCGAGGAGATCGTCCGTCAGCTCCGGCTGCGCGACATCGGCGGCATCATCGTCATCGACTTCATCGACATGGTCCTCGAGTCCAACCGCGACCTCGTGGTCCGGCGCCTCCTCGAGTGCCTGGGGCGCGACCGCACGAAGCACCAGGTCGCCGAGGTCACCTCCCTCGGGCTGGTCCAGATGACGCGCAAGCGCGTCGGGTCCGGCCTCATCGAGGTGTTCTCCGAGCCCTGCGAGCACTGCGGCGGGCGTGGCCTGATCGTGCAGACCGAGCCGGTCGAGCGCGGCCACTCAGGTGGCGGCAACGGTTCCTCCCGCTCGGGTCGGGGCCGGCGCGGCGGCTCCGGCGGCACCGGTGGGTCGAGCGGCTCGGGGGGCAACGGGTCCGCCGGAGGCAACGGCACGGCGGAGGAGAAGCGCTCCCCGAGCGGCCCCACGGCGGCGCAGATCGCCGCGGCGGCGCACGCCGCGGCGCTCAAGCACACCGACCACCCGGAGGTCGCCGAGGAGGTCGCGGCCGAGGTCGCCCAGGCGGCCCAGGGCGAGGTCGAGCTCACGACCGAGGACGCCGCGGCCGACGTGCCGGAGGTCGGCGCCACCGAGCCCGAGGCGCAGGCCCCGAGGGAGGAGCCCACCCCGGTCGAGCCCGAGTCCACCCCGGTCGAGCCCGAGTCCACCATGCCCGAGCCCGAGCCCGAGCCCGAGCCCGAGCCCGAGCCCGAGCCGGAGCCCGCGCCGGTCCGCCCGCGTCGCCGGCGCGGTCGCGTCGTCGCCCCGGCCGGTCCGCCTGCAGGCGCCGAGCCGGTCGTCGTGGTCGAGGCGCCGGCCGACGGTCCCACGACGGCCTCGGGCGAGGGAGCCTGACCGCTCCCGCGCTGATTTGGAGCGCCGAACCGCCGCTCGGTAGACTGGTGGGTCGGTGCGCCCACCGCGATGGTGTCCCGTGTCGTCCACGGGGTCGCTACCGTCCGGTCACGAGCGAGCGCACCCGAACAGGAAGTGAGTACGAACGTGTACGCGATTGTGCGCGCAGGTGGTCGCCAGGAGAAGGTCTCCGTCGGTGACACCCTGCTCATCGACAAGCAGTCCGCCGACCCCGGCGACACCATCCAGCTGCAGCCGCTCCTCGTCGTCGACGGCGGCACGGTCACGAGCGACGCGAGCAAGCTCGCCAAGGTCACCGTCACCGCTGAGGTCGTGAAGGCCGCCAAGGGTCCGAAGATCACGATCCTCAAGTACAAGAACAAGACCGGCTACCGGAAGCGCCAGGGCCACCGCCAGCCGCTCACCCAGGTCAAGATCACCGCGATCGACGCCTGAGCCCACGCTCGGACCTCACGAACAGGACTTACTGACATGGCACACAAGAAGGGTGCGTCCTCGACCCGTAACGGTCGCGACAGCAACGCCCAGTACCTCGGCGTCAAGCGCTACGGCGGCCAGGTCGTCAAGGCCGGCGAGATCATCGTCCGCCAGCGCGGCACGCACTTCCACCCGGGCGACGGCGTCGGCCGTGGCGGCGACGACACGCTGTTCGCGCTCGTCGCGGGTGCGGTGGAGTTCGGAAGCAAGCGCGGCCGCAAGGTCGTCAACGTCGTCCCGGCGGCCACCGCCGCCGAGTGACGTCGCGGCCGGCTCCGCACCGGCCACCACGAACCACCCGAGGGGCGGGCCGCGAACGGCCCGCCCCTCGTGGCATCACCCCACTCCACCCACCCACAGGAGCCCCCCGATGACGACCTTCGTCGACCGCGTCGTGCTGCACGTCGCCGCCGGCGACGGTGGCAACGGTGTGGCCTCGGTGCGCCGCGAGAAGTTCAAGCCGCTCGGCGGCCCGGACGGCGGCAACGGCGGCCGCGGCGGTTCGGTGGTGCTCGAGGTCGACCCGCAGTCGACGACCCTCCTCGACTACCACCACCGACCCCACCGCCGCGCCGACAAGGGGCAGCCCGGTGCCGGTGACGAGCGCAACGGCGCCGACGGCTCCGACCTCGTGCTCCAGGTGCCCGAGGGGACTGTGGTCAAGGAGCCCGACGGCACCGTGCTCGCCGACCTCGTGGGCGCCGGGGCCTCCTACGTCGTCGCACGCGGGGGTCGCGGGGGCCTGGGAAACAAGGCGCTGTCCAGCCCCCGCCGCAAGGCTCCGGGGTTCGCCCTGCTCGGCGAGCCCGGGGAGGCTCGTGACGTCGTCCTCGAGCTGAAGTCCCTCGCCGACGTGGCCCTCATCGGGTTCCCCAGTGCCGGCAAGTCCTCGCTGGTCTCGGTGCTCTCGGCGGCCCGGCCGAAGATCGCCGACTACCCCTTCACCACCCTGATCCCGAACCTCGGTGTCGTGACGGCGGGTACCGAGCGGTTCACCGTCGCCGACGTCCCGGGGCTGATCCCGGGCGCCAGCCAGGGCAAGGGGCTCGGCCTGGAGTTCCTGCGACACGTCGAGCGCTGCTCGGTGCTCGTCCACGTCGTCGACTGCGCCACCCTCGAGCCCGGCCGCGACCCGATGACCGACCTCGAGGTCATCGAGGCCGAGCTCGCCGCCTACGTCATCGACGACAGCCTCGGCGGCCGCCCGCTCTCCGAGCGCACCCGGGTCGTCGTGCTCAACAAGGCCGACGTGCCGGAGGCGCGCGAGCTGGCCGAGATGGTCACGCCGATGCTCGAGGAGCGTGGTCTGGAGGTGCACACCGTCTCCGCCGTCGCCCACCTCGGGCTCAAGGAGCTCACCTTCGCCCTGGCGCGGCACGTCGCCGCGGCCCGGGCCGAGCTCGAGGCGTCCGTGGTCGATCGGCCCCGCACCGTCCTGCGGCCGAGGGCGGTCGACGACAGCGGCTTCCACGTGCGTCGCGAGAACACGCCGGAGGGTGAGGTCTTCCGCGTCGTCGGCGAGCGTCCCACTCGCTGGGTGCGGCAGACCGACTTCGCCAACGACGAGGCGGTGGGGTACCTCGCCGACCGGCTCAGCCGCCTCGGGGTGGAGGAGGCCCTGCTCGCCGCCGGGGCCGTCTCCGGCTCCACCGTGCTCATCGGTCCCGAGGACGACGCCGTCGTGTTCGACTGGCAGCCGACGATGTCCTCCGGTGCCGAGCTGCTCGGGGGCCCCCGCGGCACCGACGTGCGGCTGGACGACGGCGGGCGCAAGTCGCGCGCCGCGCGCCGCGAGGAGTTCCACGCCCGCAAGGACGCGCAGACCGCCGCCCGGGACGAGCTCGCGGCCGAGCGCCGCGCCGGTCACTGGGCCTCGAGCGACGACGAGGACGCCGAGGGATGACCGAGGCCGCCGCCCGGTTCCGCCGCACCATGGGGGAGGCGCAGCGCCTCGTCGTCAAGGTGGGCTCCTCGTCGCTCACCAGCCGCGACAGCGGCCGGCTCGACCTCGGCCCCCTCGACCGGCTGGTCGACGTCCTCGCGGCGCGCCGCGCCGCCGGGCGGCAGGTGGTGCTCGTCTCCTCCGGGGCGATCGCGGCCGGCCTGGGCCCGCTCGGGCTGGACCGACGCCCCACCGACCTGGCCACCCAGCAGGCAGCGGCCTCCGTGGGGCAGGGGGCCCTCGTGGCGGCGTACCAGGCCGCGTTCTCGCGGCACGGACTCACCGTGGGGCAGGTGCTGCTCACCGCGGACGACACCACCCGCCGCAGCCACTACACGAACGCCCGGCGCACCCTGGAGCGGCTCCTCGAGCTCGGCGTCGTGCCCATCGTCAACGAGAACGACACGGTCGCCACCCAGGAGATCCGCTTCGGCGACAACGACCGTCTCGCGGCCCTCGTCACCGACCTGGTCGGGGCCGGCGGGCTCGTACTCCTCACGGACGTCGACGCCCTCCACGACGGGCCGCCGTCGCAGCCGGGTGCCCGGCGGGTGCCGTTCGTCGCGACGACCGCCGACCTCGACGGCGTCTCGATCGGGGGGACCGGCTCCTCGGTCGGCAGCGGCGGCATGGTCACCAAGGTGGAGGCCGCCGGCATCGCCGGTGCCTCCGGCGCCCCGACCCTCCTCACCCGCCTCGCCGACGTCGAGCAGGCCCTGGCCGGTGCCGACCTCGGCACGGTGTTCGCCCCGGCCGCCGCGACCCGGGCCTCCCGCAAGCGCTGGCTGGCGCACGCCACGACGGCCCGCGGCCGGCTGCACCTCGACGAGGGAGCCGTCGTGGCCGTCGTCGAACGCCGCAAGTCGCTGCTCCCCGCGGGCATCGTCGAGGTCACCGGGTCGTTCGCGCCCGGGGACCCGGTGGACGTCTGTGCTCCCGACGGGCGGGTCGTCGCGCGCGGCCTGGTCACCTACGCCGCTGCCGAGCTGCCGCGTCTGCTCGGTCGGTCGACCCGCGACCTGGCCCGCGAGCTCGGGCCTGCGTACGAGCGCGAGGTCATCCACCGCGACGACCTCGTGGTCCTGTGACGCCGGTTCTCCCGGAGGGGCCCCTGGCCGATGCCGACGTACCCGGCTGGTGGCGGTCGCTCGGCATCCCGGGGCTCTACGACGTGCACGTGCACTTCCTGCCCCCCAACATCCAGCGCGCCGTCTGGGCCGCGTTCGACGAGGCCGGGCCGAAGGTCGGCCGGCCGTGGCCGATCCGCTACCGCGGGTCGCACGAGGAGCGGGTCGAGCAGCTGCGCGCCCTCGGCGTCCGCCGCTTCGGGACGATGCCGTACGCCCACAGGCCGGGCGCGGCCGCCTACCTCAACGCCTGGGCGCGCGAGTTCGCCGAAGCGGTGCCCGAGGCGCTGTGGTGCGCCACGCTCTACCCGGAGCCGGAGGTCGGGCGGTACGTCCCCGACCTGGTCGAGGCCGGCGTCCAGGCGTGGAAGGTGCACGTGCAGGTGGGCGAGTTCCACCTCGACGACCCCGTGCTCGACCCCGCGTGGGGGACGCTGGCCGACGCCGGCACCCCGGTGGTCGTGCACGCCGGGTCGGGGCCGGTGGCGAACGCCCACACCGGCCCGGACCCCCTGCGCCGGGTGCTGGAGCGGCACCCCCGGCTCACGGCGGTCGTCGCCCACCTCGGGGCGCCGGAGTACGCCGAGTTCCTCGCGCTCGCCGAGCGGTTCGAGCGCACGCACCTCGACACGACGATGGTGTTCACCGACTTCTTCTCGGACATCGACGAGGCGGGGCCGTACCCCGACCCCCTGCTGCCCCGGCTCGCCGACCTCGGGCCGAAGGTGCTGCTCGGCAGCGACTTCCCGACGATCCCGTACCCCTACGCGCACCAGCTCGAGGCGCTGACCCGGCTGCGCGAGCGCGAGCCACGGCTCGACGACGCGTGGCTCCGGGAGGTCTGCTGGCTCACACCACGCCGGCTGGTCGAGCCGGCCGCGGTGGACGACGCGCTCTAGAGCGGGGACCCCCGGTGGCAGGGATCATGGTCACGGTGGCGTCGACGCGGTAACGGGGCGCGCACGCGGGGCTGGTCGACTGCCCGGCGCCACGTACCCCGACCACACGGGGGTGCGCACCGAGTCGTCGCAGCGGCCGTGGCGACGCCGACCCTGAGTAGCATGACCGTGTGGGCGAGGGCGGTGTCGGCGGACGCGGCCGCCGGCTGCCCGCCTACGACTGCTGTGACGACGAGGACCACTCGCGCTGACGGTGCCCGCCCGGTGTCGGGCGTCCCCTCCCTCGTCCCCACACAGCCGTCCCCGGAAGTGACCCGTCATGCCGACCGGCGCCTCGTCCCGTCATGTCCTCCTCGTGGTCGCCGCCACCGCCTGCTGGGGCGGTGGCACCGTCCTCAGCAAGCTGGCGCTCGACCGTGGGATCGCACCCCTGACCCTGCTCGCCATCGAGCTGGGTGCCAGCTGCCTGCTGCTCGGCGTGAGCGCGGTGGTACGTCGGTCACGCCCTCGGCCGTCACAGACCCTTGCCCGGCTCGCGCTGCTGGGCGTCCTCAACCCGGGCATCGCCTACGCCCTCGGGCTGCTCGGCCTCGCGAGCATCACCGCCAGCACGTCGGTGCTCCTCTGGGCCACCGAGCCGGTGTTCATCATGGTGCTGGCCGTCCTCGTCCTGAGGGAACGGGTCGCGGCCGCCACCATGACCGCCGTCGCCATCGCCCTGGTCGGCGTGCTGCTCGTCATCCACCGGCCGGGCGCCGGAGGAGATGCGACCGGCATCGTCCTCACACTGGCGGCGGTGTCGGCGTGTGCGTTCTACACGGTGCTCACCCGTCGGCTGGTCCTCGACGACTCCTCCCTCGACGTGGTCCTCGTCCAGCAGGCTGCCGCGTTGTGCTTCGCGCTGGTCCTGACCACGACGGGCCGTGTCCTCGGCATCACGGCCCCCGGCGCGCCCCCGGACCTCGCCGCGTGGGGGCTCGCCGCCGCATCCGGCACGGTCTACTACGGGCTGGCCTTCTGGTTCTACGTCGGCGGACTCCGGGGCGTCCCCGCCTCGACCGCCGGGGCCCTCTACCCGCTCATCCCGGTGTTCGGGCTCGCCGCCGCCCACCTCGCCGGGGACCGCCTGACCGGGTGGCAGTGGGTGGGCGCGGGGATCGTCGTCGTCGCCGTCGGTGCGGCCGCGGCGCAGCACCTCGTGGGGCACCGCGCCAGCCCGCGGCCCGCACCTCACGGAAGCTGTCGGCCTCCAGCACCCCGAGGACGTCGCCGATGTCGTCGAAGTCGGCCTCGAGCACGCGCCCGTACTCGCCGCCCTTCGCGCCGGGCCCCATCAGGGCGTCGACGTTGGTCGTGATCCCGCGAGGGCTGGGGCGCTCCTTGAAGGCCGCCGCCGTCCGCTCGACGACCTCGTCGACCTGCCCGGGGTCCGCCGAGGCCGGGAACATGACGAGGGTGCGGAACATGGGCCGACCGTAGCGGCCACGTGGGCGAGCGACATGACCCCTTCGGGCCATCGTGACCCCCGCGGACGGACCGGGCACCCGCCGTGCGTCAGCGGACCTGCTCGACCTCGAACTGCAGCCGGGGGTTGGCGATCTGCTCCTGGCTCTGCACGAGCTGGAGTTCGCGCCGTCCGGAGGCATGGGTGCGCTCGAGGAGGTCGAAGACGCTCGACACGGTGCGGCCGAGCGCCAGCGCGGGGTCCTCGGTCTCCAGCAGGTGCGCGGTGAAGAGCGCCGCGGTGACGTCGCCCGAGCCATTGGCCTTGAGCGGCAGGTGCGGGGTCTGCACGATCCACGCGCCGTCGCCGGTGACCGCCAGCATCTCGATGGTGTCCGCCGGCCGGTCGGGCCGCATCACGCTCGTGACCAGCACCGTTGACGGCCCCATGGCGCGGGCGGCGTCCACCGACGCCAGCGTCGACTCGAGGTCACCGGGCTCGGTCTCGGTGAGGAAGCCCAGCTCGAACTGGTTGGGAGTGATGAGGTCGGCCCGGGGCACCACCCGCTCGCGCAGGAGCACCGGGATGGCGGGGTGCACGAAGCAGCCGGAGGTCGCGTTGCCCATGACCGGGTCGCACGCGTAGACGGCCGCCGGGTTGGCCGCCTTCGTGCGGGCGACGGCGTCGAGCACCACCTCGCCGATCTGCTCGCCGCCCTGGTAGCCGGAGAGCACCGCGTCCACCTCGCCGAGCGCACCGCGCTCCTCGATGCCGGTGACGACCTCACGCACGTCCTCCGGTGCCATGAGCGGGCCCCGCCACGCGCCGTAGCCGGTGTGGTTGGAGAAGTGCACCGTGTGCACGGGCCACACCTCCACCCCGAGGCGCTGGAGGGGGAACACGGCGGCCGAGTTGCCGACGTGGCCGTACGCGACCGAGGACTGGATGGAGAGGATCGTCGTCATCGGCTCATCCTGTCACCGGCTCCGCGCAGGGGTGCGGGCGGGCGCGGTCCACGCGACGGTCCTCGCTGGGCCGGGCCGGGTGGAGCGACCTACCCTTGGAGCATGCCCGAGCGCCCCACCGGAACCACCGAGGCCGACGTCGAGCAGGTGCGCGTGGTCGCCGAAGCCGCGCGCACCGCCTCCCGCCGGCTCGCCCTCCTCTCGCGCGCCGAGAAGGACGCCGCCCTGCTCCACCTCGCCGACGCGCTCGAGGCCGCCACCGACGACGTCGTCGCCGCCAACGGGCGCGACCTGGCGCGGGGCCGTCAGAACGGGATGCCCGAGGGCCTGCAGGACCGGCTGCGGCTGGACGCCGGGCGGGTCGCCGCCGTCGCCCGGGCCGTGCGTGACGTCGCGGGCCTCCCCGACCCCGTCGGCGAGGTGGTCCGGGGCTCCACCCTCGCCAACGGCCTGCAGATCCGGCAGGTCCGGGTGCCGATGGGGGTCGTGGGGATGATCTACGAGGCCCGCCCGAACGTCACGGTCGACGCCGCCGCCCTGGGGCTCAAGTCAGGCAACGCCGTCGTGCTGCGCGGTGGCAGTGCCGCGGCCGACACCAACCGCGCCACCGTCGACGTGCTGCGACGCGCCCTCGACGAGCAGGGTCTGCCCGCCGACGCGGTGAGTCTCCTCGAGGGCGGTCACGGCGTCGTCGGGGCCCTGATGACCGCCCGGGGGCTGGTCGACCTGCTCATCCCGCGCGGGGGAGCCGACCTCATCCAGGCCGTGGTCAACGGCTCCACCGTGCCGGTCATCGAGACGGGCGTCGGCAACTGCCACGTCTACGTCGATGCGGCCGCCGACCTCGACCGCGCGCTCGCCATCGCGGTCAACTCCAAGACCCACCGGCCGAGCGTCTGCAACGCCGCCGAGTCACTGCTCGTGCACCGCGACGTCGCCGACGCGTTCCTGCCCAAGGCACTGGCCGCGCTCGCCGCGGAGGGGGTCCTCCTCCACACCGACGCCCGGTCCGCCTCGGCGGCGGACTCCGCCGGCGTCGCGCACGACGCCGTCACCGACGAGCACTTCGCCACCGAGTTCCACGCCCTCGAGATGTCCGTGGGCGTCGTCGACGACCTCGACGCCGCGCTCGACCACATCCGGCGCTTCGGGTCGGGCCACACGGAGGCCATCGTCACCGAGAACCGCGCCGCGGCCCGGCGGTTCACCGCCGAGGTCGATGCCGCCGCCGTCATGGTGAACGCGAGCACCCGGTTCACCGACGGGGGCGAGTTCGGGTTCGGCGCCGAGATCGGCATCTCGACGCAGAAGCTGCACGCACGGGGTCCGATGGCACTTCCCGAGCTGACGACGACGAAGTGGGTCGTCGAGGGGGACGGTCAGATCCGGGTCTGAACCCGTGCGGCCGGCTGCCGGCCCGAGGCGTCGTCGGCCTCCGCGTCGTCGTCGACCTCCACCGCGAAGGGGTGCTGCACGACGACCGGCTCTGCCGCGACCGGGTGCACATGCACCTCGGGCTGGGCCGGAGCGAGGCTGTCGTGCGCGACGAAGTACGTCGGGCGGGCCTGGAGGGCGGCGTAGGTGCGCCCCACGTACTCGCCGAGGATGCCGAGCGCGAGGAGCTGCACGGCCCCCACGGCGGCGACGATGACGACGGTCGAGGTCCAGCCGGGGACGGTGCTGCCGAGGAGCAGCATGGCCAGCGCGTAGAGCAGCACGCCGACGGCCGCGATGCCGCCGACGATCCCCAGCCAGGTGGCGAAGCGCAGCGGGGCGATCGAGAAGCCGGTGACGCTGTCGACCGAGAGCCGGATCATCTTGCCGAGCGGGTACTTCGACTCGCCCGCGGCCCGCGCCTCGCGCTTGTAGCCGACCGACGCGCTCGGGAACCCCAGGGCGGGGACGACGAACCGGAGCACCCGGTTGTGCTCGGGGAGGGCGTTGACGGCGTCCACCGTGGCGCGGGACATCAGGCGGAAGTCGCCGGCGTCGACGTGGGCGTCGACGTCGGACATCGCCCGTATGGAGCGGTAGAACAGGCGCGCCGTCGTCCGCTTGAACGCGGTGTCCGTCGAGCGGTCCTCGCGCACGCCGTAGACGACGTCGACCTCCTCCGTTCGGGCGGTGGCCAGCATCTCGCCGATGACCTCGGGCGGGTCCTGGAGGTCGGCGTCGATGGTGACGACGTAGTCGCCACGGGCCCGGGCCAGCCCGGCGGAG
The DNA here is from genome assembly GCA_963726295.1 of uncultured Actinomycetota bacterium. GTDB lineage: Bacteria > Actinomycetota > Actinomycetes > Actinomycetales > Dermatophilaceae > DASSQJ01. The sequence goes on from CAVSBW010000001.1 coordinate 714,731, forward strand.
ATGGCGGCCTGGTGGCCGGAGTTGGCGCGCAGCCGCACCACGCGGACCTCCGGCCACTCGCGGCGCAGCCGCTGGAGGAGGACGGGGGTCGCGTCACCGGAGCCGTCGTCGACACAGAGCACCTCGTACGTGACGCCCCAGCCCTCGGCCACCGGACGGAGCCGTTCGACGAACAACGGCAGCACGTCCTTCTCGTTGTACATCGGGACGACGACGGTGAGGTCGACGGAGGCGCTGCGCATGCCCTCAAGGGTAGGCGGAGGCCTGGGCGCCTGTCCGGATCTTGCTGTCACCGGTCTGGGAGCGGCGGATGGACCGAACGGCCGAGGGCCCCCGAGTATGAGATCGGGGGCCCTCCACCGGCGGCTGAGCCACCGGCTGCTGCCGGTCGGTCCCTGCGGAGCACCGCAGGGGGTGTACCACGCGACGATGGCGCCGCCCCGAGCCCGGGACGGACTTCGACAGCGGTCGTCGGCCGCGACACCCACGCCGTCGCGCGCGGCGGGGGCCCACGAGAAGCCCACCGGCCCCACCGGTCTCCCGGTGGGGACTGCATGTCGTTATCCGTACGACCCACCCCAACCTCCCCGGTCCGGGACCGCGGCGGTGGGGGCGTCCGACGTCGTTTCTATGCCCCCGACGACCCGCCGCGCAAGCCAAACGGGCAATCCCGTGTCGGTCATTCGGCCGACGGTCGTGTCGTCCACAGGAGACGTGCGGCCGGTCGTCGTCATACACACCCCTGTGGACGAAATCGGTGGACGGGGGACCGCTACGCTGTCCACATGATGACGTCTGCCGCCCTCCTCGCCGCGGAGGAGGCCGCCACGCACGGTGACTCCACCATCCCGCCCTGGGTGGTGGGGGTCATGGGTCTGGTGTTCTTCGCGTTCCTGCTGGGGGTCACGTGGTCCTTCCGCGGGACCCACCACAAGTACGCGCCCCCCGCCGGTCGGGCCGAGCCCCACGCCGAGGACGAGCCGCACTGGCCTGAGCATCCGGGGCACCACTGAGCGCAGCGCGCCCGCGCGTCGGGGTGATGGGCGGGACCTTCGACCCCGTCCACCACGGCCACCTCGTCGCCGCCTCCGAGGTGCAGTCGCTGCTGGGGCTCGACGAGGTCGTCTTCGTCCCCACGGGGGAGCCGTGGCAGAAGGACCACCGTGAGGTGTCCCCCGCGGAGCACCGCTACCTCATGACGGTGATCGCCACCGCCTCGAACCCCCGGTTCACGGTGTCACGCGTCGACGTCGACCGCGACGGCCCCACCTACACCGTCGACACCCTGCGGGACCTGCGCGCCCAGCGGCCCGGCGCCGAGCTGTTCTTCATCACCGGCGCCGACGCACTGGCCCAGATCCTGTCGTGGAAGGACACCGACGAGCTCTGGGAGCTCGCCCACTTCGTCGGGGTCACCCGCCCCGGCTACGTCCTGACCGAGCTCGGCCTGCCGGCCGACCGGGTCACCCTCCAGGAGGTGCCCGCGATGGCGATCAGCTCCACCGACTGCCGTGAGCGGGTCACCGCGGGGGAACCGGTCTGGTACCTCGTGCCCGACGGCGTCGTCCAGTACATCTCCAAGTACCACCTCTACCGAGGAGCCACGTGACCGCCACCGACCGCGCCCTCGAGCTGGCACGGGCCGCCGCCCGCGCCGCCTCGGACAAGCTCGCCACCACCATCACCGGCATCGACGTCTCGGACCAGCTCGCGCTGACCGACGTCTTCGTCATCGTCTCCGCCGAGTCCGAGCGGCAGGTGGGGTCGGTCGTGGACGAGGTCGAGGACGTCCTGCGCGACCTCGGCGCGAAGCCGGTGCGCCGCGAGGGGCAGCGCGAGGGGCGCTGGGTCCTCATCGACTTCGGCGACGTCGTCGTCCACGTCCAGCACGACGACGAGCGTGAGTACTACGAGCTCGAGCGGCTGTGGAAGGACTGCCCGGCGATCGACCTCGGTGTCGTCGGCACGGAGCAGGGCGGACGATGAGCGCGGCCCCGTCGCATGCCGTGCGGGGGCACTCGCGGCGCCTCGTCGTGCTCCGCCACGGCGAGACCGAGCACAACGCCTCCGGGGTCTGGCAGGGGCAGCTCGACAGCCCCCTGTCGGAGCGAGGGCGGAGGCAGGCCGAGGCCGTGGGACCCGCGCTGCGGGCGCTGCACCCGTCGCGTGTCGTCAGCTCGGACCTGGCCCGGGCCAGGGTCACGGGCGAGAGCGTGGCCGAGGCCTGCGGCATCGGGATGACGCTCGACCCGAGGCTGCGCGAGATCCACGCCGGGGCCTGGCAGGGGCTCACGACGCCCGAGGTGCAGGAGGGCTGGCCCGAGGAGTGGGCGGCCGTCATGCGCGGCGAGGACGTGCGTCGCGGAGGGCACGAGGGTGAGTCGATGGCCGACGTGCACCGTCGCGTCGACGAGGCGCTCACCGAGCTCGTCGCCTCGATGGAGCCGGGGGAGTGCGTCGTCGTGTCCACGCACGGGATGGCCGGCCGCACCGGTGCCGCCGCGGTGCTCGGCCTCGACCCCGCGCTCGCGTGGCAGCTGCTCGGTGGGCTGGGCAACTGCCACTGGGGTGAGCTGGTCGAGGGGCGCGAGGGATGGCGCCTGCAGACGTGGAACCTCTCAGCCGGGGTCGTCCCCGTCGGGCGCTCGACCCCGCCCTGAGGGCGATTTGGGGGAGCGCGAGGCGCTCTGTAGACTTCCCGACGCCCCCGCGGGGGCACCCACTCGGGGCTGTAGCGCAGTTGGTAGCGCACCTCCATGGCATGGAGGGGGTCAGGGGTTCGAATCCCCTCAGCTCCACTCGACGAAGGGCCGGCGTCAGCCGGCCCTTTCGCGTGCGCGCGGTCGCTGAGGCACCGTCCCGACCGTCACGGCCGCCTCCCGTCCGACGACGTTGCAGGACATGCCGACGGAACCGTCGTGATGTCGGCATGTCCCGCAACCTCGACTCGGGCGCCGGTGCCCGCGGGTCGGAGTCGGCCCCGGTGCCGGGCGCTCCCGGGGCGTACCGTTGGCGATGTGTTCATCCGCACCGGAGGCCTCGCGGCCGCCCTCGACGACATCCTCGCGTTCCTGCGCCCCTCCCAGGTGCACGTGCGCGAGGAGCGCCAGCGCCTCGAGCTGACCCGCGAGGAGGAGGGCGACGCGGGCACCCCGCTGCCTGGGGACGGCCGCTCGCGTCTGGCCCTGTCCGTCCCCCCGGGCTACGTCGCGCCGAACGGACCACGGGTGGAGCAGCCCGAGGCCGACTCGCGCGGCATCGTCGTCTGACCCCGCCGCCCCGTCACCGAGGCGGCCGTCAGTCGGGCCAGACCCCGCTCGTGCCACGCCGGTGGCTGCCGATGACGTGGGTGTCGACGATGCCGAGTGCCTCCATGAGCGCGAACATCGTCGTCGGCCCCACGAAGGCGAAGCCGCGCTTCTTCAGGGCCGTGGAGAGCGCGCGAGACTCCGCCGACGTGGTCGGCACCTCCGCGGGGGTCCGGGGCCGGGGTGTCCGTGACGGACGGAACGACCACACGAGCTCGGCGAGGCCGCCGTCGGGCCCGCCGCGCAGCTCGCGAGTGGCCCGGGCGTTGGAGATGGTGGCGAGCACCTTGGCGCGGTTGCGCACGATCCCGACGTCGGCGAGCAGACGCTCGACGTCGCGCTCGTCGTAGCCGGCGACGACGTCGGGGTCGAAACCGTCGAACGCGACTCGGAACGCGGGGCGCTTGCGCAGGATGGTCGCCCACGACAGGCCCGACTGGAACGCCTCGAGCGAGAGGCGCTCGAACACGCCGCGCTCGTCCCGGACGGGCATCCCCCACTCGGTGTCGTAGTACTCCCGCAGGAGCGCGTCGGTGGCCGCCCACGCGGGTCGGGCCAACCCGTCGGCCCCGACGACGAGCCCCGAGCCGGGCGGCACAGTCCCGGCGGCCTCGCTCATCCGCGCCTCAGCGTCACGATCGGCACCTCGGGCGGTGCGAGCACGCGGACCGCCGGCCCCCACGCGCCGACCCCGCACGTCGTGAGGACGGGCACGTCGCCGACCCGGTCGAGCCCGCCCAGCACCGGCTGCTGCAGGGGCACGAGGTGGTTCAGCGGCCACATCTGGCCGCAGTGGGTGTGCCCGGACATCTGCAGGTCCACGCCGCGGCCCTGGACCTGCTCGGCCTCGACCGGCTGGTGGGCGAGGAAGAGCAGGAAGTCCGAGGGGTCGGTGGCCGAGAGCGCCGCGTCGGGGTCGGGCGCCCACTCACCGGAGCCCTCGCGGTCGTGGATGCCGGCGAGGGTGATGCGGGCGTCCCCGCGGGTGAGCGGCGCGGACTCGTTCTCGAGGACGGTGAGGCCGAGGGAGCCGAACTCCTCCACCCAGTTGGCGGTGTCGCGGTACATCTCGTGGTTGCCGGTGACCGCGAAGACGCCGAGGGGGGCGCGCAGGTCCGCCAGGGGCGCGAGCTCGGGGCCGTAACGGGCCGCCGTGCCGTCCTCGAGGTCGCCGGCGATGACGACGAGGTCCGGGCGCTGCGCGTTGACGAGGTCGACCACCCCGCGGGTGAAGGTGGCGCTGCGCACCGCCCCTGCGTGGATGTCGGCCAACAGGGCCACCGTGGTGCCGTCGAACTCGGCGGGGAGGTCGGGGGAGGAGACCTCGTAGCGGGTGACCGACAGCCGCGTCGCCTCCCACGACCCGTAGCCGATCACGGCGAGGGTGAGCACCACGACGAGCGGGGAGGCGACCCGGTTCAGGGAGCGCCGTGCGACCCGGCCGTGGTCGCGCCGCCAGAGCACGAACCACAGCAGGACGCTGACCAGCCACACGGGCAGCAGTCCGAGGAACAGGTAGAGGCACGAGGCGAGGAACGCCTGCCCCGTCCACGCCACGGGGCGCATCGTGGCGGGCGAGAACTGCGTGCCCCACACGTCGAAGCCCTCGAACGCGAAGGCGGTGAGCACGACGAGGACGATCGCCACGACCCAGGGCACCCAGCGGCGCTCCCAGCGCGGCGCGATCGCCAGCCGGTGCCACACCCACACGAGGAAGCCCCCGAACACGCCGAGGGCGACCAGGAAGAACAGGTTCATGCGCCGATGGCGCCCGCTTCGTCGGCGGGGCCGGCGAGGGCGGCCCGCACGTCGTCCTCGAGTGCCGCCGGCTCGGTGTTGGGGGAGTAGCGCTCGATCACCTGCCCGTCGCGGCCGACGAGGAACTTCGTGAAGTTCCACTTGACGCGCCCGCCGAGCAGCCCCTTCTTCTGCGACTTCAGCCACGCGAACAGCGGGTGCTCGTCGTCGCCGTTGACGTCGACCTTGGCGAACATCGGGAAGCTGACCCCGTAGTTGACCTGGCAGAACTCGCCGATCTCGTCCTCGGTGCCCGGCTCCTGCGACCCGAACTGGTTGCACGGGAAGCCGAGCACGACGAAGCCGTCGTCCCTGAGGTCCTCGTACAGCTTCTCGAGGCCGGCGTACTGCGGGGTGAACCCGCACCGGCTGGCCGTGTTGACGACGAGGACGACCCGGCCCGCGTACTCGTCGAGGGAACGTTCCTCGCCGGTCAGGGTCTGTGCGGTGAAGTCGGAGAGGGTGGTCATGCGCGTCATCGTGTCACGGGGTGGTGACCCGCGAGCGCCGTGGTCGGTCGCCGACCCGCCCTGTCGAGGGTGTGGCCGCCTACTCTTTCCGGGTGCCCCTCGAGCCGTCGGAGCCGCCGCCCCTCGACGTGGACGTGCTCGTCGTCGGCGCCGGCATCTCCGGTGTCGACGTCGCCTGCCGTCTCGCCCAGCGGTGCCCCGAGACGTCGTGGGCGGTGCTCGAGGCCCGCGAGCGCATCGGCGGCACCTGGGACCTCTTCCGGTACCCCGGCATCCGCTCCGACTCGGACATGTTCACCCTCGGGTTCCCGTTCCGCCCGTGGGCGGGCCGCGCCTCGTTCGCGCCGGGCGCCCAGATCCGCGAGTACGTCGAACGGACCGCGCGCGAGCACGGCGTCACCGGCCGCATCCACCACGGGCACCGGGTCGTGCGGATGGAGTGGTCCTCGGCGGAGCGGCGGTGGACCGTGACCTCGGCCACCGACCGGGGCGAGGTGCGTCACCTGGCCCGCTTCGTCTACCTCGCCTCCGGCTACTACGCGTACGACTCGGGGCACGAGGTCGACCTGCCCGGCCGGGAGGCGTTCGGGGGCGAGGTCGTGCACCCGCAGCACTGGCCCGAGGGGATGCCGGTGCGTGGCCGCCGGGTCGTGGTGCTCGGGAGCGGGGCCACCGCGGTGACGCTGGTCCCGGCGCTCGCCGCGGAGGGGGCGTCGGTGACCATGCTCCAGCGCAGCCCCGGCTACGTCGTGGCCCGGCCGTCCGGCGACCGGCTGGCCGACGTCCTGCGCGCGGCACTGCCGGGGGGAGCGGCTCACCGCGTCGTGCGGGCCAAGAACGTGGTGACCGGGTCGCTCGCGTACGCCGCGCTCCGGCGATGGCCGGAGGGCGGACGGCGCCTGCTGCGCCGGCAGGTCGTGCGGGCGCTCCCGCCGGGGTACCCGGTGGACACGGACTTCGCGCCGCGGTACGACCCGTGGGACCAGCGGGTGTGTGTCGCCCCTGACGGCGACTTCTTCGAGGCGGTGGCCTCGGGAGCGGCACGGGTGGTCACCGCAACCGTCGACCGGATGACACGGACCGGCATCCGGCTCGCCTCGGGGGAGGAGCTCGACGCCGACGTGCTCGTGACCGCCACCGGGCTGCGGCTGCTGTTGGCGGGCGGCGCCGAGATCGTCGTCGACGGCGAGCGGGTCGACGTCGCCCGCGAGCACGTCTACAAGGGGCTGATGCTCTCGGGTGTCCCGAACGTGGCCCTGGCGATGGGCTACACGAACGCCAGCTGGACCCTGCGCGCGGACCTCTCCGCGCGGTGGTTCCCCTCGCTCGTGCGGTACCTGCGGGACCGGGGCCTCACCGTGGCCGTGCCGCGTTACGACGAGGACCCTCCGGGCGAGGGGCCGCTGCTCGAGCTGGCCTCGGGCTACGTGCGCCGCGCCGAGGGCTCGCTCCCGCGCCAGGGGAACTCCCGGCCGTGGCGGGTCGTGCAGAGCCACCTGCGCGACGCGGCGTCGATGCGCCTGAGCCGGGTCGACGACGGGCGGCTGCACCTGTCCTGACCGGTGCCGACCGTGTCTGGAGCGTCACCGTGCGTCCCCGGCGTCGTCGCCGAGCTTGGCGGCGGCCTCGGCCTCGACCCGGGACCGGCTCGCCGGGGTCGTGGCCAGCGCTGAGAGGAAGTCCGCGCGGTCGAGCGCCACCGTGGTGAGGTCGGACAGGGCGCGCACCGTGGCAGTTCGCAGCCCCCCGCGGAGGAGGGCGATCTCGCCGAACCCCTCCCCGGGGCCGACGGTCCGTCGCTCGACGCCGCCGACCTCCACCAGGGCACGGCCCTCGCGCACCACGCGGAACGTGTCGCCCGGCTCGCCCTCGGTGACGACGGTGGCGCCGCGGGGGTGACGCTCCTCGTCGAGGGCGCCGGCCAGCTCCTCGATGACGACGATCGGCAGGACGGCGAAGGCGGGCAGCCGGCGCAGGAGGTCGACGTCGGGTGAGGGGGGCAGCTCGGCGCGGTCGAGCCGGATCATGGGGGCGGCGTAGACCACCGCCAGGACGACGAGCACACCGCCCAGCGCCGCGAGTGCGCCGCGGACGCCGACCAGGTCGCTGAGCACCGGGGCCACCAGGGACCCCGCGCTGGCGCCGGCGATGGCCACGAGCTCGACGGTGCCGAGCCCGGCAGCGGCGTGCTCGCGCCCCAGCCGACGGGGGACGAGCGTGAACAGCCCGGTGTCCTCGAGGCCGTTCCCCACGCCGACCACGGCCAGGACGACCACCGCCACGAGGGTGCCGGGTGCGGCGCCGAGCCCGGCGACGCCAAGGCCCCAGAGGAGGACCCCGGTCACCATGAACCGGGCCAGGCGGTCCAGCCGGACCACTCTGGACGCCATGACGGCGCCGAAGAGTCCTCCGAGGCCCACGGCGGCGGCCAGCCAGCCCACCCCGCTCTCGCCGAGGTCGAGTGTCTCGAGGGCGAGGACCACGAGGAGCACCGCCAGGGCGCCTCGGACGAAGGTCTGCGCCAGGGTCAGGGTCACCACGCCGCCGGGTGGTGCCAGCGCGAGCAGGGCCCGGGCTCCGGCCAGCCCACCCCTGCCACGCCTCGGCGTCGGGTGCTCCCGCCGCGTGGAGGTCATCCGGTCGGGTGCGTGCACGCCTCCGAGCACGACCGCGCACCCGAGGACGCCCGCTGAGCAGACCAGCATCACCACCGCAGGGTCGAACCACAGGAGGAGCACCCCGGTGACCGCCGGGCCTGCGAGGGCCGCGCTGTTCTCGGCCACGGTCGCCGCCACGCTGGCGCCGGTGAGCTCGCGGGGTGTCCGGGCCAGCCAGGGCAGCAGGAGGGCGTACGTCGGACGGAAGGTGAGGCTCAGCGCGACGGCCAGGGCCGCGAGGGAGACGACGGCAACCGGCGGCAGCCCGGCGAGCCCACCCAGCCCCGCCGTCACGACGAGCGCCGCCCGGACGAGGGTGGTGCGTCGCAGCACGCGGTCCGCTCGACCCCGAGCCGTCACGCCCATGAGCGCCGGGGTGAGGACGGCAGCAGGTAGCGTGGAGGCGATCCCGTAGAAGGCGACGAGCCCGGCTCCGCCCCGGTCGTAGGCGTAGACGGAGACGGCGACCGCGAGGCCGAAGGTCGCGACGAGCGAGAGGAAGGAGCCGACCACCAGGGAGCGGACCCCGCGGTGGGCCCAGCTCTCGCTCCACCAGGTCACGACACCCTCCGCCCGCTCGTGGCGAGCGCTCGTCGCTCGACACCGCCGACCGCCAGCAGCGCACGGCCCTCGCGCACCACGCGGACCCCGTCGCCCGTCACGCCCCCGACAGCCCGGCGACCGGCCCATCCGCGCCGGGGACGTCGAGCTCGGAGAGGCCCTGGAGGTCGGCGCACACGAGGTCTCGGCGCTCGACGAGGACGACGAGCAGCGCGAGGCAGCCCCGGCAGCGCAGGACCGTCCCCGGGCCGCCGACGAAGGCGAGGACCTCCCCGAGGACGAGCGTCGACCCGCAGGACCCGCACCGCCCGTGGGCCGCCGTCATGTCGGTGCCGAAGACCGTGGCGAGAACGCCGGCCGCGGCGTTGCCGTCGAGGTCGGAGCCGCGGGTCGGGACGTGTTCCATCAGCCACCTCCGGTGGGCCCGAACCGCTCGGTGCGGATCGCTGCGGGGTCGTGGGACCGCTGCACGAGCAGGTCGGCGACGTGCTCGACGAACGGCGTGGGTCCGCACACGTAGATGAGCGGCGACGCGGACGCCGGCCACGCGAGGTCGTCGAGCATGGCCCCGTCGACGCGCCGTGTCTCCCCGGGCCACGAGGTCGGCGCGTGCCGGGTCAACGTGATCCGCACGTCGGCGCCGGCCGCGGCGGCACGGCGCTCGAGCTCGTCCCGGTAGATGATGTCGTCCTCGCTGCGACACGAGTACAGGAGCCGCACGTCGGCGCTCGACCCCGACGCCTCGTGCTCGCGGAGCATCGCCATGAGCGGCACGATCCCGGAGCCGCCGGCCACGAGCTGGACCGGCCCGCCCAGCGCCGGCGTCCACACGAAGTAGCCGCCGACGGGCCCGCGCACCTCCAGCTCGTCCCCGACGCGGAGGTCCTCGGCGAGGTAGGGCGAGACCTCGCCGCCGCGGACGCGCTGCACGGTGATCGTCACCCGACCGCCGCCCGGAGCTGTCGCGATCGAGTAGCTGCGCTCGGCCCGGTAGCCGTCCGGAGCGGTGAGGCGGACGTCGACGTGCTGCCCGGCGCGGTGTCCGGCCCAGTCCGGCACCTCGAGCACGACCGACCGCACCGTCGGCGCCTCGTCGACGAGGGCGGTGACCGTGGCGACCTGCCAGGTCAGTCGCCGTCGTAGCGCTGTTCCCGCCACGGGTCCCCGTAGTTGTGGTAGCCGTAGCCCTCCCAGAAGCCCGGGGCGTCGTCGTCGGCGAGGGTGAGGCCGCGCACCCACTTCGCGCTCTTCCAGAAGTAGAGGTGCGGGACGAGCAGGCGCGCCGGCCCCCCGTGCTCGGGGCGCAGCGGGTCTCCCTCGAACGCGGTCGCGACCCACGCCCTGCCGTCGGTGAGGTCCTCGAGCGGGAGGTTGGTCGTGTACCCGCCGTAGCTCCGCGCGAGCACGAAGTCCGCGGCCGTCTCGACGTCGTCGAGCAGCACGTCGAGGCTCACGCCCTCCCACTCCGAGTCGAGCTTGCTCCACCGGGTGACGCAGTGGATGTCGACCGAGACGCTCTCGGTCGGCAGGGACCGGAACTCCTCCCACGTCCACGTCCTCGGGGTACCCACGGCACCATCGATGGTGAAGGTCCAGTCCTCCGGGGGGACGTGCGGGGTCGGCCCGGCCGACAGGACGGGAAAGTCGTGGGTCACGTACTGCCCCGGTGGCACGCGGCTCGGCTCGGCGTCGGCGGGGCGGCGGCCCCGGAACCCGCGCGAGACGAAGGACATCAGTCGCCCCGGCCGGACGTCGGGGTGGCCGGACACCATCCGGCGAATGTTCCAGGCGACACCGCGATCTCCTCTCGATCCGCGTAGGCCCCAGTGTGGCGGACGCCGGGACCGAGCGGCCAGCGTCGGTCGACGGCAGTTCCGGGGGCAGGGGGCCGATGACAGGATGCCCGGGTGCGGCCGCTCCTCCTCCTCGCCTGGGCCGCCACCGTGGCCGCGGCCCTGGTCGACTGGTGGGCTGTCATCCGCGGACGGGCCCGGGTCGAGCGGTGGGCCAAGCCGGCGGTCGTGGTCGGCCTCGGTGGGGTCGCGCTCGCGCTCGGTGCCGCCACCTCGGCCACCGGGTGGTGGGTGCTCGCCGCGCTCGGGCTCGGGCTGGTGGGTGACGTCCTCCTCCTCGGTGAGGGCCAGACCCGCTTCCTCGGCGGTCTGGCCGCCTTCCTCGCGGGCCACCTCGCCTGGGTCGCCACCTTCGTGTCCAGCGGGATCGACGCCCCGGAGCGCGCGTGGGTGGGGGTCGCCGTGGTGGGGTTGGCGCTGGCCGTGGGTCGGGCGATCGTCCCGGGGGCGCACCGGCAGGGCGGGGTGGCGCTGGCCGGCCCCGTGGTGGTCTACATGGCCGTCATCGCGGTGATGGCGCTCGCCGGCTGGGCCACCGGTGCGGTCGCCGTCGGCCTCGGAGCCAGCCTGTTCGTCGTCAGTGACACCGCGCTGGGCCTGGGCCGCTTCGACCGTGAGCACCGGTGGACGGCGCCGGTCGTCATGGTCACCTACCACCTCGCGCAGGCACTCCTCGTGCTCGGCCTGCTCGGTACCTGACCCGGGTCAGCCCTCGCGGCTGAGCACCTCCACCGCCTGGGCGAGGGCGTCGACCCCGGCCCCGGCCTCGTCGGGGTCGAGCGGGAGGTCGAGCTCGAAGCCCATGAAGGCGGCGTCGACCAGTGGTGCCACCGCGTCGACCCGCGCCTCGGGCACGCCGGAGGCGACGAGATGGTCGCGAACCGCCGCCATCCACCGGGCGTTGCTCGCGGCCACGGCGGAGGCGTACGGCTCCTGCCCGAACAGGCCGAGCGTGGAGGCCTCGACGTAGAGGCGCTCGCACCGGGTCTGGTGCTCGCCCGTGCGCAGGCGCCACTGGTCACGGACGGCCTGGCCGGGGGAGGCGGAGGGAGCCAGCCCCCGGAGCTCGGCGACCGACCGGTCGGTCGAGGCCGCGATCACCGCCACGAGCAGCTCGTCCTTGGACCCGAGGTGGTACAGCAGCATCCGGTCGCTCGTGCCGAGGGAGGCCGCCAGGGGCCGCAGGCTCAGGCCGACGAGGCCGTGCTCGAGGGCGTAGTCGGTGGCGCCCTGCACCAGCTCGTCGCGGCGGTTCACACCCCAACTGTAGCAAGTGCTACAGTTGGGGTGTAGCGCCTGCTACACATCGTCCTCCCGCGGCCGTGCCGCCCTCCTCACCCTCGGAGCCCACCGTGTCCGCCTTCGCCCTCCTCCTCCTGGCCATCGCCATCGAGGTGGTGGCCACCGCCGCCCTGCCCCGCGCCCAGGGGTTCACCGACCTCGGCTGGTCGGCATTCGTCGCCGGCGGGTACCTGCTCTCCATCTGGATGCTCACCGTGGTCGTGCGCCGGATGGACGTCTCCATCGCGTACGCCATCTGGTCGGGCGTCGGCACCGCCGCCATCGCCGTCATCGGGTTCCTCTGGCTCGGGGAGGGGATGAGCGCCGCGAAGCTCGGCGGTATCGCGCTCATCATCGTCGGTGTGGTCCTCGTGAACATCCAGGGCGCGCACTGAGCCGCGGACCGCGCCCGGCCGGACGCCGGCGCTGCGGTACCCTGAGACCGTGACGAGGTTCCTGCTCCTTACCTAGCCGCGCCGGCTCCGGCCACGCGCGGCGACCCCTCCTGTGCGAGGGGTTTTTTCATGGGCGCAGACACGACGACGACGAGGACGAGATGAGCGAGACCCCGCACCGGTACACCGCCGACCTGGCCGGCCGGATCGAGGTCGCCTGGCAGGACCGCTGGGAGGAGCGCGGGACGTTCCACGCGCCCAACCCGGCCGGGCCGTGGGCCGACCCGCAGGCCGTCGACACCTACGACGGGCACCTGCTCGTGCTCGACATGTTCCCGTACCCCAGTGGCGCCGGGCTGCACGTGGGGCACCCCCTCGGGTACATCGCCACCGACGTCTACGCCCGCTACAACCGGATGCTGGGCCGAAACGTGCTGCACTGCCTGGGCTACGACGCCTTCGGGCTGCCCGCCGAGCAGTACGCCGCGCAGACGGGACAGCACCCGCGCAAGACGACCGAGGAGAACATCGCGATCATGGCGCGGCAGCTGCGCCGCCTCGGCCTCGGCCACGACGACCGCCGCGCCATCCGCACCATCGACCCGGACTACTACCGCTGGACCCAGTGGATCTTCCTGCAGATCTTCAATGCCTGGTACGACCACGACGCCGAGCGCGAGGACGGCGGACGCGGCCGGGCCCGGCACATCGACGAGCTGGTCGAGCAGTACCGATCGGGCGCCCGTCCCCTGCCGGCCGATGACGGCCGCGCCTGGGACGACCTGTCCCACGCCGAGCGGGCCGACGTCGTCGACAGCCACCGGCTGGTGCAGAGCGTCGAGGCCACCGTGAACTGGTGCCCGGGCCTGGGCACGGTCCTCGCGAACGAGGAGGTCACCAACGAGGGCCGCTCCGACCGCGGCAACTTCCCCGTCTTCAAGCGCGACCTGCGGCAGTGGGTCATGCGGATCACCGAGTACGCCGACCGGCTCGCCGACGACCTCGACCGGGTCGACTGGCCCGAGAAGGTCAAGGTGATGCAGCGCAACTGGATCGGTCGCAGCAAGGGCGCCAACGTCGTCTTCCCCCTCGCGGCAGACCCCGACGTTCCCGGGATCGAGGTGTTCACCACCCGGCCGGACACGCTCTTCGGGGCCACCTTCATGGTCCTGGCGCCCGAGCACCCGCTGGTCGACGCGCTGGTACCCGACGGCCCGTGGCCGGCCGGCAACCTGGACGCGTGGACGGACGGCGCCGACACCCCCGCGGAGGCCGTGGCCTCCTACCGGTCGGCAGCGGCGGCCAAGACCGACCTCGAGCGCCAGACCGAGGGCAAGGAGAAGACGGGTGTCTTCACCGGGGGCTACGCCGTCAACCCGGTGAACGGCGCCCGCATCCCGGTGTTCGTCGCCGACTACGTGCTCATGGGCTACGGGACCGGCGCGATCATGGCGGTACCCGCCCAGGACCAGCGCGACTGGGACTTCGCGACCGCTCACCAGCTGCCCATCGTCCGCACCGTGCAGCCGCCCGAGGGCCACAACGAGTCCACCGCGTACACCGGCGAGGGACCGGCCGTGAACTCGGCCAACGACGAGGTCAGCCTCGACGGGCTCGGGGTCGCCGAGGCCAAGGAGCGGATCACCGCCTGGCTCGAGGCGCGGGGCAGCGGCCGCGGGTCGGTCACGTACAAGCTGCGCGACTGGCTCTTCGCGCGGCAGCGCTACTGGGGCGAGCCGTTCCCCGTGCTCTTCGACGAGGACGGCGTGGCGTACGGCGTGCCCGAGTCGATGCTGCCCGTCGAGCTGCCGGACGTACCCGACTACAGCCCGAAGGTCTACGACCCCGACGACGCCGACAGCGAGCCGGAGCCCCCGCTGGCCCGCGACGCGGCGTGGGCCGAGGTCGAGCTCGACCTCGGCGACGGGCGCGGCACCCGGCGCTTCCGGCGCGACACCAACGTCATGCCCCAGTGGGCCGGCTCCTGCTGGTACTACCTGCGCTACCTCGACCCCGCCAACGGCGAGGCCTTGGCCGACCCGGCCAACGAGGCGTACTGGATGGGCCCGCGGTCCGAGCCGGTGGCCGTGGCGCCGGCCGGCACCCGTGACCCCGGCGGCGTTGACCTCTACGTCGGGGGTGTCGAGCACGCGGTGCTGCACCTGCTGTACGCCCGGTTCTGGCACAAGGTGCTCCACGACCTGGGTCACCTGTCGTCCGACGAGCCGTTCCGCACGTACTTCGCGCAGGGCTACATCCAGGCCCCGGCCTACACCGACGACCGCGGCCAGTACGTGGAGGCCTCCGAGGTCGAGGAGCACCCGGGGGAGGACGGTCACCCGGTCTTCACCCACGCCGGGGTGCCCGTGTCGCGGGAGTTCGGGAAGATCGGCAAGTCGCTGAGGAACATGGTCAGCCCCGACGACATGTACGCCGCGTACGGCGCCGACACCTTCCGGCTGTACGAGATGGGCCTGGGCCCGCTCGAGCAGAGCAAGCCGTGGGACACCCGCGCGGTCGTCGGCAGCCAGCGGTTCCTCCAGCGGCTGTGGCGCAACGTCGTCGACGAGGAGACCGGTGACCTGCGGGTCGTCGACACCGCCCTCGACGACGCGACCACCCGCATCCTGCACCGGACCATCGACGCGGTCCGCACCGACTACGCCGGGCTCGGCTTCAACACGGCGATCGCACGGATCACCGAGCTCAACAACGCCCTGACCAAGCTGGACGGCGGTGTGCCCCGCGCCGCCGCGGAGCCGCTGGTGCTCATGGTCGCCCCACTAGCACCGCACCTCGCGGAGGAGCTGTGGATGCGGATGGGCCACGAGGAGTCGCTCGCGCACGAGCCCTTCCCCGAGGCCGACCCGAGCCTGCTCGTCGACGAGACGGTGACCTGCGTCGTGCAGATCAAGGGCAAGGTCCGCGACCGCATCGAGGTGCCGAGCGGCATCAGCGAGGACGCCCTGCGCGAGCTCGCCCTGGCCCGCCCCAAGGTGCAGGCCGCGACCGGGAACGGGGTGCGGACGGTCATCGTGCGGGCGCCCGGACTGGTCAACGTCGTCCCCGTCTGAGCGGTCGGGTACGGGGCACCGGCGCAGGGCCGACTCCGGTGACGCGCGCAGCGACGGTCGCGGCGCGCTGCGGCGGGGTGCCGCAATCGTGCGGAATCCGTGGCTGACAGGGCGCACGTACACGAATTGTTACCCGAACGACGACATCTGATGTTGTGCTCGGTAGTTCTGTGGTGTTGACTCGCCGGGACCCGCATGAGGAGCCGATACGTGACGACAGCCGCCGAGACGACGCAGAACCCGCCGCCCGGGACCGAGCCACACACGGAGGATGCCGTCGTCCTCACCCGTGTCAGCAAGTTCTACGCCGACGTCGCTGCCGTCGACGACCTCACCCTGGCGGTCAGGGCAGGCGAGTTCCTCTCCCTCCTCGGACCCTCAGGGTGCGGCAAGACGACGACGCTGCGGATGATCGCGGGCTTCGAACAGCCCGACACCGGCGACATCCTCGTGGCCGGACGCAGCGTGCTGGGGGTGCCGCCTCACAAGCGGCACGTCAACACCGTGTTCCAGGCGTACGCACTCTTCCCGCACATGTCGGTCGCCGAGAACGTCGCGTACGGTCTCGAGCAGGTGCGGACGCCCAAGGCGGAGATCAAGCAGCGCGTCGTCGAGGCGCTCGAGATGGTGCAGATGCGCTCGTACGCCAACCGCGGGTCCACCCAGCTCTCCGGCGGCCAGCAGCAGCGGGTCGCCCTCGCCCGGGCCCTGGTCAACCGACCGTCGGTGCTGCTCCTCGACGAGCCGCTCGGCGCCCTGGACCGGCAGCTGCGCGAGGAGATGCAGGTCGAGCTCAAGCTGCTGCAGAGCCGCCTGGGGATCAGCTTCGTCTTCGTCACCCACGACCAGGGCGAGGCGCTGTCGATGAGTGACCGGATCGCCATCATGCGCGAGGGCCGCATCGAGCAGCTCGCGGACGCCGACACGATCTACTCCTCGCCCGCCTCGGCGTACGTCGCCGGGTTCGTCGGGCAGCAGAACTTCGCCGACGGCGCGTCGACGGGGGAGGGCGGGGTCGACAGCAGCTTCGGGGCCGTCCGAACCACCCGCGAGACCGCCTACCGCCCCGGCGAGCGGGTCCGTGTGGCCGTGCGCCCCGAGTTCGTCGAGATCGGCACCGGTGAGCCCCACGGCACGACCGAGAACACCGTGCGGGGAACCGTCATCGGGGTCGCCCACCAGGGCGAGACCCGCCAGTTCCTCGTCGACGTCGGCGACGGCGACACCCTCCTCGTCCGCCGACCCACCCCTGTCGCCCCCGACCTCGCCGCGGGGGACCACGTGTGGTGCCACTGGTCCGCCGACCACGTCCACGTCTTCCCGGCCGAGCAGCCCACGCCCACCCAGGCCACGACCCCGATCGCCTGACCTCCGATCCCGACCAGCGATGACGCCACCCGAGAGGAACCCCATGACCAGCCCCGAACGCCCCCTGAGCATCCTCGCCCACTCCTCGGCCGTCCCCCGCATCCGGTCCGAGGTGACGCGGCGCAACCTGCTCGCCCTCGCGGCCGCCGCCGGCGGTAGCGGACTCCTCGCCGCGTGCGGCGGTGGCGGCTCCGGCGGGGGCAGCAGCAGCAACCCCACGGTGGTCCCCTCGGAGACGCCCAGCCAGATCGCGACCGGTGGCCCCCTCGAGGGCGAGCTGTCGATGTACTCGTGGGGCGACTACGACGCACCGCAGGTGCTCAAGGCCTTCCAGAAGGACAAGAGCGTCAAGATGACGATCGACTCCTTCAACTCCAACGAGGAGCTCATCTCCAAGCTCGTCGCCTCGAAGGGCACCGCCGGCTACGACATCGTCGTCCCCACCGGCTCGTTCATCCCGCAGATGGTGACCAACGGGCTGCTCGCCCCGATCAACCACGACCTCGTGCCGAACCTGAAGTACATGGACCCGCAGTTCCTCGGCCAGTCCTGGGACCCCGACAACAACTACTCGATCTGCAAGGCATGGGGCACCACCGGCTTCGTCTACGACACGACGAAGATCAGCCGCGACCTCACGACGTGGAGCGACTTCCTCGACGCCGCGATGAACGAGGCGAGCGGCAAGACCTCGCTGCTCGACGACCCGCACGAGGTCACCGGCGTCTACTTCTGGGCCAACGGCATCGACTGGAACACGACCAAGCAGGAGGACCTCGACGCCGCCGAGGACTTCGTCGTCAACAAGCTCGCCCCGCACATCGCGGCGTTCGACTCCTACCCCGGCGGCCAGGCCATCCCGCAGAGCACCCAGGTGCTCATGCAGGTGTGGAACGGTGACGCGCGCATCGGGATCATGGAGAGCGACAACCCGGACAAGTGGAAGTGGGTCCTCGGTGCCCCCGCCACCGAGCTGTGGATGGACAACTGGGCCATCGCCGCCGGTGCGCCGCACCCCGAGGCCGCGCACGCCTTCATCGACTTCGTCCTCACCCCCGAGAACCAGCTGCTCAACGTCGACTACATCGGCTACCACACCGGCGCCAAGGACATCGAGCAGCTGGCCGAGGACGAGGGCCTCGAGATGCTCGACCTCGTCTTCTTCAGCCCCGAGCAGATCGACACGATGCAGACCGGCGAGGTGAACGACAACCAGCAGCGCACCGTCGACATCTGGAACAAGGCCAAGGCAGCCGCGGGTGCCTGAGACCGCGACGGTGGCGCCGGAGGCCAAGCCCTCGGCGCCACCACCGGCCGCGCCGGGGCGCTCGCGCCTGCGGATGCCGCACTTCTCCCTCGCCCTCCCGGCGTGGGCCTGGCTGCTCGCCTTCTTCGTCGTCCCGATCGGGACGATCGTGTGGTTCAGCTTCGGCTACAAGCCCGGCCTGTTCGGCACCCACGCCAACGACGTGCTGTCCTTCGACCGGTACGCGGAGGCGTTCTCGCCGACCTTCTTCACCACCTTCACGAACACGCTGTGGGTCGGGGTCGCGGGAACGGTCATCTGCCTGCTCATCGGGATGCCGACCGCCTACTGGATGGCGGTCAAGGCGCCGCCGCGGCTGCGTGGCCTCCTCGTCGCGCTCGTCATGGTGCCGTACTGGACGAACTTCCTCGTGCGCACCATCGGCTGGCAGGTGATCCTCGCGCCGGAGGGCTGGTTCTCGAACCTGCTCCAGGACCTCCACCTGACGAGCGGGCCGCTCGACGTGCTCTACTCGCGCACCGCCGTGCTGATCGGGGTCGTCTACAACTACCTGCCCCTCATGATCCTGCCGCTCTTCGTCGCGTTCGACCGGGTCGGCGAACCCCTGCGCGAGGCCAGCAAGGACCTCGGCGCCGGCCGGCTACGCACCTTCACCCGGGTGACCCTGCCGCTCGCCCGGCCCGGCATCATCGCGGGCACCGTGCTCGTCTTCATCCCGCTCATGGGTGACTACGTCACCGCCACCGTCCTCGGTGGCGCGAAGGGCAACATGGTCGGCCAGCTCGTCGCGAGCCAGTTCCAGACCGCCCAGAACTGGGCGCTGGGGTCGGCGATGGCGGTCGTCCTCATCCTCGTCATCGCCGTTACCGTCGGGGTGATCGCGCTCCTCGTGTGGCTCGTCTCCCTGCCCGTGAAGGCGCGGCACCGGCTCGTCATCGAGGAGGAGGAGGCGGCATGAGCGCCACGAGCACCGGCCGAGCCGGGGTGGGAACGAAGCCGGAGGACACCGGGCCTCCGCCCCGCATCAAGCACCGTCGGTCCTGGGGTGACCGGCTCCTGGCGCTGTGGGGGGTCCTCGTGCTCCTCTTCCTCTTCGCACCGATCATCGTCATCATCGTCTACTCCTTCAACAACGGCCGGCTGCTCATCGCGTGGGACGAGTTCGGGTTCGAGCCCTACCGGGCGCTGCTCGAGCGGCCGGCGATCCGCAGCGCCGTCACCGTCTCGCTCCAGGTCGCGGTGCTCTCGGGCCTGCTCGCCACCTTCCTCGGCACCATGGCCGGGGTGGCCATGGCCCGTCGCCCGGGCCGGTGGACGTGGTGGTTCATCGGCCTGCTCCTCCTCGTCTCGGTGACCCCCGAGATCGTCGACGCCGTCTCACTGCTGCCGTGGATGGTCTTCCTCGGCCAGGACGCCGGCCTCTCCGTCTTCGACAACGGCATCGTGCGCCTGGTCGTCGGGCACTCGCTGTTCTCGACCGCGGTCGTCAGCTACATCGTGCGGGCCCGGCTCATCGGCATCGACGAGTCCCTCGAGGAGGCCTCCGGCGACCTCTACGCCCCCCCGCTGCGCACCTTCCGGAAGATCACCGTGCCACTGGCGATGCCCGCGGTCCTCGCCGGCTTCCTGCTCGCGTTCACGCTGAGCCTGGACAACACGATCGTCTCCGCCTTCGTCCAGGTGTCCGGCTCCACGCCGTGGCCGGTCTACGTCCTGAGCGCGCTGCGCTCGGGCCTGCGCCCGGAGATCGCGGCGATGTCGACGGTCATGCTCGTGCTCACCCTCGTGGCCCTCGGGCTCGTCGCCGTCGTCCTCAAGCGGTCCGGGGACTCGGCGACCGACATCGCACGGACCATGGGAGGCGGCTGAGCGTGGTCGACACGATCTTCTCCGGTGGTCCGGTCTTCACCTCGGGGGCGGTCCGCGCACGCCCGACCGCCGTGGCCGTCGAGGGCGGACGGGTCGTGGCGGTCGGCCACGACGAGGTGCTCGACCTCGCCGGGCCGGGCACGGAGCGGGTCGACCTGCGCGGCCGGATGCTCGTGCCCGGCTTCCAGGACGCGCACGTGCACCCCGTCTGGGCCGGGGTCGACATGCTGCGCTGCGACCTCTCCGAGCTCCACACGGCGCAGGACTACCTCGAACGGATCGGGGAGTACGCCCGCTCGACCCCCGGCGAGGAGTGGGTGCTCGGGGCCGGCTGGTCGATGGCGGCCTTCCCCGGCGGCACGCCGACCGCAACGGCGATGGACGCCGTCGTCGGCGACCGTCCGGTGTTCCTGCCGAACCGGGACGGTCACGGTGCCTGGGTCAGCTCGGCGACGTTGCGCCTGGCGGGGATCGACCGCGACACCCCCGACCCCCGCGACGGGCGCATCGAGCGTGACGCCGACGGAAACCCCACCGGCTGCCTCCACGAGGGCGCGATGGAGCTCGTCGGGCGGATCGCCCCCGAGACCACCGAGGAGGACCGCCTCGCAGGGCTGCTGCGGGCCCAGGCACACCTCCACGCTCTCGGGGTCACCGCGTGGCAGGACGCGATCATCGGTGACCACGGCGACGGGGGGAACCCCGCGGTGGCGTACCGCGCCGCCGACGAGGCCGGGCAGCTCACCGCGCGGGTCGTGGGCGCCCTGTGGTGGGACAGGAACGCCGGGCTCGAGCAGGTGCCCGACATCCTCGAGCGCCGCGAGCGGTACACCACCGAACGGTTCCGGGCCACGACGGTGAAGATCATGCAGGACGGCGTGCCCGAGAACTTCACCGCGGCGATGCTCGACCCGTACTGCGACGGCCACGGCCGGTACACCGACAACTCGGGCATCTCGTTCGTGCCGGTCGAGACGCTGCTGCCCGCCGTCGAGCAGCTCGACGCCGCGGGCTTCCAGCTGCACTTCCACGCCATCGGCGACCGGGCCGTGCGCGAGTGCCTCGACGCCGTGGAGGGCGCCCTGCGGGCCAACGGGCGCCGCGATGCCCGCCACCACATCGCGCACCTCCAGGTCATCCACCCCGACGACCTCCACCGGTTCCGCGAGCTCGGTGTGGTCGCGAACCTCCAGGCGTTCTGGGCCGCGCTCGAGGACCAGATGGTGGAGCTGAACCTGCCCTTCCTCGGCGAGCCGCGCGGCTCGTGGCAGTACCCCTTCGGCGACCTCCACCGCTCCGGAGCGGTGCTCGCCATGGGCAGCGACTGGGCGGTGTCGACGGCCGAGCCGATGGCCGCCGTGCACGTCGCCGTCAACCGGCAGATCCCGCCGGCCCACCGGGAGGGCGAGCCGGAGCACCCCGTGTTCCTGCCCGAGCAGCGGATCGACCTCGCGACGGCGCTCACCGCGTACACGGCGGGGTCGGCGTACGTGAACGGGCTCGAGCACACCGGCACGATCGGTGTCGGGGCCCTCGCCGACCTGGTCGTGCTCGACCGCGACCCTTTCGCCGGGCCACCTGCCGACATCGGTTCCACCCGTGTGCTCCAGACCTTCGTCGACGGCCGCCGCGTCTACGCGGCCGAGGACGCCTGACCCGCCGGGATGGCCCGGCCGGGGATGCCGGCGAGCGGTGGCGGTCCCAGGGTCGGCGGATGGCCGGGTCGCAGAGCCGGTGAGGGCCGACTTGCGTCTCGCGGGACGGACCGCGGGTGACCGCTGCCCGGGCGCGCTGTCAGACTCGTCCCCGTAGGTCATGAGTGCCAGTGCCAAGCCCCGGCTCGCTGGCCGGAAACCCTCCGCCGCGGTGGGGTGCCCCGGGTGACGACCTGGCCGGCGCCGTGGTGGCGTCGGCAAGCGCGGACCGCGGGAGCCTCCCGAGGTCCTCCAGCCTCAGGAGCCGGCCGATGTCCATCGCCCCCACCCCGACCACTGCACTGGCGCCCGTGTCGCGCGCTGTCGCCGACCGAGCACCGGCGCCGGGCCTGCCCACCGTCGTGCGTCCCGACCCGGTGCCCACCGTCACCGGGCGGTTCGTCGAGTACGCCGGCCTCGACCACGCGGCGTCCACCCCGGCCCTCGAGCGGGTGGTCCGGGCGGTCGCCACCGCGACCCGCAGCTACAGCTCGGTGCACCGGGGAACGGGGTGGCTCTCGCGGGTGACGAGCGCGCACTACGAGGCGGCCCGTGAGGAGGTCGCCCGCTTCGTCGGGGCCCGCGCCGACGACGTGGTGGTCTTCACGCGCAACACCACCGATGCCGTCAACCTGCTGGCGCGCGCGCTGCCGCCGGGGACGCCGGTGGTGGTGTTCTCCTCCGAGCACCACGCCTCCCTGCTGCCGTGGCGTGAGGACGACGTGGTCCGGCTGCCGGTGCCGCACGGCGTCGACGCGGCCGAGGCCCTGCTCGACGGTGCGCTGTGTTCACTGGCCGCCGCTCGGTCGGGCGGTTCGGAGCCCGCCCCCCTCGTCGTCCTGGCCGCGGCGTCCAACGTGACCGGTGAGCTGTGGCCCGTCACGCGCCTGGCCACGGTGGCCCGGGCGCGGGGGGCCCGGGTGTTCGTGGACGCCGCCCAGTCCGTGGCCCACCGGCCCTTCGACCTCGCGGCCACCGGCGCCGACTGGGTCGCCTTCTCCGGTCACAAGGTGCACGCCCCGTACGGTGTCGGCGCCCTCGTCGGCCGCAGGGACTGGCTCGACGCCGCCGATCCGTACCTCGCCGGAGGCGGGGCCACCACCGCGGTCGACGCGAGCGGCACCCGGTGGTCCACCGGGGCGGCGCGGCACGAGGGCGGCAGCCCCAACGTCCTCGGGGCGGTGGCGCTCGCCGCGGCGTGCAGCACCTTGCGCGAGCACCGGCACGTCATCCGTGCCCACGAGGACGCGCTGACCGCGCGGCTGCTCCCGGGCCTGCGCGGCATCGACGGCGTCACCACGTACTCGCTGCTCGGCGAGGACCACGATCGCGGGCCGGTCGTCACGTTCACCGTCGACGGCGTCGACAGCCATCTCGTGGCCGCCGTGCTCTCGGCCGAGCACGGGGTCGGCGTGCGGGCCGGCAAGTTCTGCGCCCACCTGATCGTGGACACGCTCCTGGACAGGGACCCGGGGTCGGGACCCGACCGTGAGCGGCACCGGACCGCGGTGCGGGCCAGTGCCGGTCTGGCGACCACCCCGGAGCACGTGGAGCGACTGCTGGCGGCCGTGGCCGAACTCGCCCGGACGGGCCCGGGCCGGGACTACCGCGAGCACCCCGACCTGGGGTGGGTGCCGGTCGTCGACCTGCGCGACCACGAGGTGCCGCTGCCCTGGTGAGACGACGCGGTGGGGGCTTGTCACTCCTGATGTTAGTGACTAACATCAGGACATGACGTCCCGGTCCGAGGCCACGAGGGAGCGCCTGCGGGCAGCGGCCCTCGACCTGTTCGAGGAGCACGGCTACCGCGGGGTGACCGTCGAGCAGATCGCGGCCGCCGCAGGGGTGTCGCACATGACGTTCTTCCGCCACTTCGGGACCAAGGAGCGGGTCCTCCTCGACGACCCGTTCGACCCGGTCATCGCCGAGGCCGTCGCGGCGCAGCCCCTCGACCTGCCCGCCGTGGAGCGGGTGGCCCGGGGGATGCTGTCGCTCACCACGCACCTGGGGAGTGAGCTCACCGAGACCACCAGGCGGTCCGTCGCGGTCGCGGTCGGGGTCCCCGAGCTCGAAGCGGGCATGGCGGCGAACACGGCGGCCACCGAGCGCGCCATCGTCGAGCGGGCCGCGCCGCCGGGGCAGCGGACTGCGACCCGGATCGCCGCGGCGGCCTGCCTGGCCGCGATCACCGCGTCGCTGCTGGAGTGGGCGGCCTCCGACCGGGCCGAGACCCTCGCCGACCTCGTGTCCCGGGCGATGGCCACCGTCGTCCCGGGGCTGACCGCCTCGCCACACCGCGTGGAGAGCCGCTCGTGAGCGCCCTCGAGATCCGCGACGCGACCCGTCGCTACGACGGCATCCTCGCCCTCGACCGACTGACCCTGGTCGTCGAGCCCGGCGAGGTGCACGCCGTCGTCGGGCTCAACGGCGCGGGCAAGACGACCCTGATGAAGGCAGTCGTCGGCCAGACCGCCCTCGACGCGGGCGCCGTCCGCCTCTTCGGCGTACCCGCGGAGGAGGCCGGACCCGCCGAGCTCGCGCGGCTCGGCGTCGTCATCGACCGCCCCCTCGGGTACCCGGAGCTCACGGTGCGCGACAACATCGTGGCGTCGGCGCGCCTGCACGGCCTCGACCGCCCGCGAGCCCGCCGGGCCGCCGCGTCCTGGGTGGAGCGCCTCGAGCTCGGGCCGTGGGCCGGGCGCCGTGCGCGTGGGCTCTCGCTCGGCAACCGTCAGCGGCTGGGCCTGGCCTGCGTCACCGCGCACGATCCCGACCTGCTCGTCCTCGACGAGCCGACCAACGCGCTCGACCCGGCAGGCGTGCTCCTGCTGCGCGACGTCATCCTCGAGGCCGCCGCCCGCGGTGCCGGGGTGCTCGTCTCCAGCCACCACCTCGACGAGGTGTCGCGAGTCGCCGACCGGATCACCGTCATCCACGCCGGTCGGGTCGTCGGGGCCCTCGCGCCGGGGCAGGTCGACCTGGAGCGCCGGTTCTTCGAGGTCGTCCGCGACTGGGACGCCGCCCACGCCGACCGCAGGCCGGAGGGGGTCCGATGAGGCCGGCCCTCGACCTCGCGGCCGCCACCTTCGCTCGCTCGCTCACCGCGCGGGTGTGCACCGCCCTCGCCGTTCTCGCGCCACCGGTCTTCGCGACCGGGATGGTGGTGCTCGCGCGGACCGGCCTCGTGGCCGGTCCGTCAGCGGTGAAGTTCGAGCCACTGGCGCAGGGACCGGCCGGAGCCGCCGTCGCCACCCTCGCCGGTCAGATCGTCACGGTGGTCATGGTGCTCGCCACCGGGTTCGCCGTGGCGTGGACCTTCGGGCGGGAGTGGGCCGACGGCACCCTGGGCGGCCTCTTCGCCCTGCCGGTGTCGCGCGCCACCATCGCCACGGCCAAGGTCGCGGTGATCACGGCCTGGGTGCTCGCCGTCGCCACCGCCGCCGTCGCCCTCACCGCCCTCGGTGTGCTCGCCGTCGGGGGACCGATGACCACGGAGGTCGCCTCCGTGCTGGCCGTCGACTGGGCCGGAGCCCTGCTCATGGGGGCGCTCGGCCTGCCGTTCGGCTGGGTCGCGGTGCGGTTCCGCGGGTACCTCGGGGCGGTCGGCGGCATCATCGCCGTCACGGCGGTAAGCCAGATCGTCGCGGGCGTGGGACTCGGCCGGTGGGTGCCCTACGTGGCCCCGGCCCTGTGGGTCGGCGCCGGGGGAACGGAGGCGGCGGCGACGGTGGGACCGCTGCAGCTCGCCTGGGCGGTTGCCTTCGCCGCGCTGGGTGCGGCGCTGAGCGTGCGGGCGTTCGCCGGCGCACGCCTCGACTGACGGGCGGCCTCCACCGCCCCGACCCCCTGACCTCGCCCGGGAGTAGCCTACCCGTTCACCATGTGCAGGGCGCGGCGCGGGCAGGCTGCGACGGCCTCCCGGGCGAGGTCGTTCTGGTGGGCCGCGACCGGCCCGAGCACCACGGGGTACCCCCACTCGTCGAGCGCGAGCACCTCGGGCAGCAGCTCGGCGCACAGGCCACGGGCCCGGCACTGCGGCCAGTCGACGCGCAGCCGCCGCTCCTGGGGTGCGCGGCCGCTCACGGGACCACCGCCAGGCGCGCCGGCTGGTGCACCGTGCACCCGCACAGGCCGAGGAGGTGGTCCTCGACGATGTCCTCGAGCCGGGTGAGGAGCGAGGTGACGAGGCGTGCGGTGCCGTCGGGGTGCGCGCACGCGCCCCGGCCGGTGACCAGCCCGGTCAGCTGCTCGAGGCGCCGCCGGGTGTCGGCGCCGTCGGCGAGACCGTTCACCTCGTCGGCCAGGGCCGGAAGGCCGTTCCGGCAGGGCCCGCAGCGCCCCGCGGACTCCGCCGCGAGGAAGGCGGTGTACCGCGCCGTCTCGGTGACCGGGCACGAGCCGTCGGAGAGGGACAGCCACGCGCCGGCGCCGATCGACAGGCCGAGGGAGCGCAGGTGCGCGGCCGACACGGTGAGGCCGGGCACGTCGCGCGGGTGGACCCAGCCGCCGTGGAAGCCGCCGACGAGGAGCGGGGAGACGAGCGCGGCGGGGCCGAGGACGGAGGTCGCGGTGGCGCCGTGCTCGGCCTCGACCACGCGCACCCGCCCCATCCGGCCGGCCGCGTCCGGCGGCGTGGAGAGGGTGAGCAGCGTCGTCCCCGGCTCGTCGGGGGTGCCGAGCGCGGTGTACGCGGGTCCGTGGAGGACGAGGGCGGCGAGGTGGGCCCAGGACTCGGCGTTGGAGAGCAGGGTGGGCCGGCCACGGTGGCCGTCGAGTGCCTCGGGCGCCCACGACGTGACGGGCAGGCCGGGTCGCCCGGCCATGAGCTCGAGCACGGCGCGGGCCTGGCCGGCGACGAACCGGCCCTCGGCCGTGTGGCGCGTCCAGCGCAGGCCCCGGCCGGTGCGCTCGGCGAGGGCGGCGTCGACAGCACGACCCGCTGCCGAGCGGTCCTGCGAGGTGATGACGTGAACCTCGCGGGCGCCCAGGGCCCGCGCGGCCAGCTCGGCACCGTCCAGGACGAGGTGGGGGGCGAGGCGCACCAGCGCCTCGTCCTTCGCGCTCGCCGGCTCGCCCTCGGCGGCGTTGACGACGACGACCGGTCGCCGGGCACCCAACCGTCCCCGGGCGCCGGCGACGGTGGCGAGCTTGCGGGCGAAGGGGAACCCGGCGCCGCCGCGGCCCCGGACCGACGCCGTCTCGACGACATCGAGCAGGGCGGCGAGGTCGACACGCGGTAGGGGCCCGACGCGGCGGCGGTGGGCGCCGATCCCCGGCTCGTCCTCGGTGCCCGCGAGCAGCATGGGGCCAGGGCGGACGTCGAGGAGGTCGGGTGGGCTGATCACGAACGGTCCTCCCGGCTGCTGGGCACGAGCTCGACGTCGTCGAGGCGGTCGTCCGACTCGACCCGGGACCGCTCGGAGCGGGCCCTCAGCACCGCCGCGGTGCGGGCGATGGTGGCGGTGACCACGACCGCTCCGCACGCCGCGTTGGTCACGACGAGCCAGCGCGTGGGGGTGTCGGTGCCGATGCCGATGCCGTGGATGATGCCCGCGGCCCAGGCGAGGTAGGTCGTGAGGTGCACCAGGAACCAGGCCCGGTGCGGCATCCGGCTCCGGGCCAGCGAGGTGGCCACGACGACCGCGGTGAGGTCGAGGGCGATGGTGCCCAGGGCCAGCCAGACCGGCTCGTACGTGGCGCCGAACGGCACGAACGCCTGCCACCACCGGATGTCGACGAACTCGTCGGCGACGGCGCTCAGGGCATGGATCGCCAGCAGCACCACGGAGAGGGCGGCGAGGGTGCGGTGCAGCCCCTGGGTGACGAATCGGGGCCACCACGGGCGCATGCCGCGCTCGGTGGCCAGCACACCGATGAGCACGGTGAGAGAGAACACGACGAGGAGCACCACGCCGGTCCCCCGGTTGGCGTACCAGAGCAGGGGTGAGGTCACGGCTCGTCCTCCAGACCGTGGTCGGCCCACGCGGAGGTGCGCACGACCTCGCCCTCGTCGGTGACGAGACGGGCGGCGACACCGCGGTGCTCCAGCCAGCCGAGGGCGTCCTCGCCGAGGACGATCGCCGCCGTCGAGGCGGTGTTGGCGGCGACGGCGGTGCGGCCGAGGGCGGAGACGGTGCGCCACGGGCCGGTTGTCGGCTCGCCCGTGCGGGGGTCGACGAGGTGGTGCCACTGCCGGCCACCGCGCCGCCAGCGCCGGGCACTGGTGCTCGACGTGGCCAGGCCGCCGGTGCGCAGCCGGATGCGAGTGCTCGGGCCGCCCTCGCGCAGGTCGGCGAGGCTGTGGCCGAGCACCACCCGGTGTGCCGGGCCGACGGTGTCGTCGGGCGACGCCACGCGGACGTCGCCACCGACGCTGACGAGGACGGACACGCCCACCGCCTCGAGGACGGCGTGCGCCACGAGGTCGGCGGCGAACGCCTTGCCCGTGGCGCCGAGGTCGAGGGCGGCCCCGCGGGGGACGGTGATCGTGGTGTCCGTGACCTCCACGGCCCGCCAGGAGCGCGGCGGCACGGGCAGCGACGCCGGGGCCGGGTCGTCGGCGGGGACGAGGGCGAAGGTCCGGTCGTAGCCGGAGCCGACGAGCACGTCACCCAGGGTGGGGTCGACGACACCGTCGGTCTCGTGCGCGGCCTCGAGGGCCACGCGGACGGCACCGACGAGCACGGGCGAGACCTCGACGCCGTTGCCGGCCCCCCGGTTGGCGCGGACCAGGTCGCTGTCGTCGCGGAACCGGCTGCACGCCCGGTCGACCTCGTCGAGGGCGTCGACGGCCACCGCGACCGCCTCCGCCACGGCCTCGGGCGCCGTGCGGATGTCGACGTGGGTGCCGAGGGCCAACCAGGTGGCCGCGCCGTGGACCTCGTCGACGGCCGGCGGGGTGGCCACCACCGTCATGAGCCGGTGCTCGTGACCGGCGCCGGGGGAGGCGGCGGGGGCGGGGCAGGGGCTGCGGCCGGAGCGGCCGCAGGGGCCGGCGGCGCGGGCGCGTACACCGGTGCCGACCCACCCCACGAGCTGCCACCGGACGACGTGCCGCCGACGGAGGCGACGCCTGGGGCCGCGGCGCGGACGACGACCTTGGGCCCGACGACCCGGCGCACCTTCCGGGGTGTCGTGACGATGACGGGGTTGGCCTGGGCCCAGGCGACCATGTCCTCGTGGTGCTTGCGGGCGGCCTCGGCCTCGGCCGCGGACTGGGCGCGGGCCTTGACGGCCTCGGCGTGGGCCGTCTCGCGGGCAGCGAGAGCGGTGGCGCCGCCGGTGGTGGCCACGGCCGAGGCGGCCAGGGTGCCGCTCAGCACGACGAGTACGGCGCGCGAGCGGTCACGCTGGCCGGTGGTGAGCAGGGGTTTCACCGGTCTCGAGTCCTCCGTGGTGGGGGGTACGTCCCGGTGAGACTGCCGCGACCGAGGACAAGTGCGTGTCATCGACGTGTTAAGGAAACCTCATGGCGGCCCGAGCGACTCTCGGCCTCTTAACGCACTCTTGACGGCGGCGCGACGCGCGCTTGACCCCCGCGCCCGCAGGATCGGCACCGTCTCCGCCCCCTGCCAACCTCGGAGGTCCTCCCGTGTCCCTCGCCACGACGATCGGTGCCGGCACCCTGCTCGGCGGCATCCTGGCCGTCGGTGTCTACTCGGCACTCGCCCCGGCCGACACCGTTTCCGCGTCCGTCCCCGCCGCCCCGACCTACGCCCCCGTCCCGACCCGCACCGTCTCGGTCGAGTCCGAGGACTGTGTCGGCAAGGCCGTCCTCGTGGGCGACGAGTGCGTCCTCCACGTCCCCGGTCCCACGGTCACCATCCCGGCCGCCACCACGGCGCGCGCCGAGGAGTCGCACTCCTCCTCCGGGACGACCACCACGTCGGCGCCGCCTCGGACCGCGGGCCCGGCCACCACCACGACCGCCGGCTCGGACGACGGCTACGCCGAGCAGGAGGACGGTGAGGACGAGAGCCACGAGGACGGCGAGCACGAGGAGGACCACGAGGATGAGTACGACGGCGGTGGAGAGTACGAGCACGACTGAGGCCGTACCGCCCTCGCCCGCCGGGTCAGGCCGGGGCCGCGGGCAGCCTGATCTCGACTCGCAGGCCGCCCAGCTCGGAGTCCCCGAGGCGCACCGACCCACCGGCTCCCTCGACGACACGGTGGACGATGGCCAGCCCCAGACCGGTGGAGCCCGCGCCGCTGTGGCCGCGGCCCCGCCACGGCACCGTCATGCCCGACCCGGCGTCCTCGACGACGAGGTGCACCTCGCCGGCCGTGCTGCGCAGCACCACGCGCGCACCGGCGTCCTCCGGCGTGTGCGCGAAGACGTTGTCGAGGAGGGTGTCCAGAACCTCACGGACGTCGTCCGCGGAGAGCTCGACCCGCGCTCCCGGCGCGAGCACGACGAGGTCGAGCCTGCGTCCCTGGTCCTCGGCCAGCGCCCGCCAGAAGCTGACCCGCTCGCCGAGCAGCGGCGCGACCTCGATGGCCGGCCTCATCTCGTCCGTCACCGGGCGCCGCGCCTCGCGCACCACCTCGTCGATGCTGCGCTGCAGCGCGTCGACGTGGTCGCGGAGCCGGTCGGCCACTGCGGTGTCCTCGACGAGGTCGGTGTCGAGCCGCAACGCGGTCACGGGGGTGCGGAGCCGATGGCCGAGGTCGGCCACGTGCTCGCGCTCGGCGGCCACGAGGGCATGGATGCGGTCGGCCAGGGCGTTGAGCGCACGTCCGAGCTCGGCGGTCTCCGGCGGTCCACCCGGAACGGCACGCGCGTCCGCCTCGCCCTCCCGCAGCCGGTGCGCCACCGTGGCCACCTCGGTGACGGGGATGCTGATCCGGCGGCCCAGCCACCACGCGACGGCGACCGAGAGTCCGACCAGCCCGACACCGAGCAGCCCCACGATGAGCCACGCGTTCGCGACGCCGGCCCGCAGCTCCGCGTCGGTCACGGTGGCGACCACCACCGCGAGACCGGCTTGGTCCCCCTGGTCGATGGTGACGACGGCGTCGCGGCCTCCCTCGAAGTCGGTCGTGAAGGATGCCCTGTCGCGGCGCCCCCGTTCGACGGCTGCGTCGACGTGCTCGGGGAGGGGTGGGGTGGCCCCGCCCAGGACGGCGCCATCGGCCTCGACGACGACCACCTGAGGTCCCTCGTCGCTGGCGGCGGCGACGGTGCGGTCGAGGGTGGCCCGGTCGGCGACCGTGGCGACGAGGGTGGCGACCTCCTGGGCCTGCTGCACCGCCCGGGTGGTCGCCTGCGCCTCGGCCAGGTTGGCGAGGAGGATGCACAGGGGCAGCACGAACGCCACGACGACGCCGGCCGTGGTGGCCGCCACGAGCAGGGCGATCCGCCGGGTCACGGGGGCTCAGCCGCCGTCGGTGGTGGCGTCCGGGGCGGCCAGGCGCACCCCGACGCCGCGGACGCTGTGGAGGTAGACGGGCTCGGCGGCGCTCTCGCCGAGCTTGCGCCGCAGCCAGGACAGGTGCACGTCGACGGTGCGCTCGCCGCCGCCGTAGGGCTGGTTCCACACCTCGGCGAGGATCTCCCGCTTCGTCACGACCTCGCCGGCGCGGCGGGCGAGCAGGTGGAGCAGGTCGAACTCGCGGCGGGACAGGTCGAGCGCAGTGCCGTCGAGGGTCGCCTCACGCGTCACGGGGTCGACGCAGAGCGCCCCGACGACGAGGGGCTCGGTCGTCCCGTCGGCCTGCACGCGGCGCAGCACCGCACGCACGCGCGCCTCGAGCTGGTCCATCCCGAACGGCTTGACGACGTAGTCGTCCGCGCCGGCGTCGAGGGCCTTCACCACGGACGGGTCGTCGTCGCGGGCGGTGACGACGATGACCGGCGTGCGCCGAACCGCGCGGAGCATCGAGAGCAGGCTGTGGCCGTCGAGGTCGGGCAGCCCGAGGTCGAGGAGGACCAGGTCGGGCTGCTCGTCGAGGGCCTGCTGGAGGCCGACCATGCCGGACGGCGCGCTCGACACCGCATAGCCGCGGTCGGTGAGCGACCGCACGAGGGAGGACCTGATCGCGGGGTCGTCCTCGATGACGAGAACGTGTGTCACAGTGGGCACCGTATTGCAGTCAGAGGGAGGCGCGCGTGAGGTCCGGCCGCAGACCGCTGCTCCTCATGGGGCTGGTCTGGCTGCTCGTGGTTGCTGCCGTCGGCTCGGTGACCTATCTCGTCGTCGACCGCGCCGGCAAGGAGATCGGCGACACCTCGGGCACCAGCCAGGTCGTCGCCGCGCCCTCGCTGAGGACCTCCACGACGTCACGCCCGACCCCCTCGTCACCGCGTCCCACCGCGACCCGGACGCGGACGACAACCCCGAAGTCCACCCCGAAGTCCACCCCAACACCCACCGTGTCGGCGGTCACTCCGGTGCCCAGCCGCCGAACCACCCCCATCGAGGCGCCGCCCACCCCCACCCCCACCACCTCGCCCACCCGCACCGCCTCGTTCACCACCAAGGGCGGCACCGTGGTCGCGTCGTGCACCGGCGACCGCATGGTGGTGGGGTCGATCCGCCCGCGCAACGGCTGGAGCTTGGAGCGGGAGGTCGAGGGCGACCATCTCGAGGTGCACTTCAAGGCGTCCGAGGACGAGGTCGAGATCAAGATCCGCTGCCGGGACGGCGTTCCGACCGAGGTCCAGGACTAGCCTGCGGGGGATGACCACCGCCCTCGTCACCGACTCCACGGCGTACCTGGCGCCCGAGCTCCTCGAAGGCCTGGACGTGCGGGTCGTGCCGCTGCACGTCGTCGTCGGCGGCAAGGAGCGGCGCGAGGGGGTCGACGTCAGCGCGGCCGAGGTGGCCGTGGCACTTCGCTCGTTCACCCCGGTCTCGACGTCGCGGCCCGCACCCGCCGCCTTCCTCGAGGCCTACGAGGCGGCGGCTAGTGACGGTGCCGACGCCGTGGTCTCGGTGCACATCTCCGCCGAGCTGTCGAGCACCATCGGTGGTGCCGAGCTCGCGGCCGAACAGGCACACCTGCCGGTCACGGTGGTCGACTCGCGGGCCCTCGGGATGGTGATGGGGTACGCCGTGCTCGCGGGCGCCCGCGCGGCGGCGGGAGGGGCGGACGCCGAGGCCGTCGCCGACCTCGTGCGGCGGACCTGCTCCGCGTCGACCGTCGTCTTCTACGTCGACACCCTCGAGTACCTGCGGCGGGGTGGCCGGATCGGGCGGGCGGGCGCGCTCGTCGGCTCGGCGCTGTCCATCAAGCCGATCCTCGCCCTGCGCGGGGGGCAGATCGTCCCCCTCGAGCGGGTCCGCACCTCGAGCCGGGCCATCGCTCGTATCGAGGAGCTCGCGGTCGAGGCGGCCGAGCGTCCAGGTGCCCACGGCGGGGGGTCGCAGGGTGCCGGTGTCGACCTTGCCGTGCACCACCTCGACTCGCCCGAGCGGGCGGAGAAGCTCGCCGAGCGACTCGGGTCGCGCCTCCCCGAGGCGACGGTTCGGGTGGTCGAGCTCGGGGCGGTCGTCGGCGCCCACGTCGGTCCGGGGACGCTGGCGGTGGCGGTCGTGCCCCGCCTCGACGACTGACCCGATGACCCCGGCATCCGTCGCGCTGGTGCTCGCCACCGCCGTCGTGGCCTTCCTCGTCGGCGGGGTGAACCCCGCGGCGTTGCTGGCCCGGGCGCTCGGCGTCGACCTGCGGACCTCCGGGTCGGGCAACCCGGGGGCCACGAACGCGGGCCGGGTCCTCGGTCGCAAGTGGGGCGTGCTCGTGCTCGTCCTCGATGTGCTGAAGGCGTACCTGCCGACCCTGCTGGCGCTTCAGGCGCTGGGCCTGGTGCCCGCGCTCGTCGCGGGGTTCGCCGTCGTCCTGGGCCACGTGTTCAGCCCGTTCCTTCGCGGCCGCGGCGGCAAGGGCGTCGCCTGCGCCGTGGGCGCCGTGCTCGCCGTGGTGCCGTGGGTGGCGCTGGGGGCGGTGCTCGTGTTCCTGCTCGTGTGGGTGGCGGTGTCCTACGTGGGACGCGCCTCGGTGGTCACCACCGGGCTGCTGCTGCTGTTCGGGGTGGTTGCGGGGGTGGGGCTGGTGCCCTGGGTCGAGCCGGTGGTCGGGTGGTGGCTGGTGGCGCTGTCGGGACTCGTGCTCTGGCGGCACCGGCGCAACATCCGCGCGTGGTGGGTGCGCCGGACCCGCTGAGCCGCTGGACCACACGTACTCCGCGACGGCGGGGCCTCCTCGGCGTCGACGCCCTCGCGGCGGTGGAGTGACCGTCCTGCACTGACCGGCAGGGCCGGACCGCCGGGTCCCGGGCCTGCCGCGTGCCGTCGTCCACAGGGGACGTCCGGCGAACCGTCGTCCACAGGGTCCTCCGCCGGGGCCGACCCGGCGTCGGTGCCCGCCTACGGTCGCCGCCATGGGACGACGTGACGAGGGCTCGGGGCTCTCCCCCCGGGCGAGGGCGAGGCTTCGCGCAGCGCCCTCGCGCAGCACGGACGGCCAGTTCGTCGCAGGCCCCGAGGACCTCGTCACCGAGGTTCGCTCCCTGGCCGCCGCCGGACCCGCCGGCAGGGGCCACGGGGGTGGGGGTGGCTCGCCGGGTCGCCACCGTCGCCTCCGCCCGCCGGGCCGGCCCTGGGCGCGGCTCCCGTCCTCGTTCGTCGGAGCGCGCTGGCGGCCGAGCCGGGCGGCGGTCGCCGGGGTGGTGGCGGTCGCCCTGGTCGCCGCCCTCCTGTTCGGGGTGCGGGTCGCGTGGGCCCGGGCGTCCGGCGACGGCGAGGTCATCGCTCCCGGTGGCGGCGCGCGGGCCGGGCCCACCGGCATCAGCGCCGGAGCCGACCCGGTGGGGCTCGGCCCTCAACCGGCCGGGGCAGGCACCGCCGGCGCGGCGACGGTGGACGGTGCTGCCGACGCCGCCACCGGGGGTGCTCCGGGGGAGGGGGTCGAGGTGGTGGTGCACGTCGTCGGCCGGGTGCGCCGGCCGGGCCTGCAGTACCTGCCGGTGGGCTCCCGGGTCGCGGATGCGGTGGACGCGGCCGGTGGTGCCACCGGCAGGGCCGACCTCGGGGCGGTGAACCTCGCACGTCCGCTGGTCGACGGCGAGCAGGTGTGGGTGCCGGCCGTCGGCGAGGCCGCCGACCCGACGGTCGCCGCACCGGCAGGTCCCGGCTCCTCCACGGCCCCCGGCGGCACGGTCTCGCTCAACACCGCCGACCTGGCCGCGCTCGACACGCTGCCCGGCGTGGGGCCGGTCATCGCCCAGCGGATCGTCGACTGGCGCACGGCCCACGGCCGCTTCACCAGCGTCGACGAGCTCGCGGAGGTCAGCGGCATCGGGGAGAAGATGCTCGAGCAGCTGCGTCCATTGGTGACGCCGTGAGCCGCACGGCATCCGCGTCGATGGCGGCGCCGTTGCGGCGCACCGACCTACGGCTGTTGGGGCCGGCAGTGTCCGCCTGGGCGGTGGCCGCGGCGACCCTCGGGTCGTCGGCCACGGTGCGGGCCGTGGTGGTCGGTGGGCTCGTCGGCCTCGCCGCGCTGGTCGTGGGCGTCGCGCGGTGGCGGGGACGGGGAGGGGGTCGGGCACTGGTGTCCCCGGTCCTGCTGACGGTGGTCGTGGTGGCGCTGCTGCAGGCTGCTGCCGCCGGAGCGGCCGCCTGGCGCGACCGCGGTGACGTCTCCGGCCTGGCAGCCGAGCGGGCCTCGGTGCGGGCGCTCGTCGTCGTCACCGGCGACCCCGTCGCCGTCGGGGGACGGGCGATGGAGCAGCAGGGGGTGGTGCGCACGGCCACCCTCGTGCGCCTCGAGGCCCGGGGCCGGGTCCTCGACACGGGCGCGCCGGTGCTGCTCACCGGTGGTGACGGGCTCGGCGACGCGCCGTGGCGCTCGACGGTCGACCTCCGGGGGCGGCTGGTGCCCGCCGACCCCGGCGACGACCGTGTCGCCCTGCTCTCGGTGGCCGGGGACCCGGTGGTCGTCGAGCCCCCGGGCATGGTCGCGGCGGCGGCCGAGCGGCTGCGGGCCGGGCTCCGGTCCGCCGTCGACCACGCGCCGGCCGACGCCCGCGGGCTGCTCCCGGGACTGGTCATCGGCGACACGAGCCGCACTCCGCCGGAGCTCACGGACGCCATGCGTGCGACCGGCATGACCCACCTGACCGCGGTGAGCGGGTCCAACGTCGCGGTCGTCATCGGCATGGTCCTCGGGGTGTGCGCGGTGCTGGGGATGCCCAGGCGGCTGCGACCCGTGCTGGCCGGGCTGGCGCTCGCCGGGTTCGTCGTCCTGGCCCGCCCCGACCCCAGCGTGGTGCGGGCCGCGGCGATGGGCGCCATCGGGCTCCTCGGGCTGAGCCGCTCCCGGCGCTCGGCCGGACCGCCGGTGCTGGCCGGCGCGGTGGTGGCGGTGCTCGTGGTCGACCCCTGGCTGGCCCGGTCCTACGGCTTCGCCCTGTCCACGCTGGCCACGCTCGGGCTCCTGCTCTTCACCCGGCCGTGGGGCGAGGCGGTGGCCACCCGGCTCCCGTCCCGGCTGGCGCCCCTGGGGCCGGCACTCGCGGTACCGGTCGCGGCCCAGGCGGCGACGGCGCCGGTCATCGTCCTGCTCCAGGGCTCGGTGAGCGTGGTCGGCGTGTTGGCCAACCTGCTGGCGGCGCCGCTGGTGCCCCCGGCCACCGTCGCTGGGGTGCTGGCCGCGCTCGTGTCGGTCGTCTGGGCTCGCGGTGCCGAGCTCGTGGCGTGGGTCGGCGTGGTGCCCACCGAGGCCATCGCCTGGGTCGCCCACGCCGTCGCCGACATCCCGGGTGGCACCCTGCCCTGGCCCGACGGTGCGGTGGGTGCGCTGCTGCTGGCCGCGCTGCTGATCGCCCTGGTCGTCACCGGCCGAGCCGTGGTCGCGGTCGTGGGGGCGCACCCGGTGCTCGCACTCGCGGTGGTCGCACTTGCGTCCGCGGCGCTGGTGCCGACCCGGGTCGTGACGTGGCCGCCCGAGGGGTGGCGGGTCGTCGCCTGCGACGTCGGGCAGGGTGACGCGGTGGTCCTGCGCAGCGGCCCCGGGCGCGCCGTCCTGATCGACGCCGGACCCGACCCGCCACTCGTCGACGGCTGCCTCGACCGCCTCGGCGTCACGGTCCTCGACGCCGTCGTGCTCACCCACTTCCACGCCGACCACGTCGACGGCCTGGCCGGTGCGGTGCGGGGGCGCACGGTGCGCCAGGTGCTCGTGACTCCGGTGGCCGAACCCCGCTACGGCGCCGACGAGGTCACGCGGGTCGCGGCCGCCGCCCGGGCGCCGGTGGTCGTCGTCCGGGCCGGAGACCACGTCCGCCTCGGCGAGGTCGACGCCGTCGTGTGGAGCCCGTGGCACCGCATCGCGGCCGGGTCGGTGCCCAACAACGCCAGCGTCGTGCTGGCGGCGCGGGTGGGGCGCGTCGACGCGCTGCTGCTCGGTGACGTCGAACGGGAGGCCGCCCACGACCTGCTCCTGCGCCTGCGTCGCGACCCGCGGATGGCGGCGGCCGCCGCCGGGTTCGAGGTGGTGAAGACGCCGCACCACGGGTCATCCAACCTCGACGACGGCCTGATGGCCGCGGTCGCGGCACCCGTGGGCCTGGTGAGCGTCGGGGCCGAGAACGACTACGGGCATCCGGCGCCGCACCACCTCGACCTGTTGCGGCGGCTCGGCTGCGCCGTCTACCGCACCGACCAGCACGGTGACCTCGCCGTGGTGGAGCGGTCCGGCGCTGCGGTGGCCGTCGCCACCGCGCGGTGAGGCGCAGCACCGGGGCCGGGGCCAGCGGGCCGGTCAGATGCTGAACGCGGGCTCCGGCATCCGCGTCGTCGGCGAGGTGGGCTGGGAGCGGGCACTCTCGACGAGCGCGTCGAGGGTGGCGGCCACCGCCGGTACCCGCTGCAGGTCAGGAGTGGTGACGGCGGCGATGGTGCGCCGCGACTCGGGGGTCAGGGGGAGCGCGACGACGTCGTCGTGCTGGATCGTGCGCAGGATGAGGTCGGGGATGAGCGACACCCCCAGGCCCTCGGCCACGAGCCCCATGACGGCCACGTAGTCCTCGGTCTCGTACGCGACGTCGGGGCGGAACCCGGCGGCGTCGGCGAGCTGGACGAGGTGGCCGCGGCAGCGGGGGCAGCCGGCGATCCACGGCTCGCCGGAGAGCTCGGCGAGGTCGACGTGCTCGCGGTCGGCCACCTTGTGGTGCCTCGGGACCGCGAGCCGCACCTCGTCCTCGATCAACGGCGTGGTGACGAACGCCTCGAGGTCGTCCTCGCCGCGGGTGACGTCGGTGCCCTCGTAGGTGAACGCGACGGCGAGGTCGCAGTCCCCCGCGCGCAGGGCGGCGATGCTCTCGGGTGGCTCGGCCTCGGTGAAGGTGATGGTGACGTCGGGGAACCGCTGGCGCAGCAGGGACAGGGCACGTGGGACGAGCGTGGCCGACGCCGACGGGAAGGCCATGAGCCGCACCCGCCCGCTGCGGAGGCCGGCGATGGCCGCGACCTCCTCCTCGGCGGCGTCGAGGGCGGCGAGCACGGGGCCGGCGTGGTGGGCGAGGACCCGGCCGGCCTCGGTGAGCCGCACGTTGCGTCCCACGCGCTCGACGAGGACGGTGCCGGTGCGCTGCTCGAGCCGGCGCACCATCTGCGAGATCGCCGGCTGCGTGTAGCCCAGCGCCGCCGCCGCCGCCGTGAAGCTGCCCTCCTCGGAGATGGCGCGCATCACGCGCAGCCCTGCGGCGTCGATCATGTGCCCAGCGTAGTGGGCATACATAACTCCGCGTTATCGGTTCCGCGATGTGGTCCGACGCCCGGTTCGAGCCGTCAGGTCGGACGTGGGGCCGAGGAGGCCAGCAGGGAGCCCAGGGCGTCGAGGGCCATCGTCCACCCCACGGCACCGGGCGAGTCGGCCGGCACCCCGGCGTGGGCCAGGGTCAGCAGCGTGGTGTCGCCCTCGGCGAGGAGCGCGACGGTGACCTCGGTGACCTCGGGGTGTCCGGGGGGCATCCCCAGGGTGGCGGGGTCGAGGACGGCACCGTGCTCGTCCGACAGCGACTCCGTGTACCTCAGACGGGTCGGAGCCTGGACCTCGAGGAACTCCCCGACGAACCACATCCGGCTCGGGCCTCCGGGCGTCTCCACGTCCATCCGGACGTGCCGTCGGCCGCCGGGTCGGACCTCCATCTCGAGGGCCTCGACCCGTGAGCCCGCCGGTCCGTACCAGGCGGCGAACCGGTCGGGCTCGGTCCACATCTCCCAGACCGCGCCGATCGGGGCGTCGTAGCGGCGCTCGATCACCAGAACGGGGTGGGGTTGGCGGTCAGTCATCGTGGTCTCCTGTCGTGGGGTGGGCTCGGTCGAGGTGCTCGCCGAGGCGGTCGAGGCGGTCCTCCCAGACCGATCGGTAGCGTTCGGTCCAGTCGGCGACCTCGCGCAGCGGCGCGGGGTCGAGCCGGCACGGTCGGTACTGTGCGCGTCGCCCTCGCTCCACAAGTCCCGCCTGCTCCAGCACCTTGAGGTGCCTGGAGATGGCGGGCAGGGACAGCTCGAACGGGGCGGCCAGCTCGTTGACCGTGGCCTCGCCGTCGGCCAGGCGCGCGAGGATGGCCCTCCTCGTGGTGCTGGCCAGCGCCGCGAAGGTGTCGTCGAGCCGGGAGTCCGTCGTCATCCTTCATTTACCTCCTCCGTTAATTAACCAGATCCGAAACTATGCGTCAAGGGTTCGACGTGCCGGGGACGGCAGCACATCGGATGCGATGATCGGGTGCGTGCCCGACGTCGCCGCGACCCCTGCCGCCGCACACCGCAGCGTGGCCGCCCCCGAATGGGCACGCCGTGCCACCGACCCCGCGAGCCGTGAGCCGGCCGCCGTCGCGCGGCTCGCCGAGGCCCTGCACGCGCACCCGGGCACGCTCGTGCTCACCGGTGCCGGCATCTCCACCGACAGCGGCATCCCCGACTACCGCGGCCGCGACGGCACCCGCCGGGTCATGCCGATGCAGCACGGCGAGTTCTGCGCGAGCCCGGACAACCGACGGCGCTACTGGGCGCGCTCGTTCGTCGGGTGGCAGCGGTTCTCCCGGGCCGAGCCCAATGCGTCGCACCGGGCCGTCGCCGACCTCCAGCGGCTCGGCACGCTCGGCGCGGTCGTCACCCAGAACGTCGACGGCCTCCACCAGGCCGCGGGCAGTGCCGCGGTCACCGAGCTCCACGGGAGCCTCGCCGAGGTCGTCTGCCTGACCTGCCACGACCGCACCGACCGTGAGGCCCTCCAGGCGCGGATGGCGCAGGCCAACCCCGGCTTCGAGGAGCGGGTACGGGGCGAGGCGCCGGACGGCTCGCGGGTCAGCAGCCAGATCCGCCCCGACGGCGACGTCGTCCTGCCCGAGGACGCCGTCTCGGGGTTCCGCCTCCCGCTCTGCCTCGTCTGTGGTGCCGACACCCTCAAGCCGGACGTGGTGTTCTTCGGCGGCTCGGTCCCGCGCGAACGGGTCGACGCCTGCTACGCGCTCACGGACGCCGCCCCCGCCCTGCTCGTCCTCGGGTCCTCGCTCGCCGTGATGAGCGGGCTGCGGTTCGTCCGTCACGCGGCGCGGAGCGGCATCCCGGTCATGGCGGTCACGCGGGGGCCGACCCGCGGCGACGAGCACGTCTCGGTGCGGGTCGACGGACCGCTGGCGCCCACCCTCGCCGCGGTCCTCGACGCCCGCCGCGCCGCGTGAGCACCGTCCTCCTGCGCACGGCCACGGCGGCGGACCTGCCCGCGATGACGGCCGTCTACAACGACGCGGTGGCCACGACGCTCGCGACCTTCGACCTCGAGCCCCGCGGCGAGGACCACTACGCGGCAGCCGTCGCCTCCACCCGCTCCGGCGACCACGTGGTCGTCGCCGAGGTCGACGGCGCCGTGGTGGGGATGGCGTACGCGGGCACCTACCGCCCGCGCCCGGCCTACGACGGCACCCGCGAGGTGAGTGTGTACCTCCACCCGTCGGCGCGGGGTCTCGGGCTCGGACGCCGGCTCTACGACGACCTGTTGTCGCGGGTCGACGCCGACGGCGTGCACACCTGCGTCGCCGTCATCGCGCTGCCGAACCCGGCCAGTGAGGCGCTGCACCGTGCCGTCGGCTTCGAGCAGGTGGGGCTGCTGCGTGAGGTGGGCAGCAAGTTCGGCCGGCGCGTCGACACGGCGTGGTGGCAGCGGATGCACCCCCGGGCGGACCGCGTCGGATGATCCCTGCCACGTGGACCCGGCCACGCGGGGCAGCCGGTTCTAGGCTGGAGCCATGCGTGCGATCGGCTCCGGACCGTTCGAGAACGACGACGCCCTGGACTTCCTCGCGGGCCTCGCGGACCTGCCTGCCGGCTCGCGACCGGCTCGGGTCCTGGCCGCCCTCGACGAGGTACTGCTGAGCACGTCGTACGTGGACGCCCCGCGGATGTGCGAAGCCGTCGCCGGCGCGTCCGCGGTCGGGGCCTCGCTGAGCCCTGAGGCCGCGGCCGCCGAGCCCTACCTCCCCGAGTGGCTCGCCGAGGAGCCGCTGCCGGCGGACGAGGAGCTCGTCGAGAAGTCGCGGCAGCTCCTCCGACGGGCCGTGCGCTCCCGCGACAACGAGTGGTGGGAGCTCTGGGACGAGGCCGGGCTCGCCGACGACGTCGTGGCGTCGAGCCGGCGGGCCCTGTCGTGGTTCGGCGACCGCGACGACTGACCGGCCTCAGATGCGGCGCAGCACCGCCGTGACCTTGCCGAGGATGGTCGCGTGGTCGCCGTCGATGGGCGAGAACGCCGGGTTGTGGGGGAGCAGCCAGACCTTGCCGTCCCTGCGCTTGAAGGTCTTCACCGTGGCCTCGTTGTCGAGCATTGCGGCGACGATCTCCCCGTTCTCGGCGGTGGCCTGCTGCCGCACGACGACCCAGTCGCCGTCGCAGATCGCGGCGTCGACCATGGAGTCGCCGACCACCCTGAGCAGGAACAGTGACCCCTCGCCGACGATCTGGCGGGGGAGGGGGAAGACGTCCTCGACGACCTCCTCGGCGGTGATCGGCACACCGGCGGCGATCTGGCCCAGGACCGGCACGTACTCGGCCTCGGGTCGCTGGTCGCCGACCCCGGTGACGTCGACGTCGTCGTGCTCGGGGGCGCCCCGGTAGCCGGGCGCCTCGCGCGGGGTGTCGGGGGAGACGACCTCGATGGCCCGCGGGCGGTTCGGGTCGCGGCGCAGGTAGCCCTTGCGCTCCAGGGCCGAGAGCTGGTGGGCCACCGAGCTCGGGGAGGTCAGGCCCACGGCGTCACCGATCTCGCGCATGCTCGGCGGGTAGCCGCGGCGGTCGATGGAGTTGCGGATGACCTCGAGCACCTTGCGCTGCCGGTGCGTCAGCTCGCCGCCGTCGCCACGGTCCGGCATCTCGTGGATGTCGGCGTTCCTCGGACGTGCCATCTCGACCCCTTCGGTGCGACCGATGGCGGGTGGCCAACGGTTCGGCTGGTGTTAGTGCAGGTCAGACCTGTTGTCAGTGGTGCCGTGCAGGCTTTCTGCCATGACCACAGCGTACGGGGCTCGTACAAAGATCTCAAACATGTGTTCGACGCGTGTCTTGATCGGGTCGAACACGTGTGCTACAACTCGTACAGACGTTCTATCGAACACCGGTTCGACGGTCGCTGTGGCGGCCGGGATGGAGGACATGATGAGCGCGATCGCCTGGGACCCCGCCGAGGCCGGCACCGCCCCCGCCCTGCCTGCCCGCCCGCGGCTCACCCTCATCCGGGGTGGCGCGCCGGCCGGGCCCGCCGAGAGCGGCCTGCGGGTCACCCGGCGCGGCCGGCTCGTGCTGCTGCTCGTCGCGGCCCTCGTCGTCGCGGCGTCGGTCGTGCTGACCAACATCGGGGGAGCGGGCGCCGCCACGCCGGCGCACACCGTCACCGTCACGGCGGGGCAGACCCTGTCCGAGGTCGCGGCCGCCGAGCTGCCCGCGATGTCGATCAGCGACGGGGTCGTCGCCATCCAGCTCGCGAACGACCTCAACACCGCGCAGGTGAGCGCCGGGCAGGAGCTCGTGATCCCGAGGTCCTGACCCTCGTGGGCCGGCCTGACCCGCGGCCCACGAACCCCGCGGCGGGTGCAGGGCCCGCCGCGGAACCCGTCCGAGTCCCTCGACCCGGCTCCGGACGCCGAAGGGCGTCGCCTCCCGTGCAGAGGAGGCGACGCCCTTCGTGCTGTCCGGGCTCGGCCGGCGCGGGATCGGTGTCAGGCGCGCCCCGTCACCTCGAGCCGGGCGGGCAGGCCGAGGAAGCGTCCGAGCCGGGTCGCCGCCTGCTCGACGTCCCCGATGTCGTCGCGGGAGAGCGGGGTGTCCGGCGCGACGCGGACCTCGACGGCCGAGCGGGTCACGCGCCGGCTCCACGCCGCCACGTCCTCGCCGCGCAGCAGCACGGTGCCCCCACCGATGGCGTTGACGATGCGCGGCCGGGACGCCGTGGGGTCGCGGCGGGGAGTGCCATGGCCGGGGTAGGTGAGGGTGAGCTCGTCGAAGGCCGGGACGAGGAGCGCGCCCGGGCGGCGCGTCGTGCGGGTGGGGACGCGGGGGTCGAACCACAGCCGGTCGCCGGCCAGCTCCACGAACTCCAGCTCGGCGGCAAGGGTCGCCAGCGCCTCGCGAACCTGCCCGAGGTTCAGGGTGCACCACCGCACCAGGTCGCGGTCGGTCGCCGGCCCGTGCCCGCCGATGAAGCGGCGCACGAGCTCGATCCGCGCCGCCCCGGCGTCCAGGTCGTCGCAGGGGGAGGGGGTCGCCACGTCGTCGACGAGCGCATACGTGTGCTCCGCGCCCCGGGGCGGCCCGGAGCACACCACTCCCCGTAGCTCGGCCACCATCAGCTGGTGGCCGACCTGTTCCCCCGAGGCGGGCAGGCCGCGGTCGGCGAGCCGGGCGGCCAGCTCGCGCCGCGTCGGGTGGG
Organism: uncultured Actinomycetota bacterium; assembly: GCA_963726295.1. Taxonomy (GTDB): domain Bacteria; phylum Actinomycetota; class Actinomycetes; order Actinomycetales; family Dermatophilaceae; genus DASSQJ01. Next base: position 758,252 of record CAVSBW010000001.1, read on the forward strand.
ACCCGTCGGCGAGAAGCTCGCGGAGGGCCTCGACCGCGTGGTCACGCGTCCGCTCGTCGAGCCCCAGCTGCCGGTGCCGGGCGGCGATGGACGCCTCCACGCGAGGACCGGTCAGCCGCTGCAGCCACCGCACGTCGTCGGGGGCGACGTGGTGCCACGTCGGGCGAAGGACGTGGGTCCGGACCCACCCCCCGGCGGCCTGCTCCGCCTGGACGTCCGCGGCGGTGGTGCGCGCCGACATCCGCTGCCCCAGCGACCACCCCGCCATCGGGGCGTCCTGGGACTGCACGGCGAGCAGGCGTCGGACGACGTCGGCGGCCCGCTCCGGCGGTGGAGAGGTCACCAGCTGGGTCGCCAGCCGCCGGCGATGGATGCGCCGGAGGGCTGCTGCACCGCTCATCGGCCCATCATCGTGCCGGCCGCCGACACCACGCTCCCCCGAACGGCCGACGGCGGGTCCACCGTCCCGGTAGAGCTGGGCGCCGGGTGGCCGGGTGCGGGTGTGTCGCCGCAGCACCGGATGCCGTACCTCGCACACTCGATGGCATGCACACCCGACGACGGGGTACCTACCGCATCAGCCACCACCCCCACGTGCACAGCGAGGGGATCGGTCGCTGGCTGTGGACGTGCGCCTGCGGGGCGCGCGGCTGGTCGGTGTCGGGTGGGTGGCAGGGCGCGTACACCGCGGCCCTGGTGCACCAGAGCCTGAGCCCGGGGGAGTAGGGCGCAGCGCGGTCGAGGACCCGCCGCGACCCGCCGCGAGGCGGCCACAGACGGCACGGGGTCGCCAGCCGGCAGGGCGGCGGCGGCCCCGTGTCCTGTGCCCGGGGACCCGGGGGCCCCTGCCCGCCCCGGCGGCCGGCCCGTCCCCTTCGCGGTCGCCGCCATCCCGCCGCCCCGGCGCCCGTCCATCCCTACGGGAACACGGTCGTTGCGTCCCGCGTTCTGCAGTGGTGTAATCATGTAATTACCGCAAGGAGACAATCATGAAAGCACCACGACACAGCGTCATGGACGGCGACCTGCGCCCCACCGGACGGGGCCGTGCGCCTGTCCGGGGCCCCCACGGTGGCCGTCCCGGTCCCGGTGGCGGCCCTCGCGGCCGGGGTCGAGGCATGGGCCGGCCCGGGGGCTGGCAGCAGGGCGACCTTCCGGGCGCGGACGACGCGCAGAAGTGGTTCGCGGGGCGCCTCCCCGACGGCTGGTTCGACGACGTGGAGGTCACCGTCGACCGTGAGGAGATCACGGTGGTCGGAGCCCTGTCCGGTGTCGAGCCGGCGACCGACGCCAGCGAGGCCGAGGGCCGGATCAGCCGGTTCCGCGCCGAGACCCGCGAGCAGCGGATGGCCGTGGCCGACGAGGCCCAGGCGCGCTACCAGCGGACCGTCTCGTGGGGCGCGCGGGTCGGCGAGACCACCGCGATGTTCACCCACCTCGCGGTTCCGGTGATGACACGCCTGCGCCAGCCCGAGCGCACCGTGCTCGACACGCTCGTCGACGCCGGTGTCGCCCGCTCACGCAGCGATGCCCTCGCCTGGTGCGTGCGGCTGGTCGGCGAGCACGCTGACAGCTGGCTCGGCGAGCTGCGTGAGGCGATGAGCGAGGTCGACAAGCTCCGCGCCAAGGGCCCCGAGCTCTGAGCGCACCGACCGGCCACCCGGCTGGTTCCGGGCGCGCAGCGGGCGGCTCCGGCATCCGCCTGAGCCCGCGGGGCGCGAGGCGCTAGCGTGGCCGGATGAGGGCTGCCGTCAGCACGACGTACGGACCGCCGGACGTCGTCCGTGTCACAGAGGTCGCCGAGCCCGAGGTCGGGCCCGGCGACCTCCTCGTCCGGGTGCACTACTCCACGGTCAACCGGACCGACTGCGGCTACCGCGCCGCCCACCCGTGGTTCATCCGCGCGTTCTCCGGCTGGACCGGGCCCAAGGTCGACGTGTGGGGCACCGAGCTCTCGGGGGTGATCGAGAGGGTCGGCCCCGGTGTCACCGCGTTCTCGCCGGGCGACCGCGTCCTCGCGTACACCGAGGGCCGCTTCGGCGCCCATGCCGAGCTGGCCGTGGTCCCCGTGGACTCGATGGTGGCCCAGGTCCCCGACGGCATCGACCTCGCGACCGCCGCGGCGGCCACCGAGGGCGGCCACTACGCGATGGCCTTCCTCCGGCGCTCCCGCCTGGAGCCGGGGCAGCGCGCCCTGGTGCACGGCGCCACCGGGGCGATCGGCTCGGCCGCCGTGCAGCTGGTGGCCGGCCACGACGTCCACGTCACCGCGACCGCTCCCACCGCACACCTCGACCTCGCCCGCAGGCTGGGCGCCACGAGCGTCGTCGACTGGCAGCAGGGGGGGCTCGACAGCCTCGACGGCACGTTCGACGCGGTGCTCGACACCGTCGGAAAGCTCACCTTCGGGACGGCGAAGCGCTGGCTCGGCCCCGACGGTGTCTACCTGTCCAGCGAGCTCGGCCCCTACTGGCAGAACCCCCCGCTCGCCCTCGTGACGCCGGTGCTGCCGGGGCCGACGGCGGTGTTCCCCACGCCGCTCGACGGCGACGACGTCATGGTCGACCTCGTGGAGCGGCTCGCCCGGGGGTCCTTCCGCCCGGTCCTCGACCCGCGCCGCTTCCGCCTCGACGACATCGTCGAGGCCTACCGCTACGCCGAAAGCGGCCAGAAGCTCGGGTCGGTGCTCCTGGAGGTCACACCGTCCGGCGCATGACGAGCCGCGGCATCGACGACGCCCGGGCCTCGGTCTCGCCGACCACCTCGAACCCCGCCTTCTCGAACATCGCGCGGGTGCCGACGAAGGCCATCGTCGTGTCCATCCGGCGTGTGCCGGGGTCGACCGGGTAGGCCTCGACCGCTGGGGCGCCCCGCGACGCGGCGTACTCCACCGCCCCCTCGATGAGCGGGCGGGACACCCCCTTCCTGCGGTGGCCGCCACGGACGACGACGCAGATGATGCTCCACACCGGGACGTCGTCGACGGGGTGGATCTTCGTGCTGTGCACGAGACGGGGGATGTCGGACCGTGCGCCGATGTTGCACCACCCCACGGGTACGTCGTCGAGGTACGTGACGACGCCCGGCGGGTCGTCACGCTCGCAGAGGCGCCGCATCGCCCGCTCTCGGCTGCCCTCGCCCAGCTCCTCGATCTCCTTCAGCCGCAGCCGGTGCGACAGGCACCAGCAGTGGGTGGCCCGCCGGTTGGGGTTGATGACGTCGCCGAAGTCCTCGAACCGTTCCGGGGTCACCGGGTGCGTCTCCCATCGCATGGGTCCACCCAACCAACACCCGCCGACACGGCTCCTGAACCGGTGCCACCTCCGATGCCGGCCACGGCACAGCCGGCGCCCGATGGCCGGGGCTCGACACAGGGCTGAACAAGCGTTTAGAATACTGAACATGCGTTCAGCAGGCTCCGGCCCCGATCCTGCCGCCACCGACCCCGACCGCACCGCCCGGGCCGGCATCCGCGACGCCGCCCTCAGCCTCTTCGCCGAGCGCGGGCCCGACGCCGTCACGGTCCGCGAGATCGCCACGGTCGCCGGCGTCTCGCCGGCCCTGGTCCTGCACCACTACGGCAGCAAGGACGGCCTGCGCGCCGCCGTGGACGAGCACGCGGCGGCGACCTTCGACGCGATGCTCGCCGAGCTCGGCGACGGCGGGATGGACGAGGCCCTCACCGGCGGCAGCACGGCCTCGCTGGCCGAGGCGTTCGCGGCGGGCTTCCCGGAGGGCTCCCCGCTGCCGGCCTACCTGCGGCGCCTGCTGCTCTCCGGCGACCCGGTCGCCGACGCCCTCTTCGCCCGCTGGCACGCGATGACCCTCCAGGTGCTCGACCAGCTCGAGCGCACCGGCATCGCGACACCCAGCCGCGACCCCGCCGTGCGGGCGGCCCTCCTGCTCGCCAACGACCTCGCCGTCGTCCTGCTCGCCCCACAGCTGCGAGCGGTCATGGGTGAGGGCGTGCTGACCCCGCGCGGCATCGAGCGCTGGGCCGCCGAGGCCACCGACATCTACACCCACGGGGCGTTCCGTGCCGAGGCGCCCCCACCGACAGGAGGAGAGCAGAGATGAGCACCGACGACGTCGTCCGGATCGAGGCGCTGGTCAAGAAGTTCGGGTCCTTCCGGGCCCTCGACGGCCTGGACCTCGACGTCCGGCCGGGGGAGGTCCACGGCTTCCTGGGCCCAAACGGCGCCGGCAAGTCCACGACCATCCGGGTGCTGCTCGGCCTGGCCCGCGCCGACGGAGGCACCGTGCGCCTCTTCGGCGGTGACCCGTGGCACGACGCCCCGCGCCTGCACGAGCGCCTCGCCTACCTCCCCGGTGACGTCTCGCTCTGGGGCGGGCTCACCGGCGGGCAGTGCCTCGACGTGCTGGCCGCCAGCCGCGGCGGCCTCCACCCGGCCCGCCGCGCCGACCTCGTGGAGCGCTTCGACCTCGACCCCACCAAGCGCGCCCGCGACTACTCCAAGGGCAACCGGCAGAAGGTGGCGCTCGTGGCCGCGCTCGCCACCGACGCCGAGCTCCTCGTGCTCGACGAGCCGACCTCGGGCCTGGACCCGCTGATGGAGCGCACCTTCCAGGACGTGGTCCGCGAACGTCGGGCCCAGGGCACCACGGTGCTGCTGTCCAGCCACATCCTCGCCGAGGTCGAGGCCCTCGCCGACCGGGTGAGCATCATCCGGCACGGCCGTACCGTCACCACGGGAACGCTGCGCGACCTGCGCCGCCACACCCGAACGGCCGTGCACGCCGTCACCGGCCGACCGCCCGAGGGGCTCGGCGAGATGACCGGTGTCGCCGAGATCGCCACCGAGCGGCTCGACGGACACCTCGACACCCGGTTCACCATCGACCCGGCCCACCTGGACGATGCCGTCGGCGCCCTCCACCGAGCCGGCATCCACACCCTGACCGTCACCCCGCCCAGCCTCGACGAGCTGTTCCTCAGCACCTACGAGGACGACCCCGGGGAGGTCGGGCGCGACCGCGAGGAGGTGTCGTCGTGACCGGCCTGCGGAGCCTGCTCGGCATCCAGTGGCGCACGAAGCGGCGCAGCGTGCTCGTCTGGGTGCTGGCCCTCGTCGGAAGCCTGGCCGGCACCGCCTTCTCGATCGCGAGCCTGTACGACACCCCCGCGAAGGTGCAGTCGTACGCCGATGCCGTGGCGACCGACGCACTCGTCGCCATCAACGGCCGGGTCGAGGGCATCGACACCCTCGGCGGCATCGTGCAGGACGAGTTCGGCTTCATGGCCAGCTTCCTGATGCCGCTGTTCGGGCTGGCGCTCGTCGCCGGGCTCACTCGCCGCGAGGAGGAGACCGGGCGGACGGAGCAGCTGCTGGGCGGCCGGGTCGACCGGCGGGTGCCGGTCGTTTCGGCCCTCCTCGTGGTGCTGGTCGCCGTCGCCGCCACGGTCGTCGGGTCTGCCGCGGCGCTCGTGGCGGCCGGCGTGCCGACGAGCGGGTCGGTGCTCTACGCCCTCGCCCTGGGAATGCTGACCCTCGTCTTCGCTGCGCTGGCGGCGCTGGTCGCGCAGGTGGTGCTGCACTCCCGCGGCGTCTACGCCGTCACCCTGGCCGTCCTCGGGGCCGCCTACGTCCTGCGCGGCGTCGGCGACGTCAAGGGCTGGTGGGTCACCTGGCTCAGCCCGCTCGGCTGGGTGGAGAAGGCCGCGCCGTTCGACTCGCAGCGTTGGTGGGTGCTCGCCGTGCCGGCCGTGGTGGCCGTGGCCCTGGCCGGCGCCGCGGTGGCCCTCGCCGCCCGGCGCGACCTGGGCAGCGCGCTGTGGCGCCGGGGCGCGGGCCCGGCCGGGGCGTCGGGCCGGCTGGTCCGCCCGATCGGCCTTGCCGTCTACGTGCACCGGATGTCGTTCGCGGGCTGGCTGGTCGGGTCCGTGGTGCTGGCCGCTGTGATGGGCGCGCTGGCCCAGGAGATGCTCGACGCCGTGCTCGGGAACCCCTCCTTGTCGGGCTTCATGGACCTCACCGGCGACAACCCCGCCGACGCCTTCCTCGCCGTGGTCGAGGTCTACCTCGCGGTGCTCGCCTGCGGGTACGTCGTCCAGTCGATCGGGTCGCTGCGCCGCGAGGAGGTCGAGGGCCGCCTCGAGCCCCAGCTGGCCGGCACCGTGCCGCGGTGGCGCTGGCTGGCGGCGCACGTCGTCGTGGTCGTGGGCGGCCTCGTCGTCATCACCGCGGTGTCGGCGGTCGTCTTCGGGCTCACCACCGCGTGGTCGACCGGCGACTCCGGCTACGTCGGCACGCTCCTCTCCGCGGGGTTCGCCTACCTGCCGGCGGTGCTCGTGCTCGCCGGGCTGGCCGTGGCGCTGTTCGGGCTGCTGCCGCGCGCGTACGCCGTGGCGTGGGCGGCCTTCGGGGTGGTCGCGTTCATCGCCTTCCTGGGTGCCGGCCTGCAGATGCCGCAGTGGATGCTCGACCTGGCGCCCACGACGCACGTCGGCAACCCGCCGCAGGGTGAGGTCGAGGCGAGCGCGCTCGTGGCGCTCTCGGCCGTGGCCGCGGCCCTGCTCGTGGGGGGCTTCGGGGCGTTCCGTCGGCGGTTCGTGCCGCAGGGCTGACCGCCCGGCGCGCGAGGTCCCTCGGGCCACGGACGTCACACGCGGCCGGCCGGCGGTGTCTTGAGGGTGACGGCGGGCGCGACCGGCGACCGCCCGGACCCGAGGAGGCCCCCATGGCCAGCACGTACCGCATCCCCGCCACCCCGCTCACCGGCGTTCGCGGCCGGCTCGTCGAGGCGTGGGCCCGGCGCACCTTCGGCCAGGTCCCCGACGGGGCATACGTCTACGCCCACCACCCGCGGGTGTTCCGCGACGTCATGGGCTTCGAGCGGCGGGTGCAACGGTGGTCCGAGCTCGACCCGCAGCTCACCGCCCTCGCCACCATGGCGGCGGCGGCGGTCGTCGGCTGCTCGTGGTGCCTGGACTTCGGCTACTACATGACCCACCACGAGGGCCTCGACGAGGCCAGGGCTCGCGAGGTGCCCCGCTGGCGCGACTCCGAGGTGTTCACCGACCTCGAGCGCGACGTGCTCGAGTACGCCGAGCAGCTGACGGCCACGCCACCGGTGGCCGACGAGGCACTGAGCATGCGGCTGCAGCAGGCGCTCGGCGTGCCTGCCGTCGTCGAGCTGACCCAGGTGGTGGCGCTGGAGAACATGCGCTCGCGCTTCAACCTGGCCGCGGGCCTGGAGTCGCAGGGCTTCGCGCAGGCGTGCGACCTCCCTCTCGCCGTACCCTCGGCCCCGTGAGCGACAGGCCCGGTGGGGGAGGCGAGGTGCCCGACCCCGTGACGCCCGACGGCGTGACGCCCGACGCCGCTGCGTTCGACGACCTGCGGCCGCTCCTCTTCACCGTCGCCTACGAGATGCTCGAGGTGGCCGCGGACGCCGAGGACGTCGTGCAGGACGCGTGGCTGCGCTGGTCGACGGTGGACCGCGGGGCCGTGCGCGACGAGCGTGCCTACCTCGTGCGCGTCGTCGCCCGGCTGGCGCTCAACCGCCTCCGCACGCTCTCGCGCCGGCGCGAGACCTACGTCGGCAGCTGGCTGCCCGAGCCGCTGGTCACCGTGCCCGACGTCGCCGACGACGTCGAGCTGGCCGACAGCGTCTCGACGGCGATGCTGCTGGTCCTCCAGGCCCTGACGCCGCTGGAGCGGGCGGTCTTCGTGCTCCGCGAGGTGTTCGACGTCCCCTACGACGAGGTCGCCGAGGCGGTGGGCCGCAGCCCCGCCGCGGTGCGGCAGGTGGCGCACCGGGCCCGGGAGTCGGTCGCCGCCCGCCGCCCCCGGCGCGAGGTCGACCGCGCCGAGCACGCCCGGGTCGTCGAGCGCTTCCGGGCCACCGCCCAGACCGGTGACGTCATGGCGCTTGCCCAGCTGCTCGCACCCGACGTCGTGCTCGTCACCGACGGCGGCGGCCTGCGGAAGGCCGCGCTGCGCCCGATCGAGGGCCGCGACAAGGTGATGCGGTTCCTCGCCGCGGTGACGCCCGCGGACGTCGAGGTCGAGGTCCGGCTCGTCGACGTCGGGGGGATGCCGGGGCTGCTCGCCGTCGTCGGCGGCGAGGTCGACTCGGTCATCACCCTGGACGCGCGCGACGGCGTCGTCTCGAGCCTCTACTTCGTGCGGAACCCAGAGAAGCTGACCCGCTTGGGCGGCGTGCACCTGACCCGCTGACCACCGTCCCCGGGCACCGCATCGGGGGCCACCCGTGGGCGACGCCCGGGCGGCCCCCGACGGGTTCGGCCGGTGACGGCGCCTAGGAGGTGCGCGCCACTTTCCGCCACAGCACGACGAGAGGGTGCTGACCGGACGGGTGGCCCCACGGCTCCTGCCGGGTCACGGGCACGTTGGGGGCGACGGCCGCGACCACGCGGTGCAGCCGGACGAGGGGGGTGATGGCCCGGCGGCGGACGACGCGCACCTCGGGCTCGACGGCCGAGCGGAGGTGGACGCCGAGCAGGTGGCGCTCCACGCCGTGCACCTGGGCGGGGTTGGAGCGCTCGACGCGGGTCTCGCCGTAGACGGCGAGGACGTCGGCCCAGGGGTGGACGACCTGGGGGTGCTCGGGGGTGGCGGCGAACCACACGCCCCGGTGGCCGATGACGACCTGCGGGCGGCGGGCCCAGAGCCAGCCCCAGACGGCGATGACCGCGGCGGTGGCGGCCACGACGCCCGCGACGAGCGGGGTCCAGTGCTCGTGGGCGGTGAGGGCGGCGACGACAACGGCCGCGACGAGGACGGCCGCGGCGGCCTGGGCGACGGTGGCGGGGCGGCGGGCGACGTGGGTGGGCTCGGCGCCACCGGTGGCGTCGTAGACGGAGACGGGGCGGGCGGGGGTCTCCCGGCGGGCGTGGCGGCCCTGCGACGCGAGCGCGGGCTCGAGGCGGTGCTGCGACATCGTCCCTCCGAACGAATCGATCGAAGCCCCTGCTTCTGTCGACACTCTCGTCCGGGGTGACACGCCCGACCAGCGCAACGCCGGGACTAGGACCCAACGGGTGAGGGGCATCGGCCGTTGGGACGATGCGGCGTATCAGCGGGGCCCGTGGCTGGTCCTGTTGACATGAGGACCATCCGGCGGCGTCCCTCGCGTCGCAGCCACCACCCGGCCGTCAGCTGTGACGCGCTCGGGCGCTGGCGCTGGGAGTGCCCGTGCGGGGCCGGCGCCCGCAGCGGTGCCGGTCACGACGACTGGCACTGGTTGGTCACCGCGGCGCTCGTGCACGAGCAGAGCCAGGCGGGGGAGTAGCCCTCGGCCTCATCCACGACGTCTGCTGCCGGCCCGCCCGAGGCGAGGCCTGGGCAGGACGAGGGGCCCGGGCGTGGTCAGCCACCCGGGCCCCTCGGGGCGCCCCGCCTCAGGGACGCCCTATCCCCGCTCGGGGATGTGACGGCCGGCGACGGCGAAGCCGCCGGTCAGGTCGTCGGAGCGGACGAGCTGGGTGCCGACCCGGCGCAGCGGGCACTCGGGTGCGGGCTTGGCGGCGGACGCCGACGTGATGCCGGGGAGCGGCGGCAGCGGCAGCCCGGGGTCGACCTTCGCGGTCGCCGTCTGGGCGCCGACGACGGTGGTGAGCAGCAGGCCCGCGGTCAGGGCGGCCGCGCGGATCTGGTTGCGGTACATGGTGTCCTCCGTGGGGGTGGTGTCGTGGTGACCTCTCCACCGTCGCGCCGGGCCACCATCGGCCACATCCGGCACAACCCCTCAGAACACCCCCCAGACCCCTCAGATCCGGATGCAACGACCCTGGGTCGCACCGCTCGGACGGGCCATGGACCCCGGCCCAAGGGCTCGCGACACTGGGGAGGTGCCAACCGCCGTCGTGGGAAGGACGGACGAGCTCGGCCGGCTCTCGGACCTCGTCCGTGGTGCCCAGGACGGCCGGTTCGGTGCGGTGGTCGTGCGCGGCGAGGCCGGGATCGGGAAGACGACGCTGGTGCGGGCCGCGTGCGAGCGGGCCGGAGGAGACGTCCTGGTGCTGTGGGGGTCGTGCCTGCCGTTGACGTCGGTGGCGGTGCCGTTGATCGGTCTACGGAGCGCCGTGCGGGTGCTGGCGCCGGGTGACCGTCCGTCGTCCTGCGGGGCCATTCGGACGACGCCGAGCGCGCCGCCGCTGGGCAGGCACCGTCGGGCCCAGTGCCCGTGACGTTCGACGACTGGCTCACCGACGAGGCCTCGCGGCGGCACGTCGTCCTGGTCGTCGACGACGTCCAGTGGCCCGACCCGCAGACCCTCGACGTGCTGATGTACGTCCTCGCAGGGCCGGCGGGGCGGGCCCTGGCGGTTCTGCTGACCGAGCGCTCCAGCGAGGTCGGGGCGGAGCACCCGCTGCGGCGGTGGCTCGCAGACGTGCGCCGGCTGCCGGGGGTCGAGGAGGTGGGCCTCGGGCCGCTGTCACGGGAGGCGATGGGCGAGCAGGTGGCGCAGGTGATGGGCGGACCGGCGCACACCTCGCTCGTCGACGAGGTGTACGCGCGCAGCAGTGGCAACCCGTACTTCGCGCAGCTGCTCGTCGCGGGGCTGGAGCTGTCGGAGACGACGCTGCCGGCACACCTGCCGGAGGAGCTGAGCTCGGCGGCCGTGCGGGGGTGGACGGAGCTGTCGGACGACGCGCGGCGGCTGGCCGTGTCGCTCGCGGTGGCGGGGGGCCCGGTGTCCCGGCGGGCGCTGGAGCGGGTCGCCGACGTGGCCGACCTGGACGACCCCGCAGCGGCGCTGCGCGAGGCGCGGGACGCGGGGCTCCTCGAGCACGGCAGGACCGGCTCGTGGTGGTTCCGGCACCCGTTGCAGGCCGAGGCCCTGGAGCAGGGGCTCCCCGCCGAGAGCCGTCGGGTGCTGCACGCCGGGTTCGCGTCCGGCTACGCGGAGGACGTCGAGGACGGGCTGACCCCTGAGCTGGCGGAGACGGTCTCGGACCACCACCTGCTGGCCGGCCACCCCTCCGAGGCCTACGAGTGGGCGTTGACCGCCGCCGACGCGATGGACCAGGAGGGCAGCCTCCCCGGGGCCCTGCGGATGCTGCGCCGCGCGGCCGACCTGCGACCCGAGGTGGACGACGCGGCGAGCTCGCACATCTCGAACATCCTGCGCAAGACCGGCACGGCGAATCGCGTCGAGCTCGCGGCCTGGGCCACCCGGACGGGGCCGAGGCATTGACCGGGGTCCACACCACGCTCGTGACGGCGGCCCGCGTCGTCACCAACGACGGGCACGACGTCGAGGCGGTGCTCGTCGGCGGCGACCGCGTTCTGGCCACCGGCACGACGGCGGAACTGCTCGAGATGGCGCCGCGCGCCGAGCACCGCGACTACCCCGGAGCCACCGTGGTTCCCGGGCTGAACGACGCCCACCAGCACCTGACGATGACGGCCGCGCAGTCGACGGGCCTGGACCTGTCGGCCGACGTCGTGCCCGACGAGGCGGCGCTGGCGGAGGCCCTGACGTGGGCCGCGGCCTCCACGCCGGAGGACGGATGGGTGGTCGGCTCGCGGTACGACCACACGAGGACCGGTGGCGGACACCGCATCACGCGCGCCGAGCTGGACCGTCTCGTGCCCGACCGGCCGGCGCTCGTCGTCAACATCGGCGCCCACTGGGGTGTGGCCAACTCGGCGGCGCTCGCGGTGGGTGGGCTGCACGACGGTTCGCCGGATCCGCCCGGAGGCGAGCTGGGGCGCGACGACGACGGTCGCCTCGACGGCTACCTCGCCGAGCAGGCGCTCTTCGACTACGCCTACCCGTCGCTGGCCCGCGGCGCCGCGTTGGCCCCGGTGACCGCGCCGGACGCCCTGGCCGACGCCATCGTGTCCGTGTCGCGCGACTTCCTCGCCGCCGGGCTGACGTCGGTGGGCGACGCGATGGTCGGGCCGCAGGACCTCGCGGCGCTCCAGGAGCCCGCACCCGCGGCCTCGCCCTGCGGGTCAACGCCCTGCTCACCCACCCCAACCTGCCGCGCCTGGCCGAGCCCGGCATCCGTGAGGGCTTCGGCGACCACTGGCTGCGGGTCGGCGGCATCAAGGCCTTCGCCGACGGCGCCGTCGCCGGGCGGTCGTGCGCGGTGGCCGAGCCCTTCGAGGGCACCGACGACTGCGGCATCCTCACCACCGACCCCGACCAGATGCATGAGCTCGTCGACGCGGCCGAGGCGGCCGGCATCCGGATGGCGGTGCACGCCAACGGGGAGCGGGCCATCGAGCTGGTGCTCTACGCCTTCGAGGCGGCAGCGGCCCGTCGTCCCAGCGGCCGGCGTCCGCTGCGCCACCGCATCGAGCACTGCTCGCTCGTCACGCCGGGCATCGTCGAGCGGATGGCCGCGCTCGACGTCATCGCCGTCCCCTTCGGCAGCTACGCCTGGTTCCACGGCGACACCCTGCTCGGCTGGTACGGCGAGGAGCGACTGGAGCGGATGTTCGCACACCGAACCCTGCTCGACGCCGGCCTCACCGTGGGGGAGCTCCCCGCTGGGAGGCGGGCTGAGCGGGCTGCCTCGCCACCGGCGGTGGTCCCCGTACGGGTCATGGCCGGGAGGGCACCCCTCCGGTTGAATGGCCCGATGCGGTTCCGGTTACCCGGGCACGAGCTCGACGAGGCGACGCGCACGCTGCGCGACCGCTCCGGGGTCGTGCACCTCGAGCCGCAGGTCTTCGACGTCCTCGTCCACCTCGTGCGCAACCGCGACCGCGCCGTGGCCAAGACCGAGCTGCTCGACGAGATCTGGGGCAACGAGTTCGTCTCCGAGTCGGCGCTCACCTCGCGCATCAAGTCGGCTCGGGCGGCGCTCGGGGACACCGGCCGTGACCAGGCGCACATCCGCACGGTGCACGGGTTCGGCTACCAGTTCGTCGCGGACGTCACCGAGGAGGCCGGGGGGGTCGACGAGTCCCGTGACCGGCCGGCCACCCCCCGCGCGACCGACCGCTCCACGGCCGCGCTGCGCGGGTTCCCGGTGTTCCACAGTCCTTTCCGAGGCCGCACCGAGGAGCGTGCGCGCATCGGTGAGCTGCTGACGCAGCACCGGCTCGTCACGGCGGTCGGTCCCGGGGGCATCGGGAAGACCCGGCTCGTCGTGGAGACGCTCAGCGCCCCGGACGCCACCCTGTCCGGGCTCGCCCTCACCCCGGCGTTCGTCGACTTCGCCGCAACCCGCGACCCGGCCGCCGTCGTCGACACGATCGCCCTGACCCTCGGCATCGAGCTGGGCCAGCGGGTCGACCCGAGGGCGGCGGTGGGGGAGTACCTCGCGGCCATCCCCCACCTCCTCGTCCTCGACAACTGCGAGCACGTCCTCCCGGCCGCGGCGGCCGCGGCCGCCGACGTCCTCGCCGCGGCGCCGCGGACCCGGGTGGTCACGACCAGCCGGATGCCGCTCGGGGTCGACGGCGAGTTCCTGCTGCGGATCGGACCGCTGCCGGTGGTGCCGGTGGACGAGGAAGCGACGGCGACGTCGCTGTGGGCCAACCCGGCCGCGGCGATCTTCCTCGACCGGGCCGCCCTGGTCGACGACGACGTCCTGGGCCGGCCGGAGGACGCGGCGCTCGTCGCCGACGTGTGCCGGGCCCTCGAGGGCGTGCCGCTCGCGCTCGAGCTGGCCGCGGGTCGGGTGGGAGCCTTCGGCCTCCAGGACCTCGTGGGGCTGCTCGACCGCCGCCTCGACGTGCTCGGCGACCGCTCGGCCGTCCGTGACGAGCGCCACCGGACCCTGCGCGCCACCGTCGCCTGGTCCTACGAGCTGCTCGACGAGCCGGCGCAGCGGCTGCTGCGCTTCCTCTCGGTGTTCCCGGGAGGGGTCACGATCGACTGCATCGAGGGGATCGCCGACCGGCTGGGGCTCGGGGTGCGTGGCTTCGACACCGTCGGGCTGCTCGTGGACGCCTCGCTCGTCACCCGGGAGCGGGCCGGGTCGGGAACCCGGTACTCCCAGCTCGAGACGCTGCGCACCTTCGGCCTCGAGGAGCTGGAGCGGCTGGGGGAGCGGGCCGAGGCCGACGAGCTGCTCGTCTCCTCCGTGCTGACGATCTCGCGGCAGGTCGCCCAGGAGCTGGAGACGCCGCGCGAGGCGCGCTGGGCCGCGCTCGTCCGCGAGGAGTTCGCGAACATCCGCGCCGCGCGCCGGCTGCTCTCGGACGCCGGACGTCTCGACGAGGTCCTCGACGTCCTGCGGAACCTCAGCCGGTGGGCGCGCATGCGCGACGCCAACGAGTACTGGGCGTGGACCGACGACGTCCTGGCCAGGCTCCCCCCGGGCGATCCCCGGCGACCCGCGGCGCTCGCCGTGCACGCCCAGGCGTGCTGGCGACGGGGCGACATCGCGGGGGCGCTCGCGGACGCCGCCGAGGCTCTGGCCGACCCCGGCGAGCCCTGGGTCGAGTGTCACGCCCTCGAGGAGCAGGCCGCCGCCCGGATGTTCACCGGCGAGAACTCCGAGGCCGTCGCGGCGTGGGACCGTGCGGCCCGGATCCGCCCCGCGTTCTTCCCGCTCGGGTCGGCGGTGCTGGCGACCACCTACGCCGGCGACCTCGACGAGGCCCGGCGCCGGGTGGACGACGCCCGGCGGCGGGCCCCGGAGTCGGCCAGTGGCGAGGCCTGGTTCTGCTACGCGGAGGGAGAGGTCGAGAACGCCGCCGGACGGCCCGACCCAGCCCTGCTCGAGCGGGCCGTCGCGGCGGCCGACTCGGTCGACGCCTCGTTCATCCGGGGCGTCGCCATGGTGACCCTCGCCTCGATCCACGCCGCGCGCGGAGACCGGCGGTCGGCGGCCGCGCGCTATAAAGAGCTCGTGCGGCACTGGCTGCGGTCCGGTAGCTGGACGCAGCAGTGGACGACGCTGCGCAACGTCGCGGCGCTCATCGAGGAGGAGCACCCCGCCACCGCGCTCGAGATCCTCGAGGGTGCCGACGCCGACCCGCTCAGCTCCTCGGTGCTCGTGGGACCCGCGGCCGAGGAGGCCGCCGCGCTGCTCGAGCGGCTCCGGGCGCGGGTACCGGACGCAGGGACCCGTACGCCGCCCTCGCGCGTCCAGGTCGCCGAGGACGCGCGGCGGGCCCTGCTCGACGTCACGGGGTCCGACTGACCTCAGGCGGGAGCCGCAGCCGGCTGCTGCAGCAGCTCGACCTCGCGCCGCAGCGCGATCCCGACCTCCCGGAACGCGAGCATCGCGCCGCGTCCGTCGAGGTCGAGGCGGGCGAGCCGCGCGATCGGCGGCATGAGGAGGGCGGCCATCTCGTCGCGCCGGCCCTGGTAGCGGCCCAGCTCGTCGTCGGGGTCGGCACCGCCCCGCAGCACACGGGCCAGCGCGTCGGCGAGGAGCTCGGCGTCGATGAGGGCGTCGGTGATGCCGTGGGCGCTCACCGGGTCCTTGAAGTAGCCGGCGTCGCCGACCAGTGCCCAGCCCGCGCCGTGGGCCGCGCGCAGGTATCCCGGGGCGCCGGGGAAGGAGCGGTACCCGCCGTCGCAGGTGGCGCCCCGCAGCAGGGCGGCCGCGGTCGGGTGGGTGGCGAGGAGCCGGTGGTAGCCGTCGCGGACGTTGCCGCGCAGGGTGCTCGCGTGCACCTCGGGGGTCACCGCGACCCAGACGTTGGCCCGGCCGTCGTTGGTCGGAACCATCCCGACGGCACAGCCGGGGACGTCGTAGAGGTTGACGATCGCGTCGTCGGGCAGGCCGGACCAGAACGCGTACCCGACCGCGGCGGTCACGGACTCGGCGTGCAGCACCGGCGCCCCGACGGCGGCGGCGACACCCGAGCGGATGCCGTCCGCGCCCACCACCCAGCGAGCCCGGACCACCCGGTCGCCGCCACCCCGCCCGAGCCGGACGCCGGAGACGCGCCCTCCCTCGGTGAGCAGGCCGGCGACCGGCACCCGGTAGCACACCTCGGCGCCGGCCTCGCGGGCGGCGTCGACGAGGAGCGGGTCGAGCACGGTTCGCCGCGGTGAGTAGAGGCCGTCGACGTCCCCCTGGGCGGTGACGTCGAGGGTGACGGGCTCGTCGCCGTAGTGGAAGCGGACGCTGCTCGCCCGGGGAGTGCCGGCGTCACGGAGGCGGTCGAGCAGGCCCCACCGGCTCAGCTGGAGGACCCCGCCGCGCACCAGGGAGTGGGTGGACAGGGTGTCCGAGCCCGCCGCGGCCCGGTCGACGCAGAGCACCCGCAGCCCGTGGCGGGCGAGCAGCATCGCGGTCGCGGCACCGGCGACGCGGGCACCCACGACGACGACGTCGTAGTCGTCCCGGGACGCCTGCGCAGCGGCGAGCGGATGGTGGGACGCGGGGAGGGGAGGGGCCGGGGTGCGCATGGCTCCAAGGACACCGTCCAGCGTCCACCGGGTCTTGGAGGACGTGTGGAGATCGGGTGGGGACGGGTCTCCACCCGATCTCCCCGTCCTCTCCAAGACCGGGCCGGGCCCCGTCCATAGCGTCCTTCCCGTCAGCACCCCAGAGCGAGGACACGACCATGGACCGCACCGCACTCCGGACACCGCCCCGGCGGCTGCTCGGCGTCTGGGCCCACCCGGACGACGAGGCGTACCTCTCCGCCGCCCTCATGGCCCGCGTCACCGACGCCGGCGGGTCCGTCACCGTGGTCACCGCGACCCGCGGAGAGCTCGGGACGCCGGACTCCGAGCGGTACGGAACCGACTCCTTCGGCGACCTGCGCGAGGCCGAGCTGCGCGCCAGCCTCGCCGAGCTGGGCGTCTCGGACCTGCGGCCCCTCGGCCTGCGCGACGGCGCGCTGCCCGACGCCGACACCGAGGCCCAGGTCGCCATCCTCGCCGACGTCATGACCGAGGTCGACCCGGAGATCGTCGTCACCTTCGGGCCCGACGGGTTCACCTGGCACCCCGACCACCTCGCGGTCTCGGCGTGGACCACCCGCGCCTGGGAGGCCACGGGCCGTCGCGGCGAGCTGCTCTACGGGACCATGACCGACGAGTTCGCCCGGCGCCACGCGGGCCTGCACGACCGGATCGGCCTCTTCGCCGACTGGGGGCCCGGGCACCCGGCGACGACCCCGCGCGCGGCCCTCGACCTCGAGTGCGTCATGACCCCCGCCGAGCTCGCCCGCAAGCGCCGGGCCCTCGGCCGGCACGCCAGCCAGACCGACATGATCGCCGGGCTGTTCGGCGAGGAGACCTACCTCGCGTGGGTCGACCAGGAGGCGTTCCGGCGCCCCACCGACGCCGAGCTGTCCGTCGGAGCCGTGCGATGAGCGCCACGTCCGCGCCCGTGCCCGCGGTCGCGCGCCCCACGCCTGAGGCGCGGACCACCAGCGGCCGCCGGCTCGCCCTCGAGGGCGCCCGCGACATGACCCCGATGGTGCTCGGCATCGTCCCCTTCGCCCTCGCCGTCGGTGCCGCGATCAGCACCTCGTCGCTGACCACGGCCCAGGGCCTGGCCAGCGGGCCGGTCATCCTCGCCGGGTCGGCCCAGCTCGCGACCATCCAGATGCTCGATGCCGGCACGTCCGCGGTCGTCGTCATCGTGTCCGCGCTCGTCATCAACGCACGGATCCTGCTCTACAGCACCGCCCTCGCCCCGTGGTTCCGGGAGCAGCCGCTGCGGCTGCGCGTCGTCCTCGCCCTCCCGGTCATCGACCAGATGCACTTCCTGTGCACGCCGCGCTTCGCCAAGGGCGACCTCGACGCCTCGGGGCGCGTCGCCTACTACGCCGGGGCGGGCGGCTGGCTCGTGTCGGCCTGGCTCGGCACCCAGCTCACAGCCGTCGTCGTCGGGGCGCGGCTCCCCGAGTCCGCCGGGCTCGAGCTCGCGGCACCGCTCGCGATGGCTGGGCTGCTCGCGAAGTCGACCGTCAGCCGCCCGACGGTCGTGGCCGCGCTCGTCGCCGGTGTCCTCGCGGTCGTCGCCGCCGGGCTGCCGATGCACACTTCGCTGCTCGTGGCGACGCTCGTCGGCATCGTTGCCGGACGCGTCACCCCCGTCCGGAAGGAGGCGGACCGGTGAACGCCTGGGTCGCCATCGTCGCCGTCGGGCTCGGCACCTACCTCATGCGGGTCAGCATGTTCCTGGTCGTCGGCGAGCGCGAGCTCCCGGCCTGGGTGATGCGCTGCCTCGACCTCGTCGGGCCGGCCGCCGTCGCCGCCATCGTCGCCTCGATGGTCCTCGTGCACGACGGCGACATCGGGGCCCCGCTCGCCCCCACCCTCGCCGTGCTCGTCGGGTTCCTCGTCGTACGGCGCACCGGCAACGTCCTCCACGCCTTCGCCGCGGGCCTTCCCACCTTCTGGCTGCTTGCCGCCGCCGGTCTCTAGCCCGTGCCCACGAGGCGGCCCACCGCCTCCCCGAGAACCCCCACCGCGGCCCTCCGCGGAGGGCCGACCCACCGTCCCGACCGGGACACCCCACCACAGGAGAGAACATGACCATCACCGACAACACCCCCAAGGCCCCGGACAACGGCGTCGACGTCGAGCACCTGCTCGGTGCCAAGCAGCACATGACCGACATGCCGGAGCTGGCCCAGTTCCGGTTCCGGGCCGAGGCCCACTGGGCCGGCGGGGTGCACACCCGCACGACGCTCGAGAAGTTCCACGGCGCCGGTGGCGAGCAGTCCCACCACCAGGAGTTCGTCCTCGACACCGACCACCCCGAGCTGTTCGCCGCGACGGACCAGGGGCTCACCGGGCCGGAGACGATGCTCGTGGCGCTCGCCGGGTGCCTCACCGGCACCATGGCCTCGGTCGCCCAGAACCGCGGGATCCAGCTGCACTCGGTCCGCGCAAGCGTCGAGGGCGACATCGACCTCTCGGGCATCCTCGGCATCGACCCCGAGGTCCGTAACGGCTACAGCGCCATCCGCGTGTCCTACGACGTCGACGCCGAGGCCACGCCGGCCGAGGTCGAGGCGCTGGTGGCCCAGGCGCAGAAGCGGTCCTCGGTCTACGACAACCTCACCAACCCGACGTCCGTCCTCGTGTCGGTGCGCTGATCACCGATGCCCACCACCCACCGGGCCCACCGGTCCACCGACGTGGTGGTGGTCGGGGGCGGCCAGGCAGGGCTCGCCATGAGCCACTGCCTGGCCGCCCGCGCGGTCGACCACGTCGTCCTCGAGCGCGGCGAGGTCGCGCACTCGTGGACCACACAGCGGTGGGACTCGCTGCGGCTCCTCAGCCCGAACTGGATGACCCGGCTGCCCGGGTTCGCCTACGACGGGCCCGACCCGGACGGCTTCATGACCGCCGCGGAGGTCGCGGGCCTCCTGCGCCGCTACCGGGGTGAGTCCGGGGCGCCGGTCGAGACCGGCGTCGAGGTGCGGCAGGTGCGGGCCGTCGACAGCGGGTTCGTGGTCGAGACGAGCTCCGGGTCATGGTCGGCGCGGGTCGTCGTGCTCGCCTCGGGTGCGTGCAGCGATCCCTGGCGGCCCGAGGTGGCCGCGGCGCTGCCCCCGCACCTCGAGCAGCTCGACGCGATCGCCTACCGTCGGCCCGGACTGCTCGCCGACGGGCCGGTGCTCGTCGTGGGCGGGTCGGCGTCCGGGCTGCAGGTCGCCGACGAGCTGGCCCGCGCCGGCCGCGACGTGACCCTCTCGATCGGCGAGCACGTGCGCGTGCCGCGGACCTACCGCGGCATGGACATCCAGTGGTGGCTCGACGCCGTCGGGCTGCTCGACGAGCGGATCGAGGACGTCGACGACGTGCTGCGGGTGCGGCGGACGCCGTCGCTGCAGCTCCTCGGGTCTCCCGAGCGGCGCCCCCTCGACCTCAACGCGGTGACGTCGGCCGGGGTCGACGTGCGAGGGCGGCTGGTGGGCGTCATGGGGTCACGGGCACAGTTCTCCGGGTCGCTGACCAACCTCTACACCTCGGCCGACCTCAAGCAGGACCGGCTGCTCGACACCATCGACGAGTACGTGCTGGCGCGTGGACTCGATGGGGAGGTCGAACCCGCCGACCGTCCGGTACCGACGCACCTCCCGGCCGAGTCGTTCGGCCTCGACCTCGACCTGACCCGGTACCGCTCCGTCGTGTGGGCCACCGGCTACCGGCCGCGCTACCCATGGCTGGACCCGTCGTTCCTCGACCGTCGTGGGCGGCTCGCCCACGACGGGGGAGTGCTGCCCACGCCGGGCGGCTACGTCCTCGGCCTGCCGTTCATGCGGCGGCGCAAGTCGAGCTTCCTCGACGGCGTCGGCCCGGATGCCGAGGAGCTCACCGATCACCTGCTCGCCCACCTCGACGCGACGGCACCGGCGGCGCCCCTCACCCGCGCCTCTGTCCGCGGATGAGGGACGCCTGATCCTGGTGGCCCGGTCCGCCGCCCCGCCCCTCCATCGGGCAGCAGACCGGCCGGGCGGCTCAGAGATTGGCGTACGCCGTCCACTTCAGGCCGGACGGGGCGTCGAAGGCGGTCGCCTCGAAGCGGGCCTTGCCGCCCGAGGGGACCCGGTCGACGTAGGTGAACTCGGCGGCCTTGATCGTGCCGCCCTTGCGGCCGATGACCACGACCTCGACGCTGTCCTGCTGCTCCTCGAAGCTGGACTCGATCGTGCCGCTGACCGTCGTGGACCAGTCGTCCGAGGTCGCCTTGACCTTGGAGACCTTGAACGTGCCGGTCTCGGCCAGCGGCGCGCTGGTGGCGCTGTCGGCGGTCGGGCCGCGCACCTCGAGGTGGTCGATCTTCTCGTTGCCGACGTCGAAGAACATGCCGGTGAGGGCGGTCTCACCGCTGAGCAGCACGGTGTAGTTCGAGTCGGAGTCGAGGATGGTCCCGTCCTTGGCGACGGCCTCGACATCGACGCTCGCCGAGTCCCAGATGTGGTCCTTGTTCGGGTTCTTGATGATGACGGCGTACCAGTAGGTGTCGCCGTCACGGCCGTGGGCCTTCTCGACGAGGACGGGGTCGACCGGGGCGCTGGACTCGGGCGCCTCATCCTCGGCCGCCGCCTCCTCGGCCGTGGCCTCCGGGGTGGGCTCACTCGACTCGGTCGGGCTCGCCGACGGGCTCGCGGTGTCGGCAGCGGCAGCCGAGCCGCCATCGCTCTCACCGCCCCCGGACGCCCCGCTGACGGCCCCGATGACGCCGAGGAACAGGACGGCGGCGAGGACGCCGGAGAGCACCTTGTGGCGGCCGACCCAGCCGAGGGGGCCGCCCGTGGCGGCCGGGGCGGCCGCCTCGGGGGCTTGCTGCTCGACGGGGTGCCAGATCAGGTCCTCACCGAGACGGTGGCCGTTGACGACGTCACCGGGCTTGTGGTTGGGCTGCTGGGTCATGCGGTGTTCCCTCCTGTGTGGCGTTGCGGGTGCGGGATCGTCGTGGTTCCCCCCGCGTTCGCCACCACCATCCAGAGGGGGTCCAACACAGCCGGTTTCGGACGGTGACAGACTTGGGTGGCGACCGACGAAGGGGTGGTGTCGATGTCGAGCCCGGTGCAGGCCGACCTGCACGAGTACCTGAGCGAGCAGCTGCACGACGAGCCGGCCGAGGGCGGGACCGCGACGGCGCCGGTCCCGCCGGCGACCGGCGCCCGGCCCACCCGCGCGGACGCGGTCTCGCGCCTCATCCTGCTGCTGCGCCACCTCGCAGCGGCGGGGGAGCGGGGCCTCGCCGCGCCCGACCTCGTCGCGCTCGGCGGGTACCCCTCCGAGAAGGGGAAGGTGGCCGAGGCCTCGTTGCTGCGTGACCTCAAGCGGCTCGCCGACGCCGGTTGGGCGTACGAGCGCGTCTCCGGCGAGGGCGAGGTGGCGAGGTACGTGCTGCACCGCCGCGACCTCGCCGACCAGGTGGGGCTCGCGCCGGCGGAGCGGTCGGTGCTCGAGGCGACACTCGCGTTCCGCGCCGAGCACCCGCTGCCGGAGCCCGGCGCACAGCAGGTGCCGGTCGTCATCCGCAAGCTCGCGCAGGCCGTCGACCACCACTGCGTCGTCGCGATGCGGTACCGGGAGCGCCACCGCCAGGTCGAGCCGATCCGGCTGCACACCTCTCCGGCGGCCTGGTGGCTACGGGCCCGCGACGACGACGGGCACTGCAAGTGGTTCCGGCTCGACCGGATGCACGAGGTCGAGCTCGACATCCCCGGCTCGGCGGCGTCCGACATCGCCGACGACCCCGTCTCGTCGCTCAACCCGCACCTGTGGGTCGAGGACCCACCGACGGTCACCACGCTCGAGGTCGGCCGCGAGCACCTGCCGATGGTGCTCTGGACCTTTCCCGGCGCCGAGGTCGAGCCGGGGCAAGGGGACCCGGCGACCGTGCGGGTCGTGGTCACGAACCGGGCGGCGCTCTTCCTGTGGCTGGTCGAGATGGGGACACGGGTGCGCCTGGTCGGCCCCGACGCGGTTCGAGACCAGATCCTGGCTCGGCTCCGGGAGGTGGCTCATGGCTGACCCCACCGGCTTCGTGCTCCGGGTCTCCGAGCTCCCCAGGATCATCGAGGTGCTCTCCTACCAGGGCGTCGTGCCCCTGGCGGCGGTGGCCAAGGAGGTGGGACGCACCGAGGACGAGGTGCGCGACGTCCTCGTGCGCTACTACGTCAGCGAGGACGCCCAGGACCGGCTGGGGATGCCGCCGCCGCTGGAGTTCCTCGACGACCTCGGTGAGGATGCCGATCCGTCCGTGGCGACGACCGTGCGGCTGCACGACCGGTACGTCGTCGACGACCTCGCCTTCGACTACGCGCCCGTCGAGTACCTGGCGCGGGTCTACCGCGTGGCACGCGACGAGTCGCTGCTCGAGCCGGACAACACGGTCCTCGCCGGGGCGGTGGAGAAGCTCCGCGCGTTCCTCGACGAGGACCTCACGCCGTCATGGGTCGACGACGGCGCCGGGCTGAGCGCCGCGCAGTGGTTCCGGGCGGCTCGCGACCGGCGCCGGGTCCGCATCAGGTACGTGCGTTCGTGGTGGCCCGGGGCCGCCGAACGGGTGGTGGAGCCCTACCGCGTGGTGCGCACCCGGCGCGGGTGGGAGGTCGACGCCGGCCCGCCCGACGAGGACGGGCGGCTGCGCACGTTCCTCCTCACCGGCGTCCTCGAGGCCGAGGTGCAGGGCGAGGTCTTCGAGCCGCCGGTGGACCTCGTGGACCTCCTCGTCGCGCAGCGGCGAACGACGCCGGTGCGCCTGGTCGTCCCGACCTCCGGAGTGTGGGTCGTCGAGCGCCAGGCCGAGCGGGTCGAGGTCGTCCGGGAGGACGGCACCGACAGCGAGGTGGTCGCTCACCTGCTGGAGCCGGTGGCCGACCGGGTGGCCAGGATCCTTCTCGTCGCCGGTCCTGACGCGTTCGTCGTCACCGGCACGGAGGAGTACCAGGACCTCGGCCGCGACCTCGCCCAGCGCCTCCTCGAGCACCACGGCGGCTGACTCACGCGCCCGCTCCCGGCCGGGGTCAGGGAACGACGACCGCGCGGCCACGGAGGCTGCGCGCGTGCATCCGCTCGTAGGCCGTCGCGGCGTCGTCCAGCGAGAAGGTCTCGGTCTCGACGTGTACGGCGCCGCTGCGGGCGAGGGCGAGGACCTCGTGCAGGTCCGGCAGGGTGCCCCAGTACGGCGCCCGGACGCTCGTCTCGTAGGGGAGGGTGAAGAACCCGACCGGCACCGCACCGTCCCCGACGCCGACGACGACGATGTCGGACAACGGGTGCACCATCTGGGCCGCGAGGGCGGTCGTCGGCCCCAGCCCGACGAAGTCGAACACCGCGGTGGCGCCGCGACCACCGGTCAGCTCGCGCACCGTGTCGACGGCGCTCTCGTCGGAGGTGAAGGCCTCGTGCGCGCCCATCTCGCGCGCGAGGGCGAGCTTGTCGTCGCCGATGTCGAGGGCGATAACCCGGGCCGGGCTCAGCGCCCGGAGGATCTGGATGCCGAGGTGCCCCAGGCCCCCGACGCCGATGACGACCGCGGTCGAGCCGGGGACGAGCTTGGCCAGGCTGCCCTTGATCGCGTGGTACGGGGTCAGGCCCGCGTCGGTCAGGGCCACTGCCGCCACCGGGTCGAGGCCCCCGAGGGGCACCAGGTGCCGCGCGTCGTCGACGAGCAGGTACTCGGCCATCGCTCCCGGTGCGCCCAGCCCCGGCGGCCGGATGCCGAGCGCTGCCGCGTCCTCGCAGTACTGTTCCGCTCCGGTCGCGCAGGTGCGGCAGTGGCCGCACCCCCAGGGCCCGTACACGGCGACGGCGTCACCCACCGCGACCCCCGAGGCGGCCGGGCCGAGAGCCGAGACGACGCCGACCCCCTCGTGTCCCAAGGTCATCGGGAGGCTGATGCCCAGGCCCTCCAGGGCGTCCGCGGGCAGCCCCATGACGAACTCGTCGGAGTGGCACGCGCCGGCCGCGGTCACCTTCAGCAGGACCTGGCTGCCGGTCGGCTCCGGCCGCTCCACCTCCACGACCTCTGGTGCCTCGCCGACCGTCCGGTACTGCAGGGCCTTCATCGTCGTGCCTTCCTCGTCTGGGGGGAGTGTGCTTCCACGCTAGGCCGCTCGGTGCGCGACGCAGCCGGAGTGTGGGGCACCCGTCATCCGTGAGCCGACCGGACCCCAGATGTGGTGCCTCATCCGTCACATCTGCCCCACAAATGGTGTTACGACACGCCGAGCCGCACGGCGTCAGGGCCATCAACAGGCCTCTGACCTGCGGAAACAGCCGAACGGCTGAACTTTGTGCCGACCTCCTTGCGGCGCAGGTCACATCCCGTGCATGATGGCCACTACATCTAGTGGTTACACCAATGTAGTTCGTCCACATGTTGTGCACACGAAACAGTGGCCGTCCATAGGTTGTTAACACCACTGTCCACCGATCGGTCCACAGGGAGGAGCCGAGCATGTACTGCCCGTTCTGCCGGCACACCGACTCCCGGGTCATCGACTCACGCACCACCGACGACGGCTCGAGCATCCGCCGCCGCCGCCAGTGCCCCGAGTGCGGCCGCCGGTTCACCACCGTCGAGACCGCCAGCCTGAGCGTGGTCAAGCGCTCCGGCGCCACCGAGCCGTTCAGCCGCTCCAAGGTCCTGGTCGGCGTCCGCAAGGCCTGCCAGGGCCGCCCGGTCAGCGAGGACGACCTGGCGCTGCTCGCCCAGCGGGTGGAGGAGAGCATCCGCAGCCAGGGCAACGCCGAGATCGAGGCGCACGAGGTCGGGATGGCCGTCCTCGCGCCGCTGCGCGAGCTCGACGAGGTCGCCTACCTGCGGTTCGCCAGCGTCTACCGCGCGTTCGACTCCCTCGAGGACTTCGAGGACGCCATCACCCTCCTGCGCGCGGAGCGCGACGCCACCGCGGAGGAACCGCAGGCCAACGGGCCTGTCACACCCCAGCAGTAGAAACACCAGTAGAGGTCACCACGCCCGCAGGGGCAGAAGAGAGGGATCAGGCATGACCGAGACCGCCGGAGCACGTGCAGGTGCCCGCAAGTCCGCCGCCAAGGGCAAGGGGGTGAAGATCGAACGGATCTACACCACCCCCGGAGTCCACCCCTACGACGAGGTGACCTGGGAGAAGCGCGACGTCGTCCAGCAGAACTGGAAGACGGGCGAGACGATCTTCGACCAGCGCGGGGTCGAGTTCCCCGACTTCTGGAGCGTCAACGCCTCCACGATCGTCACCACCAAGTACTTCCGCGGCGCGGTCGGCACCCCCGAGCGCGAGACCGGGCTCAAGCAGCTCATCGACAGGGTGGTCCTCACCTACGTCAAGGCCGGCAAGGACCACGGGTACTTCTCCACCGCCGAGGACGCCGAGATCTTCGAGCACGAGCTGACGTACGCCCTGCTGCACCAGGTGTTCAGCTTCAACTCGCCGGTCTGGTTCAACGTCGGCACCAAGAGCCCGCAGCAGGTCAGCGCCTGCTTCATCCTCTCCGTCGACGACTCGATGGACAGCATCCTGAACTGGTACAAGGAGGAGGGCTTCATCTTCAAGGGCGGCTCCGGCGCCGGCCTGAACCTCTCCCGCATCCGCTCCTCCAAGGAGCTGCTGTCCTCCGGCGGCACCGCCTCCGGCCCGGTCTCCTTCATGCGCGGCGCCGACGCGTCCGCGGGCACCATCAAGTCCGGTGGAGCCACCCGACGCGCGGCGAAGATGGTCGTTCTCGACGTCGACCACCCCGACATCGAGGAATTCGTCGAGACCAAGGCGCGCGAGGAGGACAAGATCCGCGCGCTGCGCGACGCCGGCTTCGACATGGACCTCGGCGGCAAGGACATCGTCTCGGTCCAGTACCAGAACGCGAACAACTCGGTGCGGGTCACCGACGAGTTCATGCGTGCGGTCGAGGAGGGTCGCGAGTTCGGCCTCACCTCCCGCAAGGACGGCTCGGTCATCGAGACCGTCGATGCCCGCGAGCTCATGGGCAAGATCGCCAAGGCCGCGTGGGAGTGCGCCGACCCGGGCATCCAGTACGACGGCACGATCAACGACTGGCACACCAACCCGGAGACGGGCCGGATCACCGCGTCCAACCCGTGCTCGGAGTACATGAGCCTCGACAACTCCTCGTGCAACCTGGCCAGCCTGAACCTGCTGAAGTTCCTGCGCGACGACGACACCTTCGACGCGGCCACCTTCCAGAAGGTCACCGAGCTGGTCATCACGGCGATGGACATCTCGATCTGCTTCGCGGACTTCCCCACGGAGCCGATCGGCGAGACCACGCGCGACTACCGCCAGCTGGGCATCGGCTACGCCAACCTCGGTGCGCTGCTCATGGCCACCGGCCACGGATACGACTCCGAGGGTGGCCGCGCGCTCGCCGCGTCGATCACCTCGCTGCTCACCGGTGCCGCCTACAAGCGCTCCGCCGAGATGGCCGCGGTCGTCGGCCCGTACGCCGGGTACGCCCGCAACGCCGACGCGCACAAGCGGGTCATGCGCAAGCACGCCGCCGCCAACGACGCTGTGCGCACGCTCGGCACCATGGACAAGGACATCCACCGGGCCGCCACGAAGGCCTGGGACGACGTCGTCAAGCTCGGCGAGAAGAACGGCTACCGCAACGCCCAAGCGTCGGTGCTCGCCCCCACCGGCACCATCGGCTTCATGATGGACTGCGACACCACCGGCATCGAGCCCGACTTCTCCCTGGTGAAGTTCAAGAAGCTCGTCGGCGGCGGGTCGATGCAGATCGTCAACCTCACCATCCCGCGCGCCCTGCGGAAGCTCGGGTACACCGAGGAAACCGTCGAGGCGATCGTCGAGTACATCGCCGACAAGGGCCACGTCGTCGACGCCCCCGGCCTGAAGCCGGAGCACTACGAGGTCTTCGACACCGCGATGGGTGCCCGCGCAATCTCCCCGATGGGCCACGTCCGGATGATGGCGGCGACCCAGCCGTTCCTCTCCGGTGCCATCTCCAAGACGGTCAACCTGCCGGAGACGGCGAGCGTCGAGGAGATCCAGGACGTCTACGTCCAGGGCTGGAAGCTCGGCCTGAAGGCGCTGGCCGTCTACCGCGACAACTGCAAGGTGGGCCAGCCGCTCTCTGACGGCGGCTCGACCGCCAAGGACGCCGCGGCCGACAAGGCGAGCGCCGCGGTCAAGGCCGCCCAGGCCGAGATCGTCGAGAAGGTCGTCTACCGGCCGACCCGCGAGCGGCTGCCGAAGCGCCGCGGCTCGCAGACGACGTCGTTCACCGTCGGTGGGGCCGAGGGCTACCTCACCGCCGGCACCTACGAGGACGGCCGCCTCGGCGAGGTGTTCCTCAAGTTCGGCAAGCAGGGCTCCACGCTCGCCGGTGTCATGGACGCCTTCTCGATCGTCACCTCGGTCGCGCTCCAGTACGGGGTGCCGCTGGAGACGTTCGTCGAGAAGTTCACGAACATGCGCTTCGAGCCGGCCGGCATGACCGACGACCCGGACGTGCGGATGGCGCAGTCCCTCATGGACTACGTCTTCCGCCGGCTGGCCCTGGACTACCTGGACTTCGACACCCGCTCGTACATGGGCATCCACACGGCCGAGGAGCGGGCCCGCCAGCTCGAGACCGGCTCGTACGCCCCAGTCGACGAGGAGTCCGAGGAGGAGCTCGAGGAGGAGATCGAGTCGCTGTCGATGGGCATCGGTGCCTCGTCGAAGAAGGCTGAGGAGCCGGTCGCCCCCATGGCCGAGCCCGCTGCCGACGCCGGTGCTGCATCCACCGTCGGCTCGGGTTCGGGCGCCGCCTCCGCCCGGGAGGTCTCGGCCGAGATCCATTCCTCGGCCGACCTCCTGGCCGCCTTCGGCGACACCAAGGCCGCCGACGCCCCGATGTGCATGACCTGCGGCACGAAGATGCGCCCCGCCGGCTCCTGCTACGTCTGCGAAGGCTGCGGCAGCACCTCCGGCTGCAGCTGATGTCAGTTCTCACTCGGATGTCAGTGATTTCTCACTGAATGTCAGTGGATTCTCACGAGATTGTCAGTGGATTCTCACTGGCTGTCAGTGACGGACGGGATATCTGAGAAGAACGCCGAGGGGCGGACCGCGGAAGCGGTCCGCCCCTCGGCGTTGGTGGGTACGGTGTCGACGGGCGTCGATCGGGAGGGCGTCATGGGGCGGTGGCTCCCACCAGCGGGTGGAGGGTATTCGGGTCGCCTCGCGGTTCCGCGGGGGCGTGGAGAAGGCGGGAGGACCCGCCGCGTCCCCGTCGGGACCTCCGGCCACTCGGCGGTTCCGCAGGAGTGTCGCGAGCGAGGTAGCGGCCCGCTGGACTTCCCACCGGGCTGCTCCGAAGGACGGTCCGGCCCGGTGGTCCGGTGTTGTCGCGTTGGAGGCTCATCCCAAACGAGAGTGGAGTTGGGGTCTGAAGCCGCCGGTCTCGAGTAGAGATCTGGCGATGTAGTTGGTGAGGTTGCGGAAGCCGAGGGCGGAGCCGCGCAAGTGCTCCAAGCGTCCGTTGAGCGCCTCGGTCGGACCGTTGCTGGTGCCGGGCCGGTCGAAGTAGGCCAGCACGTCGCCGGCGCGCTGGGTCAGGGTCCGGCCGAGCCGGCGCAGCTCGACGAGCGCGGCGGGGACGCCTTCGCGCAGGCAGTCGATGAGCGCTGTCATCGCTGCGCGGGCTTGGGTGCGGTCGGGGTCGCGGTACGCGGCGATCATCCGCTGATAGATGCCCCAAGTGGCTTCGACCTCCACGTGCGCAGCGTCGGCGAACAGGACCATGAGCCGCTCGCGTTGCCGGTCGGTGAGGAGGTCCTCGCCGGTGTGCAGGGTCCGCCGGGCGCGGTACAGCGGGTCCCCGGCGAGGCCGCGGTGACCATGAAGCTCCTGCTGCACCCGGCGCCGGCACCGGTCCAGGGCCTCCCCGGCCAAGCGCACGACGTGAAACGGGTCCATCACCGCCACCGCCGTTGGGAGCTCTTCGGTGGTGGCGGTCTTGAACCCGGTGAACCCGTCCATCGCCACGACCTCCACCCGGTCGCGCCAGGACTGCTCGCGCTCGGCGAGCCAGGTCTTGAACGCCGCCTTGGAGCGTCCCGCGACCATGTCCAGCAGCCGGGCAGGGCCGGTGCCGTCGCGGATCGGGGTCAGGTCGATGACCACGGTGACGTACTTGTCCCCGCGGCGGGTGTGCCGCCACACGTGCTCGTCCACGCCGACCACGGCGACCCCCTCGAACCGGTGAGGGTCGTTGATCAGGACCCGGCTTGCCTTCGGCCAGGACCGCGTCGTTGGCGGTGTCCCACGCGACCGCGAGCCCGTCGGCGACCCGGGAAACCGTCAGGTGCGCCACCACCAGTCCCTCCAGCGCCCACCGCAGCCCGGCCCGGGAGATCTTCGCCCGCGGCGGCGCCGCCCTGGAGGTGTCCTGGCGCCACACGTGAGCGCACCCCGTGCACCGGTACCGGCGCACGCTGATCACCAGAGTCGTGGGGCGCCACCCGAACGGCTCGTGCGCCAACCGCCGCACCACCGTGTCCCGCGGCCTGCCCTGCTCCCCGCAGCGATGACACCAGTCATCCGCCTCGAGCACACGGCAGGCCAGCACCGCACGATCGGGCTCCAGCAGCTGCCCGGTCACGACCAGGCCGAGGTCGTCCACGCCCGCGAAGGTCGTCAGGTCAGGGGAAGCGAAGGTAGCGTCAGACACGTCGAGGTCTTCCGGATGAGGCGTGTAGGAACCTTCATCCTCGGGAGGCCTCGACCCCTATCCCCGCACCGACGCGCCGACCCCCGGCTACACCCTCGTTTGGGATGAGCCGCGTTGGGGACTGTCCGGCTTCCGGTGTAACTGGCCCGACACGCCAGCGGTGCTGGCGAGGAAGGCCGGTCACCGATGACCGAGACAAACTCGAGCGTGAGCTCGATGCCGAAGGAACCGAAGAAGACCACGACGCCGGCGGAGGTCGAGCGGGCTGCTGTGCGGCAGCTGGTCAAGGCCGCTCGTGCCCGAGGTGATGACCTGACCGGCCCGGAGGGGCTGTTGAAGACGATCACCAAGGAGGTGCTGGAGTCCGCGCTCGAGGAGGAGATGAGCGAGCACGTCGGGTACGACAAGCACGCCGCCGAGGGCCGCAACGGTGGGAACTCCCGCAACGGGACCCGGACCAAGACGGTGCTGACCGACAACGCCGGCAAGGTCGAGATCGCCGTGCCGAGGGACCGGGCGGGCTCGTTCGAGCCGGTGATCGTCAAGAGGCACCAGCGCCGACTGAATGACGTCGACGCGATCGTGCTCTCCCTCTACGCCCGGGGACTTACCACCGGGGAGATCTCCGCGCACTTCGCCGAGGTGTACGGGGCGGAGGTCTCGAAGGACACCGTCTCGCGGATCACCGACAAGGTCATCGAGGACATGCAGGCCTGGTCCTCCCGGCCGCTGCAGGCGGTGTACGCGGCGATCTTCATCGACGCGATCATGGTCAAGGTCCGCGACGGGCAGGTCGGCAACCAGCCGTTCTACGCCGCGATCGGGGTCGACCTGGCCGGCCGCCGCGACGTCCTGGGCCTGTGGGCCGGCACCGGTGGTGGCGGGGAGTCCGCGAAGTTCTGGATGAACGTGCTCACCGACATCAAGAACCGCGGCGTGGCGGACGTGTTCTTCGTCGTCTGCGACGGCCTGAAGGGCCTGCCGGACTCGGTTGCTGCGGTGTTCCCGGCGGCGATTGTTCAGACCTGCATCATCCACCTGATCCGCGGCACCTTCCGGTACGCCTCCAAGCGGTACTGGGACCAGCTCGCGCGCGACCTGCGCCCGATCTACACCGCGCCTTCCGCGGACGCCGCCTGGGCGGCGTTCGAAGAACTCGAGGAGAAGTGGGGCAAGCCCTACCCGGCCATCCCCAAGCTCTGGCGGGCGGCGTGGGAGGAGTTCATCCCGTTCCTGGACTACCCCGTCGAGATCCGCCGCGTGCTCTGCTCCACCAACGCGATCGAGTCCCTCAACGCCCGCTACCGACGCGCCGTGACCGCCCGGGGACACTTCCCCACCGAGCAGGCCGCCCTGAAGACGCTGTACCTGGTCACCCGGTCCCTGGACCCCAAAGGGCTCGGGCAGGCACGATGGGTCACCCGGTGGAAGCCCGCCCTGAACGCGTTCGCCGTCACCTTCGCCGACCGCATGCCAGCGGCCGAGACCCTGTAACCCGAATGCCAGTTACACCGGGAATCGGACAGACCCCCGCGTTGGACGGGGGGATGTCCTGTCAGGGTGGGATGCTCTGAGTGTGAGTGGGGTGCGCGGGATGCGATGGTGGAGGTATCGGTTCGCCGGTGCTGGTCGCGCTGCATGGCGACGCGCAACGTTGGCATCCACACGTAGAGGTGACGACCCGTCTTGAACAGCGCGGCCTGCGTGGCGCGAATGATCGTGGTGGCTTCGCTGTCGCTCGTGACGGAGGAGAGCATGTCCCGGATCCGTAGGGACGCGTCTTCGTCGTCGCCTAGCGGGTCGGCGGTGACGGCCCGGAAGGTGCGGGTGTAGAGGTCGTCCACGATGGCGAACTCGTCGGCGGGCAGGAGGTCTCGGCACAGGCCGCGGAAGGCGTAGAAGTCGACCTCGGGCAGGAACTTCGGGAACGGGGTCGGGTCGCTATCTGGCAGCGGGTACGCCGGTCGGGCAGTTGCCGTCATCTGTTGGATGAGCGGCCCGGTGCTGGCGTGGATGTTGGCGCCGTGGTCGCGGGCCCAGTCCACGACGGGCGTAACGCTGTTCTCGTCATGGGTCAGGGCGATGTCGCAGCCGGTGGTTCGGCCGAGGTCGAGCAGGAAGGTCAGCAGGCGCGGGTAGGGGACGAGGTGGGCGTTGGTCATCACGATGAGGCGGATGTCGTAGGCGTGGATCCAGCATGTGAGGAGGGTGACGTCTACGTCGTGGTTTCGGCCTGCCTGTCGTGGACGAATCGCACGGCTCGCTGCTCTTCACGAGACGGGTCGACGTCGCCGAGGACATCGCGGAGGCGCTTCAGGTAGCGGGTGTGCGTGCCGAGGCCGTGCACAGCAAGCTGTCCCGGACCGAGCGGCGCGAGCGCCTCATCGATCTCCGAGCTCGGCGCCTCGAAGCGCTCGTCGCGCCAACGGTCCTCGACGAGGGCATCGACGTCCCGGATATCGACCTCGCCGTCGTGCTCGGGGGCTCGAAATCACGCCGCCAGATGATCCAGCGAATGGGCCGGGTGCTGCGCCTCAAGCCCGACGGCGGAAAAGCGACGTTCATCGTCGTGTATGCCCGCAACACAGCAGAGGATCTGTCGAAGGAGAGCGGGCAAGAGGGTTGCCTCGACCTCATCGTGGCGGCTGCCGACTCAGTGCAGTACGTCGAGTCGATCGATGAACTACGGGTGGCACGCTCCGAGGTGGACGACCGCGATGAGGCCAAGGACCTCCACGCCGGAGCTGAGGGATGCAACGACCCATCACCTGGCACTGAGTCGCGGCCAGACCTAGAGAACGAGCCGCCAGACCCAGAGGACGATATGGAAGCCCCGGAACCAGAGCCCGCCGTCGACCAAAGGGTCCTCGCGCTCGATGCTGCCAAGCTTCCTGTCACGCGGCGGGTGCTCGACGCCTTCCACCGGGCACATGGTGCAACGGACGAGGAAGCGGAGGCCTGCCTGAGAGCGATGCTGCACGACTTCCAGGATTCGTGCCGAGTCGTAGGGAGCAGACAGCCAGACGTCTTCTTGGCGAAGCGTGCCGGGTTCGCATTGGCGTTGGCTCCGACACGCTTTGTCGACTACAAGTCGTTCCGCAGCGACGCGCTGACGTGGCTGGAGTACCGAGACGGGCAGACGGAGGACCCACCAGCGGAGCCTTTCCCGACGGCCGGGCCCCATGAGCTCGACGAGGTGTCGCACGTCGGGGCGCCACCGCCGGTGCATCGAGGGGACGACCTGGAGACATCACCCACCGAGGAGATGTCGCGCACCGGGGTCGGCGTGCTCAAGGACCTCGAACGACTTGTCGGGTGGTACGAGTCGGGGCTTCTCACCAAGGCCGAATTCGTCGCGGCGAAGGCGCGGATCTTGTTCTAGGGGGAGACTTGCCGGCCCCTCTGCGGGCGCCAGGCGTTTGTGCGTGCCAAGCTGGCACGGTGGCAGCAGCCTGGGGGATCGCGGACGACCGGGAACTCCGCCAGGCTGCGATGGCGTGGCTCGCGCAGCGCACCAACGACGGTGCCGACCCGCTGACCAGCGAGGAGATCAAGGAGTTCCGATTCCGAGGAGAGCCGCTGCCGCTGATGGACATCCAGCGCGGCATCCGCAAGCCCGCAGTGCTCGATGCCGCACTCTCGTTTCGGACGGTGTACCGGCCTGAGGGGGCCGAACGCCCTTACGAGGACGCCGTGGGGCCGGACGGGCTGATCCGCTACAAGTACCGGGGGACGGACCCGGACCACTCGGAGAACCGGGCGCTACGCGTCGCGATGGAGCGGAAGCTGCCCCTGATCTGGTTCTTCGGCGTGGGCCCGGGCGCATACCTTCCGACCTTCCCCGTGTACATCGTGGGGGAGGAGACCGACCAGCTGCAGTTCGTCGTCGACGCGGTGACCCACGGGGCCATCGAGCCGCAGAGCGCGCTCGAGGAGACGCTCAAGCGGTACATCACCGTCGAGACGAAGCGACGCCTCCACCAGCCGATCTTCCGTGCCACCGTGATGCGGGCGTACGAGACTCGCTGTGCGGTGTGCGCACTCGGCCACAGCCAGCTGCTCGATGCCGCCCACATCGTTCCCGACCGCGACGAGGCGGGTGTTGCGGCCATCCGAAACGGCCTCTCGTTGTGCAAGATCCACCACGCGGCTTTCGATAGTCACATCCTCGGCGTGCGGCCTGACTACGTCGTCCAGATTCGCGCGGACCTCCTCGAGGAGATCGACGGCCCGATGCTGCGCCACGGGTTGCAGGAGCGCCACGGTCAGCGGCTCATGGTGCTGCCTGCGTCGAGAAGTGAGCGACCGGCGAACGATCTACTGGAAGTCGCCTACGAAACCTTTCGGAGTCAGTAGCGAGGCACAGCGCGGCGCCAGGCTCACCCTTCATCTTCGGGCGGCGCGTCCGCCGGGCGCCGACCGAGACGTCGCGAGGCGATTCCGCTCGACAGCTTTCCAGTGGCCGACCTGGCCCTTCCGAGACTTTCGCCCCCGAACGTCCGTGCAGCGTCGAAGCCCTCCGCTCCCGATCGCACTGCCTTGTCGCGCGTCTCGAGCGCCGCGGCACTCCAGCGCCGAGCCTCCAGCGAGGCACGCTCACTCTCGATCCCCAGACGCTCCTGGAGGCCGACGACAGCGCTCACGACCTGGCTGCTCGAGCGCACGACAGCGCCGGATGAGGCCGGGTGCAGAAGGACCTTCGCGTTCGCGGTTTCGGCGGCCGCGCCCATGCGCGTCAGCATGAGCTCGGTGCTACGCGTGATGAGTTCCAGCCGCTTCTGCCGGGCGGTCCGGAGGGCGAGGCGGTGCTCGTCCAGCTCCTCGGGTGAGGCGTCGAGCACGCGGTCGAGCTCCAGCACCGCGATGGCATCCTGCAGCTGGAAGCACCGCGCAAGGACGGCGAGCCACTCCTGAACCTTGGCCTCGGCGTCCTTGGAGGCGTCGGCGATGTCGCCGACCGAGCGCTTCTGTTCGACCTTCTCCGACAGCGCGTCGAGCTGGCGCAGCGCGTACGCCTGGGTGCGGGCGATCGTCATCGATGTCGCCTGGACCTTCGACCAGGTGATCTCGGAGACGCGCCCGACCTTCTCCCGGATGGTCATGGCCTCGTCGACAAGCAGCTCCACCGCGATCATGTCCGCCACGACGGCGTCGGTCTGCGCGCGGAGCACGTGGTCGACCTTCTTGTCGATCGTGGCGAGGTAGTCCGTGATCTCGTCCATGGACTGCTGCATCGCCAGCTGGGCCATGAGCCCGGCGGCGCCGGCCAG
Source organism: uncultured Actinomycetota bacterium (assembly GCA_963726295.1). Lineage (GTDB taxonomy): Bacteria > Actinomycetota > Actinomycetes > Actinomycetales > Dermatophilaceae > DASSQJ01. The sequence continues at coordinate 793,555 of CAVSBW010000001.1, forward strand.
GACCGCCGGGTTGGTCAGCAGCGACCTCGCGCCCGGAGCCTTCGTGAACTCGAGGATGTGCTTGGTCTTGCCCTTGTCCATCATCACAGCGCGGCTCACATCGGGGCTCGAGCCCTTCATGGCCTCGAACTTCTTCAACGCCTCGGCCGACTTCGGGGTCAGCTTGACCCATCGCCCGGTGCTGGCGGCGATCTCCGAGCCGGCTTGTGCCATCCCGGACCCTGCACGCAGGGTCGACGAGAGCCGCGGGAGTTCGAGGTCTCTGGACGGCAGGCCTTCGCTGGCGAGGAAGCGCTCGACCGCAGTGGACTCACCGATGATCGCCAGGCCATCACCGTCGCTGATCAGCTCGATCGCGCTCTCCATCGTCCACTCCTCAAGCGGCTGTGCGGAATCGGGGGATCTGGGCTTCCCCCCCCGGCCAAGGACGCTACCTCCGAGCGCGGCTGGATCGCTGACCAACGGGGTCTGATGCGCGCCGTGTCGCTCGCGGTGGCTGTCCACGTCCACCCGCGACTGCTCGTTCGGCGCCATCCGCGCTCCTCTCCGTCGTGTGTACCGATCGTCTCAAGTGGGTCCAACACGTGGCGTGTGCCCCGAAGACGGGACCAGTGGCGGATGGGCGCCCTAGGGTGGGCTCCAGAATGATCCGAAGAGGGGATGGGGATGGTTACGAACGCGTCCGCTGGCTGGTACCGGCAACCGGACGGGACGGAGCGGTACTGGACCGGCGTCGAGTGGTCACAGCAAGTGCGGTCGGTCCCAAACCCGCCACCGTCGGTGATGAGCGGCGCTGTCGTCCCGGTGACACCTTCGCCGGGGTCCCAGGTCGGGCCCTTGGCGCAGGGTCAGCACGGCTACCTTCCTGCGCGGCAGGTCGCCCCGAAGAACCCCGCGCTTGCCGTCCTCGCGTCGTTCTTCCTGCCGGGCCTCGGACAGTTCGTCAACGGCCAGGGCGGCAAGGGCGTGGCCTTCCTGCTCTCGTACATCACCAGCCTTGTCCTCATCCTGGCCTTCGTCGGGATCTTCCTTGCGCCCATCGTCTGGATCTGGTCGATGGTCGACGCCTACAGCGGCGCGCAGAGCTGGAACGCGCGGTACGGCATCCTCAGCTAGCTGCGAGGAGTGACTCGAGGTGTCTCTCGAGAGGTGACGTTGCGGCCGCTTCCGCGCACGGCGGGTCGGAGCCCCAGCCGAGGAGTGGTGGCGCGAGGGAGCGGTACGCGTGACCGCTGGGGGTGCGGACCTCGATCTCGCGGGGTGACCCGCGGATGACGTCGACGCGCCAGCCCGGCGCTTCCTTGACCTGGTTGCAGCGAGCGCAGGCGCCGGAGCCGTTGGCAAAGCTGGTGGGTCCGCCGTCGCGGGCGGGGATGGTGTGGTCGGCCTGGACGATCGGGGCGTCGCACCACGGGGTTGCGCAGGTGTCGTCGCGCAGGACGAGCATCCGGCGCAGCAGCCCGGTGAAGAGCCGTCGGCGGCCGTCCATCGCCACGAGGTCGCGGCCGTCGGGGGAGGTGTACAGCCGGCGGAGCCACACCGAGCCCTCGTCGGCGCCGCGCACCCACGCGCGGGCGACCGGCGCCGGGACCGGGCCGTGCCCGGGGATGCGCGCGGGCTCCATGACGGACCGGTCGGGGTCGCCGGTGCCGAGGAGGGCACGGTCGGTGATGACGAGGTGGATCTCCACCGGCTGGGTCTGCCCGGGAGCGAGTCCGGCCATCCGCTGGACCGCGGTGTCGGCCATGACGGCCCCGAGCCCCCTCCCGTCGGCGGCCTCGTCGTCGACGACCCCGCCGACCACCGCCTGCCCCCGGCCCTGCAGGGCGGCGTAGGCGCCCACCGCCTCGCGGAGCGGGGCAAGCACGGTCAGGTACGCCATCCCGTCCGGCGCCGGCCGCACCGACACCCGGCGCGACGCGGCGGCCGCCTCGATGCGGCGCACGACGGACGCGGCGTCGAGCTCCGCGGCGACCCGGCGGGCGGCCCGGCCGAGCGCGCGAGGGGAGAGCCGCGGCAGCTGTGCCGAGAGCCGCCGGTCGACCTCGGCCCGGTCCTCGAGCGAGAGCGTGGCCGTCTCGCGGGCGACCTCGACGGCGTGGCGCTCACCGGCGTCACCGGCCTCGAGGGCCGCCATCGTCGACGGCAGCTCGTGGACCAGGGCGCGGGAGAGGCCGACGAAACGGTCACCCAGGGTGGGAGACTCGCGCCGTGCCAGGGCGACCTCCGACCCGACCGACCGTGCCGCGTCCTGCGGTCGAGTGTCCTCGCGGGAGGTCCGCACGGCGTCGACCGCCCGGGCCTGGGCTGCGCTGGCACCACCCTTGAGCCGCTCCAGCTCGGCCACGAAGGCCAGCCGCTCGGCGTCGCTCATCTCCTCGACGTCGATCGTGGACAGACGCTCGCGGACGAGCGCGACCTCGGCCGCGGGGGACAGGTGCGGCAGGTCTGCCTCGGACTCGAGTGCTGCAGCTGTCACGACCTCCCCCTTCCCCCTGGTGGATCCCACCCTAGAGGTGACCACCGACAGTGTCCCGCAACGAGATCCGGCCTGTGGATGACCGTGGATTCAGCTCGATCTGTGGATGGATCTCGCCCCAGTGTCAGGTGGGGTCGTTCCCGTCAAAGGCATGTCCGGTGAGGAGCGGGACCGGGTCTGCCACGCCCCCTCGACGGCGGCCGACAGCATCCGCCGGTAGGCGTCGAGCTAGGGTTGGTAGTACGCCGTTCGGGCGGGGATGCCGGCGTCGGGATGTCGCCGGTCTTGGAGTCGACGATGACGAGGTCGGTGAACCCCACGACGCGTTCGGCGAGGCACTGGGCGGCGACATCATCCTCGAGCCCGGCGCCGGTTCGTAAGCCCACGGACTGGAGCACCCTGTGGACGGCGCGGCCGACGGCCGACCCGTAGCGGCCCTTGGCCCACGCCGGCTGCTCGACGTCGCGGGCGCCCTTCGCGAGGCCGGCCGCGACCTCCTCGCCGGCGGTCTCGGCATCCTCGACCACGTCGGCGTCGCCGCCCGCCACCGCGCGCGGGCGCGGGCGCGGGACCTCGAGAGCATCCGGGTCGGTGCGCTCGAGACGGGAGGCCCTGATCGTCGGAACCCAGCGACTCGCCTCCACCGAGGCACGCACCTGCGCCAGCCACTCCTCGAGCGCCGGCGGCGGGGTCAGCGCGCGACGCTCCCGAGCCGAAAGGGCGACGTCGCCGTCCCAAGCCAGCGGCACGGCATCCGCGACCGTCGCGGCATCCGCCTCGGCGAGATGGGTGGCGCGCCTTGTCGTGCTCTCCGGGGGCAGCCATGGCCCACCGGCCGGATGGCAATCAGAATCCGGCCCCCGGCGGCACGCCGTGCGCCAGCGGCGTGCGCCGTTGGCCACGAAGGAGGTGCACGGGCACGCTCGGCCTGCGACCATTCCGTGCATGCAGGAAGTCGCCATCGCCCCGATCCCGCTGGACCGTCTGGCCGCCCAGATCGGCCCGGTGCGGGCCGATCGGCTCGACCAGTACGCCATCAGGGCGCAGCAGATGTTGGCGGGGCGCAGGATCTGGAACATCAACGCGACGGCGACCGGAGGTGGAGTCGCGGAGATGCTCCAGGCCCTTCTGGCCTACGGGCGCGGCGCGGGCGTGGACACCCGCTGGCTCGTCCTCGATGGCACGCCGGAGTTCTTCCGCTTCACCAAGCGCCTCCACAACCTGCTGCACGGCTCACCCGGCGACGGCGGTCCGGTGGGTGCGGCCGAGCACCGGCTGTACCTCGACGTCCTCACCGACAACCTCGACCACATCGGCTCGCGCGTCCGCCCCGGCGACGTCGTCATCCTCCACGACCCGCAGACCGCCGGGCTCGCCGAGGGCCTGCACGAGCTCGGCGTGCACGTGGTGTGGCGGTGCCACGTCGGACGCGACGAGTCGAACGAGTTCACCGACAGGGCGTGGTCGTTCCTGCGCCCCTACGTCGACGAGGCCCAGGCGGTGATCTTCTCCCGACGGGCCTTCGCCCCCGACTGGGTGGACCCGTCGAGGCTGTTCCTGATCCCCCCGTCACTCGATCCGTTCAGCGCCAAGAACCGGGAGATCACCCCCGCCGAGGTCGCGTCCGCGCTGCCGTACTCCGGGATCGTCGACATGGGGCACACCGAGGGCAGCCTCGACTTCGTGCGCCGCGACGGGTCGTCCGGCCGGGTCCGCCGACACGACGACCTCGTGCTGGGCGGGCCCGCGCCGGACGGCGCGCGGCTCGTCGTCCAGGTCAGCCGTTGGGATCGGCTCAAGGACATGGCCGGCGTGCTCACCGGGTTCGCCGACAACCTCTCCCGGTTCCCCGAGGACGTCCACCTCATGCTCGTGGGGCCGGATGTCGTCGGCGTGAGCGACGACCCGGAGGGACGGGCGGTCCTCGACGAGTGCGTCGCCATCTGGCAGAACGAGCCCGAGCCGGTGCGGCAGCGGATCCACCTGTGCAGCCTGCCGATGGACGACGTCGACGAGAACGCCCACCTCGTCAACGCCATCCAGCGCTACGCGACCGTCGTCGTCCAGAAGAGCCTCGTCGAGGGCTTCGGCCTGACCGTGACCGAGCCGATGTGGAAGGCCCGACCGGTGCTGGCCTCCCGGGTGGGCGGCATCCAGGACCAGATCGTCGACGGCGAGAGCGGCGTCCTGCTCGACGACCCGTACGACCTCGACGCCTTCGCTGCTCAGCTCGACGGACTGCTCCGCGACGGCGACCGGGCAGAGCGCCTCGGGAACAACGCGCGTGAGCGGGTGCGTGAGCTGTTCCTCGGCGACCGTCACCTGATCCAGTACGTGGAGCTCTTCGGCACGTTGGGTTCGAACCAGGCCGTCAGGGAGAGCTGACAGGGCGGGGACGCACGGCATCCGCAGCAGGTGGCACTGCAGGAGACCGAGCGTCGGCTGACGGGGCCAGCTCAGGCGGCGGCCTCGAGGAGTGAGGTCAGATGCTGTTCGAGCGCTGACGGTGGCTGCTGGTCGGGTTCGGGACGCGGCGGGTCGGAGCCCCAGCCGAGGAGCGGTGGCGCGAGGGAGCGGTACGCGTGGCCGCTCGGAGTGTGCACCTCGATCTCGCGGGGCGACCCGCGGATGACGTCGACGCGCCAGCCCGGCGCTTCCTTGACCTGGTTGCAGCGGGCGCAGTCGCCGGAGCCGTTGTCGAAGCTGGTGGGGCCGCCGTCGCGGGCGGGGCTGGTGTGGTCGGCCTGCACGATCGGGGCGTCGCACCACGGGGTGGCGCAGGTGTCGTCGCGCAGGACGAGCATCCGGCCCAGCAGCCCGGTGAAGAGCCGGCGGCGGCCGTCCATCGCTACGAGGTCGCGGCCGCCGGGGGAGGTGTACAGCCGGCGGAGCCACACCGAGCCCTCGTCGGCGCCGCGCACCCACGCGCGGGCAACCGGCGCCGGGACCGGGCCGTGCCCGGGGATGCGGGCAGGCTCCATGACGGACCGGTCGGGGTCGCCGGTGCCGAGGAGGGCACGGTCGGTGATGAGGAGGTGGACCTCCCGTGGCTGGGTCTGTCCGGGGGTGCGGCCGGACAGCAGCCGGGTGGCGGTGTCGGCATCACCGCCCCGGTCCCACGCCCGTCGGCTGCTCGTCTGACACCTGCCCTCCGACGACCGCTTGGGCGCGGGCGCGGAGGCTGGCGTGGGCGCCGACGGCGTCCTTCGGCGGTGCGAGTCCGGTCAGGTAGGGCATCCCGTCCGGTGCCGGACGGACCGTGACCCGCCGGGAGCCAGACGCGGCCTCGATCCGCCGGACCACGGCAGCCGCGTCCAGCTCGGCGGCGACCCGGCGGGCAGCGCGGCCCACGGCCGTGGAGATGACCGGGCGGCGATCCCATCCACCGGCGGCTGTTCGTGCCGCGCCATCCGCGCTCCTCCCCGTCGTTTGTCCCCATCGTCCCGAGGGGGTCCAACACAGCCCCGAACCGGGGGCGTGGGGCGTCGCGGTGTATCAGCAGGCGCGGTGGGCGCTCTGTACTCCTAGAGATCACGAGATCGGAGACAGCCATGGGAAACGGACGGCTCGACGGGGACAAGCTCAACTTCCAGGTCACCGGGGACTTCGCGATGTCGCCGAACGACATCTTCAGGTGGCGTTGCGCGTTCACCAAGGCGTCGGAGCTCCTCCACAACGCGACCGAGGGCCAGCTGAGGTTCGGGAAGATCTTCGTGACGAACGACGGCCTGGGGCTGGCCAACGCCGACTATCGGCTCGTCGCCGCCGGCGACCGGGCCTTCGCCACGTTCGGTGGGTTCGGGCAGCCAGGCCGCTCCGTCACGTTGCCTCCGTACGTCCAGAAGCAGGTCCTCTCCCTGGTTCACGAGAGCGGGCACCACGTCTTCGCACTGGGAGAGGAGTACTCGTTCGCCCTGTCCAAGGCCGTGGACACTGGCGCCACCCTCCCGGCGACGCACAACAACACGATCATCCCGCTGGTGTCGGCCACCTCGTCCCGCCCCGACTCCGACTTCGCGGACGCGACGGCCATCCTGAAGCTCGGCGGACAGCTCTTCACACGGGACGTGGTCAGCAAGGTGGGCGACCGGGTCACCGTCGACACCCCCTACCCCCAGGACCCCCGCAACGTCTCCACCGTCACCTTCCAGTGGCCGGCCGAGTGCACCGACGACCGCAGCACGGGCGCGTGCATCATGGAGTTCTCCCGGTCGAACGCCGGTGACATGGCCCCGGACTGCACCTGGACGCCCGCCCCCAACCCGGTGACCGAGTTCTGCACCAGCGCCAACCACGACCCCGACGGCGACACCGACCAGCAGGCCAGCAACGGGGAGCCTTGCTGGACCAGCATCGTCGACCGCTTCGGGGCACTCACCCCGCCCGCGGCCGGCAGTGCGGCCTCAAAGGCGCCACCGGCGGGCTTCACGCCGCCCACGTGGATCGCCCTCGAGCCGAACCTCCGCGTGGCTCTCGTGCTCGACCGTTCCGGCTCGATGAACCGCGATGGCGGTGCCCGACTCGCGGGGGTGAAGACCGGGGCCACCTACTGGATCGAGAACGCCGCGCTCGAGTCCGACAGCCTCACCGTGGTCTGGTACTCGACCGGGACCTCCACGGCGCTGCCACTGACCGACGTCTCGTCCCTGTCGACGGGACAGCGGGACGCCCTCGTCACCGCCATCGGGACCCAGGCGGCCAACGGCGGGACCAACATCCGCGATGCGCTTCGCGAGGGGCTCTCCGAGCTGCTCAGCCCCGGGACGGCGGCGTCCGTGCAGGCAACGTTGCTCCTCACCGACGGCGCTCACAACACGCCGCTCTTCTCCTCGATGCAGGAGGCCGTCCCGGACTACCAGCAGGCCAACACCACCATCCACACCCTCGGTGTCGGCAGCGGCGCCGAGGTCGACCGGCCGGGACTCGCGGCGTTGTCCGCGGCCACCAACGGTGGCGCGTGGACCGTCGACGACGGGTCGGACACGGTCGCGATCACCGACCGGATGATCCAAGCCAACAACCTGATCCGTGGGGGGATCATCACCTCGCCGGCCGAGATCATGCCCGACCTCGAGGAGCCGCTGGCCGGCGACGGGCGCGAACGTCCGTCACTCGAGGAGCTGCTCAAGCGCCTGGGCGTCGACGACCTCGGCGACGTCGGTCGCCTCCTGCGCCGCGCCCGGGGGCTTCTCGTCGGGACCGTTCACGAGGTGGAGCCGGGCGCGACGTCGGCGACCTTCAACCTCTCCTTCCGCGCCGGGATGGGCCTGTGGCTCTACCTCGTCGCGCCGGACGGCTCGCTGATCGACCCAGCCACTCCCGGTGCCCGGTTCGTCACCACGCGCGACGGCTTCGAGCTGGCCAAGGTGGCGAACCCGGTCCCCGGCCGGTGGACGATCCTCGGGTACCGCAGCCGAGCCGGCAGCGCCGGTCCGGTCGCGGTGACGACAGGCATCCAGAACCCCGCCGTCACGGTGACCGCGACTGCGAGTTCCGCCGGTTCGGGAATGCCGACGACGATCTCCGCCACCGTGCACCACGGCGCCGAGCTGGTGGGGGCGCGAGTCACCGCGACCCTGCGTGAGGCATCGGGGGCGACGTTCACGACTGTTCTCCGGGACGACGATCGGGTCGGGCACTACACCGGCGGACTGGCCCTCCCCGACGGCAGCTACGAGGGACTCGTGGACGTGCTCGCGCCCGAGGATGCCGAGCGTGGCGGCCTCCTGCACGCGATCCTCCACACCGAGCCGGGGGAGGACCTCGGGCCGGACCGCCTCGGCAACCCGCGCTTCCGTCGACACGTCCCCATCGCCGTATCGGTCGGCGGGCGCACGCCCGAGGAGGTTCCGGAGGAGGAGCGGGACGGCATCTCGGAGAAGGACGACGGGCGACCGGTCGACGTCGAGATCCACTCGTGGGAGCCCGAGAAGGCGTGGGAGCCTGAGAAGGCCCGGTGACGGCCGGTCTGCCGTAGCCGAACGGCATGGCGCGGCAGCGGCGTCGCTGCGGGCCGAATGCAAGGGTGCATCGCGGCCCGGGGCGACCCGACGCCGAGACCGTCCGGGGTCAAGCCCGCGGGGGTGGTGTACGAGGGTGATTCCTCGTCGGGGGTCAGGCGCTGATCGCGCCGGCGATGGTCAGGGTGTCCTCCTTGTCGTCGGAAGTGGGCATAGACCTCCCGAGTGAGGAAGGCCGCGGCCACCCAAACGGCTGCGCCAGTGGATTTCCGGATGCCACCATGGCGCCCGAGCGAAGGGGGATCCGTGGGGGAGTCCGGGGGGAGTGCCGAGCGCAAGGCCGAGGTGCTGCGCGCCAGTGGGCCACCCGGCGTCATCCACATCGACGCCAAGAACTGGGCCGGCAACGTCACCGAGCACGACGGTGGCCTCTACCAGCATCGGTGGGACGCGGCCGGGCAGACCACCCACGAGTCGAAGCACGCCGAGCTCGCCAAGGTGCATGCCATGGGCCGCGAGATGGCCGTGCGGCTGGGTGCACCCGTGACCTCCGTGCTGTGCCTGGCCGGCAGTCGTGCGGCGGCGTTCGGAGAGCCGCAGATGGTGCGCGGTGTGTGGGTGGTGCCGGTGGGCCGGCTCGCGGAGTGGGTCACCGGACGGCCGCGCCTCGTGGCCGACGACGCGCTGCACTGGCTCTCGACGCTCGTGATGACCGAGTTCCCCTCCACGACCACCGACCCCGAGCTGCTCGCGGCGATCGGCGCGGACCTGGCCCGTCAGCGGCCGGCTCTCGCCGGTGGACGCCGACGGGTGGCGCCCAGCACGCGGAACGGCCGCGACCGACGTCCGACGCAGCCCCGCCGGCATCCAGCGCCCTCCGGGCCCCCGCGACAGTCGCTCCGCCGGCTCGTTGCCCTCCTCCTCGGCGCTGCGATGGTGTGGGCCCTGACGAGCGGGGCCATCACCCCGCTCTTCTCGACCGTCGGCGAAACCGCGTCACGCCTTCTCACGCGGTCGCTCTCCGGAGGCTCGGCCGCGTCGGACCGGCTGGGGTGTGACGACGTCGACCCGTCCAGCGCCGAGGTGCTGCGGAAGGTTCGGCTCACCGCGAGCCCGACGCTCATGGGGTGTGACTGGTTCACGACGGATGACGAGGGGCGCAGGGTCGCGGTCCTGCACCTGCAGGAGATCGTCGGGGCCGGTGAATCGGTGAGCCCGAGGCTCGTGGAGAGTCGCATGTCGGAGGCTCCCGAGGTGTCCGTCTCCGCCGCAGCAGGAGGCGACGTCACCGTCCTCTGGGTGGCCGCCGGCGTTCCGCTCACCCCCGCGAAGAACGCCGCCAGTGCGACTCGCAGCATGACGGTGCGGGTGTCCCACGAGCTCCTCGGGCTCACTCGCACCCAGGGCCGCCGGCTGGCCGTTCGCATCGCCACGTCCGCCAGCGCGCAGCACACCCCTGCGACACCCACGACCCCGACGAACAGGACGTGACCGCATGCCCACCTTTCCCTTCGGCGCCCCCGTCGAGCGAATGGCGGTCGACCTGCCCGACCACGAGGTGAGCCTGTTCGTGCTCGGCGCCTACCCCTCCGCCTTCCATGTGCGGTGGACGACACCGGACGGCCGGCGGGTGGCGGCTCTTCCGGTCGACAACGAGCCCCGGCCGTTCTGGGACGGATCGGGCGGGGACGACCTGTTCGAGCAGTGGCGCCAGGCGTACTTCCGGCCGGAGTGGGGCTGGGTCGCACCCTCCGAGCTCAACGGCTCGTCGGGCTGGAAGCTGTACCCGGAGTGGATCGCGCCGCTCGGGATCGGCCGCGACGACTACTTCGTCACCGACTGCCTCGACACCGCGATGATGAGCACGGGCGTCGAGCGACGTGTGTCACCTTCGGGCGGGCAGGAGGCGGTGTACTCGCAGCTCGCGCCCTCTCTGGGCCTTCCGGCGGTCGACATGGAGCCCATCCGTCCGAGGGACACATCGTCACCCTGGCCGGGCGGCACCACGCCCGCATCAAGGAACAGCTCCAGGCGTCCGGGGCCGGTGCCGTCGTCACGCTCGGCAACGCGGCCGCACGAGTCGTCGCGCACCTTGCCGACGAGTCCTTCGAGCGCGGAGGCAGGCTCCTCGAGGCCACCTACCAGCAGGTGCGCCCGCTCACCGTCGACGGGCGGACCTACGAGTGGCACGCGCTCGTGCACCCAGCAGTGCGTCCACCGTGGACAGACACCCATCGCGCCTGGCGCGAGGTACGGGATCACCTCTGACCGTGATCGCACGGGCCTCTCTGACCGTGATCGCACGGGCCTCGCACCACGTGGTGCGCACGAGTCGCTGACCCGCGTCGGGAGGCCGACTGCCCGGCATCCGGGACGAATCCTCTCGATGCTCGGGATCTTCCCGAATCCCCGGCGCGACGCCCGACCGGATGCAAGACTCGAGGCCAGGTAAGGGGAGGCAAGCGCCTATGGGGGGCGCCTTTCCCGAACGCCTTCGCGCTGCAGACAGTCGGCGCACCATCCTCGAGGACCCCGCCGGGCCATCGCCCGTCGTTGGTCCCGCCCGCGGACCGGGCAACCGGGAGATGGCTCAGCGTGAATGAGCCATGTCCGGGCCGTCCGGCCCACCCCATCCGAACCCAGGAGTGAAGCATCACCATGCGTTCCATCAGCCGTTCCGCCGCCGCTCTCGCCGTCGTGGGCCTCGCCTCCATCGGCCTGGCCACGAGCGCCTCCGCCGATCCGCTCGACTTCCAGAAGGGCCAGAAGAACGCGCCCGGCCAGGTCGACCGGATCGACTCGGACGGCAACGGCTACAGCGACGCCGGGGTGTACGTGTCGGGCAAGTACAAGGCCCTCTACGCCGAGGACACCAGCGGCAACTACTACTGGGACCTCGGTGACGGCCGTGTCCAGGGGACGGTCTCCAGCGTGGACGAGCTCGACCCCGCGACGCTGGTGACCTGCGACTACGAGAACACCTACCGAGCCGACTACGGCAACGACCCGTTCATGAACGAGGGCTGGATCACCAACAACATCAACTGCGACGACGGCACGCACTACACGTACCTCATCGTCAGCCAGACCGACCCGCGCTACACCGGCAACCCGGACTTCGCGGTCTGGGGCACGTGGGAGTACCACGTGATGGCCTCCTCCGGCGAGGGCAACATCGTCCACCACCCGGTGATGGTCGGCTGACCTCCCGCCCGTCGGGCGGGCCTGCCCCACGGCCGGCCCGCCCCGGCGGGGGGTGTGCCGAACTCGGCTGTGCGCTCGACCCGGCCCACACCCCGGCGCAATGCGCCAGCGAGGCCGCGCCTGAGGTCGTCCGGTACTTGTACTTCCCGTCTGGGGGGCGTCCTGGCTGGAAGAGATCCTGCGGCAGGACGCGCGTGACGTGGCGACCACGGTGCGACACGGTTGTGCACAACCAGCGGTAAGGATGTTGTGCTCGAACGTGTGTTCGAATACACTCATGTCATGGAACAGCAGCCGCCTCTGAGCCTCGCCGAGCGACGCGCTCGGCTGGAGGCTGCCGAGGCGGCGCTGGACGGGTTGGACGAGGCGCTGTACCAGGCGTCGGGGGCGGAGCTGGGCGAGTGGATGACGCTGGCCGACCGGGTGTCCGCCAAGGCGTCGGCGGTGCGCGTGTCAGTCGCGGTGGAGGCGACGCAGCGGGGTGAGGTGGCGGAGTCCGGCACGAACGTGCACGGGTGGGTGCGTGACCACGCCCCGTCGCTGCGCCAGGGCGGTGCCTGGGCGGTCGCCTCGGTGACACAGGCGGTGGTCCCGGCGGGGCCGGCGTGGCGGTCCGACGGCGACGTGTCGGTGGACCCGGAGTCGCCGGTGGGGATGGTGTGGGCCGGGGTGCGTGACGCTTCGGTGTCGCCGTCGCTGGGGACTGCCGCGTTGCGGGAGATGGCCCGGTTGGAGCCGCTGCTGCGCGAGGAGGCCAAGCCCACCGTCATGAAGGCACTGCTCGACCTGGGCACTGCGTGGGGTCCGGTGATGATGCGCCGGCTGCGGCCACGGTTGCTGGCCGAGCACGGCCTGGCCGGGGTGCTCGATGGCGTGCAGGAGCGACTCTCCCCGGCGGCCCGGTTGTCGGCGCCGGTGGTGGAGTCCGGTGACCTGACCGAGTACCAGCTGTTGATGACCCCGGAGCAGGCGGCCGCGATCGAGGCCGCGATCGGTCCGCTCAGCGCGCCGGCGCCGAACGAGGAGACCGGCGAGCGCGACCACCGCCCGGCGGGGCAACGGCGGGTGGAGGCCCTGACCGAGGTGTGCCGGCGCTCCAGCGCCCTCGACAGCGAGAAGGCCGGGATGGACGGTGCCGGTGGGGCGGCGGCGGCGGTGCACGTCACCGTCGCGCTGACCGACCTGCAGGCCCGCACCGGGTGCGGCGAGGTCCTCGGGTCGTCGGCGACCGGCACGATCCTGTCGCCGGAGGTGCTGCGGCGGATCTGCTGCGAGGCCGACCTGATCCCCTACGTGCTCGGCACCGCCGGGGAGGAGCTTGACCTGGGGCGGGTGGTGCGGCCGTTCACGAGGGCGCAGCGGCGCCGGTTGTGGCGCCGCGACCGCGGCTGCACCTACCCCGGGTGCGGGGCGCCCGCGGCGTGGGCCAAGGCGCACCACGTGGTGCACTGGGCCGACGGCGGCGCCACGGACCTCGACAACGCCGCCCTCCTCTGCCAGCGGCATCACTCTTTCGTGCACAACCGAAGACTCGTCGCCCAGGTCCTTGCGAAACCGGATGACCGGGGGCGGTGCGTGGTGTGGGACCTGACTCCCGGCAGCTACGACCGGCACCTCGGACGGCTACGAGCGGAACGGGCCGCGCACGACCCGCCGGCACTGTCGCCGGCGCGACTCCGGGAACTGCTCTCGGTCGTCGACGAGGTCTGGCACGAGCTCATCACCGAGCACGACGCCGCCTGCTGAGCGTTGGACGCCGCCTCCTGAGCGTTGGACGCCGCCTGCTGAGCGTTCGACGCCGCCTGCTCTGAGCGTTGCCGCCACTTCCGGGACTCACCGGCTCTTGCCGCCGGCTCCATCGCGGGTGACGAGCGCGCACCCGCCGACGAAGCCGGTCCCGGGCTCCCGGGGCCCACGCAGCTGGGGACTGCTTCCCTACGCCCTCGGCCGGGAGTCGGGCGAACCGCTGCCGGTCAAGGGGTGACGACTTCGGGCACGCCGACCTCACCCCGGCGTCAGGAGCCGAGCGGGCGGAGCCAGCGTCCGCTCCCGGTGGACGGCCGCCGATGCGAAGCCCGTCCTGGACCTGCAGTGACGCGTTCGGTTCTGTCGACCAGGGCCACGTGGCGTGGCCCCGGGCCGAGCGCCGGGGTGAATCCGGCGCGCTGGTCGATGCAGCCAGTCCAGCCGTGCTCGGTGACGAGGTACACGTCGCCGTCGAAGGCATCGCAGTCATGTTGCTGTACCGCCAGGCGGCGAGCCAGAAGAGCTCGATCCGCCCCGGCACGACACGCCCTGTGCGGCAGACGACGGTCACGAGTACGTGCTTCGGCGGAGCCCAGAGATCGCCCGCCCGCAGACGCGGCCCGACGAGCCGGGACGCCTCGTCGCAGAGCAGGTCCGACGCCCCGGGCCGATCCGGCAGGTCCCCATGGTGCACACGGCTGACGTCGGCGACGCTCTGGTCCGCGGAGTCGGTTCGCCGGAGAAGTGCCACGAAGACGTCCCCGTCGGCAGGGCGTCGGTGACTCAGGATGGCGTCCAGCGTCGTGGCGGGGTCCTGCACATCCCACGGGTCGAGGTTCCTCATGGGTGCCACCATCGCAGTCCTCATCTGCCTCGACCGGGCGTTCTCCACAGGGGCCTTGCCTGTGGATGGCTGCGCTCGGTGGTGACGGTTTTCGGGCAGCGTGTGCGCGTCGACGGCTGACGAGGAGGTCGCCATGGGCTACGACACCGAGTGCCTGGGGTACCTGACGGTGACGCCGCCGCTGAACGCGGCAGAGGTGGAATGGCTGAGCGGCTTCGCCGACTGGGGCGCTCTCCCGGATGGGATCCCTTCCACCTCCCCATGAACCCCCGAGCGGCCCTGGCGCGGGCCTTCGAGGAACGGCACGGGGCGATGCCCTCCCAGGCGGCCGTTCCGTCGGGCGTCCGCGACTGGCGGGTCGCAACGCACGGCGACCGGATCATGTGGCGCCGGGCTGCGAGGTCGAACGATGCCGTGCGCACCCTTCGGTTCCTGGTCGAGCACTACCTGGGGCCCGATGCGGCGGCGAAGGTCTGCGGTGGTGCGGTTTCGTGGACTTCACCTTCGACCATCGACTGGACGGCCTCATCGCGGCCTGCCGTGAGGACACCGACGAGCTGTACCTGATCGGGGTCGTCGACAGCACGATCGAGACGGAGACCCTGGTCCCCGGCCGGTGGCGGTGAGAAGCCGCTGTCGTCACCAGGACTCGTCAGTGCTATTGCAATGGATCTTTCGAAAGAGTACTTTCGATGTATGCCACCGACGACACGACAGCTGACCGACCCCACGGACCTCAGGGCGCTGGCGCACCCGGTCCGGATGAGCATCCTCGAGCAGCTCGTCGTCTTCGGGCCGCTGACGGCGTCCGAGCTTGCGGCCCGCATCGACGAGTCGCCGGCCAACTGCTCCTGGCACCTGCGCAAGCTGGCCGAGCACGGGTTCATCGAGGAGGCCGGGGGCGGCGCCGGCCGCGCCCGCCCCTGGCGTGCGGCCTCGCGCGGGCTGTCGTGGAACGAGCAGGACACCTCGGAGTCGGCGCAGCTGGCGGGGGAGGCGCTGACGGCGATGCTCGTCGACCGGGAGGTGGCCCGCTACGCCGAGGCCCGCCGGTGGCTGGGTAGCGACGAGGCCGGATGGCGGGAGCCCGCGGGGTCCTCCCAGGGCGCGATGTGGCTCACCGAGGACGAGTTCGCCGAGCTGGTCGAGGAGCTCCGGCAGGTGGCCGCCCACCATCTCGACCGGCTCCACGACCCCACGCTCCGCCCGCCGGGCTCGCGGCTCGTCACCGTCATGGGCTGGGCGGTGCCCGCCTACCACCCCGACGGCCGGCCGGTCACGGCCGAGGACGCGCCGGGCCCGACGGGGTCGACCGGCGACCAGGACACCCAGCCGCACCGCTCGCGGCACACCGACAAGGAGGAGCAGTGATGCGAGAGGCCTTCCAGGTCACCGGTTTCCGGCGGCTCTTCGCCGGGATGTCGACGAGCATGCTCGGCGACTCCCTGATGCTCCTCGTCCTGTCGATCTGGGTGAAGACGCTCACCGGCTCGAACGCGATGGCCGGCCTGACCTTCCTCTTCATGGTGCTGCCGTCGCTGTTCGCCCCGTTCCTCGGGATGTACATCGACCGCTTCCGCCGCCGGCCGCTGCTCATCTGGGGCAACCTCGCCTCGTCCCTCGTCGTCCTGCCGCTGCTGCTCGTGCGCGACGCGAGTGACGTGTGGGTCATCTGGGTTGTGGCGTTCTTCTACGGCATCTCCTTCATCGTGCTGCCCGCCGCGCTCAACGGCCTGCTCAAGGAGTTGATGCCCGAGCACCTCCTCGTCGACGCGAACTCCTCGCTGCAGACGGTCAAGGAGGGCTACCGGCTCCTCGGGCCGCTCGTCGGCGCCGGGATGTTCGGCTGGCTCGGCGGCGGCGCGGTGGCGGTCGTCGACGCCGTCTCCTTCGTCGTGACCGCCGCGTTCGTCGCGTGGATCCCGCTGCGCGAGGACCGCCCGGTGCGGGTGCCCCAGCACTGGTGGGCCGAGATGAGCGGAGGGCTGAAGCACCTGGTCCACGAACGACTGCTCCGGCACACGCTCGTCGCCTTCGGGCTGATGCTCCTGGTCATCGGCTTCGCCGAGGCCGCCATCTACGCCATCCTCGACGCCTTCGACAAGCCGGCCACCTACGCCGGGGTCATGGCCACCGTCCAGGGCGTCGGCGCCGTCGTCGGGGGACTGACGGCGTCCCGCTGGGTGCGTCGTCTCGGCGAGACCGGCGCCGTCGTCGTCGGGCTCGCGCTCCTGGCCGGATCGCTGGCCGTCGTGGCCGCCACCTCCACCCTCACGCTGATGCTCGCCGCCGTCGTCCCGCTCGGCTACAGCGTGCCGGTGCTCTTCATCGCCTTCACGACGCTGATGCAGCGCCGGACCCCGCAGCCGCTCATCGGCCGCGTGTCCACCGCGGTCGAGGTGTTCATGGGCGTCCCGCAGGCCCTGTCCCTCGCGCTCGGAGCGCTGCTCGTGACCCTCATCAGCTACCACCTGATCTTCGCCGTGATGGCCGTCGTCACCGGCATGGGGGCGGCCTACCTCGTGCTCGTCCTCGGCCGAGAGGTGTTCCAGCCGCCGGCTCCTGTGGCTGGGTCCGCCGCCGCACCGTCCACGGACCCCGTGCCGGTGCAGTAGCCGCCCCGCCCACCCTGACCCCCACGCCGGCTGACGCGCCCGCCGTACGCTGACGCCATGCCGGTCCTGGGCACCAAGGTGCGCGTGCCCCGGCCGCGCGCACGCCTCGTCGCCCGGCCTCGACTCACCGCACGGCTCGACGACGCCGCCCGGTCCGGCGTCCGGCTCGTCCTCGTCTCGGCGCCCGCCGGTTTCGGGAAGACGACGCTGCTCGCCCAGTGGCTCGACCGCCTCGGCGCCGACCGTGCCGCGCGGCCCGGGGCGGAGCCGCCGCTGCGGGTCGCGTGGCTCTCGCTCGACCCGGGCGACGGCGACCCGCACCGGTTCCTCACCCACCTCGTCGCCGCCGTCCGGGCCGCCTCCCCCGTGCCGCACCCGGAGACCGGCGCGGCGGCGCTGGACCTCCTCGATGCCGACAGGGGACCGGGCTCGGACGATGCGCTGGTCAGCCTCGTCAACGACCTCGACGCGATGCCCGGACGCACTGTCGTCTGCCTCGACGACTACCACGTCGTCGACACCGCACCCGTCCACGAGGCGATGGGCTTCCTCGTCGACAACCTGCCGCCCCAGGTGACCCTGGCGATGACCACTCGCGCCGACCCGCCGCTGCCGCTGTCGCGACTGCGGGCCCGCGGCGAGCTGGTCGAGGTGCGCGCGGCCGACCTGCGCTTCACCGAGGACGAGGCCGGGCACTTCCTCAACGACGTCATGGGCCTCGACCTGGCGGAGCGGCAGGTGGCTGCCCTCGAGACGCGGACGGAGGGGTGGGCCGCCGGGCTCCAGCTGGCCGCCCTCTCGGCCGGGGGCCGGGGCGACCGGTTCGTCGAGGAGTTCACGGGCAGCCAGCGGTTCGTCCTCGACTACCTCCTCGAGGAGGTCCTCGACATCCAGCCCGACGACATCCGGTCCTTCCTCCTCGACACCTGCGTGCTCGACGAGCTCAGCGGCGGCCTCTGCGATGCGCTGACCGGCCGCGCCGACGGGCAGGCGACCCTCGAGACCCTCGAGCGGGCCAACCTCTTCGTCATCCCGCTCGACGACGACCGCCGGTGGTGGCGCTACCACCACCTCTTCGCGGATGCGCTGCGCGCGCGGCTCGGCGCGCAGGACGTGGCGCGGATGAGCGGGCTGCACCGCGACGCGGCCCGTTGGTACGCGGGTGAGGGCCGCCTCGTCGACGCCGTCCCGCACGCTATCGCCGGCGATGACGCCGAGCTTGCCGCCGACCTCGTCGAGCTCGTCCTCCCAGGGCTGCGCAGGCAGCGGGAGGACCGGCTGGCGCGAGGCTGGCTCCGGGTGCTGCCCGAGGACGTCGTCCGCCGTCGCCCGCTCCTCGCGACCCACGTGGCCTGGGTCCGGCTGTCCGAGGGAGACCTCGAGGGTGTGGACGCCTGGCTCGACGCGGCCGAGCGGGCCCTCGCGGCCCTCGAGGGGACGGGTGCCGCCGGGGGCTCCGTCGTGGGTGAAGCCGACGGGGTGGCGGCGCCGGACGCGGCAGTGCGGGCCCGGGACGACGACCTGGCCGGGCTGCCGGCGATGATCGCGCTCTACCGCGCGTCGGCGGCGCAGGCCCGGGGCGACGTCGCGGGGACGGCCGCGCACGCGCGACGAGCCCTGGACGCCGCCCCTGCGGGCGACCACTTCTCGCGCGGCGGCGCCGGCGGCTTCCTCGGCCTGGCCGCGTGGGCGGCCGGGGACCTCGGGACCGCGGTCGACACCTTCGGTGCCGCGGTCGGGGAGCTGCGTGCCGCCGGCAACGCCACCGACGCCCTCGGCGCGAGCGTCGTCCTCGCCGCGATGTGGCGCGGCCGCGGCCGCCCGGACGAGGCGCACCGGCTCCTCGAGCGGGCGCTGGAGGAGGTGACGGCGGCACCCGTCGTGGGGTCGACGGTGGCGGGCGACCTCCACGTCGCGCTCGCCGACGTCCTGCGCGAAGAGGGCGACCTGGACGGGGCCGAGCACCACCTCCGGCTCGCGGCCGAGCTCGGGGACCGGGGGTCGCTCATCGAGAACCGGTACCGCTGGTACACCGCCTCGGCGGGCGTCCTCCGCGCCCGCGGCGACCTCGACGGTGCCGTCGCGATGCTCGACGAGGCCGCCGATCACGCCATCCCCGGGTTCTTCCCCGAGGTGCGCCCGATCCCCGCACAGCGCGCCCGGCTGCGCATCGCCCAGGGGCGCCTCGCAGACGCGCGGGACTGGACGTCGGACCGGGCGTTGACGCTGGAGGACGAGCCGGCCCACCTCGGCGAGTTCGATCAGCTCACCCTGGCCCGGCTCGTGCTCGCCGAGCACCGGGGCGTTGCCGGGGCGGGGGCGGACGCGCTCGAGGCACTGCACCGGATGCTCGACGCCCTCGTCGCTGCGGCCCGCACCGGGAACCGGCAGGAGAGCGTCGTCGACGCGACGTTCCTGCGGGCCCTCGCGCACGAGGCCGCCGGTGACCGCCACGCCGCACTCGACGACCTCGGCCACGCGCTCGCCCTCGGGGTGCCGGCCGGCTACCGTCGCCTCTTCCTCGACGAGGGCACCCCCGCCGAGCGACTCCTGACAGCCCTCGGGTCTGCCGATGCCGACACGGTGCTGCGCGCCCGGCCGACCGGCTCCGGCGTCAGGGAGCAGCCGACCCCAACGGTCACCCCGGGCTCCGAGCCGCTCAGCGAGCGGGAGCGCGAGGTGCTCCGCCTCCTCGCGAGCGACCTGTCCGGCCCGGACATCGCCCGGCACCTCTACGTCTCGCTCAACACGCTGCGGACGCACACCAAGCACATCTTCACCAAGCTCGGCGTGACGACCCGCCGGGCCGCGGTCGCCCGCGGGTCCGAGCTCGGCCTGCTCTGAGGTCGCCGGCCGCTCAGGAGTCACCACCGCAGTCACATCACGATGTGATGTGCGGTCACCACGTCGGTTCCTACCGTCCAGGTCATGGCCCGGCGTCCGCCCGGCCCGCAGCGAACCAGGAGCCGTCATGCAGATCTCGAGCAGCACCCTCACCAAGGCCGCCGGTGCGGCGGCCGTGGCCGCCGGGGCCATCTTCGTCCTCGTCCAGGTCGGCCACCCGCCGGCCGACTCGTTCACCACCGAGACCGCCGCCTGGGTGGCCCGCAGCTGCGCCAAGGCCGTCATGGCCGTGCTCGCGCTCGCCGGCATCGCCGGGATGTACCTGCGCCAGCACCGGCAGGCCGGCGTGCTCGGGCTCGTCGGGTACCTCGTGTTCTCGGTCGGGTACCTCGCGATGTTCGCCAGCGAGATCATCGCCGCGGCCGTGCTGCCCACGCTGACCGGTAGCCAGCCGGGGTTCGTGAACGACGTCGTCACCGCGGCGGTCGGCGGGACGCCGAGCGGCGACATCGGCGGGATCCAGACCGTGCTCGACATCGGGGGCGTCGGGTACATCCTCGGCGGGCTCGTCTTCGGGATCGCCCTGTTCCGCACCGGCATCCTCGCCCGGTGGGCCGCGGCCCTGCTCGCCGTGAGCACCGTGGGGACCGCCGCGCTCGCGGTGCTGCCCGAGGCGTTCAACCGGCCGATGGCGGTGCCGGAGGGCATCGCGCTCATCGGGCTCGGGGTGTCCCTGTGGCGCAGTGCCCGGAGCCGGGCCGACGCCTCCGTGCCGGCGATCCCGGCCGCCCGCGAGGCCGCGGTCCGATGAACACCCGGGTCCCCCCGGCAGCCGCCGTCCCTGCCGCCCTCGTCGTGCTCTCGCTGGTCCCGCTGACGGCCGGTGCACTGCGGCTGGTCGAGGTCGCCGGGGGACCCGCTGTCCTGCCCCCGGACGAGCGGTTCACCGGGTTCCCGGTGGCGCTCGTCCTGCACATCGCCGGGTCCGCGGTGTTCGCGCTCGGCGGGGTGCTCCAGCTCGTCCCGCGGTTCCGCCGCCGCCACCTGACCTGGCACCGGCGGGCCGGCCGGGGCATCGCGTTCGCCGGCCTGCTCGTCGCCGGGTCGGCGCTGTGGCTCACCCTCGGGTACGAGCCGCGGCCCGGGAGCGGTGAGCTCCTGCGCATCCTGCGTCTGGTGTTCGGCACGGCGATGGTGGCCTGCCTGGTGCTGGGGGTCGCGGCCATCCGGCGCCACGACGTCGTGACCCACCGGGCCTGGATGGTGCGCGCCTTCGCCATCGGCCTCGCCGCCGGGACGCAGGCGTTCACCGAGCCACTCGGCGTGGCCCTGCTCGGCGACACCGTGCTGGTGTCGGACCTCGCCAAGGGCATGGGCTGGGTGGTCAACCTCGCCGTCGCGGAGTGGGTCATCCGGCGCTCGCCGGCGGAGTCGGTCCCGGGCCACCTCCGTCGGGTCCCCGCGGCCCCGGTGGCGGGAGGAGCCTGATGAGCCTCGACACCGAGACCGCGTACGAGATCACCGTCGCGGGCCACCTCGACGACCACTGGTCCGAACGCCTCGCCGGCCTCCGGGTCGCCCGGGGTGACGACGGGACCACCACCCTCGCCGGTCCCCTCGCCGACCAGGCCCAGCTGCACGGCGTGCTCTCCGGCCTGCGCGACATCGGTGCCGTGCTCCTCTCGGTGCGGGCGGTAGGCGCGGAGAGGCTTGACCCCGGTCGGGTGCCGGTGACCCCGCCGGCTCTCGGGCGGACCCTGTTCACCGAGCGGCTCACCCTCCGCCCGGGTCAGGTCGACGACGCCGACGCCACCTGGGCCTACCGCCGGCTCGGCCCGGTGGACGAGTGGCTGACCGGGTGCCCGGACACCCTCGACGGCTACCGCGCGCTCTTCACCGAACCCGCCCGGCTCGCCGCCACCGTCGTCGTCCGGCTGGGCCACGAGCCGGACGGGGAGGTCATCGGCGACCTCATGCTCCGCCGCGAGGACGGATGGGCCCAGCTCGGCCCTGCCGACGCGGCGCGCGGGGTGCAGGCCGAGCTCGGCTGGGTGCTCGACCCGGCCCACACCGGCCACGGGTACGCCACCGAGGCGGTGCGCGAGCTCATCCGGTACTCCGTCGAGGACCTCGGGGTGCGCCGCGTCGTCGCGTCCTGCTTCCTCGACAACACGGCGTCGTGGCGGCTGATGGAGCGGGTCGGCATGCGCCGCGAGGTCCACGCCGTCCGGGACTCGATCCACCGGTCCGGGCGGTGGCTGGACACCGTCGGGTACGCGCTTCTCGCCGAGGAGCTCCGTCACCACCGTCCCGGTCTGCAACCTACGCGACCGTAGGTTAGGGTCGAGCTGGTCCCGACACCCGGCCCCGGGCGGGCCGGAAGGACGGCGAGAACACGATGACCGAGCGCCCCTGGACGCGGAGCTACGCCCCCGGAGTCCCCGCCGAGGTGGAGGTTCCCGACCACTCGCTCGTCGACCTGCTCGACGCCTCCGTGGCCCGCTTCGGTGACCACGTCGCGCTCGACTTCGTCGGCAGCACGACGACCTACGCGCAGCTGGGGGAGCAGGTGGGCCGGGCGGCCGCCGCGCTCCAGGGCCTGGGCGTCAGGGCCGGCGACCGGGTGGCGCTGGTCCTGCCGAACTGCCCGCAGCACGTCGTCGCCTTCTACGCCGTCCTGCGCCTCGGGGCGGTCGTGGTGGAGCACAACCCGCTCTACACGCCGGAGGAGCTGCAGGTGCAGCTTGCCGACCACGGCGCCCGGGTCGCCATCGTCTGGGACAGGTCGGCGGCCGCGGTGCAGCGGGTGGCCGAACAGACCCAGGTCGAGACCGTGGTCGCGGTCGACCTCACCACGGCGCTGCCGCGGCTCAAGCAGCTGCTGCTTCGGCTACCGCTGCCGTCGGCCCGAGCCACGCGTGCCGCGATGACCGCCCGGGCGCCCGGGACCCTCTCGTGGGAGCCGCTGGTCGCCGGGGCCTCCCCGCTCGACCCGGCGTGGCCGCGGCCGTCGACCGCCGACGTCGCACTGCTCCAGTACACCGGCGGCACGACCGGCACCCCCAAGGGCGCCATCCTCACCCACCGCAACCTGCTCGCCAACGCGCTCCAGGGCCGGGCCTGGGTGCCGGGCCTGCGCGACGGCGAGGAGACGATCTACGCGGTGCTGCCGCTCTTCCACGCCTACGGGCTCACCCTCTGCCTGACGTTCGCGGTGAGCATCGGCGCGACGCTGGTGCTGTTCCCGCGCTTCGACGTCGACCAGGTGCTCGAGGCGATGGGGCGCCGCCCGGCCACGTTCCTGCCCGCCGTCCCGCCGATCTACCAGCAGCTGGCCGCCGCGGCACGGGACCGCGGGGTGCCGCTGACGTCGGTGCGGTTCGGCATCTCCGGGGCGATGGCGCTGCCGGTCGAGACGGTCGAGCTCTGGGAGGAGGTCACCGGCGGCCTGCTCGTCGAGGGCTACGGGATGACCGAGTCCTCGCCGGTGGCCCTCGGCAACCCGGTCTCGGCGACGCGTCGTCCGGGCACCGTCGGGGTGCCCTTCCCGTCGACCGAGATCCGGGTCGTCGACCCCGACCACCCGACGGTCGAGCGGCCGCAGGGGGAGCGGGGCGAGCTGCTCATCCGGGGGCCGCAGGTGTTCTCCGGCTACTGGCGGCAGCCCGAGGAGACCGCGCGGGTGCTGCTTCCCGGCGGATGGCTGCGGACCGGTGACGTCGTCGTCGTGGACGACGGCGGGTTCGTCACCATCGTGGACCGGATCAAGGAGCTCATCATCACCGGTGGCTTCAACGTCTACCCCTCGGAGGTCGAGGCGGCGTTGCGGAAGGTCGACGGCGTGCTGGATGCCGCGGCCGTGGGCCTCCCGATCGAGGGCGGTGGCGAGGAGGTGGTGGCGGCCGTGGTGGCGGAGCCGGGGGCCCACCTCGACCCGGACACGGTGCGGCAGGCGTGTCGGGAGCACCTGACGGCGTACAAGGTCCCGCGGCGGGTGGTGGTGGTCGACGAGCTGCCGCGCTCGCTCATCGGCAAGGTCCTGCACCGGCAGGTGCGCGACGCCCTCCTCTTCCGGTAGCGGTCCGCCGCCTCAGCCTCGGTACTGGTCCCGAAGGGTGGTGATCTCGGCCCGGTAAGTGGAGACGAGCAGCCGGCTGTCGCCGAGCGGGACGTCGTAGTCCCACGCCGGCACGCCCCATGCCCGCAGCAGCGCCTCCGCCTTCGCCGATGGCGCTCCCTTCACCCCGAGGTCGGCGGCGAGGTCCTTGACGAGGACGAGGCCGTGCACGCCCATCAGGCGGTTCGCGACGCCCGTCGCCCAGATGGCGCCCGCCGCCCGGCTTCGTGCGTCGGCCCGCCGGCGCAGCCACGAGGGGTCGCGCTCGGCTGCCCCGACCAGGAGACGGTGCGTGGCCGTGCGCCACTCCTCGCCGACACCACCCGCGGACTCCACCCGGGAGGAGCGGTCGAACCACTCGTCGACGAGGGCCGCGATCGCGGTGAGGGTCTCCCGGACATCGGCGGCCACCTCGTCGAGCGCCGGTCGCCCCGCCGGCAGCGGCTCGGCGTCGAGATGGTCGAGTGCTTCCTGACCGCCCACCTCGTCGGCGAGCGACTGCAGGAGCAAGGGCGCGTGGTCGCCCTGGTCGAACGCCTCCATCATCGTGCCGATCTGGCGCCAGCGGGCAGCCGGGGCTGCGTCGCAGAGCGCCTCGAACGCCGGCATCCACTCGACCACCGCGGCCAGGGTGTCCGCTGTCGCCGCGCCCGAGATCCCCAGCCGCTCGTGGGCGTGACGCACGAACGCCGGCAGCACGTCGGGGACGGCCTCGAGCGCATCCTCCTCGGCCCCGCCCGCCCAGGGCAGCCGCTGGGTCAGCGCCAGCTCCACCTGGGTGGGTGACCACCGCAGGGGGTGACCCGCGCCCTCCTCCGCATCCCGGGCGAGGAGGCGCGCGGCCCCCTCGACGTCGACGGCCGCCGGCAGGCCGGCGGCCCCGTCGGACCCGAGGAACCCCTCGACCGCCTCCTCGGCGGTCATCGCGGGGTAGGCGGTCGAGCTGAGCAGCGACGTGCCGCCGGTCGGCATCCGGCGCAGCAGCATCTCGACGAACGGCCGGGCGGAGGGCCACCCGAGCGGCTCCCCGTCCGGTCCCGACCAGTCCTCGGGCGTGAGCGGCGCGTCGGGGGCGTCACCATGGCCGACCGCCTGCGCGATGCTCGCCCGGGCGTCCGCGATCGACGTGTCGACGAGCTCCTCGCTGTCGCGCCCCTGCTGGGGCAGCGCCTCGCGGTACCAGCCGCACACGACGTCGAACGGCTCCGGGACGAGGAAGACGTCCTTGACCCGGGTGCCGAACGCCTCGTCGACGTAGACCACCATCGTCACCCCACGGGTCCCGGGCCAGCCGAGGCCGAGGATGACGTTGTCGCCGTCGCCGAGCTCGTCGCCCATCCGCGCCGCCCGTTCGACCGTGATGTCACGGACCCCGCTGACGGCCTCGGGCACGGGGTGCCGCCGTCCGGCGAGGACGCGCCGCACCCGGGCGGCCTCCACCTCGTCGGGGAGGAGGGCCGCGATGACGTGCAGCGCCGCCGTCGTCTCCGCGTAGGGACTGCCGACGAAGCTGTCGATGAACGCCTCGAGCGTCACCGCCGCGACCTCGGGGTCCTCGTCGAGCTCCGGCTCCGCACTGGCCGCCTGGATCAGGGAGGAGACGAGCGTGGCCGTCGAGGTCGGGTCCTTCGAGCGCAGCGAGGACCGGATCAGCTCGAGGAGGTCGGCCTCGGCCTCGTCGGGCTCGGGGACGGCCTCCAGCGGCCGGTCCCGCTGCACCCGGGTCGCCGACCGGTTGGGCGTGTGCTTGCGTCGGGATCGACGGTTCGTCATCCGCCCATCGAATCACGGAGTCCGTCGCGCGTCGGTGGTCGGCGGACCGGCGTGCCGCCGGCTTCCCGGTCGGGTTGGACCCCGCTGACACGATGACCACATGACCGCGCGCGTCATCCCCACCGACCCCCAGTTCGAGACCGAGTCCGAGCGGGAGGTCTGGCGCCGCCTCGTGGAACGGGCACCCGACGACTGGACCCTCCTCGCCAACGTCCGCCTCACGAACGAGAGCAAGGACCACGAGTTCGACCTCGTCGTGCTAATGCCGACCGTCGGTGTCGTCGTGGCCGAGGTCAAGGGCGGCTCGGTGACGGTCGACGAGGACGGCGTCTGGCGCATCACCTCGCGCAAGGGGGGCCGCGTCATCCATCCCGTCGACCAGGCGCGCGACGGCAAGCACGCGCTGTGGGAGTACGTCCGTACCGATCCGCGGTGGAGGAACTCGAGCCGCACGCGGGTGCGGTTCGGGCACACCGTCATCGCGCCCTACACCGACCTGCACGACGACTTCGCCACCCCCGACTGCCCGCGGTGGGCGATCCACGGGCGCGGCGACCAGGCCGACCTGCCTGGGCGCCTGCATGACGTCGTCGGCACGCACGGGAACGACCACCGGGCGCCGACGGCCGACGACTGCGACCTCGTCGTCGAGATCCTCAAGGGGCGGAACCTGCCGCAGCGCCGGCTGCTCGCCGAGGCCGAGGAGCGGGAGGCCAGGGCCGACCGGCTCACCGTCGAACAGGCGACGATCATCCAGGTGACGCGCCTGCTGAACCGGGTCGAGGTCCGCGGCGGTGCGGGCAGCGGCAAGACGGTGCTGGCGATGACGCAGGCCAAGGAGCTGACCCGGGGGAGCGGCGACCGGCCCGCCCAGCGGGTGGCGCTGATCTGCTACTCGCTCGGGCTCGCGAGCTGGTTCGAGCGGTCCATGCAGGCGGTGCCGCGCCGCCACCGCCCGGCCTTCGTGGGTACCTTCGAGGACCTGGCCCGGTACGTCGGCGTCGAGGAGTTCGGCGGACGCGACGAGCCGGACTTCTGGGAGAAGCGGCTCCCGCGCGAGATGGCCGACCTCGCCGCCGAGCTGCCCGACGGCAGGCGCTTCGACGCGATCGTGGTCGACGAGGCGCAGGACTTCGCCGACGACTGGTGGACGCCGATGATGCGCTGCCTGCGCGACGAGGAGACCGGCGGCCTGTACGCGTACAGCGACGAGAACCAGCGGGTGTTCGCCCGGTTCGGCCGGCCGCCGGTCCCGCTGGTTCCTCTCGTGCTGGACCACTGCCTCCGGAACACGCGCCAGATCGCCGAGAAGTTCGTGCCACTGGCGCCGATGCGGATGTACGCGCGCGGCGGGGACGGCCCCGACGTCACGTTCGTCCCGTGCTCCGCGGAGGACTCCCTCGAGGTGGCCGACGACCAGGTCGACGCCCTGCTCGACGACTGGCGGCCGGAGGACGTCGCGCTGCTCACCACCGGCGCGCGGCACCCGGAGCAGGCGAACCTCCAGGAGTCCGAGGGCCAGGACGGCTACTGGGCAACCTTCTGGGACAAGGACCTCGTCTTCTACGGTCACGTCCTCGGCTTCAAGGGGCTCGAGCGACGGGTCGTCGTGCTCTGTGTGAACGACCACAGCGTCAAGGAGCGTTCGCGCGAGCGGCTCTACGTCGGGCTCTCGCGCGCCACCGACCAGCTCGTGGTCGTCGGCGACCCCGACGTCATCCGGGAGATGGGCGGCGACGAGGTGGCCCGGCGGCTCGGTGTCGGCTGAGTCACCGCGACCGGGTGGGGGCGTGGTCCGGGGTGACGACCCCGGTGCAGGGGTGGCTCGTGGTCCCACGGGTTGAACCTGTCCCCAGGCCCCTCTGTCCCAGGGTCGAGGGACGGGATGCCGTGCCGGGCGCCAGGCCCACGGGCCTGTGTCTCTTCGAGTGCTATTCGAAAGTGTGTTCGATTGCACTCGACCCATGGACGGTCAGCCGATGAGCCTGGGGGAGCGGCGCTCCCGGCTGGCGGCTGCCGCGGAGGCGTTGGACGGGCTGGACGAGGTGCTGTTCCAGGCCTCGGCGGCTGAGCTCGCCGAGTGGATGGGGCTGGCCGACACGGTGGCGGCGAAGGCCGGCGCGGCCCGGATCTCGGTCACCGTGGAGGCGGTGGCGCGGGGTGAGGTCGCGGAGGCCGGCACGAACGTGCACGCGTGGGTGCGCGAGCACGCGCCGTCGCTGCGCCAGGGCGGAGCGGGCCAGGTGGCGGCGGTTGCCGTCGCCGTCCGGCCGGTGGGGTCGCTGTCGGGGTCGGAAGGGGCCGATCGGGTGGATCCGGGGTCCCCGCTGAGGCTCGTGTGGGCGGGGGTGCGCGAGGGGTCGGTGTCGGCGTCGCTGGCCGGCGCGGCGCTGCGGGAGATGAGCCGCATCGAGCCGTTGCTGCGCGACGAGGCGAAGCCGACCGTGATGACGGCGCTGCTCGAGCTCGGCACGGCCTGGGGTCCGGCGATGATGCGCCGCCTGCGCCCGAGGCTCCTGGCGCAGTACGGCCTGACCGGGGTGCTCGACGACCTGCAGGAGCGGCTGGCGCCGGCCGCGAGGCTGTCGGCGCCGATGGTGGAGTCGGGCGACCTCACCGAGTACCAGCTGCTCATGACGCCGGAGCAGGCCGCGGCGCTCGAGGCGGCGATCGGTCCGCTGAGTGCGCCCGCGCCGAACGAGGAGACCGGGGAGCGCGACCTGCGCCCGGCCGGGCAGCGCCGGGTGGAGGCGCTCACCGAGGTGTGCCGGCGCTCCAGCGCCGACGATGCTGCCGGGTGCGGCAAGGAGGGTGCGGGGGCGGCAGCCTCCGCCGTGTACGTCACCGTCTCGCTGGAGGACCTGCAGGCGAGGACCGGCTGCGGCGAGGTGCTCGCGTCGAGCGCGACGGGCAACGCTCCTCTCGCCCGAGGCACTCCGGCGGATCAGCTGCGACGCCGACCTCATCCCGTGCGTGCTGGGCACGGAGGGGGAGGAGCTGGACCTCGGCCGGGTGGTCCGGCTGTTCACTCCGGCCCAGCGGCGACGGCTGTGGCGCCGCGACAGGGGGTGCACGTACCCGGGGTGTGGTGCGCCGGCGGCCTGGACGAGGGCACACCACGTGGTGCACTGGGCCGACGGCGGCCAGTCCGACCTCGACAGCGCGGCGCTGCTGTGCCAGCGGCACCACACGTTCGTCCACTCGCGACGGTTGCTCGCGCAGGTCCGGGGGAGACCGGATGAGCGCGGCCGGTACGTGGTCTGGGACCTCATGCCGGGCAGCTACGACAGGTACCTGGAACGGACCCAGGCGGAACGATCCTTGCACGACCCTCCGCTGCTCACACCCGCGCGCCTGCGAGAGCTCGCCGACGTGCTGCACGGCGACGACCTCGACGAGCGTCGTTGGGCCGAGTGCGAGCTCGACGGGGCCTGGGCCGGGGACGGGGACGGGACGCGTGGTCCGACCACGAGGCCGGGGAGCTCATGTCCGACGAGCAGCTCGCCGAGCACGTCGCACAGTTCGAGCAGGCGGCCTGATGGCGCTGGCGGCGCTGGCGGCGCTGGCGGCCCTGACGGCGCTGGCGGCCCTGAGGGCACTGACGGCGAGGCCAGGGAGCCGCGTTCCGGCCCCGGTGTGGCGTCGTGAGGTCTCAGTGGCCGACGGAGCGGCGGACTCCGAGACCCCCCGCCGCCCCGCCCGCGCTCCGAGTCGGCGAGCTCGTCGCGACCTTCGCGCTGGCGCAGGACACCGCGTTCGGGCAGCCGCGGGAGCCCGAGGTCGTGCCCTACGCGACTTCGTCGTTCTCCGCGAGGTCAGGACGCGGAGCCGGCGAGCGCGGCCAGCCGCTCGGCGAGGCGCGACGAGGCATCCCGACCGAAGATCGTCGACGCGCCCTCGTAGCGCTGCTCGAGGTACTCCTCGGGCGTCACCCAATAGCCGCCGTAGTCGCCGGCGAATCCGACGACGGATGCCGTGCCGCCGGTCGCGGCCACCACCGCCTCCTCGATCCGAGCCCCGGTCATCGTCGTCGCCTCGCCCGGCACCGTCGCGAAGGCGTGGTCGTTCACTTGCACCACGTGGAGCGGCAGGCGGCTCGGCGCGACCGCGCCGATCAGCCACCCCAGCGGCACGGGGAGCCCGGTGTAGGCGTGGACGATGCTGACCTTGGGGCCCTGGCCGTCGCCCTCCGGGTGCGCATGGGTCCGCTGCGCGAGGTAGCGCGGTGCGTGGACGCCGGCCCCGACCTCGGGCCACAGGTCGGTCGGCCCGTCCACGCCGCCACCGGCCGTGGCGAGACCGCTGAGCGGCGCCGGCAGGCCGGAGGTGCGGGGCTCCCACATCTCGTGGGTGGCGCGCAGCGTGAACCGGGCGACCTCGGCGCCGGCGACGGCATCGCGCACCGCCTCGCCGAGGCGGCTGCCGACCACCTCGGCGAGCTCGCGCCCCTGGGTCGCGGGCCGCCCGTCGTCAGGGCGCGCCCGGCCGTCGGCGTCGAGGGGGAGAGGGGAGATGTCCCCACTCGACCCGCCGCCGAAGCCGACGGTGGCACCGGACTGCTCGGCGCCCGCCCGCGCCGCGCCCCAGAGGTCCGCGCCGAACGTCGGCCACCGCGACCCGAGGGAGGTGCCGTGCACGGCGTACCAGGCGAGGGCGGCGTCGATGCTCCCGTCGTCCGACCGGGCGACGAGCGCCGTGGCTCGCGGGTCCCGCAGCCGGTCGGCGATCTCGGCCCCCACAGGAACGGGGGACTGGTCGAGGTAGCGGTCACGCGCGTCGTTCGAGTAGTGCTGCCACGCGGGCACGGAACGGTTGCTCGCCACGCCCATGACCTCGCGGCGCACCACGGTGACGCCGCCGGGACGGACGGACGCGATGGCCCGCCCGACCGCCGTCCGGACGAGCGGGGCCAGGCGTCGGGTGCTCGGCCACGGCGCCCGGGCCGACGGGCACGCGCCGAGGGTGTACATGAGCCCGCCGTAGCGTTGGGGCGGTCCGGCATGGGTGTGCGTGCCGCACAGGACGACCCGGGACGCGTCGAGCCCGCTCGCCTCCACCGCGGCCCGCCACAGGTGCAGTCCGCCGCAGTGGAGGTCGGCGTTGACGAGGACGACGCGCTCCCCGGTCGCGTCCTCGAGCGCCACGGCGGTGACGAACATGCGCTGGGCGTCGTCGGTCGGCGGATCCGCGTCGGTGCGACCCAGCGGGCCCCAGCCGCACGTGGCTCCCGCCTCCTCTGGCGTGATGTCGACCCGTGCCAGCCCGACCCGGCATCCGTCCACGGTTCCCTCCCAGTCCTCGCCGGGCCACGTGGCGGCGTCCGGCTGCCTCCCACCCTCCCACCCGTGTCCAGCGGGGCGCTGAGCCGGCCGGGTGTGGGCTCGGCCCAGGCGGCCAGGGCACGGCCGCGATCAGTGCGGCGTCGACCGCCACGCGTCGGCGTCGTGGCCCCGGCTCACCAGCTCGCGCCTCGCGCAGGAGAAGAGCTTCGAGTAGCCCCAGCGGGTGTAGGGGTGCTTGTCGGAGTGGTCGGACTCCCAGTCGCTCCACCGGAGGTAGGCGAGGAGGTCGGCATCCGAGAGCTCGGCGAGCCGCTCGGCGACGTCTCCGGTGCCGAGGGCGACGTGGGGGTGGGGGTTCACGGGCATGAGGGCGTTCCTTCCGAGGTCCGTCGGACCCCGGCACGACTCGCGGGATCCGCTGTTGTCTGACGACCGGCTCGTCACCTGGGGCACCTCGGCGGGGAGGTTGCCGGACAGCAAGCCAGGGCTTGTCGCTGCCTCTCGTGAGCCGTTGACAACTGTAGGGGAGGGCATGCCGGCCTGACGGGAAGGGTTGCCGCACTGCTGATCAGCGCAACCGGTGCCGGGCGAGCTCGTCCACCGACGGGGCGGGCGCAGGGGCTCTGGTCTGGTCACTCGGCTCGTTCGACGTGCGTACTTCTCCCGATTGCGGGGTGCCGCCTCCGGTGGGAACGTGATTCAGGTCACAGCGCAGTGACGTCGGAGGGAGACCGACATGGGACGCACGCAGCGCCGGAGAATTCTGGTCGTCGCGGTCGTGACGGCGGTCGCCGTGG
This sequence comes from uncultured Actinomycetota bacterium, assembly GCA_963726295.1. GTDB lineage: Bacteria > Actinomycetota > Actinomycetes > Actinomycetales > Dermatophilaceae > DASSQJ01. The sequence continues at coordinate 825,216 of CAVSBW010000001.1, forward strand.
TCCTGCCGATACAGGGCACCGTGGCGGCACCGAAGGGGGAGGGGAGTGGACACCTCGACGCCTACACGGCGGTCGTCACGGCGGAACAGCTGCAGGACCTGGTGCGGGCCGGCTACGACGTCGGTGACCAGCAGGCACGCGGCGACAAGATCCAGGTCGGCCTCGTCCTGTCCCCGGGGGAGCAGGGCAAGCTCAGGGCCCAGGGTGTCGACCTCGCGCTGACCCGCGTCAAGGGCGGCAAGACGGTGCGGCAGCTGGCCGAGGAGCAGGCTGCGAACGGGTACACGGTCTGGCGCTCCTACGACGAGCCCGGCGGCATCAGCGACCAGATGCGGCAGGCGGCCAAGGACTACCCGGACGTCGCGAAGCTCGTGAAGCTCGGCACCACCTACCAGGGGCGCGACCTCCTCGCCCTCAAGGTGACCCAGGGGGCTCGGGGCATGCGCGACGGGGCCCGCCCCGCGGTGCTCTACAGCGCCACCCAGCACGCCCGTGAGTGGATCGCCGCCGAGGTCGACCGGCGCCTGATGTTCTGGTACCTCGACAAGTGGCGGTCCAACGACAAGGCCGTGAAGAACCTGCTCAAGGCCACCGAGCTGTGGTTCGTGCCGGTCGCCAACCCGGACGGGTACCAGTACACGTTCGACGTCGAGCGGCTCTGGCGGAAGAACCTGCGCGACAACAACGACAACGGTCAGGTCGACCTCGGTGACGGCGTGGACCCCAACCGCAACTACCCGAGCCACTGGGGCTACGACGACGAGGGCTCCTCGCCCAACCCCTCGAGCCAGACCTACCGCGGGCCGGCGCCGAGCTCCGAACCGGAGACGAAGGCGCTCCAGGGACTGCTCGACCGCGTCGGCTTCGCCTTCCAGGTCAACTACCACTCCAACGGCCAGTGGCTGCTCTACGCGGAGGGCTGGCAGACCGCCACCCCGACGGCGGACGACCCGATCTACTACGCCATGTCCGGCAACCTCGACGAGCCGGCCATCGAGGGCTTCCACCCCGGTCTCAGCTCCGACGTCCTCTACGTGACGAACGGGGAGACCACCGACTACGCCCACGCGGAGACCGGGACCCTCGGATGGACGCCCGAGCTGTCGGCCGGGTGCCCGGGCTGCGGCTTCGTGTTCCCCGACGACGACGCTCTCGTCCAGCAGGAGTTCGAGCGGAACCTGCCCTTCGCGCGGTCCGTCGCGCAGTCCGCGGGCGACCCCGAGAACCCGGTGTCGGTGCTCGGCATCACGACCAGGCCCTTCTACATCGACAGCGAGGACGCCTACAAGGCCGGCGTCCCCGACGCGAACTTCTCGTTCGCCTACTCCTACGGCGATCCCCAGCCCGTCGAGGTCCTCGCCAAGCGGAGCGTCGGCCCGGTGACGCTGAGGTACCGGGTCAACGGCGGCGACGTGCAGTCGACACCGACGCAGGAGTGGTCCGGCGGCGACCGCTACACCCCCGCCGACGTCTACTACCACCGGATGCGCGGCACCGTCACCGGGACCGACCCCGGTGACAGCGTGGAGGTCTGGTTCGAGGGTGGCGGCAAGCGCAGCGACTCGTTCACCTACGAGGCCGTGTCCGAGACCGGCCACCGCGTGCTCGTCGTGACCGCCGAGGACTACACCGGTGCGTCCCCCAGCCAGGGCGGCGCACCCAGCTACACGAGCTACTACACGGACGCCCTCACGGCCAACGGCATCGCCTCCGACGTGTACGACGTCGACGCGATGGGTCGCACCGCCCCCGACAACCTCGGGGTGCTGAGCCACTACGACGCCGTCGTCTGGTACACCGGCGACGACATCGTCACCCGCGCAGCGGGGTCGGGAGGCGGCAACGCCGACCGGCTGGCCATGGACGAGATCCTCGAGTTCCGCGCCTACATGAACCGGGGCGGCAAGGTGCTGTACACCGGTGACTGGGCAGCCGAGCAGTTCAGCGGCAACCTCGGCACCCAGCTCTACGACCCGAAGCGGGAGATCACCTGCAACCCGCTGCCGAACGGTGTCGACCCGCGTCAGTGCCTGGCACTCGGGGGCTCGGGGGACAGCACGAACGACGTCCTCCAGTACTGGTTCGGCGGGTACGCCGCCGTGGCCCAGGACGGTCTCGACGACAACGGTGACCCGTACGGCGTGATCGGCACGGCCGCCCCGTTCGAGGGCCTCCAGTGGGGTCTCAACGGCCCGGACAGTGCCGACAACCAGGGGCTGACCTCGTCGTTCGTGTCGACGGGTGGCGTCTTGCCGGTCGACGAGTTCCCGCAGTTCGAGAGCTGGCCGTCCTCGCAGTGGGACAAGCCCGGCGGGCCGTTCGCGCCGCACTCGGGTGACCAGTACGTCTACTCGCAGATCGCCGACGTCTCGTACAAGCGGCTCACTCGCGAGGTGGAGGTGCCGGCCGGAGGAGGCTCGCTCGCCTTCTGGAACTCCCACGACACCGAGGCCGACTGGGACTACCTGTTCGTCGAGGCCAGGACGCCGGGGTCGGACGACTGGACGACGCTCCCGGACGTCAACGGACACACCGACACCGCGACCGGCCTCAGCTGCCCGGAGGGGTGGTTCGAGCTGCACCCGTTCCTCGAGCACTACCAGAGCGTGGAGTCCGACGGCACCTGCTCGTCGACGGGCACGACCGGGTCGTGGAACGCCGCCAGCGGCAACTCCGGAGGCTGGCAGCAGTGGCAGGTCGACCTCTCCGAGTGGGCCGGCGCGACGGTGGAGATCTCCATCGCCTACGCCAGTGACTGGGGCACCCAGGGCCTCGGGGTCTTCGTCGACGACGTCACCTACCCGAACGGCACGACCGAGTCGTTCGAGTCCGGCCTCGGTGGGTGGACGGTCACCGGGCCACCGCCGGGGAGCGGTCCGAACCCCAACGACTGGGTCGTGACGGACGCCGCCGGCTTCCCGGTCGGCTCCACCATCACCACGCCCGACAGCGTCCTCATGGGCTTCGGCCTCGAGGGCATCAGCGGCGCCGACGTGCGGGCCGAGGTCATGCAGGCCGCGATGAGCCACCTGCTCGACTGAGGGGGACCCGCCCGAGCGGGGCAGCGACGTGGTCGCCGTCCCGCTCGGGTGGAGCGCCCCCACCGGGGTGCGCTCCTCCACCGGACCGCGGCATTCTCGCGGTCCGTCCAGGGCCTCGGAGCAGCCCGGTTCGCATACCCCTGTGGGTGTGTGCAACGGTGGGGGCCACGCTCGACCCGAGGAGGAGACACCATGGGCTACACGCTGTGCACCACGGTCCCGCGCCCGTTCGACGAGGTGCTGGAGGCCACCCGGCAGGCGCTCGCCGAGCACGGCTTCGGCGTGCTCACCGAGATCGACCTCGCCGCCACGCTGCGCGCCAAGATCGGCGCGGAGATCCTGCCCCAGGTGATCCTCGGCGCCTGCCGGCCACCCCTGGCCCTTGCGGCCACGCAGGCCGAGCCCTCGATCGGGGTGCTCCTGCCCTGCAACGTCGTCGTCCGCGCCGTCGAGGACGCCACGGTTGTGGAGTCGATGAACCCCGACGCGATGGTCGAGGTCACCGGGAACCCGGCCCTGGAGCAGGTCGCGACCGAGGCCCGGGAACGGCTGTCGGCGGCCCTGCGGTCGCTGACCTGACGCTGGCGAGCGCGGTGCCTTCCCCGTGGATGGCGCCGCGCGCACCTGCAGAGAACGCTGCGCGGGCGCCAGCGAGGCCTCGGTCTCGACGAGCGTGCCGGCGCCGGGTGGTCGGCCAGCGGATGCCGCCGATGTTGCCGCACCCGAGGAGGGCCTCGGACTCCTCGATCCCGCTACGTCGCAGCGGGACCTTCGTCAACGGCATCGGTGAGCTGCTCCGGTCGGCCGTTGCGCACAGTCGTGGGAGACACCGCTCGGCGGCCGGACCCGACGGGGTCACGGCCGCCGGACGACGAGCGACACCGTGCGGTCACATGCCGGGGACGGGCTGGGCCTCGTGTACCTCGATCTCGCAGCTCCCTGGCATGCTCAGGTGCGGGTGGATGCGCGCGAGCTCGAGAGCGGCGTCGAGGTCGTCGGCCTCCAGGATGGTGTACCCGGCCACCTCGCGGGTGCTCGGCGAGGTGCCGTCACGGGTGACGCGCACGCCGCCGGCGAGCGGGGTGCCGAAGTCGACCATCCGGTCGCCGACCTTCTCGGCCCACTGCATCCACTGACCCATGACGGCCTGGGTCTCCTCCGCGCTGGGCGGTGTGGCGTCGGCAGGGGTCATCGGGGCGTGGTAGACGAACAGGTACTTCGACATGGCGGTTCCTTCCGGTGCGACGTCCGCGGCGGACGGCCCTGGTCGGGCCGAGGGGCCGTCGTGGACGGGTGGTGCGTCAGGCGGCGAGAGGGGCGCGGCCGGCGAACGCCGCCAGCCGGTCGATGGGGGAGGCGTCCTCGGCCGGGGGGACCTCGTCGCCGAAGCTGCGCCCACGGGCGGCTGGGACGACGACCTCGGCCAGCCCCCGCACGTAGTCGACGACCTCGTCGGAGACGTGGAGCGGCTGTCCGCTGGCCTGGGCGAGGTCCCAGCCGTGGAGGAGGATCTCGACGGGGAGCACACCGGCGAGGAAGGACGCCTGCAGCTCGCGACCGCCGGGGCCGGGCACGGTCCCGTCCGGGTCGACGCTGCGCCAGGCGTCGATGGCGCGCGCCGCGGCAGTCGACACCCGTTCCTCGGCCGTCCCGTCGCCCGGCTCCACGGCGGCGTCCCCGGCCATGCCCGCGAGCTGCACGAGGGAGCCGACGAGGTGCTCGACGACCTCGCCGCAGGTGAGCTCAGTGCACGGGGTGGGCCGGGTGCCGTCGATGTCTGCGAGGCCGCGCAGGACGGGCTGGACTGCGGCGAGGGCGGCGTCGGCTGCGGTGGCGGGCGTCAGGTCCTCGGGGGCCCATGCCCACTCGTCGGCCCCGGCGTCGCCGGTCGTGGCGATCCGCTGGAGTCGCTCGAGGTAGTGGGCCCACCCCATGGCGTGCCGCTCGGCCTCGACCTCGCTGAGGCCGTCGTGCGCGAGCGTGACGCGGGAGCCGCCGTCGCCCCACGGCTCCACGGTGACCGTGACCGTCGAGGCGTCCGGGGGGACGTCGCCGCTGCCCTCCCAGCCCCAGCCAAGGACGATTCGCCGGCCGGTCTCGACCGTGCGCACGGTTCCCGCCGCGATGTGACCGGGAGTCACCGTCCAGCGGTAGGCGCCCCCCGCCCGCAGGTCGATCGTCGCGGACACCGCCTGCCAGCGACGGAGCCGCTCGGGCTCGGTGAGCAGGGCGAAGGCCTCGTCGGGGGTGACCGGCAGCTCGACGCTGTTGGTGTAGGTCATCGTCGTCTCCTCAGGGAGTGGGCGTCCTCGACCAGGAGGTCGAGCTCGGTGGTCCAGAACCGGTCGATCTCGGCCTGGAGCCGCCGAAGACCGTCGGGGAGGACCCGGTAGATCCGTTGCCGGCCGACCTTCTCCGCGTCCACGAGCCCCGCGTTCGCCAGCACGAGCAGGTGCTGGGAGATCGCCGACCTCGTGACCGGGAACTCCGCCGCCAACTCCGACACCGTCCTCGGACGCTGCGCGAGCAGGTGGAGGATGCGGCGCCGACTCGGCTCGGCCGCGGCGAGGAGCGGGTCGGTCACATGGCAAAACGTTAGTGAAGACTAACGCATTTGTCCACTCCCGGCGCTCGACTGTGGCGGTGGTGTGGAGGCTGCGTGGCTGGGCCGGCCCACGCGCCCGGCGGAGGCTGGAGGGCATCGACACCAAGCCCCCGAGAGAGGCCCCGCCATGAGCACCACCTTCTGCGTCACCCCCACCACCGACCGCCCCTGGGTCCACGAGATGGTCATCGTCCACCGCGCGTTCCGCCGCGAGTTCGTCCTCCTGCCGAGGCTGGTCCGCGAGGTGCCGGACGGCGACACCGCCCGGGCCGCCGTGGTCGCCCGCGCCCTTCACGTCGTGCTCGGCGGGCTGACCATGCACCACACCGGCGAGGACGCCGTGCTCTGGCCGCGCCTCCTCGAGCGCGCGGCGCCGTCCACGGGACTCGTCGAGACGATGCAGGCCCAGCACCACCGCGTGGACGAGTACGACGAGCGCGTGGAGCCCCTCCTCGCCGACTGGGAGACGGCACCAACAAGCGCCCGGGGCGCCGAGCTGGCCGACCTGCTCGACAGCTTCGCCGCAGCCCTGTTCGAGCACCTCGACCTCGAGGAGCGCGAGATCCTCCCGCTGTGCCTGCGCCACCTCACGCCGGCGGAGTGGGACGGGATGGCCGACCACGGCCTCGAGGTGATGAAGCCCTCCGAGCTGCCGATCATCTTCGGCGCCGTACTCGAGGAGTGCAGTCCCGAGGAGCGCCGGGCCATGCTCTCTCGGCTGCCGTGGCCGGCTCGCGTGTTCCTGCGCACCGTGGGGGCGCGCCAGTACCGCCGCTACGTGGCCCGGGTCCGCGGCTCCTGACCACCGACCTGGTCGACCACCGCAGCGGCGAGCTCGGGCACCCGGGCACGGTCGGCGCTCCGTCCGGCCTCCCAGGCAGAACGGAAAGCGGCCTCCCCGAGCGCGTCGCGTGCCGCCGCGAGCCCCCGGTCGGCCGTCTCGCGGGACGGCGGGAAGTGGGCGTCGACGGCGTCCGATGCCGTGAGCGTGGCCGCCGCGCCGAACAGCGTTGCGGCCACGACCGGGTCGCCCACGCGCCCCGCCACGCCGGCCAGCGCGGGCAGCGAGTAGCCGAGCGACCAGCTAAGCCGGTGGGCGACCGACAGCTCGAGCGCCTCGCCCAGCAGCCGGGCCGCCGCCGCGTCGTCCCCCCGCATCTCGGCCAGCGTGGCCGCCGTGTTGAGCGCGGTCGCGAGGGTGAACTCGTTCCCGAGCGCCCGGGCGTCCTCGACTGCGGCGTCGAGCAGCCGCAGCGCTGCCTCCGGGCGGCCCCCCACCATCGCGGCCTGGCCCCGTCCGATTCTCCGGTGTACGGAGATCCAGCCCGCCTCCTCGTCGTCGAGGCCAGGGCGCGCGCCGAGCAGCCGGGCGGCACCCTCCTCGTCACCGGAGAAGGCGGCTGCGAGACCGGCGAGGGCCGACGCCTCGGTGGCGAGCAGAGGGTCGCCCGACCGCTCCGCGGCCGGCACCGCGACCGACGCCTCACGCCCCATCCCCGCGACGTCGCCGACGACGAGCAGCAGCCCCATCCGCCCGACGCCGGCCCACGCGAGAGCGGGGTCCGAGCCGGCTCCCGCGACGAGGTCGAGCCACGCGAGGCCCTCACGCACCCGGCCGCGGATGCCGAGGTAGAGCCAGAGGGCACCGACGAGCTCGGCCGCGTCGCGGAGGCGGTCCAGCTCGAGCAGCCGCAGCAGTGCCGAGCGGAAGTTGGCGTGGTCCGCCTCCAGCCTGTCCAGCACCGGCCCGACGTCGCGCTGCTGCAGCCGCCGGTGGGCGGCGACCGCCCGGTCGTGGAAGTGCCCGGCGTGGGCGTCGGCCGCGGCCACGGCCTCTCCGTCCCCGCGCAGCCGGGCGAGGGCGTACTGCCGCACCGGCTCGAGCAGCCGGAAGCGAGGCTCTCCATCGGGTGGCGGCGTCGGGGTGACGAGGGACTGCTCGACGAGCCGGGCCAGCGGGCCGATCACGTCGCCGGTGGGCACGTGCGCGACCGCCTCCACCGAGCCCAGGGAGAAGCCGCCGGAGAAGGTGGCCAGCCGGCCGAGGAGGGCGGCATCGAGCGGGTCCAGCAGCTCGACGCTCCAGTCGAGCACCGCGGTCATCGTCCGCTGGCGGTCGGGGAGGTCGCGCGGACCCCCGACGGCGAGGTCGAGGCCGTGCTCGTCGAGCCGCCCGAGCAGCGCGGCGGGGGGAAGCAGCCGGGTCGCCGCGGCCGCCAGCTCGAGGGCGAGGGGGATGCCGTCCAGTCGGCGGCTGATGGCCGCGATGACCGGCGCCGTCTGCGAGGTGAGCTCCACCGCGACCCCGGACGCCGCGGCCCGGTCGAGGAACATCTGCACCGCGGGTGAGCGCGCCACCTCGTCGACGGCGTCGCCCGCCGGGAGGGCCAGCGGGAGCACGGGCACCTCGCGCTCGGCGCGCACCCGCAACGGTGCGCGGCTCGTCGCGATGACGACGAGGTCGGGGGTGAGCGCCACGAGCTCGGCGAGCAGCGGTGCGGCAGTGAGGACCTGCTCGAGGTTGTCGAGCACCGCCGTGACCCGACGCCCGGTGAGGGCCGCGGCGAGGCCCTGCGGTGACCGACCACCGGGCGCGTCGGGCAGCCCGAGGGCAGCGGCCAGACGGGGGAGGACAGCCGATGCCTCCCGCACGGGCGCGAGGTCGACGAAGACGGCCGGGCCGTCACGGCCGTCGGCGGCCGAGCCGAGCACCTCTCTGGCCAGGCGCGTCTTGCCGACGCCCCCGGGGCCGGTCAGCGTGACGAGCCGGGCGCCGGACGCCACGTGGGCGAGGACGGCCGCCACGTCCGACTCGCGGCCGACGGTCGTGGTCGGGAACGGTGGCGACACCACCGCCGCGGCCGTCCGCGCGGCACCGGTCTCCCCTCCGCCGGGCGCGGACGCGGTGCGCGGGTCCGACGACTGGCGGCGGCCCGGCACGGCACTCACGAGGGCCGCCCGCTCCTCGTCGTCCAGCCGGAGGGCGTCGGCCAGGGCGCGCACCGTGTGCGGGTAGGGACGGCGCCGCTCGCCTCGCTCCAGGGCGCCGATCGCCTTGGCGGTGACTCCGGCCCGCTCGGCCAGCTCCTCCTGCGTCAGGGACCGCGACTCCCGCAGCCGCCGCAGCGTGCCGGCGAACGCCCCCGCACCCCGTTCCTCCGTCACGAGCAGACGGTAGCGACCTCTCGCGGGAAGCGGAACGGCATTCGTGGGTGTGGGGGTCGCGTGGCGGCGCTGTGGGTGGGGTGCGCCGCCCTCCGGCCCGAGGCTGGATCACGAGCCGGAGGACTCGCCACCGGCCCCCTCGAGAAGGAGCCGACAGTGTCCGCTCGCACCACCACCACCCCCACCACCCCCGCCATCCCCGCCACCCCCCGTCCCACCCCGTCATCCGGTGGGTCCCATCGCCCCCGCTCAACGTCGTACGCGCGCCAGGTGACCGGAGTCCTCCTCGTCGCGTTCACCCTCTCCGCCGCCCACACGGTGTACTCCTCGGTGGCCGGCATCGCCGACCCCACGTTCGGTGTGGACGACCCGCTGGCCTGGGCCTTCTACGGAGTGGCCTTCGGTGTCACTGCCCTCGCCGGCCGACCGGCGCGCTGGTCGCAGGCGGTGGTGCTCGCCGTCCTCGCCGTGCTCCTCGTCGTGTCGGTCTTCGTCTACCCCACGATGTTCGGTCCGGAGCAGCAGACGGTGTTCGGCTGGTTCGAGAACGACGTCTACGTCGCGCTCCTCGTCGTCGCCGCCCACCTGTCCGTGCTCCGGTGGCGCCGGGTCGGGATCCGCGGCTGAGGACGTCCAGAGGCCCCGGCCGGGTCGACCCGGCCGGGGCCTTGTCGCGGGTGCAGGGGCCCGCGTTCCCGGTTGGCGTCAGGCGGTCGCCGGGATCTTCTCGGCCTCGGGGGCCTCGAGCAGCTCGGCCTTGTGGCCGTGGCGGAAGCCGAGGATGCCCAGGACGAGCATCAGGGCGGCGCCGACGAAGGCGGTGATGCCGGCCCAGAAGGCGATGGTGCCGATCACGCCGAAGGCGTAGGCGTTGAGGAGCATGCCCCGCAGCGTGCTGCCCATGAAGAGGGTCTGGCGCAGCTGGCCGAGGTCCTGGGTCTCCTGCGAGGTGGGGTCGGCCTTGAGTGCCTGCATGTACTCGCCAGAGACCTGGGAGTAGGTGCGGCCGTCGGAGGACTCGTTCATGTGGACGAGGATGTAGTAGTCGGCGTACGCCTTGGCCTGCTCACCGGTGGTCATCTGCTGTCCGGCGTACTGGGTGAGGTTCGCCTTCATCTCGGGTGTGGTGAGTGCATCCTCCGCCGGCATCGTGATCTGCTGTGCGGCGAGCTGGTCGTGCACGTTCGAGGAGGCGAAGCTCGAGGCCCACATGAGGAGGCCGCCGGCAACGAGCAGCACGGCGGCGAGGATGATTCCGGTCCAGGAGACGAGCTTGTCGATGGTGCTACGCATCTGGTTTTCCTGCCCTTTCGAAGGCCGGGTCGCGGCCCTCCGTTGGTGGTCTGATCTTGCGGTCAACAAACTACTACTCGTCGTAGTAAATGGCGCGCGATCCCGGTGTCTGCTGCCTCACACCGGGACTCGTCCACCAGCGTCGGCCGCCGTGCCTCGCCACCTCGGCCTCGGTGCCGCGCCGGTGGCCGGCCACCCGAGCGCGTCGCCGCACGCCTGGCCGACCGGCACGCCCGACGCCCGGTCCGGCGCCCGGTCCGGCGCCGCCGCGGCGCGGGCACTGATCTACGCTGCCTCCATGCTCATCCTCGGGATCATCCTCTTCGGCATGCTCGTCGGCGCGGCCGCACAGCTCATCCTCGGCCGCGGGGGCGAGGGCATCAACTGGACGGTCGCCCTGGCCGCGGGGCTCATCGGCTCGTTCCTCGGTGGCCTCCTCGCCAGCCTGCTGTCCGGCGACGGGCTCTCGCTGCGTCCGAGCGGCATCATCGGCTCGATCGTCGGCGCAGTCGTCGTCACGGCCGGGTGGCACTGGTGGCAGCGCCGGGGCGCCACCGCCTGACCGGGCGCGCGGGCCGGGCGGTCGCGTTCGCCGCGGCACCGGCCCTGCTGCTCGGTGCGTGCTCCGAGGACCTCCCGCGCGGGACCGCCACGTACGGGTCCGGCCCGGTGCTCGTCACCGCGGGCATCAGGTACGCGCAGGCCCCCGACGGGTGGCGTGACCCGACGCTCGACCTCTACGTACCCGGCGACACGGGGGACCCGCCGCTGGCCGTCATCGTGCCCGAGCCCGGCTCGGACCCGGCGGTGTACGAGACGCTGGCCCGCGGGGCCGCCGACCGTGGTGTCGCCGCCGCCGTGGTGCGTTGGGGCGTCGAGGACCCGGCGCTCGTGACCCTCGCCGGGCGATCCACCCCCGACGTCGTCGCGCAGACCGAGCAGGTCAACGCCGAGGTCGGGTGTGCCGTGGCCGCGGCGGCCGCCCAGGCCGGTCCGGGCGTCGGGTCGCCCACCCGGCCCCTCCTCGTCGTCGGGCACGGCAGCGGCGCCAACGCCGCGGGCATGGCCGCGCTCACGCCGGTCGGCCGGTTCGCCGGCTGCTTCGCGCCCGCGGGCTCGCCGCACGTGGCGGCCGCCCTCCTCTGGGACGGCGACTGGCTCGGTACCGTCGCGGGCGACTCCCTGGGGCCGGATGCCGCTCGCTTCCTCGCCGCCTACAGCCCGTGGCCCTCGGTCGACACGATGCCGATGACGACCTACGTCGAGGCGGGGGTCAACGCGAACCGGCTGGAGGGCCAGGCGGTCCAGGCCGGCCCAGGTAGCGAGTACCTGAGGACGCGGGACCCCACCGGCGAGCTGATCTCCGACCTGCGCGACGTCGACGCCTTCGCCGACGGCGCGGTCGACCCGGTGGACGTAACCCGGGCGTTTGCCGTGGGCATGGGCAACGGAGAGGTCGTCAACCGGGAGCGGGAGGTCCACGGCGAGGGCGACCCGGACACGCTGGGGCCACGGGTGCGCGCGATGCTCGTCGACAGCGTGGCCCAGCTCGCCGTGGGTGGCTGAGGGGGCCCGCCGCCGACCACCGGTGGTGGCACCGCGGCGGGCCGGACCTCACGGTGCCAGCGGGGAGTTGGGGCAGCTGAACAACGCCTCGAAGTTGACGACGCCGCTGCACTCGGCTCCGTTCCACTGCGCCTGCTCGGCGATCTCGCCGTTCGGGCCGACGATGAAGGTGGCGACGTCGGCGACCCCGTCGCCGTCGAAGTCGAGGCCGATGAGGCCGGAGAAGCCCTCGCCCGTGTCGAAGTCGATGAGGCCCGCCTCCGCCCGCTTCAGGACGCCGCGGCTGGCCCACACCACCTCGTCGGTGTTGGCGTCGATGACCACCTGCACACCGGCGCTCTGGTTCTTCTTGCTGATGTTGACGCACTCGTGGGCGTACGCGGCTCCCGAACCGGCGACGAACATGCCCACCGCCGTCGCAGCCACGAGACCTGAACGGGCGATCCTCATGGGTTCTCCTCCTGACCCCGGTTTCCTGCGAACCGGCTCCCTGACACGGTCCTCGCTCGGCAGGTGGCTGGCAACGGCCCGAAATGACCAGTTGATGGCGTCGTGCATGGCCCGATCAGGCCGGTACGGCGCCACCCAGCCGAGTCGACTACTCGACGAGAACCCCTGTCGGTCAGGCCGACTGGATGAGGGTTGACGTCTCAGGCCGGACCTTCAGCCGCAGCCGCCCTGACCCAGGACGGCCAGCGCGTACCGGTCGCCGTCCTCCCAGTCGCGCTGGTTCTGGTGCTCGGCGGCCATGAGCTGGGACCGGTCGCTGGGGTGGTCGGCGCCCACGACGTGCCCGAGCTCGTGCATGACGACCGCGATGGCCGACCAGCGCCGTAGCGGAGTCAGCTCGGGCGCGAGCTGGGGGCCGTCGAGCTGTACCTGCCCGGTCACGTAGGTCCATCGCCCCTCCGGGCCTGACAGGGAGACCGCCCCCCCGACACCGGCCGTGGTGCCCTCGAGCCGGGGGACCTCCCGGGGATCGGTCCAGGCGACCAGCACGGGTGCGAGGTCCGAGCCGTAGCGGTCCGGCACGCTCAGCGGCCGGTTCGCGCTCGGCGCCTCGTCGGTCAGCCCGTCGTAGACGAAGACGAGCCCGGTCGCGGCACTGACCCGGGCCACGGCATCGTGGACGACGTCGACGCCGATGGAACCGACACCGTGCTCGCGGACCACGTAGTGGATGGGGCGGCACGGGTCGAACCGGACCGGCTCCCCGGTGCCGGGCTGGGTGTCCATGAACGCGTACCGGTCCGCCGGCGGCGCGCTACCGACCGCGACCACCGGAGCGAGCCGACCGCCGGCGACCGGCGGCGGGGCCGCCGTCACCGGGGCGCTGCTGGAGTAGGTGACGGTGTCGAGGGCGACGCGGGCGAGATCCGGCAGCGGCGAGATGCTGATGGCGGCCGCCAGCGCGACGAGGAGGAGGAGCACCCGGGTGCGCGGCCGCCGCACGCGCACCGAGGAGCCCTGGTGGGAGGGACGGCCGCGGACCCCTGCGGGGTCGCCGGGCCGCACCCGGGTGTCGGCCCCGCGCATGAACTCCGAGAAGCCCTCGGGGTCCTCGCGCTGCCACTGCTCGAGCAGGTGGTGGAGGGCGGAGTCGGTCGCGGACGGGTCCGGGGTGTCGGGTCCGTCCGAGTCGGGTCGGCCCCCCATCGGCATGGGCCAACGGTAGGCCGTGGGGGGCGTCGGCGCAGGTGAACGGGCCGCGGCGGACAGGCCGGATGCCCGGGAGCCGGCGCAGGTGCCCCGATGCCGTGCTGCCCGTGGTGCTCGCCGACATCCGCTCCGAGCAAGGCCGGTCGAGACAGCCGACGACGACGAGGTACCCGGCGCCCCGTGAGGGGCCCAACGCCGCCTACGGTGGCGACATGGAGTTTCGATACCTCGGCAACAGCGGACTGAAGATCTCGGAGATCACCTACGGCAACTGGCTGACCCACGGGTCCCAGGTCGAGAACGAGGCGGCGGCCGCCTGCGTTCGGGCGGCCCTGGACCACGGCATCAGCACCTTCGACACCGCCGACGTCTACGCCAACACCCAGGCGGAGAGCGTCCTCGGGCAGGCCCTGAAGGGCGAGCGCCGCGAGAGCCTGGAGATCTTCACCAAGGTCTACTGGCCCACCGGCCCCGGTGGCAAGAACGACACCGGGCTGTCCCGCAAGCACATCATGGAGTCGGTGAACGGTTCGCTCCGTCGCCTAGAAACCGACTACGTCGACCTCTACCAGGCCCACCGCTACGACACGGAGACCCCGCTCGAGGAGACGATGCAGGCCTTCGCCGACGTCGTGCGGCAGGGCAAGGCGCTCTACATCGGCGTGAGCGAGTGGACCGCCGACCAGATCCGCGCGGGCCACGCCCTCGCGCAGGACCTCGGCATCCAGCTCATCTCCAGCCAGCCGCAGTACTCGATGCTGTGGCGCGTCATCGAGGGCGAGGTCGTTCCCGCCTGCGAGGAGCTCGGCATCAGCCAGATCGTGTGGAGCCCCATCGCCCAGGGCGTGCTCACCGGCAAGTACAAGCCGGGGGAGGCCCCGCCCCAGGGGTCGCGCGCCACCGACGACAAGGGCGGCGCCAACATGATCAAGCGGTTCATGGACGACGACCTGCTCACCCGGGTTCAGAAACTCCAGCCGGTGGCCGACGACTGTGGGCTCACCATGGCCCAGCTGGCCATCGCCTGGGTGCTCCAGAACGACAACGTCGCTGCCGCGCTCGTCGGCGCCTCGAGGCCGGAGCAGGTCGAGAGCAACGTCAAGGCGGCCGGCGTGAAGCTCGACGGCTCGGTGATGAGCGCGATCGACGAGGCGCTCGGCGACGCCGTCGTGACCGACCCGGCGATGACCGAGCAGAACGCACCGGCCCTCCGTCCGGTCTGACCGGAGCCGGTTCGGACGGCGGGCCGGTTCAGGACCCGACGAGAGCAGCGTCGAGCAGCCGGGGTTCGGACTCCGGGTCGCCGACCTCTGTCAGTGGTCCCCCGTAGGCTCTCTTCATGGGGGACAGGGGGATGGTGATTCTCCACGAGCGGCGCGAGCTGCTCGCGGCGGCCAGGGCTGCCCTCGAGGGGCTCGACGACCGGCTGTGGGAGGCCGGCGGCCCCGAGCTCGCCGCCCTGCTGGCCGAGGTCGACTCGCTCGTGGCGGTCGGTGAGGCCGCGCGGGTGTGTGTCGTCGGTGAGGCGGTGTCGCGGGGCGAGCCGGGCTCGGGGGAGGAGGCGCTGTCGCCGGTGGAGTGGGTGCGACGGCACGCTCGGTCACTGCGCGGGGGCGGCGCGGCGCAGGTCGTCCGGCTCGCGCAGGCGTTCGCGGTGCCCGGCAACGCACCGGTGAAGGCGGCCGTGCTCTCGGGTCTGTTGCCTGTGCGCGGTGCGGCCGTGGTCGTGAACGAGGCCGACCGGCTGCGGCCCCTGCTCGCCGAGGGTGCGGAGTGCGCCGTGCTCGACGGGCTGGTCGAGATGGCGGCCGAGCACGGCCCGTCGGGGTGCCGGGGGCTCCGGCCGGCGTTGCTGGCGCGGTACGGCCTCGACGACGTGCTCGACCGCGAGCAGGAGGCCGCGAAGCGGTATGTCTCACTGTCGCAGCCGCGCGTGGGCGAGCTCGGGGTTTCCGAGTACCGGCTGGCGCTCGACCCCGAGGGTCGTGCGGTGCTCGAGGCGGCACTCGGCCCGTTGTCGGCGCCGGTGCCGGTGGACGGCGAACGCGACCTCCGTCCCGCGGACCGGCGGCGGGGGGAGGCACTCGTGACGCTGGTGCGGCGCGGCGTGGCCGGAGCGGAGTCTGTCCCCGTCGCCGCGAAGGCCCAGGTGTTCGTCAGCATCGACCTCGACACGCTGCGCGAGCGGATGGTGCGGGAGGCGGTGGGTCCGACGTCGTCCACGGAGCCGTTCGGGCGGGTCGGCGCCGGGGAGGTCGTCGGGGGCACCGAGGCGGGCACCCTGTTGTCGGCGTCCGTGGTACGCCGGCTCGCGTGCGACGCCGCGGTGGTGCCCACGGTGCTCGGGTCGTCGGGTGAGGTGGCCGACCTGGGCTGCACGGTGCGCCTGTTCACCCCGTCGCAGCTGCGGCGGTTGTGGCTGCGCGACCGAGGGTGCTCGTTCCCGGGGTGCTCGATGCCGGCGCACTGGACGGAGGCACATCATCTGGTGCATTGGGCGGACGGTGGCCCCACCGATCTCGACAACGCCGCGCTGCTCTGCCAGCGCCACCACACCGTGGTCCATGAACGGCGACTGCTCGGGACCGTCGACGGCGGGCGGGTGCGGTGGGACCTCGTCGTCGGCTCCTACGACCGGGCCCTGGCCGCGCTCGTCGCCCGAGAACCCGCGTGACCCCGCCCCGCACCCCGCCCTCGGCCGGCGGGGTCCTCGTGCTGCTCGGGCCTGTGGACAGCTCGGGTGGCGAAACCGGGGGGTTTGGCTAGCGTTTGTCGCCGCGGGGCGACCAAGGGGTGGCCGGGAAGGGGAGCTCGTGAGGGTCCGGGGGATGGGGCGTGGCCGGGTGCTGGTCGCGGCGGTGGGGATGCTCGCTGCGCTCGCGCTCGGGGGCTGCGAGTCGGCCGACGACCCGAAGACCTCGCCCACACCAACCCCCACCCCGACGGTCACGACGACGTCCGCCAGTCCCACTGCGTCGCCCCGCCCGTCACCGAGCGAGTCCTCGACCATCCCCGCCGCCGCCCGCAAGAACACCCCCGCAGGAGCCGCCGCGTTCTTGAGGTTCTATCTGGATGCAGTGAATCGGGCTTGGACGCGTCCCGACTCGAGGCAGATTGAGAACCTAGGAACGCCCAAGTGCGAATTCTGCAACCGAACTGTCGATGGAGCGAAGTATCTGGAGTCGCACGGGCAGCGCTATGCAAGCGACCCCGTCACCTTGATATTGGTTGAACCATTTGCCGGCGCTCCGCGGGGCGAGCAGTATCTGCGAATTGAGTTCAAGCAGAACGCTGTCGACATCCTGGGTGCTGACGGGGAAGTTGTTCGCGCAGATCGCCGCGCAACAATCCGCGGGAATGCAGCGGTCCGGTGGTCTTCGGGCGGCTGGTTGCTTCGAGGAATCGAGGAGGCGTGATGTGGGGAGCGGTCGCAGCCAGCGGATTGCTCCTCCTTGCCACGACGGCTCCCGGCCATGGCGCTGGGTCGCCTCCCGCCCCGATAGGCGGAAACGTGTCGGATAGCGGGGCCGTGGTTCACACCCTGGGCCAAGAGCAGCTTTCGAGCATGGCGTCGTCCTACTACCTCAACGCTGGAAACTCGGGCCCGTTCTACGACTTCGCGTCGACCTCCGTTTGTGGCAGCCCCCAACCGGGCGACATGAACGCCGATGTCCTGTGCGGCGTCTCATGGCTGATGTGCCGGAACGCCTCGGGAGGTGGCCCGGGGCCAGCGGTGGTGATCTGGCGACGTGAGGTGAACCCCGATGGAACCCCGGTTGGTGGCTCCACGGGTGACTGGCGGGCAGTGGACATCACCTGCTTCCCGGAGCTGGTCCCAGGCGCGGGCAACGTCCTGACCATGGCAATGATCCAAAGAGCGTTCCACGACACGGACTTCAGCATCCCAACCGTCAACATCCAGCCCGAGGGCGACGTCACCCTCGTCAACCTTCCGACCTACTTCGAGGTCGAGATCCCGGAAGCCGGCTTCGGCCCCGACGAGGTCGACACACCAGACCCCGCCACCCTGCTCGGCCACCGCATCGAGGTGAGGCCTCGCCTGAAGTCCGTCACCTACCACCTCGGCGAGCGCACGATCGGCCCGACGACCGACCTCGGTGGTCCCTACCCCGACGGCAGCATCGTCCAGACCTACACGCACCCCGGCACCGTCCAGGTGCGCGTCGACATCGTCTACACCGGGCAGTTCCGCGTCAGCGGGAGCGACTGGTTCGACATCCCCGGACAGGTGGACCTCCAGGGAACCCCGGTCAGTCTCGACGTCCGCGAGGCCACTGCCCGGCTGTACGGAAGCAGCGGGACCGGCACCGGCTGACGGGCGCACAACACGCGCCGTCAGCCGGTCGTCCGTCAGGCGAACAGCTTCGCGGCCGTGATGAGCGTCTGGATGACGCCGTACGCCAGCAGCGCGAGCACCACGCCCCAGGAGAGGTAGACCCGCAGCCCGACGGCGGTGAGCGAGGTGTCGCAGTGACCGACCATCGACGCCTTGTAGACGCTGGTGGCGTACACCTGCCCGATGGACAGGTGGATGGCGAGCGCGGCCGGCGGGATCAGCCGGCGGTTGTGGTTCATCGGCGCCACCGTGTGGTGGCGGTCGAGGAGTGAGAGGAGCCCGCCGGTGCGGGTCTCCCGGTCGTCAGCGGTGACGGACATCGTCGTCCCCTCCCACAGTGGTCCCGGCGCACCGGTGCGCCTCGGACGTCCCCCCGGTCGGTTCGACGCCGGGGCACATCAGGGCGGGCCGGCACCCGGTGTGGCTCTCCGTGGCCGACGAATTTCCGCCTGCTCCTCAGCACTTCTGAGGGGACGTCGGCGTGGCCGAGCGGGGGTGTCGGTGGGGCTCCCTAGGCTGCGGTCAGCAGGCCGTACCGGCGGCCTGGCCTGCGAGGACGACGGAGGTGCGCCATGGATGTGACCGCTGCGGTGGCTCTCGGTCGCGCCCTGCTGCGCGAGCACGGCCTCGACGGGTGGCAGGTCGTCGTCGACCGCGCCAAGACCCGCGCCGGCGTCTGCCGGTTCGGCCGCCGGCAGATCGGCATCAGCGGTCCCCTCACCCGGTTGCACGACGTCGACGAGGTCCGCGACACCCTCCTGCACGAGATCGCCCACGCGCTCGTCGGGCCCGAGCACGGCCACGATGCGGTGTGGCGGGCCAAGGCCGTCGAGATCGGCAGCTCGGGGGAGCGGTGCGTCTCCCCGGACGCTCCGCGGGTCGACGGTGACTGGCTCGGCCGCTGCCCCGCCGGGCACGAGCGACACCGGCACCGTGCCCCCACCCGGCTCGCCTCGTGTGCCCGCTGCTCCAGCACCTTCGACTCCCGGCACCTCCTCACCTGGACGTACAAGGGCCGACAGGTGCCGATGCCACAGTCGTACACGGCCGCACTCGCCGACCTCCGTGTCCGGACCGGTATCGAGCAGCGGCGGCGGCGCCTCCGCCTCGGCGACCTCGTCGAGATCACCGGCGACGGCACGTGGTCCGGCAGCACCGGCGAGGTCGAGCACGTCGGTGCGGCCCGTGTCCAGGTCCGCGTCGACGACGACCTCGTCAGCGTCCCCGTCGACCGGGTCCGGCACCGGGTTCGGACCGAGGTCGCCCGCTGGCGTGCTCGCGGCGCGGGCCAACAGATGCGGCTTCGCTAGCGGCCCCGGCTGGAGTGGCCCGGCCCCGGCCAGCGGCCGGAGTGCGGCGACCACGGCCAGCGGCTGGAGTGCGGTGGCCACGGCCGCGGCCGAGCTCCGGCGGCCGACCGCCTCTGGGCGCAGGGAGGTGGCAGGGGCGTCCCGGGTGACCACCCTCACGTCACGAGGATTTCGGGCGGAGCGGGCCCGACTCGGACAATGGAGACGTGAACGAGCAGCCCCTCAGCGGCAGCACCTGGGTGCTCGAGGCCGAGCACCACGGCTTCGGCGCCTGGCAGCCACCCGTCGAACAGCACGAGCGCGCCGTCGTCCTCGCGGGCGGCGGGGCCACCGGCATCGCGTGGGAAGCCGGCATCATCGTCGGTCTGCGCGACGGCGGGGTCGACCTCCGGGACGCCGACACCATGATCGGCACGTCGGCAGGGTCGATGGTAGCCACCCACCTGCGCATCGGCACCCAGGAGGCCGTCGCCTTCCGCCACATCCGTAACGGCGAGCCCCTCGCGGACTACGGGCGCCTGGGTGCCGCCGACGCCGGCCGCTACCTGCGGGCCCAGCTGGCCCTCGACCCCCGCGAGGGCCGCTCCGTGGTGGGCCGGGCCGCGCTCGACGCCCGCACCCCGACCGAGCAGGACTGGATCGAGACCATCGGCCTGGGACTGGTCGGCAAGGAGTGGCCGCAGGGCCGTCTCTGGGTCACCGCCGTCGACGCCGTCACCGGCACCTCGGTCGTGTTCGACCGGGGGAGCGGCGTTCCGCTCGAGCGCGCCGTCGCCGCCAGCTGCGCCGTTCCCGGGGTCTTCCCGCCCGTGGAAGTCGGGGGCCGCCGCTACGTCGACGGCGGGCTGCGCAGCATCGCCAACGCCGACCTCGCCCAGGGGCACGACCGGGTGGTCGTCCTCGCGCCCTACCCCGTGGCGCCGAACCTCAGGGACCTCCCGCAGGCCCAGGTGCGCGCGCTGCGCCCTCGCAGCCGCACCCACCTGGTCACCCCGGACCCCCGCGACCTGTGGGCGATGGGCGCCAACCCCCTCGACACCCGTCGCGGCGGAAGCACCTTCGACACCGCCCGCGACCACGGCCGGCGCCTCGCCGACCGGGTCGGCGACGTCTGGCACGGCTGACCCGGCTCGCCCCGGCGAGCCGCCGTCCGGGCATCGGCGGAGCGGCGAGTTGCCCCCCACCGGGGCGCGATGTCACCCTGTCCGGAGCCGGCCGCTCACCCGCCGCGGGACGGCATCCGACCCACCTGCTTCCGCCCGTGATCACCAGCCGGGCGAAGGGAGAAGCCACACCGATGACCCACCACACCGCGCTCGACACGAGCGGACACATCGAGCTCGTCGAGCGGTACGCCGCCCACAACTACCACCCGCTGCCGGTCGTGCTCAGCCACGGCGAGGGGGCATGGGTCACCGACGTCGACGGCAACCGCTACCTCGACTGCCTGGCCGGCTACTCCGCGCTCAACTTCGGCCACGGGCACCCGCGGCTCGTCGCCCGCGCACGCGACCAGCTCGAGCGCCTCACGCTCACGAGCCGGGCCTTCCTCAACGACCAGCTCGGCCCGTTCGCCGAGGGCCTCGCCGGGCTGACCGGCAAGGAGGTCGTCCTGCCGATGAACACCGGCGCCGAGGCCGTCGAGACCGCCATCAAGGTGGCCCGCAAGTGGGGCTACCGGGTCAAGGGCGTGCCCGAGGACACCGCCACCATCGTCGTCATGGAGGGCAACTTCCACGGGCGCACCACGACGATCATCAGCTTCTCCGACGACAAGGTCGCCCGCGACGACTACGGGCCCTTCACCCCCGGCTTCCGCACCGTCACGTACGGCGACGCCGAGGCCCTTCGCGCGGCCGTCGACGACACGACCGTGGCCGTGCTGCTCGAGCCGATCCAGGGTGAGGGCGGGGTCGTCATCCCGCCCTCGGGCTTCCTGCGCGAGGTGCGCCAGATCTGTGACGACGCCGGCGCGCTGATGATCGCCGACGAGATCCAGTCGGGCCTGGCCCGCACCGGCCGGACCTTCGCCTGCGACCACGAGGACGTCGTCCCCGACCTGTACGTCATGGGCAAGGCCCTCGGCGGTGGCATCTACCCGGTCTCGGCCATCGCCGCCGACCGCGCCGTCCTCGACGTCATCACCCCCGGCTCGCACGGGTCCACCTTCGGGGGGAACCCGCTGGCCGCCGCCATCGGCCACGAGGTCGTCACGATGCTGGAGGAGGGCGAGTTCCAGCGCCGGGCCGCCACCCTGGGCGCGCTGCTCGAGGAGGGACTCAGGCCGCTGGTCGGCAACGGCCTGGCGACGATCCGCGTCCGCGGTCTGTGGGCCGGCCTCGACATCGAGCCCGGTGGCCCCACCGGCCGCGACCTGTCGGAGCGCCTCATGGCCCGCGGCATCCTCGCCAAGGACACCCACGGCTCGACCATCCGCCTGGCTCCGCCGCTCGTGGTGTCCGAGGACGAGGTCGGGATGCTCGTCGACGCCGTCACCGGCGCTCTCGTCGACGCCTCCTGACGCTCTCCTGGCGCCCGCCGCCCGGGCAGGGCGCGGCGGGCGTGCCTGCGGGCTCAGGCCTGCACGTGGGCCGCGCGCCGTGCGTTCCGTGCGATGGCCTCGACGATCTCGGCGCGCCGCGGGCCGGGCAGGTCGTGCGCCATGTCCGGGAACATGAGCAGGCGCGACCCCGGCACCGCCTCCGCCGTCGCCATGCCGCCGCTGGGCAGCACGAGCGGGTCCTTCAGGCCGTGGATGACGAGGGTGGGCACCCGCACCTCGCGCAGCCCGGCGGTGCGGTCCGGGCTGGCGAAGATGGCGAGCAGCTGGCGCACCGCGCCGAGCGGACGCACGCTGCGGGCCACCGCCGAGCGCACCATCGCCGTGACCTCCGCCTCGTTGAAGTGCGGGCCGGCGATGCGGCGGAAGCCCTCGACGCCCATCCGCACCGCCTCGTCCGCCTCGCTCGGGCGCGGCATGGTCATCGACACCGCCATCGTTGGCAGCAGCTTGAGTGAGACCGCGCCGTGGCGCCGGTTGCCCGTGTTCGACATGATCGAGGTCAGGCTGAGCACGCGGTGGGGGCGATCGATGGTCAGCTGCTGGGCGATCATCCCGCCCATCGAGACCCCGACGACGTGGGCGGCCCCGATGCCGAGGTGATCGAGCAGGGCGGCGGCGTCTCCGGCCATGTCGGACAGGTCGTAGTCGGACCGGGCGTAGCGACGGTGCACGAACGCCTTGACCACGGTCGCTCGAGTGGGCGGCGGTCCCTGCGTGAGGGTGGACAGCCCGATGTCGCGGTTGTCCATGCGCACGACGCGGTACCCCTCGTCGACGAGGCCCTGGACGAGGTCCGTGGGCCAGCCGACGAGCTGGGTGCCGAGCCCCATGAGCAGCAGCATCGGGGTGCCGTCGTCCGGCCCGTCCACCTCGTACGCGATCTCCACCTCGCCGAGCCGTGCCGTTGTCATGGGTCGAGTCTGGCACCCCGTGACCGGTCCCCGCGCCACCCTCGGGGTACACGGCCGTGCAGAGACGGCCCCCGCTGGGGCCACGAGGGCCGCGGCTAGGGTGAGCGGGTGATCGCCCCCCTCTGCTACGGAGTCGTGGTCCTGTCCACGGTCCTGTGCGTCGTGGCGGTGGTCTACGCGATCCGTGACCGCCTCATCGACAACCTCGTCGTCGCCCTCGTGCTGCTCATCGAGCTGGGGCTGGTGGTGCAGCTGGTGTTCGCGCTGGCCGGCTCGGGCCAGATCGTCGACGGCGCGGAGAGAGCGACGTACATCGCCTACGTCGTCACCCTGCCCGTGATCCCCATCGGCACGGCCTTCCTCGCCATCAAGGAGAAGTCGCGGTGGGCGATGGGGTCGATCGCGGTGGGCGCCTTCGCCGTCGCGGTCATGAGTGCCCGCCTCATGCAGATCTGGAACACCAGTGCCGGGTGAGGCGCCCTCTGGCCGGAGGGCTCTCGGCGGACCGGGTGTGGTGCTCGTCGTCGTCTACGGCGTGCTCGCCCTGGCCGCCACCGGCCGGTCCGTGCTCCAGATCGTGGAGTACTTCGACCAGGCACCCCTCGCGTACCTGCTCTCGGCGTTCGCCGCGGTCGTCTACGTGATCGCGACCGTGAGCCTCGCGCGCGGTGGGCGGTGGGTCCGGGTGGGGATCGTGGCCTGCAGCATCGAGCTCGTCGGGGTGCTCGTCGTGGGCGCGGCCTCCTACCTCGTGCCCGAGGCGTTCCCGGACAAGACGGTCTGGTCGCACTTCGGGTCCGGCTACGGCTACGTACCGCTCGTGCTGCCGGTGCTCGGCCTCATGTGGTTCCGCCGGGTCGACCGTGGCTGGGCCGGCGAACCGGCCGGGGGGATACCCACCGAACGGTGACGGTGCTCGGGACCCCCGCCGGCGGTGCCGGGCCGCTCATGTCCGTGGTTCGGTCAGGCGGCCGGTTCGAGCACGAGCACCGGGATGAGCCGGTCGGTCTTCACCTGGTACTCCGCGTAGGGCGGGTAGGCGGCGACGCAGCGCTCCCACCACTGCCGGCGCTCCTCTCCGGTGACCTCGCGGGCCACGGCGGTCCAGGACCGCGTGCCGTCCTGGAGCGTGATGGTCGGGTCGGCCTGCAGGTTGGCGTACCACTGGGGGTGCTCGGGCGCGCCACCCTTGCTGGCGACGGCCGCGTAGACGCCGTCGTGCTCGACGCGCATGAGTGGCACCTTGCGGATCGCACCGGTCCTGCGGCCACGCATCGTCAGCATGACGACGGGGCGGTCCATCACGCTGACCGACCCGGTGTCACCGGTCTCCTCGATGGTCTCGACCTGGTCGCGGACCCAGCCGGAGGTGCTCGGGATGTAGTTCTCGCTCATGGGGACTGACAACCATCCGGGGGGCCCGGGTCTTCCCGTGGGGTCAGGCGTCGCTCGACGACTTCCACAGGTTGATGCCCGAGTCGACGGCGTGCCGGCCGATCCGTTCCAGCTCGTCGTCGGTGAACTCCAGCGCCTTCACCGCGTCGAGGCTGTCGTCGAGCTGCGCCACCGACGATGCACCGACCAGCGCCGAGGTCACCCGGGGGTCCCGCAGCACCCACGCGATGGCCATCTGGGCCAGGGTCTGCCCGCGATCCCTCGCCATCTGGTTCAAGGCCCGGACGTGCTCCAGCGCCCGGTCGGTGAGCAGACCGGGGTCGAGCGACTTGTCCTGCGCTGCGCGTGAGCCCTCGGGGATGCCGTCGAGGTACTTGTCGGTGAGCATGCCCTGGGCGAGCGGTGAGAACGCGATGCAGCCGGTGCCCGTGTCGCCGAGGGCGTCGAGGAGCCCCTCCTCCTCGACCCAGCGGTTGAGCATCGAGTACGAGGGCTGGTGGATGAGCAGCGGGGTGCCGAGGTCCTCGAGGATGGCGACGGCCTCCCGGGTGCGCTCCGCCGAGTACGAGGAGATGCCGACGTAGAGGGCCTTGCCTGCGCGCACCAGCGAGTCGAGGCCCCCCATCGTCTCCTCGAGGGGGGTGTCGGGGTCGTAGCGGTGCGAGTAGAAGATGTCGACGTAGTCGAGCCCCATCCGCTGCAGGGACTGGTCGCAGCTCGCGACGACGTACTTGCGTGAGCCACCGCCCTGGCCGTACGGGCCGGGCCACATGTCGTAGCCCGCCTTGGAGCTGATGACGAGCTCGTCGCGGTACGGGCGGAAGTCGCGGGCCAGGATGCTCCCGAAGTTGCGTTCTGCGCTGCCGTAGGGCGGCCCGTAGTTGTTGGCGAGGTCGAAGTGCGTGACGCCGCGGTCGAAGGCCCGGCGGAGCACCGCCTGCTGCCGCTCGAGCGGGACGTCGTCGCCGAAGTTGTGCCACAGCCCGAGCGAGATCGCGGGCAGGTCGAGCCCGGACTCGCCGGTGCGGCGGTAGGGCATCCCGGCGTCGTAGCGCTGAGCGGCGGCGGTGTACTCGAGAGCGTGGTAAGTCATGGCGCCATCCTGCCCCCGGACCGGGCGGGGTACGCCCGAAGGGTGAGACGGGGCGGGCCGAGCGTGGTGTTCCTCGCGCATCATGGGGGGAGGTCATGAGTGCCAGCGCCAAGCCCCGGCTCGCTGGCCGGCAACCCTCCTACCGCGGTGGGGTGCCCCGGGTGAGGACCTGGCGAGCGGCGCCTGCCGTTCGCAAGCGCGGGAGGCCTCTCCGGTCACCCCGCCGAGCACACCCGAGATGTGCGCCCGGCTGCCGCCGGCGCATTCCGACTCCAGGAGCGACCATGAGTGACCAGTCCCAGTGGGGCTTCGAGACCCGACAGATCCACGCGGGCCAGACCCCCGACAGCGACACCGGCGCGCGGGCCCTGCCCATCTACCAGACGACCTCGTACGTCTTCAACGACACCGCCCACGCCGAGAACCTCTTCGCCCTGAAGGAGTTCGGCAACATCTACACCCGGATCATGAACCCGACGCAGGACGCCGTCGAGCAGCGGGTCGCGGCGCTCGAGGGGGGCGTCGGGGCCCTGTTGGTGGCGTCCGGCCAGGCGGCCACGACCCTCGGCCTGCTCAACGTCGCCGAGGCGGGCGACCACATCGTCTCCAGCGCGGCGCTCTACGGCGGCACGGTGAACCTGCTGAAGTACACCTTCGCCAAGCTCGGGGTGCAGGTGACCTTCGTCGAGGACCACACCGACCCCGAGGCGTGGCGGGCGGCGGTCCGGCCCAACACCAAGGCCTTCTTCGGCGAGACCATCGCCAACCCCAAGGCCGAGTTGCTCGACATCGAGGCGGTGGCCGCGGTCGCGCACGAGGTCGGGGTGCCGCTCGTCGTCGACAACACCATCGCGACGCCGTTCCTCATCCGCCCCCTGGAGTGGGGCGCCGACGTCGTCATCCACTCGGCGACGAAGTACCTGGGCGGGCACGGGACCTCGATCGCCGGTGTCATCGTCGACGGCGGGACGTTCGACTTCGGCAAGGGCCCGGAGCGGTACCCGAACTACAACACCCCCGACGAGAGCTACCACGGCCTGGTCTACGCCCGTGACCTCGGCGTGGGCGGCGCCCTCGGGGCGAACCTCGCGTACATCCTCAAGGCACGCGTGCAGCTGCTGCGCGACCTCGGTGCGGCGATCTCGCCGTTCAACGCCTTCCTCATCGCGCAGGGCCTGGAGACGCTCAGCCTGCGGGTCGAGCGCCACATCGAGAACGCCCGCCGGGTCGCCGCGTACCTCGAGACCCACCCACAGGTGGAGGCGGTCCGCTGGGCCTCCCTGTCGACCAGCCCGAGCAAGGCGCTCGCCGACAAGTACGCACCCAAGGGTGCCGGTGCGGTGCTCGCCTTCGAGATCCGGGGCGGGGTCGAGGCGGGACGACGGTTCGTCGAGGGGCTGTCGCTGCACAGCCACGTCGCCAACATCGGTGACGTCCGCTCGCTCGCCATCCACCCGGCGTCCACGACGCACAGCCAGGGTGGCGACGAGGACCGCCTCGCAGCCGGGGTCACACCGGGCCTGGTCCGGCTGGCCGTGGGCATCGAGTCGATCGAGGACATCCTCGCCGACCTGGACGCCGGGTTCGCCGCGTCGGTCCCGTCCGGAGACTCGGCCGACTCGCCCGAGCTCGTGGGCGCCGGCTGACGTCACGAGGCGTCCCACGGGGCGGTCCGGCCGACGGCCGGGCCGCCCCCTCGCGCGCACGACGGCCCCCATACGCCCTCTCTCGTGGCTAGCGTCGTCGGATGGACGACTCGACGAGACAGGAGCTGCTGGACCTCGAGCACCGCGGGTGGGCGTCCCTCTGCGACGGCACCGGTGACCGCGTGTACGGCGACCTCATGACCGACGACGGCGTGATGGTGCTCGCGAACGGGGCGGTGATGACGCGGTCCGACGTCGTGGCCTCGCTCGCGCAGGCCCCGCCGTGGGACGGCTACGACATCGCGGACGAGCGGGTCGTGTCCGCCGGACCCGATGCCGCGGCGCTGGTCTACACCGGCACCGGCCGGCGCGAGGGCGCGGACGACTTCGTCGGCGTGATGACCAGCCTCTACGTGAGGCGGGAGGACGGCTGGCGGCTGGCGCTCTACACCCAGACGCCGGTGCCCGACGGCGCCGGCTGACCGGCGGCCCGGTCCGCGGACCGGCCTGTGGACAACCGTCGGGCGGGGCGCGACGACCTCCCTACGGTGCTGGCATGGCCACGTACCGCGTCGACCCTGACGAGGTGGCGGCCCTCGGCGCGTCCCTCGTCGAGGTCGCCGAGTCACTGGCGCTCATGGGCGATCCCGAGCCCGACCTCTGGGCACTCGGTCCGGGGTCGTCGGCCGCCGCGCTCGCCGAGGTGCTCGGGGGGTGGCGGCTGACCCGCCTCCGCACCGCCGAGGACCTGACCGGGCTCGGGGAGGCGGCGGTCGGGGCCGGCGGCCTCTACCTCGACACCGACGCGGGCGTGCGCCGGCGGCTCGCCGGAGGGCCCGGGTGACCCGGCTGCGCCCCCTCGCGGGGTCGCCGGGGTGTGTGCGCCTCGTGGCCGACCGGCTGGCGGACTCGGGGGTCCGGCTCGCCTCGACCGCCGGCGTCCTGACGCGGCTCCGGCACGGCGCCGTCTGGGACGGACCGGCGGGGGAGGCGTTCGGTCGGCGGCTGGGGGCGGTGCCGACCACACTCGACGTCGCGTCGCGACGGCTGCTCGGCGCGGTGGCGCCGCTGCGGCGGCTGGCCGACGCGCTCGAGGACGCCCAGCAGGTCACGGACCTCGAGCAACGTCGCTACGCCGAGGCGGAGGACGCCTACGCCCTCCTCGAGGAGCGGGCCTGGTCGCTGGTGTCGGCGGGCGCGGGCGAGGCCGACCCGGCGCTGCTCGCGGTGCGGCGCGCCCAGCTGGACGAGACCGAGGCGATGCAGCGCGCCACGGCCCGGCACACCGCCGCGGTGGAGGGGTACGCGGCGGCGGACAGGCGCTGCGCGGCGGGGCTGCGCTCGCTCGTCGACGACGGTCTCGCCGACCCCTGGGGGTACCGAGCACTGGGCGTGGCGAGCGAAACGGGCCATGCCGCGGGCTCCCTGGGGGTGCTGGGCCGGCTCGTGCCCGTCGCGGCCGGCGTCACGGTCGTGGGCGAGGCCACGGGCACCGCGGCCGACACCGCTCTGCTGACCGTGTACGGCGAGGGGAGCTGGTCCGAGCTCGGGGCCTCCGCCGCCCTCGGGGCCACCGCCTTCCTCGGGCGGGGGCTGGTGGGCGGGGCGACGAAGGGTGCCCGGGTCGGGTCCGAGGGGGTCGAGGTGTTCCGGCGGATGTCGGCGCACGAACGGGTCGTGGCGGGCGCGGCCGGCGAGGCCCGCCGCCGGGTGGCGCAGCTGCGCCGCACCTTCGACGTCCCACCGCCACGCGCCACCCCGAGCGCACTCGTCGGGGGGCCGGCCGTCCACGTCGCCCGTGGCGGGTCGGTGCTGAACCGTGTCCGCGACGTGGCCGGCACCGCGCGGGGGCGGGCCCGGGCGGGCATCGACGCCCGGTTCCTCGACGACTGGCGGCTCGCCACGGCCAACGGCACCCGCCCGATGTACGCGTCGGGTGTGACGCTGCGCGCCGCCGCCGCCGGCGGCGACCGTGCGCTCGACCGTCGCGCCGGCGACCGCTGAGCGGCGGAGCGGCTCGAGGCGACGGGTCGATACCGGGTCGTCGCGCTCGCGGCGCCGACCTATCCTGACGCGCATGCCCGCCGAGCCCGACCCCCGGAGCCCTGCGCCCGGGGGTCGCCCCGCCGCGGCGGGGAGGCGTCGGCGCCGGAGGAGGAGCGCGGCCGAGGACCCGGGCCGGGGGAGCGCGGTGCGCACATCCCGCCCGCCGGTCGACCGTGCCGACCTGCACTACCCCGAGCACCTCCCCGTCGTCGAGCGCCGCGACGACGTCCTCGCGGCCCTGCGCGACCACCAGGTCGTCGTCATCGCCGGGGAGACCGGATCGGGCAAGACCACCCAGCTGCCCAAGATGTGCCTCGAGCTCGGCCTCGGCAGCACCGGGCAGATCGGCCACACCCAGCCCCGGCGGATCGCGGCCCGCTCGGTGGCCGAGCGCCTCGCGGAGGAGCTGGAGGTGCCGCTGGGCGGCACCGTCGGCTACCAGGTGCGCTTCACCGACGAGAGCAGCGACGCCACCCGGGTGAAGGTGATGACCGACGGCATCCTCCTGAACGAGATGCAGCGCGACCGCGACCTGCGACGGTACGACACGATCATCATCGACGAGGCGCACGAGCGCAGCCTCACCATCGACTTCATCCTCGGCTACCTCAAGCAGCTGCTGCCGCGCCGTCCCGACCTGAAGGTCGTGGTCACCTCGGCCACGATCGACCCCGACCGGTTCGCCACGCACTTCGCCACCGACGACCGGGGCGAGGTCGTCCGGGAGGTGCCGGTGATCGAGGTCTCGGGGCGCACCTTCCCCGTCGAGGTGCGCTACCGGCCGCTCGTCGAGCTGGACGCGGACGGACGGCACGTCGTGGCCGAGAAGGAGCAGGTCACCGGTGTCGTCGAGGCGGTCGAGGAGCTGTGGACCGAGGCCCCTCCCAGCCCCGAGGCCACCGACATCCTCGTGTTCTTCTCCGGGGAGCGCGAGATCCGCGACGCCGCGGAGGCCCTCACCGGCCTGGGGCTGCCGAACACCGAGGTGCTGCCGCTGTTCGCCCGCCTCTCGGCCGCCGAGCAGCACCGGGTCTTCCACCGGGGGAGTGGCCGGCGGATCGTCCTGGCCACCAACGTGGCGGAGACCTCGCTCACCGTGCCGGGGATCGGCTACGTGGTCGACACCGGGACGGCGCGCATCTCGCGCTACAGCCAGCGCACCAAGGTCCAGAGACTGCCCATCGAGCCGGTGAGCCGGGCGAGCGCCGCACAGCGGGCCGGCCGGTGCGGGCGGGTGGCGCCAGGGGTGTGCATCCGCCTCTACTCCGAGGAGGACTTCCAGGCGCGCGACGAGTTCACCGAGCCCGAGGTCCAGCGCACGTCGCTGGCGTCGGTGATCCTCCAGATGACCTCCTTGGGCCTCGGCGACGTCGCGCGCTTCCCTTTCGTCGACCCGCCGGACGCCCGGCAGGTGGCCGATGGCGTGCGCCTGCTCGAGGAGCTCGGAGCCTTCTCCACCGACGAACGGGGGCCGGGGCGCCACCGGGGCCGGGCCCGCCGGCTCACCCCGACCGGCCGGGCGCTGGCGCGCCTGCCGCTGGACCCGCGGCTGGCGCGGATGGTCGTCGAGGCGGGCCGCCTCGGCTGCACCCGCGAGGTGCTCGTCCTCGTCGCCGCCCTCTCCATCCAGGACCCCCGCGAACGGCCGGTGGACAAGGCGGCGCAGGCCGACCAGCAGCACGCGCGGTTCCGGCACGACACGTCCGACTTCGCCACCCTCCACAACCTCTGGCGGTACCTCAAGGCGCAGCAGAAGGAGCTGTCACACAGC
The DNA here is from genome assembly GCA_963726295.1 of uncultured Actinomycetota bacterium. Taxonomy (GTDB): domain Bacteria; phylum Actinomycetota; class Actinomycetes; order Actinomycetales; family Dermatophilaceae; genus DASSQJ01. The sequence goes on from CAVSBW010000001.1 coordinate 855,637, forward strand.
GCGTTCCGGCGGATGTGCCGGGCCGAGTACCTGCACTACCTGCGCATCCGGGAGTGGCAGGACCTCCACGCCCAGCTGCGCCGGGCCTGTCGGTCCGTCCGCATCGACCCGGACCTCGCGACCGCCACGAAGGACCGCGACCCCGACTGGGACACCGTGCACCGGGCACTCCTCGCCGGCCTGCTCTCGCACGTGGGGGCGCACGACCAGGTGCGCCGCGAGTACCTCGGCGCGCGTGGTGCCCGCTTCGGCATCAGCCCGGGGTCGACGCTGTTCCGCCGTCGCCCGGAGCTCGTCATGGCCGCCGAGCTGGTGGAGACGAGCCGGCTGTGGGCGCGCACCGTCGCCGTCATCGAGCCCGATTGGGCCGAGGAGGCCGGCGCGCACGTCGTGACGCGGACCGTCAGCGAACCGCGCTGGAGCAAGAACGCCGGGGCGGCGGTCGCGACCGAGCGGGTCACGCTCTTCGGCGTCCCCCTCGTCACCGACCGCACCGTCCAGTACGCCCGCATCGACCCGGAGGCGGCGCGCGACATCTTCATCCGGTCCGCGCTCGTCGAGGGCGACTGGGACCCGCACCACGACTTCTGGGCAGCGAACCGCCGCACGCTGCGGCGGGTGGCCGAGCTCGAGGAACGTGCCCGGCGCCGCGACATCGTGGTCGACGACGAGGTCGTCCACGCCTTCTACGAGGCCCGCATCCCGCCGGACGTCGTGAGCGAGCGGCACTTCGACCGGTGGTGGCGCGGGGAGCGTCGCGTGCGTCCCGACCTGCTGACCCTGACCGAGGAGGTCCTCACCTCCGAGGCCGGCGACGAGGTGTCGGCCACCGACTACCCGCGGACCTGGCGGCAGGGCGACCTGGAGCTCGACGTGACCTATCAGTTCGCGCCGGGTGCGGAGGCCGACGGCGTCACCGTGCACGTGCCCGTCGCGGTCCTCAACCGGCTGGAGACGGACGGCTTCGACTGGCAGGTGCCGGGTCTGCGCGACGACCTCGCCGTGGCGCTGCTCAAGTCGCTGCCGAAGGCCACGCGCCGCCACTTCGTGCCCACGCCCGACCACGCGGCCGCCGCCCTGGCCGACGCCGACCCCCAGCGGGGCCGGCTCACCGACGAGCTGGTGCGGGTGCTCCACGAGAGCACCGGCGTGCGGATCGACCCGTCCGAGTGGGACCTCGCGCGGGTGCCCGACCACCTGCGCATCACGTTCTCGGTGGAGGGCCCGCGCGGTCGGGTGGTCGCCCGCGGCAAGGACCTCGACGCGCTGCGGGAGCAGGCGGGCGGCGCGGTGCGGGCCGGGATGGCGCGCGCCGGCGCCTCGCTCGAGCGCGGCGGGCTCACGTCGTGGACCGTGGGCACGGTGCCGGAGACGTTCGAGGGACGGGTGGGAGGGCAGGTGGTCCAGGGGTACCCCGCGCTCGTCGACGAGGGGTCGAGCGTCGGGCTGCGGGTCCTCCCGGACCCCGGGTCGGCGACCGCTGCGCACCGGGCCGGGGTCCGCCGGCTCCTGCTGCTGGGCACCACCGCACCCTGGAAGCGCGTGCTGGCCCGGCTCACCAACGCCCAGAAGCTCGGGCTGGCCGACAACCCGCACGGGTCCGTGCCGGCGCTCCTCCAGGACTGCCTGGACGCCGCGGTCGACGACATCGTCGCGGAGCACGTCAGCGGTCCCGTGCGCACCGAGGAGGAGTTCGCCGCCGCCCTCGCCGCGGTGCGGGCCCACGCCGCCACCCGGGTGCTCTCCGTCATCGAGGCGGTGGAGCCGGTCCTGGTCCTCGCCGGCCGGGTGCGGGGGCTCCTCGAGTCCCTCGAGCGAGGTGCTGCCGCCTCGGCCACCGCCGCGACCCGGGCCGACGTCCGGGCCCAGCTCGACAGCCTCGTGCGGCCGGGCTTCGTCGCGGCCACCGGGGTGGGCCGGCTGCGCGACGTCGAGCGGTACCTGCGCGCCGCCATCCACCGCCTCGAGCGGGCCGCCACCAACCCACGCGAGCCGGTGCTCCAGGAGCAGGTCGACGCCGTCGAGTCCGCGTACGCCGACCTCCTCGAGTCGCTCCCCGCCGCCCGCCGCGCGGCGCCGGAGGTAACCGAGGTCGGCTGGATGGTGGAGGAGCTGCGGGTCAGCCTGTTCGCCCAGTCCCTCGGTACCCCCGGGCCCGTCTCGGAGAAGAGGGTCCGGCGCGCCATCGCGGCGCTCACACCGGTGCGCTGAGCCGCCGGGGCGCGGCCTCGGTGCGCGAGGCGGGAATCCGGCCCGCGCCCGGTGCGTTCCACCCACGAGCACCACCACGAAAGGGCCATGTCGTGCAGAACCCCTCCGACCTCTACCGCTTCGAGACCGACGCCGACCTCGGCGAGCGGCGCCCGGGCGTCCTGCTCGCGCTGCTCGGCGGCTTCGTCGACGCCGGTCAGGTGCAGGGCATCCTGCGGGACCACCTGCTCGAGGGCGGCGAGCCCGAGGTCGTCGCGTCCTTCGACGTCGACCAGCTGCTCGACTACCGCGGCCGCCGGCCGGCGATGGTCTTCGACGAGAACCGCTGGGTCCAGTACGACGACCCGTCGATGCTGCTGCACCGCCTCACCGACCGTGACGGGCAGACGTACTACGTGCTGGCCGGGCCCGAGCCCGACTACCAGTGGGAGCGGGTGGTCGAGGCCGTCCGCGAGCTGGTGCGAACGCTCGGCATCACCCTCGTGGTGTCGGTCAACGGCATCCCGATGGGAGTCCCGCACACGCGTCCGGTGGGGATGACGGCTCACGCCACCGACCCGGGGCTCGTGGGCCACGCGGCCTCGCCGTTCGGCCGTGTCCAGGTGCCGGGCTCCCTCTCCTCGCTCCTCGAGCTGCGGCTCGGCGAGGCTGGGGAGCAGGGCCTCGGATTCGCGATCCACGTGCCGCACTACCTCGCCACCGCCGAATGGGCGGAGGGGGCGCTCGCCGCCCTGGGCGCCATCACCGACGCCACCGGTCTGAACCTGCCCAACGACGAGCTCGTCGAGCGGGCCAGGGTCAACCAGCAGGCCATCGCCGCCGAGGTCGACAACAGCGACGAGGCCCGTCAGGTCATCACCGCGCTCGAGCGCCAGTACGACGCCTTCGTCGAGGGGTCCGAGCGGCCCAGCCTGCTCGCCACCGAGACCTCCGACATCCCGTCGGCGGACGAGCTCGGCGCCGAGTTCGAGGACTTCCTGCGCCACATGGACGACGACTGAGCGGTCCGCCCGCCGCTCGCCGCTCGCGCACCGCACCGCCCTTCGCCGCCCGCACACCCTCCGCCGTCCGCACACCCTCCGCCGCCCGCAGACCCTCCGCCGCCACGCAGACCCTCCGCGGAGTCAGGAGGACTTCGCGGAGTCAGGATGAGGCTGCCTCCTGAGTGGTCGGTGTCCTCCTGACTCCGCGGGGGAGGGCGGTCACAGGGGCTCTGCTCAGTCCTTGGCGTCGGACCAGCGGTCGATGACGGAGGTGTCGGCCACGAACCGCACCGGGGCGCCGCCGGACCACCGCCGCGCCGCGTCCGTCAGCGCCGCGTCCACGCGCGCGGCCGCCGTCCGGGCGGCCTCCACCGGCACGTGGAGCAGCAGCTCGTCGTGGAGGCACAGCACCACCTGCGCCCCGAGGTCGCGCGTGGTCGCTCGCACCGTGGCGGCCCAGGCCTTGAACAGCTCGGCAGCCGACCCCTGGATGACCGCGTTGCGCGCGAACCGTCCGCGGGCGGCGTCGAGCTGGGGGTCGGACCCGACCGGCTGCTGGGCGAGGAACCGCCCCGTGGGCACGAGGCGGCCACCGTAGGTGCGCAGCGGCTCCCCGCGCCGCCCCGCGGCGTAGGCCCGGTCGAGCAGCCCCATCGCAACGGGGTACGCCGACTCGAGCCCCTTGAGCGCCTCGCCGGCCGCCCCGCTGCGCTGGCCGTACATCGCGGCGAGCACCGCCACCTTGGCGACGGATCGTTCCACGCGGAGGCGCTCGGCCACCGGCGCGTACAGGTCGTCCGCGCGGGTGGCCGCCGCGAACGCGGTGTCGCCGCTGACCACCGCGAGCACGCGTGGCTCGACCTGCCCGAGGTCGGCCCTCACGAACCGGTGCCCGGGGTGCGCCGCGACACCGGGCCGCAGTGCTGCCGGCAGGTTGTGGAGGCCGTTCTCGGCCGTCATCCGGCCGGCGGCGCCGTCGCAGGCGGTCCAGTGGCCGCGGAGGCGGTCGTCGGGCCCGACGTGGGCGTCGAGCCAGCGGTAGCCGTAGGTCGTCGCGATGCGCTCGTCCCGGCGCCACGTGAGCAGGGCGTCGACGAGCGGGTGCACGCCCCGGTACGGCTCGAGCACCCACTTGCGCGTGTTCGGGACGTCGACACCGACCGCCGCGAGCAGCTCACGGACCTGCACCGGGTTGCGCAGGTCGGTGGACTCCCGGCCGGGCGCGTGCTGCAGCACGAGCGCGTCGCGGGCCCGTCGGCCGGCCAGCTCCTCGTCGGCGGTCGTCGCCCGGGGGCCGGCCGCCCGGGCCACCAGCCGCTCGGTCGCGGCGCGGTCGAGGGGCAGCCCGTCGCGCTCGAGCTCGACGCACATCAGCGCCGCCGCCGACTCGGAGGCCACGGTGCCCACCAGTCGCGCGGACGTGGCGGCCGCGGTGTCGTGCTGCAGCCCCGCCACCTCCCGGGCAGCGCGTGCCCAGGACTCGAGGTGCCCCGGCCGCTCGAGCCACGCCAGGTGGTCGGCCCGCAGGAAGCCGGAGTCGTCGACCAGCACCTCGGCCGGCGGGAGGGCCGGCGCGACGAGGTCGAAGAGGTCGCCGGTGGGCGCGGCCGGGACGTCGTCCGGCGACAGCCCGTGGGCGGCGGCCCAGCAGACCGCGGGGGCGGCCTCCCACCCGCCGTGGAGCAGCCGGTGCGCCTCGGCGACGTCCCACGCGCGCGCCAGGGGCACCCCGGCCCGGACCACGTGGGCGGCGTCGGTGCCCGCCGACCACCAGACCCACCGCGGACGGTGCTCCGCCTCCACCCGGGCCACCTCGGCGACCAGCGCGTCGGTGGGCAGCACGGTGCACTCGGTGCCCACGAGCACGGCCCCGGTGTCGCCGGAGGGCCCGGCGACGAGGACGGCGACCGGTCCGGGCATCACGGCCGCAGCCTACGGAGCCCCACCGTGGGGTGGAGACCGTCCGCCACGCACGCGCGGCTCGGCGACCGCACCGTGGCAGGATGGCTAGCCACGGCGCCGGGGACCGGCGTCACCATCGAACCCGACCGGAGGACCAGAGCGACGTGGCATCACCCAGTGCATCGGGCCGCATGACCGGCGCGGTCAAGGACACCCGCAGCGCCCTCGAGCAGGCCGCCGAAGGCCCCGACGACAGTGGGGCGTTCGGCAACCAGGCGGTCCGGCTCGTCGAGAACGTCCTCGACCTCGGGGTCGACGGCAAGGGCTGGTTCAAGTCGGCCCAGCGGGTGGCCGACGACACGCTGAGCGCGCACGACGGAGACCGCGAGGCCGCCGTCGCCGCCGTCATCCGCACCCACCTCGTCCTGGGCGGTGCCGAGGGCTTCGTCACGAGCCTCGGTGGCTTCGTGACCCTCCCGGTGGCCCTGCCGGTGAACGTGGCCTCGTTCTACCTGCTCGCCACCCGGATGACGGCCGCGGTCGCCGCAATCCGTGGGCACGACCTGCGCCACCAGCAGGTCCGGGCCGCCGTGCTCCTCACCCTCGTGGGTGCCGACGCCGACGACCTGCTGCGCAAGGCCGGCGTCGCCGCCCCCGCCGGTGGGCTCACGAACCTCGCGGCGCAGCGTCTCCCCGGTCCTGCCGCCATGGTCGTCAGGAAGGGGGTCGGCTTCCGGCTGCTCGCGAGCGTCGCGAAGAACACGCTGACCCGGTTCGGCCGTTTCGTCCCGGTCATCGGTGGGGTGGTCGGGGCCGGTGTCGACACCTACATGCTGCGCCGGGTCTCCGAGAACGCCCGCCGTGAGTTTCCCCCCGTCACCGCAGGCCAGGTGGGCCCCGTCTGACCCCGCGCTCCGGCGCCTCGGGCCCCGGGAACGGGAACAGCCGCCCGCGCGTCGGACGTTACGCACCACGACCCTGCACAGGAGGACCTGACACCATGCAGAGAGCCCGAACCTTCGCCTACGTCGGCGCCGTGACCCGCGCCCTGCGCATGGCCACGCGCCCCGGCGGACCCTCGCTGGGCGAGCGCGCGTCCGCCGTGCCCCGGCTCGCCAAGGCCGTCGCCACCGGCGCCTACACCGGCACGTCGGCCGGCCGGCTCGCACTGGTCGCAGCCGGTGTCGTCTACGTCGTATCCCCGGTCGACCTCATGCCCGAGGCCATCCTCGGCGTCATCGGGCTCGCTGACGACGTGATGGTGCTCGGGTGGGTGACCACCACGCTGATCGAGGAGACCGAGAAGTTCCTCGAGTGGGAGCGGGCCACCGGCCAGGCTCCCGCCGGGTCGACCTTCACCGCCGGCGGCGGCGAGGCCACGAGCAGCGCCTCCCGCTCCAACGGCTCGGGGAGCACCGTCCGCTCCGACGTCGTCGGCTGAGGCCGGCGGCGGGCGACCTACCGCGCCGTCCACAACCCCCCCTCCTTGATGGGCGTTCTCCACAGGGGGTGACCAGGGTGTTCCGCCCGTCCTGGGCGCGCGCCAGCGTGGGGGGATGACAGCCGACATCACCCTCCGCGGACCCTCCGACGTCGTGGCCCTGCTTCCGTACCAGCTCGGGTACCACCCCAGCGAGAGCGTCGTCGTGGTCACGCTCCGCTCGGGCCGGGTTGGTCTCGTCGCCCGCGCCGACCTGCCCCCCGACGAGGGCGTAGAGGCGACCGTCGAGGTCCTCCTCGGCCCGCTCCGGCGTGAGGACGTCGACTCCGTGGTGCTCGTCGGGTACGAGACCGTCCCGGAGTCAAGCCACCCGCTGCTCACGGCCCTGGTCGAGGAGCTCGAGGCCGACCGGATCACCGTGCTCGGCGTCGACGTCGTCCGTGACGGCCGTCGGTACTCGCCGGTGTGCTCGGAGCCGTGCTGTCCGCCCGAGGGCGCCCTCCTGCCCGACCCGGCCGACGTGCCCGCCGTCGCCGAGCTCGTGGCGCTGGGGTGCGCGCCGCTCGCCTCACGCGCCGCCGTGTCGGCTCTCGTCGAGCCGGCGGACACGGCCGGGGAGGTCGGCGCGTGCCTCGCCCGGCGGCGTCCGGCGCTGCGGCCGGACGTCGGCGTCCGGGCGTGGGCCCGCGTGCTCGCCCCACCGGGTGGTGGGGCGGCTCCGTCCGGGGGCTCACGTCCTTGGCCGCCGCGGGGCGTGGCCGAGGCGGCCGCCGCGCTCGCCGACGTCGCGCTGCGCGATGCCCTGGTGGGATGGCTCGCGCCGGGCGTCCTGCCACGCGGTGACCTCGACCCGGTCGTCGTCGCCCGGCTCGAGCGCACCCTGCCCCGCTGGGCGGGGATGGGGTCGTGGGGAAGACATGAGTCGTCGGACGGTGCGCGCCGGCTCCTCCTCGACCGGTTGCTGCTCCTCTGCCGCTGCGTGCCCGACGACGCCCCGGGCCCTGCGGCGGCCGTGTGCACGGTCGCGGCGCACGTCGCCTGGGCGGACGGCGACGGCGCGGTCGCCCGGGTGGCCCTCGACCGCGCCCTGCGCCTCGAGCCGGAGTACCGGCTGGCCGGCCTGCTCGCCCGCCTCGTCGAGCACGGACTGCGGATGTCCGCGGGAGAGCCCCACGGCGACGACGTGGAGCCGAGGGCGGGCTGAGCCTGAGCCCCGCCGGTGGGAACCCACCTCCCGGCGCCGGTTGCAGCCCCCGCCGCCGGCCCCATCCGGCTCCGGTGGTGCCGACCGAGTCGTGGACGGCGGGTCCACGCGCGCGAGCCGGGACCGGTACCATCGGGGCAGGTCATGAGTCCCAGTGCCAAACCCCGGTTTGCTGGGCGGCAACCCTCCTCGCGGTGGGGTGCCCCGGGTGATGACCCGGCCGCACCGACCGGTGCGGCAAGCGCGAGTCCAGGAGTCTGTGATGACGGCCACCCCCGTGACGCCGGCGTCCGCCGTGTGGCGGCCCGGTGACCCCGTGGGCGACCGCCGCTTCGTCACCGCCGGCCCGGTGACCCTCGAGAGCGGCGAGGTGCTTCCCGAGGCGGTGATCGCCTACGAGACCTGGGGGACCCTCTCGCCCAGCGCCGACAACGCCGTCCTCGTCGAGCACGCCCTCACCGGGGACAGCCACGTGGTCGGCGACGCCGGGCCTGCGCACCCCTCACCGGGATGGTGGCCCGGGCTGATCGGTCCCGGCGCCCCCCTCGACACCGACCACCTGTTCGTGGTCGCCGGCAACGTCCTCGGCGGGTGCCAGGGCACGACCGGTCCGTCGTCCGCCGCTCCCGACGGTCGTCCGTGGGGAAGTCGCTTCCCGTTCGTCACGATCCGCGACCAGGTGGCTCTCGAGGTGGCCCTGGCCGACGCGCTCGGCATCGACCGTTGGCACGGGGTGCTCGGCGGCTCGATGGGCGGGATGAGGGTCCTGGAGTGGGCGGTCGGCCACCCCGACCGGGTCGAGCGGGCCCTCGCCCTGGCGTCCACGGCGTACGCCACCGCCGACCAGGTCGCGTGGTGCCAGCCGCAGCTGCTCGCGATCAGGTCCGACCCCGCCTTCCGGGGCGGCGACTATTACGACGCCGACGACGCTCCGCTCACGGGCATGGGAATCGCCCGGCGCATCGCGCACACGACCTACCGCCACGAGGCCGAGCTCGATGAGCGCTTCGGTCGGCGTCCCCGGCCCGGGGAGGACCCGCTCGGCGGTGGTGGGCGCTACGACGTCGAGAGCTACCTCGACCACCACGCCGCCAAGCTCGGCCGGCGGTTCGACCCGAACAGCTACCTCGTCCTGACCGAGGCGATGAACAGCCACGACCTGGGCCGCGGACGCGGGGGAGTGGCCCGGGCGCTCCAGCGGTTCGAGGGCCGGCTCCACCTGGCGGCGGTGAGCACCGACCGGCTCTACCCGGTGCGGCTGTCGGAGGAGATCGCTCGGGCCCGCCCGGGCACCGAGCTCACGGTCGTCGAGTCGCGCCACGGCCACGACGGCTTCCTGATCGAGACCGGCCAGGTCGGCGGTGTCATCCGCCGGGCCCTCGGCACCGGCTGACCGTCCCGGGCTGCGGTAACGTCGACGTCGCACACCACGCCGCGCTGCCAGGAGGTCAGAGTGACCATCGTCGTCGGGTTCGTCCCCACCAAGGAGGGCAGGGCCGCGCTCAGCCGCGCCGTCGAGGAGGCCAAGGGGCGACACACCCGGCTCGTCGTCATCAACTCCCACCGTGGCGGGCGCGACTTCGACGACGAGGCCAGCCGGGCGGCAGAGAGCGAGCTCAAGGGCGTCACCGACGAGCTGTCGGCCGAGGGACTGGACGTCGAGGTCCGCCAGCTCGTGCGGGGCAACGAGCCCGCCGAGGACCTCATCGCCGTCGCCGGCGAGACCGACGCCGACCTCATCGTCATCGGCCTGCGCCGTCGCACGCCGGTCGGCAAGCTCATCCTCGGCTCGAACGCCCAGCGCATCCTGCTCGACGCCCCGTGCGCCGTCCTCGCGGTCAAGGGCTGAGCCACCCCACGACCCGGCTCCGGGGCGGCCGCACCGCGCCCGGAATCCCGGACGGATGTGCTCCGTGGCGGCCGCGGATTTATAATGGTCACAAGTGCTTCTGCACGGCCCGGCCCACCACCCCCCGCCGACCGGTCGACGCAGAGCCGACGAGGACCCCCGCCGCCGCCTCCGGAGCCGTCATGCCCCGGTGCGTGGCCATCCGCGACGAAAGGTAGCCGGTGTCGCCTGTGTCCAGGACAACCCCCGAGCCGAGTCCGCTTCCCCGAGAGTTCACGCACGAGGCCCTGCAGTCCCTGGTGCGCAAGGGACGGACCACCGGCAGCGTCACCGGCGACCAGGTCGCCGAGGCGATGCGGACGGCCGAGGTCCGGCCGGCACGGGGACGGGTCGTCCTGCGGGCGCTCGCCGACCAGGGCATCACCGTGAGCGCTGACGCCGACGTGACCGGTGTCGCGGCCGCCGCCACGCGCACGGCGAAGAAGTCCGCCGCCACCGCCACCGCCAAGGGCGGCACGACGAAGAAGGCCGCCACCAAGACCGCCGCGAAGAAGGCGGCGCCCGCCAAGGGCGTGAAGACCGCCGGCTCCGACGATGAGGGCGCGCCGTCCGACGGCACCTCTGCGTCCTCCGCGAAGGCGACGAAGGCGGCGTCCACGACGAAGTCCGCGACCAAGTCGTCCACCACCCGCAAGGCGGCAGGGGCGGCCGCCGGGGAGGCTCCCGCTCCCGCGAAGAGGACGAGCACGCGGAAGTCCACCGCCCAGAGGACGGCGACCAAGGCCACTGGGGGCGACGACGCGCCGGGCGACGTCGAGGACGCGGACGTCGAGATCGAGGCCACCGACGCCGAGGTCCCGGCGGTCGCCGCGGAGGGCGACGAGGCCGACGGCGAGCCCAAGGCCGCCGCATCGGGCGAGACCGAGGAGGCCGCCTTCGTCATCCGTGACGACGACGAGGAGGACGCGCCCGCGCAGCAGGTCGTCACCGCCGGCGCCACCGCCGACCCGGTCAAGGACTACCTCAAGCAGATCGGCAAGGTCGCGCTGCTCAACGCCGAGCAGGAGGTCGAGCTGGCCAAGCGCATCGAGGCCGGCCTGTTCGCCGAGGAGAAGCTGAACTCCGGCGACAAGATCGAGATGAAGCTCAAGCGCGAGCTGTGGTGGATCGCCCAGGACGGCAAGAAGGCCAAGAACCACCTGCTCGAGGCCAACCTGCGGCTCGTGGTCTCGCTGGCCAAGCGCTACACCGGCCGCGGCATGCTCTTCCTCGACCTCATCCAGGAGGGCAACCTCGGCCTCATCCGCGCGGTCGAGAAGTTCGACTACACCAAGGGCTACAAGTTCTCGACGTACGCCACGTGGTGGATCCGCCAGGCGATCACCCGGGCCATGGCCGACCAGGCGCGCACCATCCGCATCCCGGTGCACATGGTCGAGGTCATCAACAAGCTGGCTCGTGTCCAGCGCCAGATGCTGCAGGACCTGGGTCGCGAGCCCACCCCCGAGGAGCTCGCCAAGGAGCTCGACATGACCCCTGAGAAGGTCGTCGAGGTCCAGAAGTACGGCCGTGAGCCGATCTCGTTGCACACCCCGCTCGGCGAGGACGGTGACAGCGAGTTCGGTGACCTCATCGAGGACTCCGAGGCGGTGGTCCCCGCCGACGCGGTGAGCTTCACCCTCCTGCAGGAGCAGCTCCACAGCGTGCTCGACACCCTGTCCGAGCGCGAGGCCGGTGTGGTCTCGATGCGGTTCGGCCTCACCGACGGCCAGCCGAAGACCCTCGATGAGATCGGCAAGGTCTACGGCGTCACCCGCGAGCGGATCCGCCAGATCGAGTCCAAGACGATGTCCAAGCTGCGTCACCCCAGCCGCAGCCAGGCGCTGCGCGACTACCTCGACTGAGCGGCCAGAGCCGGACCTCACCCTCGTGCGGCCCGCTTCGTGACGTCGCGGCGATCCCGGCCCTCGACGACCAGCCGACCTTCAGTCGTGCGGTGTGAGGGGCGGCCACCTCGGCCCACGCCGTCGACCCCGCCGCGCCGACCTCGTGCGCAGGACAGGGCGGGGCGGCGACCGGGACGCCCGCCGCCGGGCGTGTCCCGCATCGTGCCCGCTCCGGATGGAAATGGACCCCCCAGTTGGGTAGCAGACACCATGATCGGCGCTCGATAGACTCCCCGATTGGCGGCCGTGCAGGGACGGCCCTCTGAACGGAGCGAGGCGGACATGGACGAGTCTGACCGCAGCGAGACGGACTCGGACCTGTACCGGGACGCCCTTCTGCAGCTGCACGTGCGTGCCGGCGGGTTCAACGGGCTCGATCCGGGCACCATCCCGGGTTTCGGCCGCCCCTCCGACGCCGAGGCCCTGCGCGCCGTTGCCGGCGCCGACGAGGGGGACGTGTCGGTGGCCGCCCGCTTGAGCGTCCTGCACGACCTTGCGAAGGCGGACTTCCCCGGCTACGACAAGGCCGAGGACGAGTACCGCCTGCTGGCAGGCTCGGTCGCCGGCCTGCGCGGAGTCGACGCCGAGCAGCTGCTCTCGGACATGAAGGAGTCGGCCCTCGAGGGGGTGCCGTTCGACCGGACCACCTCCGGTCAGGCCCTCCCGCACCGGGACGTCGCCTTCATCGGCCAGGACGTGTGCACCACCCGGCCGGTGAGGAGCGACGGGCTTCTCGCCACGTGGTTGTTCTCCGAGTTCGAGACCGACGCCCCCTTCGACGGGGTCGCCGACTGGGTCGACCCGCGGAACTGGCCCGAGCGCGGTCCGATGATGTTCAAGGGCATGCACCTGGTCGGCGCCACCTCGCCGATCGACATCGCCACCCTGAGCAACCGGCACTGGCACGGCGTCTTCCACGAGGACGTGCAGCTCGTGAAGCGGGTGAACACGTTGCTCCACTGCGACTACTGGCGCGACGAGCGGGCCGCAGGGATGACCTACGCCCTCGACCTGAGCCTGGACGGCGAGCTCGACGTCGACCGTGGCTTCCTCTCGGTCGAGGACACCGGCACGGTGCGCCGGGTCCGAGTGCTGAAGATCGTGGGGTTCACCAACGACCTCTGGGACGACGTGGCCCGGATGGTGTGCCCGTTCTGGACGGACTGGGTGAGGGGCGCGGTCGAGGGTGGCACCACGAGCCGGCCGACGCAGCCGGGCGACGTCCCGAGTTCGGAGCAGGGCCCGGACCCGTCATCCGACACCCTCGACGCCTGGATCACGTTCTTCGGTGAGTCGGCCCACACCTACCTCGACATCGTCGCCGACGTCACCCGCAAGGCGTCCGCGCCCGGCGCCACTCCCTCCGACCTGCTGCCCGATGGCAACCGCTACTGGTCCCAGCTGGCCAAGGACTGGGCCCGGGCGTGGACCTACGGGCTGGAGGCCCTGGAGGAGGTCGCGCGCGAGGGTATGGACGCCGGGTTCACCCCTCCGGGCACCGATCGTTCGACCGCACGGGGACTGGCGTCGGCGATGACCGCCGCGGCCACCCGGGCCGCGACGGCCCCGGCCCAGCCGCCCCTCGGGGACAGCACGATCGTGCCCGTCCCCGGTCTCGCCGCGGACACCGAGGTGAAGTGCTCCACACTGGTGTCGCTCGAGTCCGGCGGTGCCACCATCTCCGACGTGACGGTGACGGTCGAACCGCTCGGCGACGGCACGTTCGGCGCGCGGGTGCGGACGACCGACACCACGGTCCCTGCCGGCCTGTACATCGGCAGGCTCACCACCCCGAAGGGCCCCGTGCCGGCACCTGTGCAGCTCTACGTCGCCCGCGCCCGAGAGGCCGCACGCGGGTGAGCGAGCAGCCCACCGCCGAGGACCGGCTCGCCCGCCTGCTGGGGCGCCTGCTGGGCGCGGCCGAGGCGTCCCTCTCCGCCGGCGACGTCGAGTCGGCCCGCTCCATGGCCGAGGAGGTGCGAGCGGTCGACCCGGAAAACACCCGAGCGGCCGAGGTGCTGCGCGGCGCCGCCAGCCGCCTCAACGCCCCGGAGGGCCAGCGTGCGCTGATGACCCTGCTCTTCTCGGACCTCGTCGGCTCCACCATGCTCTCCGAGCGTGTCGAGCCCGAGCAGCTGCGGGACCTGTTCTCCCTGTACCGCGCCACCGCGCGCGAGGCCGTGGAGCGCTACGGCGGCTACGTCATGAAGTACATGGGTGACGGCATCCTCGCCGGCTTCGGCTACCCCGACGCCCACGAGGACGACGCCCGTCGGGCCGTGCTCGCGGCCGTGGACCTCGTCGCCGCCATGCAGGCGACCCACGCCGACCTCGAGCGCCGCTTCGGCGTCGCCCCCCAGGTGCGGGTCGGCATCCACACCGGACGGGTGGTGGTCACCGACCTCAGTGACGACCGGTCCGTCGACGAGCGCGACTCGATCGTGGGGGTGGCCCCGAACCTGGCGGCCCGCATCCAGCAGGCCGCTGCCCCCGACCAGGTCGTGATCAGCGACGTCACCCGCCACCTCGTCGACGCCGACTTCTTCCTGACCTCCCTCGGCGACCGCGACCTCAAGGGGATCCGGCGCCCCGTGGAGGTGTTCGCCGTCGACCGACCCCGGCACGTCGGTGCGCGGTTCCACGCCGAGCGCTACCGCCGCGGTTCCCTCGTCGACCGCGACCTGCCCCGCGGGGAGGTGGTCTCGGCCTGGCACGCGGTCCACGACGCCATCGCTGCGCACTCCGGCACGACCTTCCTCATCGCCGGCGAGGCCGGCATCGGGAAGACCCGGCTCGTGGCCGACGTGGTGAACACCGTCGAGGCCGAGGGCGGCCGGGTGCTGGGAGCAGGCTGCCTGCCCTACTACTCCAACGTCGCGCTCTGGCCGATCACCCAGATGCTGGAGCGCATCGTCACCACGGCCAGCGACGACTCCGACCGCCTCGGCCTGCTCGTGGCGCACCTGGAGTCCCTGGGGATGGACGCGGCCCGCTCCGTGCCGTTCCTCGGCCCCCTCATCGGGGTCGTGGCCACGCCGGAGTACCCCGCGCCGGAGCTCGACCCCAGCGCCGTGCTGGCCGAGACCCTCAACCAGTTCGTCCACTGGCTGGGCGCACTCGGGGCGCAGACCCCCAGGCTGTTCGTCGTGGAGGACATCCACTGGGCCGACCCGTCGACGACGGCCCTGCTCGGCCGGCTGGCGCAACAGCCGCCGCCGGGAGTCCTGACCGTGGCGACGACCCGGGACGCCGACGCCGTGCCGTGGCGGGACGACGCCACGGTGGTGCTGCTGGCCCGGCTCGGTGGATCCGCGGCCGAGGAGCTGATCGGGTCGGTGGCCGGCGCCGGCGTCGACGCCGAGCTGCGCCGCTCGATCATCGAGCGGGCCGAGGGGATCCCGCTGTTCATCGAGGAGCTCACCCGCTCCTGCCTCGACGACTCCCGGGACGACCCCATGCCGCTGCGGCTGCAGGAGCTGTTCACGTGGCGCCTCAAGGCGCCCGGCGTCGACCTGCGCGTCGCCCAGGTCGCCGCCACCGTCGGTCCGACCTTCGACTCCCGTGTCGTCGCCGACGTGGTCGGGGACGCCGTCACCGTCGACGGCCAGCTGGTGGTGCTGACCAACGAGGGCCTCATCGAGCCGGTGGACCCGCTGAACCACCTGTACCGCTTCCGCCACGCCCTGCTGCGCGATGCGGCCTACGAGACCCAGGTCCTGGACGTGCGGGCGACCACCCACTCCCGGGTCGCCGAGGTCCTCGTGGACCGCGGCGCCGAGCCGGCCCTCGTCGCCGAGCACCTCGACCTCGCCGGCGACCCCAAGGGGGCCACCGGCCAGTACCTGCTGGCCGCGCAGGCCGAGCAGGCGCGGGGGGCCCACACGGAGGCGGCCAAGCTGCTCACCCGGGCGCTGGACCTCCTCGCCGCCCTCCCGGAGTCCGAGGAGCGTGACCTCAGCGAGCTGACCGACAGGATGCTGCGCGCGCTGAGCGTGTCGTCGATGCAGGGCTACGCCGCCGAGGGCGTCCAGGACGACCACCGGCGGGCGGAGGTGCTGGCCGCCCGCCTCGGCAGCCGCCCGGAGGTGCTGCCGTCCCTCATCGCCATCTGGGCGTACTGGTTCGCCAGTGGCGAGCTGGGCACGGCCCGGGGCCTCATCGAGCGGCTGCAGGACCTGGTCGCGCGAACGGCCTTTGACTGGTTCGAGCCCGAGGTGGAGTCGTGCGCCGGGTGGCAGAACCTCTACGAGGGCCACCTGGACGACGCCCGCACGCACCAGGAGAGCGCGATGCGGGGCTTCCTCGCCCGCCCTGCGGAGCAGTCGGTGTCGCCGTTCTGGCCGCTGCCGAACGACCCGATCGCGGTGTCGGCCATCTCGCTGGCCTGCCTGGCGACGCTGCGCGGTGAGCCGCAGGAGGCCGACCGCTGGGAGACGGACGCGCGAGCTCGCGCCGAGCACATCGGCTTCCCGCGCGGACCCTGGAGCATGGCCTTCGTCAAGACCTACGGGGCATGGATGCGCTACTTCCGCGGCGACCGGGCCGAGGCCCGCGCCCTGGGCGCCGAGGTGGTCGGCATCGGTCAGGAGCACGGCTACGCCTACTGGACGCTGCTCGGGTCGTCGTACATGGCGGGCACGGACCTGGCTCGGCCCGACCGGGCCTTCCTCGAGCAGGTGCTGGTCTCCCTGAGGGGAATCGGGCAGGAGGCGTTCGCCGGCGCCAACCTGGCCGCCCTCGCCGAGCTCGTCGACGCCGACGGTGACGTCGACGCCGCCCACGAGCTCATCGAGCAGGCCCTGCAGGTCGTCCAGAAGACCGGTGAGCAGCTGCACCTCCCGGACCTGCTGCGCCGCCGGGCGGGGTACACGGTGGCCCGGGGTGGCCCGGACGCCGATGCCGCCGCCGACCTGGACGCCGCCATCGAGGTCGCGACCGAGCAGGGGGCCCACGTCACGCGGCTGCGAGCCGCGGTGGCCCTGGCCCAGCTGACCCACTCCCGTCCGGACCACTGGCGAGAGGCGCTCACCGCGGCCCGGGCCGGCGTGCCGCAGTCCCTCCACACGGAGGACACCGCGACCGCCGACGCGTTGCTGACGTGAGCCGGCCGCGCGTCGTCGTCCTCGGAGGGGGGATGGCCGGCCTCGTCACGGCCTGGGAGCTGACCCGAGGCGACTGGCGCGAGCGCCTCTCGTCCGTCACGGTCTACCAGCGGGGCTGGCGGCTGGGTGGCAAGGGCGCCAGCAGCCGCGGGCCCTTCGACCGCATCGAGGAGCACGGTCTGCACGTGCTGCTGGGCTACTACGACGCCACCTTCCGGGTGCTGCGCGAGGTGTACGAGGAGCTGGACCGCCCGCACACCGACCCCGGCTGCCCGCTGGCGACCTGGCAGGACGCGCTGGTGCCGAGCGGCGACGTCGGCCTCGCCGACTGGGACGGGCAGCAGTGGGGCCACTTCGTCACCCGCTTCTCGGTGGCCGACACCGTGCCCGGGGAGCCCGGCGCCGAGGACCGCCCGCTCCAGCCGTTCGAGGTCGTCGCCCGCTCGGTGCAGCTGCTCTGGGACTTCCACCGCTCGATGCCGCCCACGTCCGGGGGCGTGTCCCTGAGCGGGTCGCCGCGACCCCCCGCGGCCGACCTCCCCACCCTGGTGCGCGGAGCGGGGCTGACCGCCCTGGCCGCGGTGCTCGAGGCCGTCGACCGGGCCGCCCGGCTCGCCGCCGACACCCGCCTCGAGGCGGCAACGGCGGACGCCCTGAGGAGCATGATCTACGCCTGGCGCGACGGCATCCGGACGACCGTCATCTCCGACGACGCGGCACGGCGGACGTGGACCCTGGTCGACCTCGTCGTGACGAACCTGCTGGGGATGCTGTCCGACGGCCTGCTGTCGGGCCGCGACTGGGGCGAGGTCGACCACCTCGACTACCGCGAGTGGCTGTCGCGGCACGGCGCGGCCGAGGAGACCCTCGACTCGGCGATCGTGCGGGGGATGTACGACTTGACCTTCGCCTACGAGGGCGGAGACCGGAGCCGGCCGCGCTTCGCCGCCGGGCTGGGCCTGCAGCTGGCCGCGCGCATGATGTTCGACTCCAAGGGCTCGATCTTCTGGCGCATGCAGGCGGGCATGGGCGAGGTGGTCTTCGCGCCGCTCTACCAGGCCCTGGTGCAGCGCGGTGTGCGCTTCGGCTTCTTCCACCGCCTCGACCGGCTCACGGTGGGACCCGGACCGACGGTGGACGCCATCCATCTCAGCCGTCAGGCGGAACTCGCCGACGGACGGGACCACTACGACCCGCTCGTCGAGGTCGACGGGCTGCCGTGCTGGCCGGACCGGGCGCTGCGCGACCAGCTGCGCGGCGACCCGGGGGTCGGCGCGGAGTCCCACGCCTGGCCGGGGCCTGTGGCGGGTCGGCAGACCCTGCGGGCCGGGGAGGACTTCGACGTCGCCGTGCTCGCCGTGTCCCTCGGCATGGTGCCGCACGTCGCGGACGAGCTTGTGCGCACGCAGGAGCCCTGGGCGCGCATGGTCGAGCACGTGGGTACCGTCGCCACCCGGGCGGCCCAGCTGTGGATGACCCCGTCCGAGACCGAGCTGGGGTGGGACGGTGCGCCCGGCGTGACGCTGAGCGGGTTCGGGGCCACGTTCGACACCTGGGCCTCGATGCCGCACCTGCTGCCCCGCGAGTCCTGGCCCCCCGACGGCGAGGGCCCGAGGAGCCTGGCCTACCTGTGCAGCGCCCTGCCGGAGGTCGACACCGCGGCCGGCGAAGGTGGCGTGGTCGACGCCCTGCGGGGCTTCCTGGACCACGAGGTGGGGGACCTGTGGCCGGGAGCCCGGACCACGGAGGGCTTTGGCTGGGACCTGCTCGTCGACCCCGAGCACCGCGAGGGGCCGGATCGTCTGGGCGCCCAGTACGTCCGCGCCAACACCGACCCCTCCGACCGGTACGTGCAGTCCCTTCCGGGGTCGGGGCGGCACCGCATCGCGCCGGGGGGCACCGGCGTCGCCAACCTCGCCGTGGCCGGGGACTGGACCGCCTGCGGCCTGGACGCCGGCTGCCTGGAGGCGGCGACGCGCTCGGGTGTGCTGGCCGCCCGCGCCGTCCTGTCGGGCGCGGTGCACGGGGGAGGTGGGTCGTGAACGTCGCGGACACCGCGCGCCGCCTCGTCGAGGACGTCCAGCGGCTGGGCCTGCACTCGGCGTCGTCCGTGGTGGAGCGCTATGCCACGGCCGTCGAACAGACGCTGGGGCTCGACCCGAGGGTGGGCGCCACGCCGCCGTCCGACCCCGCCGCCCTCGTCGAGGCCACCGCACGGATGGCGCAGGCCTACCTCGGGCTGCTCGACGGGCTCGGGGGGCTGGCCGACCGGCCGGCGCGCCCGGGGGAGGCGCTGGAGACGGTCCATCTGCCGGCCACCGCGCCGGGTGCGAGCAGCCGGGCTTCGCTCTGGGTGCACAACGGCTCGGTCGACACGGTCGAGGCCGCGGTGCGGCCGGGCCCGCTGGTGAGCCCCGAGGGGGGCGTGCTGCCGGCGGGGGCGGCGAACGCGGCCCCGGCCTCGGTGACGGTGGCGGCCGGCGGGCGGGCCGAGGTGGAGCTGCGCGTCGACGTGCCGGGCGACCAGCCCTCCGGTACGTACTTCGGACTGGCGCTGTCGTCCGGTGCCAGTCCGGTGGCGCTGCGCCTCGACGTCGTCGAGGGACCGTGACCGGGCAGGGGAGGGCCTTCGCCGACCGGCTCGCGGAGTACGACCGGACGGCCCGGTCCTCGGCGCTGTCCTACCTCGAGTCCACGGAGTCGCCCTACCTCACGGAGCCGGCCCGGGACTACCTCGAGCGGGACGGCAAGGGGCTGCGCCCGTCACTGTGCCTGGCGACCTGCGAGGCGTTCGGCGGGCGTGAACAGGACGCCCTGCCGTCGGCGGCGGCGATCGAGCTGCTGCACACCGCCTTCCTCGTCCACGACGACGTCGAGGACGACAGCGAGCTGCGCCGGGGACGGCCGACCCTCCACCGGATCTTCGGACCGGGGTTGGCGGTCAACACCGGGGACGGCCTGGCGGTGGTGGCGCTCGGGGCGCTGCGCGACAACGACCGGCTCCTCGGCCGTCGTCTCTCGGGGCGCGTGTGGGCCGAGTTCGAGTTCATGGCGCAGCAGACGGTGCAGGGGCAGGCGCGGGAGCTGGGGTGGCAGCGCGAGGTGCGCACGGACCTGACCCCCGACGACTACCTCGAGCTCGTCATGCAGAAGACCTGCTGGTACACGACCATCCTGCCGCTGCGCGTCGGTGCCCTGATCGGGGCGCGCGGGCCGGTGGACCTCGAGCGGCTGGTGCGGCTCGGGTTCACCATGGGCGCCGCCTTCCAGATCCGCGACGACGTGCTGAACCTCACCGGATCGCCGGACGTCTACGGCAAGGAGTCGCTCGGCGACCTGCGCGAGGGCAAGCGCACGCTGATGGTCATCCACCTGCTGGCGGCCGCCGGCCCCGCGGACCGCCGCATCGTCGAGCGCTACCTCGGGCTGGCCCGGACCGCCCGCACGGACGAGGCCACGGCCGAGGTGCTCGAGCTGATGCACCGGTACGGCAGCATCGCGTTCGCCGACCACTTCGGCCGCGGCATCACCGACTCCGCCGCCGAGGCGTTCGCCGAGGCCTTCGGCGACCTGCCCGACTCGCCGGCGCGTCGCTTCGTCGAGCAGATGATCAGCTACATGGTGGACCGGGACCGCTGACCCGGTCGGCGCGGCCGGTGGCCGGGGAAGATGCAGTTCTCGGTGGAGGGGGGAGCGCGTAGCCTACGGTCGTCCGGTCAGGACGCCGCCCGGCAACCCTGGAGGGCTGATGCCAACACCGACCCCCGACGGTCCCCCGGCCCCGGCGATCGTCGTGTGCGCCAACGTGGCCGAGCGTCGTGTCGCCGTGGTCGCCCAGCTCGAGGAGCGCTACGCCGCGCGTTACGACGTGCTGTCCGCCGCCACCCCGTCCGAGGTCGCCGACCTGCTGGACACCGCCGCGCAGCGGGGGCAGCAGGTCGCGGTGCTGCTGGCGGACGACCCCGGTGTCCTGGAGGAGGGGCGCACCGTCTTCGGGCTGGCGTCGGAGCTCTTCCCCGATGTGCGTCGCGGCCTCCTCGTCGAGTGGGGCGCCTGGGGTGACCGGGACACTGCCGACCTGGTCCTGCGGCTCATGGCCCAGGGCCAGATCGACTACTACGTCATCCGGCCGTGGCACACCCCCGACGAGTACTTCCACCGGACCGTGACCGAGTTCCTCGTCGACTGGGACCGGGCGATCGGCCTGCGCCCCCGGGAGGTCTCGGTGGTGGGCGACCGCCTCGGCGCGCGGTCGCACGAGGTGCGGCGCCTCCTGGCCCACAGCGGGATCCCGCACCGTTTCGTCGACCGTGCCGCCCCGGAGGCGGCCGAGCTCCTTCGCGATGCGCACGTCCCGCCGGAGTCCGAGACCGTGGTGCTGCTGCACGACGGCCGGGCCCTCGTCGACCCCAACGACGCCGAGCTGGCGGCCGCGTACGGCCTCGTCGTCGACGTCGACGACAACGCCGAGTTCGACGTCGTCGTCGTGGGCGCCGGTCCTGCCGGGCTGGCGGCCGCCGTGTACGCCTCGTCGGAGGGCCTGC
The DNA here is from genome assembly GCA_963726295.1 of uncultured Actinomycetota bacterium. Lineage (GTDB taxonomy): Bacteria > Actinomycetota > Actinomycetes > Actinomycetales > Dermatophilaceae > DASSQJ01. Next base: position 876,819 of record CAVSBW010000001.1, read on the forward strand.
GGACGCTCGTCGTCGAGCACAGCTCCATCGGCGGACAGGCCGGCTCGAGCTCCCTGATCCGCAACTACCTGGGGTTCTCCCGGGGCATCTCCGGGGCCGAGCTGACCCAGCGTGCCTACCAACAGGCCTGGGTCTTCGGGTGCCAGTTCGCCCACATGACGAACGCGACGTCCCTCGACCGCACGGACGAGGGGCTCGTGGTGGGCCTCGGGCCGAACCACCGGGTCCGCTGCTCCTCGGTCGTCCTCGCCACCGGGGTCTCGTACCGGCGGCTCGACGTGCCCGAGCTCGAGCGCTTCGAGTCCGCGGGCGTCTACTACGGGGCCTCGGCGTTCGACGCGCGGGGACTGCGCGGGGGACGGGTCCACGTCGTCGGCGGCGGGAACTCGGCGGGCCAGGCGGCACTGCACTTCGCCCGCTACGCCCAGCAGGTCACGCTCCTCGTGCGGCAGGCGTCCCTCGCCGCCAGCATGTCGCAGTACCTCATCGACACCCTCGCCGCGGCCGGGGTGGTCGTCCGCTTCCGGTCGGCCGTCGTCGGCGGCGCGGGAGCGGGCAGGCTCGAGACCGTGGTCATCCGTGACCTCGACTCCGGCACCACCACCGAGGAGCCCACGGACGGGGTGTTCGTCCTCATCGGTGCACTCCCACGCACGCAGTGGCTGCCCGATGCGGTGCTGCGCGACGAGTGGGGCTACGTGCTGACCGGTACCGACGTGGTGGAGGACGGGTCGGGCGGGGCCCGACCCCTCGAGGGCCCACCACTGGCGCTCGAGACCTCGCTGCGCGGGGTGTTCGCGGTCGGCGACGTGCGCCGTGGCTCGGTCAAGCGCGTGGCCTCGGCAGTGGGCGAGGGGTCCGTCGTCGTGTCCTCGGTTCATCACCGGGTCGCCGAGCACACCGGCCTCGCCTCCGCCCCTCCGGGCGCCTGAGCCCGCCGGGGCCGGCGCGGACCCGGCCGGTGCCCGGTCGGTGCCCGGTCGGTGCCCGGTCGGTGCCCGGTCGGTGCCCGGTCGGGCCTCGTGCTCGCCTAGCCCGACCGGCCGTCGTCGTCGGTCTCCGCGTCGCGTCCCCGGTCGCGGCGGAACGCCGTGCGCCACCAGCGCAGCCCCTCCTCGGGGAGCAACAGGGCACGGGCGCGGTCGAGGCGCCGGCGCCGTGAGAACGCAGCCCGCCACACGGTGCGCGCGTCGTCCTCGACGTCGCCCACCGTGCCACCGGGTGGTGCGTACCGTGCCTGCTCCAGGGTCGCCACCACCCGGCCGAGGGCGGCGTCCTCATCGGGGCTGAGGTAGGCGGCCCGGCCCAGCTGGGCAGAGGCCTGGCGTGGGGTTGCGCCGTCGGCCGCCGTCACCCCGATGTCGCCGAGCCGGAGCACCAGCGACTCCCACTCAGCCTCCACGCGCTCCGCCTCGTCGCGGGACCGGGCGAGGGCCCGGTGCCGCGCGGTCCACGCGGCGCCCGGCACGAGAAGCAGGAGGACCAGCACCACGAGCACGGCGCCGAGGGCCAGCCAGTTGTCGGCGAACCACTGTGCCGGGCCGCCGGTCCCCAGCGTATCGGCGGTGTCGGTCGTGCCCGGTTCGAGGTCCTGCTCGGGGCGGTTGCCGCCGGTCGCGCCCGCCGAGGCGGAGCTGGAGGGAGTCGCCCCTGAGGACGAGCCGTCTCCCCCCGTGGGCGCGATGGCGTACGCGGGTGGCCCGCCGCTGCGCACGCCCGGGGTCGGCTCGAACCGCATCCAGCCGAGCCTGGGGAAGTACAGCTCGGGCCACGCGTGGGCGTCGTTGACCCGGGTGACGCGGTCCTCGCCCTCGAGGGCGCCGGGGAGGAAACCAACGGCCATCCGGGAGGGGATGCCGGCTGCTCGGGCCAGCATGATCATCGCGCTGGCGAACTGCACGCAGTAGCCGCGCTTGGTCTCGAGGAAGCGCACGACGGGCTCCTCCGGGGACAGTCCCTCCGCGGTGTCGTCGGCCAGCTCCTCGGAGTAGGTGAACTCGGAACCCCGCAGGTAGTCCTGGATCTTGCGGGCCTTGTCGACCGGGCTGTCACCCACCTCGGTGATCCGTCCGAGCAGGGCGGTGACCTCGGCCTCCGCCCCCGGGTCGACCAGGAGGTCGGCGCGCTCCGGTGCGCTCACGGTGACGTCGGTGGTGAAGTCGGAGTCGGCTGGGTCGAGCACCACGTAGTCGACCGTGTACTGGGGTACCGGGTCGGTGAGCTCGGCGAGGCCCTGGGTGGTGACGCGCCACGTGCCGTCGGGGAACGGGGACCCGGTCGCGTTCTCCGGCAGCGCGACCTGGGGAATGCCGATCCGGTTCTCGCTGACTACGATCCGCTGGGTGTCGCTCGACACCGAGGGGTCCGCGAAGGTCCCCGGCAGACGGCCGTCGAGCGGGACGAAGGTGAAGTCGGACGCGGACGTCCACCGGCCCCGGCGGTAGGTGTCGAGGATGCCGACCCGCAGAGGGACCAGCGGCCCAGCGCTGGTCCGGTACACGAGCACCGGGTCGCTGGAGCGGTCGGCGAGGTCGCGGGCGACGTCGATGCTCGACGAGAGCCGCACGTTGGACCCGCCTCCGCGGCCGTTCTCGCTGCGCCCGAGGCCCTCGGCGAGGAACGTGGTCGGCAGGTGGGGAACCATTCCCGGGACGAGCACGGCGGCGGCGAGCGCGAACACCCCAGCCACCCGCGCCGAGGTGGCGTAGGAGGTCGTGGGATCCGGGCCCCGGGCGGAGCGGGGCGACGCCAGTCCCCACGTGCGCATGGCGCGGACCCCCTGGCGCCCGACCATGGCGAGCCAGAGGAGCGCCGGCGGCACGATGTACCACGCCGCGAGCCCCTCTCCGGAGTTGGTCGCCGACCCGAGGTAGGCGGCGAGGAGCGGGACGCCGGCCGCACCAGGGCTGCGCCACGTGACGGCCAGGGCGTCTACGGCCAGGGCGGTGAACCCCACGAGCAGGCTGATGCCGAGGACGACCCCACGGTTGGACGGCGCCGGGACGCTGTAGGACGTGATCGTCGAGTAGGCGTCCCCCAGGAGGAAGCCCAGGGCCCGGCCGGTCTCGGGCACCGGCACGAGGCCGTTCCACAGGTGGCCCTGGCCGTGGACCAGAGCCGTTCCGTGGACGAGGACGAGGGCCTGCGCGGCCACGACGAGCGGGCGCACCGTGGTGAGCATCCGCATCCCGATGCCGGTGAGCACGATGAGGCCGACGAGCAGCAGGCTCGGACGGAACCACGGCGCCGTCGGGGCGAACAGCGTCGTCACGGGCAGTGTGGTGGCGAGCGTGGCGACACCCGCGAGGACGCCGTCGGCGACCCGCGCCCGGCCACTCATCGGGTCACCGCCATCGGGGCGCCCACCACCGAGCTCCAGGCGGCGCCGGGGCCCGTCGACGCGTCGACGACCACCGTCAGCCACCCGGATGCCCGCAGTGAGGCGGCCGTGGCCCCGGACGGCCCGCCCGCGTCCGGCGTGCTGCCACCCCGGCGTTGACGGCCGCCTCCGTGGGCGAAGGACTCCGGGTCCACGAGCAGGGCGATGCCCGTGGAGCCGGGTTGGCGCAGCGCCGCCAGACCGGACGCGTCGTCGTCGGGCAGCGGACCGCCCACGTAGACGACCAGCCCACCCTGGGCGGTGATGGCGTGCGCCGCGTGGAGCAGCGAACGCACCTCGTCGTCACCTCCGAGCTGGATCCGGGCGAGGGTGTCCAGGCTCGTGCCGAGGCCCTGGTCGTGGTGGGCACCGGTCTGGCTGGAGGCGTCGGCGGTCAACAGGTGCACCGCGTACGCGTTCTCGACGAGGTGGGCGACGACCGACGCGGACGTCGTGACGCACCACTCGAGGGAGCTGCTCCGGCCCGACCCGCCGTGGCCGCGGGCCCGGGTGTCGAGCAGGACCACAGCCCTGCGCTTCGCGGGTCGGTCCTCCTGGCGCACCATGAGGTCGCCGGTGCGCGCGGTCGCCGGCCAGTGGATCCGCCGGAGGTCGTCGCCGTCGCGGTACTCGCGGACCGTCTGGTCGTCCTCGCCGTGGAGGGCGACCATGTGCGGGATCGAGCCCTCGCTGCCGATTCCGCTGCCGAGCGAGCGGCCGGACGACAGCGGCAGCACCCGGGGGAGCACGACGATCTCGCTGTCGCCCGGGACCGCGGCGGCGCGGAGGGCGAGGCCGAAGGGGTCGCGGGCGCGCACGCGCAGCGGCCCGAGGCGGTGCACCCCGCGCGTGTGCGACCGCACCGAGTACTGCACCTCGTGGGTCGCACCGGGCCGCAGGGTCGGCAGCACGAACCGGGGCCGGTCGCCGAGGGCGAAGTCCAGCGACTCCTCGGCCATGACGACGGGGGAGGGGGAGGCCTCGGTGTTGCGCACGGCGACGGTCACGACCGACCGCTCGTCGATCGCCACCCGCGAGGGGCTGACCTCGCGCCGCACATCGAGCGCCAGCCCGTGCCGCCGCACGAGGAGCAGCGCGATGCCGACGAGCGCGAGCAGCAGCACGCCGACGCGGGTGAGGTCGTGCTGCCCGAGGAGGATGCCGGCGGCCACGAGCAGCACCCCGCTGCCCGCGAAGGCGCTGCCGCGGGTGGTGAGGGTCCGGCGAAGGGACTGCACGGGCGGGGTCAGCGGGTCGGGGCGGGCACCCGGACCCGCTGGAGCAGGTCACCGAGGACGTCGGCCGTGGAGCGGCGGGCCATCTGCGTCTCACCGGTGGGGATGAGCCGGTGCGCGAGCACCGGGACGGCCACCTGCTGGACGTCGTCGGGCAGGACGTGGTCGCGGCCGGCCAGGGCGGCGTGGGCCCGGGAGGCCCGGAGCAGGTGGAGGGTGGCGCGTGGAGAGGCACCGAGCCGCAGGGCCGAGCTCGTGCGGGTCGCGTGGGAGAGGTCGACGATGTACTGCTTCACCGCCGGCGACGCGTGCACCAGCCGGACGGCCTCGATCATCGTCTGGACCGTGCTCGCGTCGGTGACGGGCTGGAGGCCCTCGAGCGGCGAGACCCCGCCGTGCACGTCCAGCATCTCCAGCTCGGATCGCCCCGACGGGTACCCCATGGAGATCCGGGCCATGAACCGGTCGCGCTGGGCCTCGGGCAGCGGGTAGGTGCCCTCCATCTCGATCGGGTTCTGCGTGGCCATGACGATGAAGGGCCGGGGGAGTGAGTACGTGGTGCCGTCGACGGTGACCTGGCCCTCCTCCATCGACTCGAGCAGCGCGCTCTGGGTCTTGGGCGAGGCCCGGTTGATCTCGTCGCCGACGACGACGTTGGCGAAGACGGCGCCCGGGCGGAACTCGAAGTCGCGGACGTCCTGGTTGTAGACCGAGACACCGGTGATGTCGCTGGGCAGCAGGTCGGGGGTGAACTGGATGCGGCGCACCGAGGCGTCCACCGAGCGGGCGAGGGTCTTGGCGAGAAGGGTCTTGCCCACGCCCGGCACGTCCTCGAGGAGCATGTGACCCTCGGCGAGGAGCACGGTGATGGCCGTCTTGACCACCTGCTGCTTGCCCTCGATGACCGAGTTCATCGCGGTCGCGAGCGCACCGGACACCTGGAGCAGCTGGTCGAGCGCGGCGCCACGTTCACGGGGGCCGGCCTGGCCGGCGGTCGCACGGGGGGTGTCGGTCTCGCTCACGGGAGGTCCCTTCGTCGGTTCCGTGCCCGGTCAACGCCCGGGCACGGATGGCGGTGCCCTCGATCTTGCTACAGGACCTGGGGCACGCCTAGGGCGAACGCATGACGGATGCATGACGGTTGAGGGTTCCCACCCCGCCCCACACTTCCGACCGGTCCGTCCCATCCGTGCACCGACATCGCGCCGGAGCGGCAGGAAGGGAGCCGGTGGCGCGCGCCCGGGCCTGCGTCGTCGGCCGGGGGTCCCGAACGTCCCCCACTTCGCACCACCGCCGTTGACCTGCGCCGACGCGGAGAAATCTCGACAAATGATGTCAAAAGTGGGGTTTGGTGGTCATCCAGTGGAGTAATGTGGAGGAATCCGGAGCAGCAGGGACGACGGATCGGGTCGAGGAGGTGGCGTCGTGGAGGAGTTCCTCGGTACCCACACGCCGCGCCTCGACGACAAGGGGCGCCTCTTCCTGCCGGCCCGCTTCCGCGGAGCCCTGGCGGACGGTCTGGTCGTGACCACCGGGCAGGAGGGCTGCCTCTACGTCTTCCCCACCACCGAGTTCCACCGGATCTCCGCGCAGATGCAGACCGCCTCGGGGTCGAGCAAGCGGGTCCGCGACTTCGTCCGCGTCTTCCGCGCCAGCGCCCACCCGGACACGCCCGACAAGCAGGGCCGCGTCACCGTGCCCGCCGCCCTGCGCTCGTACGCCGGGCTCGACAAGGACTGCACGGTCATCGGCAACGGCACCCGGCTCGAGGTCTGGGACACGGCCCGCTGGGAGGCCTACCTCGCCGACGTCATGCCCGCCTACTCCGCCTACTCGGTCGAGACCGCCGACGAGGGGGTGCCAGGCCTGTAGGAGGGACGCCGCCGACCCCGCCCCTGTCCACCCCCACCGCAGCACCGGCCGACCCGGCCGCCGGCCTCCAGCCGAACCGCTCCCGACGCGTCTTCCCCCGCGCCGGGCTCGGATCGGATGGGGACCCGCAGCCGGGTCCGTCGTCACCACGACTCAACCGCCCCACCCGGGCCACCTCGAGGAGACCGATGAGCGAGCGTGCAGCCGCCGACCGGCACGTGCCGGTGATGCTGGCGCGCGTCGTCGAGCTGCTCGCGCCGGCGCTGGAGGTCGAGGGCGCGGTGTGTGTCGACGCGACCCTCGGCATGGGCGGCCACAGCGAGGCGCTGCTGGAGCGGTGCCCGCAGGCGCGCGTCATCGGCATCGACCGCGACCACGAGGCCCTCGACCTCGCTCGCGAGCGGCTCGCCCGGTTCGGGGACCGCTTCACGGCGGTGCACGCCGTGCACGACGAGCTCGTCGACGTGCTGGTCAGTGAGGCCGAGGGCACGGCCCGTGGCATCCTCTTCGACCTCGGCGTCTCCTCCTTGCAGCTCGACGAGGCCGAGCGCGGCTTCGCCTACCGCCACGACGCTCCCCTGGACATGCGGATGGACCAGCGCACCGGTCCCACCGCTGCGGACGTCCTCAACACCTACGAGCACGGCGAGCTCGCTCGCGTCCTGCGGACCTACGGCGAGGAGCGGTACGCGGGGCGGATCGCCTCCGCCGTGGTCCGCGCGCGTGAGAAGGAGCCGTTCACGACGTCCGCGCGGCTGGTCGACGTGGTGCGCGCGGCCGTGCCGGCGGCCTCGAGGCGCGCCGGCGGCCACCCGGCCAAGCGGACGTTCCAGGCGCTGCGGATCGAGGTCAACGGCGAGCTCGAGGCCTGGGGGAGCGCCGTGGAGGACGCCCTCGACGTGCTCGAGCCCGGTGGCCGCGTCGTCGTCCTCGCCTACCACTCGCTCGAGGACCGCATCGCCAAGCGGGCGTTCGCCCAGCGGGCCCACAGCCGCGCACCCGCCGGGATGCCCGTCGAGCGACCCGAGGACGCCCCCACCGTCCGGCTGCTCACCCGCGGGGCGGAGGTGCCCTCCGAGGAGGAGCAGCACGCCAACCCCCGATCCGCCTCGGCCCGCCTGCGGGCGGCCGAGCGCCTCGCCCCGAAGGGAGCGTTCGGATGACGCAGCTCGCCACCGCCCGACCCGCGCCGCGCACCGGTGCCCGACGCCAGCCGGCAGCGGGCCGACGGCTCCGCGTCGTCGCCCCGCCGCCGGCGGCCGGCAGCGGGCTGTTCCTCGGGCTCTGCGTGCTCCTGCTCTTCGGGGGCTTCGTCGGCGTGCTCGTCCTCAACACCTCGATGGCCAAGGGCTCCTTCACGCTCAAGGACCTCCAGCGGCAGTCCGACGCGCTCGCCGACACCCAGGACGACCTGCAGCACGCCCTCGACGAGGTGTCGGGGCCCGGGCCGCTGGCCGAGCGGGCTCGCGGCCTCGGCATGGTCCCGGCCCGGAGCCCGGCCTTCCTCCGGCTCTCCGACGGCACCGTGCTCGGCGTGGCGACCAAGGCGCGCAGGGACGAGGCGTTTAGCGTGGTCACGGAGTCGCAGTCCACGTCGAGGGGGGTGCCGGTGACGACACCGAGCAGCACGCGGACGACGCCCCGGACGACACCGGACAGGACCCCGACCGCCGCGGCTTCACCGTCGCCGACCACGACGTCCACCCGGCCAGCGCCCAGCCCCCGAGCCACCGGCAACTGACGCCCAGGACCCACCCGACGTGACCCCACCTCCTCCGCCACCCACCGGACGCTCCGGCACGTCCACCCGCGGTGGCCGCCGGGGCACCGGGGCCACTCCGGCCCACAAGCGCACCGGTGGCCGCCCGACGCCGCCCCGCGAGCGATCGGGGCAGGGCCGTGCCGCCGCGCCGCGCCGGGCGGCCGCGGCGCCGAGCCGTCCCGCGTCGCCGACCGCGGGTGCCGCCCGGCGCGGCCCGCAGTCGACGGCACAGCCCCGCCGTGGTGGTGGGGGGAGCGGTGGCCGGGGTGGCCGCGGCGGTGGGTCCGGGCCCTCCCGGCGGCGCCGCAGCCCGTCGCCCCGCCCGGCCGCGAGCACCCGGCGGCGGATGCGCGTGCTCGTCATCACCACGGTCTTCGTCCTCACCGTGTTCGCGGCCCAGCTCGTGCGGCTCCAGGGGCTCGACGCGCACGCCGTGGCCCAGGAGGCGCTCGACCAGCGCGTCGCCACCCAGATCATCCCCGCGGGTCGGGGGCAGATCCTGGCCTCCGACGGCACCGTGCTCGCCTCGAGCGTCATTCGCGAGGTGGTCGTCGCCGACCCCACGGCCGTCTGCACGTACGGCACCGGCGGCACGACGTGCGACCCGCAGACCACCGCGGGCGCGGTCGCCAAGGCCGCGGAGGAGCTCTCGCCGCTCCTCGGGATGAGCGTGGACGAGCTCGTGCCGCTCCTCAGCGGGTCGAGCAGGTATCGCATCCTGAGCAAGGACGTCACCCCGCTGACGTGGAACCAGATCTCGGACCTCGGCATCCCCGGCATCTACCGCGACCGCCGGGAGACCCGCTCCGAACGGGTCTACCCGCAGAGCGCCACGACGGCTGCGCTCGTCGGCTACGTCACCGACGACGGCCAGCCCGGCGGCGGTGTCGAGCTGATGAAGGACGACGACCTCAACGGCACCCCCGGCAAGCAGACCTACGAGGTCGGGCGTGACGGCACCGCCATCCCGGCCGGCCACAGCACGCTCGTCCCGGCCGTGGACGGCGAGGACGTGACCCTCACCGTCAACCCCTCGCTCCAGTGGTACGCACAGAACGCGCTCGCGCAGCGGATCAAGGAGACCGGCGCCAAGGCGGGCTACGCGGTGATCGAGGACGTCAAGAGCGGTGACCTGCTCAGCGTGGCCTCGTACCCGACCTTCAACCCCAACACCGACGTCGGCAAGGCCGGGGTGGACCTCGACAACAAGGCGTTCTCGGACGTGTTCGAGCCGGGGTCGACGGCCAAGATCATGACGATGTCGGCGGCCCTCCAGGAGAAGACGGTGACCCCGTCGACGCCCGTCGTCATCCCCAACCGCCTCCAGCGCTACGACGTGAGCTTCAAGGACAGCCACGAGCACCCGACCCTGTACCGAACCGTCGCGGGCACCCTCGCCGAGTCCAGCAACATCGGCACCATCCTCGTCAGCGAGACCCTGAAGCCGTCGACCATCGAGCGCTACTTCCGCAAGTTCGGGCTCGGGTCCAAGACCGGAACCGGCTACCCCGGCGAGTCGGCCGGCCTGTTGCCCGCCTCGAAGACGTGGAGCGGCACCAAGCAGGCCACCGTCGCGTTCGGCCAGGGCATCTCGGTCACGGCCGTGCAGGCGGCGTCGGTGTTCCAGACCATTGCCAACGGCGGGGTCCGCGTCGAGCCGCGCCTCGTGCAGTCGGTCACCCATTCGGACGGCACGGTCGAGGACATGCCCGACTCCAGGTCCAGCCGGGTGGTCTCGCAGCACACCGCCTCCGACGTCAGCAAGATGCTCGAGGGCGTCGTCGGCCCCGACGGCACCGCCGAGGAGGCCCAGATCCCCGGCTACCGCGTGGCCGGCAAGACCGGTACCGCCGACTACTACGACGACCGGCTCGGCAAGTACAGCGGCTTCACGGCCAGCTTCATCGGCTATGCCCCGGCCGACGACCCGCAGATCGTCGTCGCCGTCGTCATCCAGCAGCCGCGGTACCCCTACTTCGGCGGGTACGTCTCCGGCCCCGTGTTCAAGGACCTCACGACGTACGCACTGCAGGAGCTCAAGATCCCCCCGACCGGCACCAAGCGACCCAAGCTGACCCTCGACGCGGACCCGGCCGAGGCCCTCGCCGACCCCGACCTGCTGCGCAACGGCGCCGAGCACACCAGAAGGTAGGGTCGGCCGACGTGGTGCCACCCCGACCGTCGACTCCACGACGCACGTCCCTGCAGAACCTCGCGGACCTCCTGGGGGTCCCGGCACCGCGGGCCGACGCGGCCGTAACCGGCGTGACGCTGGACTCCCGCGACGTCCGCCCCGGCGACCTCTACGCCGCCCTGCCCGGCGCGCGGGCGCACGGCGCCGACTTCGCCGCCGCGGCCGAGGCCGCCGGAGCCACCGCGGTGCTCACCGATGCCGACGGCGCCGACCGTGCCGCCGCCGCCGGCTCGGGCCTGCCCGCGCTCGTCGTCGAGGCGCCCCGGGCCGTACTCGGCGGCGTCGCAGCCCGCATCTTCGGCACCGAGTCGACGCCCCTGCGTCTTGTGGGCATCACCGGGACCAACGGGAAGACGACCACCGCGCACCTCGTGCACTCGGCCCTCAGCGCGCTCGGCCGCCCCCCGGGGCTCATCGGCACCGTCGAGACCCGCATCGGCGACGAGCGGGTGGACAGTGTGCGCACCACCCCCGAGGCGCCCGCCCTGCACGCGCTGCTCGCCGTCATGGCCGAGCGCGGCCTCGACACCTGTGTGATGGAGGTGTCCAGCCACGCCCTCGCCCTGCACCGTGTCGACGGGGTCGTCTACGACGTCGCGCTGTTCACCAACCTCTCGCAGGACCACCTGGACTTCCATGCCGGCATGGACGACTACTTCGCGGCGAAGGCCTCGTTGTTCACGCCGAGCCGTTCCCGCCTCGGGCTGGTCTGCACGGACGACGGCTGGGGCCGCCGGCTGGTCCGCGAGGCCCAGGTGCCGGTGCGCACCCTCGGCCACGACGCCGACGCCGACTGGCGCATCCACCCGGACCCGGCCGACCCCGCCGCCTTCCGCCTCACCGGCCCGGACGCCGTCGACCTGCGGCTGCGCTCGGCGCTGCCCGGCGACTTCAACGTCACGAATACGGCGATGGCGGCCGCCGCCCTCGTCCTCGCCGTAGAGGACCCGGTGGCGGTGCGCCGGGCGGTCCTCGAGGACCCCCACGTCCCCGGCCGGATGGAGCGGGTCGCCGCGCCCGAGGGGGGCCGCGCCCCCCGCGCCGTGGTCGACTACGCCCACACCCCCGAGGCGATCCGGGCGGCCCTGCTGGCGCTGCGGCCGACGACCCCCGGGCGACTCGTGTGCGTCACGGGCGCCGGTGGCGACCGCGACCGCGACAAGCGGCACGCGATGGGCCGGGCGGCGGCCGAGGTCGCCGACCTCGTCGTGGTCACCGACGACAACCCCCGCTCGGAGGACCCCGGCGCCATCCGCGCCGCCGTGCTCGCCGGTGCCGAGGAGGTCCGTGCCACGGGCCGGGCCGTCGAGGTCGAGGTGGTCGGAGACCGCCGCCGGGCCGTCGAGGTCGCCGTGGCCGCGGCCTGGCCGGACGGCCCGGACGCCACGGTGGCCGTCGTCGGCAAGGGGCACGAGACCGGGCAGGAGGTCGCCGGCGTCGTGCACCCCTTCGACGACCGCGACGTGCTGCGCGAGGCCCTCCGGCAGGCATCCGGGGCGGTGGCCCGGTGATCCCCATGACCCTCGCCGACGTGGCCGCCGTCACCGGTGGGCGGCTCGACCCCGACGACGACGCCACCGCCACACTGGTCGTCAGCGGTCCGGTGGCCACCGACTCGCGCGAGGCCGCGCCGGGCGGCCTCTACGTCGCCCGCGTGGGGGAGCAGGCCGACGGCCACGACTTCGTCACCGCCGCCGGGGCGCACGGCGCGGTCGGGGCCCTCGTGACCCGGGCCGTGCCGGGCCTCCCGTGCGTGGTGGTCCACGACACCCAGGAGGCCTTCGCCGCCCTGGCCCGCGAGGTGGTCCGCCTGGCTCCCCGCCTCGACGTGGTCGGCATCACCGGGTCCTCGGGCAAGACGAGCACCAAGGACCTGCTCGGCACCGTGCTGGCCGCCGCCGGCGAGACCGTCGCGCCCGTCGGGTCGTACAACTCCGAGGTCGGGGTCCCGCTGACCGTCTGCCGGGTCGGGCCCGGCACCCGCTTCCTCGTCGTCGAGATGGGAGCGCGCGGCGTCGGGCACATCGAGTACCTCACCCGGATGGCACCGCCGCGCATCGGGATCGTCCTGAACGTCGGCACCGCGCACGTCGGGGAGTTCGGGTCGCGGGAGGCCATCGCCCGGGCCAAGTCGGAGCTCGTCGCGGCGCTGCACCCGAGCGGGCTGGCCGTGCTCAACGCCGACGACCCGGCGGTGCGCGCGATGAGCGACGACACCACGGCGCGCACCGTGCTGGTCGGCGAGGCGGAGGACGCCGACGTCCGCGCCACCGCGGTGGAGCTCGACGACCACGGCCGGGCCACCTTCGACCTCCACACCGGGGCGGGGGAGCGCCGGGTGTCGCTCGCGCTCGTCGGCCGCCACCACGTCGGCAACGCGCTGGCCGTCGTGGCCACGGCCCTCGAGCTGGGCCTCGACCTCGACCGCGTCGTCGCCTCGCTCCAGGCCGCCACGCCGGTGAGCCGCTGGCGGATGGAGGTCACCGAGCGTCCCGACGGCGTCACCGTCGTCAACGACGCCTACAACGCCAACCCGGACTCGATGCGGGCCGCCCTGACCGCCCTCCAGCGAATGGGCCGGGGCCGGCGCACCTGGGCCGTGCTGGGCACCATGCTCGAGCTCGGCGACGAGTCCGAGGCCCTGCACGCCGAGGTGGGTGCCGAGACCGTCTCCCGCGGTGTCGACGAGCTGGTCGTGGTGGGAGAGGGGGCCCGGCACCTCGCCGACGGCGCACGCGCGGGTGTGGGTCGACTCGGTGGCGGCACCCGGGTGCGGACGGTGCCCGACGCCGACGCCGCCGAGTCCCTCCTGCGCGCCGAGCTGACGCCGGGCGACGTGATCCTGTTCAAGTCGAGCCGCGACGCCGGACTACGGTTGCTCGGAGACCGACTGACCGCACCACCGGAGGGCCGCACGTGAAGGCAGTGCTCATCGCGGCCGTGGTGTCGCTCGTGCTCTCCCTGCTCGGTACCCCCGTCTTCCTCCGGTACCTCGTCAAGCAAGGCTACGGACAGTTCATCCGCGACGACGGGCCCACCTCGCACCACACCAAGCGCGGCACCCCGACGATGGGCGGGGCGGTCATCGTCGTCGCCTCGCTGGGGGCCTACGCGGTGGCCCACCTCGCGACTCTCCAGGGTCCGTCGGTCAGCGGGCTGCTCGTGCTCTTCCTCATGGCGGGGATGGGGTTCGTCGGCTTCCTCGACGACTACATCAAGATCAGCAAGCAGCGCAGCCTGGGGCTGAGGTCGGGGGAGAAGCTCGCCGGGCAGACCCTCGTCGCCGTCATCTTCGCCATCCTCGCCCTGAACTTCCCGAACAGCGCCTTCCGCACCCCGGCCTCCACGGCGATCTCGTTCGTGCGCGACACCCCGGTCGACCTCGCCTTCGCCGGCGCCCTGGTCGGGGTCGTGCTCTTCGTCATCTGGGCCAACATCATCGTCGCCGGGACCTCGAACGGGGTGAACCTCACCGACGGGCTCGACGGCCTGGCCACCGGCGCCAGCGTCATGGTCTTCGCCGCCTACGTCCTCATCGGCATCTGGCAGTTCAACCAGAACTGCCAGTGGAACCCGGGCACCAACTGCTACGAGGTCCGCGACCCCCACGACCTCGCCATCGTCGCAGCGGCCGGGATGGGTGCCTGCTTCGGCTTCCTCTGGTGGAACGCCTCGCCGGCCAAGATCTTCATGGGTGACACCGGCTCGCTCGCCCTCGGCGGCGCGCTCGCCGGGCTGGCCATCCTCACCCGCACCGAGCTGCTCATCGTTATCCTCGGCGGCCTCTTCGTCACGATCACCCTCTCGGTCATCATCCAGGTCGTCTCGTTCAAGACCACCGGGAGACGGGTGTTCAAGATGGCGCCCCTCCAGCACCACTTCGAGCTGCTCGGGTGGCAGGAGGTCACGATCGTCATCCGGTTCTGGATCATCGCTGGCCTCTTCGTCGCCCTCGGGCTCGGCCTCTTCTACGCCGAATGGGTCGTGGGCACCGGATGAGCGCCGGGTCGCCCGAGGGCCGCACGGCCGGGCTGACCCACCGCGACGCCGACTGGGCCGGGCTGGACGTCCTCGTCACCGGTCTCGGCGTCAGCGGGTTCGCCGCCGCCGACGCACTCCTCGAGCGGGGCGCGCACGTCACCGTCGTCGACGGGCGCGAGCCCGGCGCCGGGGACGCCCTGGCCGAGCGGGCGCGGATCCTCGAGGTCCTGGGGGCCTCGCTGCGGTTCGGCACCGACGCCACCGCACGGCTCCCGGAGAACCACCCGGACCTCGTGGTGACCTCTCCGGGCTGGCGCCCGGACCAGCCCCTGCTCGCGGCGGCCGGAGCGGCAGGGGTCCCTGTCTGGGGGGAGGTCGAGCTGGCCTGGCGGATGAGGCCGCTCGAGGGCGCGGCTCCGTGGCTCACGGTCACCGGCACCAACGGCAAGACGACCACGGTGCAGATGCTCGCGAGCATCCTGCGGGCCGCGGGGCTGCGGGCCTGCAGCGCCGGCAACGTGGGGACGGCGGTGCTCGAGGCAGTGCTCGACCCGCAGCCCTACGACGTCATCGCCGTCGAGCTCTCCAGCTTCCAGCTGCACTGGTCGCACTCGCTCGCGCCGCGGGCCTCGGCCTGCCTCAACATCGCCCCCGACCACGTCGACTGGCACGGCTCGCTCGAGGAGTACGCCCGGGCCAAGGGGCGGGTGTACACGAACACCGAGGTCGCCTGTGTGTTCAACGCGCAGGACGCGCGGACGCGGCGGCTGGTCGAGGCGGCCGACGTCCGGGAGGGCTGCCGGGCGGTGGCCTTCACCCTCGGCACCCCGGGCCGGTCGGAGGTCGGGCTGGTCGACGACGTCCTGGCCGACCGCGCCTTCGTCGAGAACCGCGGGACGCACGCCGCCGAGCTGGCCACCCTCGACGACCTCCGCGCCGGTCCCGAGGCCCCTGCTCCAGCGCCGCACCTCGTCGCCAACGCCCTGGCCGCGGCGGCCCTGGCCCGCGCCCACGGGGTCCCCGCCGCCGCCGTGCGGGCCGGGCTGCGCGACTTCACGCCCGAGCCGCATCGCATCGCCGACCTCGGCGTGGTCCGCGGGGTGCGGTGGGTAGACGACTCGAAGGCGACGAACCCGCACGCCGCCCGGGCCAGCCTCGCCGCCTACGAGTCCGTCGTGTGGGTCGCGGGCGGGCTGCTCAAGGGCGCCGAGGTCGACGAGCTCGTCGCCGGCGCCGCCGGACACCTCCGCGGGGTCGTGCTCCTGGGCCGCGACCGCGCGCGTATCGCCGAGGCGCTGGCCCGACACGCGCCGGATGTCCCTGTCGCGGAGGTCGACCGCACCGACACTGGTGCCATGGACGCGGTGGTGGACCGGGCGCTCTCGCTCGCCCTGGAGGGGGACGTCGTCCTCCTCGCGCCCGCCGCCGCCTCGATGGACATGTTCACCGACTACGGTGCGCGCGGCGACGCCTTCGCCCAGGCGGTCCGGCGGCTCGTCCCGCCGGACTAGCCATGAGCAGCGCCACCGCCCCGGCGCGACCCGCCGGGGACGAGACCTCCCGCCTCCGGGCGTGGCTCCAGCGGTTCGAGTCGCCGGTCACCACGTACTACCTGCTCGTGGCCCTCACCACTGCCCTCGTCACCATCGGGCTGGTCATGGTGCTGTCAGCCAGCTCCATCGTCTCCATCGACATCACGAGCTCGGCGTACTCGATCTTCCTCAAGCAGCTCGGGTTCGCGCTGGTCGGGCTGGTCGTCATCGTCGTCGCCTCCCGCGTGCCGGTGGTCGGGTGGAAGCGTCTCGCCGTGCCCGTGTTCGTCCTCGCCGTCGGGCTGCAGATGCTCGTGCTCTCGCCACTGGGCGTCATGGTCAACGGCAACCAGAACTGGGTCCGGATCGCCGGGGTCAACGTCCAGCCGTCCGAGCTCATCAAGCTCGGGCTCGTGCTCACCGGCGGGCTCGTCCTCACCGCCAAGCGGCGACACCTGCGCTCGTTCACGCACGTGCTCGTGCCCTACCTCGTCCCCATCGTCGCGGTCGGGGTGGGGTCGGTCGTCCTCGGCGCGGACCTCGGCACCGTGCTCGTCCTCGGGGCCATCGTCGCCGGCGTGCTGTTCGCCGCCGGCATCCCCCTGCGCTGGTACGCCTTCGCCGGCGTCCCGTTCGTCGGGATGGTCGTCGTCTTCGTCCTCACCAGCCCCAACCGGCTCGGCCGCTTCGACGTCTGGCTGGGGAAGGACACCGACCAGTACGGCGCCGCGCGCCAGCCCCTCCACGGGCGCTACGCCCTCGCCGACGGCGGCTGGACGGGCGTCGGCCTCGGCGAGAGCCGGGAGAAGTGGGGGCTGCTCTCGGAGCCGCACAACGACTTCATCTTCGCCATCATCGGCGAGGAGCTCGGGCTGGCCGGCACCCTCGCGATCCTGCTGCTCTTCGGCGGGCTGGCCCTCGTCTGCTACCGCCTCGTCTCCCGGAGCAAGGACTTCTTCGTCCGTGTCGTCACCGCCGGGATCATGACCTGGGTCGTCGTCCAGGCCATGGTCAACATCGGTGCGGTCATCGGCCTGCTGCCCGTCGTCGGCGTGCCCCTCCCGCTGGTGTCCTCCGGAGGCTCCTCACTCATCACCACGATGCTGGCCCTCGGGGTGCTGCTCTCCTTCGCGCGGGCCGAGCCGGGCTGCGCCGGGGCCCTGCGTGCCCGGCCGTCGGCCCTGCGGCGTTCGCTCGCCGTCGTCTCGGGTGCCGTCCGCTCACGGCAGAGGGCACGGTGAGCGGCTCCGGGCTGCGCTCCGTGCTCCTCGCCGGCGGGGGCACGGCGGGGCACGTCTCGCCCCTCCTCGCGCTGGCCGACTGCCTGCGCCGCCGACATCCCGACCTCACCATCACCGCCCTCGGCACCGCTGCCGGCCTCGAGGCCCGACTCGTGCCCGAGCGCGGCTACCCGCTCCTCGAGGTGCCGAAGGTCCCGTTGCCCCGCAAGCCGAGCAGCGACCTCCTCCGCCTCCCCACCAACCTGCGCCGGGCCATGGCGGCCGCCGACCGCGCCATCGAGTCCACGTCCGCCGACGTCGTCGTCGGGTTCGGCGGGTACGTGTCCACCCCGGCCTACCTGGCGGCCCGCCGCCGCGGGGTGCCCGTCGTCGTCCATGAGCAGAACGCCCGTCCCGGCATCGCCAACCGCCTCGGAGCCCGGTACGCGGTGGCGGTGGCGGTGACCTTCCCCGGCACGGCGCTGCGGGGGGCCCGGGTGACGGGGATGCCGCTGCGCCGGGAGATCTCCGGCCTCCACCGGACCGCCCACCGCGCCGAGGCCCTCGCGCACTTCGGCCTCGACGACCTACCCACCGTGCTCGTCACCGGCGGCTCCCTGGGGGCCCAGCGGCTCAACGACTCCTTCGCGGGCGCCGCCGCCGCCACGTCGAAAGCGGGGGTGCAGGTGCTGCACATCACCGGGGCCGGCAAGGAGTTCGACCCCGCCGCCGTCACCGGGGCGCGCTACGTCGTGGTGCCGTACTGCGACCGGATGGACCTCGCCTACTCGGCCGCCGACCTCGTGGTCGCCCGGGCGGGGGCGAGCACCGTCTGCGAGCTCACGGCGGTCGGCCTGCCGGGCGTCTACGTGCCACTGCCCATCGGCAACGGGGAGCAGCGGCTCAACGTCGCTGCCGTCGAGGAGGCCGGGGGAGGGGTCGTCGCAGCCGACCACACGGTGACGCCGGCGTGGGTGGCCGACACCGTGGTGCCGCTCGCGCTCGACCCCGACCGGCTCCGGAGGATGTCGGCTGCGGCGGCCTCGGTCGGGGAGCGCGACGGCGACGAGCTGCTCGCGGACCTCGTCGACGCCGCAGCAGGGGAGGGCTGACCGTGGGTGTCGTCAACCCGCGCTTCGACCTCGCGGCCCCCGTCCCGCCATGGGACGAGCTGGGCGCGGTCCACCTCGTCGCCGTCGGCGGCGCCGGGATGTCCGCCGTCGCCCGGCTCCTGCTCGCCCGCGGCGTCACGGTCAGCGGCTCCGACGCGGCCGACTCGCCGGTGCTAGAGGCGCTCCGGGACGCCGGGGCGAGGGTGCACGTCGGCCACGACCCCGAGCACCTCGACGGGGTCGACACCGTGGTGGTCTCGTCGGCGGTGCGCGAGGACAACCCCGAGCTCGCGGCCGCCCGGACCTCGGGGCTGCGGGTGCTGCACCGCTCCCAGGCGCTCGCCGCCCTCATGCGCGGGCAGCGCGGTGTGGCCGTGGCCGGCGCCAACGGGAAGACCACGACGACCTCGATGCTCGCGGTCGCCCTGGTCGCCGCCGGGGCGGACCCCTCGTTCGCGAGCGGCGGCGAGGTCGCCCAGCTCGGCACCAACGCGGCCCTCGGCCACGGCGAGGCCTTCGTCGTCGAGGCCGACGAGAGTGACGGCACCTTCGTCGTCTACCGCCCCGACGTCGCGGTCGTGACCAACGTCCAGCCCGACCATCTGGACTTCTACGGCACCTCCGCCGCCGTGGCCGCGGCGTACGACGAGTTCGCCGCCACGGTCCGCGAGGGTGGGCTGCTCGTCGCCTGCTGGGACGACCCCGGCTCGCGGGCCCTGGCCGAGCAGGTGCGGCGCGACGGCAGGAGCGTCGTCACCTACGGGGCGGACGAGGGTGCCGACCTGCGCCTCGTGTCGACCGAGCCCGACGGCCTTGGCACCCGGTCGGTCATCGAGCGCGACGGTCGTCGCCACGAGCTCGCCCTTCGGGTGCCGGGGGAGCACAACGTCGCCAACGCCTGTGCCGCTCTCCTCGCGGCCACGGACGGGCTGGGGGTCGACACCGGCCCCGTCCTCGCCGGGCTGGCCGGTTTCACCGGGGCCCGACGGCGCTTCGAGGTGCGCGGCCGGGCGGGGGGCGTCACCGTCGTCGACGACTACGCCCACAACCCGGCAAAGGTCGCCGCCGTCGTCTCCACCGCGGCAGGACTGGTGCGGCGCGCCGGCCGCGGTCGACTCCGGCTGGTCTTCCAGCCGCACCTGTACAGCCGCACGCGGGACTTCGCCGCCGAGTTCGCCGCGGCGCTGGCGCCGGCCGACCAGGTCGTCCTGCTCGACGTCTACGGCGCCCGCGAGGAGCCGGCGGCCGGGGTGACCTCCGCGCTCATCGGCGACCCGCTGCGCGAGCTGCCGGGGGAGCGACAGGTGGACGTCGGGCTCGACCGCCTCGCCGCCGTCGCCCTGCTCGTCGCCTCGGCCGGGCCCGGAGACCTCGTCCTCACGGTGGGGGCCGGGGACGTCACCGCCCTCGCGCCCGACGTGCTGGCCGGTCTCACGGAGCGCTTCGGGGGTGGTCCAGGATGAGCAACGCCACCGTGCACCGCGGGGTCGCGTCATCGGCGAACCGCTTCCGCGACCGGGCGATCGCCCGCCGCCGCCGTCCGTGGCGCCGGGTGCTGGTCGTCGTGGTCGTCGCCGCTCTCCTGGCCGGGGCCGTCTGGGTCGTGGGGTGGAGCAGTCTGCTGGCGGTGCAGCAGGTCGAGGTCACCGGGGTCGGCGGGCCCGAGCGGCGGGCCGTCGCCGCCCTCGTCGAGGTCCCCGAGGGGACCCCGCTCGTGCGCGTCGACACCGGCGCCGTGGAGCAGCGGGTCCGCGGCCGGGTCACCGTCGCCGAGGTCTCGGTGCGCCGGGCCTGGCCGGGCACCCTGGTCGTCCAGGTGGTGCCCCGGACCGCGGCGATCGTCGTCCGGGACCCTGGAGGTCGACTCGAGGTCGTGGATGCCACCGGGGTCGCCTTCGGGGTCGTGAAGAAGGCTCCCGCCCGCATCCCGGTCGTCACCGCCACGGGCTCCCGGGGCGCCACCCCCGAGGCGATGCGCACCGCGCTCGGGCTCCTCGAGGCCCTGCCACCACGTCTCGAGAAGGACGTCTCCGCGGTCACCGTGAGCAGTGCCGACCTCGTGCAGTTCACCCTCGGCCGCCGCACCGTCGTCTGGGGCGGGGCCGACGACGCGGTGCGGAAGGTGGCCATCATCGAGGCCCTCCTCGGGACGAAGGCCAAGGTCATCGATGTCAGCGCGCCCGACACCCCGGTGACCCGCTGAGCGAGTGCCCAGCCCGGGTGACACCGGTGTCCTCGTGTGACGAGTGGTGCGAATGGGGCGGGTGGGGCAGGTGTCGTCACAGGTGGCAGGATTTGTCGCGATGATGTCGCGACACGCCACCGTGTTGTTTGCAGGACCTCGGGGGGCGACTTAGCGTCGTCGTCATCGATACCGCGTCCCAACCGTGACTGTCAAGGACACCTTGAGGGTTTCGAGGGGGCGGGCTCCAGACCGTTCGACCGCCGTGTACCAGTGGAAGGCAACCGCCGTGGCAGCACCCCAGAACTACCTCGCCGTCATCAAGGTCGTCGGCATCGGCGGCGGTGGTGTCAACGCCATCAACCGGATGATCGAGGTCGGCCTCAAGGGGGTCGAGTTCATCGCCGTGAACACCGACGCCCAGGCCCTGCTCATGAGCGACGCGGACGTCAAGCTCGACGTCGGCCGCGAGCTCACCCGCGGCCTCGGTGCCGGCGCCGACCCGGAGGTCGGCACCAAGGCCGCCGAGGACCACGCGGAGGAGATCGAGGAGGTCCTCAAGGGGGCCGACATGGTCTTCGTGACGGCCGGCGAGGGTGGTGGCACGGGCACCGGCGGTGCCCCGGTCGTGGCCCGGATCGCCAAGGGCCTCGGCGCGCTGACCATCGGTGTCGTCACGCGGCCGTTCACCTTCGAGGGACGGCGTCGGGCGAACCAGGCAGAGACCGGCATCGCGGCCCTGCGCGACGAGGTCGACACCCTCATCGTCATCCCCAACGACCGGTTGCTCTCGATCAGCGATCGCGGGGTCTCGATGCTCGACGCCTTCCGGAGCGCCGACCAGGTGCTCCTCTCCGGCGTCCAGGGCATCACGGACCTCATCACGACCCCGGGGCTGATCAACCTCGACTTCGCCGACGTCAAGTCGGTGATGCAGGGGGCCGGGTCCGCGCTCATGGGCATCGGCTCGGCACGCGGCGAGGACCGTGCGGTGCAGGCCGCCGAGCTGGCCATCTCGAGCCCGCTCCTCGAGGCGAGCATCGACGGCGCCCACGGGGTGCTGCTCTCGATCCAGGGCGGCAGCGACCTCGGGCTCTTCGAGATCAACGAGGCCGCCCGCCTGGTCCAGGAGGCCGCCCACCCCGAGGCGAACATCATCTTCGGGGCCGTCATCGACGACGCCCTGGGCGACGAGGTGCGGGTCACCGTCATCGCCGCCGGCTTCGACGGCGGGGCCCCGACGCGCCGCGCCGACGACCGCGCCCTCGGCACCATCCAGGGCCGGCCGCTTCCGGCGGCCGCCACCTCCCCGGGTGTGCCGTCCAGCCCGGCCTCGGCACCCACGGTGCCCTCCGGGCAGAACGGCTCGCACTCGATGTTCCCGAGCTCGGCCCCGGAGCCGACGCCGAGCCCGGTCACACCGGCCCCGGTGCAGCGCGAGAGCGAGGAGGACCGGCCGCGGCACGCGGCGACGCCCGCCTCCGAGGGCCCGGTGACCACCGAGCGCGAGACCACGGCCCCCGAGCCGGCACGGACCCCGCCGCCGCGCACGGTGACCTTCGACGAGAGCGACGACCTCGACGTCCCCGACTTCCTCAAGTAGTCGCGCCCGACGCGCGGGGCGGGCCGGTCCACTGGCCCGCCCCGCGCGCGTCTACCGTGGGAGCCGTGGTCGCCTGGCAGGACGAGTCCGCGCACGCCGTGCGCCTCCTCACCGACCGCACCGGCGGGGTCAGCGGTGGCGCCTGGGAGGGCTTCAACCTCGGGCTGCACGTCGACGACGACCCCGCCGCGGTCACCGAGAACCGGCGCCGGCTCCAGGCCGAGGTCGGCCGCCCGCTCGTCTACATGGCCCAGTGCCACGGCTCGGACGTCGCGGTGGTGGAGACCGTGCCGGACTCCGCTCCGCGGTGTGACGCCCTCGTCACCACCTCGACGGAGATCGCCCTCGCGGTGCTCGTGGCCGACTGCGTGCCGGTGCTGCTCGCCAGCCCGCAGGGCGTGGTCGCGGCGGTCCACGCCGGTCGGCCGGGCCTGGTGGCAGGGGTCGTACCGGCGGCGATCGAGGCCATGCGCCGGCTGGGCGCCCGTGAGATCGACGCGGTGGTGGGACCCTCGGTGTGCGGACGCTGCTACGAGGTGCCCGCGGAGATGCGCGACACCGTCGCGCAGGTCGAACCGGTGAGTGCCACGGTCTCGTGGACCGGCACCCCGGCCGTCGACGTCGCCGCCGGAGTCGTCGCCCAGCTGCGCGCCGGGGACGTCGAGGTCCGCTGGGTGCCCGGGTGCACCCGCGAGAGCCCGCAGCTCTACTCGTACCGCCGTGACGGCACGACGGGCCGTTTCGCCGGCGTCGTCGCCAGGGCGCGACCGTGATCGCACGGCGCGAGGAGCTCGCGGACCGGCTCGCCGCCGTGCGCGAGCGCATCGACGCCGGGCTCCGTGCCGCGGGGCGCACCGACACCCCCGGCCTGGTCGCGGTGACCAAGTTCTTCCCGGCGAGCGACGTCGACCTCCTCGCCGAGCTCGGCGTCACCGACATCGGCGAGAACCGCGACCAGGAGGCCGCGGCCAAGTGCGCGGAGCTGGCCCACCGCGACCGGCTCACGGTGCACTTCGTTGGCCAGCTGCAGTCGAACAAGGCGGCGTCCGTCGCGAGCTACGCCGACGTGGTGCAGTCGGTCGACCGCATCAAGATCGCCGGTGCCCTCGACCGCGGGGCCGGGCGCCACGGGCGACGGCTCGACGTGCTCGTGCAGGTGGGGCTCGACCGCAGCGGCGACCGGGGTGGCGCTGCGCCCGGCGACGTGCCCGGCCTGGCCGACGCGGTCGCCGCCGCCGACCACCTGCGCCTCCGCGGGCTGATGGCCGTGGCGCCGCTCGGCGAGGACCCGCGGCCGGCCTTCGCGCGGCTGCGTGGGCTCTCCGAGCGGCTGCGGGCCGACCACCCGGAGGCCACGTGGATCTCCGCCGGGATGAGCGCCGACCTCGAGCAGGCGCTGGCCGAAGGCGCGACACACCTGCGTGTCGGCTCGGCAATACTCGGTTCTCGTCCGTCACACGGGTAACTTCGGTCACGAGCACGGCACCGGGTCAGGCGGGGCCGACGACCGAGGAGCACTCATGGCTGGCGCACTGCGCAAGACGATGGTCTACCTGGGCCTCGCCGAGGACCAGGGTCGCTACGACGACGAGTACTACGACGGCTACGACGACGAGGGTGTCGCGGAGGAGCACGTCGAGCGTCACGCGGACGTCACCCCGCTGCCGACCCGTCGCGCGGTCGCCGAGGTCGTGCGTCAGCCCGAGGCGGCGAGCATCTCGCGGATCACGACGATCCATCCCCGGACGTACAACGAGGCCAAGACCATCGGGGAGAACTTCCGTGACGGCGTCCCCGTCATCATGAACCTCACCGACATGAGCGACAGCGACGCCAAGCGTCTCGTCGACTTCGCGGCCGGCCTGGTCTTCGGCCTCCACGGCAGCATCGAGCGGGTCACCTCGAAGGTGTTCCTGCTGTCGCCGGAGACCGTCGAGGTCAACGCCGAGGAGAACCTCGCCGTCGCTGGCCGGAGTGTCTTCAACCAGAGCTGACACACCCCCGGTTCCACCCGGGGGGCGGTGATGGGTGAGACTGTCGTGCCATGAGCACCGTGCTCGAGGTTCTGGCCTTCGTCGTCTTCCTCTACCTCCTCGTGCTCGTCGGTCGTGTCGTCTTCGACTGGATCCGGATGTTCGCGCGCGACTGGCGCCCCCGAGGTGTCGTGCTCCTCGTGGCCGAGCCGGTGTACACCCTGACCGAGCCTCCGCTGCGGGCGCTGCGACGGATCATCCCGCCGTTGCGCCTCGGTGGCGTGAGCCTGGACCTGTCGTTCATGGTGCTCTTCGTGGCGGTCTACGTCCTCTACGCCGTGCTCAGCTGAGCCCGCGCGGAGCCCGCCCAACCGGGTGCGGGTATCCAATTGTGAAATCACACCTGTCACTGGAGCCCCGGCATCTGTACGCTGGGGCCGCCCAGGGTGGACGTGACGCCGATCAGGCGGCTCGCCCCCCGCTCGTGACCCGACGGACAGCCGCAGGAGTTTCATCATGGCTCTCACGCCCGAGGACGTCCTCAACAAGACGTTCACCCAGACCCAGTTCCGCCGGGGTTACGACGAGCGGGAGGTCGACGACTTCCTCGACGACATCGTCGCCGAGATGCGGCGGATGTCGAAGGAGTCCGACGACCTGCGCGGCGAGCTGAACGGCTGCCGTGAGGGCCAGGGCATGGCCCCGGTCTCCTCCAGGGCCGACTCCGACAGGACCGCCGCCGAGGCCGAGGAGCTGCGTTCCAAGAACGCGGCCCTGGCCGCACGGGTCTCCGAGCTCGAGGGCAGCCGGAGCGAGCTCACGGCCCGCCTGGGCGAGTTCGAGAACAAGAGCGGGGACACCGAGAACCGCGCCGCCGAGCTCCAGGGCAGGATCGGACAGCTCGAGCACCGCAACGCCGAGCTCGAGGAGCAGTCCGAGCAGCTGCGGGCCCGGGTGTCCGAGCTGGAGCAGGACGCCCAGAGCCACGAGAGCGGCCGCGGTGAGCTCGAGGGTCGTGCGGGTGACGCCGAGCGTCGCGCCGCTGAGCTCGAGGGGCGTGCGGGTGACGCCGAGCGCCGTGCCACCGAGCTCGAGGCCCGCCTCCGGGAGCTCGAGGGCGAGCGCGACCAGGCCATCGCGGCGCGGGACGAGGCCGGTGCCACCGGTTCCGACGAGGCCGACGCCCTCCGGAGCCGTCTCCAGGAGGTCCAGCGCGACGCCGAGCAGCGGATCGCCGACGCCGAGCAGCGGATCGCGGACGCCGACCAGCGGATCGCCACCGCGGAGGAGCGAGCCAGCCAGGCCGAGCAGCGCGCCGCACAGGCCGAGGAGGCCGCCCAGTCCGCGCAGGCCGCCGCCCCGCAGGAGAGCGGTGCCGGCGACGTGGCCGGTGCAGCGGCGCTGGCCGGTGCGGGTGGCGGTGCGGGCGCCGCGGGCGTCATCGCCCTCGCCCAGCGCCTGCACGACGAGCACGTGGCCGCCGGTGAGTCCCGTCGCGACGAGCTGGTCGCCGAGGGGCAGCGCAGGCACGACGAGCTCGTGGGGACGGGGCAGCGCAAGCACGACGAGCTCATCAGCTCGGCGCAGGCCCGCCACGACGAGCTGGTCTCCACCGGCCAGGCCCAGCACGACGAGCTCGTGTCCACGGCGACCTCGAAGCGCGACGAGATGATCGGGACCGCCACGACGCAGCGGGACGAGATGCTCACGGAGGCACGCGAGCGCTCGACGGGAATGGTCGCCGAGGCGCAGCAGAAGAAGGCCACGATCCTCGAGGAGCTCGGCCGCGAGCGCGGACTGCTCGAGCGCAAGATCGAGGAGCTGCGCGGGTTCGAGCGCGACTACCGCGGCCGGCTCCACGACTACATCTCCGGCCAGCTCGAGGACCTCAAGAACGTCGCGGGGGACTCCGCCCCGGACGAGGAGCGCGACCAGGCCGAGCAGGCCGCCGAGCCGCAGCCTGAGCACCAGGGCTGAGACACCCGTCGCGACGCGGGGCCCGGGACTTTCCCGGGCCCCGCGTCGTCGGTGGTGGAACTCACGGTCCCGCAGGCGTTTCGCACGTTGAGGATGGGGCGCGTGGTCCGTATCCTCACCTGCACCACCGGGCTGGAGGCCCGTCGTCATCACCCGGGAAGAGGGCACCCATGGTTGTCAAGAGGCTGTCGGCCGCGGCGGCCAAGACCGTCGAGTCGGCACGGAAGGCCGTGGGCCGGCGGGGGTCGTCCTCCTCCGGTGGTGAGTCGGCCGCGACGGAGGCCGCTGCCGCGGGGTCCACCGCCACGAAGGCCGCCGCGACGAAGGCCACCGCCAAGAAGGCGTCGAAGAAGGCCGGCACGTCCGCACCGGCCAGGAGCGCCGCGAAGTCGACCCCCACGAAGACCACGGCCAAGAAGTCGACCGCCAAGAATGCGACCGCCAAGAAGTCGACCGCCAAGAAGTCGACCGCCAAGAAGTCGACCGCCAAGAAGTCGACCGCCAAGAAGTCGACCGCCAAGAAGTCGACGGCCACGAAGACCACCGCGACGAAGGCGGCGCCGAAGAAGGCCGGCACGTCCGCACCGGCCAAGAGCGCCACGAAGTCGACCCCCACGAAGACCACGGCCAAGAAGTCGACGGCCAAGAAGTCGACGGCCAAGAATTCGACGCCGTCGGAGGCCACCGCCACGAAGTCGACGGCAACGAAGTCCCCCGCCAAGAAGGCGCCCGCCAAGACCGTCACGAAGGCGGTGGCGACGACGAAGGCCACGGCCAAGAAGTCGGCCGCCACGAAGTCCGCGCGGGCCGCGGCCGACGCGGCGAGCCTGCCGGTCCGTTCCGACGAGTCACCCTGGAGCGAGGCCGAGCTGCGGGAGGTCCGTGCCGAGATCGAGAACGACATCGCCCAGCTCCGGGAGGAGCTCGACACCGCCCAGCACGACCTCGTGGACCTCATGCGCGACTCGGGGGACGGCGCCGGTGACGACCAGGCCGACGCCGGAGCGAAGACGTACGAGCGCGAGCAGGAGATCTCGCTCGCCAACAACGCCCGCGACATGCTCGAGCAGAACGAGCACGCACTCGCGCGCCTCGACAACGGCACCTACGGCATCTGCGAGTCGTGCGGCAACCCGATCGGCAAGCTTCGCCTCCAGGCCGCTCCTCGTGCGACCCTGTGCATGCCATGCAAGACGCAGCAGGAGCGCCGCTGACCGGCGCCGACCCCGAACCGTCCGAGCCGGCCCCGGTGACCACCGGTGGCCGGCGTCGGCTGTCCGTCGTGCTGATCGTCATCGCCGGGGTCACCCTGGCCGTGGACCAGGCCACCAAGGCCTGGGCGCTGGCCACCCTGACACCCGGCGAACCGGTCGATCTCATCGGTTCGTGGATCCGGCTCGACCTCATCCGCAACCCGGGGGCGGCCTTCTCGCTCGGTGACGGCGTGACCTGGCTGCTGACGGTCATCTCCGTCGCCATCCTCGCCTGGGTGGTCGTGGCGGCCCGCCGCGTCGGCTCGATGCCGTGGGCGATCGCCCTCGGCCTGCTGCTCGGTGGCGCCGTGGGCAACGTCCTGGACCGGCTGCTGCGTGAGCCGGGGTTCGGCCGCGGGCACGTCGTCGACTTCATCGACTACTTCGGCCTGTTCATCGGCAACGTCGCCGACATCGCCATCGTCGGTGCGGCCTGCCTCATCGCGCTGCTCGCCGCCCGCGGCATCCCGATGCGCGGGCCGGCGCCAACGGAGCCCGCGGATGCCTGACCAGCGCACCGTGCTCGTCCCCGACGGCCTCGAGGGTGAGCGGGTCGACGCCGCCATCGCCCGGCTGTTCGGCCTCTCCCGGACCAAGGCGGCCGACCTCGCCGCGGCCGGCGACGTGAGCGTCAACACGGCGAGCGTCGGCAAGAGCCACCGGGTGAGCGCCGGGGACATGCTGGAGGTGGCGCTGCCGGACGGCCCGACCAGCCCGTCCCTGGAGGTCGTGGCCGAGCCGGTGCCCGGGATGAGCGTCGTGCACGACGACGAGGACATCATCGTCGTCGACAAGCCGGTCGGCGTCGCGGCCCACCCGAGCGTGGGATGGACCGGCCCGAACGTGCTCGCCGGCCTCAAGGCGGCCGGCTACCGCATCTCCACGAGCGGCGCCAGCGAGCGCCGGGGCATCGTCTCCCGCCTCGACGTCGGCACCTCGGGGCTCATGGTCGTGGCCACGAGCGAGCGGGGCTACTCGGTGCTCAAGCGCGCGTTCAAGGAGCGTCGGGTCGACAAGACCTACCACACGCTGGTCCAGGGCCTGCCCGACCCGGTGGTCGGCACGGTCGACGCGCCGATCGGCCGCCATCGCGGCCACGAGTACAAGTTCGCCGTGATGGACTCCGGCAAGCACGCGGTGACGCACTACGAGCTGATCGAGGCGCACCGGCACGCCTCCCTCCTCGAGATCCGCCTCGAGACCGGCCGCACCCACCAGATCCGCGTCCACATGGCCGCGATCCGGCACCCCTGCGTCGGCGACCCACTCTACGGCGGCGACCCCGTGCTGGCCCGCCGCCTCGGGCTCGAGCGGCAGTGGCTGCACGCGGTCGGTCTCGGCTTCGAGCACCCCGGGTCGGGGGAGTGGGTCACCTTCGAGAGCGGCTACCCCCAGGACCTCGCGACCTCTTTGGAGAGGCTCTGACGACACGGGCCGCGACACGCCGAGCCGTGTCCGGGCACCGACCTAGGATGGGCGGCGATGTCCTCCCCGTCCGCCCCGAACCCGTCCGGCTACACCTCGCGCTCGGACGGCTTCGTCCACCTCCACGTCCACACCGAGTACTCGATGCTCGACGGTGCCGCCCGGATCGGTGACCTCTTCACCCGGGCTGCCGAGATGGGGATGCCGGCGCTCGCCACCACCGACCACGGCTACGTGTTCGGCGCGTACGAGTTCTGGAAGAAGGCGCAGGGCACCGGTGTCAAGCCGATCATCGGCGTCGAGGCCTACGTCACCCCCGGCACGCACCGCACCGACAAGACCCGCGTCCGCTGGGGCGACGAGCGCACCGCGCCCGGCGACGACGTGTCCGGTTCGGGCGCGTACACCCACATGACGCTGCTGGCCCGCGACAACGTCGGCCTGCACAACCTGTTCCGCCTCGACAGCCAGGCCTCCCTGGACCAGGTCTACGCCAAGTGGCCCCGGGTCGACCGCGAGCTGCTCTCGCAGTACGGCCAGGGGCTCATCGGCACCACCGGCTGCCCCTCGGGGGAGGTCCAGACCCGCATCCGCCTCGGGCAGTACGACCTGGCCAAGCAGGCCGCCTCCGACCTTCGCGACATCTTCGGCCGCGAGTACTTCTTCTGCGAGGTGATGGACCACGGCCTCGACATCGAGCGGCGGGTCCAGAAGGACCTCATCCGCCTCGCCCGCGAGCTCGACCTGCCGCTCGTCGCCACCAACGACCTCCACTACACGAGCCCGGAGGACGCCAAGGCCCACGGGGCGCTCCTCTGTGTGCAGTCCGGGTCGACGATGATGGACCCGAACCGCTTCAAGTTCGACGCCGACGACTTCTACCTCAAGTCCGCCGAGGAGATGCGGTACACGTGGCGCGAGCTGCCCGAGGCGTGTGACAACACCCTGCTCATCGCCGAGATGTGCGACATCTCGTTCACGGAGGGCGAGGGGCGCTACATGCCGCGCTTCCCGTGCCCGCCGGGCGAGAACGAGGAGAGCTGGTTCGTCAAGGAGGTCGAGCGCGGCCTGCGCGAGCGCTTCCCCGACGGTGTCCCGGAGTACGCGCGGACACAGGCCGAGTTCGAGACCGACGTCATCGTCTCCAAGGGGTACCCGGGGTACTTCCTCGTCGTCGCCGACTTCATCACCTGGGCCAAGGCGAACGGCATCCGCGTCGGTCCGGGCCGTGGCTCGGGGGCGGGGTCGATGTGCGCCTACGCGATGAAGATCACCGACCTCGACCCCATCCCGCACGGGCTGATCTTCGAGCGGTTCCTCAACCCCGAGCGCCAGTCGATGCCCGACTTCGACGTCGACTTCGACGAGCGCCGACGCGGCGAGGTCATCCGGTACGTCACCGAGAAGTACGGCTCCGACCGGGTGGCCCAGATCGTCACCTACGGCACGATCAAGGCCAAGCAGGCGGTCAAGGACTCCGCCCGCGTCATGGGTCACCCGTTCTCGGTGGGCGAGCAGCTGACCAAGGCGATGCCCCCGGACGTCATGGGCAAGGGCGTGCCGCTCTCGGGCATCTACGACCCCCAGCACCCGCGTCACGGCGAGGGCAAGGAGTTCCGTGAGCTCGTCGCCGGCGAGCCCCACCTCCAGGAGATCGTCGAGACCGCCAAGGGCCTGGAGGGCCTGAAGCGGCAGTGGGGGGTCCACGCGGCCGGCGTCATCATGTCGAGCGAGCCCATCGTCGACGTCATCCCGGTCATGCGCCGTCTCCAGGACGGCCAGGTCATCACCCAGTTCGACTACCCGAGCTGCGAGAGCCTCGGCCTGGTCAAGATGGACTTCCTCGGCCTGCGCAACCTGACGATCCTCGACGACGCCATCGAGAACGTGCAGGCCAACCGGCGCGAGGACATCGACCTCGACGAGCTCTCGCGCACGCTCGACGACAAGCCCACCTACGAGCTGCTCCAGCGCGGCGACACCCTCGGCGTGTTCCAGCTCGACGGCGGCGGCATGCGGACGCTGCTCAAGCTGATGCAGCCCGACAACTTCGAGGACATCTCGGCGGCGCTCGCGCTGTACCGCCCCGGACCGATGGGCGTCAACGCGCACACCAACTTCGCCCTGCGCAAGAACGGCAAGCAGGAGGTCATCCCGCTCGACCCCCAGCTCCAGGGCAAGCTGCAGCCCGAGATGGTGGAGGCGCTCGAGCCGATCCTCGGCACGACCCACGGCCTGGTCATCTACCAGGAGCAGGTCATGGAGATCGCGCAGAAGCTGGCGGGCTACACCCTCGGCAACGCCGACCTGCTGCGCCGCGCGATGGGCAAGAAGAAGAAGGAGGTCCTCGACGCCGAGTACGTCCCGTTCTCCGAGGGGATGAAGGCACAGGGCTTCAACGAGGCGTCGGTGGCGGCGCTCTGGGGCGTGCTCGTCCCCTTCTCCGACTACGCGTTCAACAAAGCTCATACCGCGGCATACGGCCTCGTGTCGTACTGGACCGCCTACCTCAAGGCGAACTACCCCGCGGAGTACATGGCCGCGCTGCTCACCAGCGTCGGCGACGACAAGGACAAGTCGGCGCTCTACCTCGGCGAGTGCCGCCGGATGGGCATCAAGGTGCTGCCGCCCGACGTCAACGACTCCGTCGGCCGGTTCGCCGCCGTCGGCACCGACATCCGCTTCGGCCTCAACGCCGTGCGCAACGTCGGTCACAACGTCGTCGAGGCGATCGCGGCCGCTCGCGAGGAGAAGGGCCGGTTCACCTCCTTCCGCGACTTCATGTCCAAGGTGCCGCCGGTCGTCTGCAACAAGCGCACCATCGAGTCGCTCATCAAGGCGGGGGCCTTCGACGGCCTCGCGGAGACCCGGATGGGCCTGGTCCGGGTCCACGAGGAGTACGTCGAGGCCTTCGTCTCGGTGAAGCGGCAGGAGGCAATCGGGCAGGACAGCCTCTTCGGGGCCTTCGGCGGTGGCGACGACGAGGCGGGCGACGACGACCTGATGGGGCTGGCCCCGGTGCCCGGCGTGGAGTGGGACAAGTCGACCCTGCTGTCCTTCGAGCGCGAGATGCTCGGCCTCTACGTCTCAGACCACCCGCTCTTCGGCGTCGAGCACGTGCTCAGCGCCCACGCCGACACCCAGATCGCCGCGCTCACGGCCGACGAGGGGGGCCGGCCCGAGGGCTCGATGGTCACCGTGGCCGGGCTCATCACCGGCCTGGCCGTCAAGCGGACGAAGAAGGGCGACCTCTGGGCCATCGCCACCCTCGAGGACCTCGCCGGCTCGATCGAGTGCCTGTTCTTCCCGTCGATGTACGAGACGGTGGGCCCGCTGCTCCAGCAGGACGTCATCGCGGTCGTCCGGGGCAAGCTGAACCGGCGCGACGACACGGTGTCGATCTACGCCCAGGACCTCACCCTCCCCGACGTCAGCGAGGGTCCGCGGGGGCCGGTCGTGGTCACGATGGAGACCGCGCGCGCCACCGGCCAGCGGGTCGAGGAGCTCAAGGCGGTCCTCACCAACCACCCCGGCACCACCGAGGTCCACCTGCGGCTCGTCAAGCCCGGGCGAACGGTCGAGGTGCGGCTCGACCCCGCCTACCGGGTGAACGCCTCGGAGGCCCTCTTCGGCGACCTCAAGGTGCTGCTCGGGCCACGCTGCCTCAGCTGATCCCACTGCGGGACACGCTGTTCACACCTGCCGCCGTCAGGCCCGATGACTGGCAGGGTTCTCCAGTTCCCGAGGGCGATCCCGTCGCCTAGGGTGTCGTCCACGCGAGGCCGGGCCGGACAGGGGCTCGGCGCTCGTGGTGCCGGGACGAACAGGAGCCCGGTGCGTGACCTCGGTCCGGACAGGGGGCCGAGGTGCGCCATCCCTCACAGGAGAGAAACCGATGAGATCGACACGACGTCGTGTACTCGGCGCAGGGCTCGCCGCCGGCGCGCTCGCCACCTTCGTGGCAGGAGGCTCTGCGGTGGCCGCGGGCGGCTCGCCGGCCCAGAGCCAGGGAAACAACCGCTACGAGGCCGTCCAGCTGCTCTCGTTCAACGACTACCACGGCCACCTCGAGGCCGTGGACGGGCCGCTGGACAAGGGCCAGAACCCCTCGCAGAAGCCGGTGGGTGGCGCGGAGTACCTCTCCGCCGCTCTCACCGAGCTCCGCGCCCACGCCCCGGGCGGCCGCAGCCTGACCGTGGCGGCCGGCGATCTCATCGGCGGGTCGACCTTCCTCTCCGGCATCTTCCACGACGAGCCGTCGGTCGAGACGCTCAACCAGATGAAGCTGGACGTCAGCAGCGTCGGCAACCACGAGTTCGACGAGGGCACCGACGAGCTCCTGCGGATGCAGAACGGCGGCTGCCACCCGGTCGACGGCTGCTACTTCCCCACCGACCCCTACGCGGGTGCCGACTTCCAGTGGCTCGCCGCGAACGTCGTCGAGAAGGGCAGTGACCAGACCCTCCTTCCCGGTACCTGGGTCAAGGAGGTCGACGGCCTGAAGATCGGCTTCATCGGCATGACCCTCGAGGCCACCCCGACTCTGGTCAACCCGGCCGGGGTCGCGGGCTACGACTTCAAGGACGAGGTCGAGACGGCCAACGCCCAGGCGGCCCAGCTCAAGGACCAGGGCGTGGAGTCGATCGTCGTCCTCCTGCACGAGGGAGGCATGCAGAGCGGCAACTACGACCAGTGCAAGGGCATCTCGGGCCCCATCGTCGAGATCGCCGAGAACATGACGCCCGACGTCGACGCCCTCATCACCGGTCACACCCACCAGCCGTATGTCTGCTCCATCCCCGACCCGGCGGGCAACCCGCGTCTGGTCACGAGCGCCGCCTCGTACGGCAAGGTGGTCACGGACACCAAGCTCGTCATCGACCGGACCACCGGCGACGTCGCACGCAACCTGTCCTCGGCGCAGAACACCCTCACGGACCGGAACAAGCTCGTCCCCGACGCGGCGCAGACGGCCATCCTCGACAAGTGGCGGGCCATCAGCGACGCCAAGGCGGCCGAGGTCGTCGGCAGCAACACCGAGGACATCCTCGGAGACGCCGGCGGAGACCGCGGAATCGAGACCCCGATGGGCGACCTCGTCGCCGACGCCATCCTCTGGGGCACCGCGGGCGCCAACGGTGGTGCCGAGATCTCCTTCATGAACATCGGTGGCGTGCGCTCCTCGCTGCCGCTGGCCCCGACCTATGACGAGGCGTCCGGTGAGATCACCTACGCCGAGGCCTACGACGTCGCACCCTTCGGGAACCTGCTCGTGTCGATGAACCTCACCGGCCAGCAGATCAAGGACGTCCTCGAGCAGCAGTACGACCCCACGCGCGGCCGGCCGTACCTGGCCCTCGGGGTGTCGAGCGGCTTCTCCTACACGTGGGACGACAGCCAGCCCGAGGGCAACAAGGTCGTGGCGAGCTCGATGACGCTCAACGGCCAGCAGATGAACCTCGACGCCACCTACCGGGTGTCGACGCTCAACTTCCTCGCCAACGGTGGTGACTCGTTCACCGGCTTCCTCGCCGGGACGGACATCCTCGGTGGCGCGGAGGACCTCGCGAACCTCGTGGCCTACTTCGAGGCGAACCCGGGCCTGACCGCTCCCGCCGACCGGGTCTCCGGGCTCTGACCGGACCGGCTCCGACGCGAGGGCCGCACCCCACCCGGGGTGCGGCCCTCGCCGCGTCTCCACCGGCATAGGGTGGCGCCATGCCGAGCCCGACCCCTCCGACCGCCCCGCGTCGCACCCACGTCCGCGAGCACCACGGCCACGCCGTCGAGGACCCGTACGCGTGGATGAAGGACCTCGAGGACCCTGTGCTCCTCGCCCACCTCGAGGCCGAGAACGCCTACGCCGAGGCGCGTACGGCCCACCTCGACGGCCTGCGGACGAGCCTGTTCGACGAGATCCGCTCACGGGTCAAGGAGACCGACCTGTCGGTCCCCGTGGCCAGCGGCCCGTGGTGGTACTTCGCCCGAACGACCGAGGGCCGTCAGTACGCCTCCCAGGTGCGGGTCCCGCTCACCGACCCCGCCCACCGTCCCGACCCCGAGGGCGGGCCGGCCGAGGGTGAGCAGGTCATCGTCGACGGCAACGTCGAGGCCGGCGACAGTGAGTTCTTCTCGGTGGGCGCGATGACCGTCAGCTCCGACCACCGCCTCGTGGCCTTCGCCACGGACACCACCGGCGACGAGCGCTTCGACCTCGTCGTGCGCGACATCGCGAGCGGCGAGGTGCTGGACCGCTCACTCACCGGCATCGGCTACGGCTGCGAGTTCAGCCGCGACGCCGACGTCGTCTTCTACACCCGCCTCGACGACGCCTGGCGGCCGCACCAGCTGTGGCGGCACCGGGTGGGTGGCGACCCGGCCGAGGACGTCCTCGTGCACCAGGAGGA
Organism: uncultured Actinomycetota bacterium; assembly: GCA_963726295.1. GTDB lineage: Bacteria > Actinomycetota > Actinomycetes > Actinomycetales > Dermatophilaceae > DASSQJ01. Next base: position 911,926 of record CAVSBW010000001.1, read on the forward strand.
CGACGAGCGCTTCTGGATGGGGATCAACAGCTCGCGGGACGAACGGTGGCTGGTGCTCGGCCTGGGGTCCAAGACGACCTCCGAGGTGCACCTGCTGCCCTCGGACGACCCGGAGGGCGAGTGGCGGGTCGTGGCGCCCCGACGCGACGGCGTCGAGTACGACGTCGAGCCGGCCGGTGACCGCCTGCTCGTCGTGCACAACACCGACGACCCCGACGCCGACCTGGCGTGGGCCCCGATCGACGCCACCGACCACACCCAGTGGGTGCCGTGGCTCTCCTCGGGCGAGGGCGAGCGGTTCGTCGGCGTCGACGCGTTCGACCGCGCCACCGTGCTCACCCTGCGGACCGGGGGCCTGACCGCCCTGCGCGTCCTCCCGCGCGACGCGGCCGCCGAGTCCGGCCACGGCGAGGCCTGGGACATCCGGGTCGACCAGCCCGTCCACACCATCGGCCTCGGCGACAACCCCGAGCCGGACCAGACCTCGGTGCAGGTGGTGCTCGAGTCGTGGACGACCCCGCGGTCGGTCCTCGACGTCGACCTCGCCACCGGCGACAGGACACTGCTCAAGCAGCAGCCCGTGCTCGGTGGCTTCGACCCCGCCGAGTACGCCGAGCACCTCGAGTGGGCCGAGGCCGCCGACGGCACCCGCATCCCCGTCTCGGTGGTCCGCCGCCGAGAGGTGGAGCCCGACGGCACCCACCCCGGCCTGGTCTCGGCGTACGGCTCCTACGAGCTCAGCTCGGACCCCTACTTCTCCGTGGCCCGGCTCTCCCTGCTCGACCGAGGGGTCGTCTACGCCGTCGCCCACGTGCGGGGGGGCGGTGAGATGGGCCGGCGCTGGTACGAGGACGGCAAGCTGCTCGCCAAGTCGAACACGTTCTCCGACACCGTCGTCTGCGTCGAACACCTCGTCGACGCGGGATGGATGGCACGTGAACGGGTGGGGATCGAGGGCGGCTCGGCAGGGGGCTTGCTCGTCGGGGCGGTCCTCAACCTCGCCCCCGAGCGGTTCCGGGTGGCCCACGCCGCCGTGCCGTTCGTCGACGCCCTCTCGACGATCCTCCAGCCCGAGCTGCCGCTCACGGTGGGCGAGTGGGAGGAGTGGGGCAACCCGGTCGAGGATCCCGCGGTCTACGAGGCGATGCGCGCCTACACCCCGTACGAGAACGTCCGCGCCGAGCCGTACCCGGCCGTGCTCGCCACGAGCAGCCTGCACGACACCCGGGTCTACGTCACCGAGCCCGCGAAGTGGGTGGCCCGGCTGCGGGAGACGGTCACCAGCGACCCCGAGAAGCGCCCCGTGCTGATGCGCACCGAGATCGCCGCGGGCCACGGAGGTCGCAGCGGACGCTACGCCGCGTGGGAGCAGATCGCCTGGGAGTGGGCGTTCGTGCTCGACCAGCTGGGCGCCACCGAGGTGCTGCCTCGGGGGTGACCCCCGGCCGACTGCCTCGCGGGGGTGACCTCCGGCCGTCCGACGCGGTGGCGGGGCGTCAGCGGGTGAGGAGGAGGGGACAGCTGCTGCGGCCCATGAGCTGCAGCGCGACCGAACCGACGTGCAGCCCCGGGAAGCCCCCGCGGCCGCGGCTGCCGACGACGAGCAGGTTCGCGCCCTCACTGCGGTCCTTGAGAGCGGCGACCGGCTCGGCGCTCACGACCTGGTACTCGACCTTTACATCGGGGTGGGCCCGGCGCTCGTCGCCGAGGGCGGCATCGACCTTCTTCTCCAGCTGGGCGGCGTAGTCCTCCCAGCTCGACGCGTGGGTGAGGGTCGGGTCGGCCGCACTACGCGCCTGCCACGCGTGCACCACCTGCAGCGAGCCGCCCACGATCGCCGCCTCGCGGTGGGCCGCCTGCACGGCGTGCATCGAGTGCTCCGAGCCGTCGACCCCGGCGACGATGCGGCCACCGGGCACGGGCTCCCCGGACGACTCGTGGCCGACGACGAGGACGGGGCACCGGGCGTGCGTGACGACCTGCATCGCGGTGGGGCCGATGCTCGCCTGGCTGAGGATGCCGTGGCCGGTCGCCCCGACCACCACGAGCGCCGCCGTGCGCGAGGCGGCGACGAGGGCCTGGCTGGCATAGCCGTCCTGGAGGGCCTTGACCACCTTGAGGTCCGGGTGCATCGAGTGGGCGCGCGCCACGGCGCTGTCGAGCAGCTGGTCCCCGTGCTCGGTGACCACGGTCCGGTCCGAGAGCGCCCCGAAGCCGAGCATCGGGAGGTCGGGGGCGAACGCGTGGAGCACCTGGAGGGTCATGCCGCGGCTGCTCGCGAAGTGCGAGGCCTGCGCCACGGCAGCCTTCGAGTTGGGGGAGCCGTCGACTCCGACGACCACACGAGAGACGCTCATCGCGTGTCCTTCCGGTACGGGTCGGTCGCGTCGGCGGGTTCGCCGGCCGGTGCGGGGGGCGAACCCGCCGTCGTGGGATCGGGTCCCACTCTCCGACCGTTCCACGCGGGCCCCGTGCGCGCAAGGATCGAGGTCACACAGGATGTTGTGAGTCTGCTGGACGCCGGCCGGGAGGCCCGCCGCCCGATCGCGCGGGCGCCCGGTGGACGGGCCGTAGGGTGCGTCCATGAGCCTGGTGACCCTCGAGTGGGACGACGACGCCGGCACCGACGGCCGCGGCGCCCTGCGCCTGCTCGACCAGACGCTGCTGCCGGCGCGTACGGAGTACCGGGTCGTGGAGACCACGGAGGCCCTCGTCGCCGCCATCCGGGAGCTGGCCGTGCGGGGGGCGCCGGCCCTGGGGGTGGCCGGGGCGATGGGGGTGGTGCTCGCGATGGACGAGGGCGCGCGCGAGGGCTGGGACGACGCCGGGGTGGCGGCCGCGATCGACGCGGTGCGGGCGGCGCGGCCCACGGCCGTGAACCTGGCCTGGGGGGTCGACCGCGTGCGCCCGCTCGTGGGGCGGGGACGCGACGCGGTCCTGGGCGCCGCGCGGCAGGTGGCGGCCGAGGACGAGGCGGCCAACCGCGAGCTGTCGCGTCGTGCGGCGGACTGGCTGCTTGAGCGGGTCGACCGGCCCCGGCTTCGGGTGCTCACCCACTGCAACGCCGGGACCCTGGCGACCGCGGGCTGGGGTACCGCCCTCGGTGTGGTCCGTGAGCTGCGTGACCGCGGCCGACTGGAGTTCGTCTACGCCGACGAGACCCGTCCGTTGCTCCAGGGGGCGCGGCTGACGGCCTACGAGCTCGCCGACGAGGGCATCCCGCACGCCGTCCAGGTCGACGGTGCGGCGGCCTCGACCATCGTGCGCGGGCTCGTCGACTGTGCGGTCGTCGGTGCCGACCGGGTCGCCGCCAACGGCGACGTCGCCAACAAGGTCGGCACCCTCGGGGTGGCGCTGGCCTGTCGCGAGGCCGGGGTTCCGCTGCTCGTCGCGGCACCGTGGTCGACGGTCGACCTCGGCACACCGGACGGGGCGGCCATCGAGATCGAGGAACGGGCGGGGGACGAGGTGGTCGTGCTGGGAGGCACCCGGACCGCGCCCGAGGCGTCACCGGGGTTCAACCCGGCCTTCGACGTGACGCCTGCCCGGTTCGTGGACGCGGTCGCGACCGAGCACGGGGTGCTCGAGCCGAGGGTGGGGCGCACCCCGGCGACGCACGGGTCATGACCTGATCACCTTCATTCTCGCTAAATGAAGGTAATATCTACATATGGCTCGAATGAAGTCTCCGTCTTCACTCTATGTCGTCATCGGCGACATCGTGGGATCCCGTACCGCCGACGACCGGCGACGCGTGCACGACCACCTCGTCGACGCCCTGGACACCGTGCGCGAGATCGTTCCTCCACGACGGGGGATGCGGGTGACGGTGGGCGACGAGCTCCAGGGCGTCTACGCCACACTGGGCGAGGCCCTCGACGCGACCTTCCTCCTGCGGCTGCACGCCCTTCCGGAGGTCGATGTCCGCATCGGTGTCGGACGCGGGGAGGTGATGGTGCTCGAGGAGGCGCGCGGCATCGAGGACGGCCCGGGGTGGTGGGCGGCCCGCGACGCGGTCGAGGCGGCCGAGCGCGCGGCGGAGCAGGCCGCGACCCGCACCCTGAGGACGGTCTACCGCAGCGCGGAGCCGGATCCGCGCAGGGACGCGGTCAACGCGGCACTGCTCTGTCGGGACCATCTGGTTGGCTCTGTCTCGGAACGGTCCGTCCGGCTGCTGAGGGGGCTCATGGAACCCGACACCACCCAGAAGGAGCTCGCCGCCCGCGAGGGCGTGAGCGCCTCCGCCGTGTCCCAGCGCGTGCGCTCCGACGGGCTGGGAGCGGTCGTCGCCGCCCAGGAGCTCCTGCGGGGGCTGGCGTGACGTGGCTGGCCGTGTGGCTCGCCGGCGTGGGGCTCGCCGACCTGGTCCGCGCCGGTCGTCCCGCGGTCGCGCGGTGGGCCGTCCCGGCGGGGGTGGCCCTCGTCGTCGTCCTGGCCCTCGTCTCCGGGCTCACGGCCCCGGTCGACCTCGTCGTCCTCGCGGCGGCCCTGGTCACGCTGGGCCTGTGGGTGCGGTACTCGCGCCAGTCGCTGCAGACCGGTAGCGGGCACGTGGCCGCCCTCGCCTGGCTGGCGGCCGGGGCCGTGTGGTGTGTCGGCCTGTCGGGATGGGCGTCCACTCCCGGCGGACTGCTCGAGCAGTGGCTCACCTGGGCCGAGGTGCCGTTCGTGGGTGCCGCCACCCCACAGAGGGTGCTGCTCGTCCTCGGCCTGGTCCTGGTCAACCTCGCCACCGGTAACGTCCTCGTGCGGCTCGTGCTCGTCAGTGTCGGGGCCCTGCGTCCGGTGATCCACACCGACACCGGCGCCGGGCCCGAGGCCGCGGAGCAGCTGCGGGGTGGGCGACTGCTCGGGCCCATGGAGCGCCTCGTGATCATCGGCCTCGGGCTCGCGGGGCAGCTCACCGCCGCGGGTCTGGTCATCGCCGCCAAGGGCCTGATCCGGTTCCCCGAGCTCCAGGCCAAGCGCAGCGAGACCACGGCCGTCGACGGTGTCGGCATCGACGCGGTCACCGAGTACTTCCTCGTCGGCTCGTTCGTCTCGTGGATCCTCGCCCTGGCCAGCCTGGCCCTCGCGCACTGAGATGCCGGTGGTGGTCAGACGGTGATGATGCGGCCGCGCCACTCCTGGGGGAAGTCCGCAGTCGTGTCCCCGGCCACGAGCAGTCGGTAGGTCATCATCGCCGCCTCCTCGAGGTTGAGGGCGCGTCGCAGCGCCATGGCCACGGTGTCCCCCAGCGCGGAGCAGCCATGGTGTGCGAGGACGACCGCGTCGTGGTCTCGGGCCGCCTCGGCCGCGGCATCCGCCAGCTCCCCGGAGCCGGAGGAGAGGAAGGGCACCCGGCCCGCGCTGCCGACGTAGAACTGGTGGTCGAGCGTGGTGAAGCGGATCGGGGCGCCCAGCAGGTCGACGAGCAGCACGTGCTGGGGGTGCAGGTGGACCACTGCGGCGACGTCGTCCCGCATCGCGTAGGTGCGCTGGTGCAGCATCCACTCCACGGAGGGTCGTACCGCCCCGCCCACCTGCTCGCCGCCCACGGTCAGCTCGGCGAAGTCGTCGTCGGTCAGCCGGTCCAGCCACGTGCCGGTGCCGGTCACCAGGAAGCGGTCCGTGCCCGGGAGCCGGGCCGACAGGTTGCCGCCACTGGCCTGTACGAGCCCGCGCTCCACGACGTGCCGTCCGGCGTCGCGGAGCTGGGTCAGCAGGTCGGAGCGGGTCACATCGGACATGGGCCGATCATCCCGCACCCGGACGCGGGGCACCGGACATCGCGCGCGACGCCGGCTCCTCCGCGCGCGACGGCGCCACCCCGTGCGGGGATGGCGCCGTCGGGCCCCGGGTCGGGTCGGGTCAGGTGTGGGCCGGCTCCTCGTGCGCCTCGCCCTTGATGACCTGGTGGCCACCGCCATGGTTCACCGAGATCTTGCGAGGGCGGGCCTCCTCGGCGACCGGGATGGTGAGGGTCAGGACCCCGTCGGAGTAGTCGGCGCTGATCCGGTCGAGGGCGACGCCGTAGCCGAGGGTCAGCTGCCGGGCGAAGGTGCCGGTGGGGCGCTCGTGCGAGAGCCACTGGACGTCGTCCTCGGGGTGCTGGGGGCGCTCGGCCCGGATGGTGAGGGTGCGGTCCTCGACATCGACGTCGACGGTGCTCGGGTCGACACCCGGCAGGTCGACCTTCGCGACGAAGGTCTCCCCCGTGCGGTAGAGGTCCATCGGCATCGCGGTGCTGGCCGGGGAGCGCAGGGTGCCCGAGAGCATGCGGTCGAGGTCGCGGAACGGGTCGAAGGTCGTGGTCATGGTGTGTGTCCTCCGTGGTGCTGGGGGCGGTCGGCGCCCCGATGGTCGTTCTTGAGTGAGAACGACTCAAGTTTGCGACTTGTTCCCGACTCATGTCAAGCAGTCGAACGGCACCGGGTGCCGTCACGCGGTGACGTCCCGGGACCCTGACCCGCCCGTGCGGCACCCGCGGCTCCTAGGCTTCCCGTGACGTCCACGAGCAGGGAGGAAGGCGCCGGTGTCGTACTTCGAGCGCACGGGGGAGCGGCACTTCCGTGCCACCGAGCACACCAGTGGCGCGTGGCGGGAGGACGAGCAGCACGTGGCACCGGCCCTCGGCCTGCTGGCGCACGTCGTCGACCGCGACCGGCGCGACCGGCGGGACGACGACTTCGTCGCCGCGCGGCTCTCCTACGACATCTTCGGGACCGTCCCGGTCGACGTCGTCGAGGTGGGCGTCCGGGTGCTGCGCCCGGGCCGCACCATCGAGCTCGTCGAGGCCGAGATGCGGCACGGTGGACGGACCATCGTGCTGCTGCGGGCGTGGCTCCTCGAGCCTCGCGACACCAGCAACCTCGCCGGCACGCCGTTCGAGCCGCTGCCGCCTCGTGGGGACCTGCCGGTGTGGCGGCCGGCGCAGGCGTGGCCGGGCGGCTTCATCCGATCGGTCGAGCTGTACCGCCACCTCGAGGAACCCGGTCGTGGCTGGTTCTGGGCGCGCGCGACCGAGCCGCTCGTCGCGGGTGAGGAGGTGAGTGCGTGGGCCCGCGCGGCGGGGCTGCTCGACATCGCGAACGGCATGACCGTGCGTGCGGACCCCGCGGCGGTGCACTTCCCCAACATCGACCTGACCGCCCACCTCCTGCGCGAGCCCGTGGGGGAGTGGCTCGGGGTGGACGCGTCGGTGACGTTCGGCCGCGACGGGGTCGGGATGACCAGCAGCCGCCTGCACGACGCGACCGGCCCGCTCGGCACCCTCGTGCAGTGCCTCACCGTCCGGCCCCGCTGAGCCCCTCTCCCGTCGCGGCGGGTGGACCCGCCCTCAGAACGTGAACAGGCAGATGCGGAAGGTCGCCTCGGACCACGACCAGGCGTCCTGCGCGAGCAGGGCCACGGGCAGGACGGCCGCGAGCGCGAACCCGAGGGTCCGCCTGCGGTGGCGTGACCTGGCGACGGCGAGCAGCCACGGTGCGACCAGGAAGCACACCCAGGCGGCCAGGGCCTTGGCGGCGCTGAGGTCGCCGGCGGTCGGGGGCTCGACGTCGCAGATCCCGGCGTACTGCAGCGAGAGCGTGAGGTCGACGAGGAGCGCGAGTGCGGCCGTGGCGAGCACCGCCAGCACCGCCCCCACCCACATGGCCGGACGCCAGCCCGCCCACCGGAGGGTGACCGGGGGGCGCCGCAGGGAGGGAGGCGAGGGGTCGACGTCGGTCACCCGCCTACCATCACACTGCCCCCAGGCCGGCGGCCTGAGCCCCCGGGCTCATCCCGTCAGGCGCGCGGCCGGGCTGACGCAGGGGCTCTCGTGTCCGGCGCGTCAGCCGCCCTGGGAGGCAGCATTGGTCTCGCACTGGCTGACGCGGGCCGCGTAGCCGTCGGTCCCCATGTACGCCTGCACCTCGTCGAGGCAGCGGTCGAGCTTCTCCTGGGCGACCTGCTGTGCCTGCTGCCCGGGGACCCACCACTGGGTGTAGCCCCAGGCGCCGGCCGAGCCCAGCGTCAGCACGGTGGCCACGACGATGGCCGCCCCCTTCCTGGCCGAGGGGGTGGGCACGTCCACGCTCTCGGTGGGTGATACCGCCACGCTGCTTGTCATCACACAGGTCTCCTCTGAATCAGCCCCTGCATGGTTGTCGTCCGGCCCGACGTGATCGCCGTCCTCCCACGTCGTGTGGGCCTCAGTCCGTACTCAAGCAGCAGTCGGCCCTCGCGGTCCGGGATACGCGCGGAGCCGCCGGAGTTGTGTCCGTTCGGAGGAGACACGACCGGCGCTTGGGCCGATGGTGACGGCGAAGGATCGCCAGAACGGGCAGGGAGTGCGCGGGCCGTCTCCGGCGGAGTCGTCGGGCGTCCGGGAGCGAGCGTCAGGGACCGCGTCGGGGAGGGGCGTCGACGACGGGGCTGGCACCTGGGTCCAGGACCCGCACGATCCCGCGTCCATAGGCGCCCACCGCCTCGCCGACGGCGCCGTAGAAGGTGGGGAAGGCGTAGGCCGTCCGCGCCAGCTCCGAGACCGGGACCCGGGCCTGCACCGCGAGGGCGAGCATCCCCAGCACGTCGCCGGCCCTCGGTCCCACCACCGTGGCCCCGAGCAGCCGGTCCTCGGCTCGAGCGACGACGAGGTGGAGCAGGCCCTCGTTGCCGACGCGGTGCACCCATCCTCGGAACGTGACGCGCAGGTCCTTGGTGGCGACGACTACGTCGTGCCCGGCCTCGCGGGCCGCCAGCTCGGTCAGGCCCACGGCGCCGACCTCGGGGTCGGTGAAGACCACGCGGGGGAGGGTGGCGTAGGAGACCGGCTCCGGATCTGCGCCCAGGATGTCCTCGACGGCGACTCGGCCCTGGTGGTGGGCGACCTCGGTGAGCAGGCCGACCCCGGCGACGTCCCCGATGGCCCAGAGCCGGTCGGCCGCACGCAGCCGGCTGTCGACCCCCACGAAGCCGGCGTTCGTGCGAGCTCCGGCGCGGGCGGCGCCGACCCCGTCGGCGTCCGCGGTACGGCCGGTGGCGACGACGAGGTGTGCGGCGACGACTGACGACCCGTCGGTGAGCTCGGCCACGACCTCCCGCCCCCCCGCCGTGGACCCGGGCCACGGCGACGCCGGTGCGGAGCGCCACTCCGTCGGCGGCAAGGGCGTTCGCGAGCACCGCTGAGGCAGCGGGCTCCTCGTCGGGCAGCACTCGGTTCCGGCCCTCGATGACCGTGACCCAATCCGAAGCGCGCGAGGATCTGCGCCAGTTCGCACCCCACTCCGCGGCCCAGCACGACGAGCGAGTCGGGCAGCGCCTCGGCGGAGATGACGTCGTGCGTGGTCCAGATGGGCACCTCGGTGAGGCCGTGGACGGGCGGGAGGGACGGTTGCGAGCCGGTGGCGAGGAGGACCCCCTGTCGCGCCCGGAGCACCGTGTCGCCCACGCGCACGGTACGGGGTCCGACGAGCTCGCCCCGTCCCCGCAGGAAGCGTCCGCCGCGGGCGGTGAACCGGTCGACGCCCGCGGAGTCGTCCCACCCGCCGGTGACCTCGGCCCGCAGCCCGGCCGCGACCGGCGCCCAGTCCGGCGTGACGTCGACACGACCCACGCGGCCGTCCGCCCGACGTGCCTCGGCGAGCAGGCCGGCGGTGCGGGTGAGGCCACTTCGTGGGCAGGCAGGCCCAGAACGGGCACTCGCCACCGATGAGGCGCTCCTCGACGCCGACGACGTCGACACCGGCGCGAGCCAGCCGCAGCGAGGCGTCCTCACCGCAGGTGCCCATCCCGAGGACGACGACGTCGCAGGTCAGCTCCGGGGCCGGACATGCGACGGGTCCGCACGAGCAGCCAAGCCACCCGTGCGGACCCGTCGCGCACGAGGAGAACCCTCGCGCTCCGCTGATCTGCGGATGCGGGTCAGATGTCGAAGTACATCTCGAACTCGTGCGGGTGCGGGCGGAAGCGGATCGGGTCCACCTCGTTGGTGCGCTTGTAGTCGACCCAGGCCGCGATGAGGTCCTCGGTGAAGACGTCGCCCTCGGTGAGGAACTCGTGGTCGGCCTCGAGCGCGTTGAGGACGTCGGTCAGCGATCCCGGAACCTGCGCGATGGACTCGTGCTCCTCCGGTGGCAGCTCGTAGAGGTCCTTGTCCACCGGCTCGGGCGGCTCGATGCGGTTCTTGATGCCGTCCAGGCCCGCCATCAGCTGCGCCGCGAAGCACAGGTACGGGTTGCTCGACGGGTCGGGGACGCGGAACTCGATGCGCTTGGCCTTCGGGCTGTCACCGGTGATCGGGATGCGTACGCAGGCGGAGCGGTTGCGCGCCGAGTACACGAGGTTCACCGGCGCCTCGTAGCCCGGCACCAGGCGGTGGTAGCTGTTCACCGTCGGGTTCGTGAAGGCCAGCAGCGCCGGGGCGTGCTTGAGCAGGCCACCGATGTACCAGCGGGCGAGGTCCGAGAGGCCGCCGTAGCCGCGCTCGTCGTAGAAGAGCGGCTCGCCGTCCTTCCAGAGCGACTGGTGCGTGTGCATCCCCGAGCCGTTGTCGCCGAAGATCGGCTTCGGCATGAAGGTCGCGGTCTTGCCGATGCCCCACACCGTGTTCTTGACGACGTACTTGAACTTCATCATGTCGTCGCCGGACTGCAGGAGGGTGTTGAACCGGTAGTTGATCTCCTGCTGGCCCGCGGTGCCGACCTCGTGGTGGCTGCGCTCGACCTCGATGCCGACCTCGGCGAGGTTGAGGCAGATCTTGTCGCGGGTGTCGGCGAAGTGGTCGACCGGCGGCACGGGGAAGTAGCCGCCCTTGTACCGGGTCTTGTACCCCCGGTTGCCGCCGTCCTCCGCCCGTCCGGTGTTCCATGCGGCCTCGACGGAGTCGATGAAGTAGTAGCCGGCGCTCTGCTTGGTCTCGAAGCGCACGTCGTCGAAGATGTAGAACTCGGCCTCCGCACCGAAGTAGGCGGTGTCGGCGATGCCGGTGGACTTCAGATAGGCCTCGGCCTTCGCCGCGATGTTCCGCGGGTCGCGGGGGTACGGCTCACCGGTGAACGGGTCGACGATGCTGAAGTTCATGATCAGCGTCCTCTCGGCCCGGAACGGGTCGAGGTACGCCGTCGTGGGGTCCGGGATGAGCTTCATGTCGGACTCGTGGATGGCCTGGAAGCCGCGGATCGAGGATCCGTCGAACATCTGGCCGTTGGTGAAGAAGTCCTTGTCGACCGTCTGGGCGGGCACGTTGAAGTGCTGCATGATGCCTGGCAGGTCGCAGAACCGGATGTCGACGAACTTGACGTCCTCGGACTCGATGTACGCGAGGACCTCGTCAGCAGAGCTGAACAATGCTGAACCTCCTGGTTCGGTGCAGGGACCGGGGGAACGGTCCCAGGGGCGTTCCCGACGACGCTAGGGCGGCGCGGTTTCCCGACCGTGACCCGGACGTTTCGCCGGTGTAACGCGGACCACCGTATCAACGTGTGGGATGGCCCGCCCGAAGCGTGGACAGGGGTGAGACGGCCCTACAGTGGCGGCGTGAGCGCCTCCCGCGACGAGCCCACGGACATCCCGTGGGATGCCGAGAGCGCCGGTGGCCCGTCGCGCCCGGGCTTCCTGCGACGGCTCGGCGCGTTCACGGTCGACTGGGTCATCGCCGTCCTCGTGACCTTTCTCGTGCTGCCCTACGACCTCTACACGGGGTCGGGGCCCGTGCCCGACACCGTGCTGGGTGTGCCGGAGAGCTCCTGGGCGGTGCTCGGGGTCTTCTTCGTCGTCACCGCGACCCTCGTCGCGCTCACGGGCTCCACCGTCGGCCACCGCCTCTTCTCCCTGCAGGTGTGGCAGGTCAGACCCGGCCCCTTCCCGCTCCAGGTCCTGCTGCGCACCGCGCTCGCGTGCCTCTTCCTCCCCGCTCTGGTGGTCCTCGACGACGGCCGCGGACTGCACGACCTCGCCGCCGGCACCCGACTCGTCCGGTTGCCCGCGCAAGGGCCGCGGGTAGACGGATGACCCCGAGCATCCGCTCTCAGGTCGGAGAGTGACGTAGGCGACATCCTGTGCGTTTGCTGAACTACTACGTCTTGTAGGAGGATGGCTCTGCCGGGGCACCCCGGTACCAGACCACCACCACAGGAGTGGACATGACCACCACCTCGGAAACCACCGTCAGCGAGACCCGGTCGGGCAACGGCTTCATCAAGGTCAGCGGTTGGATCGTCGCCGTGATCGGCGCGCTCATGCTCATCGGCGGCGCGACCACCTGGGTGCTCGTGCAGAGCCAGCTCACCGCCGAGAACATCACCGTCGCCGAGGACGCCTCGATGCTCGCCGGCAACGACGTCAACGGCCCGTTCAGCGCCTACGCGGAGGCCGACATCATCAACCACCACGCCCTCGAGGCCTCCGGCGGCAAGACCTACGCCGAGCTGGACCGCGAGGACCCGGTCCGCGCGACCGTCATGAACGCCTCGTTCCTCCGCGCCAGCCTCTTCACCTCCGTGCTCGCCTTCGGCGTCAGCGCGATGGCGATGGCACTGGGTGTCGTCCAGATCCTTCTCGGGGTCTCGATGACAAAGCTGGCCAGGACCAACGTCTGACCCCGCCATCCCGGGTCGGCCTCGCTCGACCAACCATCCGGCCCCGCCGCGCACGACGCGGCGGGGCCGGTTCACGTCCGAGGCCGAGCCCCAGCGCGGCGTGACCGTGGGTGGTGGCGGTCAGCGACCCCTCATGGCGCGGCGGTCCATCCGCGCCTTGGTGGGGTCGACGCCCTTGGGGACCGGCGGCCGGAGGCCACCCAGCGACTTCAGTCGCTTGTTGACGACGGACACCTCGGCCTTGGTGAGCACGGGCTTCATCCGGGTCAGGCGGCTGGAGATCTTGCGGATCGGCACCTCGTCCTCGCCGTCGCCGACGACCCAGAGGTGCACCGGCACACCGGGAGCCACCCGGGCGACCTTCTTCTCCTCCTGCTTGAGGAGCCGGCGCACGCGGCCGGTGGGTCCCTCGCCGATGAGGACGATGCCGGGGCGACCGAGGGCGCGGAACACCATCGCTGCGCCGGCCAGGTCCTGGGCGCGCGTGCCACGTGCACCGTCGAGCGCCACCGGCTCCTGGTCGGCGAACCAGCCCCGTTTTCCCAACCCGTTGAGGGTGGCGCCCGCAGCGCCCACCTGCCCGTCGAGGGCGTTGTACATCGCGGTGTTGCCGCGCCGGTTCATGACCAGCGTCGCGGCGACGAGGGCGGCCGGCAGGGCAATGAAGACCGAGTACCAGAACCACCCGCTGCCGATTCCGGCGAAGATCGCGCCGAGGGCGACGATGACGACGAAGGCGAGCACTGCGGCACCGAGCATCCACCACCCGAGCCTGGGGTCGAGGGACTTGATGGCGCGGTACGCCTGACGGATCTCGGCGATGCGGCCGGTCTTCTTGGCGGGCTGGTCGGACACGGGGGCGGTGCTCCTGGTGGGGACGGGCTGCTCCGCGGGATGCAGCGGACGAGACCTCAGGATACGTGCCCGGCGGAACGGGCCACCAGCGTCGACGCCTCCTGCCGGGCGGGGTCCGAGGCGGCGTCGGCGAGGTGGGCCAGGTGGTCGGGTATCGACCGACCCCACCGCCGCATGGCGGTGGCCCAGAGACGGCCGGCGCGGTAGCTGCTGCGGACGAGCGGACCGGCCATCACGCCCTTGAATCCGACCTCGTCGGCGACCTCGGACCAATGGACGAACTCCTCCGGCCTCACCCAGCGGTCGATCGGGTGGTGCATGGGCGAGGGCCGCAGGTACTGGGTGATCGTGAGGATGTCGCAGCCGGCGTCGTGCAGGTCGCGGATGGCGGCGTCGACCTCGTGGTCCTCCTCGCCCATGCCGAGGATGAGGTTGGACTTGGTGACCAGGCCGGCTTCGCGGGCCATCGAGAGCACCCGCAGCGACTTCTCGTAGGTGAACGCCGGGCGGATGCGGCGGAAGATCCGCGGCACCGTCTCGAGGTTGTGCGCGAACACCTCGGGCCGCGCGTCGAAGACCTGGCCGACGAGCTCGGGGCGGGCGCCGAAGTCGGGCGGGAGGATCTCGACGCCGGTGTTCGGGTTGAGCTCGTGGATCCGGCGGATGGTCTCGGCGTAGAGGCCGGCGGCGCCGTCGGGCAGGTCGTCGCGGGCGACGCCGGTGACGGTGGAGTAGCGCAGGCCCATGGTGCGGACCGACTCGGCCACGCGCAGTGGCTCGCCCTCGTCGAGGGGCTGGGGGCGCCCGGTGGCGATGTCGCAGAAGTCGCAGCGCCGGGTGCACGTGTCGCCACCGATGAGGAAGGTCGCCTCGCGGTCCTCCCAGCACTCGAAGATGTTGGGGCAGCCGGCCTCCTGGCACACGGTGTGCAGCCCTTGGCCCTTGACCATCGAGTGGATCTCGGTGAACTCCGGGCCCATCTTCGCCGTGGTCCGGATCCACTCGGGCTTGCGCTCGATTGGGGTCTCGGCATTGCGCGCCTCCACGCGCAGCAGGCGGCGTCCCTCGGGTGCGACAGTCACGGGGTCAACCCTACGTCCGACACCCGGCCCATCCCGAAACGTCCGACACCCGGTCCCTCCCGAAACGTCCGACACCCGGTCCCTCCCGAAACGCGGAGTCAGGAGCATCCCGCCCACTTCGGATGCCCTTGCGTCCTGACCCCGCGAAGTCTTCCTGACTCCGCGGGACCAGACGGTGGGGTCAGGGGCGGGTCAGGACGTCGGTGAGGTGCTTCTCGGCGTAGGGCAGCACGTCGGCCACCGTGACGGTGCGCCCGGCCTCGCGGGACAGCGAGGAGACGCCGGCGTCCGCGATGCCGCACGGGATGATGGGGTCGGCCCAACCGAGGTCGCAGTCGCAATTGAGCGCGAATCCGTGCATGGTCACCCGGCGGCTCACCCGCACCCCGATGGCCCCGAGCTTGCGGTCGGGACCGCGGTCGTCGGCGGGCACCCACACCCCGCTGCGGCCCTCGACCCGGACCGTCTCGACCCCGAACTCGCGCGTGGTGCGCATCATCGCCTCCTCGAGCCGCCGCACGTGCGCGACGACGTCGATGGGGACCTCCGGCAGCCGGACGATCGGGTAGCCGACGAGCTGGCCGGGGCCGTGCCACGTGATCTTCCCGCCGCGGTCGACGTCGACCACGGGGGTGCCGTCGGTGGGCCGCTCGTGCGGCTCGGTGCGCTTACCGGCGGTGTAGACCGCCCGGTGTTCGAGCAGCAACGTGGTGTCCTCGAGGGTGCCGTCGACGACCTGCGCGTGCACCTCGCGCTGGGTCGCCCACGCCTCCTCGTAGTCGACGAGGTCGGGCGCGAAGCCGAGGTGCACGATCCGCATGGGGCCACGCTACGCCCGGAGTGTCGTCGAACCCCGGCGCGGGGCTCCCTCAGCAACCTCTTAGGCTGTGCGGCATGACCGCCTCTTCCGACGACGTCGACCAGACGCCACCCACCGCCGAGGAACCGCGGGACCCGGATGCCAGGGCGCGAGCCCGGCGTCCGCGGAAGGTCCTCTGGGGCGCGGTGCTCGTCCTCCTCGCGTGGCTCGCCATCGGCGGCCTCGGGGGTCAGGCCCAGGGCAAGCTCTCGGGCGTCCAGTCCAACGACAACGCCACCTTCCTGCCCAAGAACGCCGAGTCCACGCTGGTCAGCGAGGCGGTCGCGTCGTTCACCGAGAACACCAGCCTTCCCTACCTCGTGGTCGTCGAGCGGTCCGACGGCGGGGCTCTCACCCCCGAGGACCTGACCGCCGTCCAGGACTTCACCGCGGGCCTGCCCGACCTCGCCCTGCCCGACATCGAGGGCAAGACGCTCGGCGACTACCTCGACACCACCACCCCGCTGACGCCGATCCCGTCCGAGGACGGCCAGGCCGTGCTCATCAGCGTGCCGCTCGACCAGGCCACGGGCACCGAGGCCGTGGGCGAGACGACCCCGCTGGCCGTCGGCGCGACGGCCATCCGCGAGGACATCACCACCACCCTCCAGCCCGCGGGCCTGGACGCGTACGTCGGTGGACCCGGGGGCCTCATCGCCGACTTCTCCGAGGCGTTCGCCGGCATCGACGGCATCCTCCTCGGGGTCGCCCTGCTCGTCGTGCTCGTCATCCTCCTCATCGTCTACCGCAGCCCGATCCTGCCCTTCGCCGTCCTGCTCAGCGCGGTGTTCGGCCTCTCGGGGGCGGCGCTGGTCGTCTACCAGCTCGCGGTCAACGACGTCATCACGCTGTCCGGGCAGTCCCAGGGCATCCTCTTCATCCTCGTCGTGGGAGCCGCCACCGACTACGCACTGCTCCTCGTCAGCAGGTTCAAGGAGGAGCTGCACGACCAGGAGAACTCGTGGACGGCGCTGAAGCGGGCCTGGCGCGCCTCGGTGGAGCCGATCGTGGCCTCGGCGGCCACCGTCATCCTCGGGCTGCTCTGCCTGCTGCTCGCCGAGCTCCGCAGCACCTCGGGCCTCGGACCCGTCGGCGCCCTCGGCATCGCCGGTGCGCTGCTGGCCTCGCTGACCTTCCTCCCTGCGGTCCTCCTGCTGTTCGGGCGGAAGGCGTTCTGGCCGTTCGTGCCCAAGCTCGACCACGTCCACGCCGAGGACAGCGTCGGCACCCGAGGCATCTGGGGCCGGGTCGCCGGCCTCGTCGGCCGCCACCCGCGTCGCACCTGGACCATCACGCTCGTCCTGCTGCTGGCGGCCGCGGCCTTCGTGCCCACCTTCAAGGCGAGCGGGTCGACCATCGAGGAGACCTTCCTCACCGACACCGACTCGATCACCGCCCAGAAGGTCATCGCCGCGCACTTCCCCGCCGGGTCGGCCACGCCGGTGCAGATCGTGGTGCCGGAGGCTGACGCGGACGCCGCTCTCGCGGTCGTCGAGGACGACCCCGGGGTGGACAGCGCCTACGTCGGGGTGACCCCACCGCGGCCCGGACAGCCGCAGACGCCCCCGAACGTGGTCGACGGGCAGGTGCTCATCCAGGCGACGACCACGGCCGCGTCGGACAGCCAGGAGGCCGAGGACACCGTGCAGCGGCTGCGCACCGACCTCGACTCGGTGAGCACGGACGCGCTCGTGGGAGGGAACTCCGCGACCAACCTCGACGTGCTCGACGCCAGCGCCCGTGACCTCAAGGTCATCGTCCCGACGATCCTGCTCGTCATCTTCGTCGTGCTCGCGCTGCTCCTGCGCTCCCTCGTGGCCCCGCTGCTCCTGGTGACGGCGAACGTCGTCTCGTTCGCGGCGACGATCGGTGTCGCCGCGCTCGTCTTCGACCACGTCCTCGGGTTCACCGGTGGTGACCCCGCGATCCCGCTCTACGGCTTCGTCTTCCTCGTGGCCCTCGGCATCGACTACTCGATCTTCCTCATGACACGGGTGCGAGAGGAGTCGCAGCAGCGAGGGACCCGGCCCGGCATCCTCGTGGGGCTGGCCGTCACCGGCGGGGTCATCACGAGCGCCGGCATCGTCCTGGCGGCGACGTTCTCGGCCCTGGCCGTGCTGCCACTGGTCTTCCTCGTCCAGATCGCGTTCATCGTCGCCTTCGGCGTGCTGCTCGACACCTTCGTCGTCCGGTCGCTGCTCGTCCCCGCAGCGGCCTACGACATCGGCCCCCGTGTCTGGTGGCCGGCCCACTTCGTCGCCGACGGCGGGGGGTCCGGCCCGGGACGGCACGCCTCGGGCCCGCACCCCCCGGCCGGGCCGGAGGACGCGGACGCCGCCGTCAGGTGACGAACACGTCCGGGTGCTCGCGCAGCCAGGCGCGGGCGTCGTCCTCACCGAGGTCGCCCGCCGCGGCGAAGTACTCCGGGTCGAACATCAGGTAGCTGAGCAGCTCTCCCTGGAGGGGGCTGTCGCTGCCGAGGAGCCGGTGCATGAGCTGCAGGTCGGGGTCCCGCAGCGTGTCGAGCAGCGACCCGTGGCGGCGTCGGTAGGTGTCCATCGCGGCCGCGGCCATGGCGTCGCCGTCCCGGGGGGCGATGCCGACGTGCGGTACGACCCGCACCGGGTGGGTGCCGTCGCCGGAGCGCAGCCGGGTGAGGGCCGTGGCGACCTGCGGGTCGGCGGCCAGCGCGTTCGTCTCGGCCAGCCGCCGGAGGTCGTGCCGCAGCGGGTCGTCCATCACCGCGCCCAGCAGGGTGGCGGCGCTGTCGGCGAGGTCGACCGGGGCGCTGTCGGCCGCTATGTCGGGCTCGGGCGCGCTCAGGCGGCCCGCCCCGACGGCCACCACCCTGTCGGCGCCGAGCTCGAGGGCAGGAGCGATCGGCGCGCGGCGCCGGGTGGCCCCGTCGACGTACCAGCCGGCGGCCTCCGGTGGCTCGCCGACGTGGACGGAGGGGAAGAGGGCGGGCACTGCGGCCGAGGCCATGAGGTGGTCGGTGCTCAGCCGTGCGGCCACGAAGTGGCGCTGCTGGGCTGTCGGCACGGAGGGCAGCCGTCCGCGGCCCTCGGTGAACAGCACCACCCTCCCGGTCCGGACCGAGCTGGCGGCGACGGCCAGGGCGTCGAGCCGGTCACCAGCGGTGTTGCGGTGCAAGGAGTCCCAGTCGATCCGGCCGGCCAGCGTCGACGCGAGCGGTGTGGTCCCGAACAGGCCACGGAGCCGGTACCCCGACCAGCCCACGGTCTCCGAGGCGTAGCGCAGCAGCACCTCGGGGACCTGCCGCCACAGCGGGCGCATCACCTGGGGCTTCGTGACGTGCCCGAGGAGTGTGGCGAGGTGGTCCACCTGCTCCTCCACCGGGAGGTGCGCGGTGGACGCCAGCTGGGCGGACAGGAGGGCGCCCGCGCTGCTGCCCACGAGCAGACGGGGACTGGCGTCGACCTCGGCGAGGGCCGGCAGCAGCACCCGCAGGACGCCGACCTGGTAGCCGGACCGGGCTCCCGCGGCGTCGAGGACCAGGGCCGTCGTCGTCATCCCGGCCACCCTAGGACCCCTCGCGCGTCTCAGGGCCGGGGCAGGCGGCGCGGCTCCAGCCGGTCCTCGCGGACGCCGTCGCCGTCACGGGTCACCACATAGGCGCCGGCCCCAGCCGTCTCGGCGACGGCCTCCACGAGCTCGGTGCCGTGGTAGACCAGCCCGACGCCGTCGTCGGTGCAGTGGGTCTCGGGCAGGGTGCCGTCGGCGACGAGCCGCTGGACCAGTGGGCGACGACGCGCCTCGGAGCCGTAGTGGACCCCGTTGCCGTAGGGCAGCAGTGCCAGCCCGTTGGTGACGGCGCGCAGCTGTGGTCCGAAAGAGTCCGTGGTGCCGCCGACGAACCAGCAGATGGAGCCGGCCGACACCCCC
Source organism: uncultured Actinomycetota bacterium (assembly GCA_963726295.1). Classification (GTDB taxonomy): domain Bacteria; phylum Actinomycetota; class Actinomycetes; order Actinomycetales; family Dermatophilaceae; genus DASSQJ01. The sequence goes on from CAVSBW010000001.1 coordinate 931,188, forward strand.
GACAGCACCACGCCCGCCTCCCACGCGGCCCTCAGGGCCGGGCCCACCCCGTGGACGTCCCAGACGGCGAGCAGGTTGGCGACCGAGCCCCCGTTGACCCAGACGACGTCCTGACCGAGCAGGTGCCCGGGCACGTCGTCGAGGTTCGGCATCGGGAACAGGTCGAGGACGGTGGTGTCGAAGCCCGCCGTCCGGCCCGCCTGCAGCGCCTCGTAGGAGAACCATCCCTGGTCGCCCGAGGCCGTGCCGACGACGGTGACGCGAGGTCGTCGCCCGTGTGCCCCCGAGAGGTCGACGGCGTGGTGGACGAGGGCGTCGAACGCGAGCCGGGTCCGGTCGCCGGGGCGGTACCCCCCGCTGGTGGCCAGGACGGTGGGCTGGTCGGCGGGCACGTCCCTCACCCTAGGACCCTGTGGACAACTCACCGGTGCCGAGCGCCGTCCCCGGCACAGTGGGGGGATGGCGGTCACGGGGGAGGTCACGGCGGCGCCCGAGGTGGCGGGATTCGAGCTCGGCCGGGTCATCGCACGCGGTGGCACCTCGGAGGTCTGGGAGGGCGTGCGCGAGGCGGACGGGCGGCGGTTGGCGGTCAAGGTCGCCCTCGCCGAGCGCGACGCCGTGGCGGCTGCCGTCCGCGAGGCCTCGCTCTCGTCGGCGGCCGCCGACGCGCACGTCGTGCCGGTCGAGGCCTGCCTCCCGCTGCCGGACGGCCGGGTCGCACTCGTCATGCCGCTCGTCAGGGGCGGTGACCTCGCCTCGCTCGTCGCCGCGCGGGGGCACCTCGGCGCCGGGGAGGTCGTCACCGCGCTGGCACCGGTGGCCAGCGCGGTCGGTCGGCTGCACCGGGTCGGCGCGGTCCACGGTGACCTCTCGCCGGGCAACGTGCTGCTCGACCTCGACGGCCGGCCGCTGCTGGCCGACCTCGGCCTCGGACGGGTGGTGGGGGAGGAGGCACCGGCCGTCTGGGGGACGGAGGGGTACGTCGCGCCCGAGGTCCTCATGGGTGCCGACCCCGCTCCGGCAGCCGACGTCTATGCCCTCGGTGCGCTGGGCTGGCTGTGCCTCACCGGTGCGCCCCCGGGCCCACCGGGGCTGCGCGCACCGCTCGCCGAGTGCTGCCGGGCCGGCGACGACGCGGCGTCGCTCGTGGCGGTGCTCGAGTCCGCGGTCGCCCCGCTCCCGCACGAGCGCCCCGGCGCGGCCGAGCTGGCCTGGGCGCTCTTCGGCTCGGCCGAGGCGGTGCCGCTGCACCTGGTCGAGGGTGAGGACGAGGTCGGTGCGGTCACCTACCGGCTGCGGGCGGCCGCCGCGTCGGGGGCACGCGAGGCGCCCCGGCGACCCGGCCGGCACGCTCGGCGGCGTGGCCGTACCGCCACACGGGGTCGGTGGCGGGCGGCGGTCGTCGGGGTCGTCGTCCTCTCGCTCGTGGGCGCCGGTGTGGCGGCGGCCGTGGCGGGGGGCGGCGAGCCGGTGTCCCCGGTCGGCGCGACGGCGCCCGGCACCAGCATCCCCGTGTCGCCCACGCCCCCGGCCGGCCGGCCCGGTGCCGACGTCCCACCGCCGGCCGCCGCGACGCCGACCGACCCGCGGCGGGTCCGAGACGCCCCGGCCCGGCAGGCGCGCGAGCTCCTCGAGGCCCTGGCACGGGCGCGGGCCACGGCCTGGCGCTCGGGCGACCCGTCCCGGCTGACGGCCGCGGAGTCGCGCGGGTCCCCGCTGCTCGCTCGCGACACCACGGCCGTCGAGGTGCTGGCCCGGTCCGGGCTGCGGTACGAGGGTCTGCGCTACGTCGTCGGCGACATCGGTGTGGAGGCGGCGGGTCGGACCTCCGCGGTGCTTCGGGCCAGGCTCGGGACGAGTGCGTACGACGTGGTCGGCGCCCGCTCGGCGCCGGTGGCCGCGTCGCCGGGAGAAGAGGTCCTCGTCGACCTCACGTGGACCCACGACGGTTGGCGGCTGGCCGGCATCCGGGCCGGTTAGGGGTCGCGCTCAGGTGTCTACCAGCCAGCGGAGGGCGCTCCCGAGGTCGCCGTGCCGGTGGACGAAGCCACTGCGCTCGAGCACCTGGGGCACGACCCGCTGGCTGGCGAGGATGTCGCCGGCGTACTCACCGAGTGCGATGCGCAGTGCGAAACCCGGGATGGGGACGACTGCCGGACGGTGAAGGGCCGCTCCGAGGGCCTTGGCGACCGCCTTCTGCCGGGGCGGAGCGGGTCCGACGAGGTTCACGGGGCCGGTGACCTCGGGGTGGTCGAGCAGGTGGAGGATCGCGGAGACCGTGTCGCTGAGGGAAATGAGCGGCCAGTACTGTCGACCGGAGCCGATCGGGCCGGCGAGGCCGATGCGGGCGGCGCGCACCAGGGGACCCGCTGCCCCTCCCTCGGTGGACACCAGCAGGCCGGACCGGTCCACGCGCAAGAGCATGCCCGTCGGGTGGTCCAGGGGTGTGAGCACGATGCCGGTGCGTACGAACGCCACCGGCGCCCCGGCGGCGACCGCCGGCTCGGCGGCAGCCTCCCAGGCGTGGACCACGTCGGCGAGGAAGCCCTCACCGCCGTCGCTGTCCTCGGTGAGTCGTTCGTCGCCGCGGTCGCCGTAGAAGCCCACCGCGGACCCGCTGACGAACCGCATCGGTCGGCCGGTTGCCGCGATCGCGGTCGCGACGGCGTGGGTGGAGTCGGTGCGGGAGGTGAGGATCTCGCGCTTGTACGACGGGGTCCAGCGGCGGTCGCCGACACCGGCGCCGGCGAGGTTGACCAGCGCGTCGACGCCGTCGAGGACGTGCGGGTCGAGGTGACGGCTCGACGGGTCCCACCGCACCTCGTCGGGCGAAGCCGGGGGGCGCCGCACGAGGCGCAGCACCTCGTCGCCACGCTCGCGGAGCGCGGCGACGAGGGGGGTGCCGATGAGACCGGACGAGCCGGTCAGGGCGATGCGGGCCACGCGGTCAGAGGCCGAGGTCGGCCTCGAACGCGCCCTCCTCGAGGCGCTGCTTCATCGTCGAGAGGAAGCGGGCGGCGTCCGCCCCGTCGACGATCCGGTGGTCGTAGGACAGGGCGAGGTAGACCATCGACCGGATGGCGATCGTCTCGCCGCCGTCCTCCGCGATGACGACGACGGGTCGGCGCACGACCGCACCCGTGCCGAGGATGCCGACCTGCGGCTGGTTGATGATCGGGGTGTCGAAGAGCGCGCCCCGGGACCCCGTGTTCGTGATCGTGAAGGTGCCACCCGCGAGGTCGTCGGGCGTGATCTTGTTGCCACGGGTCCGGTCGGCGAGCTCGGCGATGCCGCGGGCCAGGCCGGCGATGTTGAGGTCACCGGCGTTCTTGATGACGGGGACCAGCAGTCCCTTCTCGGTGTCGACGGCGATGCCGACGTGCTCCGCCCCGTGGTAGGTGACCTCGTCGTCCTCGATGCTCGCGTTGACCATCGGGTGCGACTTGAGCGCCTCGACGGCGGCGAGCGTGAAGAAGGGCAGGAAGCTGAGCTTGGTGCCCTCGCGTTGGGCGAACTCGCCCTTGGCCCTGTCCCGCAGGCGGGCGATCCGGGTGACGTCGACCTCGACCACCGTGGTCAGCTGGGCCGAGACCTGGAGCGACTCGACCATTCGCCGCGCGATCGTCTTGCGCAGCCGCGTCATCGCCTGCGTGGTCCCGCGCAGGGAGGTGTCGACCTCGGCCTTCTTCGGCGGGGCCGCCGGCGGTGCCGTGGAGGCCGAGGCCGCGGGCTGCTCTGCGGCCGGCTCCTCCGCGGGTGCCTCGGCGGCCTGCTTGGCCTCCGCGGCGGCGAGGACGTCCTGCTTGCGGATCCGTCCGCCGATGCCCGTGCCCTCGACCTCGGCGAGGTCGATGCCGTGGTCGGCGGCGATCTTGCGCACCAGTGGGGTGACGTAGGCCGCGGCGTCCGAGTCGGACTGTCGTGGGGTGGGGGCGGTGGAGCCACCGGACGGTGTCGGGGCGTCGTCGGCCTCCGCCGTCGCCTCGTCGGCGGTCTCCTGCGCGGGTGCCTCCTCGGCAGGGGCTTCGGCCTGCGGCTCCTCGGCCTTCTCGCCGTCACCGCCGGACTCGGCCGGCTGGTCTCCGGTGTCCTCCGAGCGTTGCGGCTCCTGCGGCTCCTCGGACTCCCCGGACGCCTCGGGCAAGGACTCCTGCGACGGCGCCGCCGAGCCACCACCGCCGCCACCGCCACCGATGACTGCCAGGTCGGCGCCGACCGGGACGGTGTCGTCCTCCTGGGCCAGGATCTGGGTCAGCGTGCCGGCGACCGGCGAGGGGATCTCGGTGTCGACCTTGTCGGTGGAGACCTCGAGGAGCGGCTCGTCGACCGCGACCTCGTCGCCCTCCTGCTTCAGCCAGCGCGTGATGGTGCCCTCGGTGACCGACTCGCCCAGGGCCGGCATCTGCACCCGCTCGCCGTCGCCCGAGCCACCGCCACCGGAGGAGCCGCCACCCGACTCCTGCTGCCCGTCGTCGCCGGCGTCATCGGAGCGGGGCTCGGCCGGCTCCTGGCCGCCCTCGTCGCCGGCGTCGGCCACCGCGTCGCCGTCGGCCGGGTCCTCCACCTCGTCGTCGGACCCCGACGAGGTGTCCGAGCCCGAGTCGCCGTCGGTCTCCTGTGGCTGGTCCTGGGACTGCTGCTCGCCACCGGACCCACCGTCGTCGGACCCCTCGCCGTCACCGATGACGGCGAGGTCGGCGCCGACGGGGACGGTGTCGTCCTCCTCGACGAGGATCTCCTGCAACGTCCCGGCCACGGGGGAGGGGATCTCGGTGTCGACCTTGTCGGTCGAGACCTCGAGGAGCGGCTCGTCGACCTCCACGGAGTCGCCGACGCTCTTGAGCCACCGCGTGACCGTTCCCTCGGTGACGGACTCGCCGAGCGCGGGCATCTGTACGCGTTCTGACATCAGGACAGCTCTCCTTCGTGGGCGGTGGCGTTCATCACTCTAGTTGTGGCCGTTCGGTCGCTAGGCGTGGGCGTGCAGCGGTTTGCCGGCGAGGGCGAGGTGGGCCTCGCCGAGCGCCTCGTTCTGCGTCGGGTGGGCGTGGACGAGCGCGGCGACGTCCTCGGCGTGGGCCTCCCAGCCGACGACGAGCTGGGCCTCGCCGACCTGCTCGCCCATCCGCGACCCGACCATGTGCACCCCGAGCACCGGCCCGTCGTCGAGGGCGACCAGCTTGACGAAGCCCTGGGTGCCGAGGATCTGCGACTTCCCGTTGCCGCCGAGGTTGTACTCGTAGGTGCGCACGGCCTCCCCGTGCTCCTCGCGGGCCTGCTCCTCGGTGAGCCCGACGGAGGCGACCTCGGGGTCGCTGTAGGTGACCCGGGGGATCTCGCGGTCGACCACCGGTCGCGGTTCCAGCCCGGCGATGTCCTCGGCCACGAAGATCCCCTGGGCGAAGCCGCGGTGGGCCAGCTGGAGGCCGGGGACTATGTCGCCGACCGCACGGACGCCCTCCACCCCGGTGCGGCAGCGCTCGTCGGTCGGCACGTACCCGCGCTCGACGGTGATCCCGGCCTGCTCGAAGCCCATGCCGGCGGTCACCGGTCCGCGACCCACGGCCACGAGCAGCAGGTCGGCGACGATCTCCTCGCCGTCCTCGAGCCGCACCGTCACCTCGTCGTCGGTCTGTCGCACCGAGTCGAACCGGGCGCCGGTGCGCACGGTGACGCCGCGCTTGCGGAAGGCCCGCTGCAGGGCCGCGCTCACGGCCGGGTCCTCGGCGGCGACGAGGCGGGGGAGCGCCTCGACGACGGTGACCTCCGCACCGAAGGAGCGGAACACCGAGGCGAACTCGACACCGATCACCCCGCCGCCGAGCACGACGACCCGGCCGGGCACCTCCTCGAGACCGAGCGCGCCGTCGCTGGTGACGACCCGCCCCCCGAGCTCGAGGCCGGGGAGCGTGCGCGCGGACGAGCCGGTGGCCAGGACGACGTGCCGCCCGACGAGCCGGCGGTCGCCGACGACCACCGTCTGCGCGTCGGCCAGGCGACCCTCGCCCTCGACGTACTCGACCTCGCGGCCCCGGACGAGCCCCTGGAGTCCCTTGTACAGCCGCGCCACGACGCCCTCGCGGTACCTCGTGACGGCCGGCAGGTCGATTCCCTCGAGGGTGGCGCGCACGCCGAAGCGCTCCGACTCGCGGGCAGCGTCGGCGACCTCCGCGGCGTGGAGCAGCGCCTTGGTGGGGATGCATCCGCGGTGCAGGCAGGTGCCGCCGAGGAGGTCCTTCTCGACGAGGGCCACCGAGAGCCCGAGCTCGGCGGCGCGCAGGGCGCACGCGTAGCCGCCGCTCCCTCCCCCGAGGACGACGACGTCGTGGGTGGTCTCGGTGTCGGCCGGCATACCGGTCTGGCTCCCTCTCGTGGTGACAAGCGGTCGGCGGGCCCCGAGGGGAATGGTCCTCACGGGGCTCTGCTGCATCTTGTCACCACCACGCACGCGCCGACACCTCTGCGTCGCGGGGTGGGCGCGGCGAGCCCCTATCGTTGGCGCATGGCCTGGTGGAGACGCTCCCGCCGCCGCTCCGGGGAGCGCGGCGGAAACGACCTGTCGACCGTCCGTGACCACCTGGCGGACTTCGTCGCCAGCCGGCGCGGGGTCGAGGCCTATGTGGAGCCGGCCACCAACGTCACCTCGACGACCGTCGTCCTCATCGCCCACGACGGCGAGTGGACCCGCCGGGCGCTCCCGACCCGGCCGATGGCCTTCGAGACCGCCCGTGCCCTCGGCGTGCCCGTGTACGACGTCAACCTCACCGGCTACCCCGCGCGGATGCGCGCCTGGACGGCGCGGCAGCGCCGTGAGGGCAAGGCCTGAGCGTCAGCCCTTCGTGTGGCCCTCGACGAGGGCGACGAGCGTCGACACCCCGTAGCCGGTTCCGCCCTTGGGGGTGACACCGGACGCCGCCTTGGTGTTGAACGAGGGACCGGCGATGTCGATGTGCGCCCAGGGGATGCCCTCGCCCACGAACTCCTTGAGGAACAGGCCCGCGGTGAGCATGCCGCCGTCGCGGTCGCCCTTGTGCATCAGGTCCGCGGTGGGGGTGTCGAGCTTGGCCCGGAGCGCGGCCGGCAGCGGCATCGGCCAGGACTCCTCACCCACCGAGTCGGCGGCCGCGACCACCGACGCCCGGAACGCGTCGTCGTTGCCCATGACCCCGGCGACGTCGCCACCGAGGGCCACCACCTGGGCGCCCGTGAGGGTGGCGATGTCGACGATCCAGTCGGGGTTCTTCTCGCTCGCGAGGCAGATGCCGTCGCCGAGCACCATCCGCCCCTCCGCGTCGGTGTCGATGATCTCGACACTCGTGCCGTCGCGCATGACGACGACGTCGCTCGGGCGCTGGGCGGTGCCGCTCGGCATGTTCTCGGCGAGGCACAGGTAGCCGGTGACGGTGACCGGCAGGTCGAGCTCGGCCGCCGCGAGCACGGCGCCGGCCACGGCCGCGGCACCGGCCATGTCGCTCTTCATCGTCACCATGCCGGTGGTCGGCTTGATGTTCAGCCCGCCGCTGTCGAACGTGATGCCCTTGCCGACGAGGGCCACCGAGCCGGTGGCGCCGGCGGGGGACCACGACATCGTGACGATGCGGGGCGGGTTGGCCGACCCCTGGCCCACGCCGACGATCCCGCCGAAGCCGCCCTTGGCGAGGGCCCGGTCGTCGAGCACCGAGACCGTGACCTTGGCGCTCGAGGCGGTCGCGCGCTTCTTGACCGCGTCGGCGAAGGACTGCGGGAAGAGCAGGTTCGGCGGGGTGTTGACGAGGTCGCGGGCCCAGTCGCGCGCCGCGCCGACGACCTCGGCCCGGCGCACCACGTCCCTGACCGCCTTGCCCTGGCCGGCGCCGGAGACGACCGTGATACGGGGGCCGGCCGACGGGGTCGTGCTCCTTCCGCCGCCACGGCGCCCGGTGCGTACGGCGTCGCGCAACGGGGCGTTCTTGTCGTAGACGTAGCAGCCGGACCACGCGCCGTCGGCGACCGCTCCCACGCGCTCGGCGTCGGGGGCCGGGAGGGCCACCCCCACGGTCTTCTTGCCGCGGACCGCCAGCAGCGCCGACCCGGCGGCCCTGCGGAGCACCATGGGGTCGAAGGAGGTGGTTCGCGTCGTGGCGGGCCCGAGCCCGGTGACGACGACGGACGTGGCCTTGACCCCGGGCACCGCGACGACCCGGTGCACGTCACCCGGCTTCCCGGTGGCGTCGAGGTCGCTGAGCACCGCTTGGAGGTGGACCACCGCCTTGCGGGGGAGCCCGTGGCCGGCGGCGAGGTCGGCGCCGTCCTCGGTGGGCACCGACCCGACGACGAGGGTGTCGACCGCGAGGTCGGCGGAGGTGCGGGTCGTCAGGTTCAGCGCAGTCATGCGGGCACCCTAACCGAGCGAGCCGGGCCCCCCGGAGTGGGCGGTAACGTGCCCCCATGGCCGACCTCCTGCACTCCCCGTTGCACGACCGCCACGTCGCCCTCGGCGCGAAGATGGCCGACTTCGGGGGGTGGTCGATGCCGATCGAGTACCCCGGCGGTGGGGTGGTCGCCGAGCACACCGCGGTGCGCGAGCGGGTGGGCATCTTCGACGTGTCCCACCTCGGCAAGGCCCGGGTGTCGGGCCCGGGCGCCGCCGACTTCGTCAACACCTGCTTCACCAACGACCTGCGCCGGATCGGGCCCGGCCAGGCGCAGTACACCATGTGCTGCACCGCGTCCGGTGGGGTGGTCGACGACCTCATCCAGTACCTGCGTTCGGACGAGGACGTCTTCCTCATCCCGAACGCGGCCAACACCGCCGAGGTCGTGCGGATGCTCGAGGCGGCCGCGCCGCACGGCCTGGTCGTGGAGAACCTCCACGACCGCTACGGCGTCATCGCCGTGCAGGGCCCGCGCTCCGACGAGGTGCTCCGTGCCCTCGACCTGCCGGTCGACCACGGCTACATGAGCTTCGTCGAGACGGAGTGGGCAGGCCTGCCGGTGATCGTCTGCCGCACCGGCTACACGGGGGAGCGTGGCTACGAGGTCGTTCCCGCCTGGGAGGCCGCGGGCTCCCTGTGGGACGCACTGGCCGAGGCGGTCGCGGCCGAGGGAGGGCTGCCCGCCGGACTCGGCGCCCGCGACACCCTGCGCACCGAGATGGGGTACCCCCTGCACGGCAACGACCTCTCCACCGAGATCACCCCGGTGATGGCGGGGGCCGCCTGGGCGGTCGGGTGGGACAAGCCGGAGTTCTGGGGCCGTGCGGCGCTGACCGCCGAGCGAGCCGCGAAGTCGGGGCGGCTCATGCGCGGCCTGGTGGCCACGGGTCGCGGGATCCCCCGTCCGCACTGCGAGGTGCGTGACGCCGCGGGCGCCGTGGTCGGCGAGGTCACGTCGGGGACGTTCTCGCCCACCCGCAGACAGGGCATCGCGCTCGCCCTGCTCGACCGCTCGGTCACCCTCGGGGACGACGTCGTCGTCGACATCCGGGGCCGGGAGGTCGCCGCCACCGTCACGAAGCCCCCGTTCGTCGAGGCAGGAGTGCGGTCGTCGTGAGCGAGCGCTGGACCTGGAGCTACGCCGACGCCGACGGCTCGCCGGTCACGGGCGAGCCCGCCACCGACACCGCGTTCCCCACGCAGGCCGATGCCGAGAGCTGGTTCGGCGAGGTCTGGCACGACCTCGCCGACGCCGGGGTCGCGTCGGTGACCCTCCACCGCGAGGGCGAGGTCGTCTACGGCCCGATGAGCCTGGAGGCCGCGCCCTGACCCCGTCGCGCCGGATCGGCGATCAGGACGGGTAGTCGCCCCGGCCGACCATGGGGCGGGGCATCCGGAAGCGTCGCAGCTGGAAGGCGCGCATCGCGGCGTACATCCCGTTGCCGCGGCCGAGCTGGTCGGCCCCGAACTTCTCGATGAGCAGCCGCCGGCAGCGCCGCCACATCAGCCAGGTGTCGATGACGGCGACCAGGATGATGCCGTACGTGGCCGCCGTGACGAGCGCGAGGATGGTGTCGAGGCGGATGAAGCTGAAGGCGAGCACGACCACCATCACCGGCAGCATGAACTCGGCGAGGTTCCAGCGGGCGTCGATGTAGTCGCGGATGTAGCGGCGCACCGGGCCCTTGTCGCGGGGCGGCAGATGCCTCTCGTCGCCCGTGACCATCGCCTGGCGGGTGAGTGCCACCTGCTCGTTGCGCTTGACGCGCTCCTCCTGCCGGGCGCGCTTGCGGTCGGTCTGGACCAGCGGCTGTCGTCGCAGGGCCTCCTGCTCCCGCCGCTTCGGCGTCGGCCGGTTCTTCGCACCCTCGCGCTGCGGGTGCGACTCCTCCGGCGTCGTCTGCTGGGTCCTGCCACGTCCGAACACGGTCCCATGCTAGGTGGTCGGCCGGCGGGGTCGTCGAGCCCCCGGCCACCCGGCCCCGTGCCACGGACCGGCTGGGTAGGGTCGATGACCGTGACCGACGTCCTTGCCACCGACCAGATCAGCGCACTTCGCCAGCGGGTCCACGAGCTCATGCCGCAGGTACGGGCCGACCTCGAGGCGCTGACCCGCATCCCCAGCGTCTCCCTCGACGCCTTCGACCAGGCCCACGTCGAGTCCAGTGCGGAGGCCGTGGCCGAGCTGCTGCGGGCGGAGGGGCTCGACGTCGAGATCGTCCGCGAGGGTGGCCGCCCGGCCGTCATCGGCCACCGCGACGGCCCGCCCGGCTCGCGCACGGTGACGCTGTACGCCCATCACGACGTCCAGCCTCCCGGTGACGACGCGCTCTGGGACAGCCCACCCTTCGAGCCCACCGAGCGCGACGGGCGGCTCTACGGTCGGGGCGCCGCCGACGACAAGGCAGGGGTCATGGCCCACGTCGCCGCCCTGCGGGCGCACGGGCCGGACCTGCCGGTGGGCGTCACCATCTTCGTCGAGGGGGAGGAGGAGATCGGCTCCGACTCGCTTCCCACCATCCTCCAGCGGCACGGCGAGAAGCTGCGCGCCGACGCGATCGTGCTCGCCGACTCCGGCAACTGGGACATCGGCCAGCCGGCGCTCACCACGACGCTCCGCGGGATGTTCCGGCTCGTCCTGACCGTCACCACGCTCGACCACGGTGTGCACTCGGGGATGTTCGGCGGCGCCGTCCCCGACGCCGTCACCGTGCTCGTGCGGCTGCTCGCGACACTGCACGACGGCGAGGGCAACGTCGCGGTCGCCGGGCTCAAGGAGGGCGAGGCGTCCGACCTGCCCTTCGACGAGGAGCGGCTACGCCGGGAGTCCGGCCTGCTCGAGGGGGTGTCGACCATCGGGTCCGGGTCGCTGCTGTCGCGGATGTGGACCAAGCCGTCGGTCACGACCATCGGCATCGACGCCCCGAGCGTCGCGACCTCGTCGAACACCCTCGTGCCGTCAGCCCGCGCCAAGGTCTCGGTGCGCATCGCCCCCGACGAGCACGACCTCGACGCCTTCGAGCTCGTCAAGGAGCACCTGCTCGCCCGGGTGCCGTGGGGGGCGCATGTCGAGGTCACCCTCGACGAGCGGGGCAACGGGTTCGCCGCGGACGCCGACGGGCCGGTCTACGACCAGACCCGCGCGGCCTTCGCCGACGCCTGGGGGGTGGAGCCGGTCGACATCGGCGTCGGCGGGTCCATCCCGTTCGTCGCCGCGTTCGCCGAGCAGTTCCCCGACGCCGCGATCCTCGTCACCGGGGTCGAGGACCCCGACGCACGGGCGCACGGCGCCAACGAGTCGCTGCACCTGGGGGAGTTCGAGAAGGTCTGCGTGGCCGAGACGCTGCTGCTCGCCCGGCTCGGGGCGCTGCCCCGGTGAGCGCGGGGAGCTACGTCGAGGAGGAGTACCAGCGCGACACCGAGTACGTCACCGACAGGGTGACCGTCGACGGGTCGGGTGAGGGGGGCTGGCGGGTGGAGCCCGGCCGCTACCGGCTGGTCGTCGCCCGCGCCTGCCCCTGGGCCAACCGGTCGATCATCGTGCGCCGGCTGCTCGGGCTCGAGGACGTCATCTCGATGGGCGCGTGCGGGCCGACCCACGACGCCGACAGCTGGACCTTCGACCTCGACCCCGGCGGGGTCGACCCGGTCCTCGGCATCCCGCGACTCAAGGACGCGTACGAGAAGCGGTTCCCCGGGTACCCGCGCGGGATCACCGTCCCCACCCTCGTCGACGTCCCGAGCGGCGAGATCGTGTCCAACGACTTCCCGCAGCTGACCCTCGACCTCTCCACGCAGTGGCGCGAGTACCACCGCCCCGGCGCGCCGGACCTCTACCCCGAACCGCTGCGGGGCGAGCTGGACGAGGTCATGCAGCGCGTGTACACCGAGGTCAACAACGGGGTGTACCGATGCGGATTCGCGGGGAGGCAGTCCTCGTACGAGGACGCCTACGCCCGGCTGTGGACCGCCCTCGACTGGCTCGAGGAGCGGTTGGTCGGACGCCGGTACCTGATGGGCGAGCAGCTCACCGAGGCCGACGTCCGCCTCTTCACCACCCTCGCGCGGTTCGACGCCGTCTACCACGGCCACTTCAAGTGCAACCGGCACAAGCTCAGCGAGATGCCGGTGCTGTGGGCGTATGCCCGTGACCTCTTCCAGACCCCGGGCTTCGGGGACACGCTGGACTTCGCCCAGATCAAGGCGCACTACTACGTGGTGCACTCCGACATCAACCCGACCCGCGTCGTTCCCGCCGGGCCCGACCTCGCCGGATGGGGGACGCCGCACGGCCGCGAGGCCCTCGGCGGCTCGCCCTTCGGCGAGGGCACCCCGCCCGGCCCGCCACCGGAGGGGGAGCGGGTCGACCCCGCGCACAACCCCCACGTCGGGGCCGACGGGCTCGTCCACCCCTGACAGGACCGGCTGCGCGGCGGGTGCGGGCCGGGGCCACCCCGTCCGCCGGTCAGGCCGTGGACCCGACGCCGACCTGCCCGCCCTCGACCTGCCACCGCTGGTCGAGCCGGACGTTGTCCAGCAGCCGTCGGTCGTGCGAGACGAGCACCAGGGACCCGTCGTAGGACGCCAGGGCAGCCTCGAGCTGCTCGATCGCCGGCAGGTCCAGGTGGTTGGTGGGCTCGTCGAGGACGAGGAGGTTCACCCCGCGGGCCTGCAGGAGCGCCATCGCCGCCCGGGTCCTCTCGCCGGGCGAGAGCGCGCCGACCCGGCTCGTGACCTGGTCCGCCCGGAGCCCGAACTTCGCCAGGAGGGTCCGCGCGTCGGCGGGGGAGATGTCGGGCGCGGCGAGCCCGAACGCCTCGCGCAGCGGGAGGTCGTCATCCAGTCCGGTGCGGGCCTGGTCGATCTCTCCGACGGACACCGACGCGCCGAGGCCGGCCCTGCCGGTGTCCGGGGCGACGCGACCCAGCAGCAGCCGGAGCAGGGTCGTCTTGCCGGCGCCGTTGGGACCGGTGACGCCGATCCGGTCGCCGGCGCTGACCTGGAGCGACACCGGTCCGAGGGTGAAATCGCCGCGGCGAACGGTGGCGTCGTCGAGCGTGGCGACCACGGAGCTCGAGCGCGGTGCGTCGCCGATCGTGAAGCGCAGTGACCATTCCTTGCGCGGCTCCTCGACCTCCTCCAGACGGGCGATCCGCGACTCCATCTGCCGGACCTTCCGTGCCTGCTTCTCGGCGGACTCCACCTGCGCACGCCGGCGGATCTTGTCGTTGTCGGGCGCCTTGCGGACCGCGTTGCGGACACCCTGGGAGCTCCACTCGCGCTGGGTCCTGGCGCGGCCGACGAGGTCGGCCCGGGTCTCGGCGAACTGCTCGTACGCCTCACGGGCGTGCCTGCGGGCGACGGCCCGCTCCTCGAGGAACGCGTCGTAGCCGCCGTCGTACACCCCGACCCGTCCCTGGGCCAGGTCCAGCTCGACGACGCGGGTCACCACGCGGGAGAGGAACTCGCGGTCGTGGGAGATGAGCACGACGCCGACGCGCAGGCCGCGGACGACCTCCTCCAGTCGGTGCAGGCCGGTCAGGTCGAGGTCGTTCGTGGGCTCGTCGAGCAGCACCACGTCGAAGCGGCTGAGCAGCAGCGCGGCGAGTGCCGCCCGGGCGGCCTGGCCACCGGACAGGGAGGTCATCAGGGTGCCGGGGTCGACGTCGAGGCCGAGGTCGGCCAGCACCGGCGGCACGCGCTCGTCGAGGTCCGGGGCCCCGCTGGCCTGCCAGTGGTCGAGACAGCGGGCGTACTCGTCGGCGGCCCCTGGTGGGGTGTGGTCCGCGCCGAGCGCCGACGCCGCCTCCTCCATCGCCACCGTGGCCGCAGCCGCTCCCGTGCGGCGCGCGACGTACTGCCCGACGGTCTCGCCGGGCAGGCGCTCGTGCTCCTGCGGGAGCCAGCCGACGAAGGCGTTCGCGGGCCTGCTCGAGACGGTGCCCTCCAACGGGTCCAGGTCGCCCGCGAGGATTCGGAGCAGGGTGGTCTTGCCGGCGCCGTTCGCGCCGACGACACCGACGACGTCGCCCGGTGCCACGGTGAGGTCGAGCGACTCGAAGAGGGTGCGATGGGCGTGACCGCCGGCGAGGTTCCTCGCGACGAGGTCGGCAGTCATGGGGCGATCGTAGGTGGGCGGCGTGGACCGCGTCGGACCGTGAGGTCGCGGCCACGTGCGGGCGGGCCCGTGCGGGCCCGTGCGGCCACGTGTGGCCACGTGCGGGCCGGGGGCCACGCCGCGGATTCGGTTGTCGGGGGCCCGAGCCGATAGCCTGAGCGCGCGCTCGCGGACCACGCTCGAGGCGCACCTCGCCCGCTGCGGCGACCCCCATGACCTTCCTCCCTGCCCCCGTGACCACCCAGACCGAGCTGTCCCGCTTCCCCCATGAGGTGGAGTCCACCTCCGTCCGCGTGGCCCTCCGTTCACCGAGGAGGCTGCGCACCGAGGTGCTGGCCGGCCTCGTCGTCGCCCTCGCACTCATCCCCGAGGCGATCTCGTTCTCCGTCATCGCGGGCGTCGACCCGCGCGTCGGGCTGTTCGCCTCGTTCACGATGGCGGTGTCCATCGCGATCCTCGGCGGCCGCCCCGCGATGATCTCGGCGGCCACCGGCGCCGTCGCCCTCGTCGTCGCCCCCGTGGTCCGGGGGCACGGTCTCGACTATCTCCTCGCGACCGTCATCCTCGGCGGGCTCATCCAGGTGCTGCTGGCGGTGCTCGGCGTCGCCCGGCTGATGCGCTTCGTCCCGCGCTCGGTGATGGTCGGCTTCGTCAACGCCCTGGCCGTCCTGATCCTCCTCGCGCAGCTGCCGCACCTCATCGGGGTCCCGTGGCTGGCCTACCCGCTCGTCGGTGTCGCACTGGCCGTCATCGTGCTCCTCCCGCGGGTCACGACCGCCGTTCCCGCGCCGCTCGTCGCGATCGTGGCACTCACCGTCCTCACGGTCACCGCGTCACTCGCGGTCCCGACCGTCGGTGACGAGGGCGCGCTGCCGGACAGCCTCCCCGGCCTGGTGCTCCCCGACGTCCCCCTCACCCTCGACACCCTGCGCATCATCGGTCCGTACGCGCTCGGGATGGCGCTCGTCGGGCTCATGGAGTCCCTGATGACGGCCAAGCTCGTCGACGAGATCACCGACACGCACTCGAGCACCACCCGCGAGTCGTGGGGGCAGGGCGTCGCCAACGTCATCACCGGCTTCTTCGGCGGGATGGGCGGCTGCGCGATGATCGGCCAGACGATGATCAACGTCAAGGCGTCGGGCGCGCGGACGAGGATCTCGACCTTCCTCGCCGGCGCTTTCCTCCTCGTCCTCGTCGTGGTGCTCGGCGACGTCGTCGCGCTCATCCCGATGGCTGCGCTGGTGGCCGTGATGGTCATGGTCTCGGTCGCGACCTTCGACTGGCACAGCGTGCGTCCTTCGACCCTGCGCCGGATGCCGCGCAGCGAGACCGCCGTGATGCTGACGACGGTCGGCGTGGTCGTGATCACTCACAACCTCGCGATCGGCGTGGTCGTCGGCGTGCTGGCCGCGATGGTGCTCTTCGCCCGCCGGGTCGCGCACCTCACGACGGTGATCGAGGTACCGACGGACGAGCCGGGGACGAAGGTGTACGCGGTGCTGGGCGAGCTCTTCTTCGCCTCGAGCAACGACCTCGTCACCCAGTTCGACTACGTCGGCGACCCCCAGCGCGTGGTCGTCGACCTGTCCGGTGCCCGGGTGTGGGACGCGTCGAGCGTCGCGGCCCTCGACGCGGTCACAACTCGCTACGCCGGCAAGGGCAAGACCGTCGAGGTGGTGGGTTTGGGCGGCCACAGCCTCGACCGCCACGAGCGCCTCGCCGGGCACCTCAGCGGCGCCGCCTGACCGGTCGCCGGCCTCGCTCCGGCTCCCGCCAACCCCAGGCTTCTCGCCTCGGGGCGGAAAACCCCGTGGGGTGGCGTCAGTCCTTGTGGGTCTCGCCGGGCAGGGCGAGCATCTGGTCGAGCGCGACCCGGGCCCAGTGCGCGGTGTCGGGCTCGACGCTGATCTCGTTGACCACGCGGCCGTCGACGAGGGACTCGAGCGCCCAGACGAGGTGCGGCAGGTCGATGCGGTTCATCGTCGAGCAGTAGCAGACGTTCTTCTCGAGGAAGAGGATGCGCTGTTCCGGGAACTGCGCGGCGAGCCGCTGCACGAGGTTGAGCTCGGTGCCCACCGCCCACGCGGTGCCGGGCGGCGCGGCCGCGACGGTCTTGATGATCCGCTCGGTGGAGCCCACCTCGTCGGCGAGCTCAACGACCTCGTGCCGGCACTCGGGGTGGACGATGACCTTGACGTCGGGGACCTCTCGCCGGGCGGCCTCGACGGCGTCGACGGTGAACCGGCCGTGCACCGAGCAGTGCCCCCGCCAGAGGATCATCGTCGCGTCGCGCAGCTGGTCCGCCGTGAGCCCGCCCATCGGCCTGTGCGGGTCCCAGACGACGCAGCCGTCGAGCGAGCCGCCGAGGTCGCGGACGTAGGTGTTGCGCCCGAGGTGCTGGTCAGGGAGGAAGAGCACCTTGCCGTCCTCGCCGACCTGGTCGAGCGCCCAGGTCAGGGCCGTCCTCGCGTTCGACGAGGTGCAGACGGTGCCGCCGTGCCGCCCCGTGAAGGCCTTGATCGCGGCCGACGAGTTCATGTACGTGACCGGCACGGTGAGGTCGGCGACCCCGGCCTCGGTGAGGTCGTCCCAGCAGTCCTCCACCTGCGCGAACGCGGCCATGTCGGCCATCGAGCACCCCGCGGCGAGGTCGGGCAGGACCACCTGCTGGTGCTCCGCGGTGAGGATGTCGGCCGACTCGGCCATGAAGTGCACCCCGCAGAAGACGACGTACTCGGCCTGGGGGCGGGCCGCCGCCTCCTTGGCGAGCTTGAAGGAGTCGCCCGTGACGTCGGCGAACTGGATGACCTCGTCACGCTGGTAGTGGTGACCGAGCACGAACACGCGCTCGCCCAGGGCCTCCTTCGCCGCCCGGGCGCGCTCGACGAGCGCGGGATCCGACGGGGCCGGCAGGTCGCCGGGACACTCGACCCCACGCTCGGTCGCCAGGTCGCGGCCGTGACCGAGGACGAGCAGCGGCAGCGGGGCGTTCCTGGGCGATCCCGTGGTCGTCGTCATCCCCGAATCGTAGGCCGTGGCGCCGAGCGATCCCGCAGGTCCGCCCCGTCCGGTGTCGACGGCGGCCCTCCTGTCCGCCGTCGCGAGCCCGCCCCGATACGCTCGGCACCGTGCGCGTGCTCATCGCCCCCGGCGCTTTCGGGTCGACGTTGGGACCGGTCCAGACCGCGGCCGCGTTGGCGGACGGCTGGTCCCGGGGCGCACCCCACGACGACCTGCGCACGCTGCCCCTCTCCGACGGCGGTCCGGGCTTCCTCGACGCCGTGCAGCAGGCCGTCGGCGGCAAGACGGTCGCCACGACGGTGAGCGACCCCCTCGGCCGCGAGACTCCCGCCGCCGTGCTCCTCGTCGACCAGTCCGGTCGTCGCACCGCCTACGTGGAAGCCTGCCAGGCCACCGGGATGCACCTCCTCGGCGCCGACGAGCGCGACCCCCGTATGACGAGCACCTGGGGAGTCGGCCAGCTCCTCCAGACCGCCGTGGACGAGGGCGCCACGCGCATCGTCGTCGGCGTCGGCGGCGGCAGCACCAACGACGGAGGCGCCGGCATGCTCGCCGCCCTCGGTGCCGGCCCGGCCTCCGCCCTGGCCCGCGGTGGCCTGGCCCTGGCCGAGCTCGCCGACGACGCCCTCCTCGGGATGCCCTCGCTCGTGGACCGGCTCTCGGGGGTGGAGCTCGTCCTCGCGACGGACGAGGAGACCCCGCTGCTCGGGCTCCAGGGAACCAGCGCGGTCGACGCGCCCGGTAAGGGCGCCAGCCCCTCGCAGGCCCAGGCGCTGGAGGCCGCCGTGGGCCGCTTCGTCGACGTCCTCTCCCGCGCCCTCCCTGCCCCGCCCACCGACCTCTTGACGGGACGGCCGCGGCGCCTCGACCGCGAGCCCGGGGCGGGCGCCGCAGGAGGCCTCGGCTACGCCCTGCTCGCCCTCGGGGCCCGGCCCACCGGCGCCGTCGCCGAGGTGCTGCGCGTCACCGGCTTCGAGGTGGCCGCCGCGGGCAGCGACCTCGTCGTCACCGCGACCGGTAGGCTCGACTGGACCTCGGTGCGCGGCTCGGTGGTCTCCGGAGTCGCGGAGGCGACCCTGGCCACCGGCAGGCCGGCGGTGCTCGTCGCGGGGGAGTGCCTCGTCGGTCGCCGCGAGACGATGACGATGGGGCTCGCCGGCTGCTACGTGGTGGCCGACCACCCGCGTGACGTCGACGCGATGGTCGCCGACCCCGTCGCCACGCTCACCGCACGCACGGCCCGGGTGGCGCGGACCTGGTCCCCGGCCCGCTGAGCGCGGCGCGCCGGGCCCGCGGGCACCGCCGGCACGGTGTCGTCACCGCGGGGACGTATCCTTGTCGGAGTCAGGGAACACCGGCGCGACCCCAGCGGTTCGACCGGGTGGACCGGCACCAGAGCCAGCACGAGGAGAGCACCCATGAGCGACCAGCTCCAGACCACCGAGACCCCCGCCGGGGTCGACGCGCCCGCGCACGGCGTCGTCCTCACCGACGTCGCGGCGTCCAAGGTCTCGTCCCTGCTCGAGCAGGAGGGCCGCGACGACCTGCGCCTGAGGGTCGGCGTGCAGCCCGGCGGCTGCTCCGGCCTCATCTACCAGCTCTACTTCGACGAGCGCACCCTGGACGGTGACCTCGTCCGCGAGTTCGGCTCGGTCGAGGTCGTCGTCGACCGGATGAGCGCCCCGTACCTCGAGGGCGCCACCATCGACTTCTCCGACACCATCGAGAAGCAGGGCTTCACCATCGACAACCCCAACGCGGGCAGCTCCTGCGCCTGCGGCGACAGCTTCAGCTGAGCCACCCGCACCACGACCGGGCCCCCGCGGCCTGGGCCCGTCGTCGTGCCGGGGGACGCGGGCACTGTCGCCCGGCGGCCGCGCGATAGGTTCGACACCGTGCAGATCGCCGTCTCGGGGTCCATCGCGACCGACCACCTCATGACCTTCCGGGGGACCTTCTCGGACTCCCTCGTCGTCGAGCAGCTCGACAAGATCTCGGTGAGCTTCCTCGCCGACCGGCTGGAGATCCGGCGGGGAGGCATCGCCCCCAACATCTGCTTCGGCATGGCCGTCCTCGGGGCCCGCCCGATCCTCGTGGGGGCGGCCGGTGAGGACTTCGCCGACTACCGCAGCTGGCTGACCCGCCACGGCGTCGTCACCGACCACGTGCACATCTCGGACACCCAGCACACCGCCCGGTTCGTCTGCACGACCGACGACGAGATGGCGCAGATCGCCACCTTCTACGCGGGCGCCATGGCGGAGGCGCGGATGATCGAGCTGGGCCCGATCCACGAGCGCTGGGGCCTCGACCTCGTGCTCATCGCCCCGGACGACCCGGAGGCGATGCTGCGCCACACCGAGGAGTGCCGGGCCCGCGGCATCCCGTTCATCGCCGATCCCTCGCAGCAGCTGGCGTTCGCGGACGGCCCCTTCATCCGCAAGCTCGTCGACGGGGCGCAGTACCTGTTCACCAACGAGTACGAGTCGCACATGACGGCGACCAAGACCGGGTGGACCCAGGCGGAGATCGACGAGCGGGTCGCCACCCGTGTCATCACCCGCGGCAAGGACGGAGCCGACATCCGCACCCGGGGCGAGGAGGACATCCACGTCCCGGTCGCGGGCGAGGTGGAGCGGGTCGACCCCACGGGGGTCGGGGACGCCTTCCGCGCCGGCTTCCTCGTCGGGCTCCGCGGCGGCCTCGGCCACGAGCGCTGCGCCCAGATGGGCTCCGTGCTGGCCGCCTTCGTCCTCGAGACGGTGGGGACCCAGGAGTACGAGGTCACCCGCGCGAGCTTCCTCGACCGCCTGGCCCGGGCCTACGGTGATGACGCGGCCGCCGAGGTCGCGCCGGCCGTGCAGGGCGCCCGCGACTGAGGCCCGCGAGCCGACCGTGGTCTTCCCGCCTGTCGAGCCACCCCCGACCTCGTGGCTGCTCGACGCCGCTGCCCGCGCCGAGCCGGGGGAGGACCTCGTTGCCGCCGGGGCCGACCTCGAGCCCGGCACCCTGCTCGCGGCCTACCGCGTGGGCCTGTTCCCGATGGGACTCGGCCGCCACGGTGCCGGGACGCTCGGCTGGTGGTCGCCCGACCCCCGGGGGGTCATCCCCGCCGGTGGCCTCACCGTGCGCACGTCGCTGCGCAAGGTGCTGCCGCGCTTCGAGGTGCGCGTCGACACCGCGTTCGACGAGGTCGTGGCCGCCTGCGGCGACCCGAGCCGCGAGGGGCGCTGGATCACCGGTGAGGTGGCGGCCGCCTACCAGCGGCTGCACGACCTCGGGTGGGCGCACAGCATCGAGGCCTGGCGCGACGACGAGCTCGCGGGAGGCCTCTACGGGGTGTCGATCGGGGGCCTGTTCGCCGGGGAGTCGATGTTCCACCGCGTGCGTGACGCCTCGAAGGTGGCACTGGTGGGGCTGGCCCGGCGCTTCCACGCCGACGGCGACCCCCGCCGGATCGTCGACGTCCAGTGGGCCACCGACCACCTGAGGAGGCTGGGGGCGCAGGAGTGGCCGCGCGAGCAGTACCTGGCCCGGCTCGCCGAGGCACTGCGGGCCCCTCAGGTCGACCTGGGCGGGCTCCCGCCGCCGCCGTTCACCGCCCCGCCGACCCGCACGGTGTAGACGGTCACGCCGTCCCCGGGGGCGGCCTCGACCGCGTGACCGCGCATCCAGGCCCAGGCCGGGACGTCCACCGCGGCGACCGGGTCGTCGGACCAGAGCAGGACGACCGCGCCGTCGGGCAGGTCACGCACCGCGCGAGCCACCATGACGACCGGCACGGGGCAGCGCTCGCCCCGAGCGTCGACGACGACCGGCTCGCTCACAGGCCGGCCGTCCCGAGCCGCTCGCGCACTGCCGCCACCGCCCCGGGGAGCACCGCGCAGAGCCGGTCCACGTCGGCATCGCGGGTCGGCGAGACCGAGGCCAGGGGGAGCGTGACGCGGACGTTGCCCTGAGTCAGCACGCCCATCGCGGCGAGTACGTGGCTGGGTCGCAGCGTGCTCGTCGTGCACGCCGACCCGGAGGACACCGCCAGGCCGTGGCGGGCCAGCTCGTCGAGGAGCACCTCGCCGTCGGCGAAGAGCACGCTGAAGGTGACCACGTGGGGAACGCGGTCCTCGGGGTCGCCGGCGACGACGACGTCCGGTACCCCCGCGGCCGCCGCTCGGATCCGGTCGGTCAGGTCCCGGGCCGAGGTCTCCTCCGCCGCGCGCGCGGCCTCGGCCTGCTGCCAGGCCTCGGCCGCCGCCAGCACCACCGGCACCCAGGGGGCCGCCGCAGAGCGTCCGTGCTCGGCCTCGAGGCGCCGACCTGGGAGGCTCCAGCGGGTTCCGGTGCGCACGCCCAGCAGCCCGAGGGGCGGGCCCCCGAAGGTGGCCGCGTCGGCGACGAGCACGTCCCCGACCGGCGGCGGCAGGTCGTCGCGGCCCAGGGAGGCCGTGGCGTCGACGAGCAGCGGCACGCCGCCGGCACGAGCGGCGTCGAGGGCGGCGGTCTGCGGCTGGCGGGTGCCGACCTCTCCGTTGGCGGTCTGCAGCACCGCGGCCGCCACGCCGGGAGCGGCGACGGCCTCGCCCCAGTCGTCGAGCAGGACGGCCCCGCGCCCGTCGACCGGCACCGGGTCGCTGACGCCGGGGGAGAGCAGCACCACCGACCGCTCAACGGCGGACGCGACGACCGCCTCACCCACCCGCCGGCGGCCGTGGCGGAGCCCGGTCAGGCCCACCGTGAGGGCCTCCTCCGCGCTGCCGTGCACCGACAGCTCGTCCGGTCGCACCCCCATCGCCACGGCGAGCACGGCACGGGCGGTGTCGAGGTGCGCGCGGGCCCGGCGGCCATCCGGATGGCGGCGCGACGGATCGGCCCACGCGACCTCCAGGGCTGCGATGAGGGTCTGTGCCGCCAGGGGATGGAGCGGGCCACGTGCGGCATCGAGCAGACCGGCCGTGACCGGCCCTCCAGCCACCCGGAACTCGTTGTGCGCCACGTGCTGACGGTATCCGGCCCCTGCCTGTCCACCCCCCGGGGTGTGCAGTAGGGTGTGCTCCATTCTGACCACTCCTCTCACGAAGGGTGCAGCGGTGCGCCAGCACGACCTCTCCACGCCCCGCCGCAGCACGCGTCGCCTCGGCGTCTCGGTGCTGCTGGGTGCGCTCACGGCCGGCCTGTTGGGCGGCTGCGCCAGCGGCAACCTCCGCGGTGACGCCTCCACCGGCTGGCTGCCCCCCGCGGTCACCGAGGGCGGCAAGACCGTCACCACGCTCTGGATCGGTGCGTGGATCGCCGCCATCGCCGTCGGCCTGCTCGTCATCGGTCTGATCGTCTGGTGCGTCGGGGCCTACCGCCGCAAGAAGGACGACACCGAGCTGCCGACGCAGCTGCGCTACAACGTGCCGATCGAGATCCTCTTCACGGTCGTCCCGATCTTCATGGTCGTCGTGCTCTTCTACTACACGGCCCGTGACGAGTCCTCGCTCATCGACACCTCGAAGACCCCGGACGTCAGCGTCAACGTCATCGGCAAGCAGTGGAGCTGGGACTTCGACTACCTCGACTCGGACGTCCACGAGGTCGGCACGCAGGCCATCCTCACGGGCAAGCCCGGCGCCGAGGAGACGATCCCGACGCTCTACCTCCCGGTCGGCGAGCGCGTGCAGTTCTACCTGACCTCGCGCGACGTCATCCACTCGTTCTGGGTGCCCGCGTTCCTCCAGAAGATGGACATGATCCCGGGCCGCGTGAACACCTTCCAGGTGGTCCCCACCCAGGAGGGTGAGTTCAGGGGCAAGTGCGCCGAGCTGTGCGGTGCCTACCACTCCCAGATGCTCTTCAACGTCAAGGTCGTCTCCCGCCAGGAGTACGACCAGCACATGTCCGACCTGCGGGCGTCCGGCCAGACCGGCCTGCTCGGCAACGACCTGAACCGCGCGCAGCTGATGGACGGTCAGACCGTCGGCTCCGAGGGAGGCAACTGACGATGAGCGCCGCCACCGACACCACGATGCTCCGCACCGCCGGCGAGCACACCCGCACCAAGCGGCTGTCGCCGGGGTCCACGGTGGTCAAGTGGGTCACCACCACCGACCACAAGGTCATCGGACACCTGTACTTCATCACCTCGTTCGTGTGGTTCGTGATCGCCGGCATCATGGCCCTGATCATCCGGGCGGAGCTGTTCGAGCCGGGGATCCAGATCGTCGACAACCCCGACCAGTACAACCAGCTGTTCACGATGCACGGCACGATCATGCTGCTGCTCTTCGCGACCCCGCTGTTCGCCGGGTTCGCGAACGCGCTGATGCCGCTGCAGATCGGCTCGCCGGACGTCGCGTTCCCACGGCTGAACATGTTCGCGTACTGGCTCTACCTCTTCGGCGGCATCATCGCCGGCGCCGGCTTCCTCACCCCCGGGGGTGCGGCCGCCTTCGGCTGGTTCGCCTACGCCCCGCTCTCGGACGCCACGTACTCGCCGGGGCTCGGTGGCGACCTCTGGGTCTTCGGCCTCGCCCTCGCCGGGTTCGGCACCATCCTCGGTGGCGTCAACTTCATCACGACCATCCTCACGATGCGCGCGCCCGGCATGACGATGTTCCGGATGCCGGTGTTCACCTGGACCGTGCTCATCACCTCGATCCTCGTGCTGCTCATCTTCCCGGCGCTGGCCGCGGCCCTGTTCGCGCTCGGTGCCGACCGCCGCTTCGACGCCCAGATCTTCCCGGCGGAGAGCGGCGGCCCGATCATGTGGCAGCACATCTTCTGGTTCTTCGGCCACCCCGAGGTCTACGTCATCGCCCTGCCCTTCTTCGGGATCATCTCCGAGGTCATCCCGGTGTTCTCGCGCAAGCCGGTCTTCGGCTACAAGACCCTCGTCTACGCGACGATCGCCATCGCCGCCCTCTCGGTGAGCGTGTGGGCCCACCACATGTACGTCACCGGCCAGGTGCTGCTGCCGTTCTTCGCGATCATGACGATGCTCATCGCGGTCCCGACAGGCGTGAAGATCTTCAACTGGATCGGCACGATGTGGGGCGGGAAGCTGTCCTTCGAGACGCCGATGCTGTGGGTCCTCGGCTTCCTCGTGACCTTCCTCTTCGGCGGCCTGACCGGCGTCATCCTGGCCAGCCCCGCCCTGGACTTCCAGCTGTCCGACAGCTACTTCGTCGTGGCGCACTTCCACTACGTCGTCTTCGGCACGGTCGTGTTCGCGATGTTCGCCGGCTTCTACTTCTGGTGGCCCAAGCTCACCGGGCGGATGCTCAACGAGAAGCTCGGGAAGCTGCACTTCTGGCTGTTGTTCATCGGCTTCCACACGACGTTCTTCGTCCAGCACATCCTCGGCATGCAGGGCATGCCGCGCCGCTACGCCGACTACCTGCCCGAGGACGGCTTCACCCTCGGCAACCAGATCTCCACGATCGGTGCCTTCCTCCTCGCGAGCTCGACGTTGCCGTTCCTCTACAACGTCTACACGACGTGGAAGAACGCGCCGCTCGTCGAGACCGACGACCCGTGGGGCTACGGCGCGTCGCTCGAGTGGGCGACCTCGTGCCCGCCGCCGCGGCACAACTTCGACTCCATCCCGCGGATCCGGTCCGAGCGCCCGGCCTTCGACCTGCACCACCCCGAGGTCGCGCCGGCCGGCGTCCACGACGCGCAGCGGACCAAGGACAGCGCACTGGTGTCTGCCCTCGGCCCGGCCGACCTGCACGACGCCGGCTTCGTCGACGGCACCGACGAGAACACGGAGGCCTGAGCATGCTCGCGATGGAGCGGGTGAGCAGCCTGGTCGGGGTCTTCGGCTTCACGATGGCCGCGATCTACGGCACGTGGACGAGCTCGACGGCGCTGGGCACGGAGTGGGTCGGCCTGATCGGGCTCATCCTCGGCGGCCTCCTCGGGTTCATGATCGCCTGGTACCTGCGGATGACCCGCCGGCGGCTCGAGACCGACCCGTCCGACGACCCGCTCGGCGACATCGAGGAGATCCAGGGCGAGTACGGCTTCTTCAGCCCGCACAGCTGGTGGCCGCTGTTCCTGGCCGCGTCCGCCGCCGTGATGTTCCTGGGCCTGGCCGTCGGCTGGTGGCTGTTCATCATCGGCGCGTTCTTCGCCGTCCCGGCCCTCGTCGGATGGACCTTCGAGTACTGGAAGGGCGAGCACGCGCTCTGACCTCGTCGCGCCGGCGGGCGTCAGCCCCAACCCAGCTCGTGGAGGGCACGATCGTCGATGCCGAAGTGGTGGGCGATCTCGTGCACGACCGTCACCGCGATCTCCTCGGTGAGCTCGTCGTCGTCGGCGCACATCCGGGTGAGCGGACCGCGGAAGAGCACGATCCGGTCGGGTAGCGCACCTGCGGCCCAGGCGTCGCCGCGCTCGGTGAGCGGCACGCCCTCGTAGACACCTAGTAGGTCGGGGTCGTCGGCGGGCGGTTCGTCCTCGACGAGGAAGACGACGTTGTCGAGCATCGCCATGAGCTCCTCGGGGACGCCGTCGAGGGCGTCCTCGACGCGGACGTCGAACTCGGCGGCGGTGAGGGGCTCCACGCGCTCAGCCTGCCGCATCCGGCCGAGGGCCCACGAGGGTCAGTCCGGTGGGACGAGCGAGGCGAGGGCCGCCCAGCCGAGCGGCTCGCCGTTCCACCTCGCCGTGGCCCTGCCCTCCGCGCACCGCAGCCGCAGCGCGTGAGGGGTGCCGACGGCCACGACGACTGCCTCGAAGACACCGGGCGCGGTCCAGCCGCCGGACGCCACCCACGGCGCACCCGGGGGCGGGGACCAGGTGCCGTCCGCGCAGGGCAGCTCGAGTCGGGCGTCGTCCTCGTGAACCGTCAGCAGCCACCTGCCGGAGGGGGCCGGGGCGACCTCGACGCGGTGCAGCGAGGGCACCTGCTCCGTGGGCGTGTGGTCGAAGACCCACGGGCCGTCGCCGGCGGGGCGCTCGGTGGTGCCCGGTGCCTCGAGCGCGGCCCGTGCCAGGGCCTCCTCGAGCGCGGTCCGCGCGGCCGGGTCGGTCGCGAGTGGGGCGTCGGCCAGCGCGGGCAGCAGCTCCTCCCACACGGCGTCGAGGGTCTCCTGCGTCCGGTCGGTGCACGAGGTGAGCGCCACGACGAGGTCGGCCTGCGGGACGACGACCGAGAACTGACCGTACGCGCCGTCGGCCCGCCAGGCGTCGTGCGTGCAGCGCCACACCTGGTAGCCGTACCCCTGCTGCCAGTCGGTCGTCTCCGGGTGGCGAGAGGTGTCGGTGTGGACGGTCATCATCCGCCCGGTCCATCCCTCGGGCAGGAGCCGACGGCCGCCGTGGACGCCGTCCCGCAGCAGGAGCTCGCCCAGCCGGGCGAGGGCGGTAGTGGGGACGTGCAGGCCCGAGAAGCCGAGGTCGTAGCCCTCCACCTGCTGCCAGACGGCCAGCGGGACGCCCAGGGGATCGAGCAGCCGCGCGCGCAGGTAGTCGAGCAGCCGCCGCCCGCTGCGGCGCTGCACCGCCAGCGCGGCAAGCAGCGTGGCGCCGTTGTGGTAGACGAACCAGCCCGGCTCCTCCTCGGGCTCGGTGGCGAGGAACGTCATCGGGAACGCCTCGGGTGACACACCACGCGACTCGAGGGTGTCGGTGCGGTGCCCCGTGCGCATCGCGAGCAGGTCGTGCAGGGTGAGCGCGCAGGCCCGGGGACCAGCCAGGTGCGCCGCCTCCGGGAACAGGTCGACCACCCGCTCGTCCAGGCGAAGCAGGCCCTCGTGAACGGCGAGCCCGACGGCGCACGCCGTGAAGGTCTTGCTCACCGAGTAGACCAGCTGCACCCCGTCGGGGCGATACGGGGCCCACCACCCGTCCGCCACGACGCGGCCGTGCCGGATCACCGTCAGGCTGTGCGGCTCGAGCCCTCCGGCCTCCCAGCGCCGGACGAGGCGCACCAGCGCCCCCGACGGCACGCCCTGCTCCTCGGGTGTGCTCCGGGGTAGCGGGGCGACGTCCTCGGCAGTGGTGGCGCGGGTCGTCACCCCTCCACCCTAGGACGGGGTGGCACCATGGCGGCCGTGCGGATCACGGTGCGGGTGCGCCCCGGAGCCTCCAGGACGCGCGTGGGGGGCCGCTGGGGCGACGAAGAGGTGCTGGCGGTGTCCGTGGGCGCCCGCCCTGTCGACGGGGCCGCCACGGCCGCTGTGTGCGACGCGGTGGCCGACGCCTTCGGGGTCCGTCCCCGGCGCGTCAGCGTGGTGGCGGGGGAGAGGTCGCGCACCAAGGTGCTCGAGGTGGACGTCGACGACGCCGCTGGGCGTCGCCTTCTCCTGGCGCTGCTGGACGGCTGACCGCCGCCCGTCCCAGCCCGGGCCGACGACCGCCGGGGTCACTTGCGCTTCGCGGGCTCCGGCGCGGTGCCGATCTCCTGGAGCTCGTCGGCGTCGCCGGCCTCGATCGCCTCGGCCTCCTGGCCGTGGTGGTGGGCAGCGGCGAGCTCGGAAGGGGTGACCGGGTTGACGGCGTCCTGGTAGTAGAAGCGCGACAGCGCCGCCCGCACGCGGTCGACCCGCGAGCCGGGGCGGGCGACTCCGTTGGCGTCCAGCTCGCGAGCGGGCTCCAGGACGGCCACGGGGTCGTGCTGGACCAGGACCCACTGGTCCTCGGGCAGGAGGGCCTCGTGGCGCTCGAAGAAGCGGCCCTCGGGCGTGCGGATGATCGTGCCCGACTCACGTCCGTGCAGCACCGTCTCGCGGTCGCGACGCTGGAGCGACAGGCAGATCCGGCGGGTGACCCAGAAGGCGATCGGGGGCAGGACGAAGAGGCCGATGCGGAAGAACCAGGTGATGTCGTTGATCGACAACCCGAGCTTGATCGCCATGATGTCGTTGCCCGCGGCGAACATGAACACCGAGTAGGCCGTGATGCCGGCCATACCGATGCCGGTGCGCGTGGGGGCGTTGCGCGGGCGGTCGAGCAGGTGGTGCTCCCGCTCGTCCCGGGTCACGAACTTCTCGACGAAGGGATATATGCCGAGCACCGTGTAGACCAGGGGCAGCAGCACCAGCGCGCCGAGCGCGATGTTCAGCGACAGCGTGTACCCCCAGAACGTGAACTCCAGCCAGCCGGGCAGCAGCCGAAGGGCACCGTCGGCGAAGCCCATGTACCAGTCGGGTTGCGACCCCGCGGTGACGGGGGAGGGGTCGTACGGGCCGTAGCCCCAGATCGGGTTGATCTGCACGACCGCCGAGATGAGGGCGATGACGCCGAAGACGATGAAGAAGAACCCGCCCGCCTTGGCGGCGTACACCGGCATCACCGGGTAGCCGACGACGTTGGTGTTCGTGCGGCCGGGGCCGGGGAACTGGGTGTGCTTCTGCAGGAAGACGAGCCCGATGTGTGCCGTGAACAGGCCGATCAGGATGGCCGGGATCAGCAGCACGTGGGCGGAGTACAGGCGCGGGATGATCATCTCGCCCGGGAACGGCCCGCCGAAGATCGCGAAGACGAGGTAGGACCCGATGACCGGCGCGGTCTGGATGAATCCCTCCATGGCCCGCAGGCCCGTGCCCGACAGCAGGTCGTCGGGAAGGGAGTAGCCGGCGAAACCCTCGATGATGGCGAGCAGGGCGAGCACCGAGCCGATGACCCAGTTGATCTCGCGCGGCTTGCGGAACGCACCGGTGAAGAACACCCGGAACATGTGGACCGTGAGTCCCACGATGAAGATCAGCGCGGCCCAGTGGTGGATCTGGCGGATGATCAGGCCGCCCTTGATGTCGAAGGAGATGTTGAGGGTCGAGGCGTAGGCCTCGGACATCTCGACACCGCGCAACGGCACGTAGGAGCCGTCGTACACCGTCTGGCCGGCGCTCGGGATGAACCAGAAGGTGAGGAAGGCTCCCGTGAGCAGGCAGATGATCATCGAGTACATCGCGATCTCGCCGAGCAGGAACGACCAGTGGTCGGGGAAGACCTTCTTCATGAGGTAGCCGACCGGCTTGGCCGCGCCGGTGCGGTCGTCGACCCAGCCGGCCAGGCCGCCGACGCGGCGGGCCACCCCCGACGGGGGCGTGGTGGCCGGTTCGTCGTCGTCGCGCAGGTGGTCCGCGGGTCGCTCGGCGGTCGTGCTCATCTCAGCCACGCTCCCAGAAGCTCGGACCGATCGCTTCGGCGAACGGCGCTGCGGAGACGAGGTAGCCCTCGTCGTCGACCGTGATCTTCAATTGTGGCAGGGATCGCTTCGCCGGCCCGAAGATCACCTTGCAATCCTGGGTCACGTCGAAGGTCGACTGGTGGCAGGGGCACAGCAGGTGGTGCGTCTGCTGCTCGTAGAGGCCGACCGGGCAGCCGACGTGCGTGCAGATCTTGGAGTAGGCGACGATCCCCTCGTGGCCCCAGTCGAGCTCCTTCTGCGACTGGATCACGTCGGGGTCGAGCCGTAGGAGGAGCACGGCGGCCTTCGCCTTCTCCTCGAGGAGGTCCTCGGCCCCGCCCTCGTGGGTCTCCGGGTCGGGCAGCAGGCCCTCGGGCATGACGTGGAACACCGACCCGAGGGTGACGTCGGTCGCCTTGATCGGCGTGTTCTCGGGGTCACGCATCAGGCGCATCGGCTTGAAGGTCGGCTCCTCGCCCGGACCGCTGGGACCGCCGTTCCACCAGGTGGTCGAGAGCGCCTTCTGGGGCATCGGGCCGAGCGAGCCCGCCACCTGGAGCACGATCGGCACCGCGAACAGGCCGAGGGCGCCGCCGAGGCTGTACTTGATGAGCGGCCGACGGGTGACCTGCGAGCTCTTGCCACCCCCGGCGAGCTCGTCGACGACCCGCTGCCGGGAGTCGTCGGTGGCGCGCAAGGGGTGGCGCTCCTCGACGACGTCGGTGTCGGGCATGAGGGTCTTGGCCCAGTGCACCGCACCGAGCCCGATGCCGAGCAGAGAGAGTGCGAGCGTGATGCCGAGGGCGAAGTTGGAGGCGCTCGTGGTGCCGACGCCGGGCACGTAGACCGTCTGGTTGATGTCGACCGCGAAGTACAGGACGATGAACAGCAGCGTGCCGAGGATGGAGATGCCGAACAGGGTGGCGACCTGCTTCTCGGCGCGCTCGGCGGCCTCCTCGTGGAGGTCGGACATGCGCGGCACGTGGTGGGGCAGACCGGGGTTGGTGAACCGGTCGGGGAGACCGCCCTCACCGACGACGTGGCCCTGGTCGAGGCGCACGGCCGTTCCGTGCCCCTCGGCGGGCGTCACCTCGGTGCCGGGGTTCGGGGTGTCCTGGTCGTTCATCGGGTGCCGATCTCTCGCGGTGGTCGGTGGTGACGGTCGGGGTCAGGCGGCCTTCGAGCCGAGCCAGACGGCGGCGGCGACGAGGAGGCCGAGGCCGAACACCCAGGCGAAGAGCCCTTCGGTGACCGGCCCGAGCGAGCCGAGGGTCATGCCGCCGGGGCTCTCCTGGGTGTTGATGGCGTCGAGGAACGCGATGATGTCGCGCTTGTTCTCGGGGGTGATGTTGGTGTCGTTGAAGACCGGCATGTTCTGCGGCCCGGTGACCATGGCCTCGTAGATGTGGGTGGCCGACGTGTTGGCGCTGATCCCGGGGGCGTACTTGCCGCGGGTGAGCGCGCCGCCCGAGGCCGCGAAGTTGTGGCACATGGCGCAGTTGACGCGGAACAGCTCGCCGCCGGCGGCGATGTCACCCTTGGTGGCGTCGACGGCCTCCTCGCTGGGCACCTCCGGGCCGGGGGCCAGCGAGGCGATGTACGCGCCGATCTTCGCGATGTCCTCGTCCGAGAACATCATCTGGCTGCTGGCCGCCGCCTGGACACCGGGCTGGGTCATCGGCATCCGGCCGGTGCCCATCTGGAAGTCGACCGCGGCCGCCCCGACGCCCGCCAGCGGCGGGCCGGCGATGGTGTCGCCGTTGCCCGTGTCGCGACCCTCGGCGTTGAGCCCGTGGCACGACGAGCAGTTGGCGCGGAAGAGGTTCTGCCCCTCCTGCACCGAGTCGGCGGTGGCCGCGGTGGTCGTGGCGTCGGCCGGCTTTGGGGCGACGACGGCGTACAGGGCGCCGGTGAGGAGCAGCCCGAGCATGATGAGGACGGCGATCGCCGCGGGGTGTCGGCGCCGGGCGGCCAGTGCGTTCACGAGCGTGTTCCTGTCGTCATCTGCGGGGTGCTGTCCGGTTGTCGGAGAACTTACTTCAAGACGTAGATCATGAGGAACAGGGCAATCCACACGACATCCACGAAGTGCCAGTAGTAGGAGGTGACGACGGCGCCGGTGGCCTGGGCGTGCGTGTACCGGCGGGTCGTGAACGTCCGGCCGATGATGAGGAGGAAGGCGATGAGGCCGCCGGTGACGTGGAGGCCGTGGAACCCGGTGGCGAGGTAGAAGATCGAGCCGTAAGAGTCGGAGGAGAGCGTGACGCCCTCGCTGACGAGCGTCGCGTACTCCAGGACCTGCCCGGAGACGAAGACGGCGCCGAACGCGTAGGTGAGCACGTACCACTCGCGCATTCCCCACGAGCTGACCTTGAGCATCGACGTGCCGGCCGGGCGGGCGACGACGCCCTTCTCGGCCTGCAGCACACCGAGCTGGCACCACACCGACGAGACCACGAGGATGATGGTGTTTCCCAGCGCGTACGGGACGTTGAGCTCGGCGGTGTGCTCGGCCCACAGGTCGGGCAGGTGGCCGCGGAGCGTGAAGTAGAAGGCGAACAGCGCCGCGAAGAACATCAGTTCGCTCGAGAGCCACACCATCGTGCCCACGGCGACCAGGTTCGGCCGGGTCGCGGGGCCCTGGCCGGGGATCGAGGGAACCGGGCCCGCGTGCCTGACCGAGGGGGATGCAGAAGTCGCCACGGACGGCATTATGCCGATATCCGGGCGATGGCGCTCCCACGACCCCCCGAAACCCTCCACAAGCGGTGCGGGACAGGGGAGGGACGGGTTCGTGGCGGTCGCTACGATGCACCTCATGAGTGAGCCCCGGGATTCCGCCGAGCACGCCACGACGAACGCCGCCGGCGTGCTCCGGGCTCGCGTCCTCCTCTACAGCGACGACGTCACGACCCGCGACGCCGTGCGCGCCGCGGCGGGTCGCCGGCCCGCCCGCGACGTCGAGATCAGCGGGTGGCTCGAGTGCGCCACCCCGGAGGCGGTGATCGAGGCGATGGACGCGGGCGGGTTCGACGTCGTGGTGCTCGACGGCGAGGCGGTCCCCATGGGCGGTCTCGGCCTGTGCCGCCAGCTGAAGAACGAGATCTTCGACTGCCCGCCCGTGCTCGTTCTCACCGGCCGCCCGCAGGACGGCTGGCTGGCCGGCTGGTCGCTCGCCGACGACGCCGTGCCGCACCCCCTCGACCCGATCCTCGTCGCGGAGGCCATCGCGAAGCTGGCCCGCGAGCGGGTCGCGGTCGGCTGAGCGGCGTGGCTGCCACCCCGCCGGCCGGGGCGACGTGGCCGGACCTGATCTCTGCCCTGTTGCGGGGTGAGGACCTCACCGCCGAGCAGGCCGGCTGGGCGATGGGCGAGGTCATGACGGGCGAGGCCGGGCCGGTGCCGCTGGCGGGCTTCCTCGTCGCCCTCCGGGCCAAGGGGGAGTCGGTCGACGAGCTGCGCGGTCTGGCCGACGTCATGCTCCAGCACGCAAACCGGATCGACGTCCCCGGGCCCAGCATCGACATCGTGGGCACCGGCGGCGACCGGATGCACTCGGTGAACATCTCGACGATGGCCTCGGTCGTCGTCGCCGCCACCGGTCTGCGGGTCGTCAAGCACGGCAACCGGGCCGCATCCTCGTCCTCCGGCTCCGCCGACGTGCTCGAGGCCCTGGGGGTCGACCTGACCCTGGCGCCCGAGCAGGTGGCCGAGGTCGCCGAGCGGGCCGGCATCACCTTCTGCTTCGCCGCCGCCTTCCACCCGTCGATGCGGCACGCGGCCGCCGCGCGCAGCGGGCTCGGCATCGGCACCGCCTTCAACGCACTCGGTCCCCTGACGAACCCGGGGCAGCCCACCTACGCCGCAGTGGGCGTCGCCGACGCGCGGCTCGCACCGCTCATCGCGGGGGTGTTCGCTGGGCGGGGCCGGCCGGCCGCGGTGTTCCGTGGTGACGACGGCCTCGACGAGCTGACCCTTGCCACGTCCTCCTCGGTGTGGTGGGTCGACGACGGCGACGTCACCCTGCTGTCGGTCTCACCGGCCGACGCGGGGCTGGGCAGCGCGCCGGTCGAGGCGTTGCGCGGTGGCGATGCCGCTCACAACGCCGAGGTCGCCCGGCGCGTGTTCGCCGGTGAGCGCGGTCCGGTGCGCGACGCCGTGGTGCTCAACGCCGGCATGGCGCTGGCCGTCGCCGACGGGCTGGGGGCCGCACCGACGCGCGAGGCCCTGGTCGGGGCGCTGGACGCAGGAGCGCGCCGCGCCGAGGAGGCGCTCGACTCCGGTGCCACCGCCGCCCTGCTCGACCGGTGGGCGGCGACCACGCGGCAGCTCGCCGGCTGACCCCGGGACCGCAACCTTCTTTCCGTCCGTCGCTCATTCCTCGATGCCGAGGCTGAACGCCGCCTCCAGGTCGTGCGAGGAGTAGGTGCGGAAGGCGATGTGGGTGTTCGTGCCGGTGACGCCCTCCACCTTGTTGAGCCGGTCGGCGATGACGTCCGCGAGGGCCTCGTGCTCGCGCACGCGCACCATCGCGACGAGGTCGGCGTCGCCGGCGACCGAGTAGACCTCAGTGACGCCGTCGAGGTCGGCGATCTCCTGGGCGACCTCCGGGATGCGGTCGACGTCGGCGGTGATGAGGACGATGGCGGTGATCACGTCGCCAGCCTAGCCACGCGCCGCCGGCCCGAGCGTCCGGGCGAGGAGCGCCTCGAGCTCGCGGTAGTGCCGCTCCGCCGCTGCCTCGTCGTATGCCGCGGTGTCGGCCATCGTGTAGC
This sequence comes from uncultured Actinomycetota bacterium, assembly GCA_963726295.1. Lineage (GTDB taxonomy): Bacteria > Actinomycetota > Actinomycetes > Actinomycetales > Dermatophilaceae > DASSQJ01. Next base: position 965,634 of record CAVSBW010000001.1, read on the forward strand.
CGTGCCGCGCGTCGGGCACGATCGTGTTGACGGCGGTCAGGCCCTGCTCGGCGATGGCGACCCCGAGTGCGGCGACGGCCTCCGGCGGCATCGACCGGTCGTGGTCGGCGTGCAGGAGCACCAGCTCGGCCCGGGCCGTGCCGAGGGACAGGTGTGGACTGTCCCGGCCATCGGTGACGAGGCCGCCGCCGTGGAAGCCGCCGCAGGCGACCACATGCTCCGGGTCGAGGCCGGCGGCGCGCAGGGCGAGGCGCGCTCCCATGCAGTACCCCGTGACCGCGACCGGGCCGTCGTCGACACCGTCCAGTCCGCGCAGGGCCGCCAGGTAGGCCTCGATGTCGCCGATGGCCAGATCCGTCGTGAGTCGCTGCACGCGGGGCAGGGCCCGGGCCATGGACGCCGACCGGCCCTCTGGGGTGGTGAGGTCGCCGGTCGGCATCAGCTCGGCGACGGTGCCCTCGCGATGGAGGACGTTGGGGGCGAGCACGATGTGGCCCCAGGACGCGATGCGGTCGCAGACCACCGCGAGCTGCGGGCGGATGCCGATGGCGTCCATGAAGAGGAGGACGCCGGGCCCGTGGCCGCCCTGGGGGCGGGACACGTGCGCCTCTGCGGTGCCCCCCGGAACCGGGACGTCGACGAGGTGGAGTTCGCTCACGCCACCCACGGTAGAGCGGCGCAGTAGGCGCCGCCGTGGGCGGAGGGCGGTCAGCCGCGCACGAGGCAGAAGGGGTGGCCCGCGGGATCGAGGTAGACCCGGAAGCTGCCGGTCTCGGACGGCTGGTGCTCGTGCACGGTCGCTCCCGCGGCCAGGACGGCGGGCTCCGCGGCGGCGATGTCCGCGACGGAGAGGTCGAGGTGGACCTGCTGGGGGTGCGCGCCGCCGGGCCAGGTGGGCGGCACCCAGTCGTCGATGCGCTGGAAGGCCAGCGTGGCCCGGCCGTCACGGTCCTTCGGTGTCACCCCACCGCCCGGCGGGACGAGCGTTGTCCAGTCGCGGTCGGACCCCTCCTGGAGCTCCCAGCCGAGCACGTCGGCGTAGAAGAGTCCGAGGGCGAGGGCGTCAGGGCAGTCGAGGACGACGAGGTCGAGCAGCGGTCGGTCGGTCATCCGGCCACGCTACCGACGGATCCGGACGATCGGCGTCCGTCATCCCGCAGGTGTCCTGCCGAGGAGCGAGCCGCCGTCTGCGGGTGACTGAGGGCGGCGGGCGGCGGACCGCCCAGCTGGAACGGGCTCAGCTAGCGCCGGCGAAACCCGCAACCTGACGTCGGGACGCCTCGAGGGGCTCGAGCTCCTCGCGCAGCGCAGCGGCCCCGGCGACCGGGCAGGTCCAGTCGCCGTCGACGTCGACCACCCGGACACCGGGGGCCTCGAGCCACCGGAGCACCTTCTCGCTCTCCTCGGGGGTGGCGGCGGTGGCCGGGGCGACCGGCGCAGCCACCACCTCGGCGCTGGCGCGCAGGGCCTCGATGTACGGCATCGGGTCGGCCCCGCGCGGTGAGCTCGTGGACCCGGCGAGGCGGCCGTACCGCACGCACACGACCTCCCAACCGCCGGTGGTCACGCGGCGTGCGGCGACGAGCTCGGGGATGCGCGCGAGCGGGTCGAGGCGCTGGGTGCGCGTGGCCCCGCGGACGAGCGCGACGAGGCGGTCGCGGACCTGCTGGGCGTCCTCGTAGCGCTCGGCGCCGGACAGGTGGGCCATCCGCTCGCGGAGCGCGACGAAGAGGTCACGGCGGTCACCGGCGAGGAGGAGCGCGGCGCGGTCGGCGACCTCGGCGTAGGCCTCCACCCCCTGCGCCCCGGTGCACGGGGCTCCGCACCGCCCCATCTCGGCGAGGGCGCACGCCGGCCGGGGGGTGGTCGGGCTGAGCCGCTCGGTGCACTGCCGCAGGGGGAGGACCTCGTGGACGGCGGCGACGGCCGCCTCGGCGGCGTGCCGCGACCCGAACGGTCCGAGGTAGCGGGCGCCGTCCTCGGCCACCCGCCGCACGATGGACAGTCGGGGGAACGGCTCGACGGTGAGCTTGACCCACAGCGCCTTCTCCGGGTGCCGGGACCGCCGGTTGTACCGCGGCTTGTGCTCCGCGATGAGACGCAGCTCGCGGACCTCGGCCTCCAGCGTCGTGGCGCAGACGACCGGGCTCACCGACTCGGCGAGGCGCACCATCTCGCCCATCCGGCGGCGGTGCTCGGAGGCGGTGAAGTACGACCGCACCCGCGTGCGGATCGACACGGACGTGCCGACGTAGAGGACACGCCCGTGACCGTCCTTGAAGAGGTAGACGCCGGGGGCGTCGGGGAGCGCGTCGGCGAGGTGCCGCTTGCGGCGGCGGCCGGGCGAGACGCGGGCGGTGTAGTCGAGCAGCTCCTCGAGGGAGTGCACGCCGAGGTTGCCGACCCGGCCGATGAGGCCGTGGAGGACGTCGACGGTGGCCCTGGCGTCGTGGAGCGCACGGTGGTCGGGCGTCGTGGTGGCCAGGAAGAGGCGGGCGAGCGAGGCGAGGCGGTGGTTGGGCACCTCGTCGCGACGGACCACCTGGCGGGCGAGGTGCACGGTGTCGAGGACCGGCAGGGCCGGCCACTCCCGCTCGCACCGCTGGGCTGCCGCCTTCAGGAAGGAGACGTCGAAGCGGGCGTTGTGCGCGACGAGCACGCTGCCCGCGGCGAACTCGAGGAACTGGGGCAGGACCGTCTCGATGGTGGGGGCGTCGGCGACCATCGCGTCGGTGATGCCGGTGAGGACGCTGATGAAGGCGGGGATGGGCGCCCCCGGGTTGACGAGCGTCTGGAGCTCGCCGACGACCTCGCCGCCGCGCACCTTGACCGCTCCGACCTCGGTGATGGCGCACTCGGCGGGGCTGCCGCCGGTGGTCTCGAGGTCGACGACGACGAAGGTGACGGTCGACAGCGGTGTGCCCAGGTCGTCGAACGTGCCCTGGACCATCGCCATGCCGGGAACGGTAGGCCGGGGAGCCGACAGCACGGCCGAGGCGCGCTGGGCGGCGCTCCGGTGGCCGGCACCCGGGGACGCGGCACCGGCCCCCGGCGTGTGGGTGCCGTGGGCAGGAGGGGTGTCGGTGGTCGTCCGTAGGGTCGCCGACGACGTACCGAGAGAAGAGGTGAGACGCATGACCCGCAACACCGTGATGGCGGTCGAGTGCCGTACGTGTCCGGTTCGTGAGCTGCGCTGCGACGAGTGCATGGTGCCCGTCCTGCTGTCCCTCACGGCCCCCACGGCCCGCCCCGACTCCGCACTCGACACCGAGGAGCGGGCGGCGGTCACACGCCTCGTTCGCGCCGGTCTCGTGGACCCCGAGGAGGCGTCCCGGGCCACGGCCCGGCTCGACCTCCCTGAGGGCGGCACGGGCTCTCGCGCCGTCGGCTGAGCCGCCGTCCACCGGAAGGCCACGCTCACCGGTCGGGTGCCGGCGGGCATCAGCCGGTCGCACGACGCCGTTCCCGGGCAGGCCGTCCGAGCCGGTCGGCCACCTACGATGTGGCGGTGCCGGGCGCCCGCCAGCGACGAGTGAGCCGAGCTGCCGTCCTCGCCGCGGTGGTCCTCGGAACCTCGGCCTGCTCCGTCCCCAGGGTGGCGCCGGAGCAGACCGGGCCGCCGGACCCCGTGTCCTCCGTCGCGGCCGCCGTCCCGGTCGACGCCGTGACGGCCGACGAGGCCGCGGCCGCCCTCGATGCGCTGCTCGACGACCGGCAGGCCGCGGTGCTCGCCGGTGACACCGAGTCCTTCGCCGCGACCGTCGCCGACCCGACGTCCCCGGCGGGCGGCCGGCAGCTCGCGGCGTTCCGCTCGGCACGTGACCTGCGGCTTTCCCGTCTCACGCACGACGAGGTCCCGCCGGTCGACGACCCGGCGGGCGGCGTGGTCGTGCGGCTGCGCTACCGCGTCGGGGGGGTCGACCGCGCCGACCGCGCCACCCACGTGCGCTACCGCCTCGTCCGGGAGGGTGACGGCTGGCAGGTCACGGCGGAGGAGCCGACGCCGGGGGAGGGAGCGGCTCCTTGGCTGGCCATGCCGGGCATGCGTGTCGAGCGGGGCGAGCACGCGGTGGTCGCAGGCACCTCCGACGACACCGCGCTCGCCGAGACGGTCGCGACCGTCGACTCCGTGCTGCCGGAGCTCGCCCGGATGTGGGAGGGCGCCCCCGACCGGGTGCTCGTGCTGCTTCCGCGCACCGAGGAACAGGCCGAGGTGCTCCTCGGCCGGCCGGCCGCACCCGTCGGTGACGTCGCGGCCACCACGGAGGGCCCCGTCGACGGCACCGGGCTCGCCACCGGCGACCGGGTGGTCCTCGACCCGTCTGCGCGTGCCCGCCTGCGCACCGTCGGCCGCGAGGTGGTGCTGGCCCACGAGCTCGCCCACGTGGCGGTGCGGGCCACGGTTGCCGGGTCGGCCCCGGCCTGGCTCTCCGAGGGCTACGCCGACCACGTCGGGTACGGGCGGGCCGACCTGCCCACCGGCGAGCTCGCCGCCCCCCTGGTGCAGGCCGTCCGCGAGGGGCGCGGCCCGGCCCGGCTACCCACCGCCGAGGACCTCGACCCGGCGACCCATGACATCTCGGTCGGCTACCTCGCCGCGTGGCAGGCGGTCGAGACGATCGCGGCCCGCCACGGCGAGGCGGCGGTACGCGACCTGGTCCGTGAATGCACGCGCACCCAGGGCGAGACGGCCGCCGAGCGCGCCTGCGACGCCGCGATGGCGCGTGTGCTCGGTGAGGACCGGACTCGGTTCACCGCGGCGTGGGTGCAGCGGTTGGGCGCACTGGCCGGCTGACCACCGCACCGTCGTCGGGAGGGTCATCGTCGGCCGGTGTCCGCCCCGACACCGCCACCGAGGCGGCGACCAGGGCGGCCACCAGCCAGAACTGGTTGTAGAAGGCCTGCTTGTTGACGAGGTTCGCGACGGCGAGCACCAGCGCCATCCAGCGGAGCACCTCGTCGACCCCCGGCTGCCGGCGCCACACGGCCCAGACCGATGCCGCCACCACGGCGGCCATGACGAGCCCGGTGACCGCGAACGGCAGCGTCACCTCGTGCTCGTTCAGGAAGTAGAGGTACCAGGTGTTGGCGAACCGGATCGGGTGGAAGGTGAGCAGGGTGGTCACGGTGTCGTCGAAGAACGCCTCCGGGTCCGCGACCAGCCAGGGCAGCACGAGGACCCCGGCGAGCCCACCGGCGGCGAGGGTGCGCCGCCAGCCGAACGGGCGCCACAGCAGCAGCATCGGGGCCAGCAGCACCAGGTGCTGCTTGCTGGCGCACGCGAGGGCCAGCGGCAGGACCGCCCACCAGGCACGGCCCCGGTGCACCAGGGCGGCGAACCAGACCAGGAGGGCGGCCAGGACCGGCTCGGTCCACGCCTGGTCGACCTGGGTCAGCGTGCCGGGCGCGAGGACGAGGACCGCCCCGACGGCGGCGGCGCGCTCGACCCGTCCGCGGGAGAGCGACCAGAGCCCGGCGAGGAGGACGAGCGACCAGACGAGCAGCATCCAGCGCACGTCGCCGGCCACCCACCGTCCGGGCGCGGTGAGCACCGCCATCCAGGGCAGGTACGGGAAGAAGTCCTGGACGCCGGGTGAGCCGATCCACTGCTGCGTGTAGACGTTCTCGCCGCGGCCCAGGGCGTCGGCCCCCTGCTGGAGGACCACCCAGACGTCGATGCGCGGTGACGGGTCGCCGACGACGGCCACCACCGCGACGGCCACCTGGGTGAGCACCGCCGTCACGAGCGCCGCCGCGGCGGCCCGGCGGCGCGGTACCGCCAGCAGCGCGGCGGCGAGCAGGCCTCCGGTGGCGAGGACGACGAGGGCCGCCGTGTGCCAGCCGCCACGCAGGTAGGTGAACAGCGGCACCGTGAGGGTGACCGCGACCGAGCCCACGACCACGGCCGGCGCCAGCCAGCGGGGCAGGGGAACCGCCACGCGCCGCACCACCCAGACCGCGAGCAGGGCCGTGACCAGCGTGAGGGTCAGCAGGATGGGGATGCGGAAGCGCACCACGCTCCACTGGAGGACGCCGAACCAGGCGATCCAGGCGGCGCCGAGCAGGGCGGGCAGCAGGAGCACGCGGCGGCCGTCCCGGACCGGAACCGACGCCGGCGCCGACCCCGCCGGGGCGGGGTCAGCCACCGTAGAGGGCGTCGACCTCGTCGGCGAAGTCCCGCATGACGACGTTGCGCTTGAGCTTGAGCGAGGGGGTGAGGTGCCCGGAGTCCTCGGTGAAGTCGTCGTCGAGCACCGCGAACTTGCGGATCGACTCGGCCTTGGACACGGCCTGGTTCGCCTCGTCCACCGCCTTCTGGATCTCCGCGTGCACCCGCTCGTCGTGGCGGGCCTTTGCGAGGGGCAGGTCGTCGAGGCCGTGGTTGGCGGACCACGACGGGTACATCTCGTCGTCGAGGGTGACCAGGGCGGCGATGAACGGCTTGCCGTCGCCGACGACGATGCACTGGCTGATGAGCGGGTGGGCCCGCAACCGATCCTCGAGCACCGCCGGTGCGACGTTCTTGCCGCCGGCGGTCACGAGGATCTCCTTCTTGCGCCCGGTGATCCGCAGGTAGCCGTGGTCGTCGAGCTCGCCGAGGTCGCCGGTGCGGAACCACCCCTCGTCGTCGAGCGACTCGCGCGTGGCCTTGTCGTTGCCGCGGTAGGCGCGGAAGACGTTGACCCCCCGCAGCTGGATCTCGCCGTCGTCGCCGACCCGCACGTCGACGCCGGGCAGCGGCGGGCCCACCGTGCCGATGCGCATCCGGTCCGGGAGGTTGACGCACGCTGGTGCCGTGGTCTCGGTGAGGCCGTACCCCTCGAGGATGGAGATCCCGATGCCGCGGAAGAAGTGGCCGAGCCGGGTGCCCAGCGGAGCCCCACCCGAGACGGCGTACTGCACCCGGCCGCCCATCGCCTCGCGCAGCTTGGCGTAGACGAGCCGGTCGAAGACGGCGTGGCGCAGGCGCAGGCCGAGCGGCACGCTGCCCTCGTCCAGGGCCTCGGACCACGCGATGGCCGCGGCGGCCGCCCCGGTGAAGATCTTCCCCTTGCCGCCGGCCTCGGCGCTGGCCTCGGCCGAGTTGTAGACCTTCTCGAAGACGCGGGGCACCGCGAGGATGAACGTGGGCTTGAAGGCGGCGAAGTCGTCCATGAGGGTCTTCAGGTCGGACGAGTGGCCCATCCGCACCCCCGCGGTGACCGCCAGCACCTCGATGAACCGGGCGAAGACGTGCGCGAGAGGGAGGAAGAGCAGCGTCGCCGCACCCGGCGACTTGACGACGTCGGAGATGGCCTCGGCGGTGTTCTCGGCGAGGGTGAGGAAGTTGCCGTGCGTCAGCTCGACGCCCTTGGGCCGCCCCGTCGTGCCCGAGGTGTAGATGACCGTGGCCAGGCTGTCGCGGTGGAGCGCCTCACGACGGCCGGCGAGCTCGGTGTCCTCGACGTCCGCACCATCGCGGCTCAGGGTGTCCACGTCCCCGTGGTCGATGACCCAGACGTGCTCCAGCCCCGGCACGGAGCCTCTGTCCTTCTCGACGGCCTCGAGGTGCTTCTCGGTCTCGACGAGGACCCCGACGGCGCCGGAGTCGGAGAGGATCCACTGGACCTGGTCGGGGGAGGAGGTCTCGTAGATGGGGACGGGCACGGCCCCGGCCGACCAGAGCGCGAAGTCGGCCACCGTCCACTCGTAGCGGGTGCGGCTCATGATGCCGACGACGTCGCCGGGTCCCACGCCCGCGGCGAGGAAGCCCTTGGCGAGGGCGTCGACCTCGGCGGCGAAGGTGGCAGCGGTGACCTCGGTCCAGCCGCCAGGGGCACGGACCGAGAACGTCACCCGCCCCGGTTCGGCCCGAGCCAGGCGTCCCGGGAGGTCGGCGAGGCTGCCCTCGGTCGTGGCGGGCAGGACGAGGGGGGTCGATGTCTCGTGCACCGTCGGGCTCCTTCGGTTGCGGGGTCAGCCGGCTGCACCCCAACTCTAGGACGCGGGCGGGCGGGTACCCTCCCTGCCATGGCCGACCGCACACGATCCTCGGTCGAGATCGACGCCGCCCCCGGCGAGGTCCTCGACGTCATCGCCGACTTCGAGAGCTACCCGCAGTGGGCCGAGCAGGTCAAGGAGTGCTCGGTCCTGAGCGAGGACGGCGACGGCTGGGCCGACCAGGTGGAGTTCACCCTCGATGCGGGGGCCGTCAAGGACCAGTACGTCCTCGAGTACGACTGGGACGTCGACGAGGACGGCACCGGGGTCGTCGGCTGGCACCTCGTGCGGGCCTCGCTCCTCAAGGGGATGACGGGCAGCTACACCCTCGACGGCGTCGGCGGCGGCACGCGGGTCACCTACGACCTCGAGGTCGACCTGACGATGCCGATGATCGGCATGCTGAAGCGCAAGGCGGAGCGGCACATCATCAGCACCGCCCTCACCGAGCTGAAGAAGCGCGTCGAGGGCTGAACGCCACCATGCCCCGGGTCGTCCTCGTCACCGGCAAGGGTGGGGTCGGCAAGACGACCACCGCGGCCGCGACCGCCGTCGCCGCTGCGCGCGACGGTCTGCGCACCCTCGTCGTCTCCACCGACGCCGCCCACAGCCTCGGGGACGCCCTCGAGGTGGAGCTGGCCACGGCCCGGACGTGGCGCGACACCACCGAGGTCGAACCCGGCCTGCATGCCCTCGCCGTGGGCGCGCACACCGCGGTCGAGGCCGACTGGCAGGTGGTGCGCGACTACCTGCTCGACGTGCTCGCGGCTCTCGGTGCCGACCCGGTCGTCGCCGACGAGCTGAGCGCGCTCCCGGGCGCCGAGGAGGTCGTCGCCCTCGTCGTCCTCGCGCACCAGGCCGAGAGCGGGGGCTGGGACCTCGTCGTCGTCGACTGCGCCCCGACCGCCGAGACGCTGCGCCTCCTCGCGCTGCCCGAGGTGATCGGCTGGCACCTCGACCGCCTGCTGCCCGCCCAGCGGCGGATGCTCACGGTGCTGCGGCCCGCCGCGTCGGCGGCCTCCGGCGTGCCGGTACCCGGGCCCGAGGTCCTCGCCGTGCTGCTGGCGTGGAAGCAGCTGATGGGTCGCGTGCGCTCGCTCCTGACCTCTCCCCGGGCCAGCGTCCGGGTCGTGCTGACCCCTGAGCGCGTCGTGGTGGCGGAGAGCCGGCGGATGCTGACCTCGCTGTCGCTGCACGGGTACCCCGTCGACGCGGTCGTGGTCAACCGGCTGGTCCCTCCCCCTCCCCGGGGCGCCACCGCCGACCCGTGGCGCGACGCCTGGTGGCAGGCACAGCAGGACGGCCTGGCCCTGGTCCGTGAGTCGTTCGCCGGTGTGCCGCTGCTGCGGGCGCCCCACGCCGCCGGGGAGCCCACGGGGCCCGATGCGCTCGCGGCGCTCGCCGGGGCCACCTCTCCCGACCCCGACGGCCCCCGGCCCGCCGCCGTCCTCGACGACGTCGACGCACCCCGGATGCGGGTGGAGCCCGACGGCGCCGACTTCGTCCTCCACCTGCCGCTGCCCCTCGCCAGCGCCGGTCAGGTGGCCATGGCCCGGCGCGGGGACGACCTGGTCATCGAGGTGGGTGACCAGCGCCGGGTGGTCACCCTGCCCTCGGTGCTGCGGCGCTGCCTCGTCCTCGGTGCCGAGGTGGGGCGGGGCGAGCTACGGATCCGGTTCGAGCGAGACGCGGAGGTGTGGGCCGGTGGACGATGACCGGTGGGACGAGCAGGTGGGCTCGGTGGCCGAGGAGGCCCAGCGCCTGCTCGAGAGCCTGCGCCGAACGGGCGACCCGTCCGACGACCCGTCCGGCGACGGCCAGGACGCGGATGCCGGCGCGGGGGAGGGCGCGGACCCCGACCGGCGGGGAGGCGACGACGGCGCTGCCGCCGAGGACGAGGCCTGGGTGTGCACCGAGCCGTTCTGCAGGTCGTGCCCGCTGTGCCGGACGGCCGCCGTGGTCCGTGGGCTGAGCCCGGAGACGCTGCGCCGTCTCTCCGACCTGGCCACCGTCGCGGCGGGCGTGCTGTCCGACCTCGCGGGTGAGCGCGACCGGCGGGCCGGCTCCGACCACGCCCCGGACGGCGACGACCCCGAGAAGGGGCCGTCACGGCCGGGGGGTGCAGCGGCGTCCCGTCCGATCCCGGTGCACGACGCGGACGACGGGTCCGGGAGTGGCTGAGGTGTCCTTCGCCGTGGGCGTCGACATCGGTGGCACCAAGGTGGCCGCCGGTCTCGTCGACCCGTCCGGACGCGTCGTGCGGCGCAGCCGGCGCGACACCCCCCACCGCTCCCGCAGCCCCCGGGTGGTCGAGGACACGATCATCTCGGCGGTCGACGAGCTGCTCGGTGCCCTCACCCCCGGCGAGGAGGTGGTCGCGGTCGGGGTCGGGGCAGCGGGTTTCGTCTCCGCCGACCGGGCCACCGTCGTGTTCGCGCCCCACCTGTCCTGGCGCGGTGAGCCGCTGCGGCAGACCCTCTCGGACCGCCTCCCGGTCCCAGTGTTCGTCGACAACGACGCCAACGCCGCGGCCTGGGCGGAGTACCGGTACGGCGCCGGCCACGGCGAGACCCACCTCGTCCTCGTCAACCTCGGCACCGGGATCGGGGGCGGCATCGTCATCGACGGCCGGGTGGTGCGGGGTCGGTTCGGCATCGCCGGCGAGTTCGGTCACATGCAGGTGGTGCCGGACGGCATCCGCTGCGAGTGCGGCAACCGTGGCTGCTGGGAGCAGTACGCGTCCGGCAACGCGCTGGTGCGGGAGGCGCGGACCCTCATCACCGCGGGGAGTCCGGTGGCCACGGACCTGCTCGACCGCGTGCACGGCCGCGCCGAGGACCTCACCGGGCCCGTGGTCACCGAGGCGGCTCGCGAGGGCGACGCCCTGGCGCGCGAGCTGCTCGGTGAGGTGGGGCGCTGGCTCGGCGTGGGCATCGCGAACCTGGCCGCCGCCCTCGACCCCGGCACCTTCGTGGTCGGGGGCGGGGTGAGCGCGGCCGGGGACCTGCTCCTCGAACCCGCCCGTGCGGCCTTCCGGGGCCAGCTCACCGGACGCGGCTACCGTCCGGAGGCCACCATCGTCGCCGCCGAGCTGGGCAACGAGGCCGGCCTCGTGGGCGCCGGCGACCTTGCCCGGCTCGCCGCCGCCGGCCTGGCCTGGGCCGACGCCGGGGACGTCCCCCCCGACGGCACCCCCGGTGACCGGACCCGCCTGTCCGACGGCTGACCGGTGTCCCCCGACACGCTGCGGCTCGCCACCTACAACACGCACGACTTCCTCGACGACGCGCACCTCGCAGCTCGCCTGGTGCGCGCGGTCGACCCCGACGTGCTCTGCCTGCAGGAGGTGCCGCGCCGGCTCCTCGCCGGATGGCGGCTGCGGCGGTTCGCCCGGCGTTGCGGGCTGCGGACGACGGGCCCGCACCGGGGGAGCGGCGGCACGACCGTGCTCGTCTCGGACCGGGTGTGCGTGGCCGACGCCGAGCACCGTCGCCTGGCCGTGCGGTGGCCGGACCGGACACGGGGCTGGGCCCGGGCGCGGGTCGCGCTCCCCTCGGGGGCCGAGCTGACCGCGGTGTCGCTGCACCTGTCGCTGCGCGCGGACGAGCGCGAGCGTCACGTCGCCGACGTGCTGGAAGCCTTGGCCGACACCGGTCCACTCGTCGTCGCCGGCGACCTCAACGAGGAGTCCGACGGTGCGGCCTGGCGCAGGCTCGACGTGCCGGACCGGCTGCGGCTCGTGGCTCCGGACCGGCCCACCTACCCGGCGCGGTCACCGCGGCGGCGCCTGGACGTCGTGTTCGCCTCGCCGGGTCTGCGCGTGCTGCCCCGCCGGGAGGTGGCGGTGCCGGACGCCGCCTGGCAGCGGGCCAGCGACCACCGGGCCGTGTGGGTCGACCTCGAGCTCGTGCCCACCCGCTGACCGGTGTCCGCGTCGCATCGCTCACGGTGGACGGCAGTGCTTCGGCACGGCATCGCCCCGGAAGCCCCGGGGTCGCACCGGAAGGGTTCCGGGGCGACCCGGGGGTTCGGGGATCAGGCGAGAAAGCTGGGACGGTGGCCGGGTCAGACGCGGGCGCCGTCGTCGTCGTCGGAGGGGTCGCGGTGTCGCGGCTGCCGGAGGACGAGCAGCGCGAACCCGACGAGCGACAGCACGACGCCGGCGGCGAACCACCGCTCGCTGTGGAAGGGCCGGGCGAGGGCGACGTACAGAAGGAGCAGCGGGCCGCCGACCAACCCGATCACGGCACCCCAGAAGTGCAGGTCCTCCTGCGGGGGCAGCGTCACCGGCGGCGGCTCGTAGTGGTCCTCGTCCTCAGGGCCGGGGGTCGCGGTGGTCGAGCCGGGCGGTGTGGTCGTGCCTCCCGACGCCGGCGGTGGTGCCACGCGCCACGACGAGGCGGGCACCACCAGGTCGAGCGGTGACGGGTTGACCCACGGCGGGCGGTGGTCCTCGCGAGCGGTCTCCGTGGAGGATGGCGTCTCGGGACCGGTGTCGTCGTCCGGCGTGGCGGCGGCGTCCGGGGCGGCAGCGGTGTCGTCGTCCTCGGTGCCGGTCTCGTCCGCGGCGGGTGCGGGCGTGGTGGACACGGCGGACGCCGGCCCCGTGGGTACCGGCCCGTCCCAGGCGGCGACGATCGACGCGAAGCGTTCGTCGACGTCGCGCTCGTCCATCTCGCCTGGTCGGTCGCTCACCTGCTGCTCCTCCGGGGTGCTCCCCGCAATCCTGCCACGTGCCCCGACGGCCACGGCACCCGGCGCGGGTGCACTAGGCTCGCCCCACACGCGTGGAAGGGTGGTCCGGTGTTCTACTGGGTGCTGAAGACGGTCGTCCTCGGGCCGATCCTCCGCCTCCTCTTCCGGCCGTGGGTCGAGGGTGAGGAGAACATCCCCGAGACCGGCGCGGCGATCTTCGCCAGCAACCACCTCTCGTTCTCCGACTCGATCTTCCTGCCCCTGCTCGTCCCGCGGCGGATGACCTTCCTCGCCAAGTCCGACTACTTCACCGGCGTCGGCCTCAAGGGGCGGCTGACGGCCGCCTTCTTCAAGGGTGTGGGGCAGCTGCCGATCGACCGCTCCGGCGGCCGGGCCAGCGAGGCCGCGCTGCGCTCCGGGCTGAAGGTGCTGGGCCGCGGCGAGCTGCTGGGGCTCTACCCGGAGGGCACACGCAGCCCCGACGGCCGGCTCTACAAGGGCCGCACCGGCGTGGCCCGGATGGCCCTCGAGGCCGGCGTTCCCGTCATCCCGGTCGCGATGATCAACACCGACAAGGCCCAGCCGACCGGCACCAAGATCCCCAAGCTCGTGCGCATCGGCGTGCGGATCGGCACCCCGCTCGACTTCTCGCGATACGACGGGATGGAGGGCGACCGCTTCGTCCTCCGGTCGATCACCGACGAGATCATGTACGCCCTCATGGAGCTCTCCGGCCAGGAGTACGTCGACATGTACGCGACGTCGATGAAGGACCGCATCGCCCGCGAGCGCCGGGCCCGGATCCGCGAGGCCGCCGAGGCGGCGCTGCCCGGCCGCGCGGTCGACGAGCTCGAACGGGCCCTGGACGTCGACGGACTGGGCGAGCGCGAGCGTGCCGACGAGCGCGAGGACGAGCACGAGGACCCGCTGCCCGACGACGAGGCCGACGGCTCGGACACCACGGAGGTCTCGGACGGGCCCGCCGCCGGGGACCGCCCGGAGGACGAGGCCGGTCCTGCCCGTCGGGCCAGCTGACACGGGGACCGGGGTGGGGGTCCTCGAGGCGCGGTCGCTGCGCACGGGCCGACGCGAGCCGGTGCTCGTCGAGTCCTTCCACCGCGGTCTCGACATCTTCCGTCCGCTGGCCGCGATCTACGCCGTGTGGCTGTCCTGGGGACGCCACGAGCAGATGGTGCGTCCCTGGCTGGCCGCCCTCGTCCTCGCCGTGATGATGGGCTGGTCGCTCGCCCTGCTCGTCTACCGCCGGCGCACGCTGCAGCTGGTCGTCGTGGAGGGCGCCATCGCCGTCCTCGGGATCCTCGCCACCCCGCTGGTCGAGGACCACGCGGCCATCGTGGCGGGCCAGTTCACGATCCCGACGCTGTGGGCCGCCGGGCCCGTGGCCGGCGCAGCCGTGGTCGCCGGGGCCCGCGGTGGCCTCGTCGCGGCCGCGGCGGTGGCGACCGCCGACGTGGTCGCCGTGTTCGGGCGGCCGACCCAGGGGACGGTGCACAACATCGTCCTGCTCGTCCTGCTCGGAGGCCTCATCGGCCTCGCCGTCGACCTCGCCCGCACCGGCCTGGTCCGCGAGGAGCAGGTGCTGCTCGAGCGTGAGCGCCTCGCCGAGCGCGAACGGATCGCCCGGGTGGTCCACGACGGTGTGCTGCAGTCGCTGGCCTACATCCACCGGCGCGGTGCCGACCTCGGGCCCGCCGGCGTCGAGCTGGCCGACCTCGCGGCCGAGCAGGAACGGACCCTGCGCCGCTTCGTGTCCGGTGCCGGGGCGCCGGGAGCGCAGCCGATGGACCTGCACGGCGTGCCCGGGGCCGACGTCGACCTGCGGCTCGAGGTCACCGCGCAGGAGCGCACCCGGGTCACGGTGGCCGTGCCGGCCGACCCGGTGCTCGTCGACCCGGTCGTGGCCCGCGAGCTCGGCGCCGCCCTGCGGGCGGTCCTCGACAACGTGGAGCGGCATGCCGGACCCGGCGCCCGCGCCTGGGTGCTGCTCGAGGGCGACCCCACCGGTGTCGACCTCACCGTCCGGGACGACGGCGTGGGCGCGGACCCGACCGAGCTTCGCACCGCCGCAGAGCGCGGCCGGCTCGGGGTGAGCAGCTCGATCCGTGGCCGGGTGGAGGACCTCGGCGGTTCGGCCACGTGGCAGACCCGTCCGGGGGCAGGATGCACGGTGCGACTCACCGTCCCGCGCCGAGCCCAGGAGCACCGATGACCGAGACCGAGGGCGCCGAGCGGCCCCCCGAGGGCCCGACGGTGCTCGTGGCCGACGACCACCCGTTGTGGCTGAGCGCGCTGGAGCGCGACCTCTCGGCGCGGGGCGTGCGGGTGGTCGCGACGGCCGCCGACGGCCCCGCAGCGGTGCGGCGCACGCGGGCCACCACCCCCGATGTCCTCGTGCTCGACCTCAACCTGCCGGAGCTGCGGGGCGACGAGGTGTGCCGGGCGATCGGAGACCTCCCCACGCGCGTCCTCATCCTCTCGGCGAGTGGCGAGCAGCAGGACGTCCTGGCCGCCATCAAGGCCGGGGCCACCGGGTACCTCGTGAAGTCCGCGTCTGCGCAGGAGATCGTCGACGCCGTGCTGGCCACCGCCCGCGGTGAGGCGGTGTTCACTCCGGGGCTGGCGGGCCTGGTGCTCGGGGAGTTCCGCCGGATGGCCTCCGATCCGCAGCCGGAGGGTGGTGCCACCGGCGACCGGGACGAGCGGCCGATCCCGGAGCTCACGCAGCGCGAGACCGAGGTTCTCCGGCTGGTGGCCACCGGGATGTCCTACAAGGACATCGCCGCGCAGCTGGTGCTGTCGCACCGCACCGTCCAGAACCACGTGCAGAACACCCTCGGCAAGCTGCACCTGCACAACCGTGTCGAGCTGGTGCGCTTCGCCCTCGCCCGCGGGCTCGAGGACGACCCCGCCCCCGAGGGCTAGTGGCACCGGACCGGCCGCACGACCGTGGGCGCGCGGCGGCTCGCGACCCGTCGCCCGGCATCCGGCATGCGGGCCCGCTGTCTCGCAGAACGAGCACGGACCTATCCTTGGACACCGTGAGCACGACCACGGACCCCCTCCAGCGGCTCGCCGCCGGATCCGACCTGCCCGCCGCCCAGCAGCCCTCGTGGCCGGACCGCGGTGCGCTCGGCGCGGCCGTCGACACGCTCGCGTCCTACCCCCCGCTCGTGTTCGCGGGGGAGTGCGACGTCCTGCGCGACCGGATGGCCGCGGTCTCCCGCGGCGAGGCATTCGTGCTGCAGGGCGGTGACTGCGCCGAGACGTTCGCCTCCGCCACCGCCGACAACATCCGCGACCGGATCAAGACCATCCTCCAGATGGCGGCGGTGCTCACCTACGGCGCGTCGATGCCGGTGGTCAAGGTCGGCCGGCTGGCCGGCCAGTATGCCAAGCCCCGCTCGAACGACGACGAGACCCGGGGCGAGGTCACCCTGCCCGCCTACCGCGGCGACATGGTCAACGACTTCGAGTTCACGACCGAGGCCCGAACCCCCGACCCACAGCGCCTCGTCCACGCCTACCACCGCAGCAGCGCCACCCTCAACCTCGTCCGGGCCTTCACGACCGGTGGCTTCGCCGACCTGAGGCACGTCCACGACTGGAACAAGGGCTTCGTCGCGAACGCGGCCAACGTCCGCTACGAGCGGCTGGCCCGCGACATCGACAAGGCGATGCGGTTCATGGCCGCGTGCGGAGCCGACTTCGAGGCCATGCGCACGACCGAGTTCTTCTCCGCGCACGAGGCGCTCATCCTCGACTACGAGCGCCCGCTCACCCGGGTCGACTCGCGCACCGGGCACCTCTACGACACGAGCGGCCACTTCCTCTGGGTGGGCGAGCGCACCCGAGACGTCCACGGCGCCCACATCGACTTCGTCTCCCGGGTGAAGAACCCCGTGGGGGTCAAGGTGTCCGCGAACGCCGACGTCGACGACCTGCTGCGCATCATCGACGCCGTCGACCCCGAGCGCAGTCCCGGCCGGCTGACCCTCATCACCCGGATGGGCGCGGGCCGGGTGCGCGACGCCCTGCCCGCCATCGTCGAGAAGGTCACCGCGTCCGGCGCACCCGTCGCGTGGGTCTGCGACCCGATGCACGGCAACACGTTCTCGTCGGCGTCGGGGTTCAAGACCCGTGACTTCGAGGACGTCGTCGACGAGGTACGTGGCTTCTTCGAGGTGCACCGGAGCCTGGGCACGAACCCCGGCGGCATCCACGTCGAGCTCACGGGGAACGACGTCACGGAGTGCCTCGGGGGGTCCGAGCGCATCCTCGACGCCGACCTCGGCACTCGCTACGAGTCGGTGTGCGACCCGCGGCTGAACCACCAGCAGAGCCTCGAGCTGGCGTTCCTCGTCGCCGAGATGCTCACCCAGGACTGACGTGGCACCGCCCCTCGCCGCGGACCTCCTGTCCGACACCCTGACCCGCCCCACCGAGGCGATGCGCCGCGCCATGGCGACCGCCGAGGTGGGCGACGACGTCTTCGGGGAGGACCCCACGGTCCGCGCCCTCGAGGAGCGGGTCGCCGGGATGCTCGGCCACGAGGCCGGGCTGTTCACCCCCACCGGGTCGATGGCCAACCAGCTGGGGATACGGATGCACGTGCCCCCGGGCAAGGAGCTGCTCGCCGACGAGCAGGCCCACGTGGTCCGGGCCGAGATGGGCGCCGCCGCCGTGTTCTCCGGCATCACCACCCGGACGTGGCGCTCGGTCGCCGGCCGGCTCGACCCCGCGGACGTGCTGCCGATGGTCACCACCGGCGCCGGGCCGTACCAGGTGGAGACGGCGCTCGTGGTCGTCGAGAACACGCACAACTTCGGGGGCGGCACCGTCCAGCCGCTGCGCGCGATGGAGGAGCTGCGCCGTGCCACCTCCGCCGTGGGGGTGCGCACGCACCTCGACGGCGCCCGCCTGTGGAACGCCCACGTCGCCACGGGGGTCGCCCTGGACGCCTACGGACGCACGGCCGACACCGTCTCGGTCTGCCTGTCCAAGGGCCTCGGCGCCCCGGTCGGCTCGGTGCTCGTCGGGGACGCCGGCGTCATCGCGGAGGCGCGGGTCTGGCGCAAGCGCTACGGCGGCGGGATGCGGCAGGTCGGCGTCCTCGCCGCCGCAGGGCTGCTCGCGCTCGACCAGCACGTCGGGCGGCTCGCCGACGACCACGCCCGCGCCCGCCGCTTCGCACAGGCCTGCGCCGAGGCCGCGCCGGGTGTCGTCGACCCGGGGGCGGTGGAGACCAACATCGTCGTCCTCGACACCGGCGCGATCGGCCTGGCCGCCGCCGACGTCGTCGCCGAGCTCGCCGAGCACGGCGTCCGCACGTACGCGGTGGGGCCCACCCGCGTCCGGGCCGTCTGGCACCTCGACGTCGACGACGCGGGCACGGACGCGGCGGTCGACGCCGCGCGTGCCGTCCTCGCCGGCTGACCGGGCCCGACGCCACGGCTCACACGTCGTGGTGCAGGGCCTCCGCGGGTGGGTCCTCCAGCGCGCTCGCGTCGGGGTCACGGGCCTCGGCCACCGGCCCGCGGAGCTCGACGAGGTACATGGCCCCGACCACGAGCGAGCCCCCCACCACCATCCGGGTCGTCAATGACTCCCCGCCGAAGAGCACCGCGAAGAGGGCGGCGAACACCGGCTCGAGGGTCATGACGATCGCGGCCCGCGTCGCCGTGAGGTGGGCCTGCGCCCACGTCTGCGCCCAGAGCGCGCCGGCACCGGCGACGAGGGCCATGTAGAGCAGCGACGCCCACTGGCCCGGCCCCGACGGCAGCGTCACCCCGCCCGGCACGGCGGCCACCGCGGCGACCACGGCGATGACGACCGCCTGCACCGTCGCGAGGCCGAAGGCCGCCCCCGGCGTCGACCACCGGCCGAGGGCCACGATGTGGGCCGCGTAGAGGACGGCGGACGCGAGCGTGACCCCCTCGCCGACCCCCACCGCGAAGCCCTGGAGCGAGAGCACCGTCAGGCCGGCCGTCGCCATCCCCACCGCGGCCCACGTGACCCGTCCGATCCGGTCGCGCAGCACGAGCGCGCCGAGGACGGGGGTGAGCACGACGTACGTGCCCGTGACGAACCCGGAGACCGAGGCGTCGGTCGTCACGAGCCCGATGGTCTGGAGGACCTGGGCCAGGCCGTAGAGCACCCCCAGGACCACGCCGATCCGCAGCTCGCGGCGGGTGAGCGCGAGGACGGGGCGGCGGAACACGGCGAGCATCACCAGGCCGGCGATGCCGAAGCGGACGGTGAGGAAGTCCGTGGGCGGTACGTCCACGACGAGGTCGCGGATGAGGAAGAACGTCGAGCCCCACACGGCCGTGACCCCCACGAGCAGCGCGGTCGCGACCCGGGTGGACCCGGCGGCCACGGTCACCGCGGCTCAGACGATGGTGAGGGTGACGGTGCTGCCCTTGGGGGCCTTGCCGCCCTGGGGGTCCTGCGAGCGGACCGTCCTGAAGAAGCCGCCGAGCACCTCCTTGACATTGACGTCGAAGCCGGCGCGCTCGAGCGTCCGCCGGGCCTGCGACAACGTCTTCCCGACGACGTCCGGGACCTCCACCATGACCGGGCCCTTGGAGACGACGAGAGTCACCGGGTCACCGCGGTAGAGGGTGCCGCCGGTGGGGTCCTGGCTGATCACCTGCCCCTTGGGCACCGTGTCGCTGTTCTCCTGCTTCGTCGCGTCGACGTCGAGCCCGAGGTCCGACAGCGCCCGGGCCGCCTCGGTGGCGTCCTTGCCCGTGTAGTCGGGGACGTCGATCGGCTGCCGCCCCCGGCTGACCACGAGCGCCACCTTGGTCCCCGGCTTGACGCTGGCGCCCACCGCGGGCTTCGTGGAGATGACCTGCCCCTCCGGCACCTTCTCGTCGTACTTCCGGCTGACCTTGCCCCGGGCGAGGTTGGCCTCCTGCAGGCGCGCGGTGGCCTCGGCCTGGGTGGAGCCGACGACCTCGGGCACCCGGTAGCGCTCGGGGCCCTTGGAGACGAGCACGACGACGTCGCTGCCCTGGCGCGCCTCGGCCCCGGCCGTCGGGTCGAGCGAGATGACCGTGCCCTTGTCGACGTCCTCCGAGAAGTCCTCCGTCACCGTGGTGCCGAGCCCCGCCTGCTCGAGCGCCGCCACCGCCTTGTCGCGCGGCTGTCCGACGACAGCGGGGACCACGACGGTCGACCCGGGCCCGAGCAGGAAGAACCAGCCGGTGAGGGCGAGGACGAGCGCGGCCGCGAGGATCGCCGGCCACCAGCGCCGGACCCCGCCGAGGGCGCCTCCGCCCCGGCCCGAGACCACGACCCCCTCGAGGGGTCCGGTCGGCCGGGTCATCGTCGTGGTGTCGGAGTGCGGGCGAGCCGCGACCCCGGCACCCGCCGCGCCGTTGACCGGCAGGGCGGTGGTGGCCGCGGTGGGGACGGCCGCGGCCGCCAGGGCGGCGGCCCCGGCCGGACGCGCGTCCAGTACCTCGGCCGGCAGCGACTCGCGGGTCCGCCGGACCAGCTCGAGGAAGGCGCGGGCGTCGGCCGGTCGCTCGTCGGGGTCGCGTGCGGTGGCGGCGGCGACGAGGTCGTCGATGAGCGGAGGGAGCCCCTCGACCCGGCTCGACGGGGCGGGAACGCCCTCGTGGACGTGCTGCCAGGCGACGTGGATGGCCGTGTCGCCGCTGAACGCCTTGGTGCCGGTGAGCATCTCGAAGAGCACCAGGCCGGCGGCGTACACGTCGGACCGCGGGTCGGCGATGCCCCGCTCGACCTGCTCCGGGGACAGGTAGGCGACGGTGCCGAGCAGCATCCCCGTGGAGCTGGTGACCGTCTGGCTCGACACCGCGCGGGCCAGCCCGAAGTCGGCCACCTTCACGACGCCGTTCTCGCTGATGATGACGTTCTCGGGCTTGACGTCGCGGTGGATCAGGCCCTTGTCGTGGGCAGCGGCGAGGGCGAGCAGCAGCGGCTCGATGACGTCGAGCGCGGCCCGGGGCGAGAGCGGTCCCTCCTCGGTGAGGACCTCCCGCAGGGTCTGTCCGGGGACGTACTCCATCGCGAGGAACATGTGGCCGTCGTCCTCGCCCTGGTCGTACACGGCGACGACGTTTGGGTGGCCGAGGGCCGCGGCCGACTTGGCCTCGCGGCGGAACCGGGAGACGAAGGTCTCGTCGTGGGCGAGGTGGGCCCGCATCACCTTGAGCGCGACCTCGCGGTCGAGGCGCGCATCCACGGCGAGGTAGACGGTGGCCATGCCGCCCTCGGCGATGCGCGACCGGACGCCGTAGCGACCGTCGAGGGTGCGCCCGATGAGGGCGTCGCCGGAGGATGACACCGCACGAGTGTAGGTGCTCACGGGTACCCCCTCCGAACCGTCGCCGCCGGGGTCACATGCGCTCGCGCAGGGCCAGCACGGAGTCGACGTAGCGGCGCGTGTCGGCGTAGGCGCCGTGCTGCCGCAGCGAGGCCAGCCCCTGGTAGTAGGAGCCCAGCGTGGCGCGCTGCTCCCCGGTCTCGCGCCCGAGGGCGCGGAGCATGACGACCCCGGCGGTGACGTTGTCCTCGGTGTCGAGGAGGTCGAGCTCACGCCCCAACAACATCGAGGCCCACGCACCGGCGTCGGGGATCACCTGCATGACGCCGACCGCGTTGGCCGGTGACACCGCGCGCTGGTTCCAGCCGGACTCCTGGTAGGCGACGGCCAGGGCGAGGCGCGGGTCGACACCGTGCCGCCGTGCCGTGCGCTCCACGAGGGTGCGCACCTCGCCGCGGCTCGGCACGTGCCGCGAGGCCAGGACCGCGCGGTTGCGAGCGGCCGCCTCCGCGACCGAGGTGGGGTACTGCACCCCGAGGAAGGTGTCGGGAGCCCGGTCCGAGGACCGCCCGCTCGTCGAGGCCTTCGACCTGGCCTTTCTGCTGCTGGACGCGCTCCTCGTCGAGCCACCACCGGACACGGTGACGCGGTCGCCGGGGTGGATCAGGGACGAGACGGTGAGCCGGTTCGACTTGAGCACCCGCGCGAGCGGCACGCCGTAGCGCGCCGCGATGCCGGAGAGCGTGTCACCGGCGCGGACCACGTGGACGTGGCTCGAGGCCCTGCGGGACCCCGTGGCCGAGGGCGCGGCGGTGGGGACACGGAGGCGCTGGCCGGCGTGGATCCGGTCGGGGTCGGCCACGTGGTTGGCGGCCGCGAGCGCGGCCACGGTCGTGCCGTACCGGGCGGCGATGGCGCTGAGGGTCTCGCCGGGGCGGACGGTGTGTGCCCCGCCGGCGTCACGGACCTCCGCGGTGGTGGGCGCGACGACGGGCGCCAGGACAGGCGGCGGCAGGGCGGGAACGGCGACCATCGCAGTGGGAACCTCGATGTTGCTGGTGTGACTGAAGGTGCAAGTGGGGTCCAAGATACCTGAGTGGCTCCTGAGAGTCATGCTGTCACGCCGTGGTCGTGTCACCGAGGGGTGCGGGTGCCGCGCGGTGGCGGGCGGCGGGGTAAGGCAGGGCGGGTCGCGTGCATCCCGGGGTGGCCCGGCCCGCGCCTCGGGGTGTGGCAGGCTGGTCCGGTGAGCCATGCGACCCCCGAGCCCGTGCGTGACGTCGAGCTCCTCGTGCCGGACTGGCTGAGCCTTCCCGAGGTCGCCGAGCGGCTCGGCATCCGCCTCGCCGACGCCCGCCGCCTCGTCGAGGACCGCGAGCTCCTCGCGCTGCGGATCGGCGAGCGCAGCGCCCTGGCCGTCCCCGCGGGGTTCCTCGACGACGACGGCCCCCTCCCCGCGCTGCGCGGCACCTTCACCGTGCTCGCCGACGGCGGCATGGACGACACGGAGATCGTCCGCTGGCTGCACACCACGGACCCGTCGCTGCCCGTGGAGGGCAGCCCCCTGGACGCCATCCGTGCCGGCTTCAAGACCGAGGTACGCCGCCGGGCGATGGAGGAGGCCTTCTAGGCGCGGGCGGTCTCAGGCCGACCGCGAGGTCGCGGTCGTCACGAGTGCCTCGAGCACCTCGACCGCGCCGGCGTCACGGGCCGTGACCTCCGCGAGCGCCGACCGGGCCGCCGCTGCGAGCCGGACGATCTCCTCCTCGACGACGTCGACCGCTCCCGAGCCTTCGATGATCGCGCGGAGCTCGTCGATGTCGGTGGCGGCCAGGTCGGCACGACCCAGCAGCCGCTCGACCCGCAGGCGTCCGGCGCCGTCGGTCCCGGCGAGGGCGTGGGCGAGGAGCACGGTGCGCTTGCCCTCGCGCAGGTCGTCACCGGCCGGCTTGCCGGTCTCCACGGGGTCGCCGAAGACGCCGAGGAGGTCGTCGCGCAGCTGGAAGGCGCGGCCCAGGTCGAGGCCGTAGCGCGAGAGCGCGGCGAGCCCCGTCCCGTCCATCCCGCCGACGGTGGCCCCGATGAGCAGCGGGTGCTCGACGGTGTACTTGGCGCTCTTGAACCGGATCACCCGGCCGGCTCGGTCCACGCGCTCGCTGGCGGGTAGCCCGGCCCACGGCCGCATCGACTCGACGACGTCGAGGAACTGGCCCGCCATCAGCTGGGTGCGCATCCGGTCGAACACGGGGCGCCCCCGGTCGAGGGCGTCGGCGGGAAGCCCGGACGTGGCGTACACCTCGTCGGTCCAGGTCAGGCACAGGTTGCCGGCCAGGACCGCGCCCGCCAGGCCGAACCGGTCGCGGTCGCCGGCCCAGCCGCGGTCGGCGTGGTGGCGGGCCAGCCGGCGGTGGGCGGCGGGCATCCCGCGCCGGGTGTCGGAGTCGTCCATGACGTCGTCGTGGATCAGGGCGGCGGCCTGGAAGAGCTCCATGGCGCTGGCCAGGCGGACGAGCGGGTCGGAGTCGGGCAGCCCGGCCGCCCGCGCACCCCAGTAGAGGAACGCGGCACGCAGCCGTTTGCCGCCGCGGAGGAGGTCGCCGACGGCGTGGAGGAGCTCCTCGACGTCAGGCCCCAGCTCGGCCAGGACCCCGGCCTGTGCGGCCAGCTCGGTGTCGAGGTGGGTCTGCACCCGTGCGCGCAGGTCGGCGGTGTCGAGCACGCTCGGCACGGTCCCTCCTCGGCCGGGGTGACGGGCCCGGGGGCCGTCGATCGGATGATGGTGCAGCCTACGTCCTCACCGCTCCGTTACCGTTTCCGGCATGGCTCACCACGGCGGAGGGGGGCGACCCGAACACCTGGTCGCCTCCATCCCGGCGCGCCTGCGCTCGGCGGAGCCCTCGGTGAGCTTCGAGTTCTTCCCGCCGAAGGACGACGCGTCCGAGGTGATGCTGTGGGACGCCATCCGCCGTCTGGAGCGGGTGCGGCCGGCCTTCGTGTCGGTCACGTACGGCGCCGGCGGAACGACCCAGGACCGCACCGTCCGGGTCACCGGCCGCATCGCCGACGAGACCTCGCTGACCCCGCTCGCGCACCTCACCTGCGTCGGCGCGTCGGTGCGGCAGCTGCGGCAGGTCGTGGGCCAGTACGCGGCGTCGGGCGTGCGCAACATCCTCGCCCTGCGCGGCGACCCGCCGGGCAACCTCCGGGCCGAGTGGACCCCGCACCCCGACGGCCTCGACCATGCCGACCAGCTCGTCTCGCTGGTGCGCGGCCTCGGCGACTTCACCGTCGGGGTGGCGGCCTTCCCCGACGTGCATCCCGACAGCCCCGACCTCGACCAGGACGTCGAGGTGCTGGTCCGCAAGGCCGACGCCGGGGCGGAGTTCGCGGTCACCCAGATGGTCTTCGACGCCGACACCTACCTGCGCCTGCGCGACCGGGTCGCCGCCCGCCGCGACCTGCCGGTCACCCCCGGTCTGATGCCGGTGACCAACCTGCGCCAGATCACCCGGATGTCCGAGCTCATGGGCACCCCGCTGCCGCCGGCCGTCGTCGACCGTCTCGAGGCCGTCAAGGACGACCCGGACGCCGTGCGGGCGGTCGGTGTGGAGGTGGCCACCGAGCTGGGCTGCCGGATGCTCGAGGAGGGGGCGCCGGGGCTGCACTTCATCACGATGAACCGGTCCACCGCGACGCTCGAGGTCCACCAGAACCTCGGGCTGTAGCGCCTCCCCACCCGGCGGCGGTGGGCCCGGTAGCGTCCCCGCGTGCCCACCTTCTCCCGCTCCGAGCTCACCGCCCGCTATGCCGACGTCGTCGTCCGTGTGGGGGTGGGTGTCAGGCCCGGACAGGTCGTCGTGGTCGTCGCCCTCGTCGAGCACGCCGAGCTGGCCCGGGCCGTCGCGGACTCGGCCTACGCCGCCGGCGCCCGGCGGGTGGAGGTCCTCTACGGCGACGAGCACGTGCGCCGGTCGGCCATCGCGCACGGGGCGTCCGCGGCCCTCGCCGAGGGCGGCCTGCTCGACCATGCGGTCGTCGAACGGTTCGAGAAGGCGCCGGCGGAGACGGTGTACGTCCGGCTCACCGGCAACCCCGATCCCCATCTGTTCGACGACCTCGATGCGGCCGCGGTGGTCGCCTCCCGTCCCTCGGCGTTGCACCGGCGGTCCCGTGCCGCGGTCATGGGAGGGGACCTGCGGTGGACGATCGTCGCCGCCCCCAACCCCGGGTGGGCCCGGACCGTCTTCGGGGAGCCCGACGTCGACCGCCTCTGGCAGGCGGTCGGGACCGCGACGCGGCTGGACGAGCCCGACCCGGTGGCCGCGTGGCACGAGCACGTGGAGCTGCTGCACCGGCGGTGTGCGGCGGTCCAGGCGGCCGGGCTCGACGCGCTCCACTACACGGGGCCAGGCACGGAGCTGGTCGTCGGGCTGCACCCGGGGAGCCGCTGGGCAGGGGGTTCGGTGGCCGGCGGTGACGGCGTCGCCTACGTTCCGAACCTGCCGACCGAGGAGGTCTTCACCTCGCCGGACCCGTCGCGTGCGGACGGGGTGCTCACGGTGACCCGGCCCCTCGTGATGCCCGCGCACGGGATGCTCGTCGACGGCCTGCGGCTGACCTTCGAGGGCGGACGGATCGTCGGGGCCACCGCCGACCGTGGCGCCGAGGCCGTCCTCGCCGAGCTCGACAGCGACCCCGGCGCCCGCCGGCTCGGCGAGGTGGCCCTCGTCGACCGGGAGTCGCGGGTGCGACGGGCCGACCTGGTCTTCCACGACACCCTCTACGACGAGAACGCCGGGTCGCACGTGGCCTGGGGCCAGGCCTTCCCGACGTGCCTGCCGGAGGGCGGCTCGATGGAGCTGTTCAACACCTCCACGGTGCACACGGACGTCGTCGTCGGCGGGCCCGGGGTCTCGATCACGGGGACCACCGCGGACGGCACCCGGGTGCCGCTCATCGAGGACGACGTCTGGGTCCTCCCCGCCTGACCCCCGACGCACCGCGCCGGCCCCGGGGCCGGACCCCCCTCTCGACGTCCGGTCGCGCGGCCGGCGCGTGTACCGATCGTGTCGTGCCGCTGCTGCCGTGACATCGGTACGAGTACTCAGATGCGCCCGCGGAACTGCCGGTTCCCTTGCCGCCGGGCACGGGCAGGAGTTCACTGGGGGACCCCGAGTGGGCGCAGCGTGGACCCGCCCGGAGGGTCGAGGAGGCGTCGTGCACACCGGTCGGCGGTGGTTCGCCCGGACGGGTAACCGGATCGGCGTCCGGATGTATCGCGTGCTCGACGGGCGGCTGGCCAGCGGCCGCCGCGACGTGACGGTGCTCCTGCTCACCGTGCCGGGGCGGCGCACCGGGAGCCCCCGCTCGACCTGCGTCCGCTACCTCGACACCGACGAGGGGATGCTGGTCTGGGGCACCGGGAGCGGCTCGCCAGGATCCCGACTGGTTCCGCAACCTGCGCGCGGCCGAGCGGGCCGAGGTCCAGGTGCGTGACCGGCGCCTGCACGCCCGACCGCGGGTGCTCGAGGGGGAGGAGCGCGACCGCGCCTGGCGGGACGTCGTGCTGGCCCGGGCTCCGGAGGTCCGCCGCTACGCCGACCGGGCCGGGCGGGTCATCCCGGTGGCGGTCCTCGTCCCCGACCCGGAGGGCCGGGCCTCCTGAGGTGGAGCGTGCGCCCACGGACGAGGCGTCGGCGGCGAACCGCGTCTCAGGCGACGTCCATCGGCTGGCCGCCGGTGACGCGGATCAGCTCGTCGTAGGTGGTCGCGAAGACCGCGTGGCTGTGGCCGGCGGCCGCCCAGACGACCTGGTAGCGGCCGAGGGTGACGTCGACGACGGTCCGGATGTGGTGCGGGTGGCCCACCGGTGCCACGCCCCCGATCGCCATCCCCGTGTGCTCGCGGACGAACTCGGGGCTGGCCTGCTCGAGCGCCACAAGCTCGCAGAGCCCGGCCACCTTCCCGGTGTCGACACGGTGACCCCCTGACGCCAGCACGAGGAGCGGCGTCACGTGACCGTCGGTCTCGGTGGCGGCGAAGACGAGGCTGTTGGCGATCTCGGCGGGCGTGACGCCGAGGGCGTCCGCGGCGGCCCGGGCGGTGCGCACCGCCGCCGGAAGCTGCCGCAGCTCCGGGTGGACGTGGTGGAGGGCGAGCACCTCGAGCACCGAGGCGACCCCACGGTGGCTGGTCAGGTCCCGGCCGGTGCCGGGAGGCGGCAAGGGGACGACGGGGTCGGGGGAGGCCGGCGTGGTCTCAGCCGGCTCGAGGGCCATGCGCACAGCGTAGTGGCGCTGCGCGGCCGGCACGAGAGGTTCGACACCCGCCCAGCGGCGGTCGGCGCCGGCGGACGTCGGCTCCGGTGGAGGGTCGGCGCGGCTCGTCCCGAGGCCGCCGTCCGCGGCCGCGCGATCCTCGTTCCTCACGGGTGGACACGCTCACGCCACCCTCCTCCGACGACGCAGTCCGCCATGACGAGCCACGACCGAGACGCCGTGTGCGGACCGGCCCGGTCACCCGTCCCACGCTCGTAGGCTTCGACCAGCCGCCCACGAGCACACCGACCACCGAGGAGGGCCCCATGATCCTGATCGTCGTCAAGTTCCCCATCCGCGAGGACCGGCTCGACCGGTGGCGGGAGCTGTCGCGCTCCTACGTCGACGCCGTGGGCGCCGAGCCGGGGAACGTGTTCTTCGAGGTCTCCGAGAGCCTGGACGAGCCGGGCACGTTCGTCTTCATCGAGGGCTTCCGTGACGACGCCGCGGGCAAGGAGCACATGCAGCAGGACCACGTGCACCGGTTCATGGACGAGATGCCCGACATCGTGGCCGCCCAGCCGCAGATCATCTACGTCGACGCCGAGGAGGTCACCGGCTTCGGACCGATGGGGGAGATCCAGCCCCGCTGACCCCCCGGAACTTTCTCTCCGGTCGTTCGGCGTCGTCGGCTGCACGGACGGCGCGCTGGGATGATGGTCCGGTGATCGCGGACCGGTGGGGTGTCACCGACGCCGAGGTGGCGCAGCACTACGGCTGCGACGACGTCGTGCCCGAGCCGGTCCTCGAGGCGTGGCGGGGGGTCACCGTGGCCGCGCCCGCTCCCGTGGTGTGGGAGTGGGTCGGCCAGGTGCGGGCCGCCCCGTACTCGTACGACCGGGTCGACAACCGCGGACGTCGCTCGCCGCAGCAGCTGCTCGGCCTCGAGCCCCCGGTGGTGGGGGAGCCGTTCACCCGCAGCGGCGGCCGGCCGCTGGGGCGGGTCCTGGCCGTCGTGGACGGCGCGGAGCTCACCGGCACCGTGATGGGCGGTGTGCTCTCGTACCGGGTCGTGCCGACGGGTGCCGGGAGCGCCCGTCTGGTGCTCAAGGTGGTCATGGCCTCCGGTCGGCTGCTCGCCCCGCTCGTCGCGGTCGGTGACCTCGTCATGGCCCGGCGTCAGCTGCTCAACCTCGCGGCGCTGGCGGAGCACACCGCCGCGGCGGAACGGTCCTGACGGGTCATGGTCGACCGTGAGGGGAGGGTTGGCGTGAGCGAGCTGCGCGTCGTCGCCACCATCCCCGTGAAGCCCGAGCGGTGGAGGAGTTCCGCGGTGCGCCGGCGGAGCTCGCCCGGGTCTCCCGTGACGACGAGGGCTGCCTCTCGTACGACGTCTACGAGTCGGCGGCCGCACCGGGGGTGTTCGTCATCGTGGAGCGCTGGACGGGGCAGGAAGCCCTCGACGGCCACATGCAGGCGCCGCACATCGGCGCGGCGATGCAGGCCGCCGACGATGCGCTCACCGGAGACATCGTGATCCACCCGCTCGTCCGGTCGCCGTGACCGGCTGACGCCCCCCGGGGGGCGGGGGCGGGGGCGGTGGCGCGCCGACTCGAAGCCCGGGGAGGGGTGCTCGCGCCGGTCGTCGCGAGGACGCGGGAACCGCTTGACGCGGTGTCGGGGTGGGGGGTTACAGTGGACATCTGATCGAACAGGTGTTCGATCAGTCCAATGCTCGTCCACCGGCACCCCAGGGGTCGCCGGGCGGTCGGTCCTGCCCGCTGGAGGTCACCATGGTGCGTCGGCACGACGAACCCGTCGAGGTGCGCACCCGTGGGTCCGACGCCGTCCCCGACCCGTCCGGGGCCGCGGAGACGCTGCTCGCCGACCCGACGGGGCCGCGCTCGTTCACCTGGCGCGGCCGCCGGTACACCGTCTGCGCGGTCCTCGACTCCTGGCAGGAGCGGCGGGCGTGGTGGCGCGCGGTCGGTGACCAGCCCGGTGCGTCGGTCCCCGACACCGAGCGCAGGGTGTGGCGGGTCGAGGCCCGGCCACCGTCCGGCACCGCCGGGGTCTTCGACCTCGGCCGCGACGACGACCACTGGCTCCTCCTGCGGGCCCACGACTGACCGCCCCAACCCGCAGACCCCCGTCCCGACCCGAGGAGACCCGACCCGATGCCCACCGCGCGCCCCCACGCCGCGACCACCCTCGACCTGCTCTCCCGGGCCGAGGAGGCCTTGACCAGCGGGTACACCACGTCGTCGGCGTCGGCCCGCTACCTCGCCGCCTCGCTCGCCGCCCTGCGCGCCGCGGCCGCGGTCGTCGCCGCCCGCCCCTCCGGCTCGACCGGCTCCGGGCCGCACGACGTCTGGGCGCTCACCGTGCGGGCCGCCCCCGAGCTCGGCGAGTGGGCCGAGCTGTTCACCGCGGCCACGGGGCGGCGGGTCGGGGTCGAGACCGGGCTGGTGCGGGTCGGGGCCCGTGAGGCCGACGACCTGCTCCGCGACGCCGAGACCTTCCTCGACCTCGCGTCCCGGCAGCTCGGGGTCCCCACCGGGCACCCGCCGCGGCGGCTCGCGCCGGTCCGTTCCGCGTGAGGCCGGCGGTGTCCGGCACCGACGGGTTCGCCCACCTCCACGTCGCCTCGGGGTTCTCGATGCGCTACGGCGCCTCGATGCCCGAGGACCTCGTCGCCCGCGCCACCGAGCTCGGCCAGGGCGTGCTCGCGCTCACCGACCGTGACGGCCTCTACGGCGCGGTGCGGTTCGCCACCGCGTGCGAGAGGGCCGGGGTCGACCCCGTCCTCGGTGTCGACCTCGCCACCGAGGACCTCCTGGCCAGTCCTCCACCGCCCCGCACCCGCACCCCGGTCCGCGGCGGCGCCATCGTCGACCCGCGGCGGCCCCGTGTCACCGTCCTCGCCCGCGGTCGCTCCGGGGGAGTGGCACCGGGAGCGGGATGGGCGGCCCTCTCCCGGCTCGTCACCGACACCCACCTGCGCGGCGAGCGGGGCGTCCCCGTCGCCGCCCCCGCGCTCGTCGCCCGCTGGGCCGCCCCGTCAGCGCCTCGGGCGCCCGACCGGCCGTCCGGGCCGTCACCCGGGCGCCCGGGATGGGGGGAGGACGCCGCCCCGGCGCGGTTGGTCACCCTCCTCGGGCCCGACTCCGACGTCGGGCGCGCCGTCCTCGCCGGGCGGCACCGGCGGGCCCGCGAGCTCCTCGACCGCTGGCGGACCCTCCTCCCGCGGGACGGCCTCGTCGTCGAGGTGGTGCTCCACGGCGGCCCCGAGGGCACCCCCGGCTGCCGCTCCCACGCCGCCCACCTGCTCGCCCTCGCCGACGCCGCCGCGGTGCCCGCCGCGCTCACCGCCGCGGTCCGCCACGCCGAGGCGGGGCAGGTCCGCACCGTCGACGTCCTCGACGCCGCCCGCCGCCTCGTCGTCCTCGACTCCCGCCACCTCGACCGGGTCACCGACGCCGGGCACCTCGCGGCCACCGGCGACATGCGGGCGCGCGCGCTCACCGTCGCCGGCGGCGACACCGCCCGGGCCGAGCGGCTCCTCACGATGACCGCCCGCCTCGCCGCCGAGTGCGTCCAGCACACCCGAGACGACCTCGGCATCGGCGCGGTCCACCTGCCCGAGCCGGAGGTCCTCGACATCCCACCCGGCACCGACCCGATGGCGGTGCTCACCGAGCGCTGCCGCGCCGCCGTCGGGTGGCGCTACCCCGGAGCCACCGAGGCCGAGCAGCGGGTCGTCCTGGACCGCCTCGACGCCGAGCTCGCCGTCGTCGCCTCGCTCGGCTACCCCACGTACTTCCTCACCGTCGCCGAGGTCACCGACCTCATCCGGGCCATGGGGGTGCGTGTCGCGGCCCGCGGCTCGGGCGCCGGCAGCCTGGTCAACCACCTCCTCGGCATCAGCGGGGTCGACCCCATCCGCCACCGGCTCCTCATGGAGCGGTTCTGCTCCCCGCTGCGCGCCGAGCTGCCCGACATCGACGTCGACGTCGAGTCCGCCCGCCGCACCGAGGTCTACGAGGCGGTGCTCGAGCGGTTCGGCGGCGAGCGGGTCACGTGCGTGTCGATGATGGACACCTACAAGGTCCGCCACGCCGTCCGCGACGTCGGCGCCGCGCTCGGCATGCCGCCGGCCGAGGTCGACGAGATCGCCAAGGCCTTCCCGCACATCCGCGCCCGCGACGCCCGGCACGCCGTCGCCGACCTCCCCGAGCTGCGCAGCCGTGGCCTGGACTCCCCGCGGATGGCCGCCTTCTTCGACCTCGTCGAGGCCCTCGACGGCCTGCCCCGGCACATCGCGCTCCACCCGTGCGGCGTGGTCCTGTCCAACGCGGGGATGCTCGACCGCACGCCGGTCGAGGCGAGCTGGCTCGGCTTCCCGATGAGCCAGTTCGACAAGGACGACGTCGAGACCCTCGGGTTCCTCAAGCTCGACGTCCTCGGCATCCGGATGCAGTCGTCGATGGCGCACGCCGTCGCCGAGGTCGAGCGGGTGAGCGGCGAGCGCATCGACCTCGACGACGAGGCCGGGGTGCCGCTCGACGACCCTGCGACCTTCGAGCTCATCCGCACCACCCGGACCCTCGGGATGTTCCAGATCGAGAGCCCCGGCCAGCGCGAGCTGGTCGGCAAGCTCGGGCCCACCGAGTTCGACGACCTCATCGTCGACATCTCGCTGTTCCGGCCCGGGCCGGTCAAGTCCGACATGATCACCCCCTTCCTCGAGAGCCGGCACGGCTGGCGCGAGCGGCGCTTCCTCCACCCGAGCCTGGTCCCGGCACTCGAGGAGACCGAGGGGGTGGTCGTCTTCCACGAGCAGGTGCTGCTCATCGTCGCCGAGACCACCGGGGTCAGCCTCGCCCAGGCCGACGAGGTGCGCCGCAGCATGGGCACCCCGAAGGGTCAGGAGGAGGTCGAGGCGTGGTGGCGGCCGGCGGCGCGGGCCCGCGGGTACACCGCCGAGGAGCGGGACCGCATCTGGGAGGTGCTGAGGTCCTTCGCCTCCTTCGGGTTCTGCAAGGCGCACGCCGCGGCCTTCGCCCTCCCCACCTTCCACTCGGCGTGGTTGAAGACCCACCACCCCGCGGCCTTCCTCGCGGGCATCCTCACCCACGACCCGGGGATGTATCCCAAGCGGCTGCTCCTCGACGACGCCCGCTCCTTCGGCATCCCCGTCCTCGGCCTCGACGTCAACGCCTCGTCCGACACCTACCGGATCGAGCCCGTGCTCGACGAGGCCGTGGGCGAGGACGGGCGGGATGCGGGGGAGGCCCCGGTGCCGGGCTGGAGGCGCACGCCGCAGCCGTACGGCATCCGGCTCTCGCTCGCCGACGTCAAGGGCATCAGCGAGGCCGAGGTCGCGCGCGTGCTCGCCGGGCAGCCCTACTCCGACCTCGGCGACTTCTGGACCCGGGCCCGGGTGAGCCGTCCGGTCACCGAGCGGCTCGTCCTCGCCGGGGCCTTCGACACCCTCCACGGCACGGTCGGGGCGTCCCTCGGGCGCCGGGGCCGGGTCACCCGCCGCGACCTGCTGCTCCACGTCGCCGAGCTCGACCGGTGGGAGCGCCGCGGGGGAGCGGGGCGCCCGTCCTCCTCACGTCGTCCTCGTCGGCCGCCACCGGAGGGCACCGTCGACGGCCACCGGCGCGTCCTGCCCACGAGCGCGGTCCGCGAGGTGGAGCCGCTCGGTCCTGACGTCCGCGACCGCGCGGCGGCGCAGTCGCAGGCGGCTCGGGAGGTCGTGCCCGCCGACGCCCAGCCCACCCAGCTGACCCTCGACCTCGGCGACCGCCCCCGGCTGGTCGCGGGCACCGGCCTGCCCGAGATGACCGGCCCCGAACGGGTGCGCGCCGAGCTCGACGTCCTCGGCCTCGACGTGTCCGCGCACGTCGTCGCGTTCTACGACCCGTTGCTCACCGCGCTCGGGGTCACCCGCAGCCGCGACCTGCTCGCCACCCGGAGCCGCCGCGAGGTGTGGGTCGCCGGGGTCAAGGTCGCCACCCAGACCCCACCGGTGCGCTCCGGGCGGCGGGTCGTCTTCCTCACCCTCGACGACGGCACCGGACCGTCCGACTGCACCTTCTTCGAGGATGTCCAGGGCCCCTACGCCGAGGTCGTCTTCCACTCGTGGCTGCTCCTCGTCCGCGGGGTGGTCCGCCGCACCGGTGACCGCGGGGTGTCGATCCGCGCCACCGGTGCCTGGGAGCTCGCCGGGCTCTGGGACGCCTGGCAGCTCGGTGGGCTCGCCGGGGTCCGGGCGGCGGTCGCCGAGGGCGAGGCCGGTGCGCTGGCCCGGGCGGAGGCGGCGGAGGCGGCCGCGCGCGAGGCGGCCGGGCAGCCCGGGCGTCGCGTCCTCGTGCACGCCTCGGGGTTCCGGCAGTCGCCGTACGCCGACACCCGTCCGCCCGGGGTCGACCCGAGGGCGGGACGCGGGGCACCGCCGCCGGCCCCGCCGTCCGTCCCCGGGCTGCCCTCTCGCAAGCTGTGGCACGCCAGTCCCGGCAGCTCGGGCCACTAGGGTTGGCGACGGGCGCCGCGGCGGCATCACGCACGTCGTCATCGGCGCCGGACGCGACCCCCGCGCGGGCGAGCACCTCGCCGCCCGCACCCCACCGCGACCGAGGAGGGCCATCGTGGCCGACGAGCAGGGCCGTCCGCACCGGGCCCAGCCCACGCTGCGCACGAGTGCGGTCCAGCACGCCCTCGACGAGCTCACCGCGCACCGGCAGGCCGAGCTCGGCCGCCCCCTGCGGGTCCTCGAC
This sequence comes from uncultured Actinomycetota bacterium, assembly GCA_963726295.1. Classification (GTDB taxonomy): domain Bacteria; phylum Actinomycetota; class Actinomycetes; order Actinomycetales; family Dermatophilaceae; genus DASSQJ01. The sequence continues at coordinate 999,668 of CAVSBW010000001.1, forward strand.
CTCGGCGGGGGCACGGGCGGCACCGCCGTCCCCCTCGCCGTCGCCGGGCACGACCTCACCGTCGTCGACCCCAGCCCGGATGCCCTCTTCTCGCTGCGTCGCCGCGCCGCCGAGCAGGGTGTCGAGCACCGTGTCCGCGACCTCCAGGGCGACACGGACACCGTGCGGGCGCTACTCGGTGACGACACCGGCTTCGACCTCGTGTGCCTCCACGGCACCCTCGAGGTCGTCGACGACCCCGCCGCCGCGATCGCCAGCGTCGCCGCGCTCCTGGCCGAGGGTGGCACGCTCAGCCTCGTCGTGGCCCAGCGGCTGCACGCCGTGCTCGCCCGGGCCCTCGCCGGTGAGTTCGCCCGGGCCCGCGAGGTCCTCACCCGGCCCGACGGCCGCTGGAGCGACGACGACCCGTCCCCGCGGCGCTTCGACGAGGTGACCGTGGTCGCGCTGCTCCGCGAGCACGGCCTGGTTCCGGTCCGCAGCACGGGCATCCGGGCCTTCGCCGACCTCGTGCCGTCGGCGTTCGTCGACTCCGAGTCCGACCGGGCCGACCTGCTCGCCCTCGAGGCAGCGGCTGCCGACGACCCCGACCACCCGCTCCTCGGGGCACTGGGCAGCGCCCTGCACGTCCTCGCGGCCCGGGGCTGACCCGACCACCGCACCGGTGCACCGATGAGCCGCCGCCAGTTCGCCCTCCCGGAGCGGGCCGCCACCGAGCCGCCCGACGACACCGGGTGCACCGTCCTGCACGTCGACATGGACGCCTTCTACGCCTCCGCGACCCTGCTGTCGCACCCCGAGCTCGTCGGCACGCCGGTGATCATCGGCGGGGGCAACCGCGGCGTGGTGCTCTCCGCCACCTACGAGGCGCGCCGGTTCGGGGTCACCTCGGCGATGCCGATGGCCCGGGCCCGCCGGATGTGCCCGCAGGCCACCGTCCTGCCCCCCGAGCACGACCTCTACTCCCGCATCTCCGCCGGTGTCATGGAGACCTTCCGCGCGGTCACCCCGGTCGTCGAGCCGCTCTCCCTCGACGAGGCCTTCCTCGACGTGTCCGGGGCGGTGCGCCGGCTCGGCAGCCCGGCCACCATCGGCCAGCTGCTGCGCGACACCGTCCACGACGAGCAGGGCATCACCTGCTCGGTCGGCGTCGCTCCGAGCAAGTTCGTCGCCAAGCTGGCCTCCAACCTCGCCAAGCCCGACGGCATGGTCGTCGTGCCCCGCGACGAGGTCGTCCCGTTCGTCCAGCAGCTGCCGGTGGCGGCCCTCTGGGGGGTCGGGGACCGCACCGAGGAGCAGCTGCTGCGGCTCGGCCTGCGCACCGTCGCCGACATCGCCCACACGCCGCTCGACACCCTCGTCCGCGCGCTCGGCGACGCCGCCGGCCACCACCTCCACGAGCTCTCCTGGGGCCGCGACCCCCGTCCGGTGGAGCGCGAGCAGCGCGAGAAGAGCATCGGCAGCGACACGACCTTCGACGAGGACATCGACGACGCCGACGAGATCCGGCGGTACCTGCTGGGCCTCAGCGAGCGCACCGCGGCGCGGATGCGCGCGGCGGGCCTGAGTGGACGCACCGTCACCCTCAAGGTCCGCTTCAGCGACTTCACGACGATCACCCGGTCCAGGACGCTGAAGGAGCCGACCGACAGCGGTCGCACCCTGCACGAGGCCGCCGTCTCGCTCTTCGACGCCCTCGGCCTGCAACGAGCCCGGATCCGGCTGGTCGGCGTGCGGGCGACCGGCCTCACCGAGACCGTCGGAACACCGCTCCAGGCGATGATCGGGGAACCCGAGCACGGCTGGCGCGACGCCGACAAGGCGGTCGACCGGGCCCGTGCGCGGTTCGGTCCGGGGTCGGTCCGGCCGGCCAGTCTTATCGAACGTGACACATCCGCTTCCCCGAGGGCGCGTCCCGACATATCCTGAGGGTTCAGGGACCGACAACGGGGCCGTCCACCGGACGACCCGGGCCTACAGACGGGAGGATCCGTGCCCCTCTCAGAGCACGAGCAGAAGATGCTCGCCCAGATGGAGCAGGCGCTGGCCGCCGAGGACCCCAAGTTCGCCTCGCAGATGCAGGGGCGGGCGCTGTCCTCCCTCCAGCACCGGCGGTGGATCGTCGGTGTCGTGGGTGTCGTCGCGGGTCTCGGGCTCGTGCTCGTCGGGGTCAACACGACGATGTGGGTGGGGGCCCTCGGGTTCGCGGTCATGGTCGCCGCGGCGGTCTACGCCGTGACCCCCCCGCGCCGCGCCAAGCTCGCCGCCGTCCAGGGGTCGGGCGAGGACGCACCCACCTCGGGCGGGAAGCGCCGCAAGGGCCAGAAGTCCTCGTTCATGGACCGCCTCGACGAGCGCTGGGAACGCCGCGAGAACAACTGGTGAGACCACCCCTCGTCCCCCGGGCTCGCGCTCGCGGGCGTCGATGTCAGGTGACCAGCAGCCCCACGCCGTAGAGCGCGGCCACCACCAGGCCGGCGAGCAGCTCGATCCCCACGCTGTGCAGGACCGCACCGACGGCGCTCTTGGTGCGACGCCACGCCTCGCGGTGGTCGCGGCCCCGGCCGAGCTCGACCAGCCAGATGCCGAGGACGAAGCCGAGCACGCCGCCGATGACCGGCACGACGAAGAAGCCGGCGATGCCCACGAGCACGGCGATGACGAGCGTGGACGTGCGGACGCCCTTCTCCTTCATCCGGCGCCCCGGAACGAGGTACTGCAGGCCCTTGCCCGCGACGGCGACGACGACGCTCAGCCCGAAGAGCACCCAGCCGACGGGGGAGGAGGTGACGAGGGCGAACACGAGCATGCCCGCCAGGACGAGCAGGGTGCCGGGGAGGACGGGCACCACGATACCGACGAGTCCGACGGCGATGAGGAGCGGGGGGAGCAGCAGCCAGACGTCGTCGGCGAGCGACTCCACCTCAGTCGGTGGGTGACGGGGTCGACTCGACCAGCCGCTCGCTCTCGTCGTGGATGTCCGCGATACCCGCCAGGGCGGGGGTGTGCTCACGACCGTGGTGGGCACAGAAGAGGAGCTCGCCGCCAGCGCGCAGCTGCACGCGGACGTAGGCCTGTGCTCCGCAGCGGTCGCAGCGGTCCGCGGCGGTCAGGGTGGGTGCCAGTGCGGCGTTCACGTCGGCCTCCTCGGCGTGCTCGGGTCCTGCGGGTGGTTCGTCGCCACCGACCTGATTTGGTCGGCAGGCGTTGCAACAGTCAAGCACGCCCGCGGCATTCCATGGCGCAGGGGTGGCTGTATCGAGACCGACATGTCGAGATCGTGACCTTTCGGTGGATGCGTGCCGACCCCGGCGGTGCGCCTCTCGGGGGCCGTCGGGGGCGCCGGGTTACGCTGCCGGACGTGCCGAGCACCACCGCCAAGAAGACCGCCACGAGCAAGTCCGCGTCCGAGTACACCGCCCACCACCTCCAGGTCCTCGAGGGCCTCGAGGCGGTCCGCAAGCGGCCGGGCATGTACATCGGGTCCACTGACGGCCGCGGGCTCATGCACTGCCTCTGGGAGATCATCGACAATGCCGTCGACGAGGCGTTGGGCGGTCACTGCGACCACATCGAGGTGCTGCTCCTCGGTGACGGCTCGGTCGAGGTGCGCGACAACGGGCGCGGGGTGCCCGTCGACATCGAGCCGCGCACCGGCCTCACCGGGGTCGAGCTCGTCTACACCCGCCTCCACGCGGGTGGGAAGTTCGGCGGCGGCTCCTACACCGCCTCCGGCGGCCTCCACGGTGTCGGCGCCTCCGTCGTCAACGCCCTCTCCTCCCGCCTCGATGTCGAGGTCGACCGGGGCGGCAAGACGTACGCCATGAGCTTCCGGCGGGGCGAGCCGGGTGTCTTCTCCGACGTCGCGGGGGCCCAGGGCCGCAAGGACCCGGGGCACGACTTCGCGCCCTACACCAAGAACAGCGAGCTCGAGGTGATCGGCCGGGCCAGGCGCGGCGTCACCGGCACCCGGGTGCGGTACTGGGCAGACCCGCAGATCTTCCTCAAGGACGCCGGATTCGACCTGCCCGGCCTGCTCGGGCGGGCGCGGCAGACCTCGTTCCTCGTCCCCGGGCTGCGCATCGTCGTGCGCGACGAGCGCGGGGACGAGCCCACCGAGGAGGTCTTCCTCCACGACGGTGGCATCTCGGAGTTCTGCGACTACCTGGCCCCGGACGCGCCGGTCACGGACACCTGGCGGGTCCAGGGGTCCGAGACGTTCACCGAGACCGTGCCGGTGCTGGACTCCAAGGGCCACATGACGCCCACCGAGGTCGAGCGGGAGTGCGCGGTCGACATCGCACTGCGGTGGGGCACCGGGTACGACACGAGCGTCTCGTCGTTCGTCAACATCATCGCCACCCCCAAGGGCGGCACCCACATCGCCGGCTTCGAGCAGGCCCTGCTCAAGGTCATGCGCGCCCAGGTCGCCGCCAACGGGCGCCGGCTCAAGGCCGGTAGCGACAAGGTCGAGAAGGACGACGCCCTCGCCGGCCTCACCGCGGTCGTCACCGTGCGCCTGGCCGAGCCGCAGTTCGAGGGTCAGACCAAGGAGGTCCTCGGCACCTCCGCGGTCCGCCAGATCGTCGCCCTGGTGCTCGAGCGCGAGCTGACGGCCCTGCTGACCTCGACCAAGCGGCCCACGAAGCAGCAGGCGGGCGTCCTGCTCGAGAAGGTGGTCTCCGAGATGAAGTCGCGCATCAGTGCGCGGCTGCACAAGGAGACCCAGCGCCGCAAGACCGCCCTGGAGTCCTCGAGCCTGCCGGCCAAGCTCGCCGACTGCCGCAGCACCGACCCCGACCACACCGAGCTGTTCATCGTCGAGGGCGACAGCGCGCTCGGCACCGCCAAGCTCGCTCGCAGTAGCGAGCACCAGGCCCTGCTGCCCATCCGGGGCAAGATCCTCAACGTCCAGAAGGCGTCGGTCACCGACATGCTCGGCAACGCCGAGTGCGCGGCGATCATCCAGGTCATCGGGGCCGGCTCCGGGCGCAGCTTCGCCCCCGAGTCGGTGCGCTACGGCAAGGTCATCATCATGACCGACGCCGACGTCGACGGCGCCCACATCCGCACCCTCCTGCTCACCCTGTTCTTCCGGTACATGCGCCCGCTCGTCGAGGCCGGCCGGGTGTACGCCGCCGTGCCGCCGCTGCACCGCATCGAGGTCGTCAACCCCGGCTCGAAGGCCAACGAGGTCATCTACACCTACTCCGAGGCCGAGATGCGCCGCACCATGGCCTCCCTGAACAAGCGGGGCAAGAAGACCAAGCCGCTCCAGCGCTACAAGGGCCTCGGCGAGATGGACGCCGACCAGCTGGCGGAGACGACGATGGACCCGCGCCACCGCACGCTGCGCAAGGTCACCCTCGGCGACATCGAGTCGGCGGCCACCGTGTTCGAGCTGCTCATGGGCGGCGAGGTGGGCCCCCGCAAGGACTTCATCATCGAGTCCGCGAACTCCCTCGACCTCGAGCGCATCGACGCCTGAGGTCAGGCCGGCGCCGGTCCGGTCGACTCCCTGACGACGAGCTGGGTCGGGACGACCACCTCGTCCTGCCCGACGTCCTCCCCGGCGAGTGCCCGTAGCAGGATCTCGGCGGCCACGCGGCCCTGGGCGGAGACGTCCTGCCGAACGGTGGTGAGGCCGAGGACCCCGGAGAGGACGTAGTCGTCGATGCCGACCACGGAGAGGTCCTCGGGGACACGCAGCCCGAGTCGGCGGGCTGTCTGGAGCACCCCGATGGCCATCTCGTCGGAGCCGGCGGCCACCGCGGTCGGGGCACCGGGTCCTCGGAGCAGGTCACCGCTGTCGCGGGCGGCGGCATCGGCGGTCCAGTCCGAGCGCAGGACCCGGTCGGGCCGGACGGCGAGCCCGGCCTCTCCCATCGCGTCGGTGAAGGCGTCCAGACGGTCCCGCGGGGTCTGGAGGTGGGCGAGGTTGGTCGGCACGGCCCCGACGTACGCGATCTCCTCGTGGCCGAGGTCGAGCAGGTGCCGAACCGCGGAGCGCACGGCCTCCCGGTCGTCGATGCGGACGGTCGGGCGGCCGTGGACGGCCGCCCCGATGGCGACCACCGGGAGCCCGAGGCGGTCGAGCAGATCGACCTCGTGGTCCATGAGCGGCAGGTTGAGGACGATGACGCCGTCGACCCGCTTCCACAGCATGTTCTGGGTCAGGGGCAGGCGTTGCTCGTAGGCGTCGGCCTCGAGGTCGAAGAGGAGCACGTGGTGGTCGTGGTCCCGCAGGGCCTTCTCGATCCCGCTGACCAGGCTCGCGAAGAACCAGCGGGTGAGGAAGGGCACGACGACGGCGACCACCTTGGTGCGCCCCGAGGCGAGACTGGTGGCGGTGGGGGACGCGACGTACTGGAGCTCCTCGGCCACCTCGAGCACCCGTCGGCGGGTCTCGGGGGAGACCCGGTCGAGGCCTCGCAGCGCCCGGGAGACGGTGGCGACGGACACCCCCGCCTCTCGGGCGACGTCGGTGATCGTGCTCATCCCTCCCAGTCCTCCCCGTCGAGGCGCGGATCGTCCGGCGCGGGTCGGGGCGTGTCCCCGACCCGCGCCGGAGGCCGGGTTCAGCCCTTCAGCCCGCCCGCGAGCAGACCGCGGACGAAGTAGCGCTGCAGGGCGAGGAACACCATGACCGGGACGATGATCGCGATGAACGCACCGGCGGAGAGCAGGTACCAGGCACTGCCTCGGGTACCTGACAGCTGCGCGATGGCCACGGTGATCGGAGCGACGTCGGGTGTCCCGCCCAGGAAGACCAGCGAGACGAGGAGGTCGTTCCACACCCAGAGGAACTGGAAGATGCCGAACGCCGCGATCGCGGGGGTCAGCAGCGGCAGGAGGATCCGGAAGAAGATCGTCACGTGCCCGGCGCCGTCGACCCGCGCGGCCTCCATCAGCTCGCCCGGGAGCTCCCTCATGAAGTTGTGGATGAGGAACGTCGCGAGCGGCAACGCGAAGATCGTGTGCGAGAGCCACACGCTCCAGTACGACGCCCCGATGTGCAGCGTGTTGACGTAGATGTTGAGCAGCGGGATCAGCGCCACCTGGAGCGGCACGATCTGCAGCGCGAAGACCATGACGAAGAGCGCGTCGCGGCCGGGGAACGGCATCCACGCGAAGGCGTAGGCCGCGAGGGAGGCCAGGAAGATCGGCAGGATCACCGCGGGGATGGTGATGACGATCGTGTTGATGAAGTAGCCGCCGAGTCCACCTGACCCGGTGAGGGCCTGCTGGTAGTTGTTCAGCGTGTAGTCGCCCGGGTTGCCGAACGAGGTCCACCACCCGGACTTGTTGATGTCGATCGGTTTGCGGAACGAGGTGACGAGCAGGCCGATCGTCGGGACGGTCCACAGGACCGCGATGATGACCGCGACGAGGCTGGCCCACGGCGAGGTGATGGCCGAGGCAGCGTTGCCGGCGGCCGACCTGCGCCGCTTCTTCGGCTGTTCGGCGGTCTCCTCCATCTCGTGGGAGATCTCTTCGGGCATCGCGGTGGGCTCGAGGGTGCTCACGGCTCAGGCCTCCTTCCGCATCTGGATGATGTTGTAGGCGACGATCGGGATGACGAGCACGAAGAGCAGCACCGCGAGGGCGGCGCCCAGACCCGGCGCGTTGTACCGGAAGCTCTGGTTGTAGAACTCGTTCGCCACGACCGACGTGTCGAACTGACCACCGGTCATGGTCCGGACGATGTCGAAGACCTTGAGCGTGCCGATACCGATCGTCGTGAGGACGACGACGAGCGCGGCCCGGATGCTCGGAAGGGTGATGAACCGGAACATCTTGAAGCCCTTGACGCCGTCGAGCTTGGCCGCCTCGATGATGTCGTCGGGGATGGCCTTGATCGCCGCGGAGAGCACCGTCATCGCGAACCCGGCCTGGATCCAGATCATGACGATGATGAGCATGAACGTATTTCGTGGTGAGTCGATGATGAACTGCTGGGTCTGCAGCCCGATCGCCTTGAGGAAGGCGTTGAGGATGCCGATCTGGTCGGCAGCGGTCGGCTTGTACTGGTAGACGAACTTCCAGATGATGCTCGCGCCCACCATGGAGATCGCCATCGGCAGGAAGATCAGCGCCTTGGCGACGGCCTCGCCCTTGGCGCGGTCGATGAGGATGGCGTAGAGCAGACCGATGCCCGTGGCGAACAGCGGCACGAGGATGACCCAGAGGGCGGTGTTCCGCAACACCGTGAGGAGCTCGGCCTGGGTGAACATCTGGACGTAGTTGTCCAGTGACCACGGCCCTTCACCCGAGCGCCCCTTGAGGGACTGGAGGATCGTGAGGATCGCGGGGTAGACGAGGCCGACGGCGACGAAGAAGACGGCAGGCAGCACGAACAGGCTGCCCTGGACCTTCTCGCCGCCACGACCCTTGAACAGGGAGGCGAGGAAGAGGATCAACCCGAAGATCGCCGCGAAGACGATGATCGCGAAGAACATGAGGAGGAACTTGCCCGGGATGCTGCTCGCGCGGAGCAGCGGTTCGGGGATCGCGGCCGACGTGCCGCCGAGGACGCTGGACACCATGGACTCCACCTTCCGTGGACGGGTGTGTGCCGGTGACGGGACGGGGTGGGGCGGAGCGTTCCGCCCCACCCCGTCCCGGGTGGACCTAGGTCAGGAGCTCGGCCAGGACTGCTCGATGTAGTCGAGCACCTCCTGGTCGCTCTTGCCCGTGATCCAGTCGGTCATGCCCTTCCAGAACGTGCCGGAACCGACTGCGCCCGGCATCAGGTCGGAGCCGTCGAAGCGGAAGACCGCCTTCGGGTCCTGCAGCAGCTCCGCGGAGAGCTTGTCGATCGGGGTCTTGAGGTTGTTGATGTCGAGACCCTTGTTCGCCGACAGCCAGCCTCCGGCGTCCGGTGTGGTCTTGGCCTTCTCGTTGGCCCAGGTGTCCGAGGACAGGTAGGTCTGGAACGCCTTGACCTCGGGACGGTCCGCGAACGCGGCGACGAACTCGCCACCACCGAGCACCGGGTGGGTGCTCTCGTCCACCGACGGGAAGTAGAAGGCCCACACGTCGCCGTCCTCGGCCACCGTGGTGCCCTCCGGCCAGTTGGCCGCGTAGAACGAGGCCTGGCGGTGCATGTAGCAGGTGCCGTCCATGATCGGCAGGCCCGCGTCCTGGAACGCCGTCGAGGCGATCGTCTTGACGTTGCCGAGGCCGCCGTTGACGTACTTGTCGTTCTTGAGGATGGCGCCGACCTTCGACATCGCCTCCGCGACCGAGGGGTCGTTGAACGGGATCTCGTGGGTCACCCACTGGTCGTACTTCTCGGGACCGGCGAAGCGCAGCATGGCGTCCTCCATCCAGTCCGTTGCCGGCCAGCCGGTGGCGTCACCGGACTCGATGCCGGCGCACCACGGCTTGGTGGCGCCGTCGTTGTTGTCGGCCGCGATCTTGTCGGTCAGGGCCATCATCTCGTCCCAGGTCTTCGGCACCTCGTAGCCCTTGTCGGCGAACGCCGAGGGCGAGTACCACACGAAGGACTTGACGTTGGCGCCGAGCGGGGCGGCGTAGAAGGTGCCGTCGACGGTGCCGTAGGCCTTCCAGTCCTTGGTGAACCACTTGTCGACGTTCGCCGCGGTCTCGTCCGGGGCCGGCTTCACCTGGCCGGTCGCGACCATGGTCTGGAGCAGACCGGGCTGGGGGAGGTAGGCGATGTCGGGGGCGTTGCCGCCCTTGACGCGCACGGGGAGCTGCGCCTCGAACTCCTTGGAGCCCTCGTACTTGATGGTGACGCCGGTGCACTCCTCGAACGGCTTGTAGGAGTCGATCTGCGACTGGTCCTCCGGCGCGGTGATCGAGGTGTAGACCGTCACGGTCTTGCCGTTGAGGTCGCCGAACGACGTGTACGGGGCACAGTCGATACTCGCCGCCGAGGTGTCGCCGCTGCCGCTCCCGCTGTCGCTGGAACTGCACGCGGTCGCGGTGAGTGCCACCGCCACGACGCCGGTCAGCGCCGCCGCACGGCGCTTGGGGTGATGGGCCATTGCCCGCCTCCATTTCACTGGGTCGCGCCGAGGCGGGGGCCTCGGCGATGAGGGGAACCGGACCCAACGTAAAAGCGTTTACACACCGAGCGCAACGGTCGGTCCAACGCGCCGCGGTAACGATTCCGTAACGCGGCCGTCTGCCATGCCGTCGGTGGACGACGAGCGGCATTCAGCGGACGGGGGAGCCGATGCCGGCGAGGACAGCCGGGAACGCCGCGCCGGAGCCGTCGCGCTTGCCGGTGGCCTCCGGCAGTTCGAGCGCGACCCCGCCGGTGCCGGAGGCCCGGGCCGGGCGGGCGCCCACCCAGGCGAGGACGAGCGCGTCCTCACCGCGCAGGAAGCGGTGGGCGCGAACGCCGCCCGTGGCCCGGCCCTTCGCGGGGTACTCGGCGTAGGGGGTGACCTTGAGAGACCCGGGCTGGGTGCCGGGTAGGGCGTCGGAGGAGCCGGAGGAGGTGACGACGACGTTGTCGGCGGTGGGGTCCACGGCGCCGAAGAAGACGACGGAGGCCCCGGGGGCGAGCCGGACGCCGGCCATCCCGCCGGCGGCGCGACCCTGCGGTCGCACCGCCGAGGCGGGGAAGCGCAGGAGCTGGGCGTCGCTGGTGACGAAGACGAGGTCCTCGTGCCCGTCGCGCAGCGGGGCGGCGCCGATGACGCGGTCGCCGTCCTTGAGTGCGACCACCTCCCAGTCCGGGCGGGCGGGGTGGTCGGGCGTGACCCGCTTGACGACGCCGAGGGCGGTGCCGAGCGCGACACCGGGACCGCCCTCGTCGAGGGGAACGATGGTGAGTGGCTCCTCGCCGCGCGGCAGGTCGACGTAGACGGCCAGGGGTGCGCCTCCGGAGAGCCCCGGGGCTCCGCCGAGCGGGGGCAGCGCCGGGAGCTCGAGGGCGGACAGGCGCACCATCCGCCCGCGCGAGGTGACGAGGCCGACCTCGCCGCGTGCGGTCGTGCGGACCGCGCCGACGATGGCGTCGTGTGTGCTGCGGGGCCCGTCGGCCGGCACCGGGTCGTCGGACGAGGTCCGCGCGAGCAGGCCGGTCGAGGACATCAGGACCCAGCACGGGTCGTCGGCCACCTCGAGGGGGGTGGTCTGGGTCGCCGGTGTGCCGGCGGACTCCAGGAGCACGGTGCGGCGCGGGGTGCCGTGGGCCTTGGCGACGTCGGCGAGCTCGCGGGAGACGGTGCGGTGGAGGAGCTTCTCGTCGGCGAGGATCGCCTCGAGCTCCTCGATCTGGCGCTGCAGCTCCTCGCGCTCGGTCTCGAGCTCGATGCGGGAGAACCTCGTGAGGCGGCGCAGCTGGAGCTCGAGGATGTAGTCGGCCTGGGGGACGGACAGGTCGAAGACGGAGATGAGCCGCTCGCGGGCCGCGGCGGCGTCGTCGCTGGACCGGATGAGCTGGATGACCTCGTCGATGTCGAGGATGGCGACGAGCAGGCCCTCGACGAGGTGCAGCCGGTCGCGGCGGCGCCCGAGGCGGTACTCGGTTCGGCGGCGCACGACGCCGATGCGGAAGTCGACGTAGACCCGCAGCAGCTCCTTCAGGCCCAGGGTGCGCGGCTGCCCGTCGACGAGAGCGACGTTGTTGATGCCGAAGGAGTCCTCCATCGGCGTGTGCTTGTAGAGCGCCTCGAGGACGGCGTCGGGGTTGAAGCCGTTCTTGACCTCGAAGACTAGCCGGAGCCCGTGCTTGCGGTCGGTGAGGTCCTTGACGTCCGAGATGCCCTGGAGCTTCTTGGACTGCACGAGGGTCTTGACCCGCTCGATGACCTTCTCGGGGCCGACGAGGTAGGGCAGCTCGGTGACGACGATGCCCATCCGCCGGGGCGTCACCTTCTCGATCCGCGCGGTGGCACGCGTGCGGAAGGTGCCGCGACCGGTGAGGTAGGCGTCGCGGATCCCGTCGAGCCCGATGATCCGCCCACCCCCGGGCAGGTCGGGTCCGGGGACGAACCTCATCAGGTCGTCGAGCGAGCAGTCACGGTGGTCGATGAGGTGACGGGCGGCGCCGATCACCTCGACGAGGTTGTGGGGGGCCATGTTCGTGGCCATGCCGACGGCGATACCACTGGTGCCGTTGACGAGCAGGTTCGGGAAGGCCGCAGGCAGCACACCGGGCTGGGTGCCGGAGTCGTCGTAGGTGGGGACGAAGTCGACCGTCTCCTCGTCGAGCCCGGTGACCATGAGCAGCGCGGCCGGTGCCATCCGGGCCTCGGTGTACCGCGAGGCGGCCGGGCCGTCGTCGAGGGACCCGAAGTTGCCGTGTCCGTCGACGAGCGGCAGGCGCATCGAGAACGGCTGGGCGAGGCGGACGAGGGCGTCGTAGATCGCCTGGTCGCCGTGCGGGTGGTACTTGCCCATGACCTCGCCGACGACCCGGGAGGACTTCACGTGCGGCCGTTCGGGGCGCAGCCCGAGCTCGGACATCCCGTAGAGGATCCGCCGCTGCACCGGTTTCAGACCGTCGCGGGCGTCGGGCAGGGCCCGCGAGTAGATGACGCTGTAGCTGTACTCGAGGAAGGCGCTGCGCATCTCCTCCTCGACGTCGATATCGACGACCCGGCCCAGGTCGTCCTCGGGGGGAGGGGGGCTCGTGCGTGTGGGCATGGTGCCCCCATCCTCACAAACGGCCGTGCGGGTCCCGCCACGACACTCCGAACCGTCCGTCGTGGAGCACCTCGTCCAGCGGCCGCCGGCGGCGCGTGGCCGCCGACCCGGAGGTGCGCTCGGCCTCGTGGCCGAGGGCGACGACGCCGACGATCCGCCGGTCGGCGGGGATGGCCAGGGCGGCCCGGACCGCGTCGTGGCGGGGCCCGGGCACGCCGAAGAACAATGCGCCCAGGCCGGCGTCCTCGGCGCCGAGGAGGACCACCATCGCCGCCATGGCCACGTCGGTGTCCCAGGACGCCACCGGCCACCGGTCCCTCGACCGGTCGGTCCACCCCTTGTCGGGCTCGGCGTACCGGTCGAGGTAGGTCTCGGGGTCGGAGCAGCACACGAGGAGCGCGGGCGCCGCCGACACCCCACGCCACCAGGCGTCCGGCGGGCCGGGCTCAGAGGCGGCCTCCCAGAAGGCGTGGCGGTCGCCGGGCTCGACGAGGGCCAGGAAGTCCCAGCCCTGGCTGAAGCCGGCGCTCGGGGCGCGCACGGCGAGGGCCACGAGGTGGCGCACGGTGGCCGGGTCGACCGGCCGGGCGGGGTCGAAGCGGCGCACCATCCGGCGGCGTCGGACGAGCTCGGAGAAGGTCATGGCGTGCAGTCTGCCCCCGCCCTCGGGGCTCTGTTGGGCGGCGGGGGCGGCCTGCGGCGGGGCGCCGGTGGGACGCGTCGAGGGGCGCACGGCACCGGGGCGGGCAGGTGGCAGGATGGGCGCATGGAGGACGAGGCCGAGCGTCCGCCCGGCTACCCGGTCGAGTGGGAGGCAGACGTCGTCCTGCGCGACGGTTCGGTGGCGCACGTCCGCCCCATCCGGCCCGACGACGCCGAGGGGCTGCGCCGGTTCCACGCCGGTCAGTCTGACGAGTCGATCTACCTGCGCTTCTTCGCCCCGCTGCGGGTGCTGAGCGACGCCGACGTGCACCGGTTCACCCATGTCGACTACACCGACCGGGTCGCCCTCGTGGCGACGATGCGCGACGACATCATCGGCGTCGGGCGCTACGACCGGATCGACGGCAGGAGCGCCGAGGTCGCCTTCAACATCAGCGACCACTACCAGGGCAAGGGCATCGGGTCGGTGCTGCTCGAGCACCTGGCCGCGATCGCCCAGGAGCTCGGGCTGACCCGCTTCACCGCGGAGGTGCTGCCGCAGAACCGCAAGATGCTCGCGGTCTTCTCCGACGCCGGGTACGAGGTGAGCCGGCGGATCGAGGACGGTGTGGTCGAGGTCGGCTTCGACATCGAGCCCACCGACCGCTCGAAGGCGGTGGCGATGTCGCGCGAGCACCGCGCGGAGTCGCGGAGCATGCACGCCCTGCTCCACCCGCGAACCATCGCCGTGGTCGGGGCCAGTCGCCGCCAGGACGCCATCGGCAGCCAGCTCCTCGAGCGCCTGCTCGCGGCCGGCTTCACGGGGGACATCCATCTCGTCAACCCGAACGTCACCAGGCTGCGCCGGCGCACCGTGTACCCCTCCGTGGCCGCGGTCCCCGGGCCGGTGGACCTCGCGGTCGTGGCGGTGCCGGCCGACAACGTCCTCGAGGTCGTCGACCAGTGCGCCGAGGCGGGCGTGAAGGCGCTGCTCGTCGTCTCGTCCGGCTTCGCGGAGGAGGGCCCGGCGGGGACCGCGCTGCAGGCCGAGCTCGTTCGTCGGGCACGCGGCGCGGGCATGCGCGTCGTCGGGCCCAACTCCTTCGGCATCATCAACAACGACCCCGACTTCCGCCTCAACGCCTCGCTCGCCCCCACGCTGCCTCCGCCGGGCAGGCTCGGGCTGTTCGCGCAGTCGGGCGCCCTCGGCATCGCCGTCCTCGCCTCTGCGGCCCGTCGCAACCTCGGCATCTCGACCTTCGGGTCGGCCGGCAACCGGGTCGACGTCTCGGGCAACGACTTCATGCAGTACTGGATCGACGACGACGCCACCGATGCCGTGGGCCTCTACCTCGAGTCGATGGGCAACCCGCGCAAGTTCTCGCGGATCGCCCGCAACCTCGCGCTCATCAAGCCGGTCATCGTGGTCAAGTCCGGGGTGTCCAGGTTCGGCGTCCCGCCCGGGCACCGGGTGCGCGAGACCAAGGCCCGCCCCGAGGTGTTCTCGGCGATGCTGCGGCAGGCCGGCGTCATCCGGGTCGAGAACGTCCACCAGCTCTTCGACGTGGCCCAGCTCGTCGTCCACCAGCCGCTGCCGCGCGGGGACCGGGTGGCCATCGTCGGCAACTCGGCCGCCCTCGGCACGCTCACCGCCGACGCGTGCTCGAGCTGGGGCCTCGACGTGACCCACGGGCCCGTCTGCCTGCGCAGCGAGGCCACGGCCGACGAGTTCACGGCGGCCCTCGCCCACGCCTTCGCCGACGACCGCGTCGACTCCGTGCTCGCCTGCTTCATCCCGCCCCTCGTCACCGACGACGAGACCGTCGCCGACGCGGTCCGCGAGGCCGCCGCCCGGGCCGACAAGCCGTGCGTGTCGACCTTCCTCGGCATGCGCGGCGTCGACGACGGCCACTCCGCGGTGCGCGGCTCAGGGGCGGGGGCGCGGGCCATCCCCGTCTACGCGATGCCCGAGGACGCCGTGCGCGCGCTCACCGCGGCCACGCGGTACGGGCAGTGGCGGGCGCGCGACCACGGCACCCCGGTGGCGCCGGCGGGCATCAACCGCCGGATCGCCGAGGACGTGGTCGAGACGGTGCTCTCGGTGAGCCCCGAGGGTCGCCGTCTGGCGCACGACGAGGCCGCGGCCCTGCTCTCGGCGTACGGCATCGACGTGTGGGGTCAGCACGAGGTCGCGACCCCCGACGAGGCCGTCGTGGCGGCGGCGCTCGTGGGGTACCCCGTGGTGCTCAAGTCCGTGGCGCCGATGCTGCGCCACTCCAGCGGGGTGAGCGGGGTGCGCGTCGACCTCGTCGATGAGGCGAGCCTGCGCGCGGCCTGGGCCTCGCTCACCGAGCGCCTTGCCCCGCTCCGTGCCGACCGCTTCGTCGTGCAGAAGATGGCGACCACCGGCGTCGCGTGCGTCGTCACCTCCGACGAGGACCCGCTGTTCGGGCCGGTCATCGGCTTCTCGGTGGCCGGGCTGCCCACCGAGCTTCTCGGCGACATCGCCTACCGCATCCCGCCGCTCACCGACGTCACCGTCTCCGAGCTCATCTCGTCCGTGAAGGCGGCCCCGGTGCTGCACGGCTACCGCGGCCAGACCCCGGTGCACCGGGCGGCGCTCAGCGACCTCGTGGCGCGCGTGTCCGTGCTCGCCGACGACCTGCCCGAGGTCGCGTCGCTCGTGCTCAACCCGGTCAACGCCCATCCCGGGGGCGTCGAGGTGCTCGGCGCCGAGATCACGCTGGCCCCCGCGCCCCGGCGGATCGACCCCGGGCGCCGCTCGCTCACCTGACCCCGCCGGCTCCGGGAGTCCAGCCCGCGGCGGGTGACGGCACAATGGGGTCATGACCAGTGCCCACGACGCTCCCGTGCTGCCGGCGGACCTCACCGCCGCGATCGACCGCGCCGGCTACTACCCTGCGCTGGTGGCCGACGTCGTCGCGGCCGCGCTGGGCGGGGAGCGCATCGACAGCCACCTCGTGCACGTCGAGACCACGTTCGACCGCGACGTCGTGCGGCGCCACATCACCGTGCTCGTGCTCACCCCGACCCGGCTCCTCATCGCCCACCTAGACGACCACGCGGACGACCCCCCGGCCCCGCAGGAGGTCGCCACGGCCACCACCGAGTCGATCCCGCTCTCTGCCGTCAGGGGCGTCATGCTCACCCACGTCGTGGAGGCCCCCGAGGAGTACGTGCCCGGCAGCCTGGGCCGCGAGGTCACCCTGACCCTGGGGTGGGGCACCGTCGCGAGGGTCGACCTCGTCCCGGCCACCTGCGGGGATCCCGACTGCGACGCCGACCACGGCTACGAGGGCACCGTCACCGGCGACGACATCGCGCTGCGCGTGTCCGCCGCCGCCGACGGGGAGGACGCGCTCACCGGGGCCCTGTCCTTCGCGCGCGAGCTCTCGGCCGCCATCGGCCAGGGCTGAGAGGGATGCCGCCCGCCTCCCCGGTGCCGCCGTCACCGCTCGGGGCCGGGCCGTCGCTGGCCGACGTGCTGCCCTCGGTGGCCCGCAGCCTCGGCGTGCCCTGGCCGCTCATCGCGGGAGCCACCGACCTCGAGCTGCCACCGGCACGGCGCGCCGTCGTCGTCCTCGTCGACGGGCTCGGGCACGACCTGCTCGTCCGCCGCGCCGGCCACGCCCCGTGGCTGCGCTCGATGCTCCCGACCACCCTGCGGGTCCCGAGCGGCTTCCCGTCGACGACGGCCACCTCGGTGGCCAGCTTCGGCACCGGGCTGGCGGCCGGGGCGCACGGGCTCGTCGGGTACGAGGCGCTGGTCCCCGAGACCGGGACGATGCTCAACGAGCTGTCGTGGGAGGGCGGGCCGGACCCGCGCCTCTGGCAGCCGCACGACACCGTCTTCCAGGTGGCAGGGCGGTCCGGTGTCGACGTCACGCGGGTGGGA
The DNA here is from genome assembly GCA_963726295.1 of uncultured Actinomycetota bacterium. Taxonomy (GTDB): domain Bacteria; phylum Actinomycetota; class Actinomycetes; order Actinomycetales; family Dermatophilaceae; genus DASSQJ01. The sequence continues at coordinate 1,016,850 of CAVSBW010000001.1, forward strand.
CCGGCGTTCTTCGACGGCTCGGGGCTCACCGGTGCCGTCGCCCGCGGCGGGCGTTTCGTCGCGGCATCCTCGCTCGCCGAGCGGGTGGACGCGACCCTCGCCGCGGTGCGCCGTGCGCCGCGCACCCTGGTCCACCTCTACTGGGAGGACATCGACAAGGTCGGCCACGAGGACGGCCCCGACTCGTGGCAGTGGGGCGACGCCCTGGAGACCGTCGACCGCGAGCTGAGCCGGCTGGCCGCGTCCCTCCCGGACGACTGCTCCCTCACTGTCACCGCCGACCACGGGATGGTCGAGGTGCCGGAGGCCGACCGCCTCGACGTCGCGACCGACCCACGGCTGACGGCGGGCACGCGGTTCGTGAGCCTCGAGTTCCGCGCCCCCCAGGTCCACGTGGAGGCCGGCGCCGCCACCGACGTGCTGGCCGCGTGGACCGAGGTGCTCGCCGACCGCGCGGACGTCCTCTCCCGCGAGGCGGCGGTGGGGGCCGGCTGGTTCGGAACGGTACGGCCCGAGGTGCTGCCACGGATCGGCGACCTGGTCGTCGCGATGCGTGAGCACTACGCGGTGGTCGACTCGCGCCGGGCGTCGCCGCGGCTGCTCGAGCTGGTGGGGCTGCACGGCTCGCTGAGCGACGCCGAGGTCGCCGTGCCGGTGGTGCACGCGCCGGCCCGGGCTGTCGCCTAGGGTTGCCTCCCGTGGCGGACCTGGTCTTCTTCTCGGGAACGATGGACTGCGGCAAGTCGACCCTCGCGCTGCAGATCGACCACAACCACCGCGCCCGCGGCCGCACCGGCATCATCTTCACCAAGCTCGACCGTGCCGGCGAGTCGGTGCTCTCGTCGCGGCTGGGCCTGGCCACCGACGCCGTGGAGGTCCACGACGACCTCGACTTCTGGGACACCGTCGTCGACGTCCTCACCGCAGGCGCCCGGGTCGACTACGTCATCTGCGACGAGGCGCAGTTCTACACCCCGCAGCAGGTCGAGCAGCTCGCCCGCGTGGTCGACGAGATGGGCATCGACGTGACCGCCTTCGGCATCACGGCCGACTTCCGCACCGAGCTGTTCCCCGGCTCGCGACGGCTCATCGAGCTGGCCGACCGGGTGGAGGTGCTCCAGGTTGAGGCGCTGTGCTGGTGCGGGCGCCGCGCCACGCACAACGCCCGCATCGTCGACGGCGTCATGGTCGTCGAGGGGGAGCAGGTCGTCGTCGGTGACACCTCTGCCGCCAGCGACGGGCTCGTCGAGTACGAGGTCCTGTGCCGCCGTCACTACATGCGGCGGATGAACAGTCACGCCGCCCGCGCCGCCTCGCCGACCCCTGACACACTGCCGTTCGACCTGGCCGCCTGCCCGGTGCCGCCGCGCGGCTGAGGGCGGTCAGGCCGGGCCGGAGCCCTTGGTGCCGAAGACGATGTCGTCCCAGCTCGGCACGCTGGGGCGACCCCTGCGGGCGGAGCCGGACCGTCGCGTCGGTGACGCGGTGTCGTCGTCACCGCTCTCGTGGTCCGCGCCGTCGTGCTCGGCATCCTCCGGCAGCTCGGCCGAGGCTCGCTCGACCTCCTGCTCGACCGGATGGTCGCCACCGACGGGCGGGGGAGGCGGCAGCTCGGACGGGTCGAGGACGAGCTCCTCGAGGGGGAGGGCGTCCGTGCGGGGCCGGTCCTCGCCGGGGGTGTGGGAGGGCGACCGGCGCCGACCACGTCGGCCGCGTGAGCTGTGCTCGCGCATCGCGGCCATGAGGTCGATGGGCTCGTGGGCTTCGCGCGCGTGCGACACCGGTTCGAGGCCGCCGTCGGCGTCGACGTCGTAGACGTCGAACCCGTCCCCGGGGGCGGCCCGGTGCGGCGCGGGGATGACCCCGGCGGTGGCCTCCTCGCTGAGCCAGCGCGCCTCGTCGTCGGTGGGGGAGACCGACCCACCGAGCGGCTCGTAGTGCCAGGTGGCGGTGCGGCGCCGGCCGCCCGCCGCGAAGGTCATCGTCAGGTGCCAGACGCCGTCCTCGTCTCGGGCGGAGTCCCACTCGATGTGGTCGCGGTCGACGCCGCGACCACGGAGCCGCTCGACGACCCGCTCCTCCAGGCTGAGAGGTCCGGACCCCCGGGTGCCGACGGCGCAGGCCCGTGCGCGAGAGGCGACGTGCTCCCGCTCGGCGAGGATGGGGCCCTCGAACTTGCCGACCTTCTCGACGGTCCATCCAGCCCGCTCGGCGACCTCCTCGGTGGAGAGCCCGCGCCGGATCAGGGCCTGCACCTCGCGGGGGCGCATCTCGCCGCCCATCGCGATCTGGAGCTGGCCCAGGCGGAGGCGGTCGTGGCGGGCGGCGGCCCGCAGCGGCTCGTCGAGCGGGAGGAGGTAGCGGGTGCCCTCACCGTCGGAGAGCAGGAGGTGACGGCCGTCCTCGTCGACGCCGATGAGGCGTAGCTCGTCCATGGTGGCTCCCCGGTCGCTTCTCGTTGTGCCGACGATGCCACCCGGGCGCCGTCGAAGCCGGGCACCACGCCGGGGTGTCGCAATTCGCCCCGGATACCGTGGCCCCATGCCGCAGCCCTCCGCCGACCTCTCGCCGTACGACGTCGTCATCCTCGGGTCCTTCGGGGGGCCGGAGTCCGAGGACGAGGTGATGCCGTTCCTGCGTCGGGTCACCGCCGGGCGCGACGTGCCCGACGAGCGGCTGCGGGTCGTCGCCGAGCACTACCTCGACCGGGGCGGCCGCAGCCCCATCAACGACCTCAACCGCGACCTCCTCGCCCGACTGCGCGCCGAGCTGGAGCGGCGGGGCCTGCAGGTTCCGGTGGTGTGGGGCAACCGGAACAGCGAGCCCTACTTCGCCGACGCCGTGGCCGAGGCCCTGCAGCTCGGCGCCGGTCGGGTCGTGACCGTGCTCACCAGCGCCTACTCCTCGTACTCCTCGTGCCGGCAGTACCGCGAGGACCTGGCCGCGGCGGTCGAGCAGGTCGGTCCGGCCGCGGACGGGCTCGTCGTCGACAAGGTCAGGCCCTACTTCTCGCACCCCGGCCTCGGCACCGCCTGGGCGCGCGCGCTCGTCGAGTCCGTCGCCGGTCTCGACGACCCGTCGACCGCGCGCCTGCTCTTCGTCACGCACTCGGTGCCGACGGCCATGGACGACACCTCGGGACCGGGCGACGGCGAGGGCAACCTCTACGTCGACCAGCACCTGCGCCTCATCCACCGGCTGGTCGACGAGGTGAACGGCTCGCTCGGCACCGCGCTCACCGGTGAGCTGGTCTTCTGCTCCCGCTCCGGCCCGCCGCGCCAGCCGTGGCTCGAGCCGGACGTGAACGACCGCATCGAGGAGCTCGCCGGCGAGGGCGACGGCCCGGTGGTCGTCGCGCCGATCGGCTTCGTCTCCGACCACATGGAGGTCGTCCAGGACCTCGACACGGAGGCCGCCGCGACCGCGCGCCGGGTGGGCCTGCCCTTCGTTCGGGTGGCGACCCCCGACACCGACGAGGCGTTCGTCGTCGGCCTCGTCGACCTCCTCCTCGAGCGGGCCGCCGAGGCCCGCGACGAGGTCGTGCAGCCGGACACCTGGCTGCCGGGCGACGTGCGGCCGTCGGTGTGCGCACCGGGGTGCTGCCCCAACCTGCGCGCGGCCCGCCCGGCGCTCTGCGGGAGCGACCCGTGGTGACCGCCGCCCCGCCCGTCCCCGACGGCCTCGACCTCGCCGCGCTCGAGGACGTCGCTGCCGGCGTCGCCCGCACCGCGGGCCGCCTGGTGGTCGACGAGCGCCCGGACGACCTCGACGTCGCGTCGAAGTCGACGCGCACCGACGTCGTCACGGTCATGGACCAGCGCAGCCAGGAGCTGCTCCTCGCCGAGCTCGCACGGCTCCGGCCGGACGACGCCGTGCTGGGCGAGGAGGAGGGCGGCCGGTCCGGCACGTCGGGCATCACGTGGGTGGTCGACCCCATCGACGGCACCGTCAACTACCTCTACGACATCCACCACTACGCGGTGTCGGTGGCGGCGGTCGTCGGCGACCCCGCCGTGCCGGGTGCCTGGCAGCCGGTGGCCGGTGCCGTGCTCGAGCCGGTCTCCGGCGAGCTGTTCCACGCCCACCTCGGTGGTGGTGCGCGGCTCTCGAGCCCGTCCGGCACCCGGACCCTGCGCGTGGGCGTGGCCGACGACCTGGCGATGGCCCTCGTGGCCACCGGCTTCGGGTACGCCGCCGACCGCCGGGCCCGGCAGGCGCGGGCTCTGGTCGAGGTCCTGCCCCGGGTGCGCGACATCCGGCGGCAGGGGAGCGCGGCCCTGGACCTCTGCGACATCGCCTGTGCCCGCGTCGACGCCTACTACGAGACCGGTCTCAACGCCTGGGACCGGGCGGCCGGCCAGCTGGTGGCCGCCGAGGCGGGGGCAGTCGTGGGCGGACCCGTCGACGACACTCCCGACCAGGACCTCACGTGGGCCTGCGGACCGGGCCTCGCGGGGCCCTTCGCGGACCTGGTCCGGGCCGTCACCCTCCACCACGTGACCCCTCGCGACTGACCCGTCCGGGGGTCTTTCGGATCCGTGGGGTGGACCCGCGTGGCGGACCCCCCTGACGATGGTGCACAATTCGCGGCGCATCGCGACGAACCGGGCACAAACGACGCACTCCGTGCGTTGACGGGACCGAGTTGCACGACGAAGGGTGGAATGCAGCAATGGCGACGGACTACGACGCACCGCGCAAGACCGACGACGAGATCTCCGAGGACTCCATCGAGGAGCTCAAGAACCGTCGTGTCGACAAGCGCGCCTCGAGCGTCGACGTCGACGAGACCGAACAGGCCGAGGGCTTCGAGCTGCCCGGCGCCGACCTCTCCGGGGAGGAGCTCTCCGTGCGGGTCCTGCCGCGGCAGGCCGACGAGTTCACCTGTTCCCGGTGCTTCCTGGTGCACCACCGCAGCCAGCTCGCCAGCGAGAAGAACGGCGTCCTCGTCTGCCGGGAGTGCGCCGCCTGAGCGGTGCTGCACCGGTGACCCGAGCACCCGTCCCGGTCCCCGTCCGGCTGCTGCACCCGGACGCCGTCGTGCCCCGGTACAGCACCGAGGGGGATGCCGGCGCCGATCTCGGCAGCGTCGCCGAGGTGACCCTCGCTCCCGGCGAGCGGGCGCTCCTCCCCACCGGGGTGGCACTGGCCCTGCCTCCCGGCACCGTCGGCCTCGTGCACCCGCGGTCGGGCCTGGCGGCGAGGCACGGCGTCACCATCGTCAACGCCCCCGGCACCATCGACTGCGGCTACCGGGGCGAGGTGCTCGTCAACCTCGTCAACCTCGACCCGCGGGAGCCGTTCACCGTGCACGTCGGCGACCGGATCGCCCAGCTGGTCGTGCAGGAGTACCTGCACGGCGACTTCACCGTGGCGGATTCGCTTCCGGAGAGCGCCCGGGGGGACACTGGGCACGGGTCGACCGGCGGCTTCGCCACCACCGTCCCCTCGACCACCACCGACCCGAGGACCGCAGCACCGTGAGCATCTTCCGCAGGAACAAGGCCTCCAGCGACAGCGACCTGCCCCCCGAGGACGCCGTGGGCGCCACCGGCGACGCCGCGCCCGCGACCGACGAGGCCGACGGCACGGGCGCCGCGGACGGCGGCGGGGCAGCCGCGGGAGGAAGCGCCGACGCGGCCCCGTTCGGCCGCGAGGACGGACCGTTCGACCACGCCGAGGTCGAGGGCCGCGAGGACCGCATCGACCTCGGTGCGCTCTGGGTCAAGGGCGTTCCCGGCATGGAGCTGCGCCTCGAGGTCGACCAGCAGACCCAGCAGGTCAACGCCGCCACCGTCGTGCTCGGCGAGTCCGCCCTCCAGGTGCAGGCGTTCGCCGCCCCCCGCTCGAGCGGCCTGTGGGACGACATCCGCACCGAGATCGCCGAGGCGGTCGAGCGCCAGGGTGGGACGGTCGAGGAGCACCCCAGCACCCTGGGCCGGCTGCTCCGTACCCGGATGCCGTCCGAGTCCGGCGGGCGTACCGTCTTCGCGCCGGCGACCTTCGTCGGCGTCGACGGCCCGCGCTGGTTCCTGCGCGGTGTCGTCTCCGGCCGCGCCGCCATCGACGATGCCGCCGCCGAGCCCCTGCTCGAGGCCTTCCGCGCCCTCGTCGTCGTGCGCGGCGTGGAACCGATGGCGCCGCGCGAGCTGCTGCCGCTGCGCCTGCCCGCCGATCCCCGCACCGAGGAGCCGGCCGCCGAGGGCGAGGACGACAAGCCCCGGGCCGACCCGTTCGAGCGGGGACCCGAGATCACCGAGGTCCGCTGATGGGCCTGCGCGAACGACTGCACGACTTCACCCGCACCCCGGTGGAGCAGGAGGCCGACGAGCTGCGCGAGCAGTCCTTCACCGAGGGCGGCGACGACCTCACCGCGCTCGCGGCCCGCCACCCGGCCTGTGTCTGCGGCACGGTGCGCACCGTCACCCTGCCGCCGCGGCGCAGCGTGCCGGCACTCGTCGCCGAGGTCTGGGACGGCAAGGGCGCGGTCAACCTCGTCTGGATCGGCCGCCGCCACATCGGCGGCATCGAGCCCGGCACCTTCGTACGGGCCCGTGGACGGGTGGCGACGGTGCGGGGAGCACCGACGATCTTCAACCCGTCGTACGAGATCCTCCCGAAGCAGTGACCGCCCACCTTCCCGAGCTGCCCCCCGACGCGACCCACGGGGAGACCGTCGAGGCGCTGATCCGGCACCGCCTCACCGTGGTCCTCGGCGGCTGGCGCGGGTCGGTCGAGACGGCCCTTCCCACGGTGGTCTTCGTCATCGTGTGGTCCGTGCGCGACCACGACGTCCGGTCCGCCGCCGTGGCGGCGATCGCGGTGGCGCTCGTCCTGGCGGCGGTGCGGCTGGTGCAGCGGTCGTCGCTGCAGCACGTCCTCGGGGCCGTGGTCGCGACCGCCATCGCCGCCTTCTTCGCGCTGCGGACGGGCCGGGCGGAGGACGCCTTCCTGCCCGGGATCCTCACGAGCGCCGGCTTCCTGCTCGGCACCCTGGTCTCGATCTTCGCCCGATGGCCCGTGGTCGGGTTCCTCGTGGGAGCCGGCGACCCCCGGGCCGCGGAGGACCCCTTCGGGTGGCGCCGTGACGCGGGGGTGGTGCGGGTGAGCAGTCGGCTCACCTGGGTGCTCGTCGGTGTCTACGTCGTGCGGCTCGCCGTCATGGTGCCGCTCTACCTGACCGCCCACGTGACGTTGCTCGGTGTGTCCAAGGTTGTCCTCGGCTGGCCGCTGTGGGTCGCCGCCCTGGCGCTCATGGGCTGGATGCTCCTGGCCGGCCACACACCGCTGGAGGCGGACGAGGTGGAGACCAACGGTGCGGCCGGCTCCGAGGCAGTGGGGGAGCAGGAGCCCGACGCCGCTCCCAGTGGCGAGCCGCGTTGAGCGTCAGTCGCGCTCGTCGTCGCCCTCGACCGAACGCGGCTGGCGGTCGCCCGGGCTGAGCAGCGACTCGAGCTGCGGCTCGTCCTCGGGTGTCGTGACGAACAGCAGCTCGTCGAGGGGCTCGAGCGCATCGTCACGGCTCGGCGCGATGGGATGGCCGTCGCGGATGATGCCGGTGAGCACCGTGTCGGAGGGGAACGGCACCTCGCCGACCCGGGTGCCCGCGAACGGGCTGCCGATGGGCAGCGTCATCTCGACCATCATCGCCCGGCCCTGCTGGAACTCGAAGATGCGCACGAGGTCGCCGACGCTCACCGCCTCCTCGACGAGGGCGGTCATGAGGCGCGGGGTCGACACGGCGACGTCGACGCCCCACGCCTCGTCGAACATCCACTCGTTCTTCGGGTTGTTGACCCGGGCGACGGTGCGCGGCACGCCGAACTCGGTCTTGGCGAGGAGCGAGAGCACGAGGTTCGCCTTGTCGTCACCCGTGGCCGCCACGACGACGTCGCAGTCGGAGAGCCCGGCCTCGCCCAGGGCCTCGATCTCGCACGCGTCGGCCTGGAGCCAGCTGGCGTCCGGCACCTTGGCGACCCGCTCACCGTCGGCCTCCCGGTCGACGAGCAGGACGTGGTGCCCGTTGCGGATCAGCTCGCGCGCGATGGAGCGCCCGACGCTGCCGGCTCCGGCGATGACGACACGCATTGGCAGTGGGGCCCTTCCGGTCAGTTGCCCACGGGCGGGGCGTCGAGGATCCGCTCGGCGGCGGCGAGGTCGTCGCGGTAGATGGCCAGGTGGAGGAGGTCGCCCTCCTGGTAGACGGTGTCGCGGCCGGGCAGCACCCCTTCACCGAGGCGGGTGAGGTAGGCCAGGCGGCCGTCGGTGGCCTGCTCGATGTCGGTGATCCGGTGCCCGATCCAGCCGGGGTCGACGGGCATCTCGGCGATGACGACCCGCCCGGACGGGTCGCTGTGCTCCGGCACGTGCCCCTGGGGGAGGAGGCGGCGCAGCATCTGGTCGCTCGTCCACTTCACCGTGGCGACGGTGGGGATGCCGAGGCGCTGGTAGATCTCGGCGCGCCCCGGGTCGTAGATGCGGGCCACGACGTTCTCGATGCCGAACTTCTCGCGGGCGACGCGCGCGGCGAGGATGTTGGAGTTGTCCCCGCTCGAGACGGCGGCGAAGGCGTAGGCCTCCTCGATACCCGCCTCCCGCAGGGTGTCGCGGTCGAAGCCGACCCCGGTGACGGTGCGGCCCTCGAACGACGTCCCGAGGCGGCGGAACGAGCCCTCGTCCTGGTCGATGACGGCCACCTCGTGGCCGGCGCGCTCCAGGGCTCGCGCCAGTGACGCGCCCACCCGGCCGCAGCCCATGATCACGAAGTGCACGGCGACGACGCTACACCGGCGGCCCGGCCCGCGGACGGTGGTCCGGGACCAGTGCTCGCACCGCCCGTCGGACACCTAGAGTGTCCCCCGTGTCATCGCCCGGCCGTCTCGTCAAGCGTGTGCTGGTCGGTCCTGCCATGCGCAGCGACCGGCTCGGCGAGACCCTCCTCCCCAAGCGGATCGCGCTGCCCGTCTTCGCCAGCGATGCCCTCTCGTCGGTGGCCTACGCCCCCGACGAGATCCTCCTGACCCTCGGCTTCGCCGGTGGGGCGCTCGCCCTCATGCACTCGTGGCAGATCGGGCTCGTCGTCGTCGCGGTCATGGGGGTCGTCATCATGAGCTACCGCCAGAACGTGCGGGCCTACCCGTCCGGTGGTGGCGACTACGAGGTCGCCAGTGTCAACCTCGGCCCCAAGGCGGGTCTGGGCGTCGCGAGCGCGCTCCTCGTCGACTACGTCCTCACCGTCGCCGTGTCGGTCTCGGCTGGGGTGCAGAACGCCGCAGCGGCGTTCACCGTCCTCCGCGGGCACGAGGCGCTGTTCGCGGTCGTCATCATCGCCGCGCTCACCGCCATGAACCTGCGGGGTGTCCGCGAGTCGGGCACGGCCTTCGCCGTTCCCACGTACCTGTTCATGTTCACCGTGCTCGGCATGGCGGCCATCGGGTTCTTCCGCGAGCTCGCCGGCACCCTGCCGGACGCCGAGAGCGCCGACCTCGAGCTGCTGCCCGCGCCGGGGTACGAGGGGGTCACCGGCCTGGCCCTGGCCTTCCTGTTCCTCCGGGCGTTCTCGTCCGGCTGTGCGGCCCTGACCGGTGTCGAGGCGATCAGCAACGGCGTCCCCGCGTTCCGCAAGCCCAAGGGCCGCAACGCCGCGACCACGCTGCTGCTCATGGGCACCATCAGCGTGACCATGCTGATGTCGATGATCCACCTGGCCCGGGCCACCGACATCAAGTACGCCGAGGACCCGCAGGCGCAGCTCGCGCGCGACGGCGTGCTCGTGTCCGACGACTACGTGCAGGACACGGTGATGGGCCAGGTGTCCAAGGCCGTGTTCGACGGGTTCCACCCCGGGGTGGTCCTCGTCTCGGTGGTCACCGGCCTCATCCTCGTCCTCGCCGCGAACACCGCGTTCAACGGCTTCCCGGTGCTCGGCTCGATCCTCGCCCGCGACGGCTTCCTGCCACGCCAGCTCCACACCCGGGGTGACCGGCTGGCCTTCTCCAACGGCATCCTCATCCTCGCCGGTAGTGCCGCCCTGCTCGTGGTGGTCTACGACGCGAAGGTCACGAGCCTGATCCAACTCTACATCGTCGGGGTCTTCGTCTCCTTCACGCTGTCCCAGATCGGCATGGTGCGGCACTGGAACCGCTTCCTGCGGGTGGAGAAGAACCCCGAGGTGCGGCGGCGGATGCTCCGCAGCCGGGTCATCAACGGCATCGGCGCCACGATGTCGGCGGTCGTGCTGGTCGTCGTGCTCGTCACCAAGTTCCTCCACGGCGCCGGCTTCGCGATCGCGGCCATGGCGGCCCTGTTCTTCCTCATGACCGCCATCCGCAAGCACTACGACCGCGTGAGCGAGGAGCTCGACGTCGAGGAGGGGGACACCAAGGTCCGGATGCTGCCCTCGCGCGTGCACGCCATCGTCCTCGTCGCGAAGATCCACAAGCCCACGCTCCGCGCGGTGGCCTACGCCCGCGCCACCCGGCCGTCGGTCCTCGAGGCCGTGACCGTCGACGTCGACCCCGACGAGACGCGCGCCCTCCAGGCCGAGTGGGACCGGCGGGACATCCCGGTGCCGCTGAAGGCCCTCGACAGCCCCTACCGCGAGATCACCCGCCCGGTTCTCGACTACGTGCGCTCGATCCGGTCCGGCAGCCCGCGCGACCTCGTCGTGGTCTACATCCCGCAGTACGTCGTCGGCCACTGGTGGGAGCAGCTGCTCCACAACCAGAGCGCGCTGAGACTGCGCACCCGGCTGCTCTTCACGCCCGGGGTCATGGTCTCGTCGGTGCCCTGGCAGCTGGCGTCGTCGGCCGGCGCCGAGGAGCGCTTCGAGGGACCGGTCCCGGGCGACGTCCGCCGCGGGGACCTGTGACCGGCAGCCCCCCGGGCTCGCCCGTCCGCCCGCCCGGCCTGGCGGTCGGAGACGAGGTCGAGGTCGAGGTCACCGGGTTCGCGCACGGTGGCTCGGCGGTCGCCCGCCACGAGGGCCAGGTGCTCTTCGTCCGGCACGCCCTGCCGGGGGAGCGGGTGCGGGCCCGGGTGGGGGAGATCGGCTCGGGAGGACGCTTCGTGCGGGCCGACGCCGTCGGCGTGCTCGTGGCCTCGCCCGACCGGGTCGAGCCGCCCTGCCCCTGGGCCGGGCCCGGGCGCTGCGGCGGGTGCGACCTCCAGCACGTCGCCCTGGGGCGCCAGCGGTCACTGAAGGCCGGCGTGGTTCGCGAGCAGATGTCCCGGCTCGCCGGGCTCGACCTCGACGTCGAGGTCGAGCCGGTGCCGGGGGACGTCGAGGGGCTGCGCTGGCGCACGCGGGTGGAGTTCGCGGTGGACGACGAGGGCCGGGCCGGGCTGCGCCGCCACCGCTCGCACGAGGTGGTGCCGGTGGACACCTGCCGCATCGCAGCGCCGGGAGTCACCGGTCTCGACGTGACGGCGCGGACGTGGCCGGGCGCGGACGCCGTGGATGCCGTCTCCCCGTCGGTGGGCGAGCCCGTCGCCGTGCCCGTGCCCGTGCCCGCGGACGAGGTTCCCGAGGTCACCGAGCGGGTCGTGGCCGGCTGGTCCGGGCCAGAGCGCTCCCCGCGTTCGCTGGAGCGTGACTTCGCCGTCTCGGCCCGTGCCTTCTGGCAGGTGCACCCCGGTGCCGCCGCCACCTTCCTGAGCGCTGTCATGGAGGGCCTGGGTGTGCGCCAGGGGGAGCGGGCGGTCGACCTCTACGGCGGGTCAGGGCTGTTCAGCGCCGCCCTCGCGCAGGAGGTGGGACCGACCGGCCAGGTGGTGCTCGTCGAGGCGGACGCGAGGGCCACCGACGGCGCGCGTGTCGCCTTTGCCTCGGTGGGCAACGTCGTCGTGGTCCCCGCCCGCGTCGACGACGCCCTGGGTGTCGCTGCCCGGCGGCGTGGCCGGCGCCGACGGCACCCGGGCGGTTCGCGCTCCCCGCTCCTGCCCGAGCGGGCCGACGTCGTCGTCCTCGACCCGCCCCGTACCGGCGCCGGCCCGGAGGTCTGCCGGTCGGTGGCCGGGATGAGGCCCCGCGCCGTTGCCTACGTGGCCTGCGACCCGGCGGCGCTGGCGCGGGACACCCGTGCCTTCCTCGACACCGGCTACCGGCTCGAGTCGCTGCGGGCCTTCGACGCCTTCCCGATGACCCACCACGTCGAGTGCGTCGCGGTGCTCGTCCCCGAGAAGGGTGTCGATGGGCTGGCCTGAGGTCGACCGGGGCACACGCACGTTCTGGGCGGGGGTGGGCCGGCCGGTCGACCTCGACGAGCACCCGTGGCTGGACGCGCCGGTGTGCGGTCCGGGCCCCGTGGGCGACCAGTGGCTCGCTGACGCCGCCGGCCGGGTGGGTGGCCAGGTCGTCGAGAACGACCCCGGGGCGGGCCTCCTGCCCCATCTCGAGGTCCTGGACGGGCCCTCGTTCTCGGCGTCGCGGCTCCACCCCCTCGTCCGGGACTTCTACCAGGCGACTGCGGCATGGCGGATGGAGGCGTGGTCGCAGTGGTCGCCGCTGCTGGCGCCCGGCGGGGCGCTGATCGCATGGGCCTTCGGGCGTCGGGTGCAGCAGCTCGCCATCCCGGTGCGGCCCCTCGACGTCTCGCGCGGCATCGACAGCCGGGTGCTGCCGGTGGTCGACCCGAGCGGCGCCCAGGTCTGGGCGGGCTGGCTGCGCCGGCTGCGTGCCACGGACGACGTGCTGTTCAGCGGCGCCTACCGTGCGTCCCGGCCGCCGCGGTCCGACGGTCCGTGCGTCCAGGTCGCGTTCCCGCTCGAGGCAGGCAACGTGCAGGTGTTCCTCACCCCGTCGGTACGGGCCGACGGGGCCCTCGTCCTGGACTCGGGGCCGGGGGTGTTCGGAGAGCCCGGCGCCTACGTGGTGATGCGCGACGGCCGGGGCCGCAGCCACGCTGCGCGACCACCGCTCCACGAGCGGTTCCTCGTCTTCGTCGACGACGAGGGCGTGCTGCGGACCGACCACGAGCTGCGGCTCGGGCGGGTGCGGGCGATGCGCCTGCACTACCGGATGAGCCGCCGGTGAGCCGTGAGGGTCAGGAGGGCACGCGTCGCAGCTCGGTGACGACCTCGTCGGTGCTCCGGGTGCGGCAGTAGCCCGCGACGTGCTCGATGGCCGCGCGGTGCCGCTCCGCGCTGCGGGTCAGGCAGGCGTCGGGCACGAGAGTCGCCAGGTAGCCGAGGTCGCAGGCGTCACGGACCGCTGAGCTGACGCACTGGTCGGTCAGCCCACCGACGACCACGAGGTGGCGGGTGCCGAGGTTGCCGAGGACGTAGTGGAGCGTGGTCGAGTGGAACGGGCTGGAGCTCGTCTTGGGCAGCACCATCTCGTCGCCGACGGGGGCGACCTCGTCGACGACGACACCGTCGGACGAGCCGGGCGGCACGTGGAACCCGGTGATCCGGTAGTCGAGCCCGCGGTCGCGGCCGTCGGCGGTCAGGCTGCGGATCACGGTGAAGACGACCTCCGCCCCGGTGGCGCGGCACACGTCCTGGAGGCGTCGCACGTTGGGCAGGACCACGCCCTCGAGCCGGTCGAAGAAGTAGGCCTCGGCCGTCCGGGCCTCGTCCGGGGTCAGGCCCTGCTGCGCGTACAGGCCGCCGTCGGGGCGGCAGGTGAGCCGTTGGAGGTCGATGACGAGCAGGGCCGTCCGCTCGGGGACGACGGGTACCTCCCGGGTGGGTGCCTCCATCGTGGGTCTAGTACCGCTCCGCGAGGAGCGCCGCCTCGTCGGCGAGCGACATCTCGCGCAGGCCCTCCCACTCGGCATCCTTCACCGCGAGGTAGGCCCGGGCTCGGGCGGATCCCAGCGCCCCGAGGAGCACGTCGTCGGCGCGCAGGGCCTGCAGTGACGCGCTCAGGTCGACGGGCAGCCGCGCTGCCCCCACCCGTGCCCGCGCGTCGTCGTCGAGCGTGCCGGGGTCGACGGTGACCTCGGGCGGCAGGGTCAGCCCCCGGCGGACGCCGTCGGCACCCGCGGCGAGGGCGGCGCCGAGGGCGAGGTGGGGGTTCGCCGTGGCGTCGACGAACTTCAGCTCAAGGCGCACGGCGGCGCCGCGTGCGTCGGTCGTGACGCGGACGGCGGCCTCCCGGTTGCCCCGCCCCCAGGCGGTGTAGGCGCCGGCCCAGTAGTGAGGGCGGATGCGACGGTACGAGTTCGGCGTCGCGAGGGTGAGGGCGCACAGGCCGGGGAGGTGGTGGAGGAGCCCGGCGACGAACGCCTCGGCCTCCTGCGACAGCGACGTCTCCCGGCCCGGGTCGCCGGTGACGTCGTCATCGTCCCGCCACAGGCTGAGGTTGAGGTGGCAGCCACTCCCTGCGACGTCGTCCGCGAGCACCGGCAGGAAGGACGCGACCAACCCGTGCCGGCGCGCGACACCCCGCGCCGACTCCCGGACTCCCAGCTGGTGGTCGGCCGTCGCGAGCGGCTCGTCGGGGTGCAGGCTGAGCTCCAGCTGTCCGGGTCCGGACTCCTCGTGCACCAGGGCGATGGGCGTCCCCTGCGCCTCGAGCGCGGCGGCCAGGTCCGCGATGAGCCCCGCGTTCTGGTTGAGCGGTCCGGTCTGGGCGTACGTCGTGCGGTCGGCGGCGACGAGGCCGTGGTCGGTGCGCCGCAGGAGGACGAGCTCGGTCTCGAAGCCCGCGAGCGCGTGCAGGCCGAGGCCGCCGAGGTGGCCGACCTGCTCCCGGACGAAGGCACGGGGGCAGTGCTCCCACGGGTGTCCGTCCACGGTCAGGTCGCAGACGACCTGGGCCTGACCGGGCGCGAACGGCAGCACGGCGACGGTGTCCCAGTCCGGGGAGAGCACGGCCTCACCGACCGGCGTCAGGCCGCTGTCCGGGACCACGGCGTCGTACATCACCGGCAGCGACTGCGCCGCCGCGGTGACCGGGACCCCGGCCTCGAGCCGGGCACGGTCGCCGACGGGGACCATCTTGGCGCGCACGAGGTTGGCGTTGTCGCACCACAGGAACCGCACGAAGCGGACGTCGGCGGCGGCGAGGAGCCGTTGGATCGTCGGGACCACGGGCTCCCCTCTCGACGGCGGGCGACGGGGGACCGACGCCTCTCGACCGATGCTCCCAGACAGGGCCCGGGTGTCGTCCACCCCGGACGTCGGGCCGGGCCCTCCACCTCGGCCGCTCCGGGGCATAGGCTCGACGGTACGGGTCCGTTGTGGTTAGATATCTTGATATCAAGATAAATCCACGGACACGGTCGCGACGACGCCCGACCGACGAAGGAGACGCGGTGGCCAGCACGAACAGCTTCGACGCCCACGGAACGCTCGAGGTGGGGGAGCGCTCCTACGAGATCTACCGGCTCGCCTCGGTCGAGGGCAGCGAGTCGCTCCCGTACAGCCTCAAGGTGCTGCTCGAGAACCTGCTCCGCACCGAGGACGGGTCGAACACCACGGCCGACCACATCCACTCCCTCGGCGGGTGGGACGAGAACGCCGACCCGGACACCGAGATCCAGTTCACGCCCGCCCGGGTGCTCATGCAGGACTTCACCGGCGTCCCGTGCATCGTCGACCTCGCGACGATGCGGGAGGCGATGGCGGACCTCGGGGGGGACGCCACGAAGATCAACCCGCTCGCTCCGGCCGAGCTCGTCATCGACCACTCGGTGCAGATCGACGTCTTCGGCCGTTCCGACGCCTTCGAGCGCAACGTCGAGTTCGAGTACCAGCGCAACGGCGAGCGCTACAAGTTCCTCCGCTGGGGCCAGACCGCGTTCGACGACTTCAAGGTCGTCCCGCCCGGCACCGGCATCGTCCACCAGGTCAACATCGAGCACCTGGCCCGCACCGTCATGGTCCGCGACGGCGTCGCCTACCCCGACACCTGTGTCGGCACCGACAGCCACACGACCATGGTCAACGGCCTGGGCGTGCTCGGCTGGGGCGTCGGTGGCATCGAGGCCGAGGCCGCGATGCTCGGCCAGCCGGTCTCGATGCTCATCCCGCGGGTCGTCGGCTTCAAGCTCTCCGGCGCCATCCCCGACGGCGCGACCGCCACCGACGTCGTCCTGACCATCACCGAGATGCTGCGCGAGCACGGCGTGGTGGGCAAGTTCGTCGAGTTCTACGGCGAGGGCGTCTCCGCGGTGCCGCTCGCCAACCGGGCGACGATCGGCAACATGAGCCCCGAGTTCGGCTCGACCTGCGCGATCTTCCCCATCGACGAGGTCACCCTCGAGTACCTGCGCCTCACCGGCCGGGACGAGGAGCAGGTCGCGCTCGTCGAGGCGTACGCCAAGGAGCAGGGGATGTGGCTCGCGGCCGGTCCCGACCAGCCCGAGGCCCGGTACAGCGAGTACCTCGAGCTGGACCTCTCCACCGTGGTCCCCTCCATCGCCGGTCCGAAGCGTCCGCAGGACCGCATCGCGCTCACCGACGCCAAGTCGTCCTTCCGCGAGGTGCTCCCGGCCTACGTGCAGCACGAGGAGGGGGGTCAGGGCGACGCTTCGTCCTTCCCCGCCAGCGACCCGACGCCGCAGGGCAGCGCCGACGGCAACAACGGCGGTGCCGCCCCGCCGCACGTCTCGGGCGGTGAGCGCCCCGTGAAGCGGGTGTCGGTGACCGCGTCCGACGGCACCACGTTCGAGATCGACCACGGCATCGTCTCGATCGCCTCGATCACGTCGTGCACGAACACCTCGAACCCGTCGGTGATGATGGCCGCCGCGATGCTCGCGAAGAACGCCGTCGAGAAGGGCCTCACGGTCGCGCCGTGGGTGAAGACCTCGATGGCCCCCGGCAGCAAGGTCGTCACCGGCTACTACGAGAAGGCCGGGATGTGGCCGTACCTCGAGAAGCTGGGCTTCCACCTCGTCGGCTACGGCTGCACCACGTGCATCGGCAACTCGGGGCCCCTCGACGCCGAGATCAGCGAGGCGGTCAACGACAACGACCTCGCCGTCGTCTCGGTGCTCTCGGGCAACCGGAACTTCGAGGGCCGGATCAACCCCGACGTGAAGATGAACTACCTCGCGTCGCCGCCGCTCGTCATCGCCTACGCGCTCGCCGGCACGATGGACTTCGACTTCGAGACCGACCCGCTCGGGCAGGACGAGGCCGGCGAGGACGTCTTCCTCCGCGACATCTGGCCCGCGGCCGGTGAGGTCGAGCGGACGATCCAGCAGGCGATCAGCACCGAGATGTTCACCGAGGACTACGCGGACGTCTTCGCCGGCGACGAGCGCTGGCGCTCGCTGGACACCCCCGAGGGCGACACCTTCGCCTGGGAGGAGGACTCCACCTACGTCCGCAGGCCCCCGTACTTCGAGGGCATGGGCATCGACCCCGAGCCGGTGTCCGACATCGAGGGCGCCCGGGTGCTCGCCAGGCTGGGCGACTCGGTGACGACCGACCACATCAGCCCCGCCGGCTCGATCAAGGCCGACAGCCCGGCCGGCACCTACCTCGCGGGTCACGGTGTGGACCGCAAGGACTTCAACTCCTACGGCTCGCGCCGCGGCAACCACGAGGTGATGATCCGGGGCACCTTCGCCAACATCCGGCTGAAGAACCTCCTCCTCGACGGCGTCGAGGGCGGGTTCACGCGCAACTTCCAGGCCGGCGGCGAGCAGTCGACGATCTACGACGCGTCGGTCGACTACGCCGAGGCCGGCGTCCCGCTCGTCATCCTCGCGGGCAAGGAGTACGGCTCCGGGTCCTCGCGCGACTGGGCGGCCAAGGGCACGGCGCTGCTCGGCGTACGGGCCGTCATCGCGCAGTCCTACGAGCGCATCCACCGCTCCAACCTGATCGGCATGGGCGTGCTGCCGCTGCAGTTCCCCGAGGGGGAGAGCGCGGACTCGCTCGGGCTCGACGGCACGGAGACGTTCTCGGTGACCGGCGTCGAGGCGATGAACGACGGTGACGTGCCGCGCACCGTCTCGGTCGTCGCGACGGCCGAGGACGGGTCGGAGACCTCCTTCGACGCCGTCGTGCGGATCGACACCCCCGGCGAGGCCGACTACTTCCGCAACGGCGGCATCCTCCAGTACGTCCTGAGGTCCCTCGTGCGCTGAGCGCACCCGCCGACGGCGGCGCCGCCCCGATCTCAGGGGCCGGCGCCGCGACGGTGACCGGCCCTCGTCGAGCGGGCCACGAGCGCCTATGATCGAACACATGTTCGATCGCGCAGCGCCGGGAGCCCCGCCGTTGCGCGCCCCCACGCCTGCCGCACCGGCGAGACGTCGGTCGACGTCCGGTGCCACAGGGGTCGGCGGACCGCCGGGGTGGCCGCCCGGGGTGCCACCACAGGGGGAGCGGGGGTGGGACCTCCGGGCCGCCGCCTGGCTGCTCGACCACTGCCCCCCGGACTACCGGATGTACGCCGCGTGGCGCCGCCATCCCGTGGCGCTGGCGTGGCTGGCCGTACGCCACCTCGACGCCCAGCTCGAGGCGATGCGGGCCGCGTACCGGGAGATCCGGGTCGATCTCGTCGACGACATCGGGCCCGAGGGCGTCACGCAGGTCCTGGCCGACCTCGAGTGCGAGGGGGTCCGGCTGGTCGCCGCCCGGCGCGCCGCCGGGCTGCTGCTCGACGCCCTGCGCGGCCTCCAGTTCGTCCCGCGGCTCTGAGCCGCGTCCAGAGCGGAGGTACCCCTCGCCCTCGAACATCCCGCCGGCGTGGGCACGGGCCTCGGTCAGGTGGAGCCTCACGGGAGGGCGGGTGGAGGTTCCGTGAGCACCGTGACGGGCCTGACAGGCCCTGCCTGGACCGGCGCCCGGAGCGCCTAGACTCGTGGCGACCACACGACCCGGACCAGGAGATGTCACGCGGTGAGCCTGCTCGAACGGATCCAGGGTCCTGCGGACCTCACGGCACTGCCCGCCTCCGACATCCCGGCCCTCGCCGAGGAGATCCGGCACTTCCTCGTCGACCAGGTGGCGCGCACCGGCGGCCACCTCGGTCCCAACCTCGGGGTCGTCGAGCTCACCATCGCCCTCCACCGCGTTTTCGACAGCCCCCGCGACACCATCGTCCTCGACACCGGGCACCAGTCCTACGTGCACAAGCTGCTCACGGGACGTCACGACTTCACCGGACTGCGCACCCACGGTGGCCTCTCCGGCTACCCGAGCCGGGAGGAGTCCGAGCACGACGTCGTCGAGAACTCGCACGCCTCGACGTCCCTGTCGTGGGCTCACGGCATCGCGGCCGGGAGGGTCGTCAGCGGCGAGCGCAATCGGCACACGGTGGCGGTCATCGGCGACGGCGCCCTCACCGGCGGGATGGCGTGGGAGGCGATCAACAACATCGCCGCCGAGCAGGACCTGCCCCTCACCATCGTCGTCAACGACAACGAGCGCAGCTACGCACCGACCCGCGGCGGCCTCGCCGAGCACCTTGCCACCCTGCGCACGACCCGCGGCTACGAGCGCTTCCTCGACTGGGGCAAGCGGAACGTCTCCCGCACCCCCGTGGTCGGTGGCGCCATGTACGAGACGCTCCACGGCGTCAAGAAGGGCATCAAGGACATCGTCGCCCCCCAGGGCATGTTCGAGGACCTCGGCCTCAAGTACATCGGCCCGGTCGACGGCCACGACGAGCCGGCGGTCGAGGCGGCCCTGCGCAAGGCGCGCGCCTTCGGTGGGCCGGTGCTCGTGCACGTGATCACCCAGAAGGGCCGAGGCTACGACCCGGCCGTCAACCACGAGGGCGACCAGTTCCACGCTGTCGGGGTCATCAACCCCGAGACCGGCCTGCCGCTGGAGATCGCCGGGCGCAGCTGGACCGACGAGTTCGCCGACACGATGGTCGAGCTCGGGGAGCAGCGCGAGGACGTGGTCGCCATCACCGCCGCGATGATGATCCCGGTCGGGCTGGAGCCGTTCGCGGAACGCTTTCCCGAGCGGACCTTCGACGTCGGCATCGCCGAGCAGCACGCGCTGACGATGGCGGCCGGCCTCGCGTTCTCGGGGCTGCACCCCGTGGTCGCGGTGTACGCGACCTTCCTCAACCGCGCCTTCGACCAGCTGCTCATGGACTGCGCCCTCCACAAGGCGGGCGTCACGATCGTGCTCGACCGGTCGGGTGTCACCGGGCCGGACGGCGCCTCCCACCACGGGATGTGGGACATGACCATCTCGGGGGTCGTCCCCGGGCTGCACCTCGCCGCGCCGCGCGACGGTCAGCAGGTGGCCCGCGCCGTCCGCGCCGCCGTCGACATCGCCGACGCCCCCTCCGTCGTTCGCTTCCCGAAGGGCACCGTGGCCGACCCGATCGAGGCCGTGCGCGAGGTCGGCGGGATCGACGTGCTCGCCGAGCCCGACGCGGACGAGGTCGACGTGCTCCTCGTCGGCATAGGGTCGATGGCCTCGACCGCGCTGACCGCCGCCGAGAAGCTCACCGCTGAGGGCCACCGGGTGCGCGTCGTGGATCCCGTCTGGGCGCTGCCGGTGCCCGGCTCGCTCGTCGACCTCTCGCGCTCGGCGGCGCGGGTGGCGGTCGTCGAGGACAACGTCGTCGCCGGTGGCATCGGCACCCAGGTCGAGCAGGCGCTGCGTGACGCCGGACTCGACGTGCCGGTGGAGCTGTTCGGGCTGCCCAAGCGGTTCCTGCCCCACGGGTCGCGGGGTCAGGTCCTCGACGCGGTCCACCTCACGCCCGACGGTCTTGCCGCCCGCCTGCGTCCTCACCTGGGCTGAGCCGGCCGTGGACTCGCGCCGCGACGAGGTGCGCCGCGCCTACGACACCATCGCCGGGGACTACGCCGCCACCTTCCCCGGCACCGACGCCGAGGCCGAGCTCACGCGCTGAGCGGAGCTGGCCGGAGCCGACCTCGCGGTCGGGTCCGCCGCGGCCTACTCGATGCTCGACGGCATCTTCGAAAGGTCCCTGCTGCGCCACCTCTCCGGCGACACGGGCGCCCTGACCGACCTGCACGACGACGTGCTCGACGCGATGCCCCTGCTCCTGCGCCGCCCCTGACCGGTGGGCACGGCCTCCCTCAGCCGGCAGCCGAGCGCGGCTGGCGGCTGACGTCGTAGCCCTCGGCGAGCCCGCCGAGCAGCACGTCGACCAGCCCCGGGACGTCGTCGGGGTCCACCCGCACCGTGGCGGTGCAGACGTTGCCACGCCACACGCTCAGCACCACGCACCCGGCCTCGTGGTGCCACGTGGCGCGCAGCGCCCGGCCGTCGCCGCGGGTGTCGGGAACCACGCCGCTGCGACCCGGTCCGGGCGGGTGCTGCATCCTCCGAGTGTGCCCCGGACGGGCCGTCGCTGTCGATGGTCCGGGCGGGCGCAGGGGTCCTCCCGCCGACCCGGGAGGCCTCAGCCCACGGGTCGGTGCGGGAAGGACGACGCGTGGGTGGTCTGCCCGACGGCGATGGTGTACTCCGAGTAGTAGGCCGCGATGCCGTGGCGCTGCGCCTCGCGGTGCGGCGGGTGGTCACGCCAGCCGCGGTGCGACGCGTCGTCGGCGAAGGTCACCACGGTGCAGCGCTCACCGTCGTCCGCGACGAAGGTCTTGGTCTCGACGAAGCCGGGCATCGAGCGGGCGAGCTCGGCCACGGCGGTGAGCTCCTCGCGGTAGGCCGACTCGTGCTCCGGGCGAAGCCGGCTGCGGAAGACCGTGACCACCTGGCCCACGAGCGGCCGCGCCGGCTCCGCCATCAGATGTCGCGGAAGGTCTCGATGGTGGCCCCGAGGGCGTTGAGCCGCTCGGCGAGGTCCTCGTACCCCCTGTTGATGACGTAGACGTTGCGCAGCACCGAGGTGCCCGGTGCCGCGAGCATCGCGAGCAGGATGACGACCCCGGGGCGCAGCGCCGGCGGGCACATGACCTCGGCCGCCCGCCACCGTGGGGTCGGCCCGGTGATCATCACCCGGTGCGGGTCGAGCAGCTGCACCGTGCCGCCGATCTTGGTGAGCTCGGTGAGGTAGATGGCGCGGTTCTCGTAGACCCAGTCGTGGATCATCGTGGTGCCCTCGGCACATGCCGCGATGAGGGCGAAGAACGGCAGGTTGTCGATGTTCAGGCCGGGGAACGGCATCGGCGCGATCTTGTCGACCGGGGCGCGCAGCGGGCCGGGGTGGATGGTGAGGTCCACGAGGCGGGTGTGCCCGTTCTTGGCCAGGTACTCCTCGGTGAGGTCGAACCGCAGCCCCATCTCCTCGAGGGTGGCCAGCTCGATCTCGAGGAACTCGATCGGCACCCGCTCGATCGTGATCGTCGACCCGGTCACCACTGCGGCGGCGATGAGTGACATGGCCTCGATGGGGTCCTCCGAGGGGGAGTACTCGATGTCCATGTCGATCCGCTCGACGCCGGTGACGGTGAGCGTCGTCGTGCCGATGCCCTCGATCGTGACCCCGAGCTCCTGGAGGAAGAAGCAGAGGTCCTGGACCATGTAGTTGGGGGAGGCGTTGCGGATGACCGTCGTGCCCGGGTACTTCGCGGCCGCCATGAGGACGTTCTCGGTGACGGTGTCGCCACGCTCGGTGAGGACGATGGCGCGGGTCGGGTAGCGGGAGGAGTCGACCACGGCCTCGTAGTAGCCCTGCGTGGCCGTGACGTCGAGCCCGAAGTGGCGCAGGGCCGACAGGTGCGGCTCGACCGTACGGGTGCCGAGGTCGCAGCCACCGGCATAGGGCAGGTGGAACTGGGGGAGGGCGTGCAGCAGCGGGCCGAGGAACATGATGACCGTGCGCGTACGGCGGGCCGCGGCGACATCGATGTTCTCGAGCTCGAGGCGGGCCGGCGGCACGACCTCGAGGTCGTTGCTGTCGGGGAGCCACCGCACCCGGACGCCGATCGAGGTGAGGACCTCGATGATCCGGTTGACCTCCTCGATCCGTGCGAGGTTGCGCAGCGTCGTGCGTCCCTCGTTGAGCAGGCTGGCGCACAGCAGGGCGACGGCGGCGTTCTTGCTCGTCTTCACCGGGATCGAGCCCGAGAGCTTCTGGCCGCCGACGATCCGCAGGTGCTGCGGACCCGAGTGGCCGAGCGAGACGAACTCGCTGTCGAGCTTCTCCCCGACGCGGGCGAGCATCTCGAGGGAGAGGTTCTGCTTGCCCTGCTCGATGCGGGCGACCGCGCTCTGGCTGGTGCCGAGCAGGTCGGCGAGCTCGCTCTGGGTGAGGCCCTGGTGGCGTCGGGCGTCCCGGATGAGGGTCCCGATGCGGGTCAGGTACGTGTCACTGGTCGTCGTCACGCGGAACATGCTAGATCACATGTGAGATATCGACGGCCTCGACACCTGAGCCGTGTTTCAGGTGCTCGGGAATCATCCGGGCCACCCGCCGTCGACCTGCGGCGACGCCGCCCGCTCCCCGCTCAGGGGGACGGACTGATCTCGACCGAGGACCGGCACGCCTCGGTGTTCCGCTCGAGCGAGTCCCGGCTCTGCTGGAGCTCGCGCACGATGTCGCTGAGCCCGGAGGCGTCGAGGTCACGGGCGCTGGTCACCGCCTGGTCGACGAGGTCGAGCACCGTCTGCGAGTCGTCGGCCAACGCGAGGCACTCGCCGGGCACGGTGATCGTCCGGTCCTCCGGGATGCTGGACGAGACGGCCGGGGACGGGCTCGACGATGTGGTCGGTGAGGCCGTGCCGGCGGCCGTCTCGTCGTTGCCGCCGGAGGTGGTCGCGAGGACGACCCCGCCGCCGAGCAGCAGACCGACGACGAACGTCGCTGCCGGGATCAGCCACGACGGCATGGACCGGTCGGGTGGGGAGTCGTCATGGGCGGCACCGGGCCGGTCGCCCTCGGTCCGCCCGAGCGAGCTCCCCGGGGTCGTCGAATCCGACGCGGGCCGCTCCTCCGCGCCGGTTCGGGGAGCGGCCGTGGTGTCCGGTCGCTCGCTGCCGGACGGTTCGCCCGGGTCGCTCGCCGCCGTCGCTCCGTCGGGCTCGGAGCTCTCGTCCTGAGCGGAATCGTCGCCGTTCGCCGGCGCGGCCGGGTCCTTCGACTCGTCCTCGCCCGCCCCGGGTCCCTTCCCGGCGGGCTCCTCCGCCGTCGACTTCTCCTCCGCCGTCGACTTCTCCTCCGCCGTCGACTTCTCCTCCGCCGTCGACTTCTCCACGGGCGGCGTCGCGGCGTCGTCCGCTGCCGTCTCGTCGTCGGGCTTTTCCGCCATGGGGTCCTCCTTCGTGGGTGCGCAGACCGTCGTCGGCCGGGTCCCCACCCAACCTACCTGCGACGATGCCTCGACACACCCCGCGCGACGCGCGGTCCGGAGCGCTTGCATGTGCGCCACCGGTGCGGGTACACCGTCGTCATGGCCAGACGAGCATGGGACGCAGACGCCGGCACGGTGCGCACCTGGGACGGGGTCGTCGTCTTCTGGGTCGTGTTCTGGCTCGTCATGGGGGCCTGGACGGGGTACCTGCTCTGGCAGCTCACCGGCCTCGCCGCGAGCACCGTCGACTCCGGGCGCTCGCTGGACTCCGCGGCGTCGGCCCTGCGGCAACTCTCGAGCGTGCCGCTCATCGGCGACCAGACCGGAGCCCTCGGCGAGCAGGTCGGAGCGACCGCGGACGGGATCGTCCGCAACGGGACGCAGGCGGACCGCAGCATCCGGGGGCTGAGCCTGCTGCTCGGAGTGGCCGTCGCGCTCGCTCCGAGCGGGGCCGTCCTCCTGTTCTACCTGCCGGCCCGCGTAGCTCGGCGACGCGAGGTGCGAGCGGTCCGCCGGGGTCTCGGTCGGCGCGGTGACTCGACCGCCATGCAGGCACTGCTCGCGCACCGTGCGGTGGCCAACCTCACCCCCTCCGAGCTGATGTCGATCACCCCCGACCCGCACGGGGACCTGGTCGCGGGCCGGCACGAGGACCTCGCGGCGGCCGAGCTGCACCGGCTCGGTCTCCGGTCGGCGTAGCGGCGCTGACGTGACGCCCCTCGGAGCCGCACGAGCCCTCCAGGCCGCCGGTCGGCGTGGTGGGCGTCCCGCGACGCCGGCGCACGCGACGTGGTCGCGCCGCTACGCCCGGTGGACCGTCCGGTGGCGCTGGGTCGTCATCGCGGCCTGGGTGGGCATCCTCCTCGTGGCCGTGTACGGGCCGCGGCTGCCCACGAGCGGCAGCGAGACCGCGAGCGTGATCCCGCAGGAGAGTGCGGCGGTCGCGGCCGAGATCCGGTCCGTCGACCTCTTCGGGTACCCGCTGAACAGCCGCACGACCGTGGTCCAGCGCGACCCCCGGGGGCTCTCGCCGTTCGTGGAGGCGGAGTCCGTCCTCGACGCGCTGGCCTTGGACCAGACCACGCCCGACCCGCCCCTGCTCGGGGCGCTTCCGCTGACCAACGCCCTGCCCATCCCGGGAGAGATGAACGAGCGGAACACGACTGTCCTGACCAACCTGTTCATGGACCCCCGAAGCAGCTTCGTCAGCCAGCGCCGGGCCGCGGAGCAGTACCTCGCCCTCAACCTCGGCCGCCCCGAGGACCATGTCGTCGGCATCACCGGGTCGGTGCCGGCCCGGGCCGAGCAGGCGCGCATCGTCGAGGAGACCCTGCACCGGCTCGAGGTGCTCACCGTCCTGGCCATCATCGTCCTGGTGGCCGTGGCCTTCCGCTCGATCGTCGCCCCGGTCATCGCCCTCCTCGCGGCCGGGCTCGCCTACCTCGTGACGCTGCACGTCTCCGCGGCCGTCGCGGGCCTCGTCGGCGTCGCCGCGCCTCCCGAGCTCGAGCCGCTGCTCGTCGCGCTGCTCCTCGGGGTCGTCACCGACTACACGGTCTTCTACGTCACCGCGCTGCGCGCTCGGCTGTCCCGGACCGACGACCCCCACGAGGCGGTCGAGCTGGCGCTCGCCTCGTACACCCCGATCGTCGCGGTGGCCGGTCTCACGGTTGCGGCCGGGACCGGGGCGCTCCTCGCCGCCCGGTCCGACTTCTTCCGCAGCCTCGGACCGGCGATGACCCTGGCCATCACCATCGGACTGGTCGTGTCGGTCACTCTCGTGCCCGCGCTCGTCGCCGTCCTGGGTCCGAAGATGTTCTGGCCCGGTCGGCTCCTGCCGCGACGGGTCCTGGCCGCCCTCGGCCTTCCGGAGTTCCGCCGCGAGCTCGCAGGGAGCAGCCGGCTGATGCGCCGCCTCACCCGTCCGCGCACCGCTGCCTGGGTCCTCGCGGCGACCACGGTGGTCCTCGTCCTCGCGTCGCTCCCCCTGGCGTCGATGCGGCTCGGGGTGGGCTTCACGAGCTCGTTGCCGGACGACAACCCGGTGAAGAGGGCGGCGGCGGCCGCCGCGGAGGGTTTCGCGCCCGGCGTCGCCTCACCGACGACGATCCTGATCGAGCGCCCCGGTCTGGCCGACGATCTCGGGGCACTCTCGGCCTTCCAGACGGACCTCGAGGACGAGCCGGGCGTGGCAATGGTCCTCGGTCCGGCCCAGAACTTCGTCCAAAAGCCGTTCGGGGTGGTCCTGTCGCGCGACGGCACGGCGGCCCGGATCCTCGTCGTCTTCGACCACGACCCCCTGGGGGCCACGGCCATCGCCGACCTCTCGGCCATGCGGGAGGCCGTGCCCGACGCGGCGGCGCGGGCGGGGCTCACGGGGGCTCGGATCAGCTTCGCCGGCGACACCGCCATCGCGGAGGGCCTGGTCTCCTCGACGGTCCGCGACCTGTCCCGCATCGCGATCGTCGCGGTCGCGGTGAACCTGCTGCTCCTCGTCATGTTCCTGCGCGCTCTGCTCGCCCCCGTCCTGCTCCTCGCGTGCAGCGTGCTCGCCCTCACCGCGTCGCTCGGGCTGGCCAACCTGGTGTTCGCCGATCCCGAGGCCGGCGCGGGCATCACGTTCTACGTCCCCTTCGCTGCCGCGGTGCTCCTGGTGTCGCTCGGCTCGGACTACAACATCTTCGGGGTGGGGCGGGTGTGGGACGAGGCGGCGCGCAGACCGATCCGCGACGCCGTCGTCCGGGCCTTCCCGGAGACGAGCTCGGCCATCACGACCGCCGGGATCACCCTCGCGGCGAGCTTCGGGATGCTGGCCGTCATCCCGCTCAGCCCCTTCCGCGAGCTCGGGTTCGTCATGGTCGTCGGCATCCTCATGGACGCCTTCGTCGTCCGCACCCTCCTCGTCCCCTGCCTCCTCACCGTTCTCGGACGCCACGCACGGTGGCCAGCCCGAGGAGTCGCCGCCGCCGACGTCGCCGACGATGTCGACGAGGACGTCGCGGCGACCTCCTGAGGCGGCGGTCAGTCCGCCGGGACGCTGGCGGCGCCCTGGGGGAGGACGCGGCGGCCGAGCACCCGCTCGGTGTACCCCTCGCGGTCGAGCAGCGGGACGATCCCGCCGTTCCAGAACTGGAAACCGGCGCCGGTGATCATCGCCAGGTCGATGTCCATCGGCGCCTGGGCGACGCCCTCGGCGAGCATCAGCCCGACCTCCTCGGCCAGGGCCCCGAGCACGCGGTCACGCACCTGATCCACGGTGAGCTCCACCGGGTCGGCGGGCCGCTCGCGCAGCGCCTCGACCTCCGGGTCGGGCACCGGTCGGCCGTCCGCCATCCGGTACCAGCCCCGCTTCCCGGCCGCGACGAGGCGCTCCAGGCTCGGCGAGACGTAGAACCGGTCGCCGAACGCCCGGTGCAGCGTCTCGGTGTTGTGCAGCGCGATGGCCGGACCCACGAGCCCGAGCAGCACGAACGGCGCCATGGGGGCGAGCCCGGCGACCGCGCGGTCGGCCACCTCGACGGGTGTGCCCTCGTCGACGACCCGCGAGTACTCGCCCATGAAGCGTCCGAGCAGCCGGTTGACGATGAACGAGGCCGAGTCCCTCGCGCGCACGCAGGTCTTGCCCAGCCCGCGGCCGACGGCGAAGCCGGTGGCCAGGGTGGCGTCGTCGGTGCGCTCGCCGGGGATCACCTCGAGCAGCGGCATCACCGCGACCGGGTTGAAGAAGTGCAGCCCGACCACGCGCTCGGGATGGGCCAGGTCGCTCGCCATCTCGGTGATGGACAGCGATGAGGTGTTGGTGGCGAGCACGCACTCCTCGGAGACCACGGCCTCGACCTCGGCGAACACCTGCCGCTTGACGTCCATCTCCTCGAACACCGCCTCGATGACGAGGTCGGCGTCGGAGAAGCCGGCCTTGCTCGTCGAGCCGGTGACCAGGCCCTTGAGGAACGCGGCCTTGTCCGGCGAGATCCGGCGCTTCTCGAGGAGTCCGTCGACCTCCCGGTGCACGTACCCGACGCCCTGGGTGACGCGCTGCTCGTCGAGGTCGGTCATGACGACGGGTACGCCCAGGCGCCGCGCGAAGAGCAGCGCGAGCTGGCTGGCCATGAGCCCGGCGCCCACGACCCCGACCTTGGTGACCGGCCGGGCGAGCTCGCGGTCTGGCGCACCCGCTGGACGCTTGGCGCGCTTCTGCACGAGGTCGAAGGCGTAGAGCCCGGCCCGCAGCTCGTCGGTCATGATGAGGTCGGCGCCGGCCTCGTCCTCGGCGGCGAAGGCGTCGTCACGGGTGGCGGTGCGGGCCGCGCGCACGAGTTCCACGGCGCGCAAGGCACCGGGGGCCCGTCCGGCGGTCTTGGCCAGGACGCCCTTCCGGGCGGCGTCGCACGCCGCGTCCCACGCCTGCGCGTCGCGGTCCACCTCCGGGCGCTCGACCCGGACGTCGCCGGTGACGACGGCGGCGGCCCAGCGCAGCGAGTCCTCGAGGAAGTCGGCGGGCTCGAGCAGCACGTCGGCGATGCCGAGCGCGGCCACCTCGCGGGCCCTCAGCAT
Organism: uncultured Actinomycetota bacterium; assembly: GCA_963726295.1. Classification (GTDB taxonomy): domain Bacteria; phylum Actinomycetota; class Actinomycetes; order Actinomycetales; family Dermatophilaceae; genus DASSQJ01. Next base: position 1,045,553 of record CAVSBW010000001.1, read on the forward strand.
CCGGTTCTGTGACAGGGGGTTCTCGACGATCACCGTCAGCGCCTTCTCGGGCCCGATGAGGTTCGGCAGCAGGTAACAGCCGCCCCACGCCGGCACCAACCCGAGGAAGGTCTCGGGGAGCGCGAAGGCGGGCAGCGCCCCCGAGACGGTCCGGTAGTCGCAGGCGAGCGCGAGCTCGACCCCGCCGCCCATCGCCGCACCGTTCACGAAGGCGAACGTCGGCACCGGCAGGTCCATGAGCGTGGCGAAGGCGCGGTGGCCGTCGCGGACGCCGGGGAGCGCCTGCTCGCGTCGGGTGACGAACGGGACGGTGGACAGGTCGAAGCCCACCGCGAAGACGAAGGGCTTGCCGGTGACCCCGACGGCCTGGATCTCCCCGGCCTCTGCGCGCTCCCGGAGGCCGTCGAGGGTGTCCTGGAGGCCGGCGATGCCCTCGGGGCCGAACGTGTTGGGACGGGTGTGGTCCTTGCCGTTGTCGAGCGTGACCAGGGCGAGGGTGCCGGCCCCGCCGGGCAGCGCGACGTCCTGCACGGGGGTGCGGGTGACGACCTCGGTGGGCACCTGGGGGGCCTCGGTGGTGGTCATGGGTCAGGCCTCCGTGCCGTGGTCGACGTGGTTCGGGTTCTCCCAGATGACGGCGCCGCCCATCCCGATGCCGATGCACATCGCGGTGAGGCCGTACTGCACCTCGGGGTGCTCCTCGAACTCGCCGGCCAGCTGGTTCATCAGGCGGATGCCGGAGGAGGCGAGCGGGTGCCCGGTGGCGATGGCGCCACCCCACGGGTTCACCCGCTCGTCGTGGTCGGCGATGCCGAAGTGGTCGAGGAAGGACAGCACCTGCACCGCGAACGCCTCGTTGAGCTCGAAGAGCCCGATGTCGTCGATGGTCAGACCGGCCTTGGCCAGTGCCTTCTCGGTGGCGGGGACCGGTCCGTACCCCATCACCTCGGGCTCGACACCGACGAAGGCGTACGACACCATCCGCATCCGCACGGGGAGCCCGAGCTCGTCGGCGGCCTCCTGCGAGGCGAGGATGCACGCGGTGGCACCGTCGTTGAGCCCGGCGGCGTTGCCGGCCGTCACCCGTCCGTGCGGGCGGAAGGGCGTGCGCAGCCCGGCGAGCTCCTCCATCGTCGTCCCGGGACGCGGGGGCTCGTCGACGGTGGCCAGGCCCCACCCCTTCTCGACGTGGCGGGTCGCGACCGCCACGAGGTCGGGCTGGATCTTGTCGGCCGCGTACGCCGCGGCCAGCTTGTGCTGGCTGCGGACGGCGAAGGCGTCGCAGCGCCTCCGCGTGAGCTCGGGGTAGCGGTCGTGGAGGTTCTCGGCCGTCTTGCCCATGACGAGGGCGGACTCGTCGACGAGCTTCTCGGCGACGATGCGCGGGTTGGGGTCGACGCCCTCACCCATCGGGTGACGACCCATGTGCTCGACCCCGCCGGCGACGGCGACGTCGATGGCACCCACCCCGATCGACGACGCGAGGTTGGTGACCGCGGTCATGGCACCGGCGCACATCCGGTCGACCGAGTACCCGGGGGTCGTCGTCGGGAGGCCGGACAGGAGCGCGCCCAGCCGGCCGAGGGTGAGCCCCTGGTCGCCGATCTGGGTGGTCGCCGCGATGGCGACCTCCTCGACACGGTCCTTGGGGAGCTCGGGGTGGCGGCGCAGCAGCTCGCGGACGCACTTGATGACGAGGTCGTCGGCGCGGGTCTGGGCGTACATGCCCTTCTCGCCGGCCTTGCCGAAGGGGGTGCGGACGCCGTCGACGAAGACGACGTCCTGGAGGGTGCGGGGCACGGGTGGGCCTCCTGGTCCGGGAACGGGGCAGTGCCGGCAGGGCCGGGCACGTCACCCGATGCTACTAAGCGGGCGCTTAGTCGCCTACGGCCGGGTCGCGTGAGGGTCGTCACCGTCGTTAGCGTGGCGCCCGTGGACGACAGCACGTGGACGACCGTGGCGGACCTGCGAGAGCTCACCGACCTCGTCGGCGAGCCCGGGGCGCGAGCGCGTGACAAGGAGCGCGACCGCCTGCTCCCGGTCGACCGCGACTGGCTCGCCGCCTCGCCCTTCTGCGTCCTCGCCACCGCCGACGCCGAGGGCCGCTGCGACGCCTCTCCCAAGGGCGACCCGGCGGGCTCCCTCGTCCACGTGCTCGACGACCGCACCATCGCGATCGCCGAGCGCCCGGGCAACAAGCGGATCGACGGCTACCGCAACGTGCTCGCGAACCCGCACGTCGGGCTGCTGTTCGTCATCCCGGGGCGGGGCGACACCCTGCGCGTCAACGGTCGTGCCCTCCTCGTCTCGGACGCGCCCTTCTTCGACGACCTCGTCGTCCGCGGACACCGGCCGGCGCTCGCGCTCGTCGTCGACGTCGACCAGGTCTTCTTCCACTGCGCCAAGGCGTTCCTGCGATCGGGGTTGTGGGACACCGCGACGTGGGAACCGACCGTGCGGGTCCCGCGTCGGGCCGTCATCGCCCACGAGGTGGAGCCGGACGGCCGCACAATCGAGGAGCTCGACGACCACTCCGGCCCGTGCTATGCGGACGGCCTCTACGGCTGAGCCGGCTCGGCGGCGGGCGCCATGAGCTGGACGAGGTTTCCGCAGGTGTCGTCGAGGACGGCCGTGACGACGGGCCCCATCGGTGTCGGGGGCTGGGTGAAGTGGACCCCGAGACCGAGCAGCCGCTCGTGCTCGGCCTCGACGTCCGCGACGCCGAAGACGGCCACCGGGATGCCGTCGGCCGCCATCGCGCGCTGGAACGTGACGGCGGCTGGGTGGGCGTTCGGCTCCAGGACGAGCTCGACCCCGTCCGTGGCCTCCGGGCTGACGACGGTCAGCCACCGGTGCTCACCCATCGGGATGTCGTGCCGTAGCTGGAAGCCGAGCACGCGGGTGTAGAAGTCGGCGGCCGTGCTCTGGTCGACGACGAACACGCTGGTCAGGGCGATCTTCACGGGTCGGTCCTCTCGTCAGGATGGTGCCAGCGCTCGCGGAGCGGGCGCAGGGGCGTGGTGTCGACGTCGTGCAGCCGGTAGCGGCCCTCCCGCCGGACCCGGACCAGCCCGGCCGCCTCGAGCACGTCGAGGTGTTGGGAGATCGCCTGCCGGCTCGAGGTCAGGCCGTGCGTGGCGGCCATCCGCCCGCACAGCTCGAACAGGGTCTGCCCGTCGCGCTCGACCAGCGCGTCGAGCAGGGCCCGGCGGGTGGGGTCGGCCAGGGCCTTGAACACCGCGTCGGAACCGTCGTCCACGCCTCGGACCTTAGGCAAGCAGTCACTTGCATGTCAAGCAGGTGGTCGTACGGTCAGGCACCTGCCCAGTCGTCCCACCCGGTCCACGACCACGTGGTCCGGGTGCCCACGTCGACGAAGCCCAGGGCGGCGTAGACGGAGTGGCCGAGTGGGCTGGAGACGAGGACGGCATCGGTGACAGCACGGTCCTGCGCCGTGGCCAGCACCGCCGCGGTCACCGCCGCGCCGATGCCGCGTCCTCGGTCCTCCTCGCGGACGGCGACGTTCGAGACGACCACGCGCCCGCCCTCCGAGAAGCCCTGCGCGGCACCCAGCACCCGGTCGTCCTCCACGACGAACGCGGTGACGTCGTGGCCGGTCGAGAGGTGGTCCTGCAGCGACAGCAGGACCTGCACCATCTCCTCCGGACCACCGAAGCCGGCGACCATGGCCGCCATCACCTCCCGGCTCGCCCGGCTGTCGACGACGACGTGGTGCCGCCCCGGGCCCGGCAGCGCGGCGGGGAGGGCCAGGTGCATGATCGGCTCTGACGACTCGGTGAGACCCGCGTGGCGCAGGGCGGACTCCAGGGCCGGCGACGTCGACCCCGGAGTCGTCGACCAGGCCCACGGGAGGCCGCGCGAGACGAAGTCCTCGACGACCTCGGCGACCAGCGCGTCGACGTCGTCGATCTCGTCGGGACGGGCCAACGCGGCCCCGTTGAGGAAGGACACCGGGTACGGGGTCGACATGGCCCACACCCCGGGCCGGCTGCGGTCGACGACCCACTCGGGCCCGTGGGCCGTCACCTGCCGCGGGAACCGCTGCAGGGCCTCCTCGGCGAGACGCAGCCTGGGGTCGGTCACTGGCACCCCGCGGACGCTACGGCCGGCGTCGAGGCCGGTCAACGCCCGCGGTCGGCCGCGCCGCGGTCAGCCGTCGGGGTGGGCGGCGAAGGCCGCGGCCAGCATCGGCGCCACGATCTCGGCCTGCCACGGGCGCACACCGTGATCGCCGAGCGCGGCCCCGAACCCCGGGGCGTCGCGGTCGTCCGGCGGCGTCCAGACCACCCGCCGGAGGGGGTCGGGGGAACAGACGTTCTCGACCGGGATGCCGTGCTCCTCGGCGAAGGCGGTCAGGGCGGCGCGGGTGTCCTTGAGGCGGGCGGCCGCGACCGGGTTCTTGTCGGCCCAGACCCGCGGGGGCGGTGGGCCGTCCGGGGGGAGCGAGCGCGGCGGCAGCTCGGCCTCGGGCAGCTCCAGCGCCCGGGCCACCGCCTCCACCCACTGCCGGCCGTAGCGGGTGATCGCGCGGTGGCCGCTCGGGAGGTCGGACGTGGTGGCGGGCGCGGCGCGGGCGATGTCGACGAGCGCGGCGTCGGGGAGCACGCGCCCCACGGACGTGTCCCGCTCGCGCGCGATGGCGTCGCGGGCGTACCAGAGCTCGCGGACGACGGCCACCGCGCGCCGGGACCGCAGGGTGTTGATGCCGGAGGTGCGGCGCCACGGGTCCACCCGCTCGGTCGGGGTCCACGTGAGGAGCGCGGCGAACTCCTGCCGGGCCCACTCGTCCTTGCCCTGGCTGGCCAGGTCGACCCCCATGAGGTTGCGCAGCTCGCCGAGCACCTCGACATCGAGGGCGGCGTACCGCAGCCACGGCTCCGGCAGGGGCCGGGTCGACCAGTCGACGGCGGAGTGCTCCTTGGCCAGCCGCAGCCCGAGGTAGTGCTCGACGACCGCGGAGAGCCCGACCCGGGGAAGGCCGAGGATCCGTGCCGCGAGCTCGGTGTCGAAGAGCTGCCGCGGCCGCAGGCCCACCTCGGCCAGGCAGGCGAGGTCCTGGGTGGCGGCGTGGAGGATCCACTCGGCCGGACCGATGGCCTCCGCCAGCGGGGTCAGGTCGGGGACGCCCACCGGGTCGACGAGCCACGTACCGGAGCCCTCGCGGCGCACCTGCACGAGGTAGGCACGCTGGCCGTACCGGTAGCCGGAGGCCCGCTCGGCGTCGATCGCCACCGGTCCCTCGCCGGCGGCGATGGCCGCCGCCGCCTCGTCGAGGGCACGCTCGGACTCGACGACCTGGGGGACCCCCTCGGCCGGCACCTCGAGAAGGACCGGGGTCTCGACGGTCTCGTCCGGGGTGTCGGGGAGGGGTGTGGGGTCGGTCATTCAGCGCCGGGGTCCGGGGAGGGCGACGACGCCCTCGGGGAGCGGGGGGAGGCCGGCGACCGTGCACAGGAGGTCGGCCCACGCGGAGAGGTGCTCGGCGGCCTCGGGCCCGAGCGGGGTCCACGAGGCACGCACCTCGATCTCCACGCTCGGGGGACGGTCGGAGAGCCCGCCGAAGCTCTCCGAGACCACGCGGGTGACCGTGCCGGCCGGGGCCGTGTACCCGATGCCGCGCTGGTCGAGGGCGTCGGTGAGCCAGGTCCACCCCACCTCGCCGAGCAGGGGGTCGCTGGCGAACTCGGGCTCGAGCTCGGCGCGCACGAACGTGACGGCCCGCCACTGTCCGTCCCACGGCTCGGGGCCGGACGGGTCGTGGAGGAGCACGAAGCGACCCGAGGCCAGCTCCTCGTCGTGGTCTCGGGGGTCGAGGACGTCGGCGGTCATCGCGACGGCGTGAGGAGCGATCCGCTGGGGTGCCGGCACCTCGGTGAGGCGGATCTCCGGACGCAGGCGGGCACGGTGGAGCTCCTCGAGAGCGCGGGCGAACTCCGGCGACTCGCGACCGGTGACGGTGCGGCTGGCCACGGAAGCAATGTAAGGCGGCGCGTCGTCCCGCGTCGTGAGGGCACGCCGGGCCGGGGTCACCTCATGGGTACCGTACGGGCGTGCTGAGCCTCCTCGCGCTGGCCTCCTCCGTGGTCTGGGGGACGTCGGACTTCTTCGCGGGGCTGGCCTCCCGGCGCCGGCCGGCCGTGGCAGTCGTCGGCTGGACGCAGGGCCTGGCGCTGGTCCTGCTCAGCGTCGTCCTCGTGGTTCGGTGGTCCACCATCACGTGGTCGGGGTGGCCGCCGTGGGCGGTCGCGGCCGGGATCGCCGGGATGGTGGGGCTGGTCTCCTTCTACTCGGCGCTGTCCTCCGGGACCATGGGGGTCGTCGCGCCGATCGCCGCACTGGGCGTCGTGGTCCCGGTCACGCTCGGCGTGCTCACGGGCGACGAGCCGTCGCCGTGGTCGTGGGTGGGGATGGTCGTCGCCGTCATCGGCGTCGCGCTGGCCTCGGGTCCCGAGCTGACCGGTGCCGTGTCGCCGCGTCCGGTGCTGCTCGCCTCGGTGGCCGCGCTGGGGTTCGGGTTCGCCCTGTTCTCCCTGGACCGCGGGGCCCGGGAGTCGACCCTGATGACGCTCTGGGGGATGCGCGTGACATCGGTGGCGGTGCTGCTCGTCGTCGCCCTCGTGGCCCGGTCGGTGGGCGGGGTCACCGCCCGCGAGACGCCTGCCCTGCTGCTCATCGGCTGCGGTGACCTCGCCGCGAACGCGCTCTTCGCCGTCGCGTCCTCGAGCGGTCAGGTCAGCGTGGCCGCCGTGCTGGGCTCGCTGTACCCGGTCGTCACCGCGCTGCTCGCCCGTGTCGTCGTGGGCGAGCGGCTGCGGCGCATCCAGCAGGTCGGGGTGGTCCTCGCCGTGGGTGGGGCCGCCGTCATCGCCCTCTGAGGGCGCTCCGTCTCGGATGCCCTCCGTCGTACCGGGCAGGGCACACCGGTGTCGAAGGCTGCCCGGACGGTTCGGGAGGGAGGCCGCGTGGATGCGAGGATGCGGCCCGTGACCACCCCCTCCGACTCCGTCCTCGTCCGCGCCGCCCGCGGGGAGTCCGTCCCGTACACGCCCGTCTGGTTCATGCGGCAGGCCGGGCGCTCGCTTCCCGAGTACCGCCGGGTGCGCGAGGGCGTCGGGATGCTCGAGTCGTGCCGGCGCCCGGAGCTCGTCACCGAGATCACCCTCCAGCCGGTACGGCGGCACGGCGTGGACGCCGCCATCTTCTTCTCCGACATCGTCGTGCCGCTCGCGGCCGTGGGCGTCGACCTCGACATCGTCCAGGGAGTCGGGCCGGTGGTCGCCGAGCCGTTCCGGACGCGGGCCGACCTCGACCGCCTGCCTGAGCTGACCCCCGACCTCGTTCCCGACATCACCGAGTCGGTGCGCCTGCTCGTGGCCGAGCTCGGTGCCACACCGCTCATCGGCTTCGCCGGGGCCCCGTTCACCCTCGCGTCGTACCTCGTCGAGGGCGGACCCTCGCGCAACCACGAGCACACCAAGGCGCTCATGCACGGCGACCCCGGGCTTTGGGACGACCTGTGCGCCCGGCTCGCGCAGATCTCGGGCGCGTTCCTGCGGGTGCAGGGCGAGGCCGGCGCCTCCGCCCTCCAGCTGTTCGACTCCTGGGCCGGCGCGCTGAGCCGTCACGACTACACCCGCTTCGTGCAGCACCACTCCGCGGCCGCCCTGTCGGCGGTGGCGGACCTCGACGTGCCGCGCATCCACTTCGGCGTCGGGACCGGCGAGCTGCTCACCCTCATGGGCGAGGCCGGGGCCGACGTCGTCGGCGTCGACTACCGCGTCTCGCTCACCGACGCCCTCGAGCGCACCGGTGGGCGCTGGCCCCTCCAGGGGAACCTCGACCCGGCGCTGCTCTTCGCGCCGTGGGAGCCGCTGGAGCGGCGGGTCCGCGAGATCGTCGAGGAGGGCCGGGCCGCGCCGGGACACGTCTTCAACCTCGGCCACGGGGTGCTGCCGCAGACCGACCCCGACGTGCTGACCCGCGTCGTCGAGCTCGTGCACGAGGTGTCCGGCCGGTGACGCCCCGGGCCGGCGTGCCCGGTGCCGACGAGCGGCTGGCGCTCGAGGCCTTCGTCGACGAGCACCGCGAGATGCTGCGGACCTGCCTCGACGGCCTCACCGAGGAGCAGGCCCGCCGCCGGCTCGTGCCGTCGGCGACGACGCTGCTCGGCCTGGTCAAGCACGCCGCCTTCGTCGAGCGGGTGTGGTTCGACGAGGCGGTGACCGGCCGCACGAGGCGCGACATCGGCATCCCCGAGACCGTCGACGAGTCGTTCGCGCTCACCCACGACGACACCGTGGCCTCGGTCACCGCGGCGCACCGCGAGGCCTGCGTGGACTCCCGTCGCGCGGTGGCCGGGCTGGCACCGGACGACGTGCTCGGCGGCAACCGGCGCGGCGACCTGACCCTGCGGTGGGTCCTGCTCCACGTCCTGCGCGAGCTGGCCCAGCACTGCGGCCACGCCGACATCCTCCGGGAGCAGGTGCTCGCGGAGGGTGCCTGACGGTCAGGCGGTCGGGGCGCTCGGGGCTGCCGGCGCGGGCGTGCGCGACCGGCGACGCCACCACAGCACGGAGGGGACGACCACCACGGCCGCGGCCAGGGCGAAGGGCAGCAGCGCGCCCAGGACGGTCAGCAGCACGGTGACGGACGTGCGGAAGGCACCCCAGCCGGCGGTCAGCCCGGCGAGGAAGCCGTTGTCGTCGGGCTCGGCGACAGGGACGTCGACCGTGGTGAGCCGCACGGAGACGGGGGAGAGGGCCACCTGGCTGTCGAGCGCCTTGAGGGTGCTCTCCAGCGCCTCGAGGTCGGCCTGGCGGCGGGAGAGCTCGGACTCGAGGGCCACGACGTCGCCGATCTTGGTCGCCTTCGACATCAGCGCGCGCACCCGCTCGACGCTGGCCCGCGCGGACTTCACGCGCGAGTCGGTGTCGGCGTACTGCGCGGTGACGTCGTCGGTCGAGACCGCCCGGGAGAGGACGGTGCCCACGCCGGCGAGGCGGTCGAGGGTGGCGTCGAGCTCGTCGGCGGGGACGGAGACGGTGATGGTGCCGGTCGAGGTGCTCGGGACCGACCCGCCGGTCGCGGCGTCGCCCTCGGGCTCGACGGGCATCGGCTCGGGGTCGGTGGAGATGTTCTCGGAGGTGACGACGCCGCCGGCCGTGGTGGCGATGTCGCGAACCGCGGCGGCCGCCTCCTCAACATCTTCGACCTGCACCGACAGGTCGGCACGGCGCACGACCTTCTGCTGGGCGACCGCCGGGTCCACCGAGGTGACGCCGCCCACCGCCTTCTGGGGGGCGCCGGCCGCGTCGGACGCCGTGGTGTCGGCGCCGTCTCCGGCCTCGACGGACATGGCACCCGACGCCGAGTCCACTGCACCCGAGTCGTCGGCACTGCAGGCCGTGAGGGCGGCGAGGGCGAGGAGGCCGGCGGCGGCGCTCGCGGCGAGTCGTGACCTGGGGGATGTGGTGGGCATCGCTGACTCCTTCGTCGGTCCTGCGGTCTCCCGTGGGGCGCCCCGGGTGACCCGAAGGTTCCCGACGCCCGGTCTCGATCCGGTCACGGTGCGGGCGCGCTGCCGTCACGAGCTCGCGGCGTTCGGGTCACGGGTGCCGGGACCGGGCGGCGCACGCGTGCGTGAGACGCTGGGAGCATGCCCGCCGCCACCCTCGCGACCCGCCCGCACGTGGTCGTGGTCGGGGGTGGGGTCGCCGGTCTGGCCGCTGCGCTCGAGGTGCTGGGGCGGCGCCCGGACGTGCGGCTCACGGTGCTCGAGGGCGCCGACCGGGTCGGGGGCAAGCTGCGGCTCGAGCCGGTGGCCGGACACCTCGTCGACGTCGGCGCCGAGGCGATGCTGGCGCTGCGGCCGGAGGCGGTCGACCTCGTCGGGCGTGTGGGCGGCAGGGCCGACCTCGTGGCGCCGGCGACCACCACGGCGTCCGTGTGGTCGCGCGGCGAGCTGCACCCGCTCCCGCGGGCCACGCTCATGGGTGTGCCCACGGACCCCGAGGCGGCTCGTGGTGTCCTCACGGCCGACGAGGTGGCGAGGGTGCGCGAGGAGCGGTCCTGGCCGGGGGGTGCGCTGACCGAGGACGTCTCGGTCAGCGAGTACGTCGGCACCCGCCTGGGGTCCGCCGTCGTCGACCGCCTCGTCGAGCCGCTGCTCGGCGGGGTCTACGCCGGGCACGCCTCGAGGCTGTCGCTACAGGCGACGATGCCGGCGCTGTGGGAGCGGGCCACCGTCGGCGAGAGCATCACGACCGCGGCCCCGCCCGCCGCCGGACGGGCGTCGAACGGGTCCGGGCGCCCGGTGTTCGCCGGGTTGCGCGGTGGGGTCGGACGGCTGCCCGGGATGCTGGCTGCTGCGCTGGCCGACCTCGGTGCCGACATCCGCACCTCGGCCGTGGTCCGGGGGCTCGAGCGGACGGGGCCGGGGTGGCGGCTCGTCGTGGGCTCCGCGGCGTCCCCGGAGGCGGTCGAGGCCGACGCCGTGGTGCTCTGCGTCCCCCCGCCGCCGGCAGCCCGGCTGCTGCGCGCGCACGCGGCCACGGCGGCGGACGGGCTCGACGCGGTCGAGATGGCGTCGACGGCGGTGGTCACGCTGGCCGTCGAGCGCGCCGGGCTGGGGGAGCTGCCCGGGTCCGGCTTCCTCGTCCCTCCCGTCGAGGGACGCACCATCAAGGCGAGCACGTTCAGCGCCCGGAAGTGGGAGTGGACCGGCAGCTTGTCCGACGAGGTCGTGCACCTGCGGACCTCCGTGGGCCGGGCACGGGAGGAGGCCGTGCTGCAGCGGTCCGACGCCGAGCTGGTTGCCGGGTCGGTGGCGGAGGTCTCCGAGGCCCTGGGGCGCCGCCTGCCCCGGGTCGTCGACGCCCACGTGCAGCGGTGGGGTGGGGGGCTCCCGCAGTACGCCGTCGGGCACGTGGCCCGGGTGGGGGCCGTCCGCGACGCCGTCGCCGCCCTGCCCGGCGTCGAGGTGGCGGGCGCGGCCTACGACGGGGTCGGCATCCCCGCCGTCGTCGCCTCGGCCGTGCGAGCCGCCCGCAACAGCACCGACCACCTCAGCACCCTCGCGACCCCCTCAGGAGAGGCACCCCGATGACCGAGTCGACCCGTTCCGCGGCCGCCCAGAAGCCGGGCGCGTCCCGCATCCGCGAGATCAACGACACCATCCGGTACGCGATGTGGTCGGTGTTCGCGCTGGCCGAACCCCTCGGTGACGCCGACCGCGACGCGATGGCCACCGAGGTGGAGGAGCTGTTCGCCAAGCTCGGTGCCGAGGACGTCGTGGTCCGCGGCACCTACGACGTCGCCGGGCTGCGGGCGGAGGCCGATGTCATGGTGTGGTGGCACGCGGCGAGCATCGAGGCGCTCCAGGAGGCGTACCACGCCCTGCTGCGCACGGAGTACGGCCGGCACCTCGACCCGGTGTGGTCGGTGGCGGCGCTGCACCGGCCGGCGGAGTTCAACAAGAGCCACATCCCGGCGTTCATGGCCGACGAGGAGGCGCGCGCCTACGTGTGCGTCTACCCGTTCGTGCGCTCCTACGAGTGGTACCTGCTGCCGGACGAGGAGCGCCGGGCGCTGCTCGTGGAGCACGGCAGGATGGCCCGTGAGTACCCGGACGTGCGGGCCAACACCATCGCGTCGTTCGCGCTGAACGACTACGAGTGGGTGCTGGCCTTCGAGGCCGACGAGCTGCACCGGATCGTCGACCTCATGCGCGAGCTCCGCGCGTCGGGTGCGCGCCGGCACGTGCGCGAGGAGGTCCCGTTCTACACAGGCCCGCGCGTCGGTGTCCGCGAGCTCGTCGCCCGGCAGCGCTGACGCCAACCTTCTCTCCGGCTGCCGAAACCTTCACCGAACGACGCCTTCGTACCCCGTCCGTCGGTGAAGGTTCCGGCCGCACGGCCTGAGCGCCCCGCCTGCGCGGCGTCGATCGCCGTCCACAGTCAGCCCCGCCGGGTGGGTTGTCCACAGCCGCGGGCCGGGCCCTGCCGGCACCGGACCCGTGGTCGCACGCTGTCAGGATGACCGCACTCGACCCCGTGCTCGAGGACCTCGCCTCGGCGCAGCACGGCATGCTGACGACCACCCAGACGGCCGACGCCGGTGTCACCGCTCCGATGCTGGTGAGGCTCGTGGCGTCCGGGGTCCTCCGACATCCGGGTCGCGGCCTGTACGCCGTGGAAGCCATGGTCGACCCCGAGCCCGCGGTTGGCACCGCCAGCTGTGTGCCGGCGCCCAGCTGCTCCACCCCGACGCCGTGCTCGCCAGCACGTCGGCAGTGCTCGCGCACGGGGTCGACGTCTGGGGCGCCGACCTCGCACGCCCGCGCATCCGCCGGCCGGCCGATCGGGCTCGAGGGATGTCGGCCTTCTGGGTGCCGCACGGCGACGGAGCGGCTGTGGACACGTCCTGGGGGCCCGCCCAGCCCCTCGCATGCGCGCTCGCCGAGCACGCGGTCGACTGCCGGATCGAGCCAGGGGTCGTGGCGGCCGACGTCGCTCTGCGCGAGTGCCTCGTGACCGAGGAGGCGTTGAGGGCGGCCTGCGAGGGCGTGGTGGGTGGCGGCACGGGAGCCGGGCCGGGGCGACGTCCAGGCTCGCCGACGGCCGGCGTGAGTCGGTCGGGGAGTCGCGGTGTGGGACGGCGTTGCTGCTCGCCGTTGTGGTGGTGACGCCGCAGGTGGTCATCAGCGATCGGGACGGGTCGTTCGTCGCTCGGGTGGACTTCCTCGTGGACGGAACCGCCGTCGTCGTCGAGTTCGACGGCAAGGTCAGGTACGCCGCAGGCGACCCCGGGGTGCTGTGGCAGGAGAAGCGGCGCGAGGACCGGCTGCGCAGACTCGGCTATGTCGTCGTCCGCATCACCTGGGCGGACCTGGAGACACCGGGTGCGGTGGCCGCCAAGGTCAGGGCCGCACTGCGAGCGGCGTGAGGAGCCGCTGACCCGCGACCGCCGTGCGCCGTCGCCTCCGGAGGGCCACGCCGCGCGCGTCGCCTCCGGAGGGCCACGCCGCGCGCCGTCGCCTCCGGAAGGCCACGCCGCGCGCCGTCGCCTCCGGACCGCCACGCCCGAGCGCGCCCTCCCGCCACAGGCGCCTGTCGCCCCGGCATCACGCGCTACCCGAGCCGACCGGCCGGAACCTTCACCGAGCGACCGCTTCAGAAGCCGTCCCTCGGTGAAGGTTCCGGCATCCGGAGGGAAAGTTGGGCCGCCGGGGGGTCAGGCGTCGTCGGACGCCGGCCTCAGGCTGAGGCTGATGGAGTTGATGCAGTAGCGCTGGTCGGTGGGGGTGTCGTAGCCCTCGCCCTCGAAGACGTGTCCGAGGTGGCTGCCGCAGCTCGCGCAGCGGACCTCGATGCGGGGGCGGCCCGGCAGCGACCGGTCCTCGACGTACTCCACGGAGTCGCCGGCGAGCGGGCTGTAGAACGACGGCCAGCCGCAGTGGCTCTCGAACTTCGTGTCCGATCGGAACAGCTCGGTGCCACAGGCACGGCACCCGTACACCCCGACCGTCTTGCTGTCGGTGTACTCGCCGGTGTAGGGGCGCTCGGTGCCGGCCTGTCGCAGCACCTGGTACTCGTCGGGGGAGAGCGACTGACGCCACTCCTCCTCGCTGCGTTGGACGGCGTACTCGCGCTCGCTCGGTGTCATCGCCATGTCCAGCCCAACAGCGTCGCGGCCCGGATGGTTCCCGGCGCCCCGGCACGAAAAGGACTCCGTCACCTGCCTCGCCGTCGCAGGTCGTCAGTAGGCTCGCCGCATGCCCGATGCGCAGATCGTCGAGGTCGAGGGTCCCGACGGGGTCCGCGAGGTGCGGCTCACGAGCCCGGACCGCCTCATGTGGCCGGCCGACGGCATCACCAAGGGTGACCTGTCCGGGTACGTCAGTGCCGTCGGCGACCTGCTGATCGCCCACATCAGCGACCGCCCCGTGACCCTCCAGCGGTTCCCCGAGGGCATCGACGGCGAGGAGTTCTACCAGAAGAACCCCCCGAAGGGGATGCCCGACTGGGTGCGCACCACCCGCTGCCGGTACCCGAGTGGCCGGCGGCACGACCAGATCGTCGTCGACGAGGTGGCCACCGCCGTCTGGGCGGTCCAGATGAACACCATCACCTTCCATCCGTGGCCGGTGCGCACCGCCGACAACGACGACCCCGACGAGCTGCGCATCGACCTCGACCCTCAGCCAGGGCGCGGTTTCGCCGACGCCGTCGAGGCCGCCGTCGCGCTGCGCGAGCTGATGGCCGAGCTGGGGCTGACCGCGTGGGCGAAGACGAGCGGCAACCGCGGGGTCCACGTGTACTCGCGCATCGCCCCCACCCACGAGTTCCTCGACGTCCGCCACGGCGTCATCGGCATCGCCCGCGAGCTCGAGCGCCGCCTGCCCGACCTGGTCACGACCTCGTGGTGGAAGGAGGAGCGCGGCGAGCGGGTGTTCGTCGACTTCAACCAGGCCTGCCGCGACCGCACCATCGCCTCGGCCTACAGTCCGCGCCCGCTCCCCGGGGCGCCGGTCTCGATGCCGGTCACCTGGGAGGAGCTCACCACGGTCGACCCCGGCGACTTCACCGTGCTCACCGTCCCCGACGTCATCGAGGACCGCGGCGACGCGTGGACGGGCATCGACGACGCCGTGGGAGACGTCGCCACCGCCGTCGCCCTCTGGGACCGCGACGTCGAGGAGCGCGGGCTCGGCGAGCTGAGCTTCCCGCCCGACTACCCGAAGATGCCGGGCGAACCGCCCCGCGTGCAGCCGAGCAAGCGCCGCCAGGACAAGGCCGACGACGAGTACATGGCGCCCAAGGCCGAACGCGACGCGGCGCTGCGGGACGAGTGGGGGATGCCCCTCGTGCCGCCGGTGGCGCCGATGCTGGCCAAGCCGGTCAAGGGCATCGACGCCGCCGAGAAGGCGGCCGACGAGGTGCTCTACGAGCCGAAGTGGGACGGCTTCCGGTCCATCGTGTTCCGCTCCGGCCAGCGGGTCGAGATCGGCAGCCGCAACGAGAAGCCGATGACGCGCTACTTCCCCGAGCTCGTCGAGGCCGCCCTGGCCAACCTCCCCGAGCGGTGCGTGGTCGACGGCGAGATCGTCGTCGTCCGGCCGGACGAGGACCGCCTCGACTTCGACCTGCTCAGCCAGCGCATCCACCCCGCCGCCAGCCGGGTGAGGAAGCTGTCGGTCGAGACCCCGGCGCGGTTCGTCGCCTTCGACCTGCTGGCGCTCGGTGACGACGACCTCACCGTCCGCCCCTTCGCCGAGCGCCGCGCCCTCCTCGAGCAGGCCCTGGCCGACGCCCGGCCGCCCATCCACCTCACGCCCGCCACCGACGACCGCGAGACGGCGGCGCAGTGGTTCACCGAGTTCGAAGGGGCCGGCCTCGACGGCCTCGTGGCCAAGCCCGTCGACGGGCCGTACGAGCCGGGGAAGCGCACGATGCTGAAGATCAAGCACGAGCGCACCGCCGACTGCGTCGTCGCCGGCTACCGCGTGCACAAGTCCGGCCCGGACGCCGTGGGCTCGCTCCTCCTCGGCATCCACGACGCCGAGGGCACGCTGCTCTCGGTGGGGGTGATCGGCGCGTTCCCGATGGCCCGCCGCACCGAGCTGTTCGCCGAGCTGCAGCCGCTGGTCACCGAGTTCGACGACCATCCGTGGAACTGGGGGGCCCTCGAGGAGGGCACGCGGACCCCGCAGGCCGCCGCCGGCAGCCGGTGGGCAGCAGGCAAGGACCTCTCGTTCACGCCACTGCGGCCCGAACGCGTCGTCGAGGTGCGCTACGACCACATGGAGGGTGTCCGGTTCAGGCACACCGCCCAGTTCGTCCGCTGGCGCCCCGACAAGGACCCGTCGGAGTGCACCTTCGACCAGCTCGACGAGCCGGTGTCCTACGACCTCTCGGCCGTCCTCGACGGCGGGACCGCGTGAGCGGGTCGTCCGCGGGGGAGTCGCTCGCCCCTCGGCCGGTACGGCGTGCGGCCATCGCCGGGGCCGCCGTCGGGGGCACCGCTGCCGTGGCGTCGGGGGCCGGCTCGTTCGCCGCCGCCGCGTACTTCGCCCGCAAGGTGCTCACCCCCGACCCGCGCCGGCCCGACGACGTCGTCATCGCCGCCGTCGGTGCCCACACCGTCACGATGGGCGCCACGGTCGAGACGGTGGCGCCCGGCCGGTACGGCCTCTGGCTCGACGGCGGGTACGGCCACGCCCGGGTGGGCGACGTCGCCGGTCTCGACGAGGGCCGCGGTCTCGTCGAGCGCGAGCTGCTGGGCGTCGACCAGGGATACCTCGCGCCCGGAGCGGCCCGGTGGAACCAGTACTACTACGCGGCGCCGCCGGACGAGAGCCTCGGGCTGGCCACCGAGCGCGTCACCTACGAGGGGGAGCTGGGCCCGATGCCGGCATGGGTGGTGCCGGCGGGGGACGGCCCGGGCGGCACGGGGGAGCGCTGGGCGGTGCTGGTGCACGGCCGCGGTGCTCGCCGCGAGGAGACGGTGCGAGCCGTCGCGCCGCTGCACGCCGAGGGATGGACGTGCCTGGCGCCGTCGTACCGCAACGACGAGGGGGTGCCGTCGGGGCCGGACGGACGGTACGCGCTCGGGCTCTCCGAGTGGCGCGACGTCGAGGCCGCCATCGACTACGCCGTGGCACGCGGCGCCGGCGAGGTGGCGCTCGTCGGCTGGTCGATGGGCGGCGCGATCGTGCTGCAGCTGCTCGACCGCTCACCGCACTGCGGGCTGGTGTCCCGGGTGGTGCTCGACGCGCCGGTCCTCGACTGGGGCGACGTGCTCGCCCACCACGCCCGGTCGCACCACCTGCCGCCCCACGTCGGGTGGCTGGCCCGGTCGATGATGAACCAGCGGTGGGGCCACCGCTTCGTGGGGGTCCATGAGCCGGTCGACCTCGCCCTCACCGACTGGGTCCGCCGGAACGACGAGCTCACCCACCCCATCCTGCTCATCCACTCCGCCGACGACGAGTTCGTGCCCGTCGGCCCGTCCCGCGAGCTCGCGCGGGCCCGGCCCGACCTCGTGACCTTCGTCGAGTGGCAGGTCGCGCGGCACTGCAAGGAGTGGAACACCGACCCGGAGCGCTGGGAGGCGCTGGTCCGCGACTTCGTCCGGGCCTGAGCCGGGCCGGCCGCCAGGGAGCGGTCCGTGGTCGCCCGGTCGGTGTGGGTACGCCCCGCGATCAGCGGGCGCGGTGGAACCGGTAGAGCCCGAGCAGGGTGCCGGCCTCCTCGAGCAGGGCGTACGGGCGGGCCGGGATGCCGTGCGCGCCGCTCAGGGTGGGTCCGCTCGTGATCCGGGTGGTGTCGCCGCCGATGAGCGTGGGCACCATGGTGAGGGCCAGCTCGTCGACGACGTCCGCGGCGAGGGCGGTGCTGAGCAGCGACGGGCCGCCTTCGAGCAGCACCTTGCGCAGGCGCCGCAGCGACAGGGCGTTCAGCACCGCCGGCAGGTCGACGGTGTCCGTGCCGCAGACCAGCACGGCCTCCTCGCCGAGCACGGAGCGTGCGCGGTCCAGGGCCTTCTCACCCGCCGCGGCGCACGTGACGAGCAGCGCGGGGCCGCGCCCCTCCTTGCCGGTACGGATGTTCTCGGGGACCCGTCCGCTGCGCGTCACCACGGCCAGGGTCGCCGGCACCCGCGAGCGGCGGGTGGGCTCCAGCCGCCGGTACCCCTCGCTGCGCACCGTCCCCGCGCCGACGAGGACGACGTCGGCCAGGTCGCGCTGTAGCGAGAACACCCGGTTGTCGGGCGGGGTGTTGACCGACCCGGTACGGCCGTCAGCGCCGGCGGCGGCACCGTCGAGGGTCGTGACCATGTTGGCGCGGACCCAGGTGCCACGCCGGGGAAACGCGTAGAGCTCCTCCAGGTCGCCGGCGGTGGCGCGGGACCCGGGGCGGGACGGACGACGTGGGTCGATGAGCACGCGCATGGCGGCAGTCTCGCACCGCCCCTCTGCGAGGATGCGGGGATGGGCAAGGGGAAGAAGCGCAAGAAGCAGCAGAAGCGCGAGAAGCAGCAGAAGCGCGAGAAGCAGCAGAAGGCTGCGGAGCAGGAGCTCGAGACGTACGCCGACTCCGAGCTCACCGGCAAGGCCGCCCGCAAGAGCAGGAAGGGCAAGGTCAAGGCCCGGGAGGCGCGCTCCGACGATGCCGTCGAGGCCGCCAGCTGGTCGGAGGTGCTGCGCGTCGGCCCCGGCTTCGACCTCTCCGACGTCGACCCGCGCTCCACCCCCGGGTTCGATGGCAAGAAGTCGGATGGCGAAGAGGTGATGGGCGAGCTCCAGGCCCGCCTCGGCGACCTGCAGGAGCGCCTCTTCGCCGAGTCCAAGGGCGGTGGCTCGCGGTCCGTGCTCCTCGTCATCCAGGGCATGGACACCTCAGGCAAGGGCGGCATCATGCGTCACGTCGTCGGCGCGGTGGACCCGCAGGGCGTCGACATCACCGCCTTCAAGGCACCGTCCGCCGAGGAGAAGCGCCATCCCTTCCTCTGGCGGATACGCCAGGCCCTCCCGCGGGCCGGGCACATCGGCGTCTTCGACCGGTCGCACTACGAGGACGTGCTCATCGCGAGAGTCCACGACCTCGTGCCGCGCTCGGTGTGGGCCCGGCGCTACTCGCAGATCAACCGGTTCGAGGCCCAGGTGGTCGACTCGGGCACCACGGTGGTCAAGGTGATGATGCACCTCTCCAGTGACGAGCAGAAGGCCCGGCTGGCCGAGAGGCTCGACCGGCCCGACAAGCACTGGAAGTACAACCCGAGCGACCTCGACGAGAGGGCCCACTGGGCCGACTACATGGAGGCGTACCAGGTGGCGCTGGAGAGGTGCTCGACGACCGTGGCCCCGTGGCACGTCGTCCCCGCCGACCGCAAGTGGTACGCCCGGCTGGCCGTCACCAACATCCTCCTCGAGCACCTCGAGGCGATGGACCCGCAGTGGCCGGAGGCAGACTTCGACGTCCAGGCCGAGCAGGAGCGCCTCGAGATGACCCCCTAGGGCTGCGCCCGCGCGCCCGCCCCTCAGCCCGTCAGCGCCCGGTCCAGCAGCAGGTCCACCGTCGACCGGCCGACCTCCGGCCCGAGGGTGCCGAAGGCGGCGCCGTGCGCGGCCCGAACCCGGCTGGCGACGAACGCGTCGGCGACCGGACCGGGGGAGTGGCGCACGAGAAGCGCCGCCTGGAGAGTCACGGCCAGCCGTTCCACCAGGCCGCGGGCTCCCCACGGCGCTGCCGGGTCGAGGGCCTCGGCACCGGCCCGTTCACACTCGTCGATCGCCGCGTCCAGGGCGGCGTCGTGTCCGCGGGCCAGGGCGAGCTCCTTGCCGAGGGCCGCCAGCGACGCGGGCTCGCGGGCGAGGGTGCGCAGCACGTCGAGGGCACCGACGTTGCCGGACCCCTCCCAGATGGAGTTCAGCGGCGCCTCCCGGTACAGCCGCGCCAGCCCGTTCTCCTCGACGTAGCCGTTGCCGCCCAGGCACTCGAGGGCCTCGGCCACCATCGGGGCCGTGCGCTTGCAGACCCAGAACTTGCCGAGGGCCACCCCGAGGCGCACGAGGTCGCGCTCCCCGGCGTCGACGGCGTGGGCGAGCCGCATGGCCAGCACGGTGGCGGCCTCCGCCTCGAGGGCGAGGTCGGCAAGGACGTTGCGCATCAGCGGCTGGTCGACGAGGAGCGACCCGAACGCCGACCGGTGACGCGCGTGGTGCACGGCCCGGGTGAGCGCGGCCCGCATCGTGGCGGTGGAGCCGAGGACGCAGTCGAGCCGGGTGGAGGCGACCATGTCGATGATGGTGCGGACGCCTCGGCCCTCGTCGCCGACGCGCACCGCCCACGCGCCCTCGAGCTCGATCTCGGACGAGGCGTTGGAGCGGTTGCCGAGCTTGTCCTTGAGCCGTTGGACGCGGATGTCGTTGCGGGTGCCGTCGTCGAGGACGCGGGGGAGCAGGAAGCAGCCGATGCCGGCGTCGGTGCGGGCGAGCACGAGGAAGCCGTCGCTCATCGGGGCCGAGCAGAACCACTTGTGGCCGGTGAGCCGGTAGGTGTCGCCGTCGAGGGGCCCCCCGGGTGCGGCCACGGCCGTCGTCGTGTTGGTGCGCACGTCGGAGCCGCCCTGCTTCTCGGTCATCCCCATGCCCAGGGTCAGTCCCGGCTTGTCGGCGTGCGGCCGCAGCACGGGGTCGTACCGGCGTGCGGCGAGGCCGGGCAGCCATCCGCCCGCGACCGCGGGCGATGCCGAGAGCGCCGGCGCGGAGGCGTACGTCATCGAGACGGGGCAGAGGTGGCCGGCCTCCACCTGCGACCACACGATGAACCCCGCCGCCCGAAGCGCGTGGGCGCCCGAGCCCTCGGGCCGGGTCCACGACTCGGCCGTCAGGCCGTGGCCGACGGCCACCTCCATGAGCCGGTGGTAGGCCGGGTGGTACTCCACCTCGTCGACCCGCACACCGGTGGGGGAGTGCGTCCGCAGCACCGGCGTGACGCGGTCGGCCTGGTCGGCCCAGTGTCGGGTCTCGGCGCTGCCGGCGAGCCGGCCGAGGTCGTGGAGGGCGCCCGCACCGGGCTCGTCGTACGGCTCGACCCAGCGGAGCACCGCCTCCGCCAGGGGCGCGTCGGCGGCGAGGACGTCGCGCTCGGGAAGTGGGGGAACCTGGTTCGTGACGAGGTGGGTCCGCACCCTTGCAGCCTACGGCGGATACCGTGGACCCCATGACCGACGCGAAGCGGCGGCTGCGTCGGGTGCTCGCCCGTGTTCCGGGGGCGCTGCCCTTCGTGCGGCTCACGGTGGCGACCATCCGGATCTGCCTGCGCTACCGGGTCACGGGGCTCGCCTCCGAGGCCGGGTTCTTCGCTCTGCTCTCGCTCCCACCGCTCGTCCTCGGGCTCTTCGGTGGTCTCGGCTACCTCAAGGGGTGGCTCGGCCCCGACACCGTCGACGAGGTCCGGGAGTCGATCCTCGAGTACGCCCGCCAGTTCCTCACCCCGCAGGTCATCGACTCGGTCCTCGGGCCGACCGTCGACGACGTGCTGCGCACCGGCCGAGCCGACCTGCTGTCCATCGGCTTCGTGATCTCGCTGTGGTCCGGCTCGCGGGCCCTCAACGTGTTCGTCGACACCATCTCGATCATGTACGGGCAGTCGGGGGTGCGCGGCATCGTCCAGACCCGGGCGCTGTCGTTCTCCCTCTACGTGTTCGCGCTCGTCCTCGGCATCGTCACCATCCCGCTCGTCCTGCTCGGCCCATCGATCATCGAGGGCTTCCTGCCCGACCCGTGGCGCTGGCTGACCAACCTCTACTGGCCGCTGGTCACACTGCTCACCGTGGGCGGCCTCACCAGCCTCTACCACGTGTCGACCCCGCGCCGGTCGCCCTGGACCCGCGACGTGCCCGGCGCGGCGCTCACGCTGATCATCTGGGCCCTGGCGTCGTTCGTGGTGCGGGGGACGATCGCAGCCAGCCTGGGCGGCAGCTCGATCTACGGGCCGCTGTCGGCGCCGATCGTGCTGCTCATCTGGCTCTACGCCCTCGCCATCGCCGTGCTCATCGGGGCCGCGCTGAACGCCGCCATCCGGCAGATGTGGCCGCACCACGAGCGCCGGGCCTTGCACGAGCGGCTCATCGACCGGCTGCGTTACCGGCGCCTGCGCCGCCGTGAGGAGGCGTGGCCCGACCCGTTCGAGGGGTACGCGATGGTCGACGATGACACCCTCGGTCTGCAGAGCCTGCGGGATGCCGCGAACCAGCCGCTGACCCCCATGGCGGGCGCGAACGCCTCCGCCGGTGCGGCCGAGGAGAGGCGGGCCAAGGCGGCCGCGGACGCCGACCGCTGAGGGCCGGCGCGAGGGGCCGGACCGGTTTTGAGAACGCGCCGCCGATCGGCTACTGTCTCACAGCACGCCGCGAGGGGATTCCGCTCGGAGTCGCCTTGTGTCGCGCGCGGATGTAGCTCAGTTGGTAGAGCGCAACCTTGCCAAGGTTGAGGTCGCCGGTTCGAGGCCGGTCATCCGCTCGGAGGGTGCTGACCCACCCCCACGGTGGAGTGGCCGAGAGGCGAGGCAGCGGCCTGCAAAGCCGCGTACACGGGTTCAAATCCCGTCTCCACCTCGAGCAGTACCCCACGGGCGATTGGCGCAGTGGTAGCGCGCTTCCTTGACACGGAAGAGGTCACTGGTTCAAACCCAGTATCGCCCACCATCTGGAACGGCCCCTGACCTGCGGAAACGCAGAGTCGGGGGCTGTTTCGTTTTCCATCGTGCTACCCAAGTGCTATCCCGCTTCGACAGCGGCGGCCCTTCGCGACCCCTGGGGCGGCAGGCTGACCTTCGGCCGCTCGGAGGGCTGGGCGCCCACCGTCGAGTAGTTCTCCCTGTCGCCGCTGGTGCTCGAGACCAAGGGTCACGAAGGACCACCCGTGGGAACATGCAGCTGAGTCCGACCGGCGCCGTACCGGTCGGGCTCAGCTCGTCTGCTACCGAAGCCTCGAGCCGCGATCCGGCGTCCTCGGTAACGTCACGGTCAGGTCCGGAGTCGTCGTTGCCAGATGCGTCCCGCCGCCGCACAGCGCGCGTCTCCAGGTTCAAACCCAGTATCGCCCACCATCGAAGATGGCCCCTGAACTGCGGAAACGCCGATCAGGGGCCATCTTCGTGCCAGATTCGTGCCAGAGCGGCTCCCGATCGTTGATCCCTCGTAACCGCAGGGTGGGCACCATTGGCCTCGGCTACCACGGCGGTGGCCTGCCGGCGATTGAGGCGGGGCGCCGTCGCCCGGCCACCACAGCGACGGCAAGGCATCTCCTGCGTCCAGCCGCTGGTCGTGAGCTGCCCCGTTGTCGGCGCGCCCTCGTGGGACGCATACAAGCCGCGGCATTCCGCCCACTGTGGGCGCCCCAGTTCGCCCACTTAGGGTGCTGGCATCGGCCAGATAGAGGAGGCGAATCAGCGCCCACCGGGCGTCGCCAGGTCAGTGGGCAAGGGCCTCAGCGCGCCGCGGGGAGCACAGGCCACGACGTGGACTAGCTCGTCCGACAACGTTGGCGCCCAGCTGAACCCCGGGCAAGCTAGAGCAACTTCGGCACTTGCATGTACGCCGGAAAGCGAGCGGTCGGAAGAGAGAGGGCATGGCCTTCCTAGACGACGTCGCTATTATTGGGAAGGCGGCTGGTGTCATTCATTGCAGTCGGCAAGTGCGGAGAATGGCGGAAACTCTCCACGGGCGCGGGGAAACCATCGGAGCAGTCCTGCAGGACTTCACGCGCAATTTCAAGAGCCTCAAGATAGCCTAGGGCGCTGCCCCTTTGTCGAGTGCTGGCACCATGCCAAGCCACCGCAACCTTTCGCAGGCTTTCAGACTCCAGCTGTGGGTCGCATCCTGCCCGAGCGAGCAACGCGATGGCTCGATTGCACATGCTGGCGAGCCGCCAGGGTCCACCTCGCAGTTGCAGTGGGCCAGTGGTGAACTGTTGGGATCCAGTGCACCAGCGTGCGACCCATTCCACTGCGCGAACGGGTGGCGGCCTCTCTTGGCTCTCCACGAGTGCAATCAGACGCAAGACTTGCGCCCAGTGCCGCACATCTTCGGCGTTTCCAGTTAGTCGGCGGAGATTCACGTCGAACCGTCTAAATGCCTTGGAGTGCGAACGTCGCTGTAGACGACATCGGTAAAGTGCTATCGCCTCCACGTGTCAGTCATCCTGATCGCGCCGGACGGCGCGTGACGACCGTTCGACCAATAGTCCGGAGAAGGCGAAGAATATAGCACCGAAGAGTAGGCTCAAAACTTGATCTCGCAAGAATTCCATTGCCGCAGAGAATGACCCAAGAAGATCGGCAATGTACCAGCCAATCCAAGCCGCACTGCCTGACACCAGCACGAGCCCAAGATAGAGAGTGAGGATGTTCCTACGCCGGGTCAGTTCAACAGGCATGCCTCCCCCAACGACTGGCCAGAGAAGCAGGAGCATTCCGGCTCTTCCGACTTGAGCGTGGGGTGAGCACGACTCGCTGACGCGGGCTGGGTGCCGGGGGTTGGGGTCGAGGCCCCCGAGGATCAGAGGACTTCTACCCCCTCTGTTCTCAAGGACCTCGACGATGAGCGAGCCTACGTCGTGCTGCCGTGCTCGCGGTGGGTACTGCGAGCGTTGTGACGTGCTGGTGGGCCTCGACGGCCTGCACGTGACGGCCGTTGACCGTGACGATCGTGGCGGGCTCCGGGTGATGGTGGAATCACCGCCGACGGTGGTCGGCTGCCCGACCTGTGGGGTCGTCGCGCACAGCCACGGTCGGGCAGTGGTGCGCCTGGTCGACGCTCCCGCGTTCGGGCGGCCGGTCGAGGTGTTGTGGCGCAAGCGACGGTGGGTGTGTCCGGACCTGGACTGCCCGCGGGTCTCGTTCACCGAGCAGGACGAGCAGGTCGCCCGCCCGGGCGGGTTGCTGACGGTGCGCGCGTGCCGGTGGGCGATTGGGCAGCTGCGCCGGGAGAACTCCTCGGTCGCCGGGCTGTGCCGACAGCTGGGCACGACGTGGAACACCGTGTGGTCCTCGATCAAGCCACTCCTCGTCGCCGCCGACGCTGACGAGTCCCGCTTCGAGGACGTCACCGTCCTCGGGGTCGACGAGCACGTGTGGCATCACGTGTCCACCAAGCCGGTCGAGGACGGCGGGCGCGGCCCGAAGGAGCTGACCGGGATGGTCGACCTGACCCGCGACCAGCACGGACGAGTTCATGCGCGGTTGCTGGACCTGGTCCCTGGCCGCTCCGGGGAGGCCTACAAGACCTGGTTACGCGACCGCGGAGCGGCGTTCCGGGCGAACGTGGAGATCGCGACGCTGGACCCGTTCCACGGGTACAAGAACGCCATCGACGACCAGCTCGAGGATGCCCGATCTGTCCTGGACGCCTTCCATGTGGTCAAGCTGGCCACCCAGGTCGTCGACGATGTTCGCCGGCGGGTACAGCAGGACACCACCGGCCATCGCGGCCGCAAGAACGACCCGCTGTACCGGGTCCGCAACATCCTGCGCGCCGGACAGGAACACCTCACCGAACGGCAACGCGCCCGGCTCGCCGCGGCGTGGGCCGCCGACGACCGGCACGTCGAGGTTGAGCTCGCCTGGCAGTGCGCCCAGCGGGTCCGGGCCGCCTACCACCAGGACACCCACACGGCCGGGCGGACCATCGCGGAGCAGATCCTCGCCACGTTCGCTACCTGCCCGGTGCCCGAGGTCGCCCGGCTGGGGCGCACGTTGAAGCAGTGGAGCAGCGAGTTCCTCGGCTACTTCGACACCGACGGCGCGAACAACGGCGGCACCGAGGCGATCAACGGGCTCATCGAGCTCCATCGCCGTGTAGCCCGCGGGTTCCGCAACCGAGAGAACTACCGCCTCCGGATGCTCCTCATCGGCGGCGGCCTACGCCTGTGACCCCACGCTCAACTCGGAAGCGCCAGCATTCCTAGGACGCCC
This sequence comes from uncultured Actinomycetota bacterium, assembly GCA_963726295.1. Taxonomy (GTDB): domain Bacteria; phylum Actinomycetota; class Actinomycetes; order Actinomycetales; family Dermatophilaceae; genus DASSQJ01. The sequence goes on from CAVSBW010000001.1 coordinate 1,071,052, forward strand.
GCGGAGACGGCGTCTTCTAGCGGCCTCCCCAGGAGGCCTAGCATGGCGCCGGCAAGGAGCGGGTAGGCCGCCTTGCGTATCAGGGCTCGCCTGATCGAAACCTCGCTATGAGTCTCGACTAGCTCTGCGTACCCGAAGATTGCCTGAGAGAAAGCGAAGTACGGTCCTCCTATACGACCATCCAACACCGTCGCCAAGGCAATCAGCACTGCCGGAACGACCACCCAACCCCATTCGAACATGCTGGCAACCTATCCTGCATTCCATCGGACCGAGCGTTGACCGCTCGCTGACCTCAAAGCGCACCACTCCCGGGACTCATACGACTCCAAGCCGCGCGTTCCCCGGCCCCGCTTGGCCACAACGCCGGCAAACTTCGTCGCACTTGTCGGCCGCTTAACGCTCTCAGTGCGATCTAGACGGGAACGCGGATGACCTGCCCGGGGCGAATGAGGTCCGGGTTCTTGATCCCGCTGGCGAGTGCGGTGTTCTTCACTGTGGACACCTTGGGGTCCCCGTAGCCGATCTCCTTGACGATGGCCGTAAGAGTGTCGCCCTTCTTGACCACGTACGGCACGTACCCGATCGCGCCGGGGATGACGATGACCGAAACGCGGGCCGGCTCCACGACTCCTCCCTCGCCGTCAGAGGGATCGTCGCCGGCAAGTTCCAGTACCGCGGGGCCGGCCGCGTTGGCGCCAGCGATGTTGAGCGTGGTGGTCCATGTCTGCATGGTCCCCATGGAGCCCGCTTGGAAAAAGCCCTCGGCGAGGATCTTGTCACCGCGCACGAGCTTCCACACGTAGCTGGCCTCGAAAGCAGTCCCGAGCCCAGCAAGCGCGATGTCCTCGCCGACGATGTCCCCTGCGAGAGGCTGTCGAATGCTGATGCCGTAGATGTTCACGTTGGGCACCGTATCTGCGAAGCGGCCTGACCGCAGTTCAGAAGCGCGCGGACGCCGCGGAGGCGCCTGACCAAAGCGTCCGAACTGACTGAATCTACCTGGTGGGGCCTACCGGTGAGGTGAACCCAGGAGGCGTATGGGTCCGAGACGGGTCAGAGCCCCGAATGTTGGGCCAGCGACCCAAAGGATCGTTCTCATCACAGAGCGGATCGGAACTGACAGGAATCGGTGTCCCCACTCGGTGCGAGACCCGCGTCATAGCGCCGCGACGCGGGCGTCCACCCCGCAGTCGCATGCAGCGCACAGGATCTGGGAGATCCCACTCTCAGCCATTGCATTCCCTCCTCGGTTTCGCTTCGGGGCCAGCTCGTCGGTGGCAGGGTGCCTCCCATGTTCAAGAGGACGTGGGAGCGACGCAGGGATGCCGCGTGGACAGACCTCGAGCAGCGGTTGGGATGCTACATCCGGGCCGAGGACAGGCTCGACCGCTTCATCGCCGTGGAGTACTACGGCAATCCACCCAACCAACCAGGCCGCGACGGATTCTTCTACATAGCCCGCCGCTACCTCTACTTCGCACCCCATAACTCGCACGAGGCCATCGCGATCGCACTGAGCCGGGTGGTTGAGATCCAGTGGGATCCCGACGAGGAACTCTTTGTAATCGTCTACGCAATGACTGGTCAGCCGGGCGAGTACGTGGGGTGGGCATACCGGCCCTATGGCCTCACTAGCCAGATCCTCAGCGAGGTGCTGGAAGCCATGGGCAACGCACGCGCCGGCTGCCCGGCCGTCTCCGAAGCTCAACTGTGGCCGGCAGACGGTGGCGCCGGAGTCGGCGACCCGAAGACAGACTCGATTGAAGCGGCTGACTCGTTGGTGTGGTCCTTCGATCAGGCGGTGGCCTATGAGAGGGAATCCCGACCGCGGTTCCCGAACTACGCGGACCAGCTGTTGAACGACCTACGCACCCTGGTCTATCGGGACGCGCTGCACGTCGGGTGGGTCCCGCATACGGCCGTGCAGCAGTGGGTGGCCACCGCATCTCAAACCGTCTGCAGATCCGAGGTTCCCGTACTGCCGAGGCTGTTGGAACTGGAGGGTCACGCCCGGCAGGAGTTGTCGGAACGCTCGGACGCCACCGGGATCGAGGTTCTGGATGGAGTGATGAGCCACCTGCGGGCGACGCGACCGACGCTTCAGCCATAGTCGGAGACCGCGAGCACGTCGCGTCCATTCGCCGCGAGTTGACCGATCGACGTCGAGGGTGAGTCCGTCGTTAGGTCGCACGCTTTGGCTTGGGGTGGAGCGCCAGCCAGATCGGGCCGAAGCCGGTTGCCGCGAGGATCGCTCCGAGCGCGGCCCACGCTGCCCATGGCGAGATCGGCCCGGTGTCCACGCACCCTGCGCCGCCCCAGCCGCAGACGCGCAGGCTGAAGAGACCGACGACGGCGATGGCCCAGAGTGCGCCCAGCACGCCGAAGGGGAAGCAGAGGGTTCCGATGACCTTCTCCCGGGGTGCCCACACCGGGGACGCCCACAGGCGGAGTACTCCGTAGAGCCATCCGAGCAGCGGTATTAGCGATCCCAGAGTCAGCCAGCCGAGAGTGTGTCGTGCGGCGCGCAGGTCCTCATCGGCACCGGGGCTGCGGTCGACAAGCGGGGATCTCGGCACGGCAACCACGAAATCCGAATTGCCGCCTCGCCGCAAGTGGAGCCACTTCAAAAGGGACTCTCGGTCGATGCCCGATTAGCCCACACCGCCGCGTTACGGGCGCTATGTGCGACCGAACCAGAGGACAATGCCGGCGACCTTCATGGCGAGCCCTGCTAGGAGTACTGGGTAACCCGGCTCGGGCCGCGGGACGAGCGCTCCGCCAACGATCGTCAGCTCGAGTCCAAAGAGCAGGACGATCTTCACGACGGCGACACTCTGCCGCGCCGGGAAGATCGCTGGATTGCCGGACGAATGGGTGCTCTCGAGCGGATCCGAGATGTGACCACGGTCAGGCGCTCGGAAGCCGCTTCTCTGCAGCGGTCACGACCTCATCGGCCCGGAGCATCCTCCCTAAGATCGCGATCTTTGGCCACGCCCGGTGCAGGTCCCACTCGCCTCGGCTGCTCTCGGTGTTGTGCGCCTCAACGTTCTCGAACAGGTGCGAAATCTGGGTCAGCGACTGAGACACTGTGGATCTTTCATCCTGAGCGGCCTTGTCCACAGCTCCGGCGATGAGTGCTCTGCTCCGATCCGATCGCTCGAAGACGAATGCAAGGCAGAGCGCGTCGCATACCTGCCGCCTCTCGGCCGGGTCCTCCGGCCAACCAGAGACCACGAGCCGGTAGGCCTCGTAGCCGACTGCTTCCTTCTCGCCTTGAAGAGCCGCAATGACACCTTGGTGCCGGGCCTCCCGACGATCCAGCTCGCGAAGGACGAGGTGAAGAGCGATCGAGAACAGGGCGATCGCGGCGGCGGACAGCGAAATCCAATCGGCAGTTTGCATGGCAAGGCTCCAGGGCCGGTGGACGATATCCGGATGATGAAAGGAGTCACGCGCGACTCTGGTAGATACACCTCCCGCGCTGCCGCCTTCGAGCGCCGGCCCAGCGGGTCGATGACGCCGGGTTCATCCCAAGACGAGGCCGGCCGGGTGCCGCGGGCGTGTGCGTCGTTCAGGCGAGGCCGGCTAGGAGTCGGGCGCAGAAGTCGGTGAGGTCGGTGTTGCCGCTGGTGAGGTCGTTCTGGGTCATGTCGTAGCGCTCGTCTCCGCTGACGCCGATGTCCTCGACGGCGAGGCCAGCGGAGGCGCCGGAGCGTGTCATGCGTCGGACGGACACGGTGAAGCTGATGCCGGGTGGGATGGGTGGCAAGGGGCATCGGGCGGCGTGGTAGGCGTATTCGAGGTCGTTGCTGGTCCAGACGTTGGCACCGCCGGCGCCGGTGGCTTCGCCGATGCTGACGATTCGCCCGATGCCGTGGTCGGCGATCCCGGCGGCGAACAGGTCTCCGCAGGAGAACGTGTTGGCGTTGACGATCGCGACGACGGGGCCCTTGTAGGGGACTGTCCGCCAAACGGTGTTTCTGGCCTGACACGTCAGCAGCTGCTGGCGGGAAGGTTGGTCACTGATGACCGAGACAATCAGGGGCGTGAGTGCGATGCCCAAGGATGCGAGGAAGAGGACGTCGTCGTCGAGCGCGTCGGCCCGTGAGCGGGCGGCGATCGCTGAGCTGGTCAAGGCCGCCCGGGAACGCGGCGATGACATCACCGGCCCGGACGGGCTGCTGAAGTCGATTACCGCCACGGTTCTCGAGGCGGCGCTGGAGGAGGAGATGACCGACCACCTGGGTCATCCCAAGCACCAGGCCCCCGAGGGTGGGGCTGGCAACATCCGCAACGGCACCCGAGGCAAGACGGTGCTGACCGATGCGGCCGGGGAGGTTCAGATCGCCGTGCCGCGGGACCGGGCCGGCACGTTCGAGCCGGTGATCGTCAAGAAGCGCCAGCGGCGGCTGTCCGATGTGGACGCGGTCGCGATCTCGCTGTACGCCAAGGGCCTGACCACCGGTGAGATCAGCGCGCACTTCGCCGAGGTCTACGGAGCGTCGATCTCGAAGGACACCGTCTCTCGGATCACCGACGCCGTCGTGGAGGAGATGCAGGCCTGGTGTGCCCGACCGTTGCAGGGCGTGTACGCGGCGATCTTCATCGACGCGATCTACGTCAAGGTCCGTGACGGGCAGGTCGGCAACCAGCCGTTCTACGCCGCGATCGGGGTCGACCTGGGCGGGCACCGCGACGTGCTCGGCCTGTGGGCCGGCAAGGGCGGCGGGGAGTCGGCGAAGTTCTGGATGAACGTCCTGGCTGACCTGAAGAACCGCGGCGTCGCGGACGTGTTCTTCATCGTCTGTGACGGGTTGAAAGGCCTGCCCGACGCCGTCAACAGCGTCTTCCCGGCCGCGATCGTGCAGGCCTGCGTGATCCACCTGATCCGGGCCACCCTGCGCTACGCCTCACGCAAGTACTGGGACCAGCTCGCCAAGGACCTGCGCTCGATCTACACCGCGCCGAGTGTGGAGGCTGCCTGGGCGGCGTTCGAAGAGCTCGAGGAGAAATGGGGCAAGCCCTACCCGGCCATCCCCAAGCTGTGGCGCTCAGCGTGGGAGGAGTTCACCCCGTTCCTGGCCTACGACGTCGAGATCCGCCGGGTGCTGTTCTCCACGAACGCGATCGAGTCCCTCAACGCCCGCTACCGCCGAGCCGTCGGTGCCCGCGGGCACTTCCCCACCGAGCAGGCCGCGCTCAAGACGCTGTACCTGGTCACCCGTGGCATGGACCCCAAAGGCACCGGGCAGGCACGATGGACCATGCGGTGGAAGCCCGCCCTGAACGCGTTCGCCGTCACCTTCGCCGACCGCATGCCGGCCGCCGAGAACCTCTAAAGATGAACGCCAGAAACACCGTTCATCGGACAGTCCC
>CAVSBW010000002.1:0-828904 GCA_963726295.1 uncultured Actinomycetota bacterium
CGCCGTCGGCAGCACGTCGACGACCGCGGCCACGGAGACCGGCACCGGGAGCCCGCCGACCTGCACGACGAGCGGCCCGGAGCCAGCGGCGCGCAGCGCGTCGTCGACCTCGGTGGTGACCACCGCCGGGACGCTCTCGACCCGGCCCGGTGCCACCGACCACCACAGCCCCGAGGCGGTGTGGTGCAGGGTGAACGCCTCGTCGGGAAGCGGCGTGCCGTCGGCGGCGATCTCCTCGACGGCCAGGCCCAGGCTGTCGTCGGCCCAGGACACGAACCGCGACACCTGGACGAGGACCCCGACGACGGTCACCGGCTCGGCGAGGCCCTCCTCGCCGAGGTCGGCGGTCAGCCGCGTCTCGTGGGTCGGGAGGTCAGCCAGTGGAAGCGCCGTCACGAGCCCGCGCGCGTCGCGAACCTCCAGCACGGCCGGGAAGGCGAGGTGCCTCAGCTCCCGTGGAGTCGTGAGGCGGGCGGTGACGGTGATCTGCCTCGTACCGGCGGGCACCTGCGGGCCGTCCCCGAGGTCGCGGGCGGCGGTGAGCCGGTCGACGGCACCGGTCCAGGTCGTGCCGTGGACGGTGTCGGGGCGCGGGTCCATCACGGCGCCGGCCGTGGCGGCGTCGACCGCGAGCACGGTGACCCCTTCCAGGTCCCCGACACCCACGGAGGACCGGGATGCGGGCATCACCCGGTCCGGGCCGCCCGCCACCCGCTCGGTGGCGGCCAGGAGCGTGGCCGCGCTCGCCGCGGCGTTCGCCCGGACGACGCGCAGGGGTGCCCCGCTGTCGAATGCCGACTGGTCGGCCACCGCGCGCTCGGCCGTGGCGGAGTGCCCCAGCGCGACCGTCCCGACGCCCACGGCGAGCAGGACGAGCAGGAGGGTCCCCGCCTGGCCGGACACGCGCCGCGCGAACTGCCACGACCCCCAGGCGAGGTCGAGGCCCGCTCGGGGTACCGCCAGCCGGGACACCGCGCGCGCGAGCAGGGGAATCAGCCGCAGGCTGAGCACGGAGAGGCCGGCGATGACCAGCACCGGCGCCGCCGTCGTCAACGGGTCGACGCCGGTGGTGGCGGCTGCATCGTACCGCCGCAGCTGGACCGCACCGAGGACGGCCAGGGCCACGAGCACGACGTCGAGGCCGGAGCCGACGACCACGCGCAGCACCCGCCCGCGTGCGTGTCCCGAGCCACCCGCGCGCCCGGCCCATAGGGTGGTCCCCACGGACACGACGACCGCCACGACGGCGAGCGGGACGGCGGCGGCCCACACGCGACCGGCCCCGCCCTCCCCCGCGCCGGCGACGAACGAGCCGGCCACGAGGCGCGCAAGGGGTGGGGCCGCGAGGGCGGTCCCCAGCAGCCCGAGGAGCGCGACGAGCAACGCCTCCGCCAGAGCAAGGCCGCCGAGCTGCGCGGTCGACGCCCCCCGCGTGCGCAGCAAGCGGGTCTCGCCGTCGCGCAGCCCGGCGAGCAGCGTGGCCGCGACCGCGAGCGAGACGGTGCCGAGGACCGCGAGGAGCACCGCCGGCACGAGGAGCGCCACCCGGATCCGCTCCGCCACGAGGGTGGCCTGGCCGAGCAGGGCCGGCAGCGGCGACTCGACCCGGACGCTGCGCAGGTCGAGCGACTCCAGCGACGACGCCGTAGCGGCGGACCGGTCCACCGCGCCGGGGAGGGCCGCGGCGGTCAGCCCGTCCAGCGCGGGAGTGGCCCGCCATGTCACCGTCGACCCGCCGAAGAGTCCGGCGTCGAGCGCCTCCGGCGCCACCACGAGGGGTCCGTAGGTGGTGAAGTCGGACTCGCGCACGCCCGAGAGGGCGAGCGGCAGGTCGCTCCACACCGCGGCGGCGGGGTCTCGGGGGCGGAAGATACCGACCACCCGGACCCGCTGGGAGGGCGCGTCCTCGTCGATGAGGTCGACCAGCCGGAGGACGTCGCCGACACCCACCTCCAGGGCCTGCGCGGCACCCTCGGGCAGCGCGACATCGACCACCCCTCCCCCGGGCCGGGCCGCCGCCCCGGTGGGAGCCTGCGGCCACGCGCCGGCAACGAGGTCGGCAACTGCCGGGAGGTCGCCGACCGAGGCGATCGCCGCCCGGTCGGAGTCGGCGCGCTGCGCGATCCCGCGCGACGTGGCCGTCGCGACACGGCTCTGGGGTACGTCGCCGAGCGGTGCGAGCCCGGATCGGACGGCGGCGTCGGCCTCGTCGAGACCACCGGGCTCCACCGACGACGAGACGGCGAAGGAGCGGTAGGCGGGCGGGACGTCGAGGGCGGTTCGGACCCCGGCGTCCGCGATGTCGGCGGAGAGCAGCCGCAGGGCCGTGACGACGACGAGCGACATCATCACGGAGGTCACGATGGCGAGGACGGCCACCGGGTGGGTGCCCAGACGTCGGCGGAGCAGGCGCGCGAAGCCCATCCCACCTCCCAGCAGCGTCCGGACCGGAGGTCACCCTAGCGCCCCGTGCTGCGACCGGTGGCTCAGCCCTCCGGCAGCGCGAGGACGGCCACGGACCGTGCCGGCAGCCACACGCTGCCGCCCTCGACCGCGGTCCCGGGCTCCCACTCGAGCAGCACCTCACCGGGGTCGTGCACCGGGACCGCGCGGGGCTGCGGCGAGAGGTTGGCCACGACCGCCAGACCCTCGTGTCCCGCCGGGCGGCGGGCGAGGACGAACCAGCGGTCGTCCTCGTCGAAGGAGGCGCTGCCCTCGCGCAGCCGGGTGGGACCGGTCGAGAGGCGCTCGTGGCGCACGGACGTGCACGCGGAGTACCACCGCAGCATCCGGGCGTGGACGCCGCGGTGGACCTCGGACCAGTCGAGCACCGACCGGTCACGCGTGGCCGGGTCCTGGGGGTCGGGCACGCCCTCGGCGGACCAGCCGTGGCTGCCGAACTCCGCCTGCCGGCCGTCGCGGACCGCTCGCTCGAGCCAGTCCTCGGCGAAGCTCGTGAAGAACTGCCACGGGGTGGAGGCGGCCCACTCCTCGCCCATGAAGAGCATCGGGGTGGTCGGGGCCAGGAGGTACAGCGCGGCACCGGCGGCCTGGAGACCGGGGTCGGCGACGAGGGCGGAGATGCGCTCCCCCGTCGCCCTGTTACCCACCTGGTCGTGGGTCTGCAGGTAGCCGAGCAGGCGTCGGGCGTCGAGGACCTCACCGTCGACGGGGCGGCCCCACTCGGCGTCACGGAAGCTCGACCAGGCCCCGTCGTGGAGGAAGCCGTGGGTGAGCACCTTGGCCAGCACCGCGAGCGGGCCACCGTCGGGCAGTGCCCGGCAGCGACCGCCGAAGTCGGCGTAGTAGCCCTGGGCCTCCCCGGTGAGGACGACGTGGAGGGCGTGGTGCACGTCGTCGTCCCACTGGGCCGTCATGCCGCGCCCGCCGTCGGCCGTGGGCGTCACCATCGTGGTGTCGTTGAGGTCGCTCTCCGCGACGAGCTCACACGGCCGGCCCAGCCGCTGCGCCAGGGCCGCCACCTCGTCCGACAGCTCGACGAGGTAGTGGGGTGAGGAGTCGTCCTTGAGCTCGTGCACCGCGTCGAGGCGCAGCGCGTCGACGTGGTAGTCGCGAAACCAGCGCAGCGCGGTCTCGAGGAGGAACGGTCGAACCACCTCGGAGCCGGGGTGGTCGAGGTTGACCGCCGGGCCCCACGGCGTCTCGTGCGCCTCGGTGAAGTAGGGGCCGAACCGGGCCAGGTAGTTGCCGCTCGCACCGAGGTGGTTGTGCACGACGTCGAGGGCCACCCCGAGGCCGCAGGCGTGGCAGGCCTCGACGAACCGCGCGAAGGCCTCGGGACCGCCGTAGGAGTCCTGAACGGCGTAGAGCCCGACTCCGTCGTAGCCCCAGCCCCGGTCGGTCGGGAACGCCGCCACGGGCATCACCTCGACGACGTCGACCCCGAGCGCGACGAGGTGGTCGAGCCGCTCCGCGGCCGCTGCGAACGTGCCCTCTGGCGTGAAGGTGCCCACGTGGAGCTCGTAGAGGACGGAACCGAGAACCCCGGCCCCGTCGCGGGGTCCCCGCCACCCGGCGTCGGTCCACTCGAACGCTCCCGTGTCGACGGTGCGACTCGGTCCGTGCACCCCCTGCGGCTGCCACGCGCTGCGGGGGTCGGGCAGCGGCGGGTCCTCGCCGTCGAGGACGAAGGCGTAGTCGAGGGCCGCGGCGCCGGAGCCCTCGCGCCACCGCCACCAGCCGTCCGCGGTGCGCTCCATCGGATCCCGGCGGCGGGCGCCGTCGTCGACCTCACCCTCAGGGGAGACCGGCGCCCACTCGAGCTCGACGAGGCCGGGGGCGGGTGCCCACACCCAGATCTCCTCCGGCGTGGCAAGCGGCGGGAGGTGGGCGTTCACGACCCGTCCTCGCGGACGAGGAGCGCCACCGGCCGCTCGGCGAGCAGGTCGGCCAGTGCCATCCGCTTGCCGGTGACGAGGTGGGACCGGCCGGCGAGGACGTCGTGCCACCGGCCCGTGGGGACGGCCACCGAGGCCTCGTCGAAGCCTCCCCGCTCGGCCAACCGGCCCGCCGCCCGGGTGGCGACGGTGACGACGCGGGGGCCGTCGGCGTCGCCCCGGGCGAAGGCCACGACGTGCTCGGTCGTGGCCGCGAGACCGGTGTACGTGGCGTCCGGACCGGTGAAGGCCTCCGGGCGCTCACGCCGGGTCCGCAGCGCGAGCGCGGTGACCCGGATCTTGTCGTCGTCGAGGTCGAAGCACGGCTCGTCGTCGAGGACCCGCGAGAGCCGCAGCGCGCGGTCGGCCCAGTCGACCGGCCGCCGGTTGTCGGGGTCGACGAGGGCCAGGCGGCCGATCTCGCACCCCTGGAAGACGTCGGGCACGCCGGGCATGGTCAGCTGCACCAGCTTCTGGCCGAGGATGTTGGCCCGTACCGCCTGCTCGTGCGGCCCGGTCCAGTCGTCGAGGTGGGCGTGCAGGGCGAGGTCGCGGACCACGGCTCGCGCGAACGCCACGACCTCGTCCTCGTACTCGGTGTCGCCGTCGACCCAGGCGGTGTGCACCTTGGCCTCGCGAACCGCCTTGAGCAGGTACTGCTCGAGCCGGGCGCCGGTGATCGGCCACGTGCCGACGAGCGTCTGCCAGATGAGGTACTCGGTGACGGCGTCGACGCGCGGGGTGCGGTGTGGCGCGGCCAGCTCGCGGGCTCGCGCCAGCCAGCGCTCCCATCCCTCGGCGTCCTCGGCCAGCACCATCAGCCGTGCACGGGTGTCCTCCGAGCGCTTGGTGTCGTGGGTGGTGAGCGTCGTCATGGTCAGCGGCCAGTCGCGCTGCATCCGGGCGCACCAGTCGTGGAACTCGTCGACGCCGATCGAGGGGACCTCGGGGTGGCCGCCCACCTCGTTGGCGCCGGTGAGGCGGAGCCAGCGATAGAACGCGGTGTCCTCGATGCCCTTGGCCATCACCGGCCCGCAGGTCTGCTGGAACCGCACCCGGAAGTCGTCGGCGACGGCCTGGGTGTCGAGGGCGGCCTGCGGGAGGTCCCGGTGGAGGACGAGGGCCCCGACCACCTGGAGCGCCTCGTGGTCGCTGGGGGCCAGGATGCCGCGGGCGCGCTCGGCCGCCGCCTCGACGACCGCGGCCTGGTCGGGGTCGGCGGGGCGTCCGGGCACGACGTAGGCGCGGTAGCGGTCCATCGAGACGAGCAGCGCCTCGAGGGCGCGGCGCAGGGCCGACCCGTCCTCGTCGGGGAGCACGCGCCGGACCAGCCGCATCAGCCGGTCGACCTCGGCTGCCTGCACGTCGTCGACGACGAGCCGCTTGCTCTCGGTGACGACGGCCTCGAGCGACTCCAGACCCGGGGCGACCTCGGCCCAGAGGCGGTCGAGGGTACCGGTGTGCTCTGGCGGGGTCAGCACCTGCTGGACCCGCAGCAGCGCGTCGTAGCCGGTGGTCCCCGAGCAGCGCCAGCCGTCCGGGAGGGTCTCCTCGCCGTCGAGGATCTTCTCGACGACCACCCAGGCCCCACCCGTGGCATCGGCGAGCCGGTCGAGGTAGCCACCGGGGTCGGCGAGGCCGTCGGGGTGGTCGATGCGGAAGCCGTCCACCGCCCCGTGCCCCTGGAGGGCCAGCAGCGTCGCGTGCGTCGCCATGAAGACCACCGGATCCTCGACGCGGACGGCGACGAGGGAGGTCACGTCGAAGAAGCGGCGGTAGTTGAGGGCGTCGGCGGCCTCGCGCCAGCTCGAGAGCCGGTAGGGCTGGGCGTCGACGACCTCGCGCAGCGGCAGGTGCTCCGTGCCGGGGGCCACCGGGAACTCGTGGTCGTAGTACCGCAGCACCGGGTCGCCCCCGCTCGGCCCGCCGTCGTCGGCGAGCACGAGCTCGCCGCGCTCGACGACCTGGTCGACCGTGCCGCCGAGCACCGGCATGAGGATGCGGTCGTCCTCGGCCACCCAGTCGACGTCGAACCAGCCCGCGTACGGCGAGCGCCGCCCGTCGCGCAGCAGCCACCAGAACGGCGAGTTGAGGTACTCGGGCTCGGGCACCGCCATGTGGTTGGGCACGACGTCGACGACGATGCCGAGCCCGTGCTCACGGCAGGCGTCGGCCAACCGGTCGAAGGCGGCGCGGCCGCCGGCCTCCTGGTTGATCCGGGTGTGGTCGAGGACGTCGTAGCCGTGCATCGAGCCGGGAGCCGGCTCGAGGATGGGCGAGAGGTACACGTGCGTGATGCCCAGGTCCGCGAGGTACGCCACGCGCTCCGCGGCGTCGTCGTAGCCGAAGCCGCCGTGCACCTGGAGCCGGTAGGTGGATCCGGGCACGACGCGGCCGGGGTCTGGGCGGTGCGTGCTCATCGGCATCAGGCCCTGAGGGCCGCCGCGCTCGTCGCTCCGGCGGGGATGGTCGGGGGGTCCAGGGGGCGGCGCAGGAGCATGAAGGAGCGGGCCGGCATGGGGACCTGGCCGTCGGCGTCGTACCAGCGGTCGTCGACCGTGTCCTCGGCCGAGGTGTCGAGCTCGACGCACCAGCGGTCGCCGAACTCCTCGCCGGGAAGCTGGAAGTCGTGCCCGTCGGAGTCGGCGTTGAAGAGCAGCAGGAAGTCGTCGTCGACCAGGGGTCGCCCCCGGTGGTCGGGGGTCGGCAGCGCCTGACCGTTGAGGTAGACGGTGACCATCCTTGCCTGGCCGTCGTACCAGTCGTGCCCACCCATGGCCCGGCCCGAGGGCATGAACCACTCGATGTCGCCGAGGTCGGACTGGCCGCCGTGGTCGGCACTGCCCGCGAAGAACCGGCGGCGCCGGAAGACGGCGTGCTCGGAACGGATCCGAGCGACCGCCGCCGTGAACGCGAAGAGGTCGCGCTGGTCGTCGTCGAGGTCCCAGTCGACCCAGGCGATCTCGTTGTCCTGGCAGTACACGTTGTTGTTGCCGTGCTGGGTGCGGCCGATCTCGTCGCCGTGCGCGATCATCGGCACGCCCTGGCTGAGGAGCAGGGTGGCGAGGAGGTTGCGCTGCTGACGGCGGCGGAGGCGCAGGACCTCGGGGTCGTCGGTGGGTCCCTCTACCCCGCAGTTCCACGAGCGGTTGTGCGACTCGCCGTCGCGGCCGTCCTCGCCGTTGGCCTCGTTGTGCTTCTCGTTGAAGGAGACCAGGTCGCGCAACGTGAAGCCGTCGTGGGCAGTGACGAAGTTGATGGAGGCGATCGGCTTGCGCCCGCTGTGCTCGTAGAGGTCGCTCGAGCCGGTGATCCGCGAGGCGAACTCGCCGAGGGTGCTCGGCTCACCCCGCCAGAAGTCGCGCACCGTGTCGCGGTACTGGCCGTTCCACTCCGTCCACAGCGGGGGGAACCCGCCCACCTGGTAGCCGCCGTCACCGACGTCCCAGGGCTCGGCGATCAGCTTGACCTGGGAGATCACCGGGTCCTGCTGGATGATGTCGAAGAAGGCGGAGAGCTTGTCGACCTCGTGGAACTGGCGGGCCAGGGTGGCGGCGAGGTCGAAGCGGAAGCCGTCGACGTGCATCTCGTCGACCCAGTAGCGCAGCGAGTCCATGATCAGCTGCAGCACGTGCGGGTTCCGCATGAGCAGGCTGTTCCCGGTGCCCGTCGTGTCGTAGTAGTGCTCCTTGGCGTCGTCGACGAGGCGGTAGTACGCCGCGTTGTCGATGCCGCGGAAGCAGATCGTCGGCCCGTACTCGTTGCCCTCGGCGGTGTGGTTGTAGACGACATCGAGGATCACCTCGATGTGGGCCTCGTGGAGGGCCTTGACCATGGCCTTGAACTCGGTGACCTGCTCGCCCCGGTCGGAGTGCGCGTATGCGTTGTGGGGGGCGAGGAACCCGATGGTGTTGTAGCCCCAGTAGTTGGACAGCCCGCGGTCCTGCAGCGAGGTGTCCTGGACGAACTGGTGCACCGGCATCAGCTCGAGGGCGGTGACCCCGAGGCTGCCCAGGTGCTCGATGATCGCCGGGTGCGCGATGGCGGCGTACGTGCCGCGGATCTCCTCCGGCACGTCCGGGTGGGTCATCGTCAGGCCCTTGACGTGGGCCTCGTAGATCACCGTGTCGTGGTACTCGTGCCGCGGCGGACGGTCGTGGCCCCAGTCGAAGTAGGGGTTGATGACGACGCCGAGCATGGTCTTGCCGAGGCTGTCGTCGGTGTTGCGCCGCGTCGGGTCCTCGAAGTCGTAGGAGAACAGCGCCGGGTCGTTCTCGAGCTGGCCCTCGACGGCCTTGGCGTAGGGGTCGAGGAGGAGCTTGCTCGGGTCGCAGCGGTGGCCGCTCTCCGGGTCGTAGGGGCCGTGTACGCGGTAGCCGTAGCGCTGCCCGGGCTGCACGGCGGGGATGTACCCGTGCCAGACGAACCCGTCGACCTCGGGCAGGTCGACGCGGGTCTCGACGCCCTCGTCGTCGATGAGGCACAGCTCGACCCGCTCGGCGACCTCGCTGAACAGGGTGAAGTTCGTCCCCGTCCCGTCGTAGGTGGCGCCGAGCGGGTACGCCGTTCCAGGCCAGATCTGCACTGAGAGCCTTCCGTGTGTGTCACCGCCGAACCGGCCGCGCTGCCGGCGTCGCGGGGCCCCCTAGGGCCCGCACGGTGGAGGCTAAACGTACCTGCCCTCGGCGAGGAGTGCCCAAACCGGTGCCCCACGCGTCCAACCCCCGCTCGGCTAGGGTCGAGGCGCCAGCCGCACCCGCCCCACCGTGCCCGGAGGACCCATGACCCAACGTGTCGCCATCGTCACCGGAGCCGCCCGCGGCATCGGGGCCGCCACGGCCGAGCGCCTCGCCCGCGACGGCTTCTCCGTGGGCGTCCTCGACCTCGACGAGGCGGCCTGCGAGGCGGTCGCCGGCCGCATCCGCGACGCCGGCGGCTCGGCGGCGGGCGTGGGGGTGGACGTCACGGACGCCGACCAGGTGGCCACGGGGGTGGCCCGGGTCGCCGACGAGCTGGGCCCGCCCGTGGTCCTGGTGAACAACGCCGGCATCATCCGCGACAACCTCCTCTTCAAGATGACCGAGGACGACTGGGACGCCGTGCTCGGCGTGCACCTCAAGGGCGCCTTCCTGATGACCCGGGCCTGCCAGGCCCACATGACCGAGCAGCGGTACGGGCGGGTGGTCAACCTCTCCTCGTCGTCGGCGCAGGGCAACCGCGGTCAGGCCAACTACTCCGCCGCCAAGGCCGGCATGCAGGGGTTCACGAAGACCCTCGCCATCGAGCTGGGCAAGTTCGGGGTCACCGCCAACGCCGTGGCCCCCGGCTTCATCGAGACCGACATGACCCGCGCGACGGCCGAGCGGATGCGCGTGTCCTTCGAGGACTTCGTCACGCACTCCGCAGCCCAGATCCCCGTGGGTCGGATCGGCCAGCCGGAGGACATCGCCGCCACCATCTCCTTCCTCGTCTCGGAGGAGGCCGGCTTCGTGTCCGGCCAGGTGATCTACGTGGCCGGCGGTCCACTGGACTGACGTGGGTGACGCGCCCGCACCGGCTCGGCGTCAGCGGCTCGCGCGGCGGGCCGGAGTGAACCGCACCATGGGCAGCTGGGCGACGAGGCGCCGGCGGTGTGCGTCCGTCCCCCGGTAGGACCAGCCGACCATAGCGCTCAGGGCCCGCCGGAGGACAGGGGTCATCAGCCGGTTCCGCCGCTCGTAGGCCGCGAGGACACGTTCGGCCTCGCCAGCGTCGAGCACCTCGTGCTCGGCGAGCCGGGGCCCTCGTCCCAGGTCGACGGCCACCCGCCCCCCGGCCTGGACGTTCCGGAACCAGTCGGACCCGCGGCCGAAGCCCGACACCACCGTCACCGCCCCGGTGGTCCGGTCGTGGTCGACAACCTCGAGGACGGTGCGGAATCGGCGCCCGCTGCGACGGCCGGTGTGGGTCAGCCGCAGGAAGCGCGACCCGAGCAGCCGCCCGTACCCGGCGTCGTACAGCGCGTTCGGGGCGCGGAGCACCCACTGCATCCATGCGGGCAGATCACGGAAGCCGATGGCCGACATGACCCCATGCAACCACGCGGCGGGTCGCGGTCACCGTCAGCCACCCGACGTCCGCTACGGCAAGGCCGTGGCCTGCAGGATCGACGTCGACCACTCGATCGGCAGCGTGGGAGCGACAGCATCGGCTGCGCGCGCCTTCACCTCGAACTGGTCGAGCCGATGGGCGTAGAGGGAGTCCAGCGCCCGTTCGCCCTCGATGACCCGACTCGGCCCGTCGCCCCGGGTCGCCTTCGTCGGGATGAGCGCGGCGGAGACCGCCGTCGCGAGCAGGCCGGCCGCGGCCAGCCCGCCCACCCACCGGCGGGCCCGCCCAGCGGCGACCGACGTCAGGGGTACGGCCACGATCACGAGCGCGTAGTTGGCCACCCGCTCGCCGGGGTTGACGATGCCGAGCCAGAACCGCGGCATGAGCAGTGCCACCGCCGCGAGGGACACCCCGATCACGGCCAGCTCGCTGCGCCACCAGCGTCGGCGGCCGGAACGCAGCCACGCGCCGGCGAGCACCCCCACCACCGCGACCGCGAGCAGGACGTTCGCCAGCGCGCCGACCCAGTACAGCGGGGCCGCCACCTGTGCGTCACCCAGCCCGCCTACGTACAGGTTCTGGTATCCCCCGAACTTGGTGGCGGTGTACGCCTTGTACGCAAGGAGGTCGACGAGCCCGCCGGACGGCGTGGCACCGGTCGGCTCGCTCGAGGCTGCCAGATACCAGGCCGTGAGCCCGAGGCTGGGGGCGACGCCCAGCGCGAACTGGACGACGCGTCGGGAGGCGACGGCGAGCACGACGGCCGCCAGGCCCCAGCTGGCGTAGGCGAACGCATGGGTCGAGAAGAAGAGCAGGCTGAGCAGCATGACCATCCACCAGCGGGTCACCAGGTCGCGCGGGGCCGCCAGGTACCCGATGAAGAGGACCAGGCCCAGCTGGCTGCCGATGAAGCCGTTCCAGAACCCCGTCCCGAGGAGCACCACCGCGGTGAGGTAGAGCGCGGCGGGGACCGGTGAGAGCCGGTGGCGCCGCACGAAGGCGTCGATCGCGGCCGCCCCCAGCGCGCCGTAGAGGACCAGGTACCACCACCCCGCGGTGGTCGCGTCGACGACAATCGCGAACGAGCCCATCAGCAGCTGGGGAAGCGCGTAGGGCACAGGGTTGGACACCAGTGTGGCGACCCCCGAGGGCGACCCGCTCCAGATGTCGACGAGCACCCTGGACTGGTAGACCCACTCCCCGAGGTCCTGGAACGCCGGGTAGCCGAGCGTGAGGCGGACGAGAGCGAGGGCCACGAGGTAGCTGCCGGCGGACACCAGGCCCGCGGTGTGCGTCCGGTGCCACCGAGGGCGCGTGGCGTTGCTCGTCACGGCGAGCAACGCTACCGGCGGTTCAGCGCGTGGGAGGCAACGTCATAGGCCCAGGTCGCGGCCGATGAGCTCCTTCATGATCTCGTTCGACCCGGCCCAGATCTTCGAGACCCGGGCGTCGCGCCAGGCGCGCGCCACGCGGTACTCGTTCATGAAGCCGTAGCCGCCGTAGAGCTGCACGCACTCGTCGAGCACGCGGTTCTGGACCTGCGCGGAGTACCACTTGGCCTTCGCGGCGTCGACGGCAGTCAGGCGGCCCGCGGCGTGGGCCTCCACGCAGTCGTCGACGTAGGCCTGAGCCACCTCGAGCTCTGTGAGCAGCTCTGCCATCTTGAACTTGTTGTGCTGGAACGAGCCCACCGGCTGGCCGAAGGCCTTGCGCTCCTTGGTGTACTCGACGGTCTCCCGGAAGATCTGGAAGGCGTGGGCCGTGTTGGCCACGGCGGCGCCGATGCGCTCCTGCGGCAGCCGCTGCATCATCGCGATGAAGCCCATGCCCTCGTCCCCGAGCCGGTTGGCGTCGGGGACGCGGACGTCCTCGAAGAAGAGCTCGGAGGTGTCAGCCTCCTCCTGGCCCACCTTGTCGAGCTTGCGGCCGCGGTGGAAGCCCTCCATGCCCTCCTCGACGACGAAGAGGGTGATGCCCTTGGCACCCTTGCTCGGGTCGGTGCGGGCGGCGACGATCACGAGGTCGGCCTGGTAGCCGTTGGTGATGAACGTCTTCGAGCCGTTGAGGACCCAGGTGTCGCCGTCGCGCACCGCGGTGGTCTTGAGCGCGGCGAGGTCGGAGCCGCCCGACGGCTCGGTCATGGCGATGGCGGCGATGAGGTCACCGCTGGCCATGCCCGGCAGCCAGCGCTGCTTCTGCTCGTCGGTGCCGAGGTCGACGATGTACGGCGGGCACACGTCGGAGTGGATGCCGAAGCACGACGACACCGCGAAGTTGAAGCCCGCGATGACCTCGGCGGAGATCGCGTTGAAGCGGTAGTCCTCGGCGCCCATCCCGCCGAACTCCTCGGGGATGTCCAGCCCGAACAGGCCCAGCTTGCCGGCCTCCTTCCAGAGGTCGCGGTCGATCGACTTGGCCTCGAGCATCTGCTCGGCACGGGGGGCGAGTGTGCGCTCCACGAACTCCTGGACGGAGGCGCGGAAGTCCTCGTGCTCGGCTGCGTACACGTTGCGCGGCATGGTGCTCCTCGGGGCGACGGGTTCGTGGCCCGACATCGGCCACATGACTAAGCGCTTGCTTAGTGTCTCCCCGATGGGGCATGCTGTCAACCGTGCCGAGCCCACCGCTGAGCGAGAACGACGTCCTCGCCGCCCTCGCCCCCGAGGGAGGCCGCCACGGTCACGTCGACGACGTCACCGACACCGCGGTCCGCATCATGCTCGCCGCGGCAGACGCGTTCGCCGAGCACGGCTTCCCGGCCACCACCACCCGCGACATCGCCTCGCGGGCCGGCCTCTCCCCCGCCGGGGTGTACGTGCACTTCGCGTCCAAGGAGGCGTTGCTCTTCGAGCTGAGCCGCCGTGGGCACGCCCGTGCCCGCGACCTGCTGGTCGACGCCGCGCGCGCCGCCCCGAGCCCGAGCGAGGCCCTTCGCTCGATCGTGGGGGGCTTCTCGCGGTGGCACGCGGAGCACCACCAGCTGGGGCGGATCGTGCAGTTCGAGTTCCGGCACCTGAGTCCGGAGCACCGCGACGCCGTCCTCGACCTGCGGAAGGACATCGACCAGGTCGTGGCCGGAGTGCTCCGCGACGGCGTGGCCGTGGGTGAGTTCGAGGTGGCCGACGTGCCGGGCACGTCGCTGGCGCTGCTGTCCATGGCCATCGACGTCTCGCGCTGGTACACCCCAGGCGTGCGCCGGGCGCCCGAGGACATCGAGCAGCTCTACGGAGACCTCGCCCTCCGCCTCGTGACCGCTCGGGGCTGAGCGACAGCCCGACGACCGCGCAGCCGGAAGCATTGGAACGCCCCGGCGCAGATGGGGCGCGTTGTTACGATTGCGCCGTCGTGGTCGGCCCGGGCCCGGCCGGCTGCGGCGACGAGGAGAACATGACCACCAGCACCGGAGCTCGGGGTGGGCCGGTCGCCCAGGCGGTTCAGGACCCGGACCCGCCGCCCGACCTTGCCACCCGCCTGCGCCACCTCGCGGAGGAGCCGACCCGGTTCCTGGAGTTCGTGCTGGGCGCCCTGGTCCTCTTCAGCTGGACGCCTCCCGCGGCACCCCAGTTCCTCTCCCTCGGCATCACCGCCTCGGTCGGGCTCGTCGCGCTGGCGACGGTGAGGCATCCCGAGTTGAGCCTGGCCAGGGTGCGCTGGCTCGTGCCCGCGCTGTTCCTTTTGCTGGCGTACGTCGTCGCCCTCTCAGCCCTGACACCGGACAGCTCCATCTCCGGCTGGCAGAAGCGGGCGCTGCGCCTCGTCCTGGTGTCGGCGCTTCTCCTCAGCATCGTCAGCGGCCGGCTGCACTACCCCTCACTCGTGCGGGGGGCGATGGCCGGGCTCGTCGCCAACGCGTTGCTGTTCTACGCAGGGATCGCCCCCGCCAAGTACGGCGCCTTCCTCTCGGGATTCCTCTTGGACAAGAACGTCGCCGGCCTCGTCTGCGCCGTCGTCGGCCTGCTCGCCGCGGGCCTGGCGAGGACATCGACGCGACGCTCTCTCCTGATCGTCACGACCATGGCCCTGGTGTGGAGCAGCGGGTCGCGCACCTCCCTGGCAGCGCTAGCCTGCGGCTTGGCCTGGTTCGCGCTGCGCCCACGGCTCTCGGTCGCCGGCCGGCTCGTCCTTGCGGGCGCTCTGGCCATCATGGTGCGGATTCTCGAGGTGGACTACGCACGCGTGGGGGTCTTCTCCGAGCGCGAGGGCTCGGATGCACTGCGCACGCGGATCGACGCAGCCTCGCAGGCCAAGCTCGCCGACACGCCGTGGTACGGCGACGGGCTCGGAGCCGCCTGGGTGCAGCTCCAGGACGGCAACTTCTTCTTCCACAGCTCGTACTGGTCGGCGCTGGTCGAGGGTGGCTGGGTGCTGCTCGCGGCCTACCTCGTCGTCACCGTGTGGTTCGGCATCGGCCCGTTGCGTCGCGGCGCCCCGGTCGCGCGGTGGGCCACCGCGGCGGAGGCGGCCAACGTGGTCGTCCTCGTGTGCGCCCTGCGGCTCGGTGAGGTGTTCGGGACCACGGGCGCGGTGATCGCACTCTCGGCGGGCCTGCTCGGGCACGTGGCCTACCGACTCTCCCGCAGCGCGGGGGATCCGGACCGGCCCGACGGTCCGGAGGCGGCCGGCGCGGTACTCGCGGGCTCGACGGTCGACGACCCGCGCAGCTCCCTGACCCGGACGAGCCACGCGAACGGTCGCGGGTAGCCTGACGCGGTGACTGCCGCCCCGGGGCACGGAGGGTCCCCGTCCATCGCCGCACCCGACTACTGGTGGTACGTCTCCCGGAGCCGCCTCCTCGAGGCCGCCCTGCGCGATGCCGTGGAGGGCGCGGGTGTCGCCCTCGACCTCGGCAGCGCCGACGGACCGAGCGCAGCGTGGTTCCGCGAGGCCACGGGTCGCACCGTCGCCCTCGACATCGACCCGCGGGGCCTGGGCGGCGACGGCGTCTGCGGCTCGGCCCTGGCGCTGCCCTTCGCCGACCGCACGTTCGACGCGGTGGCCGCCTTCGACGTCATCGAGCACTGCGACCCACAGGAGACCGCGCTCGGCGAGGTGTTCCGGGTGCTGCGGCCCGGGGGTGGGTTCCTCATGTCCGTGCCGGCCTACGCCTGGGCCTGGAGCGACTTCGACGTCGCGAACGGCCACCACCGCCGCTACACGCGAAACCGTGCGGTGGCAGCGGTCGAGTGCGCCGGCTTCCGTGTCGACCGCGCCACGTACGGGTTCGCGGCCACCTTCCCGATGTTCGCGGCCGAGCGCCTCGCCCGGAGGATGCTGCGCCGCCGGGCACACGGCCCGGCCGACGTCGTGGGGCTGCCCGAGGTCCCCCACGTCGTCAACGAGTCGCTCTCGCGGCTCTCCCGCGTCGACGCGGCCCTCCTGCGACGCACGGACCTGCCCTTCGGGTCGTCGGTGTTCGTCGCGGCCACGCGGCCGAACTGACAGCGGGTCAGGCGTCCAGCGGTCCCCCCGAGGCCACGCGGGCCCGGACGTCCGCCGCGGTGTCGGCCAGCCCCGCGGCGAGGGTGGTGGTGGCCAGGGCGTCGACCTCGGGCCATCGCGTCGACCGCATCCGCAGGTCGAGGACCTGCCCCCGGCCACCCGCGACCGGGATGGTGCGCAGTGGCCGGTGGAACACGCGGCGCGCCTCGCCGACGAGGTGGCCGACGGTCACCGGCGCCCCTGACGCCAACACCTTCACGGTGAGGCTCCCCGGCGGTTCCCGCCGGGCCAGCTCGACGCTGCGGTGCACCATCGCACCGACGTCCGCGGCGTGCACGTAGTCGCGGACGGTGTCCATCGAGACGAACACCGGCAGCGGCGAGCCGGTGGCGTCGGCAAGGCACAGCTGCGAGAGCAGGCCCTGGGGCTTGCCGAGCCGCTGGCCCGGGCCGTAGACATTCGCCAGGCGACCGACCACCGCGCGCAGCGCCGTGTCCTCGACGAGCCCGGCGAGGTGCCGCTCCATGGCCAGCTTGACCCGCCCGTAGGCCACGAGCGGCCGCGGCTCGGTGTCCTCGCCGAACGGGGCCCCCTCCGAGCCGGCGTACAGGCCACCGGCGGACGACGCGAGGAAGACGACCCCGTCCTCGTCGTCCGCGAGGCCCTGGCCCACCCGATCGACCGTGGCGGTGAACACCCGCGCCTCGGCGGCCAGCGCCTCCTCTCCGGTCGCGACGACCCCGGCTCCCGCGCACCACGCGAGGACCCAGGGGCGCCCGGCGCGGGCCTGTGCGAAGCGCCGGGCCTCGGCGGCGAGCACCTCGACGGCGGCCGCCTCGTCGTCCCACGGCACTCGCGACGTGAGCACCTCGTGACCGCCGCGCTCCAGCGCGGCGAGGACGTGGCGCCCCACGAGCCCCCCGGCCCCGACCACCCAGGCGAGCGGGGCTCCCTCGCTCATGACCGGTCCCGTCCGAGGGGTCCCTCCGCCCGGTCGCGGACGGGCAGGTAGAGCGGCTTGCCCATGGCCATGTTCACGGCCATCCCCACGTACTCGGCGATCACCCCGAGGGCGAAGAGGATGGCCCCGGTGGTGATCATCAGCAGGATCATCGTCGACGTCCAGCCGGGGACGTCCCACCGGCCGCTGGCCCGCCCCACGGCGAGCACGATCGCCACCACGGGCGCCAGGAGGAGGGCCGCCGCGCCGGTGACGCTCACCAGGCGCAGGGGTGTCGTGCCGCTCGAGAGCACGAGGCGCCAGAAGTGGGAGAGCAGCCGGCGCGCGTCGTACCCAGACGGGCGGTCTGCCTCGGTGCGCATCGGAACCGGGGCCGTGACCACGGTCCGGGCCACCCAGGAGATGGCGACGTCAAGGTAGATGCCGGGGCCCGCGTAGGCCGCCACGGACCGGGCGACCTCTCCGAGCACCAGCCGGTAGCTGTTGAAGTCGGCGGCCGCCGCCCCCTTGGCCATCCGGCCGACGACCCACTTCGCGCCGGCGGAGGCGGCGTTGCGCAGGGCCCCGTGCGGCGGAGCGTTGGACGCCTTGGCGTAGACGACGTCCGCCTGGGCGGCCATCGCCGTGTCGAGCATGACGGCCACGTGGGCCGGGTCGTGCTGGCCGTCCTCGTCCATCGTCACCACCCACTCCCCGCCCGAGGCGGCGATACCGGCCAGGGTGGCCGCGTGCTGGCCGAAGTTGCGGCTCAGCCAGACCGGCCGCACCCAGTCGTGCGCCGCCGCGAGGTCGCGGATGGCGCCGTCCGAGCCATCCGGGCCGCAGTCGTCGACGAGCACCACCTCGGTGACCCGGTAGGTCCGACCCCCCGGGGTCGTCCCCAGCTCGGTGAGGGGCTCCAGCTCGGCGACCAGCGCGGGCAGGCTGCTCCTGCCCTGGTACACGGGCACGACGACCGAGATCAGGTGCGGCGCCGCTGCGCTCTCGGACTGCACGGCGCTCACCCTAGTGACCTGCGCCCGTCCTCAGTCGCGGGTGAGGCGGCGGTAGGTGACACGGTGCGGGCGGGCGGCCTCCTCGCCGAGCCGCTCGACCTTGTTCTTCTCGTACGACTCGAAGTTGCCCTCGAACCAGTACCACCTCGCCGGGTTCTCGTCGTCGCCCTCGTAGGCGAGGATGTGCGTCACGACCCGGTCGAGGAACCAGCGGTCGTGGCTGATGACCACGGCGCACCCCGGGAAGTCGAGCAGGGCGTTCTCGAGGGAGCCGAGGGTCTCGACGTCGAGGTCGTTCGTCGGCTCGTCGAGGAGCAGCAGGTTGCCGCCCTCCTTCAGGGTCAGGGCCAGGTTGAGCCGGTTGCGCTCGCCGCCCGAGAGCACGCCGGCCTTCTTCTGCTGGTCGGGCCCCTTGAAGCCGAACTGGCTGACGTAGGCCCTCGAGGGGATCTCGACGTGGCCCACCTGGATGTAGTCGTGACCCCCCGAGACCGTCTCCCAGAGGTTCTTGTTGGGGTCGAGGCCGCCGCGGCTCTGGTCGACGTACGAGATCGAGACGGTCTCCCCGACGTCGACGACGCCGGCGTCGGGCTCCTCGAGGCCGACGATCGTCTTGAACAGGGTGGTCTTGCCGACGCCGTTGGGGCCGATGACGCCGACGATGCCGTTGCGCGGCAGCGTGAAGGTCAGGTCGTCGATCAGGATGCGGTCGCCGAAGCCCTTGCGCAGCTCCCTGACCTCGATGACCTTGCTGCCGAGCCGGGGGCCCGGCGGGATCTGGATCTCCTCGAAGTCCAGCTTGCGGGTGCGATCGGCCTCCGTGGCCATCTCCTCGTACCGCTGGAGGCGGGCCCGTGACTTGGTCTGCTTCGCCTTGGCATTGCTGCGGACCCACTCGAGCTCGGAGGCCAGCCGCTTGGCCAGCTTCGCGTCCTTCTTGCCCTGAACCTCGAGGCGGGCCTGCTTCTTCTCCAGGTACGTGGAGTAGTTGCCCTCGTACGGGTAGGCCCGGCCGCGGTCGAGCTCGAGGATCCAGCCCGCCACGTTGTCCATGAAGTAGCGGTCGTGGGTGACGGCGACCACGGCACCGTGGTAGTTCGCCAGGTGCTGCTCGAGCCACAGCACCGACTCGGCGTCGAGGTGGTTGGTGGGCTCGTCGAGGAGCAGCAGGTCGGGCTTCTGGAGGAGCAGCTTGCACAGCGCGACGCGGCGGCGCTCACCACCGGAGAGGACGCTGACGTCGGCGTCCGGTGGAGGACAGCGCAACGCGTCCATGGCCTGTTCGAGCTGGGAGTCGAGGTCCCAGGCGTCGGCGGCGTCGATCGCCTCCTGGAGCTGACCCATCTCGGCCATCAGGGCGTCGAAGTCGGCGTCCGGCTCGGCCATCTCGGCCGAGATCTCGTTGTACCGGTCGACCTTGGCCTTGATCTCCCCCGCACCCTCCTCGACGTTGCCGAGGACGGTCTTGGTCTCGTCGAGCTCGGGCTCCTGCATGAGGATGCCGACCGAGGAGCCCGGGCTCAGCCGTGCCTCGCCGTTGGACGGCTGGTCGAGACCGGCCATGATCTTCAGGACCGAGGACTTCCCCGCTCCGTTCGCGCCGACCACGCCGATCTTGGCGCCGGGGAGGAACGAGAGCGTGACGTCGTCGAGGATGACCTTGTCGCCGTGCGCCTTGCGGGCACGCGACATGACGTAGATGAACTCGGGCATGCGGCCAAGGCTAACGAGCACACCCCCCTCCGCCCGAATCGGCGCAGCGTCACGGCGCTCCGGCCAGGCGCCGCGATGGACCAGCCGGCACGAGCACCGCTCAGGCAGCCCTCCCGTCGCCGGAGGGGACGAGCGGCCGGGTGTCGGGTCCCTGCGGTGACGGTGCCACTCCAGCCGTGTGACCGGTGTCGTCGTCGACCGTGTACGGGTCGCGCTCGGGGTCGCCGGGAGCCTCCGGCGCAGCCGGGGGCATCGCCGGCAACAGGTCACCGTTGCGTGTGTAGGCGGTGACACCCCAGCGCAGGTCGTGCCCGAGGGCGTACGCCTCGATCTCCACGGCCTTGCCGTGGGAGCCGTCCGGTCGCTGGTACTGGCGCACGCGCAGCTTCCCGTGAACGACGACCGGGTGACCCTTGCGCAGGCACCTGGCGGCGTTCTCGCCCATCCCCCGCCCCACGGTGACGTCGTAGAAGCTCGGGTCGGAGTCGACCCACTGCCGGGGCTCCCCCCGCACCTGGTGTCGCTCGGACTGGGCCACCCGCAGCGTGGTGAAGGAGCCGTTGCGCCCCTGCTTGACGACCGGGTCGGCGACGAGCCGGCCCTGGACGGTGATCGGTGTCTCGTACATCGGTGCTCCCTCCGTGGGAGGCGACCCTCGCGCCACCCACGCCCCCCACCGTGGTTCCCCGGACCTGTGGACGGAAGGGCGACCGCGACACCTGTGGACGGCGTCCCGCAGGGGGCGCGCCTGTGGACGGCGACCGCGCTCCTGCGACCCGGAGGCCGACCCCACTCCCCCCGACAAAGAATGCGGGCCGGCCCAGGTGCAGGGGTTCCCGGGCCGGGCCCACAGATGAATCTAGGGTGCTCCACCCTCGTCACACCGGCCTCAGGAGGCCTGATCGTCCGTTCGGCGGACAGCTGTGGCCGAACGGACGGCGTGTCACGCGTGCGCGTCAGGCGGTGACCGCCCTCTCGAGGGCCGCCCGGGTGGCGGCGTGGCGCTCCAGCACCCGCTGCACGGGGGCCAGGATCTCGTCGTCGGCGACCACGGCGATCGACTCCCGCAGCCGAGCATCCACCAGCCGACCGCGACGGCGGGCACCGATGCGCGCCAGCCAGGCCGACACCAGAGCGAGGAGGGCCCCGAGCAACACCCCGCCGGCGAGCAGCACGAAGGGAATCGGCAGCACGCCGACGGTCGGCGCGGCCGGGAACACCGTGTCGAGCTGCAGCCACCCGAGGACGACGTAGAGCGCCAGCCACGCGGCGCCCGCCACCGCCGTGAGGGCGAGCAGGAGCTGGAGGCCCCCGATGAACCGCCACCAACGCGGTGGCCGCACGTGCAGCGAGGTGCCGACGACCGCCCGGTCCAGGGAGTCGCCGAGCTCGGCGTCCGTGGGTGCAGCGGCGTTCTCCACGGCGTCGGCCCACGGGGTGGGGAGCCCGTGTCCGGCGCGGTCGGCGAGCCGGCGGCTGGCCAGGGAGACCGCGGCCCTCGCCGCGGGGCTCGGCGGTGGCAGCGAGGACCGGCCGAGGACGGAGCGGACGTCGGCCCGGGTCACCTCGACGTCGCGGTCGCCCAGGCGCAGCCTGCGCAAGGGACGGGACCGCAGCCGGTGCACCCACCGGGTGAACGGCCACCCGGTGTGGGTGGCCGCCTCCATCCGGTAGTCGCGCTCGACGGCATCGACCACGGTGGGCACACCGGCGCTCGCGGCGAGGGCATCGAGCAGCTCCTCGCGCGCCTCCTCGCCCACCTGCTCCTGCTCAGGGGCGACGTGCTCGGCGAGGGACGCGGCGGCCGCACGCACGTCGCCGGCGAGCCGCGTGCGGGCGGCCGTCCGGCCCGCGACCGTGTTGGCCAGCCGCTGGCGCAGCTCGTCGACACCCACCCCCGTGGTCGCCGAGGTCGCGAGGACGGTCGCGTGCGGGACACCGTCGCGCTCCATGAGCCGGGCGAGGTCGGCGCGGCAGGTGTCGACCTCGTCGGGCGAGAGCCGGTCCCCCTGGTTGAGCACCACCATCGTGACCGCCTCGTGCTGGGCGAGGGCCCGGACGTGGTCGTCGTGCAACCGCGCGTCCGCGTACTTCTGAGGGTCGGTCACCCAGACGAACAGGTCGACGAGCTCGAGCACCCGGGCTGCCTCGGCCCGGTGCGCCAGCTCGTGGGAGTCGAGGTCGGGCAGGTCGAGCAGGACGAGGCCGTCGAGGCTGCCGATCTCGGCACCGGAGCCGCGGCTGACGTGGTGGCGGGTACCGACTCCCAGCCAGTCGAGCAGCTCACCGGCCGGCTCGTCACCCCAGATGCCCGCGGTGGGGGTCGAGGTCGTCGGCCGTCGGAGCCCCACCACGGCGACGTCCTCCCCGACCAGGGCGTTGAACAACGACGACTTGCCGCTGCCGGTGGCGCCCGCCAGGGCGACGACCGTGTGCCCACCAACGAGGGACGTGCGCTGCTCGACCTTGGCGACGACCGCATCGGCCCGGCTGCGCTCGCCGCGTGGCAGCTGCGCACCGCCGGCCTCGACGGCGGCGGCCAGAGCGTCGGCGGCGGCCGCCAGCTCCTCGGGGGTCACGACCGCCCCGCGGGCCGACCCCATCCGCAACGGGCTCACGGCGTCTCCCCGGAGACGGCGGCCGTGGCCGCCTCGAGCCGTTCCGCCTGGCCGGGGGGTGGACGGTGGGCGTCGACCACTGACACGTAGCGTGACCGCTCCTCGGCGTAGAGCTCGTCGGTCAGCGCGAGCAGCCGGGCGCGGGCCTTCGCGGCCATGTCGCGCACCGCCTGGTCGCCGAAGACCGCCTCCAGGACACGCTGGGCGAGCACGGCGGTACCACCGGCGATGCCCACCTCGGCACCGACGAGCCCGCCGGTGTGCGCGAACGCGACGAGCATGAGGAAGAGCCCGATGGCGTTCACGCCGTAGGCGGCGATGCGGGCGTTGGTCCGTCGGCCCTGCCCCTCGGTGCGGACCAGCTCGAGCACCTCGCCCTGCCAGTCGCGGACCATCCGCTCCACCCGTGGACCCGACTCCTCGGACGGCCGGGCCAGGCCGGGGTACTCGGCGACCAGCTGGGGGCCCCCCGGAAGGCGGCGCCAGGCCCGCGCGGTGTCGGAGGTGGCGGTCTCGAGGTTCGCCACGACGAGGGCCGCGACTCCGGTGTGCAGAGCCTCCCCGAGGGAGCGCGGGGGCGGTGGTGCGCCCTTGAGGGCGGCGGTGATGCGGTCGCGCCACCGCCCGATGGTGTCCTCGACCTGCCGGAAGAACTCCCCCGTGCCCACGAACTCCTGCCAGCGCGC
The DNA here is from genome assembly GCA_963726295.1 of uncultured Actinomycetota bacterium. GTDB lineage: Bacteria > Actinomycetota > Actinomycetes > Actinomycetales > Dermatophilaceae > DASSQJ01. Next base: position 22,900 of record CAVSBW010000002.1, read on the forward strand.
GAGCACCTCACCGCGCAGCAGCGAGCCGTCGGTCATCCCCTCGGCGACCCGCCGGTGAGCGGTCTCGAAGGACTCGTCTGCGGCCTCCTCCAGCGCCGCCTCGGCAGTTTGCTGGGCCCTGCTGGCGGCCACCAGTGCCTCCGCCCGACCCGAGAGCGAGCCGACCGCGCCCCGCAGGGTCTGGCTCACGACGATGTCGCGGGCGCGCTGGTCGCCGGCCAGCGCCTCCAGCCACCCCCGCAGCCGTGCGAAGGCGTCCGCCGGGAGGCGGCCATCGTCCCCGAGCGGGGACTCGGGGATGGTGAAGACCGGGGCGGTCGGGAGGCCCTCGTCGCGCAGCATCGCGGCGAGGTGGGGACGGATCTCCCCCACGGCGTCGGGGGCGATCCGATCGAGCACGATCGCGACCGCCGTGCCCCTCTCGGCCGCGGTGCGGAGGAGGTCCCACGGCACGGCGTCGGCGTAGCGCGCGGCCGTGGTGACGAACAGCCACAGGTCGGCGGCCGCGAGCAGCTGGGTCGCGAGCCGGCGGTTGGCCGAGACGACCGAGTCGATGTCGGGGGCGTCGAGCAGGGCCATGCCGGCGGGCAGGGACTCGGACGCGACGAGCCGCACGGTCCCCGGCTGCTCCTCGTCGGTGCGACGGCCCGTGACGCGAGCCAGTCCGGGCAGGATCCGGTCGTCCTCGAACCAGTGGACGTCCTCGGGGTGGTGGACCAGCACCGGCGAGGTGGTGGTGGGCCGGAGCACCCCGGAGCGGCTCACCTCCGCGCCCACGACACTGTTGACGAGCGTGGACTTGCCGGCGCCGGTGGAGCCGCCGACCACGGCGAGCAGCGGGGCGTCGAGCGAGCGCAGCCGGGGGACGACGTAGTCGTCGAGCTGGTGGAGCAGCTGGGTCCGCGCGGTCTCGGCCTCGGCGCGACCCGGGACGTCGAGCGGGAGCACCGCGGCGGCGACCTCGTCGCGGAGCGCTTGGACGGCACCGACGAGGACCCCCACGTCACGGTCGGTCACCACGTCGTCAGCCTAACCAGCGGGGCGCCCCGTCACGCGCAGGCCAGCCGGGCAGACAGCGATGATGTCAGGGTGCGTCTCTTCGTCGCCGTCGTGCCTCCCGAGTCGGCCCTCGCCGACCTCGACGACTACCTCGAGCCCCGGCGTGTGCCCGACGGCCCGAGGTGGTCGCCGCCCGCGCAGTGGCACCTGACCCTGGCCTTCGCCCCTCGGGCGCCCGAACGGGCCCTCGACCAGCTCGTCGAGCGGCTCGCTGCGGCCGTCGCCACGTGGGCCCCCGCGCCCCTCGCGCTGGCCGGAGGCGGGTGCTTCCCGGACGTCACCCGGGTCCGCGTCCTCTGGTGTGGAGTACGCGGCGGCGACACGTTGGCGCCGCTCGCGAGGTCGGCGCGGGCCGCGGCCGCCGTGTCCGGCGCCGCACCGGAGGGAGGGCCGTTCCACCCGCACCTCACCCTGGCGCGCTTCGGTCGACCGGCCGACGGCACCCGGTGGGTGCGGCTGCTCGGCGGCTACCGCGGGCCCGCGTGGACGCCCGACGAGGTCGTGCTCGTCGAGTCGCACCTACCCCGCGACCGCGGACACCGGCCCAGGCACGAGGTGCTCGAGCGGTTCCCGGCCGCGGCGGACGCGTCATGACCTGCGGCGCACAGGTCGGGTTCTGGCCGTGCGGAGGGGCGCGGCCGCAGACAGAGGACCCTCGGGCGACGAGGTCACCCCTCTCGGTACCGTCGCGCGCGGGCAAAACTCACCTTGTGTGGACGATGCGGGGGACCAGTGCGGGGCGTTGGCTGGGCGCAGCGGCCCCGCCCGCTGGGGGCGGCGGCCGGGCAGTCACTCACGGTGACAGGAGGCCATCATGTGCCGTTGGCTGGCGTACTCGGGCTCGCCGGTGCTCCTCGAGGACCTGCTCTACAAGCCGGCGAACTCGCTGGTCGTGCAGAGCAAGCACTCGCTGATGGGGGCGACCACCACCAACGGGGACGGGTTCGGCGTCGGCTGGTACGGCGCCTACCCGACCCCGGGGCTCTTCCGCAGCACCGAACCCGCATGGAACGACATCAACCTGCGTGAGCTCTGCGCGCACGCCGCAGCCGGCCGGGTCTTCGCCCACATCCGGGCCTCCACGGGTTCGGCCGTGCAGCAGACCAACTGTCACCCCTTCCGCCACGAGAACTGGCTGTGGATGCACAACGGGTACCTCGCCGGCTTCCACGAGATGAAGCGTGACCTGGCCATGGAGGTCGACCCGGCGCTGTTCGCCGACATCGAGGGGTCGACCGACTCCGAGATGCTCTTCTTCCTGGCCCTCAGCTTCGGCCTGCGCGAGGACCCGAGGGCCGGGGTGGCGCGGGCGGTCGGGCTCGTCGAGGAGGTCGGGCGCAGCCACGGCATCGAGTTCCCGGTGCAGATGACCGTTGCGACGACCGACGGCGCCACCACGTGGGCGTTCCGGTACTCAAGCGAGGGCCGCTCGCGCTCCCTGTTCCACAGCATCGACGTGTCGACGCTGCGCTCGCAGTACCCCGACAACCCGGTGCTCCACGAGCTGTCCGACGATGCTCGGCTCATCGTCTCCGAGCCTCTTGGTGACCTGCAGGGTGCCTGGCGCGTGATCCCCGAGAACTCCAGCGTGCTGGTCCACGGCGCTGATGACGAGGTACAGCCCTTCACGCCGGTCGCCCCCGTGGCGGCGTAGGGCCTTCCCGAGGCGTGCCGAGGACACGCCCGCGATGGGGAGGGGGGATCCCCACGACGCCGCGACCGCGGACGCCGGCCCCGGCACGAGGTGCCCTCCCGGTCGACGGCAAGCGTTGAGGGTGTCCGTTCCCCTTCAGTCGCGCCAGGCCCAGAGGGTTCCGTGTCCCCAGTGGTTTGGGTGCCCGTGGCCGACGCTGAAGCCCGCAGCCGTGAGGAGCCGCTCCGCGGCCTCCCGCGCCGGGAGTGATGGTGCGCCCACCCGGTGGTACTCCATGACCAGGACGAGGGGACCGACCTCGTGCAACCTGGGGTCCGCGAGCACGTCCCACTCCCCGCCCTCGATGTCCATCTTGACGAAGTCGGCGGCGGAGAAGAGCGGGAGGTAGTCCAGCGTGCGGACCGTCGTGGTGGCGACGCCCCCCACCGGACCCGGCGACGTGGGAGCCGGCCCCCCCAACCGTCCACGAAGGCCACCTCTCCCTCTGTGGACGAGACCGCACCGGCGAGCACCTCGACGCCGCGATCGGCTTCGGTGATCCAGCGCAGCACCGCGAGGTTCGACTCCGACGGCTCCACCGCCTGCACCGTCGCGTGCGGCCACCGGCCACGGGCCCACGACGTGAACATCCCCACATTGGCACCCACGTCGAGCACCCGCCGCACCTGCTCCGGACCGAGCCGTCCGGCCAGCCCCGCAGGCGGCTCGTACTCCCCCGCGGCGAAGACCTCGTAGAGCGCCTCGATGTCACGACCGTGCTGGAGCGCGACGAGGCGGCCGGATTCGCGGATCCGGTAGGTCGCGACCGAGCCGCGCCGGGTCACCTCGCCGGCGATGACAGCAAGCGGTGTGGTCGTGCGGAAGGCGGCGACGAGGAAGCGCAGGGCCAGGACCGAGGCAACCCGTCGGCGCACGGGGGCCCGCAGGAGCACGGATCGCAGGCCCGGAAGGGACGCCACGCGGCGGAGATGGTTCATCACGCGCCCCCGGCAGGACTCGAACCTGCGACCTAGGGATTAGAAGTCCCTTGCTCTGTCCGGCTGAGCTACGAGGGCAGGGCGCCGGGGCACCGGGCGTCAGTCTAGGAGGCCGGTCGAGCCGGCGCCGCCGTTCGGCACCGACGCAGGGCGAGGTCGGCCAGGGCGGCGGCGACGTCGGGGACGATTGCGTCGTCGAACGTAGCCCGCGGCGAGTGGTTGTCCTCGGCGACGGAGTGGTCCTCGCTCGCGCAGGCACTGACGAACAGGTAGGCGCCGGGCACCTCGGCCAGGACGAAGGACATGTCCTCGGACCCCATCTCGGGGGTCGGCATGAGCGTCCAGCGGTCCTCCCCGAAGAGGTCGGTGACCACAGCCCGCGCGAACTCGTGCTCGGCCGCGTCGTTGACGGTGACCGGGTACCCGTGGTCGACGACGACTTCCGCTGTCAGCCCGTGGGCCGCGGTGACTCCGTCGGCGACCCGACGGACGACCTCGAGCGCCTGCGCGCGATGCCGCGCGGACAGCGCCCGGACGGTCAGCTCGACCACCGCGTCGTCCGGGATGACGTTGTTGACCGTGCCCGCCGCCACCCGCCCGGCCGTGACGACGACCGGGTCGAAGACGTCGAAGCGCCGGGTCACCGCGGTCTGCAGGGCCAGCACCAGCTCGCACGCCACCGGCACCGGGTCGAGGGCGTGGTGCGGGGCCGACCCGTGCCCGCCCCTCCCCCGAACCGTGACGTGTACCTCGTCCGCGGACGCCATCAGCGGCCCCGGTCGCGAGAACCAGACGCCGAACGGCTGCTCGGCCGAGGTGACGTGCACGGCGTAGGCGACGTCCACCGGGCGTCCGGCAGCCTCCAGAAGCCCCTCGCGCAGCATCGGCTGGGCGCCACCGGGGCCCTCTTCCCCCGGCTGGAACATGAGCACCACGTCACCCGCGAGCTCCTCGCGCCGCTCGTGCAGGATGCGCGCGGCGCCGACTAGGCCGGCGACGTGGAGGTCGTGTCCGCAGGCGTGCATGGCGCCCGGCCGCTCCGAGGCGTACTCCGCGTCGACCTCCTCAGCCACCGGCAGGGCGTCCATGTCGCCCCGGAGGAGCACCACCGGTCGCGGGCCGTCCGCGCAGACCGTCCCGCGCAGCACCGCCACGACCGAGCTCAGCGACTCGCCGGTGGTCACATCGAGGTCAAGCCCCGCCAGCGCCTCGAGCACGGCGGCCTGGGTCACCGGCAGGTCCAGCCCGATCTCGGGATGGCGGTGCAGGCGGCGGCGCAGCTCGACGAGGCCCGGCGCGAGTCGGCGGGCGAGCTCCAGGGTCGGCGTCATGGCCTGATCCTCCCAGCCCGCCGGCGGCTCCGGCTCCGGGGCCTCGGTCACCCGACCGGCATCCCCACGAACTCCTCGCGGCGCGAGGCGAGTGCGACGAGCAGCTGGCGCTCCTGGGCCAGCGCGTGGGAGTCGGCGGCGTCGTGGTGCATCCGGCGCCGGAGCATGGCCAGCTCGGACGCGGTGTCCTGGAAGCCGCGCATCGCGGACAGCCCCCTCGTGCCGGCGTTGGCCCGTGCCCAGACCCTCGCCTCGCGACGTCTCGGCATCGAGGAGAGCATCGCCACCTCCTCCGGCGAGAGCCACCCGGCGTCCGCGTAGGGCCGGAGGAACTGCCCGATGAGGTGTCCCTCCCGTCGCCTGGCCCAGACGACGAACGCCACGAAGGCGAGGAAGACCGGCACCTCGACGAGGAGGTAGACGGTGAGCAGTCCGGAGCCGGAGGAGACGGCGGCGAGGTTCCACAGCGAGTGCGCGAGCACCGCGAGCACGTACCCCGCGACGGGGGCGACGAGTCGGGGCGGCCAGGTGCGCGAGGTCGCGGCGATGCCCACGCCCACGCCGGTGAGGACGGTGAACATCGGGTGCGCGAACGGGGACAGCAGGCACCGGGCCACGAACGTCGCGGTGAGCGCCTCACCACCGCCCTCGACGTAGGCCTGCGCCAGGTACTGGATGTTCTCGGTGAAGGCGAAGCCGGCGGCGGTCACCCCTGCGTAGACCATCCCGTCGGTTACACCGTCGAACTCCCGGCGGAGGACCCACCAGACGAGCAGGACGAGCACACCCTTCAGGGCCTCCTCGACCACCGGCGCGATGACGACGGCCGCGGCCGTGAGGGCCACCTCCGGGTCGGACGCCACCTCGAGCACGGCGATGGCGCCCGTGTTGAAGAGGGCCGCGACCAGCGCGGCGACGAGGGCACCCCAGAGGAAGGCCACGACGAGGTACTTCGTCGGCTCGGACTCGAAGCGGTCCAGCCAGAGGAACGTGGGGATGACGATGCCCAGCGGCACGATCGCCACCGCGAGGGAGAGGAGCGCGGTCTGCACCCCGAAGGTGGCGCCGAGGTAGGCCGAGACGACCAGCGCCGCGACGAGGAAGCCGCTCGCGGCCACACTCGAGAGCAGCCAGCGCCGCAGTGCCGGCCGGGTCGTCGGGTCGTGCACCGCCGCCCCCGCGCGCACCGTGTCGAGCTCCCCGGCCATGGACGGTGACCCTAGCCGGATGTCTGCGGGACGGGGCCCGGTGCGCGGGCGACCCGGCCTAGCATGGCCGCCATGTCCTCCACGTCCGGCGACCGTGCCCTCACCGACCGCATCGTCTGGATCGACTGCGAGATGACCGGCCTGTCGCTGGAGCACGACGCCCTCGTCGAAGTCGCAGCCCTGGTCACCGACTTCGAGCTCACCGTGCTGGGCGAGGGCGTCGACGTCGTCGTGCGGCCGCCGGAAGAGGCAGTGGCGCAGATGAGCGACTTCGTCCGCGAGATGCACACGACGTCAGGACTGCTCGAGCAGCTCGGGGGCGGGGTCACGCTGGAGCAGGCCCAGGAGATGGTCCTCGACTACGTGAGGGAGTGGGTCCCGGACGCCGGCAAGGCGCCGCTCGGCGGCAACACGGTGGCCACCGACCGGGCCTTCCTCCTGCGCGACATGCCCGAGCTCGAGGCCCACCTGCACTACCGGATCATCGACGTGTCGTCGATCAAGGAGCTCTCCCGGCGCTGGTACCCCCGCGCCTACTACGCCGCGCCCACCAAGAGCGGTGGGCACCGCGCCCTGGCCGACATCCGCGAGTCCATCGCCGAGCTCCGCTACTACCGCGAGGCGGTGTTCCTCGAGCCACCCGGGCGGCCGACCGACGAGCTGCGGGCACTCGGGGCGCGGCACGTCGTCGCCCACGACGCGGCGCCGGGCGACGGGGACGCGGTCGGGAGCACCCCCGCGTAGCGGGTACGATGGTCCGCGCTGCGGGCGCACGGCATCCTCGGGATGGCATGCGCCCGCCGTGGTGGGTGTAGCTCAGCAGGTAGAGCACCTGGTTGTGGTCCAGGGGGCCGCGGGTTCAAGTCCCGTCACTCACCCCACCGCGACGCCCCCGGCCCGGAGTAGGGCCGGGGGCGTCGTCTTTCCCTGGGTCGGCCTGCGGCCGCGAGCCGCCCTTTGCCACGATGGGTCCATGACTCCTGGACGCATCGCCGCCGCCGTCGTGCTCGTGCTCGCCTCCGCGCTCGGCGCGGCGTCGGCGGCGGTTGCCGCCGTTCCGATGCACGCCCAGCTGGTCACCACCACCCCCGGCGACGGTGCCACCGTGCGCACCACGGCGAAGGTCGTCCTCACCTTCAGCGAGGACATCAACCCCAAGTTCATCGAGATGCGGGTGGATGGCCCCGGCGGTGACGAGGCGGACGGGCAGCCCTCAGGTGACGGGGCGAGGGTCACGCAGCCTCTCGTCGTGCCGCTCCCCGCCGGTGAGCACACCGTCACCTACCGGGTGGTCAGCGACGACGGTCACCCCGTCTCCGGTTCCTTCACGTTCACGAGCACCCGGAGCGCGGCGCGCGCCACGCCGACCGCAACGCCGAGCAGCACCCCGACGACCGAGGCCCCGCCCACGACGGCGGCTGCCACTCCCACGCCCTCCCCGAGCAGCACGCCCTCGCCGTCCGTAGTACCGGCCTCCACGACGTCGGACGGCGCGCCGGGCTGGCTGGTCCCGGCTCTGGTGGGGCTGATCGCCGTCGTGCTCCTCGCGGGTGGTTTCCTCCTCTCGCGGCGGCGCCCCGGCCAGGAAGAGGACCCACCGGCCTGAGCCAGTGTCGATTTCGCCGGGGCCGCCGGCGGCTGATAATGTCTCCCGTCGCGCGCCATTAGCTCAATTGGCAGAGCAGCTGACTCTTAATCAGCGGGTTCGGGGTTCGAGTCCCTGATGGCGCACTCCCACCAGAGGCTCCCCGGTACCGGGGAGCCTCTCCCGTATTCGGACCGTCCCGCGGAGGGAACCATGTCGGAGCCTCGGCTGCGCGCGTCGGTCGTGGTGCCGACCCACCGGGGCGTCCACCGCCTCCCACCGCTGCTCGCCGCCCTGGCCGCCCAGGACTGCCGCGAACCGTGGGAGGTCGTCGTCGTCGTCGACGGGCGTGACCCGGAGAGCGAGGAGCTCCTTGCCGCCTGGCGTGACCGGCTCCCGCTGAGGGTCGTCGTCCGGAAGAGCTCCACCGGCGTCGCCGCCGCCCTCAACGAGGGCTACCACGCCGCCCTCGGCGAGGTCGTCATCCGCTGCGACGACGACCTGACACCGGCCCCGGTGATGGTGGGCCGACATCTGGCCCACCACGACGGAGCCGACCGCGTGGGGGTCGTGGGCCCCACCCGGGATGTCCTGCCACCCTCGAGGTATGCCCGTGCCTACGGGTGGGCGGCCACCGAGCGAGCCGTCCGTGGGGTCCTCGCCAGGTCACCCGAGGACACGTGGCTCCACTGGGCGGCGCACAACTCGGTCCGCCGCTCCGACTTCGACGCCGTCGGAGGCTTCGACGAGGAGTTCCTGTACCGGCAGGACTCCGAGCTCGGGCTGCGGCTCAGCGCGGCGGGGGTGCGGATCGTCGTCGACCCGGAGCTGGTCATCGAGCACCGCGGTGCGGCCCAGGACGCGAGGACCCGGTGCGCCCGCGCGTGGGTGAGCGGCGCCTCGGAGGTGCTCTTCGAGCACCGGCACCCGGAGACGCGCGCCCGCCCCGAAGCACCGGCCCCGGCGTCCTGGCGACAGCGGGCATGGCTCGGCGCGACGCGTGCCCTGGCGGCGACCCTCACCAGCCGCCGACGTGCGGGCGCCGCGGGCCGGGTCGCCGACGCCCTCCTCGTGGCCCTCCCCTCGTCGGTCGGGGGGCGTGTGGTGGCCCTGACGGTGGAGTCCGCGGCGCTGGCGGGCCGACGCCACGGCAGTGCTGACCAGGTGCAGTACCGGGCCCAGAAGTCGGCCGAGCTCGACCGCGAGCGCGACGGTCGACGGGACTCTTGACCCTGGACCCCACGGGCTACGCCGCCACCCCGGCCTGGCTGGTGGCGGTCGTCGCGGCGACCTCCCGACACGGTGTCGTCGCGAGCGTGCTCGTCGAGCAGGGGCGTCGCCTCTCCGGCGTCGACGTCGCTCGCCACCTGGCGGACCTGCCGCGCCGCCTTCTCGCGGGGCGCTCGTGCGGCGCCCCGACCTCCGCCCGGCCTCAGAGGTAGAGCCCGGTGCTGCCCTCCTCGACGCGACGTGCCGCCACGGCGTGCAGGTCGCGCTCGCGGAGCAGCACGTACTCGCGGACGCCGATCTCGACCTCCGCGCGGTCCTCGGGGTCGTAGAGCACGCGGTCGCCCACCTCGACCTGGCGCACGTTCGGGCCGGTGGCGACGACACCACCCCATGAGAGGCGCTTACCGACACTGGCGGTGGCCGGGATGACGATGCCGCCACCCGACCGACGTTCGCCTTGCTCGCCCTCCGTCCCGACGAGCACGCGATCGTGCAGCATCCGGATCGGGAGCCGTTCGCGATCGTCCCGAGGCGTCGGTGGCACGGTCAGTGCCGGCGCAGGCGCCGATAGAGAACGAGCCCACCCACGACGGTGACGACCGCGACCACGGCAGCGAGGCGCTCGACGCGGAGCTCGCCCTCGGGGGTCGTGGCGACGTCGGCGAACCGCGCCTTCGCGGCCTCGGCCTGCCGCTGGAAGATCGCCTTCGGGCTGGCCTTCTCGACGAGCTCGTCGATCGTGGCGGCGAGCCGCTCGCGGCGCGCGGTGAGCTCGGCGTCGAGGGTGTCGATCGACGGCGGCGGGGTGGGGGCGGGACGGGACTGGCTCATCTGGTCCTCACTCGAGTCCGAGGTCGCGGCGGAGCTTGGCGACGTGGCCCGTGGCCTTGACGTTGTACCAGGAGTGCGTGACCGTGCCCTCCTCGTCGAGGACCACGGTGCTGCGGATGACGCCCTCGACGACCTTGCCGTAGAGCCTCTTCTCGCCGAACGCGCCCCACGCCTTCATCACGGACCGGTCGGCGTCGGAGAGCAGCGGGATGCTCAGGTGGTCGCGCTCGCGGAACTTCGCGAGCTTGGCCGGCGCGTCCGGGGAGATGCCGAGCACGGTGTAGCCCTCGCGCTCGAGGGACTCGAGGGACTCGCTGAAGTCACACGCCTGCTTCGTGCACCCGGGTGTCATGGCAGCCGGATAGAAGTAGACGATCACCTTCCGTCCGCGCTGGTCCACCAGCGCGACATCGGTGCCCGTGTCGTCGGGCAGGGTGAAGTCGGGCGCGGTGTCGCCGGGCTGGAGCCGGTCGGCCACGGGGTCCTCCTCGGGTGGGTCGGTGCTGGCGCCAACCTACCGCGACCGCCCCCGGCCCGGTGGGCACGGGCCCGGTGACGCACGCTGCGGCGAGGCCGGCTCCGTACACTCGCGGGATGCCGCACCTGGCCGTCGTGCTCCCACCCGGGACCGGTGCGGAGCCGGACTCCATCACCGGGCGCGAGGTCCGGGCCCTGGTAGCGCGGTGGCCCGGCCGGGTGAGCGTCGTCCTGAACCGTCCGGGACCGCCCGACGTGGCGGATGCCCCGGTGCCCGACCTCGCCGCTGCGGGTGTCGACGTCGTGGCAGGCACCGTGACGGCGGCGGTGGAGCGTCTCGGTGCGCACGCGGTACGGATGCCGCTGGACCCGCACCTGGCCGCGGTCGCCCGCCGGGTTCCGACCGTCGTGGTCGCCGACTCGACGGCGACCCAACGCCTCCGCTACCTCCGGTCCGCGGGTCCCGCCACGCTCCCGGTGGCGATGATGCGGGCAGCCGGCGAGCTGTGGACCGCCCGCACGGTGCTGGCCGCGGCCGACGGCCTGCAGTGCAACGGCTGGGGCGCCTGGGCGGCGTACCACGAGCACGCGCAGGTCAAGCACCGCGTCCCCCCGCTCCTGTACTTCGACAGCACCCTCACCGCCGAGCAGGTCGCCCGGGCCGGCCCACGCGCCCGACCGGGTGGCCCGCCGGAGGGCCCGCTCCGCCTCGTCTTCGTCGGGCGGCTGCACCCGGCCGACGGTCCGCAGTACGCGGTGGCGGCCTCGCGCCTGCTCAGCCGCTGGGGCGTGGACCACGAGCTCGTCGTCCATGCGCAGGAGGGTCCGCTGTCCGACTGGTTGCGCACGGCGGCTGCGGCCGCTCCCGGGGTCCGTCTCGCGGGGCCCGTGGGCACCGAGGTCGGCCGGATGTCGGCGCCCGCGGCGGGCGCGGACGTCGCCCTCCTCCCGTACCTGCACTCGTACCCGACCGGGGTCGAGCTCGAGCTGGCCGGGCTCGGGCTCCCCGTCGTCGGCTTCCGGACGCCCATGCTCGAGGGGCACCGCCGCTTCGCGGGCTTCACCGTGACCACACTGCCCCGCAGCGCCCGCGCGCTGGCCCTGGCCGTGCGCCGGCTGGCCGAGTCGCCGACGCGACGCGAGGTGCTGGGCGGCCGTGGCATCGGCTTCATGGCGCGGCACCACGCCGAGGCCCGCCGAGACGCCCAGGTCGAGCACCTCCTGCGCGTCGCCGGGTCGACGCGCTCCGCCACCTGAGCAGCAGCGTCGTCGACGTCGGGCGGTGTGAGGGCTCCACCGTCCAGCCTTCTGTAGCCTCGCCCCCGTGACGGCTTCCGGAGCGGCCCCAGCGCCTGGCGAGGAAGGCGTCACCATCATCGTCGTCGCGTACGAGCACGGGCGCTTCGTCGACGCCCTGCTCGAATCCATCTCCGCTCAGACCGTGCCTCCCCGGCGGGTCATCCTGTGCGACGACGCGTCCGGGGACGACACCGTGGAACACCTCGAGAGGTGGGCGGCCAGAAGCCCGATCGAGACCCTCCTGCTGGTCAACCCGACCAACAGGGGGTTGACCGCCACCCTCAACGCGGCGCTCGACCAGGTGAGGACCGCGCACTACGCGTACATCTCCGCGGATGACGTCATGCGCCACGACCGCGTCGAGAAGCAGCTGACACTCCTGCTCGAACGGCCCGACGTGGCCTTTGTCTACAGCGACGCACGGATGGTCGACGAGGAGGGCGTCGACGTCGAGCCGTCCTTCGTGGCGCGGCACGCACGCGGCCTCGATGTCTCCGACGACTTCGAGTCCCTCCTCCAGGGCAACTGGATCCCGGCCGCCTCGATCATGTGCCGCACCGGCGTGGTCCGTGAGCTGGGCGGCTACGACGAGGACCTCTTCTTCGAGGACTACGACCTGCTGCTGCGCCTCGCGTCCGGCCACCCGTTCGGTCACGTCGCCGAACCGCTCGTTGATTTCCGGACGGTCGGCACCTCGCTCGGGACGCAGCGCTTCCGCATCGACCGTGTCGACTGGATGTGGGCTCGTGTCGTGATCTGGGCCAAGCATCTCGATCGCGACCCGGTCACCCGCTCCGTCGTCGCCCTGAAGATGCGCCCCGTGCTCATCTCGCTCGCCACCAAGGGCGAACAGGCCGACCGGCTGGCCCCGTACTTCAGGGCCGTGGCCGAGGTCGACAGGGGGTGGCGCTCGCGGGCGTACGCGGCGGTGAGCGGGAGGGGGTGGAGTCTCGGTCTGCGCACCCTCGCGCGTGCCCGGGTGCCCACACTGCCGACCCGCCATCTGGAGTGCGCGAGGCGGGACTCGAACCCGCACGCCCGAGGGCACCAGGACCTAAACCTGACGCGTCTGCCAGTTCCGCCACTCGCGCTCGACGCACACCCTACGGCGCCGCCGACGCCCGCCGGACCCGCTCAGCCCAGGACAGAGCGGAGCACTGGTTCGAGCGCCCGGAAGGCCAGTCCACGGTGGGAGATCGCGTTCTTCTCCGCGTCGGTGTGCTCGGCCAGGGTCCGCTCCGCACCGTCGGGCACGAACACCGGGTCGTAGCCGAAGCCGTTCTCCCCCCGCGGCTCGCGGACGATGCGGCCGGCCACCCGCCCTTCGACAGCCTCGACCCGACCGTCCGGCATCGCGAGGACGGCGGCGCAGACGAACGCCGCCCCCCGGTGCTCGTCAGGGACGTCGTGGACCTGCTCGAGGAGGAGCTGGAGGTTCGCGCGGTCCACCTCGCGGCGGCCGGCGCCCTCGCCCGCGTGCGACCCGGACCACCGCGCCGAGAACACCCCCGGCGACCCCCCGAGCACCTCGACAGCCAGCCCGGAGTCGTCGGCGACAGCCGGGAGCCCGGTGGCCCGCGCCAGGGCCACGGCCTTCAGGGTGGCGTTCCCGACGTAGGTCACCTCCGTCTCCGGGACGTCCGGCGCCCCCTCGACGTCGGCGGCACCGACGACGTCGAGGTCCAGCTCGTCGACGAGGCCGCCGAGGATCTTCCGCAGCTCGTGGACCTTGTGCTCGTTGCGCGTGGCGAGGACGAGGCGGCGCGTCACCGCACCCGCTCCCGCGGCGACCCGTCCAGGGCCGTCCGCTGCAGGTGGGTCAGCTCGACGCACCCGGAGGTGGCGAGGTCGAGAAGGGTGCCGAGGAGCTCGCGGTCGAAGGGCTCGCCCTCGGCCGTGCCCTGGACCTCGACGAAGCGGCCGTCGCCGGTCATGACGACGTTCATGTCGGTCTCGGCCGTGGAGTCCTCCGGGTAGTCGAGGTCGAGCACCGCCAGCCCGCCCGCCACGCCGACGCTGACGGCCGCGACCGACCCGGTGAGCGGCTCTGCACCGGCCGCGAGCAGACCGCGGTCGCGGGCGTCGGCCACGGCGTCGGCGAGGGCCACCCAGGCGCCGGTGATGGCGGCGGTGCGGGTGCCACCGTCGGCCTGGAGCACGTCGCAGTCGAGCACGATGGTGTTCTCGCCCAGGGCCTTGGTGTCGATCACGGCCCGCAGGCTGCGGCCGACGAGCCGGGAGATCTCGTGCGTACGGCCGCCGACCTTGCCTCGGCGCGACTCACGGTCGCTGCGCGTGTTGGTGGACCGCGGGAGCATCTCGTACTCGGCGGTTACCCACCCGGTGCCGCGGCCCTTGAGCCAGCGGGGGACGCCCTCGGTGAAGGACGCGGCGCACAGGACGCGCGTGCGGCCGAACTCGACGAGGACGCTGCCCTCGGCGTGGTCCAGCCAGTTGCGGGTCAGCCGCACCTCGCGGAGCTGGTCGGGGGCTCGGCCGTCGTGGCGGGTCGTGTCAGGCATGGCCGCAAGGCTAGCCACGCCGAGTGATGCCCGCTTGGCCGGCACCCCAGCGCCGCCGGACCCTCTGCTCACTTCGCCGTGGCGGACCTCGCGAGCATCCGGCGGCCGAATCCCAGGATCACCTCGTAGTCGGCCCGGACCGGGGGCACGACCGCAGCGCAGGCCAAGGCCGCGGCCATCGTGACCGTCGCCCACACGAGGGACAGGACGCCCTGTCCACCCGCGAGGAGTTCCGCCGCCAGGTACGCCGCGAGGGTGGCGGACCCGATGACGAGGCACACGCGAAGCGCCTGCCAGGCCAGGGCACGTACCGGGAGGCCGGCAGACCGACGGAGCCACCACAGCGCGAGGGGGAAGACGAAGACGGGCAGCACGGCGTAGGCCGCCGCGACGGCGAGGATCCCGTGGCTCACGACGACGAGGACGGTCACGACCCGGAGGATGGAGGTGAGCAGCGTGAATCGGATCAGCAGCCGGGAGATTCCCAGGGCGGAGAACATGATCGAGACGACGAACATCAGCGTGGAGACGGCCTCGCCGACGGCGATGAGCACGGCGACCGGCGCAATGCCCACCCAACGGGACCCCAGCATGAGCTCGATGGCAGGCTCGCTCGTGGCGATGAACAGCCCGAGGAAGGACAGCACGGGATACGCGATGACGAGCTGCGCGCGGGCTCCGAACCGTGCGAAGGCGACCGGGTCGCCCTGCAACCGGGACAAGGTCGGAAGGAGCACGGTTGCGAGTGGGGTCCGCATCCCGTTCACGGGTGTCCTCACCACCTGCACCGCGCGGTTGTACTCGCCGAGCGGGGCCGTCCCCAGCTGGCGGCCGACGAGGAACGAGTCCACGTTGATCGTGATGTAGGTCAGGACCTGGGAGCCAAGGACCGAGCTGCCGAAGGTCACCAGGGCGCGCATCGGCGCGCCGCGGTCGTAGGTTCCCGGCCACCATCCCCCGACGACGAGGAAGAGGACGAGCGAGACGAGCGCACTGGTCAGGAGCTGGGCCACCAGGGCCCAGGGTCCGGCCCCCTCCAGGGCCATGACGACGGCGACGGCCAGGGCAAGCACTGCGGCGGTGACCTCGGTGACAGCCAGTGCCGTGAACCTCATCTGCCGCACCAGCTGCGCGCGGTGCTGGGCCGCCAGTCCCGAGAGCAGGAAGGTCGGGGCGAGGGCGATCGCGATGACCGTCGCGTCCGACTTCCCGAACACGACGGGGAGAACGGGAGCGGCGGCCACCACGAGCAGGGATGCCGCCAGACCCGCCGCGCTGCTGAGCCAGAAGAGGTTGCCCCGCTGCTGGTCGCTCAACTCGGCCGCCTGGATCGCTGCCGTACTCAGGCCAAGCTCGCGCAGGATGTTGGCGATGCCCAGCACCGAGGTCACCAGGGCGACGGTGCCGAAGTCCTGGGGACCGAGGAGCCGGCTGAGAACGACGAGGGAGGCGACCTGCAAACCCAGCCGAACGAGCTGCCCCGACCCCGTGGCGAGGATCCCGCGGGCCGCCCGCAACCCGAGACCGGTGGGCGGGGGGTCAAGGCTCATGGTGTCCGTACTCGCCCGCCAGGGCGCGCGTGACGAACCCCGAGATGTCAGGGGACTGGAGGTCGAGCAGTGCCCGAGCGATCACCGCGTCGTCCCAGTCCCACCAGGCGATCTCGAGCAGCGATGCGATCACGTGGTCCTCGAACCGCTTGCGGACCTCGGCCGCGGGGTTGCCGACGACGATCGAGTACGGCGCGACGTCCTCGCGAACGACCGCACCGGCGCCCACGACGGCACCGTGGCCGATCGTGACCCCCGACAGGATGGTGCACCCGAACCCCAGCCAGACGTCACTACCCACCGTGACCGGCCCCCGGCTGCTCGGGTGCCCCGGCACCTCCCCCGCATGGGGCCACAGTGCGGTGAACGGGAACGTCGTCACCCAGTCGACGCGATGGTTGCCCCCCGTCAGGATCGTGACGCCCTCGGCGATCGACGTGAAGCTCCCGATCTCCAGCGACCCCGCGTCGTCGAAGTCGAGCACCCGCAGCGGCCCGTACGTGCCCCTGCCGAAGCGGTGCCGCGGATAGGTCGCCCGAAGCAGCGCGTTGCGCGAGTCCGCCAGGCGGCGCGGCGGTGTGCCCCCGGAGCGTCGCAGCCTCATCCGAAAGTGCCCGTTCGGCATCGGGCCCATGGAAGGTCGACGCCCGGCACGCCACTGCGCGGCTCAACCTCGCTGTGGGACAACATGATCACCGTCAACGACGGGATCAGGTCGTCGGGCTCCGGCACGCGTGTAGCATAGCCGGGCTCCGGGAGGCGGGGCCTTCGCCCGCGACACGTGCGAGAGGACTCGGGCATGGGAACGAGTGGTCCTGCGCAGGGGACGTACGTCGACGACGTGCGCCAGGAGGTCCTGGACCTGATTCCCGTGGGGGCGCGGTCGGTTCTGGACATCGGGTGCGGCGCGGGAGGTTTCGGGCGCGGGCTGCGGATGCGTGAGCCGGCTGTCCGGATCGTCGGTGTCGAGGCAGTCGCGGAGTCAGCGCAGCGCGCTCGCGACAACGGGTACGACCTCGTGGTCGAGGGCTACTTCCCCGAGAGGGCCGCCGCGCTCGAGGAGGAGTTCGACCTCATCGTCCTCAACGACGTCCTGGAGCACATGGTCGACCCCTGGTCGGCACTGTCGGCCACGGGGCCGCTGCTTCGCACGGGTGGACACGTGGTCGCCAGCATCCCCAACATCCGCTACTTCCCGGTGGTGGTGGACCTCGTCCGCAGGGACCGTTGGACCTACTCGGACTGGGGCGTCCTGGACCGTACCCACCTGCGGTTCTTCACGGAGACGACGATGCGTCAGATGTTCGAGGACGCGGGGTTCGAGGTGCTGGACGCGATGGGGGTCAACTCGGCATTCGACCTCGCGAAGTGGCGGCGCCTGCGATTCCTCCGAGGTCGGACCGGGTCGGCCGAGTTCATGCAGTACGTCGTCACGGGCCGCATGCGCTCCTGACAGGGGCGCGCGCCCGGGTGACCTGCCGTCCCCTCGGCGCCGCGAAGGTGCCGCGCGCGCCAGGCGCTTAGCTCAGAGGTGGTAGACGTCACCAGCCGCTGCGACCTCCACCCCGGGCCCCCACACGGATGCTGCCTGGGCACGACACACCTCTGGGTCGTTCCATGCTGGCATGTGGGTGAGGACCAGCCGGGAGACGCCGCCGGCCCGCTGCGCCGCGTTGGCCGCACGTGACCCGGACAAGTGGACATTCGGCACCTCATCGCGGCCGTCGACGAAGGCCGAGTCCATCAGGGCCAGGTCCGCTCCGCGGAGCAGGGGGGGCAAGGTGGCGCACTCGTCGGTGTCACCGGTGTACGCGAGCACCGCCCCTCCCGCCTCGACGCGGTACCCGAAGGCCTCGACGGGGTGGTTGACGGAGAAAGGGGTGAGCGTGAACGGCCCGAGGACGACGGGCGCGGTGCTCGCCACCGTCCTGAAGTCGAACTGCGTCCGCATGCCGCCCGACTCGAGTCCGTGGTACATCAGCTCGACGCGCTGCGCGGTGCCCGTCGGTCCGAAGACCGGGAGGGCCCCCTCCGGCCCTCCACCGGGGCGGTACCGGCGCGAGACGTAGAGGCCGCACAGGTCCACGCAGTGGTCCGGGTGCAGGTGGCTGAGGAACACGGCGTCGAGCTCGTCGAGCGCCAGGTACCTCTGCAGCGCACCCAGCGCGCCACTGCCGAGGTCGAGGACGATGCTCCACGTACGCCCCTCGTGCTCCGCCTGCACGAGGTAGGACGACGACGGCGACGTCGCCCCCGCGAACGACCCGGAGCATCCGAGAACCGTGACTCTCATGCGTACTCGACCCAGGGGGCAGGGGCCGCGGCCGTGAAGACCGGCCCGAGACGCGAACCGACTCCGAGGAAACGCGCGGCGAGCCTGCGGAACTCCTCGGGATCACCCGTCGTGGTGAAGCCGTGGTCCGGTTCGGGCAATCCCTCGTCGCGCAGCATCCCGGCGTCGGAGAGCACCCGGTAGACGTCCTTCGCCGTCTCCTCGGCGGATGACACCAGGGTGACCTCGTCGCCCATGACGTAGGTGATGACGGCGGCGAGCAGCGGGTAGTGAGTGCACCCCAGGACGAGGGTGTCCACCCCGGCGTCCCGAAGGGGGTCGAGGTACTCGTGGGCCACGTGGATCAACTCCGGCCCTCCCGTGATCCCGCGCTCGACGAACTCGACGAACCGCGGGCAGGGTCGGCTGATCACGTCGAGGTGAGGCGCCGCGGCGAAGGCGTCGAGGTAGGCGCCGGACTGGTGCGTGCCCAGGGTCGAGATCACGCCCACGCGGCCCGAGCGCGACGCCGCCGCCGCCCGGCGCACTGCCGGCCTGATCACCTCGACGACGGGGACGTCGTAGCGTTCGCGGGCGTCGTGGAGGACCGCGGCGCTGGCCGTGTTGCAGGCGATGACCAGGAGCTTCACGCCGTGGTCGACGAGGCGGTCGAGGCACTCGAGCGCCAGTCGTCGCGTCTCGGCTATGGGGCGCGGGCCGTAGGGTGCCCGGGCGGTGTCGCCGAAGTAGGCGACGGCCTCATGGGGCAGCTGGTCGAGGATGGCCCGCATCACGGTGAGGCCGCCATAGCCCGAGTCGAAGACCCCGATCGGTGAATCTGCCACTGGGCAACCGTAGGCCAGGCGAAGGCGCCGCGCCCCCCAACCTCCTGGTCGCGTTGGTCACGTGCGTGCAGCCAGGTGAACGTGCCGGGACCCACGGGAGGTCGGCACCCTCGCGGCGACCTCCGACTAGCATTCTGGTGTGAACAGTGAGGGGATGAGCGTCGTCGTTCCCCACTACGGGGACCCCGCGCCCACACTGCGGACCGTCGAGGGTCTCCGCGCGCAGTGCACCGAGGCACCCCTCCAGCTCGTCGTGGTGGACGATGCCTCCCCGGTGCCCATCCCCGACACCGACGGCGTCGAGGTGGTGCGGCGGCCGACGAACGGGGGGTTCGGCTCGGCGGTGAACTCCGGCGCCGCCGTCGCGCGGCACCCGCTCCTGCTCGTCCTCAACAGCGACGTGGAGGTCGGGCCCACGTTCGTCGCGGACCTCGTGGACGCCGCCGCACCGTGGATGCCAGCGGTGGCCGGCCCCCTACTCCTGGACCACGACGGCCTCCCGGCGTGGAGCGGTCGCCACTTCCCCACCGTGGGCCATCAGACCGTGGAGTGGCTGACCCCGCTCGCGCGATTCCGCCACCGGCGAGCCCTCCACGAGGCGGTCGGCCACGACACCCGGGCCGTGCCGGGCGCGGTGGTCCCCGTCGACTGGCTGGTCGGGGCGGCGCTGCTGCTCCCGACCGAGGTCTTCCGCGCCGTCGGCGGCTTCGATGAGGGCTTCTTCATGAACTCCGAGGAGATCGACCTCCAGCAACGCCTCCGCGAGCAGGGCATCCCGTCGGTCTTCGTCGGCACGGTGTCACTGGTCCACGTCGGTGGGGGCTCCTCCGACCCCCTCGCCCGTCGCCGGTGGCTCGTCGAGTCGCGCCTGCGCTACGCCGACCGATGGGGAGGCGCTCGCCGGCTCCGGGCCGCGCTCACGGCCGCGACGGCCGTCAACCTCGTCGCGAACGGTGCCCGCCGGGCCTTCGGCCGGCCGGTACGGCCCGTCGCGACCGCACGCGCGGAGCTCGAGCTGCTTCGGTCGGATGTCCGATGACCTTCGCGCGTCGCGTTGTCGAGGCGCCACCCTCGCTGCGATGGCATCTCGCACGAACGCGTGGCCCGCTCCACCGCCGCGCCTTCGCTTCCTACGGGAAGGGCACCGTGATCGTCCGGCCGGAGGTGCTCCGTGGCACCGATCGGATCGAGGTCGGCGCCCGCTGCGCCGTCTATGACGGCGTGTGGCTGCAGGTGGAGGCAGGAGGCGGCCCCTTGGTCATCGAGGACGACGTGTACCTGGGCCACCGCGTCCACGTGCACGCCCTCGATCCCATCAGGATCGGGAGTGGGGC
Source organism: uncultured Actinomycetota bacterium (assembly GCA_963726295.1). GTDB lineage: Bacteria > Actinomycetota > Actinomycetes > Actinomycetales > Dermatophilaceae > DASSQJ01. Next base: position 43,074 of record CAVSBW010000002.1, read on the forward strand.
CATGATCGTCGACGACGTCTACATCGGGTCGGCCGACCATGGCCGCCGCGACAGATCCGAGGTCCGTGGCAGCGGTGCCGTACGCATCGGGTCCGATGTGTTCATCGGGCAGCGCGCCATCGTGCTCGGCGGTGTCACGATCGGCGACGGCGCCACCATCGGCGCGGGAGCCGTCGTCACCCGCGACGTTCCCGCGGGCGCGGTGGCCGCCGGTGTCCCCGCCTCGGTCATCGAGGCGGGATCATGACCATCCTCCTCACCGGCGGAGCCGGCTTCATCGGGCAGCACCTCGCCCGGCGCCTCGTTGCCGCGGGTCATGAGGTCACCGCCCTCGACTCGCTGCTCCCCCAGGTACATGCCGACCCGGAGGCCGCCGTCGCCGCCTTCCCGGGGCGTGTGACGGTCGGCGACGTCGCCGACCCCGAGGCGTGGCGGGCCGTTCCCGGCCCGGTGGAGGGGGTCGTGCACCTCGCGGCCGAGACCGGCACCGGCCAGTCGATGTACGAGGCCCCGCGCTACCACCGTGTCAACGTCGACGGCACCCGCTTGGCAGCCGAGTACGCCAAGGAGCGCAAGTCCGCGCTGGTCTCGCTCAGCTCGCGCGCGGTCTACGGCGAGGGGGCATACGCCTGCCGGCACCACGGACCCACCTTCGGCTCGAGGTGCTGCGACGTCGCCGGCCCGGTGGCGTCGACGGAGGACGACCCGCACCATCCCGTGTCGGTGTACGGCGAGACCAAGTCGCTCGCGGAGAAGGCCGCCCTGCGGGTCTGCCGGGGCGAGGTCCCCCTGACGATCGTGCGGCCGCAGAACGTCGTCGGCCCCGGCCAGGCGCTGCACAACCCCTACACCGGCGTCCTCGCCGCGTTCCTCGCGATGCTCCGCGAGGGCCGTCCCCTCACCGTCTACGGAGACGGCCACCAGACCCGCGACATCGTCCACGTCTCCGACCTCGCCGCGCTCCTGGCATGGGCGGTCGACAAGCCGCCGACCGGTGTGGAGGCGCGGATCCTCAACAGCGGCAGCGGCGAGCGGACCACGCTCGTCCAGCTCGCAGAGGCGGCCGCCGCCGGAGCCCCGGTCCCGTCGCCCGGGATCACCCACGTCGACGTGCACCGGGCCGGCGACATCGAGCACGCCTGCGCGGACCTCGACCGGCTGCGCTCCGTGGGAGCGCCACTGCCGCGGTGGAGCGCCCACGACGCGGTGGTGGACTTCGTGCGCCGGTCCTGGGACCGGCCGGGCGCAGATGCCGCAGCCTGGGACGACGCCCTCGACGAGCTCGCCCGGCGCGGGCTCACCTCGTGAACCGGCCGACCCGCCTCCTGGCCCTCAGCCCGGCCTTCCACGGGTACTGGGCCTCGATCGAGCGAGCGCTCGCCGACCGCGGTCACGACGTCCGCACCGTGCCCTACGACACCGGCGGGCGGGCGTCACGGCTGGCCACCAAGCTCGCGCACGAGCTGCCCGAGAGGCTGGGCGCCGAGGACTCCCGGCGCCGCGCCGCGGTCGGCCGGCGAGCCCGCGCGGCCGTGCTCGAGCACGACCCGGACGTGCTCCTCGTCATCAAGGGCGACGTCTTCGACGACGACTTCTGGGACCTCGTGGAACGGAGGGAACAACGCCGGGCCCTGTGGCTGTACGACGAGCTTCGGCGCACCGCGCACACTCCCCGCTCGCTGGCCGCGGCCGGGCCGGTCGCGTCGTACTCCCCGCACGACGTGGCGACGCTGGGCGAGCTCGGCATCCGCGCCGAGCACGTCCCGCTGGCCCACGACCCCTCCGTCGCCTTCACCCCGGCGCCCGCCGCCGAGGTCGTCTTCGTGGGGGCGCGGTACCAGCGCCGCGAGGCCCTGCTCTCCACGCTCGAGGCCGCCGGCGTGCCCGTCCGCGCCTACGGCCGCGACTGGTCGGGCCACCCGGTGGACCGGGCCCGCACGTGGCGTCTCGGGCGCCCCGGGCTCCCGGCCGGGCGGGACCTGTCCCGCGCCGAGGCGTACGGCGTGATGGCCGGCGCCACCGCGACGCTGAACGTGCACGGTGACCAGGACGGCTTCACGATGCGGACGTTCGAGGCGTGCGGCATCGGTGCGGTCCAGCTGGTCGACCGTGCCGACGTCGCGATGCACTACGAGCCCGGTGTCGAGGTGGCCGTCTTCGGGTCGCCCGAGGAGGCGGTCGAGCTCGCCCGGCGCGCGGCGAGCGATCGTCCGTGGGCCGAGGCCATCCGCGCAGCCGGACGCGCACGAACCCTGGCCGAGCACACCTTCGCCCACCGCGCCGCCGCGTTGGAGGCCCTGTGGACGGCCTGATCGAGCCCTCGGATCTCCACGCGTGGCAGCACCGCCAGAGGGCCAGGCAGGGGGCGACCCGTCGTGCGCGGGGCGCGCTTCGCTCGCTTCGTTCGGGACCGCCCGTCGTCGATGTGGCCACGAGGTCCGAAGCCGTGGATGGAGACACGGACGTCCTCGTGGTGCTCGACGCCGCCACGACGACGTCGCTGCGGGCATTGCTGGCCCCTGCGGGGCGTCTCGACGGCCGGGTCGCTGTTGTCACGCCGACCGGTTCGGGCGACCGGCTGCGCAGGGACGGATGGCATGTCGCCTCCGAGCCCGCACGGTCTGCTCTGGACCGTCGTGTCTCCTCCGCAACCGTTGTGCTGTCCACCGGTCACTACCTCCCCCTGGGCTCGCTCGCTCACGCCGTGGCCGGCAAGAAGGGTGGGCGCTTCGTCACCGTGCAACACGGGCTGATGACCCCGCACGCGCCACCACTCGCACCAGGGACGACCCTGCTCGCCTGGAGCGAGGCGGACGCGCGGTTCTGGCGGTCCGGCCGCACCGACGTCGACACCCGGGTCGTGGGGTCGCAGCTCCTGTGGGACGCCGCCGAGGGGCCTGCTGGACGCCTCGTGCAGGACGCCGCACCGGTGTTCCTGGGACAGCTCCACGCCGCAGAGCTCCCGCGTGGTGTCGTCACCGCGACCGCCCACCGGTTCTGCCTCGAGACCGGTGCCACCTACCGGCCGCACCCCGCCGAGGTCGACCGCCGCTCACGGGCCACCCACCGCCGGTGGGAGTCGGAGGGCATCACCGTCGACCGCGTCCGGGAGCCCCTGCGCGAGCTCGGCCGCCCGGTCGTGAGCATCTTCTCCACCGGCGTCCTCGAGGCCGCGGCCGCGGGCGTGCCCGCGTGGGTGCACCTGCCGGACCCGCCGCCGTGGGTGCGCGAGTTCTGGGAGCGCTATCGGCTCTCGCCGTGGGGTGAGGTGCCGACGGCCTCGCCCGAACGGCCCACCGTGGAGCCCTCGGTGGCCGTGGCCGATGCGGTCCGGGGGATGATGTCCGGGTGAGGATCCTCTGCGTGGTCCCCCTGCGCGGGGGCTCCAAGGGCGTCCCGCGCAAGAACCTGCGCGAGGTCGCCCGTCGGCCCCTCCTCCGGTGGACCGTCGAGCAGGCCCTCGCCGCCCATCCGGCCATGGACGTCGTCGTCTCCACCGACGACTCGGAGATCGCCGACGCCGCCCGGAGCGCCGGGGCGCGGGTGCCCTTCCTGCGGCCGGCCGAGCTGGCCCGGGACGACACCCCCACCGAGCCGGTCGTCCGCCACGTTCTCGACACCGTCCGCGCCGCGGGCGACGAACCCGACGCCGTGATGCTGCTGCAGGCGACCTCGCCGGTCCGGCTGCCCGGGAGCATCGACCGGGCCGTCTCCCAGTTCGCCGCCACCGGTGTCGACTCGCTGGTCGGCGTCGTGGAGCAGGCACCGTTCATCTGGTCGGACGGCGACCCCCCGGCCGCCTCCTACGACGTCGACGCGCGCCCTCGACGCCAGGACCTCGCCCGCGGCCAGCGTCGCTACCGCGAGACCGGCTCCCTGTACCTGACCAGGCCGTGGGTCTACGACGAGCTCGACAACCGCCTGGGTGGACGGATCGGGCTGTTCGTCATGGACGAGGTCGAGGGCGTGGACGCCGACACCGAGCTCGACCTCCTCGTCGCCGAGCAGACCCTCCTGCGCCTGACCGCCACCACCGGGGACCCCACATGATCGTCGACCGCACCGTCACGCCCTTCGTCGTCTACGGCGAGGACCCCGTCCTGCGGGCGCTGGAGAAGATCACCGCCAACAAGTCGCGCATCGTCTTCTGCGTCACCGAGCACGGTCACCTCGTGGGCTCCATCTCGGACGGCGACGTGCGCCGCTGGATCGCGGCGCAGGCGGACGTCGACCTCACCCGGCCCTGCTCCGCGGTCGCGAACGTCTCCACCGTCAGCGCGCCCGCCACCGCGACCCCGGCCGAGGTCCGCCGCCTCTTCGCCGGCGCCGTCGACCACATCCCGCTGCTCGACGACAACGGGCACCTGGTGGCCGTGGCCGTCAACCGCAGCGATGCGTTCCAGGTGGGCCGGCACGGGGTCGGGCGTGGCAACCCCGCCTTCCTCATCGCCGAGATCGGCATCAACCACAACGGGTCCGTCGAGCTGGCCAAGGAGCTGGTCGACCTCGCTCACGGCAGCGGTGCCGACGCCGTGAAGTTCCAGCTGCGCGACATGGGGGCTCTCTACCGCGGAGGCACGGGCGGCGCCGGCGAGGACCTCGGGCCGCAGTACACCCTCGACCTGCTCTCCCGGTTCAACCTGCCCGCCGAGCGCCTCTTCGAGGTCTTCGACCACGCGGCCACGGTGGGCATCGACGTCATGTGCACACCGTGGGACGCGCCGAGTGTGGACGCCCTCGTCGGGTACGGAGTGCCCGCGCTGAAGATCGCCTCCGCGGACCTCACCAACCACGCCCTCCTGGCCCACGCAGCCGAGTCGGGGACCCCGCTCGTCGTCTCGACCGGGATGTCCACCGAGTCCGAGATCCGCGAGAGCGTCGCCCTGCTGCGGGCCACGGGGACGCCCTATGCGCTGCTTCACTGCCAGTCGACCTACCCGGCCCCGTTCAAGGACGTCAACCTACGGTACCTGACCAGGCTGGCCGAGCTCGGTGACTGCCCCGTCGGGTACTCGGGGCACGAGCGCGGGTACCACGTGCCCGTGGCCGCGGTGGCCCTCGGCGCGACGATCGTCGAGAAGCACTTCACCGTCGACCGCACGATGGAGGGCAACGACCACAAGGTCTCGCTCCTGCCCGACGAGTTCGCGGCGATGGTCGCACGGGTCCGCGAGGTCGAGGAGGCCCTGGGGACCACCGAGCCCCGGGCGGTCTCCACCGGGGAGATGATGAACCGGGTCAACCTGGCCAAGAGCCTGGTGGCCGCTCGCGACATCGCCCCGGGCGAGGCCATTCCCCGCGACGCCGTCGACATCAAGAGCCCCGGGCGCGGGCTGCAGCCCAACGCCCTGGAGCGGCTCGTCGGCCGCACCGCGAACCGGGCCCTGGTCGCCGGAGACTTCTTCTACGCCTCCGACCTGTCGGACGCCACCCCCAAGGGCCGGGACTACGAGTTCCGCCGGCCGTGGGGGCTGCCCGTGCGGTACCACGACGTCGAGCCCCTCACCACCGACTGCACCCCGGACTTCCTGGAGTTCCACTTCTCCTACAAGGACCTCGAGATCGACCCGGCCTCCGTCTTCCGCGAGCGGCTCCCCATGGGCTACGCGTGCCACGCACCCGACCTCTTCGCGGGCGACTTCATCCTCAACCTGGCCAGCGACGACGACGCACACTGGGAGCGCTCGATCGAGGAGCTGCAGCGCGTCATCGACATCACCCGGGGACTGCGCCAGTGGTTCACCACGGAGCGTGACCCGGTGGTCATCTCCAGCGTCGGCGGCTTCACCAGCGACCGCCACGTGCCCCTTGACGAGCTGCCCGACATGTACGCCCGGGTCGCAGCCGGCCTGGACCGCGTGGACGACGCCGGGGTGCGGCTCTCCTGCCAGACCCTCCCGCCGTTCCCCTGGTACATGGGCGGCCAGTTGTACTGCAACCTTTTCGTGCGACCGGAGGACACCGCTGGGTTCGCCGAGCAGTACGGGCGGCGGCTCTGCCTCGACGTCTCGCACTCCAAGCTGGCGGCCACCTTCATCGGTCAGCCCTTCTCCGAGGCGGTTGCCCTGCTCGCGCCGCACGCCGAGCACCTCCACCTCGTCGACGCCGTCGGCGTGGACGGGGAGGGGGTCCAGGTGGGCGACGGGGAGGTCGACTGGGCCCTCCTCGCCGAGCAGCTCGACACCCTGGCGCCCGGTGTCTCGTTCATCCCTGAGATCTGGCAGGGGCACGTCAACAACGGCGAGGGCTTCTGGGTCGCGCTGGAGCGACTCGAGCAGTGGTTCTGAGCCCCCCGACGGCCCTGTGGGTCGTCCCCGTCTCCGACCTCGCGGGGGTGGCCCGGCACGTCCTGGACGTCGCGGACACGGGCATCCCCGGGTACCGGCTCGTGGTGCTCTGCCCCCCGGGCCCGCTCGCGGACCGGCTGCGCGCGAACGGCACGGCGGTGACCACGGGCCCGGTGGCCCCTGCGGACGGGCCACGGGCCTCGGTCGCCGCGGTCCGGCGCACACTCGACGCGCTGAGGCCCGCTGTGGTCCACTCCCACCTCTCGTGGGCCGATGCCACCGTGGCCGCAGCCACCGTGGGGCAGGACGTCGCCGTCGTGACCACCGAGCACGGCATCGCTGCCGACGACCTCGTCTACCACGGCACCCGATGGCGGGCGCGCGTCAAGGCACTGGCACACACGGCCCGCCTTCGCCGGGCCGACGCCGTCATCACGGTCGCCGAGGCCACGACGCGGGCGGTCCGGGAGAAGTGGCACCCTCCGTCGTCGATGCCGGTCCACCTGGTGCGCAACGGGGTCGACCGGCCGCAGCACCCGCCCACGCGGGCCGCCGGTCTGCGCATCTGCTCGATCGCGCGGCTCGCCCCGGAGAAGCGGATCGACCACCTGCTGCGGGCCTTCGCCCTGCTGCGCGCGGACCACCCCACGGCGACACTAACCCTGGCCGGAGAGGGCCCGGAGGATGCGGCCCTGCGCGACCTGGCCCAGGACCTGGGGGTCGCCGGCGCCGTGACCTTCGCCGGGCACGTCGACTCGCCGGAGGTCCTCGCCACCCACGACGTGCTCGTTCAGCTGTCGGTGTGGGAGAACTGCTCGTACTCGCTGCTCGACGCGCTGGTCAACGGTGTCGGGGTCGTCGCGACCCCGGTGGGTGGCAACCCCGAGATCCTCCCGCGTGACGTGCTCCGGCGGCACGACGACCACCGGGCCTTGGCGGCCGAGGTCGCGCGCCAGGGGCTCGACCCCGCCGCCCGGCCGGCGCTCCCCGCCGGCTGGCCCAGCACGGCCGAGATGTGCCGGGCCGTCGCCGACGTCTACACCGGGGCGACTGCGCCGTGAGCCGGGTCGTCCTGGCCGCCAACAACGCCGACATCGGCGGGGGCGAGGTGATGCTCCTCGCCACGGCCGATGCGCTCCGGCAGCTCGGCGTGCCGGTGGGGGTCGTGGGCCCGGAGGCTCCGGGCGGTGTCCTCGACGCGGCCGAGCAGGACGGGTTCGAGGTGCAGCGCCTCGGCTCCGGGCGGCGCGAGTACCTGGGCCGGCTCCGGGCGTGGTCCGGCCGCTCCGGCGACTGGCTCTGGTGCCACGGGCTGGTGCCGGCCTTCTCGACCGCCGGTCGCGGGCGACGCATCGTCCACCTGCACCAGGAGCCACGGGGCGCCCACCGCGCAGCGGCGCGCGCGGCCCGCTCCGGCGCCTCGGTCGTGCTCGTGCCCAGTCACGACCTCGCGCGGCGCGTCCCGGGGTCCGAGGTCCTGTGGAACTGGACCGCCCCCCAGCGCGAGCTCCCCACGCGGACCCCGTCGCATCCGGTCACGGTCGGCTTCATCGGTCGCCACTCCACCGACAAGGGGCTCGATGTGCTCGCTCGGGCGGTCGGCCTGCTCGACGCCGCCGAGCCCGGGCGGTGGGCCCTCGCACTCGCCGGCGACGGCCGCTTCGTCCCGTCGCGCCAGGCGAAGGAGGTCGCGACCGCCCTCGCCCAGGTGGACCACCTCGTGGAACGTCTCGGCTGGTGCGACCGGGAGCACTTCCAGTCGGTCACCGACCTGGCCGTGTACCCCTCGACGTGGGCCGAGCCGTTCGGCCTCGTCGTCGCCGAGTCGATGAGCGCGCGGCAGCCGTTCGTCGTGTCGGACGCCGGCGCCCTCCCGGAGGTCGCGGGAGGGAAGCACCCGTGGACGGCGCGCCGCGGCGAGGCGAGGTCCCTGGCCGACGCGATCACCGCCTGCGCCGAGGCCTCGGACGCAACCCGCACCGCGGTGCTCGACACAGCCCGGCATCGCTGGGAGGAGCACTTCTCCCCGAGCGCGGGCACCGCCCGGGTGGCTGACCTCGTCCGAATGCTGGGGATCATCGGCTGACCGGTTCGCCAGGGATCCGCCTCCGGCTCGTCGCCGCCGTCGGTCTGCGATGATGACGGGCGCCCATCCCCGACCGAGAAGGCCTCCGCCCTCCATGCCAGTTGCGCTCATCACCGGGATCACCGGTCAGGACGGGCTGTACCTGTCGGAGCTGCTGCTCGCAAAGGGGTACGAGGTCCACGGGATCGTCCGCGGACAGAACAACCCCAAGCGCGCGCTCGTCGAGCGCCTCGTGCCCGACGTCGTGCTCCACACCGGCGACCTGACCGACCTGTCCAGCCTCATCCGGGCGCTGGGGGCCTCGCGACCCGACGAGGTGTACAACCTCGGCGCCGTGTCGTTCGTCGCGTACTCGTGGGAGAACGCTCACGTCACGACCGAGGTCACGGGCAACGGTGTGCTCAACATGCTCGAGGCGGTGCGGCTCCACGCCGGTGCCGACCCGTCCTCCGTGCGCTTCTACCAGGCGTCGAGCTCGGAGATGTTCGGCAAGGTCCAGGAGTCGCCGCAGCGCGAGACGACGCTGTTGTGGCCGCGCTCCCCCTACGGCGTGGCCAAGGTGTACGGCCACTACATGACCATCAACTACCGCGAGTCCTACGGGATGCACGCTTCCTCGGGCATCCTCTTCAACCACGAGTCGCCCCGCCGGGGTCCGGAGTTCGTCACCCGCAAGGTGTCGATGGGCGTGGCGCGCATCGTCCTGGGCCTGCAGGACCGCCTCGTGATGGGGAACCTCGACGCGCAGCGTGACTGGGGCTACGCCGGGGACTACGTCGAGGGCATGTGGCGGATGCTCCAACAGCCCACGGGGAACGACTACGTTCTCGCCACCGGCGAGACCCATTCGATACGCGACCTCCTCGACGTGGCCTTCGCCCACGTGGGGATCGACGACTGGTCGGGCCACGTCGGCCAGGACCCACGGTTCATGCGACCGGCCGAGGTCGACCGCCTCGTCGGCGACGCCTCCAAGGCCCGCGAGCGCCTCGGGTGGGAGCCCACCGTCGGGTTCCGCGAGCTCGTCGCCATGATGGTCGACCACGACATCGCGGTCCTGCGCGAGGAGGCGCGATGAGCGTCGCCCTCGTCACGGGCGCGACGGGGCAGGACGGCAGCTATCTCGTCGAGCGCCTGGTGTCCGAGGGGCACGAGGTCCACGGTCTGGTCCGGCGTGAGGACCGCGAGCCGGCGCCCGACGACGTCGAGGTCCACGAGCTGGACCTCGACTCCCCGCCCGACGAGCTGGCGGCGCTCGTGGCCCACGTCGGACCCGACGAGGTGTACCACCTGGGCGGGCTCTCCTCCGTGGCCCGCTCGTGGGATGACCCCGTGCTCACCACGCGCGTGAACGGGCTCGCCTCGGTCGCCCTGATGGACGCCGCCCTCCGGCTCCAGGAGCGACGCGGCCGCGAGGTCCGTCTCCTCCAGGCCTCGAGCGCGGAGATCTTCGGGGAGCCGGCCACGGCACCGCAGGACGAGGAGACACCGATCCGGCCGGTCAGCCCCTACGGCGCGGCGAAGGCACTTGCCCACCACGCGGCGGTCCTCATGCGGTCGCGGGGGCTGTTCACGACGTCGGCCATCCTCTACAACCACGAGTCGCCGCGCCGTCCGACGACGTTCGTGACCCGCAAGATCACGAGCACGGTGGCGGCCATCGCGGCTGGACGGGCGGAACGCATCGCCCTCGGCAACCTCGACGCCCGCCGCGACTGGGGGTGGGCACCCGACTACGTCGACGCGATGGTCCGCGCCCTCCGCCACGACGAGCCCGGGGACTTCGTCGTCGCCACCGGTGAGGCGCACTCGGTGGAGGACTTCCTCGCCGCGGCCTTCGAGCACGCAGGGGTCGACGACTGGCCGGAACGCGTCGACGTCGACCCCGCCCTCGTCCGGCCCGCCGACCCGAGTGTGCTCGTGGGCGACGCGACCCGAGCGCACGAGCGGCTCGGCTGGCGGCCCACGGTGACCTTCCGCGAGATCGTGGAGCGGATGGTCGACGCCGAGCGGTCCGAGCCGTGACGTACCGGCTCGACGACGGACGCACCGTCGGCATCGCGCACGACTACGTCACTCAGCGCGGCGGGGCGGAACGGGTGGTGCTCGCCCTGGCCCGGGCGTTCCCGGGCGCCCCGGTCCACACCACCCTCTACGACCCGGAGTCCACGTACCCGGAGTTCGCCAGGGAGGACGTCAGGCCCTCCGTGCTCAACAAGGTCGGGCCACTGCGCCGCGACCACCGCGCTGCCCTTCCGGTTCTTCCCCTTGCGACCGCCTGGCTGCGCCCGGACGAGGACCTGGTCATCGCATCGACGAGCGGCTGGGCCCACGACTTCCACGCCCGCGGCGACGTGGTGGCCTACTGCCACGCGCCCGCTCGCTGGCTCTACCAGAGCGAGGACTACCTCGGCGGACCCCTCTGGCGGACTCCCAGGGGCGTGGCTCTCGGCCTGCTGCGGCCGGGCCTGCGTCGCTGGGACCGAAGGGCGGCCCGGCGGCCGGTGCGCTACCTCGCCAACTCCCAGGTGGTGCGCGACCGCATCCGGGACGCCTACGGCCTCGACGCCGAGGTCGTGCACCCGCCCCACGCCATGGACCCGTCGGCCCCGCAGACACCGGTGCCGGCCCTCGCGGACTGGGCGGACGACGGCGGCTTCCTCCTCGTCGTGTCACGGATGCTGCCGTACAAGAACATCGACGTCCTGATCGACGCGGTTCGCCGGACGGCCTACCGGCTCGTCGTGGTCGGAACCGGCCCGGAGCACGACCGTCTGCAGGCGATGGCCCCCCACAACGTCCGCTTCGCCAGCGAGCTCGACGACGCCCACCTGCGCTGGGTGTACGCCAACGCACGGCTGCTTCTGGCCCCCAGCCTCGAGGACTACGGGCTCACGCCGCTCGAAGCGGCCGCCTTCGGGGTGCCGAGTGTGTCGCTTCGCGCCGGCGGCTACCTGGACACCGTCGACGAGGGCGTGACGGGGATCCACGTCGACGCCCCGGAACCGCACGTCTTCCTGGCCGGTATCGACGCCGCCGTCGACCACCCGTGGGACCGGGTGAAGATCCGGGAGCACGCCGAGGACTTCAACGAGCGGAGGTTCGCGGAGCGCATCCGCGACGTCCTCGAGGGAGTCGCGCGCGTGGGAGGGTGACCCGCTCGCTTCACACCACGCGGCGTCCCTGCCACGTAGTCACATCGGGTGAGATCGCCCGCAACCGCATGACGCAGTGCGCCTTCCCGGTCCATACTGGCGGTTCAGCCCCGACGTCGGGGCGTGACGACATCACCGGAACGGCAGGGGTTACCGAATGATCGTCAATGAAGAGACGATGTCTGGCGTGCGCAGATTCACGGTCCGCCGCCGACATCTGGCCCCGGCTCTGGCGGCCGTGCTCACCGACCTGGTGGTGATGACGCTCGTGGTCGCCCTCGCGGCACTCGGTCGCGCCGTGCTCCCGGTCTTTGCGGAGGCGGGCGACGTCGACCAGCTCGTCGCCATCGTCGGGGTGCCGATCGTCGTGGGGTGGGTGGTCTTCATCGCCCTCCACGGCGGGTACGCCGTGCACGTCATGGGCTCGGGCACCCAGGAGTACAAGCTCGTCGTGCGTGCGACCCTCGTGGCCGCCGGCGCCACCGGCATCGTGTCGTTCCTGGCGCGCTTCCAGTTCTCGCGGGGGTTCTTCTTCCTCCTCATCATCCTCGGCGTGCCGATGCTGGTGCTCGGCCGGATCGCCCTGCGGCGCCGGGTGCACCGGCTCCGCGAGTCCGGTCACCTCACCCAACGTGTGCTGGTCGCGGGGTCGATGGCCCAGGTCGACGAGGTGGCCCACGTGCTGTCCCGCGAGCGGTGGCTCGGCTACGACGTGGTCGGAGCGGTGATCCCGGCGACCGAGGCGGGCCCGGAGACCCCCGGCGGCATCCCCGTGCTCGGCGGCACCTCGCTGACCGCTGCGGTCGCCGAGGACCGCGAGTGCGACATCGTGCTCTTCGCCGGCGGTGCGGTCGACTCGGCGCTGCAGATGCGGCGCGCCGCATGGGAGCTCAATGGGACCGGCGTGCAGATCATGCTCGTGCCGAGCCTCACCGATGTCGCCAGCGACCGGGTCCGTGTGCGTCCTGCCGCGGGTCTGCAGTTCATGGAGCTCGAGGGTCCACGCGCCCACCGGGCCAGCCGCTTCTCCAAGCGCCTGTTCGACCTCGTCGGGGCGTCCGTCCTGATCGTCGCCCTCAGCCCGCTCCTGCTCATCACGGCGTGGGCGATCCGCCGGCACGACGGCGGGCCGGTGCTCTTCCGCCAGCAACGGGTGGGACGCGACGGCGAGACGTTCGACTGCCTGAAGTTCCGGTCCATGGTCGTCGACGCTCCCGACCTCGTTGCCCGGGTCCAGAGCATGCACGACGACGACCACGTGCTCTTCAAGTCGCAGGACGACCCGCGGATCACTCCGCCGGGACGTGTCATCCGCCGCTACTCGGTGGACGAGATGCCGCAGTTCTTCAACGTGCTGCGGGGCGACATGAGCCTCGTCGGCCCCCGTCCGCCACTGCCCGCCGAGGTCGAGCGTTACGACCCGGACATGCTCCAGCGCCTGGCCGTGCGCCCCGGCATGACCGGGCTGTGGCAGGTGTCGGGCCGCTCCGACCTGTCGTGGGAGGACTCCGTTCGGCTCGACCTCTACTACGTCGACAACTGGTCGATCGTGCAGGATCTCGCCATCCTCGCGAGGACCATGTCGGCCGTGGTGTCCGGGCGCGGGGCCTACTGACCGCTCGCGGCCCGGCCCCTGGGGCGGGCCGCCCTACGAGCGGCCGAGGCGCGCGCGCCCGCTCCCGGAGGGCAAGTCGTCCTCGTCGCCGTCGAGGAGCGGAACGGTGTCCTGCGGGGTCGCGCTCTCGTAGCGCTTGCGGGTGCGGTGGTCGGAGGCGTAGTCCCCGTAGCCGTAGCCGTACTGCACCGAGCCGAGGCCGCGCTTGGGGGCCATGTTCAGCACGACGCCGAGGGTGCGGCCGTCGACCCGCGACATCATCCGCGCCGCCACCTTGGCCTGGTCCTTGTGGGTGCGGCCCACGGCGAAGACGAAGAGCACGCCGTCGCACTGGGCGGCCAGCACCCCAGCGTCTGTGACCGGGAGCATCGGCGGGGCGTCGAGGAGCACCGTGTGGTCGAGGGCGAGGTGGTCGATCAGCTGGCGCATCCGCAGCGAGCCGAGCAGCTCGCTCGGGTTGGGCGGGGTGCGGCCGGCCGAGATGAGCTGCAGGCCCGGCTGGTCGGTGTCGCGGAGCACGTCACGCAGGCCCACCTGGCCCGAGAGCAGCTGGGAGAGCCCGACCCGGCCGTCGATGTCGAAGATCGACGCCAGCATCGGCCGTCGCAGGTCGGCGTCGATGAGGACGACCGGCCTGCCGGCGTCGGCGAGGACCCGGGCGAGGGTGGCCGACACGGTCGACTTGCCCTCGCTGGCGTTGGCGCTGGTGATGACGATGCTGCGCGGCGGGTCGTCGACGCCGACGAACCGCAGGTTGGTGCGGAGCTGGCGGAAGGACTCGGCGGCAGCGCCGAGCCGGTCGAGCCGGCCGCGGCCGGTGTCACCGCGGAGCTCGCGGACTGCGGGCACGACACCGAGGACGCTGGTGCCCATGACCTCCTCGATGTCGTCGACGCTGCGGATGCGGGTGTCGAGCTGGCGCCGGACGAAGACGAGCAGGTAGGCCACCGCCAGCCCGACGATGCCGCCGACGGCGACGTTGCGCACCGGGTCGGGGGCCACCTGCACACCGTCGAGCGCGGACTCGATGGGGACGATCTGGACGACGGCCTTCGCCGAGCTGCGGCCGCCGGTCTCGACCCGGTTGGCCTCGACCGCGGTGGCGGCCATCACCGCGTCGGCGAGCACGCGGGCCTCCCCGGGGCTGGCCCCGGTGGCGGTGATCTCCAGGATGACGGAGTTCGGGGCCACGCTCGCCGCCACGCGGCCCGCCACCTCGGCCGGCGACGCGTCGATCCCCGTCTCGTCGATCGCCCGCTGGGCCACGCTACGGCTCGTGACGAGCGGCAGGTAGGAGTCGGCCTTGCTCCCGGACAGCGACGTCGCGGCGATCCCCTCGCCGGTGTTCTCGGCCGAGCCGGTGGCCTTGACGTAGCCGCTGGCGTCCGCCTGGTAGACGTGCGGCATCCGCAACGTGAGCGCGTACGCGCCGAGTACCCCCGTGAGCGTGAGGACGAGGATCATCCAGACGTTCGCGCGGCTGAGGCGGACGAAGTCGAGCAGGGTCACGGTGAGGGTCCTCGGAGGGAAGCCGACGGCAGGTCACCCGATTGTAGGTGTCGGAGTCCGACCTGGCGGGACACGGCCGACACGACACCTACAGTGGGGCACGTGTCCGAGGGCCGCGCCGTCCCGCTCGCCGTGCGGGTCCAGCTGGCCCACGCGGCCGTCGAGTGGCTGGCTCGCGAGTGCGCGGTCGACGTGCTCCACATCAAGGGCCCCGCCGTCGCGCCCGGCCTGCGCCCCCACGGCGGCTCCGGCACCGACGCCGACGTCCTCGTCCGGCCCACGGGGGTAGACGCCCTGATGCACGCCCTCGACCGGCACGGCTGGCGGATCGAGACCACCTTCGAGTCCGGCTCCGCCTTCGACCACGCTGCCAACCTCTACCACCCGAGCTGGGGCCTGCTCGACGTCCACCGCCACTACCCGGGGATGGAGCGCGACCCGGCCGCAGCGTTCGACGTGCTCTGGGAGAGGCGCCAGAACCTGGAGCTCGGCCATGTCAGCTGCGCCGTGCCCGACCCCCTCGCCCAGTCCCTGGTACTGCTCCTGCACGCCGCCCGCTCCACCGCCCCCGGCAGCACCAACCCCGACATCGCCCCCAACTGGACCGACCGCTCCGAGGCTGACCGGGAGGCCATCCGCGAGCTGGCCGACGCCACCGGGGCCACCGTGGGGCTGGCCGCCGCCACCGGGCACCTCGCCGAGCACGCAGGCGACCCCGACGCCGCCCTCTGGGAGGTGTTCGCCCACCCCGGCGACCGCCTCGACGAGTGGCACGCGCGCTGGCGCGCAGCCCACGGGCCCCGCGCCAAGGCCTCGGTGGCCGTGCGCTCGCTCGCGGTCAACCGGTACTACCTGCGGCATCGGCTCGGCCACGACCCGAGCACCGCCGAGCTCGCCCGGGAGTTCGCACGCCGCATCGCACAGGCCGTCCGGGAGCTCGGCCGACGGGTGGTCCGGCGGTGAGCGCCACCGTCCGCGTCCGCGACGCCTGCGGCTGGCTCGAACACGGTGGGGCGGTGTACGTGGCCCCGTTGCCCGACGGCCCGCCGCTCGTGCTCGAGGGGTCGAGCGCCCTCGTGTGGGCGGCTGTCGTCGAGGGCGGCCGAGTCGACGATCTCGTGGACCGGGTCGCGCAGGCGGCCGGTGAGTCAGCGGAGGCGGTCGCTCCGGGCGTCGCCGCCTTCGTCGACGGGCTCGTCGCGGCCGGCGTCCTCGCGGTCGCCGCCCCGCCCGCTGCGGCGGATCGCGAGTGAGCCCGCGAGGGCTCCCACCACCGCGCCCGTCACGTTGAGGACGACGTCCAGTGGGCTCGCATCCCGGTGCAGCGCCGGCCACAGCTGCACCGACTCCACCAGCATGCTCACCGCGGCCAGGGCGGCCACCACCACCCACGGGCGGCGTCGCAGCCCCACCACCCCGAGCCATCCGAAGGGCACGAACGCGAGGACGTTGAGCGCGGCGGCGTAGTGCTCGGGGGTCACCGCCTGCGGCATCCCGCGTGCCAGGAAGAACACGTAGACGTCGACGACGAGCCGGTTGACCACCCAGCCGTCCGGCCACAGGAGGACCAGGCCGAGCCCCACCGCGAGGACCACGGCCAGCGTCGTCGTGAGACGCCGCGCCACCCCGCTCAGTCCCCGAGGAGCGCCGAGGCCAGCGTCTCCTGGATCCACGTCAGGAAGTCGTAGAGGGCGATGGCGTGCACGACGGGGTCCTCCGGGTCGAGGGTGCGCGCCAGCCCTTCGAGCAGGTCGAGGTCGTCGTCGGTGCGCAGCTGGAGCCGCTCACCGAGCACCAGCCGCACGTCGGTGAGGGCCTTGAGGAACATCCGCGCGCCCTCCTCGTCGAGGCGCACGGCGTCGTCGCCCTGCAGGGACGCCACCGCCGCGTCCAGGGCCTCGGCCTTGCGCCGACGCAGGCTCGTCTCGGTGAGCCGGCGGAACTCGGCGGCGGCCTCGTCGTCCGCGCGGTTGCCCGTGGGCAGCAGCCGGTCGAGAGCCGGGTCGCGCTCCGCGGCGACCTCCTCGCGCGAGGCGGCCGCCGCGCCGTCATCCCCGTGCAGGGGGTCCTCGCGACCGATGCCCAGACCCGCGACGATGCCGGCGAACTCGTCGTCGCCGGTGTCGACGGCCTCCGGTGACTCGAGCATCCCGCGGACCTGCTCCATGATCGACGCCACCACCTCGCGCTCGTCGGCGTCGAGCTGGGCGACGTAGCGCAGGTCGCCGCCGGAGCCACGGCGACGGAAGGCCCGCGCCATCAGGTGTCCTTCTGGAAGGTGGCCCACAGGCCGTATCCCTGCAGCGCCTCGGTGTCGGCCTCCATCGACTCGCGGGGACCGTTGGCCACGACGGCCCGGCCCTCCGTGTGCACGCGCATCATCAGCTTCTCCGCCTTGGCGCGCGAGTAGCCGTAGTGCGACTGCAGCACGTAGGTGACGTAGGACATGAGGTTGACCGGGTCGTTCCACACGATGGTCACCCACGGCACGTCCGGAGCAACGTCGCCCTCGGGGGCGACGACCTCCTCGGTGGTGGGTGCGAGTGACATCGTCCCCAAGGATAGGAGCGCCGGCCCCGGCTCGCGTCCCGGGCCCGGTGGCCGCCGGACGGGGCCCGTGCCCGCGTGGACGGCGTCAGCGGCGGGCGCGGTTCCAGGAGCCCGCGTACTGGCCGTCGTCGCAGGCCCGGCCGGCCTCCCCGAGCTCGAGGGGGCGGAAGGTGTCGACCATGACGGCGAGCTCGTCGAAGAACTCCTTGCCGAGACTCGCCTCGGCCGCGCCGGGCTGCGGGCCGTGGGCGTGGCCGCCCGGGTGCAGGGTGATCGACCCCTTGCCGATGCCCGACCCCTTGCGGGCCTCGTAGTCGCCGTCGACGTAGAACATCACCTCGTCGGAGTCCACGTTCGAGTGGTAGTACGGCACCGGGATCGCGAGCGGGTGGTAGTCGACCTTGCGGGGTACGAAGTTGCACACGACGAAGTTCCAGCCCTCGAAGACCTGGTGCGCCGGCGGGGGCTGGTGGATGCGTCCGGTGATCGGCTCGTAGTCGCGGACGTTGAACACATAGGGGTAGAGGCAGCCGTCCCAGCCGACGACGTCGAGCGGGTGGAACGGCAGCACGTGCACGGTGCCCACGACGCCGCCGCTGCTGCCCGGGCCGGAGCCGCGGTGCTTGATGTGCACCTCGGTCTGGGCATCGGCCTTCTCGCCGACGTCCTCGGCGAGGAGGGGGCCGTCGGGCAGCCGCAGGTCGCGCTCGCAGTACGGGCTGTGCTCGAGCAGCTGGCCGTACTTGCTCAGGTAGCGCTTCGGCGGCGCGATGTGGCTGCTCGCCTCGATGCAGATGGTGCGCAGCGGGTCCTTGCGCGAGCGCACCGGGAGCCACCGGTGGGTCGTTGCGCGCGGGATCACCACGTAGTCGCCCTCCGCGACGTCGAAGGCCCCGAACACGGTCTCGACCCGCGCCCTCCCCCGCTCGACGTAGACGACCTCGTCGCCGATGCCGTTGCGGTACCAGGGGCTCGGCGCGCCGGCCACCGCGTACGACAGGCGGACGTCGCCGTTGCCGAGGAGCAGCCGGCGCCCGGTGACGACGTCGGTGTCCTTGACGACCTTGTCCGGGAACAGCCAGTGCGGGGCGAGGTGGCGCGGCAGCAGCGGGTGGTTGGGCACCGTCGAGAGGTCGCCGACGCCCCACTCGCGGTACTGCGCGACGGTCGACGGGATGTTCCGGTGGTAGAGCAGGCTCGAGTCCGAGCTGAAGCCCTCCTCCCCCATGAGCTCCTCGTAGTACAGCTCGCCCGGCTTCCCACGACGGCCGGCGGGCCGGCGGTGCTGGGTGTGCCGCTTCGGGGGGATGCTGCCCATCGCCTGGTAGTGCGCCACGGTTGGTCGTCCACCTCGCTGTGGTCGGTCGGTCGGGGTTCCGGCCAGCCTAGGTGCTCGAGCCCGTCGCTGGCATCCCTGCACCCCCGTCACCCGGCAACGTGGTCACGAGTGCCCAGCAGACCCCTCCCCGGACCCCACAACCTGCCCACCGCCACCGGTTTCCCGCCGGGTGCCGGAACCCTCGGGCTCGCCGGGCAAGCCTTCCGGTGCGACCCCCGGGTTTCCGGGACGACTGCCAGCGGCCGCGCGGCGGCGCGGGACCGGGATGATGGTGCGATGGCGGCACGTACCTACCCCTACGTCCTCCACGTCGACCTCGACCAGTTCATCGCGGCGGTCGAGGTGCTGCGCCACCCCGAGCTCGCCGGTCGCGAGGTCGTCGTGGGAGGCCGTGGCGACCCCACCGAGCGGGCCGTCGTGTCCACCGCGAGCTACGAGGCGCGCGAGCGCGGGGTTCGGTCGGGGATGCCGCTGCGCGTCGCGGCGCGTCGGGCGCCGGACGCCGTCTTCCTGCCGGTCGACGCCCCGCACTACCTCGAGGCGTCCGCCGAGGTCGTCGCCGCCGTCCGCGGTCTCGGCCTCGTCGTCGAGGTGCTCGGCTGGGACGAGATGTTCGTGGGCGGGGACACCGGCGACCCCGAGGCCATGGCGCAGGACATCCGCACCGCTGTCCTCGACCGCACCGAGCTGCACTGCTCGGTGGGCGTCGGCGACAACCGGGTACGCGCCAAGATCGCCACCGACTTCGGGAAGCCGCGCGGCACCTTCCGGCTCATGGCGTCGAACTGGGCCGAGGTGATGGGCCACCGCCCAACCTCCGCGCTGTGGGGAGTCGGCTCACGGGTGTCGGCCCGGCTCGAGAAGCACGGCATCCGCACCGTCACCGAGCTCGCCGCAGCCGACCCCGATGTGCTGATCGGCGAGTTCGGGCCACGGATGGGCGCCTGGTACGGCGCGCTCGGCCGGGGGGAGGGCAGCAGTGCCGTCGACGACACCCCGTGGGTAGCCCGTGGCCACAGCCGCGAGACGACCTACCAGGAGAACCTCACCACCACCGAGCAGGTGCAGGAGGCCGTGCGGGTGCTCACCGACCAGGTGCTCGACGACGTGCGGGACGAGGGACGCGCCGTGTGGCGCGTCGGCACCAAGGTCAGGTACGCACCGTTCTTCACGGTCAACCGGAGCCGGAAGCTGGCCGAGCCGACGCTCGACGCCACGACGCTGCAGGCCGCGGTGCAGCGCCTCCTGGCGGACCACCTCGAGGAGGGGCGCGAGGTGCGCCTGCTCGGTGTCCGCATGGAGATGGTGATGCCCGACGAGGGCGACGAGGTGGACCGCACCCCGGTGCGCGGCCGCGTCTGAGGCCCTGCCGGTCCGCTCAGGCCCTCGGGACCGTCGCGGCCGGACCCACCGGCTGGAGGAACGGCACCGGGTCGAACTCGTCGATCGGGATGATTCGCACCCGGCTGAGCGGCGTCGTGAAGGCCTTGACGTCGTACTCGAGGTCGAAGAGCTGCAGCCCGTCGTCGGCCAGCCCGACGAACGCGTGGTTGCGGAACTCGGTGAAGCCGACCAGTCCCACGGAACGACCGTCGAGGACCCCCTCGACCTCCTCGACGAAGTCGCCGTCGTTGCTCACGAGCATGACGTCGGCGTCGCGGCCGGCGATCTCCCGCAACGTCCGCTGGATGGCGATGTCCACCACCTTCTCCCCCGCGCCCCCCGACAGGGGCACGGGGCGGTAGCCGATCGCCATCAGCGCCTGGACGAACGACATCGGCAGCTCGGTGCCGGCGGCGAGGAAGAAGAGCCCGACGACGTCCTGGTCCCACCGCTCGCGGGCGAAGTTCAGCAGGCGCTCCCAGCGGGGTCGCTCCTCCGGGCGCGGCCGTCGCCCGAGGATGGACCCGCCCAGCGTCGCATCGATGTTCTCGCCGTCGACGAGCAGGTAGGTCGTGCGCGCGGGGTCGCTCATCGCTGCAGCCTACGGCCCGTGGGCCGCCCTCTCCTCGGCTCGTCCCGCGGACGCCGACCGGGCCCGACCGCCGCGATAGGTTGGGGACATGTCGACGACGATCCCGGCGCTGCTGAGCGCCCTCGTCGACGACGCCGCCGTCTTCCCTCCCGGCAACAGTCCGCTGCCGGACGCCGTCGCCGGGCACGCGCTGCACCGAGCCGCCTGGTACGGCGCGATCGTGGGCCCCCTGCTCGTGCCCGCCGCGTCCGCGAGCGCCCTCCTCGACCAGCTCGACGACGGCCGCTGGCCCGAATCCGAGGCCCTCGACGTAGCCGTCGTCGCCCGGCCTGGCACCGACCCGGCGGTGCTCGACGAGGCGCTGGCGGTGCTCACCGCCGACCCCAGGGTCGGCGTGGCCGCGGTCGAGCTCGCCTGGACCCCGGGATGGAGGCGTCTCGGCATCCCGGGCGAGCTGGCACTCGCGCTCGAGGTGCCCCGAGGTGGGCAGGAGCAGGCCGACGCGGTCGCCGACATCCGTGGCTCCGTGGCGGAGGGCGACGCGGTCGTCGCGAAGTTCCGCACCGGCCCGACCCCCACCTGGCCGTGGCCCGACGAGGACGAGCTCGCCGCGTTCCTCGTGACCGCCACGGCGGCGCCGGTTCCCGTCAAGCTCACCGGCGGCCTCCACCACGCCGTGCGCGGCCGGTACGACGTCGACGGCGGGCCGCAGGAGAACCACGGCCTGCTCAACGTGCTCGTCGCCACCGCGGCCGCCCTCGACCACGCGCCCCCAGCCGAGGTGGCCGCCCTCCTCGCCGAGCGCGACGCCACGGAGCTCGTGGGCACGATCGGCCGGTGGAGCCACGCCACCGACGCCCGGGTGCGCGCTGCCCTGACGTCGTACGGCTGCTGCACCGTCACCGACCCCGTCGGCGAGCTCGCCACCCTCGGCGTGCTCACCGCTCCCTGACCCACCCACCGCGGCCGCACCCCGGTCGCCCCGACGGAGAGGATCCGCCATGACCTGGCTCGACCTGCCCGCCGACCACCCGTTCGGCATCCACAACCTCCCCTACGGCGTGTTCTCGACCGGTGACGGGGCGCGCAGGGTCGGCGTCCGCGTCGGCGACCACGTGCTCGACCTCACCGCGTGCGCGGAGCACGCGGGGATGGAGTCCGCGGCGATCTGGAGGAGCGGCACGCTCGACGCCTTCCTCGCCGAGGGCCGGCCCGCATGGACGGCGGCCCGGGACTGGCTCACCGAGCAGCTCACGAACGAGGAGTACCGCGACTGCGTCGAGCCCCACCTCGAGCCCGTCGGCGAGGTGACGATGCACCTGCCCTTCGACGTCGCCGACTACGTGGACTTCTACGCCAGCGAGCACCACGCCACCAACGTCGGGCGCCTCTTCCGTCCCGACTCCGAGCCGCTCACCCCGAACTGGAAGCACCTGCCCATCGGCTACCACGGCCGCTCGGGCACGGTCGTCGTCTCGGGCACCGACGTCGTCCGGCCGTGCGGGCAGCGCAGGGCTCCGGACGAGGCCGTTCCGAGGTTCGGCCCCAGCCGGCGGCTCGACATCGAGGCCGAGATGGGGTTCGTCGTCGGGGGGAGCAGCCGGCTCGGGGAGCCGGTGTCGCTCGAGGCCGCCGACGACCACCTGTTCGGTGTCGTCATCCTCAACGACTGGTCGGCCCGGGACCTGCAGGCCTGGGAGTACGTGCCGCTCGGCCCCTTCCTCGGCAAGTCGTTCGCCACCTCCATCTCCCCGTGGGTCGTCACGACCGATGCCCTGCGTGCCGCACGGGTGTCGCTGCCCGGCCAGGACCCCGAGCCGCTCCCCTACCTCCGCGGGTCGGGCGACGGCTCGGGCACCGCGTACGGCCTCGACCTGCACCTCGAGGTCGAGTGGAACGGCACGGTCGTGTCGCACCCCGAGTTCCGGGACATGTACTGGTCGCCCGCGCAGATGCTCGCGCACCTGACGGTCAACGGTGCCACCCTCCGCCCCGGCGACCTCTTCGGCTCGGGAACCGTGTCCGGTCCGGAGCGGGACACGCGCGGGTCGTTCCTCGAGCTCTCGTGGAGCGGCAAGGAGCCGGTGACGCTGGCGGACGGCTCGGAGCGCTCGTTCCTCGAGGACGGCGACACCGTCGTCCTGCGCGCCACCGCCCCCGGACCCGACGGCACCCTCGTGGGGTTCGGCGAGTGCGTGGGCACGGTGCGTCCCGCCACCTGCTGACGTGGGTACGTTCCGTCGGTCGGTGCGGCGCGAAACCGGTGGTCAGGTGCCGCGGATGACCACGACGGTGCCGGCGACCTTGTCGTGCAGCGCCTGGCGCCGCGGGTCCCAGAGCAGCCACGCGGGGTCGATGACCGAGAGCATCGTGCCGAGGACACCGAGGATGGGCACGAGGCCCATCAGGTTCGTGAGGACGAGGATGGCCTGGCGGCGCAGCGCCATGGGGAACGAGACCCCACCGGGGGCGTCGGCCGGGCGCACGACGGTGCCCAGCACCATCTTCCCGGGCGTGGCGCCGCGCCAGACGAGGAAGAGCACGTCGTAGACGACGGTGACGGCCAGGCTGATGAGGGTGATCGGCAGCGCGGCGTCCAGCGTTGCCGCCTCGAGCGCCGACGTGTCGGGAGTGGCACCGGACTCGGCGGCTCGCAGCGCGGCCTCGAAGTAGGCCTGGAAGGCGTCCACGAGCTCGGTGAGGTAGCCCGCGGAGAGGAGGGCAACGATGAGTCCGACCACCACCCAGTCGATGATCTTGGCGACGAGGCGTCGCCACCACTCGGCCAGCCTGGCGCCGTCGGGCAGGATGCCGGAACGAGTGGTCCCCCAGGCCACCTGACCGCCGGGGGTCGGCGGGGGGGCGGCCCACGGGTTCTGCGGGGCGCCCTGGCCGGGCTGGGCGTATCCGTGCTGCCCGTGCGGTCCGGCGGCCTGGCCCCAGCCGGTGGGGACGGCCCGGGTCGGCTCAGGGCTCGCGGGAGCCGCCGGTCGACGAGGCGTGGTGTGGGAGGACCACACGATCCCGTCGAAGTAGCGCAGCTGGTCGGGGTCCTCCGGGTCCTCGTACCACCCGGGCGCTGTCGGCGTGCTCATGCAGGCAGGATCGCACGGCCGGCCGGTGCAGCGCGTACCGACCCAACGAACGCGCCGGTCAGAGCCCCTGCGCCAGGCGAACCACGACCGCGGCCACCTCGCGCGGAGCCACGACGTGGTGGAGGTGCCCGGCCCCGGGCACCACCTCCACCGGCCAGTCGTGGCGGCGGGCCAGGGCGACCTCGTCGGCCCGCGTGTCACCGAAGGCGACGTAGGCCTGCGGGTCGTCGGCCCAGCCGGCCGGCGCGCCGAGCTCGGACCGGAGGTATGCCAGCGGCACCGGGTGGCCTCCCTCGCACAGGTCGCGGCGCAGCACGGCGTCGGGGAGCACGCTCGCGAGCTGCTCCTCGGTCCACCAGCGGTCCCAGGGCGGCAGCAGCCCGTCCGCGTCCGCCTCCCCCACCAGGGCCTCGGCCGCGGCGGGCGGCGCCATCGAGGTGGGCTCCCCCGACTCCACCGGCAGGGTGGAGTCGAGGTGCACCGTGGGTACCCCCGGAGCGGCCAGAGCGGCGTAGCGGCCGGCGTTGCTGTGCGTCAGTACCAGGTGGGGCTCGACCGCGTCGACGCGGAGCCGGAAGGCCTCCAGCACGGTGCCGGGGTCCCGGGGCGGGCGGGGGAATGCGGCGACGTCGACCGAGCTCGGCAGCTGCCGGTCCGACCAGAGGGCGGCGCCCAGGGCCTCGAGGAACGGCAGGTGCACCAGCCGCGGGAGGAGCGGGCTCGGCAGGATCAGGACGCGGATCACGAGCTCATCATGGGGCTCCCGTCGAGCGGTCCACGTCCCCGCGCAGCGTCTCCACCGCGCCGAGCGCCCGGGACGCCTGCTCCTCGAGCTCGGCGAGACGGTCCTCGTCCGACGCCTCGGGGGCGACCCGCAGCCTGGCGCTGGGGACGGATGGCGCCAGCTGGTCGCGCGCCCAGGCGGTGAGCTCGGCGAGGTCCCGTCGGTCGAAGACCCTGCCCCGGGACCCCGCGACGACGAGCTGGTACGCGACCGCAGTCGTCGTGCACCCCGTGCAGGCAGCGTTGACGGCGAGGGCGCGGTTGGCCGCCCTCACCGGGCCGGGGCGGCGCAGGACGACGACCTGGACCGAAACCGACCGCGAGGTGCACCCCGCGCAGGAGGACCACGCCTGCGCCACGTTGTCCAGGCGCGCTCCTCGGGACCCGTCGACGTAGGCGACGGTGACCGCGACGCCGTTGGCCTCGCAGCCGTCGCAGTCGCTGGTGGCGGTCGCGTCACTCTGCACCGTGTTGGAGTGACCGCCCAGGCGCTGGACCTCGACGGCCTCGTCGTCCACCGCCACGTCGTCCGGTGACGCGATGGCGACGGCGGCGACGTCGAGGTCGTGGCCGCGGTGCCCGCCCCACGAGCTCGTGGTCAGCACCGTCGCCGCCACGACCAGGCCGGCCAGGGTCCGTCGCACCACCGCCTGCGCGCTCACCGGTCCGCCCTCACCGTCGAGAAGCCGTCGGCCACCGCGGCGGCCACCTCGACGAGTCCGTCGCGGGTCCCCTCCCGCAGGGACGACAACCGCGTGCGGCCCCCGGTCTCGAGAGCCGGGTCCCAGGGCACGGTCACGACGCGCTGGCACCGCCGTTCGAAGTGGTCGACGATCGGTTCGAGAGGGGCACCGACCCCAGGGCGGACGGCGTTGACGACCACGACCGCGCTGCGCACGAGGCGCTCGTGTCCGTGCTCGTCGAGCCAGTCGAGGGTGAGCGCCGCGGCCCGCCCTCCGTCCAGGCCCGGCCGCGCCACGAGGACGATCTGGTCGGCCTCGACGAGCAGGCCCTGGTTGGCGCTGTCGAGGATGCCCGTCCCGGTGTCGAGGACGATGAGGTTGTAGAAGCGGTCGAGCAGCGCGATGAGCCGGTGGTAGTCCTCGCGGTCCAACGCCATCCCGATGCGCGGGTCGTCGTCGGTGGCGAGCACCTCGAGGCGGGACTCGGCGGCTTGAGACGTGTAGCCGCGCAGCTGCGCGTAGCTCTCGATCTCGTCCATGCCGCCGAGCACGTCGGTGATCGTCAGGTCGTTCGGGCGCGACACCCGGTGGGCGAGGTTCCCGGCATCGGGGTTCGCGTCGACGGCGACGACCCGGTCACCCCGCAGCGAGGCGAAGGTGCTCCCGAGCGCGAAGGTCATCGTCGTCTTGCCGACACCTCCCTTGCGGCTCATCACGACGATGCGGCGCGAGCCCCTCACCGGGGCCCGGAGCCGCTCGGCGAGGTCGAGACGGCGCTGCTCCTTCGGCCCGGGGCCGAGGTTGACGGTGCTCCCGGTGGCCCGGTAGACCGCCCGGCGCCACCCGATGGTGGGGACCGCCACCACTGCGGGGAGCATCAGCTCGTCGGTGAAGTCGTCGGCCGACAGGGCGTCCGGTTCGGAACGGTCCTGGAGATCCGTCATCGTCGTCTCCTTCGCTGCGGTGGGTCGGCCGAGGCGCCGGCCGACGGGTCGTGCGATGGTGCGGCCCGCGAGGCGGACGATCATCCGGCCGAGCCGCCACAGGAGCACGGCGAGACCGAGCAGGGGAACGGCCAGGAGGACGGCGGCGACGAGCGCGAGCACGGCATCCACGACCTCCCCCGCGCCCGCCGCACGCAGCAGCTCCTCCACCTGGAACCGCAGGGCTGCGAGGTTCTGCTCGACGATGACCGGCAGGTGCCACAGCAGCCAACCTGCGCCCACCAGGAGCAGCGGGGTGACGGCGAGGACCCAGGCGACGACGACGCGCCGTGCTAGGGGCGTCAGCTCCGCGATCCGTGGGTCGGGCGGGGCGCCGGGGCGGAGTCCGCGCAGGACCGGTCCCACGCGGGCGAAGAGGTCGGGGACCCCGGCCAGGTCGGACAGCACGTAGTAGCCGTCGAGCCGGACGGCCGGGACGAGCTGTTCGAGCATCTGGAGGTGCATCACGAGCAGGGCAAGCAGGAAGAGCCCCTCGTCGGTCGCGAGGTACAACGTCCCCAGGGCGATGACGCACAGGGCGTTGAAGTACAGCCCACCGAGGTCGACACGCAGCCGGCCGGCCCTCGGGAGACGGTAGGAGTCGGTGACGTCGGTGTAGAAGGCCGGGAAGAGGAGGTAGACCCCGAACCCGATCGCACCCGGCCGCGCCCCGCCGTAACCGCACGCGCTGGCGTGCCCCAGCTCGTGGACCAGCCCCGCTGCGGTGAGCACGACCCAGAGACCGAGGAGCAGCGCCGGTGTCGCGAGGACCTCCTCCAGGGCCAGGCCCGGGTCACCTGCGCGGTACACCACAACGTCGGTCGCCACGGCGGCGGCGAGGACGAGGACGACCACCGGGGCCAGGAAGAGCGGACCCAGGACGGCGGCGACGGCCCCGACCGCACGGGTGGGAAGGATGACCCCTCGCAACGAGAGGGAGAGCAGCGGCGTGGCGCGTGGGGGCGCGACCGCGGGACCGGAGTCGGCGGCGGGGACGGTGCCGTCGCCCCGGACGAGCAGCCCGAGCGGCTGGAGCCTGGTGGAGACGAGGTGGTCGAGGCCGTCCACCGACAGCCGGCGCCCGTACGCGGCGCTGACCACGTCCGCGACCTCGTCGGCACCTCGGTCCGGGCGGACCTGCTCGAGGACCAGCTGGACGATGCGTGAGACCTGGAGCACCTGGCCGTCGCCGCGGCGCACGAGGTAGCTGTCGTGGTGGAGCCCGGACCCCTCGACGCGACCCATGAGCTCGAGCCCCGGGGCCCGGCGCCAGCCCGGGTCGCGACCGGTCGCCTCCGCGCCGGCAGGCGACGCGTCGGTGGGCACTACCGGCGCCACCGCGGCCGCGGCGGTCGAGGTGTTGTGCACGCTCGGTGCTCCTCCCGACGTGATGACGTCGTTCGCGGTGCCGCGAGAGGCGGCACCGCGAACGACGGACGGGGGCCTGGCGCCACCGCTCGGATGGGTCAGCGGAACGCGACGAGGTACTGGGCCGCGAGCGCGTTCGCCGTGGTGTTGACCGTCGCCGCGTTGACGGCGAAGGCGAGGTTGACGCCGACGACCGTGGTGACGTCGACGCAGCCGATGTAGCACAGGGTGTCCCGGCGCGGGAGGAGCTCGGCCGACTCGGCGTCGAGCTCCGCCGGCGTCACGGCACCGCCCTCGCCCGGGATCGGGTCGGTGGGTGGCGTCACCCCGTCGATGGGTGTGGTGCGTATGCGATACATGGGACGACCTCCGGGTCGAGGAGGAGTGGCCCACGGCGCGAGGGCGGGCTCGAGAGGCCCGCGCGGACTCGCCCCCGGCCGTGGTGTGGGCTCAGCCCTGGGCGACCTGGATGGTCTGCCCGGCAGCGCTGTAGGCGTTCGAGAAGAACGTGCCCGCGTTGAGGGCCATCGACGAGTTGGTCGCGTAGATGCTCGTCCAGTTGTGGTTCCAGAAGAGCGTCTCCTTCGACGGGAGCAGCTCCACCGCCTCGGTGTCGAGCTCGGCGAACGTGATGGTCGTGTCCATGGTTGTCACCCCCTCCCCTGCCGTCGTGACCCGACCATGTAAGCGAAGGTGGCGTCATCGGCCTGTCATCGGGGCGCCATCCGGGCGTGACCGCGGCGTGACCTCGGCGTGACCCGCGGCCAGTGGCGCCCGCTCCGAGTCGCGAGGCGTCGACGCCGGCCGTACGGTGGACAAACCGGGGACACGACTTGCGTGCGTCCTCGGGGCGGGGCCGGCGCCTCTCACCCGGGGACCACCCACCAGCGCAGGGGGTGTGATGACCGAGGGACCGGCCGGATACCAGTTGCGGCTGCTCGGCGCCTGGAGCCTGCAGCATGGTGAGCGCCACCTGCACCTCCAGCTGCGCGAACAGCGGGTGGTCGCGGTCCTCGGGCTGCGGGGGCCGCAGCGCCGGGGGACCCTGGCCGGCCTGCTCTGGCCGGAGAGCCCGGAGGACCGGGCTCGGTCCAACCTGCGCACTGCGTTGCTTCGGGTGCGTCGGGAGCTCGACGGTGCGGTGCGGACCGAGCACGACGAGGTCCGTCTCTCCGACGCGGTCACGGTCGACGTGACGCTGCTGCGCTCCATCCTCGACATGTCCGAGTCGATGCCCGACGAGGCCGCCACCGACCCCGTGGCCGCGCTCCGCGTGCTCCGCACACCCGACCTGCTGTTGGGGTGGTACGACGACTGGGTCATCGAGGACCGCGAGAGCCTGCACCAGCGCCGCTTCCGGGTCCTCGAGCGGCTCGCTCGGGCGAGCCTCGACGACGGCCGGCCGACCGACGGCGTGGACTTCGCGGTGGAGGCGGTGCGCCTCGAGCCGCTGGTCGAGAGCGCCGCCGCCCTCCACATCCGAGCGCTGCTCGGCGACGGAGACCTCAGCGCCGCGCTGCGGGAGTACAGACGCTTCCGCGACCGGATCCGCTGCGAGCTCGGGGTCGGTCCCTCACGGACGCTCACCGAGCTGCTCCTCCGCGCCAAGGCGGAGCGCTCCGACATCAATGCCCAGCTCGTCCGAGACCCCCGGACCGTCTAGTCCCGTCGCCGGCCGCGACGGACCGGCTCAGAGGTTGCCGCGCTTGTCCTGCTCGCGCTCGATCGACTCGAAGAGCGCCTTGAAGTTGCCCTTGCCGAAGCCGAGCGAGCCGTGGCGCTCGATGATCTCGAAGAACACCGTCGGGCGGTCACCGAGCGGGCGCGTGAAGATCTGCAGCAGGTAGCCGTCCTCGTCGCGGTCGACGAGGATGCCCCGGCTCTGCAGCTCCTCGATCGGCGCTCGGACCTCGCCGATGCGCGCGCGCAGCTCGGGGTCCTCGTAGTACGTGTCGGGGGTGGCGAGGAACTCCACGCCCTCCCGGCGGAGCTCGTCGACGGTGCGGAGGATGTCGTTGGTCGCGAGGGCGAGGTGCTGGGCGCCCGGACCGCCGTAGAACTCCAGGTACTCGTCGATCTGGCTCTTCTTCTTGGCCACGGCCGGCTCGTTGAGCGGGAACTTCACCCGGTGGTTGCCGTTGGCCACGACCTTGGACATGAGCGCGGAGTACTCGGTGGCGATGTCGTCGCCGACGAACTCGGCCATGTTCACGAAGCCCATGACGCGGTTGTAGAACCCGACCCACTCGTCCATCCGACCGAGCTCGACGTTGCCGACCACGTGGTCGAGGGCCTGGAAGAGGCGCTTCGGGGCACCCTCGCGCTTCTCGAAGGTGGACTCGGCCGGCTGGAAGCCGGGGAGGTAGGGGCCGGAGTAGACGGTGCCGTCGACCTCGCGCTGCACGAGGCTGTGCACCGTCTCGCCGTAGGTGCCGATGGCGGCGACCCGGACCGTGCCGTACTCGTCGCTGACGGTCGTCGGCTCCTGGACCACGCGGGCCCCGGCGTTTCGGGCCTGCTCGACGCACTTGTCGACGTCGGGCACCTCGAGGGAGATGTCGACGACGCCGTCCCCGTGCCGGGCGTGGTGGGCGATGAGCGGGCTGTCCGGGCTGACCGCACCCTTGAGGACGAACCGGATCGACCCCGACTTCAGCACGAAGGCCTTGTGGTCGCGGGTGCCGTTCTCCGGGCCGGCGTACGCGACGAGCTCCATCCCCCACGCGCTCTGGTAGTAGTGCGCGGCCTGCGTGGCGTTGCCCACGACGAACACGACGGCGTCCCAGCCGGTGACGGGGAACGGGTCGGTGCTCTCGTCGTAGTCGACCAGCCCGACGAGCTGCTTCAGCTGCTCGAGGTCGAGGTTCGCCTCGCGCTCCTGGTCGGTGAGGTCGATGTGCCCGGCGGACGTCGTCGTCGTGTCAGTCATCCGGCCACTGTCCATCGCCGATGCAGCATGTGCAACCTCACCACGACACGGTGGTCATCGTGCGCATGGTGTTGCCATGACTGCCCGTGGCACTGGACGATGTGACCATGTCACGTCACGACGGGGTGGACGACCTCGACGCCCGCATCATCGCGCTCTTCACCGACGATCCCCACGTGGGTGTGCTCGGGGCCTCCCGCTCCCTCGGTGTCGCGCGCGGCACCGTGCAGGCGCGGCTGGACCGGCTCCAGCGCCGCGGCGTCATCCGCTCCTTCGCCCCCCAGGTGGACCCGGGGGCGCTGGGCTACCCGGTCACCGCCTTCTGCACCCTCGAGATCCGCCAGCGCCAGGGCCACGAGCCCGTGGTCGCCCATCTGTCGGCGATCCCGGAGGTGCTCGAGATCCACTCCATCACCGGGGTGGGCGACCTCGTGGTCCGGGTGGCGGCCCGCGACAACGCCGACCTCGGCCGGGTCATCGACGACATCATCGACGACGTCCACGTGCTGCGGGCCAACACCGCCATCTGCCTCGTCACCCACCTGGCCCACCGCACCGGTCCCCTGGTGGACCGCGCCGCCATCACCTCCGACGACGACGACTACTGAGTCGAGCGACGAGCACACGCCGCGTCCCGGGTTCAGGAGGCGGCGTGTGCTCGTCTTTCGTCGAAGTGGGTCAGGGCTGGATCTGCACCTCGGCGCCGTCGGCGACGAGCCGCCAGTCCTGTGAGAAGAAGCTGGGCGGGTCGATCTCACCGTTGTCGGCCACCCAGTCGATGAGCAGCTGACGGATCTCGACCTGACGGTTGTAGACGACCGGGGCGTCGACGACGTGCGGGAACCCACCGCCGCCGGACTGGCGGTAGTTGTTGATCGCGACGACGAACTCGTCGCCGTCGCTCACCGCCACCCCGCCGTACGCCAGCCCGACGATGCGCGAGCCCGGGTCCTGCGCGATGTCGATGTCGTAGGTCAGCGGCGCGTCGAGGCCGCCCATGATGTCGTAGTTGTAGTCCGGGGTGCCGTTCGGCGCGGTGTCGGTGACGGCGTTCGTCACCTCCACCGGTGCGAACGGCCCGGTCGAGGACACCTGCTGGAAGTACGTCGCCGACTTCTCGAGGTAGTCCTTGAGCTCCGAGCCGGTGAGGGTGATCCCCAGCAGGGTGTTGTCGTAGATGTACAGCCCCGCGACGTCGCGCACGGTCACCTCGCCCTCGGGGATCGCCGCGTCCTTGTTGAAGGGAGCGGCGATCGAGAGCACCGGCGTCGACGCCGACGCCGTGCCGTCGAGGGCCGCCTTGACGGCCTGTGCCTGGACGAGGTTGATGAAGTCCATGGCGGCGGTGTCCTCGTAGCGCGAGGTCGCCGCCGACATGGCCTCGGTGGACGTGCCGATCACCGAGTTCACGTACGCGAGGACCTTCTGGTGGGCCGGTCGCACGAGGGCCGCGATCTCGGCGTCCTCCTCGACGGTGTTGGCGTTGAGCAGGGTCGCGGCGGCGCGCTTGACCGTGTACCCGCCCCGACCGGTGGGGACCAGGTCGAGGTCCATGACGCTGACCCGCATCCCCCAGTACAGCGGCTCACTGAGGAGGACCTCCGTGCCCGTGACCTCATTGGTGACCTTCAGCTCGGGCACCTCGATGTGGGCGTGTCCGACGAGCACAGCATCGATGTCGGGCACCTGCTCGGCGAGCTGCCGGCTGGCGTTCTCCGGGTAGGGCAGGGCGTCGCCGTAGCTCGACGACGGGACCGGCCCGGAGTGGCACGAGACGATCACGACGTCGGCGCCCTCGGCCTTCATCCGCGGCACCATGACTCTCGCCTGCTCCACGATGCCCGGGAAGCGGACCTTGCCCTCGACGTTGGCCTTGTCCCAGATGGCGACACCGGGCGTGACGAGCCCGAGGATGCCGATCTTCGCGGGGCCCGCAGGCAGCCGGACCGTCTTCATCACGTAGGGGGTGAAGACCGGCTCCCCGCTGTCCCAGTCCACCGAGTTGGCCGAGAGCAGCGGGTGGTCGCACTGGTCCTCGAACGCCCGCAGGACGTCCAGGCCGTAGTTGTACTCGTGGTTGCCGAGCGCGGCCGCGTCGTAGCCGATGGCGTTCATCGCCGTGGCCATCGGGTGCTCGCTGCCCCCGGTGATCGGGTCGACCTTCGCGTAGTAGTACGCCAGGGGCGTTCCCTGGATCGTGTCGCCGGCGTCGAGGGTGATGCAGCGGTCGGCACCGCGTTCCTCACGAACGGCCTTGATCAGGGTCGCCGCCTTCGCGACGCCGATGTCGTTGTTGTTGCGGTCGGTGTACTCGGCGTTGGCGAAGTAGTTCCAGTTGTAGACGTTGCCGTGCAGGTCGGTGGTGCCGAGCACGCTGATGCGGAACGGTTTTCCGCCGTTTCCGGGCGGACCGGCCGCCGACGCGGCGGGAGCGGCGAAGAGGCCCGCACCCCCGACGGCGGCCATGGTGAGCAGCTGGCGGCGGGAGGCGGTGGACGTGGTGGTGGGGGATTCAGGGGTCACGAGGCGCGACCCTAGCCGCGCACCGTGGTCCGTGCGCGCCCAGCGGCGCGGGGCCTGAGAAGGCCCTCAGCGGCGACCGACGAACCACCGTCGGATGCGGTCGATCCGCTCGGTCACCTGCTCACCGGTGGCGGCTGCCAGCTCGGGTCCGCCGCACGCTCGCCGCAGGTCCAGGTGCACGGTGGCGTGCGGTGTCCCCGTCTTGCTCGAGTACGCGGACACGAGCTTGTTGAGCTCCCTGCGCTGCACGGCCAGGGCCCGGTGCGCGGCGACGGGCGGCGGCTCGCCGGCGCCGGCGGCCCGCCCCGTCCTGGCGTGCCGGGTTTGCCGCTCGTGCAGGAGCGCCGCGACCTGGTCGGGTTCGAGCAGGCCAGGCAGTCCCAGGTAGTCCTGCTCCTCCTCGGACCCCGCTGCCGCGTGCAGCCCGTACTGGCGGGCGTCGAAGAGGACGTGGTCGAAGTGCGCGTCCGACTCCAGTGCCTCGAAGGCGCCGTCGTCCTCGAGCCCGAGGGTGCGCTCCGTGCGGTTGGCCGCGGCGAGCACCCCCTCCTCCTCGGCCCAGATCGACGCCTCACCCTCGTGGTCCCGCGGGCGGTCGAGGGCGTGGTCGCGCTCCTCCTCCATCGACCCGGCGTGTGCGAGGACCACCGGCACCGAGGGAAGGAACACCGAGGCCGTCTCGCCGCGCTTGCGGGCCCGGACGAAGCGGCCCACCGCCTGGGCGAAGAAGAGCGGGGTCGAGGTCGAGGTCGCGTAGACGCCGACCGCCAGCCGCGGCACGTCGACACCCTCTGAGACCATCCGTACCGCCACCATCCACCGGCTCTCCCCGGCCGCGAACTCCTCGATGCGGGTGCTGGCCCCGGCGTCGTCGGACAGGACGACCGTGGCCTCCTCGCCGGTCACGCCCCGCAGCAGCCGCGCGTACGCGCGTGCGGCGGTCTGGTTGGAGGCGATGACCAGGCCACCGGCGTCGGGCACGTGACGGCGCACCTCGGTGAGTCGCCGGTCGGCGGCGGCCAGCACCGAGGGGATCCACTCGCCCCTGGGGTCGAGGGCGGTGCGCCAGGCGTGGGCCGTCTGGTCCTTGGTGAGCGGCTCGCCGAGGCGGGCGGCCACCTCGTCGCCGGCGCGGGTGCGCCACCGCATCGCTCCCCCGTAGGCAAGGAAGAGGACCGGTCGGACGACACCGTCGCGCAGCGCGGCCGCGTAGCCGTAGGTGTAGTCGGACGCCGACCGGAGGATGCCGTCCTGGCCCATCTCGTAGCGGACGAAGGGGATCGGGTTGGTGTCGGAGCGGAACGGCGTGCCGGTGAGCGAGAGCCGCCGGGCGGCCGGGGTGAACGCCTCGCGGATGCCCTCGCCCCACGAGCGGGCGTCGCCGCCGTGGTGGATCTCGTCGAGGATGACCAGCGTGGGCTCGGCCTCGGTGCGGCGGCGGTGCAGGAGCGGGTTGGCGGCCACCTGCGCGTAGGTGACGGCGACGCCGTCGTACTCGCGGCTCTGCACCCCCGTCGAGTTGGAGAAGGAGGGGTTGAGCTGGATGCCGACGCGCCCCGCGGCGTCGGCCCACTGGGTCTTGAGGTGCTCGGTGGGAGCCACCACGGTGACGGCGCGCACCAGGCCACGGTCGAGCAGCTCGGTGGCGATGCGCAGCGCGTACGTGGTCTTGCCCGCCCCGGGCGTGGCCACCGCGAGGAAGTCGCGTTGGTCGCGTCCGAGGTACGCGGCCAGGGCCTCCTCCTGCCAGGCGCGCAGCTTCGCCGCGGTACCCCAGGCGGCCCGCTCGGGGTAGGCGGGAGGCAGGTGTCCGGCGGCTGAGGTACTCATGGGCGGCGGCCACCATAACCGCCACCCGACCGACATGCCCGAGGGCCCCGACCAACCGGTCGGGGCCCTCGGGGTGTGCTAGTGCGGACGGGCCCAGCAGAGGCCCGCGACCGCCTCGCCGAGCACCGTCAGGAGGCGCGGTACGCCAGCCACGCGGACTGCGCCCGCGTCGTCTGGCCGGGGGTGAACTCGAACATGCAGTCGTCGTCGGTGTAGTCCATGAAGTTGTGGATCGGGTCGGTGCCGGCCTGGCGGCGGCAGGTGTCGGTGCTGTCCGGGGGGCAGTTGTACGCCGGCGAGCGCTCGGCCGGGGTGTCGGCGACGTAGTCGCCGCTGCCGTTGCAGCCGCCCTGGAAGGTGTGGTAGAGCCCGAGCCAGTGGCCGACCTCGTGGGTGGCGGTGTCGCCCTCGTTGTACGGCGACGCGGTGCCACCGGGGAGGCTCTGGTCGAGCATGACGACGCCGTCCATCGGGTCGACACTGGACTTGGGGAACGTCGCCCAGCCGAGCAGCCCGCCCCCGAGGTCGGCGGTGTAGAAGTTGAGGTCGGCCTTCCCGCCGCGGTGCAGGGCGTTCTTCATGTCACGCTCGGCGGTGGAGCCGTTGGTGAGGCCGTTGTACCAGCCGGGGTTGTTGTAGTACTCGGTGCTCACGGCGGTGAAGCTGAAGCCGCTCTCGGCGTAGGCCGCGTTGAGCACCGAGATCTGGTTGGCGAGCATCGACGACGAAAGCCGGCCCTTGGTGCCGTCGGTGATGACGTGCCAGTAGACGTTCACGGTGGCGCCGGTGAAGGTGCCGCCGCCGCCGCTGCCACCGCCGCCTCCGGGCTTGCCCTTCGCCTGCACCTTGCCGCGGGAGTCGACGGAGATGCCCTTGGCCTTCATGGCGGCCTTGAGGGCCTTGTCCAGGGCCGCGGCCCTGGCGTCGCTGAGCTCGTGGGGGTCGAAGCGGGCGCCCGCGTGCCGGCCGGACGTGGCGTCGGTGCGGGTCACGCACGCGGAGCCGGCCGCGTCGGTGCTCCCCATGGGGCGGGCCGAGGCGGTCGTGGCTGGGACGAGGATGCCGGCCAGGCCCAGGGCGAGAGCGGCGGCAGCGGTGAGTGATCGTGAGCGCATGAGGTGACGTCCTCCGGTCAGGTACCGCGCCCCTCCGGCACGGCTGGACCGCAGAGTAGGTGCGCCAGGGTCTGGCAGGGGTCGGTATCGGGCAAAGGATCCGTAAAAGGTCCCCTGACCTGTGCGAGTAGCGCTCAGTCGTCGCCGTCCTGGGGGGCCCTCAGGCCCTCGTAGAGATATATGAGTGATACACGAATCAACGGCACTCCTAAGTTGTGTATAAATAAACACGAAAAAGAAACCTGATATAGAGTACTGTGCAGTGTCACATTCGTATGCTGAAACTTGGAACAGAAAATAAAGAGAGAAAAGCTGCTGGAGAACTACCTAGAGTAAATAGCTATAAGTACAGAAAGAACTAGGTGCTAGCGACCAAATAGACCTGAACATGTACTAAGAGATGAAGGACAAACTGATAGAAGCTGTGAGAGAGACGAACGTGCTAGGATTCATCACCGCGCAGCGCAAAGGCGCCAGATGAAAGAAAGACCACGGTGTAGAACGATGCCGGAAGACCCAGCAGATGACTGCTAGCGCACGACCCTAGCCGGCTATAACGGTCACTGAGTTGTACGCGTTCTAGTCGGTGCGCGGGAACGTGCCGGCCAACCCGGTACCGCGCGGTCTACCGACCCGCCGTGAACGCGACAACCAGGTAAGGGTGTGAAGTAGGTAAGGGCACCACGACGGACCTAGAAGCGAAAACTGACCCCGGCCGAGGTAGACGAGTTGATCGAGTAGCTGCGCACCCACATGGAACGGGAGATGGTAGCCGCGATGGTCCAGTGAGAGCTGCGCCGCTGCGAGATCCTGAGCCTACGCATAGGTGACGTCAACGCGGACGAGCGACGATTGTTCATCAACGACGCAAGAGCGGCGCGCAGCGACTGGTGCCCATCTAGCCGCGGATATAAGAGCAATGAAAGCCTACCTGGACGTGGAGCGACCTGCAGACGCCGACACCGACGCGATTCCTGATCCTCAAAGACCCCGCCGCGATCAGCCGTTGACAGCGTACGGGATCGACCAGGTGATAAACGGCGACCGCGCCCGGGAAGAGCTGGTACACGCGTATTGCCAAGAGCTGAGGCACACCTGCCTGACAAGGCTGCGCGAGACCGGGATGCCGTAGCGAAGATACAGGCACAGGCCGGGCACGCGTCGATCGATCACCAAGATATACCTGCACCTGGCCGATGACTGGCTATCTCTCAATAACGGCGCGCAGCCGAGGTCATCGACGCCAAGGTATTAGACGGCACCCCGACCGGGGGACCACCCCCATCGACGCCGCACGAGAAGCGAGCAGTGATCCCGGGCTTTCGGAGCCTGAGATGAGCGAGCGATGCTGCTGCAAAACTGGGCACAGCTAGAGGCGGCTCAACGCAGGTGATGGCCACGATGCGTGCCTCATGGACCAGGTCGCGTGCGTGCTGCGCTCGGGTAGCGTCGGTAATGCCGACCTAGCGCTGCGCTCGTTGGAGACCTACCTGGCTGCCGACATCCTGAAATGGACCGGGTCCGCGACATCGGCCGCCGCACGTAGAAGGGTTCAAGCCGTGGCTGGCGGCCCGCCCGGACAGAACCGCGCCCGCTGACTCCGGCCACCATCGCACACTGCCTCGGCAAGATGCGAGTGTTCTTCCTGCGGATCGACGAATGGGGCTGGGACTAAGAAACGACGAGGGTGCCGATGTTCCTCGGTACGTCCCCAAACAGCACCACGCTCTGCCCAAGGCCCTGGACGACGCCACCGCCGCGAAGCTGCTGCGCGCCGCCCAGGCTGAGAAGCGCATGCTCGTCGGGGTCTCTGTGGATTTACTGCTGAGCACCGGGCTGCGGGTCGGGGAGTACACCGCCCTGAGCGCCGACGCCGTCGTCCTGATCGGTGACACCCACTGGCTGCACGTGCCGGTCGGCAAGCTCCACGAAACAGCTACCTGTAACTGCACCCGCGAATCGTGCACCTGGTGAACAACTACCGGGCCGTGCACGTCCCGCCAGAGCACCCGCTGCTGCTGCCACGCGAGAACGGCAAACGACAGAACTGGCACGGCGTGACCAGGATCTCAACCGCGAAGGCGACGCGGCCGGGCTGGGACACATGCACCCCCAGCAGCTGCGGCACACCCTGGATACACAGGCCATCAAATGGGGCATGAGAATAGAGGAGATAGAAGAGATGCTGGGACACAAGTCTTTGGACATGACCTTGGTGTACGACAAGATCGCCAACCGCACCGTGGCCCAGGAGTACTTCACCGTCGCCGCCAAGGTCGACGCCTTGTACGCCTCCCGCGCGCCCCCGCCGACGACCTCGGACTAAACATGGCCCGCCTGAACTGCGAGCACTACCGGATGCTCGGCAACGGCTAATGCGCGCGACGAAAGGTCATGGACTGACAGTTCGAGAACATCTGCGAGTGGTGCACGTTCTTCCAAACGAGCATCGAGTTCCGCCCCACCCTGCTCGCCAACGCCAAGACGCCTGCGACAAGGGACAAGCGACGAGCCAGTCTCCGCCAGCCATCACCGGCCTCGAGACCCAGAGTCTCGGGACTCTCCTTGCACGTCGGACACACCGGGAACCGCTTGGGGTCGCGGCCGGGGACCCACACCTTCCCGCACAGGGCGGTGACCGGCTCGCCGGACAGGGCGCTCTCGAGGATCTTCTCCTTGCGCACGTAGTGCGCGAACCGCTCGTGGTCGCCCGGCTCGGCGACCTGCGGGGTGGTCTCGGTGCGTTCGAGCACCGCCGTCTGCGTCTGCGGCTGACCGGGGGCGTTCGGGTCGTCCAGCGGCGGCGTCGTCTCGCTCATGGTTCGAGCGTACGCCGGACCGCTCAGTTCTGTTCGGGGTCCGGCGGGTACCAGGCGACCCAGCGCAGGGGCTCCGGCTGGCGTCGCAGGACCCGACGCCAGAGGTCCTCGGGGTTCTGGGTGAAGGCGTCGCCGCTCTCGGTGTCGACGACGAACCACGAGCCGGTGCTCACCTCCTCCTCGAGCTGGCCGGGTGACCAGCCCGCGTATCCGGCGAAGATGCGCAGGCCGGCCACCTGGGGGGCGACGAGGACCGGCGGGGTGTCGAGGTCGACGAGCGCGACCGACCCGAAGAGGCGTCGCACGCCCGTGGGCTCCGGTGAGTCACCGGGCACGGCCACCAGGCCCAGGGCGGAGTCCAGCTGGACCGGCCCGCCCTGGAACACCTTCGACGGCTTGCTGGCGTGCTCCTCCCATCCGGGGAGGACGGTGTCGATGTCGGCGTCGATGGGCCGGTTGAGCACGAGACCCTGGGCGCCGTCGTCACCGTGGTGCAGCACGAGGACGACGCCGCGGTGGAAGACGCCCTCCTCGATCTGCGGCGTCGCGACGAGGAGCTGCCCTGTCGTGTGGGTCTCGCTCACCCGTCCATTCTGCCAACGGAGGACCCGCCGCGTCCGGCGCCTCGACGAGGTCGGCCGGCACCGGTCGGACGTCGTCCGGCGTTACGAGGACCGCCCTTCCCGGGGTGGCCCCCGCGGCGCTGGGGGCGTCGCGCCTCGAGCAGCGGGCGCCACACCCCGTCGGGCACGGGGGTGCCGCTGGGCGTGCGGCCGCCGAGCCCGCGCATGACGGCGTCACCCGGGGAGACCCGGTTGGTCGCGGCGTCGGCGCCCGCCCCCTCGATGATGCGCGTCACCATCTTCCGCTGGTGCGGCAGGGCGAGCATGACGACGGCGCCCTGCTCCCCCGCTCGTGCGGTGCGGCCGGAGCGGTGGAGGTAGTCCTTGTGGTCGCGGGGCGGGTCCACCTGGACGACGAGGCCGACGTCGTCGACGTGGATACCACGGGCGGCCACGTCGGTGGCGACGAGCACGGGCATCCGACCGTCGCGGAATGCCCCGAGCACCCGGTTGCGGACGGCCTGCGAGAGGCCCCCGTGCAGTGACGCGGCCAGGACGCCGCGGTCGCGCAGCTCGCCGGCGATCCGGTCAGCACCCAGCTGGGTAC
The DNA here is from genome assembly GCA_963726295.1 of uncultured Actinomycetota bacterium. Lineage (GTDB taxonomy): Bacteria > Actinomycetota > Actinomycetes > Actinomycetales > Dermatophilaceae > DASSQJ01. Next base: position 82,888 of record CAVSBW010000002.1, read on the forward strand.
GGGCGAAGACGATCACTCGCCCCTCGCGGCCGGCCAGCTCGGCGGTGAGCGCCTTCTTGTCCTGTGGGTCGATGAGCAGCACGTGGTGGCTCATCGTCGTCACCGCGGCCTGCGCCTCGTCGGTGGAGTGCGTCACCGGGTCGACGAGGTACCGGGCGACGAGGTCGTCGACGCCACGGTCGAGGGTCGCCGAGAACAGCATCCGCTGGCCGCCTACGGGCAGGGCGTCGAGGATGGCCGTCACCTCGGGGAGGAAGCCCATGTCGGCCATGTGGTCGGCCTCGTCGAGCACGGCGACGGCGACGTCGTCGAGCTCGACCGCGCCACGCTCCATGAGGTCCGTGAGCCGTCCGGGCGTGGCGACGAGGAGGTCGACGCCCTTGGCCAGCGAGGAGATCTGCGGCTCGTACGAGAGGCCGCCGGCCACGAGCCGATGCCGCAGGCCGGTGACGTGCACGAACGGCTCGAGGGCGTCGCTCACCTGCATCGCCAGCTCGCGGGTGGGGACGAGGACGAGGGCCCGGGGACGCCGGCTCGCCGGCCTGGTGCCGTCGGCCAGGCGGGCCACCATCGGCAGCCCGAAGGCGATGGTCTTGCCCGAGCCGGTCCTGCCTCGGCCGAGGACGTCGCGTCCGGCCAGCGCGTCGGGCACGGCCGCGGCCTGGATCGGGAACGGGTCGGTGATGCCGTCTCGGGCCAGCCGCTCCACGAGCCGTTCGGGCAGGCCGAGCGCGGCGAACCCGTTGTCGGCCGTGACGTCCTTCGGGCCGCCGGCCGTGGATGAGTAGCGGGTCCAGGTGTCGGCCTCCGCGCGCAGCGCCTCGGCCTCCACGAAGCTCATCGGCTGCTCGGCGTGCCGGCCCTCGTGGCGGTCCCGGCGTGCGGGATCGGCGACACGGGGGCTGCGCTCGCGCACCGGACGCTCGCCGCGCTCGCGGCGCGGCCTGGGCTCGTGCGGTCGCTGACCGCGGTGGTCATCGCGGCGGCGGTCGTCACCGCGCCGGTCGTCACGTCGACGGTCTTCGGGCGGTCGGTCGTCACGGGGGCGGTCCGCACGGCGACGGTCGTCACCACGCGAGTCGTTCCGGGCGCGGTCGTCGCGCGGCCGGTCGTCCCGGGGGCGGTCCGCACCGCGACGGTCGTCGCTGCGCCAGTCGTCGCGCCGGCGGTCGTCGCGAGCGGGACGGCCGGCTCGGCGCGGGTCCTCGCGGTCCCAGCGGGGCGAGCGCTCGTCGCGGGGTCGCTTGGCCCGGGGTGCGTCGCCGTCGGAGCGGCCGGGTCGGCTCGTGGTGCGAGCGTCGCCCTGGCCGCGGTGGGGCTTCTTGGGAGTCGTGCGGGCCTGCGCCTTCTGGGCAGCGGTCCATCGGGCCTTCGGCCCGGATGCCTTCTTGGGCATGGGGGTGTTCACCTGTGCTTCGTCGTGGGGATCGGCGTTCAGACAGACACGTCGTCGGCCGATGGCGAAGCAGCGAGATCAACGAGTCTCCGGACCAGCAGTGGTCCTGGGTGGCCGGTTCGACGCGAGTGTCACCGGCGTCCCGGGTGCGGGTGGGCGGGGCCGCGACCTGCGACCCAAGGGGCGCAGCCAAGCGCCCGAGCACCTCGGGAACACCGAAGTCTACCAGCGGGTCAGGGGTGCTCCGCGCCACGCAAGACGCCACACCGTCCACCCGAGGGCGACCCCGGCGAGGTCGGCGAGCGCGTCCACGGCGTCCCCCGACCGGTCCGGCAGCACCAGCCCCTGCACCAGCTCGCTGACCCCGGCGTGCACGGCGAAGACCCCGAGGACCACGCGCGGGTCGACTCCGAGCAGGAGCAGCAGGAGCACCGGAACCGCGAAGAGGAGGAGGTGGATGACCTTGTCGGCTCCGGGGAAGAGGGGCACGCCCGGCGCCGACGGCGCGTAGAGGACGACGAGCTGGACGAGCACCGCGACGGAGGCGGCGGTGGTGAGCGCGAACCGAGCCGCTCCCCCGGTGGCGGTCCTCACCCCCGGCTGTCCTCCGCCTCGGCCCACTCCCGGTCCCCGCGCTCGGCCGCCGCCTGCACGGCGTCGGCGACGACCTCGCTGACGTCCGGGTGGAACACGCTGGGGATGATGTACGTCGCGTTGCGCTCGTCGTCGCTCACCACGTTCGCGAGGGCCTCGGCGGCAGCCAGCAGCACGTCGAAGGTCACGTGCCGGACACCCGCGTCGATGAGGCCGCGGAACACGCCGGGGAAGACGAGGACGTTGTTGATCTGGTTGGCGAAGTCGGACCGCCCGGTGGCCACCACCCTGGCGTGGCGCGCCGCGATGTCGGGGTCGATCTCGGGAGTGGGGTTGGCCAGCGCGAAGACGATGCTGTCGGGAGCCATCGACGCCACGGCCTCCCCGCTGAGGATGTTCGGCGCCGAGACCCCGAGGAACACGTCGGCACCCCGCATGGCGTCGGCGAGGGACCCCGTGACGCCCTCGGCGTTCGTGTGCGCCGCGATCCACTCGTGGTTCGGGTGGTCGCCGGAGAGCACGTCCGCACGGTCGCCGTGTACCACGCCGTCGATGTCGGTGACCACCACGTGGCGCGCGCCCGCGTGCAGCAGCAGCTTGAGGATGGCGGTCCCGGCGGCGCCGGCGCCACTCATCACCATCCGCACGTCCTCGAGCGGCTTGCCGACGACCCGGAGCGCGTTGCGCAGCGCGGCCAGGACCACGATGGCAGTGCCGTGCTGGTCGTCGTGGAAGACCGGGATGTCGAGCTCCTCGCGCAGCCGGGCCTCGATCTCGAAGCAACGCGGTGCGGAGATGTCCTCGAGGTTGATGCCGGCGAACACCGGCGCGACCGCCTTGACCGTGCGGATGATCTCCTCGGTGTCCGTCGTGTCGAGGCACAGCGGGAAGGCGTCGATGTCGGCGAAGCGCTTGAACAGCGCCGCCTTGCCCTCCATGACCGGCAGGGCGGCCAGCGGGCCGATGTCACCGAGCCCCAGCACCGCGGTGCCGTCGGTGACGACGGCGACGGTGTTGCGCTTGATGGTCAGCCGCCGGGCGTCCTCCGGGTTCTGGGCGATCGCCGTGCAGACCCGCGCCACCCCCGGTGTGTAGATGAGCGAGAGGTCGTCGCGGGTGCGGATCGGCACCTTGGACTCCACGGTGAGCTTGCCGCCCAGGTGCAGCAGGAAGGTCCGGTCGGAGACCTTGCCGATCTCGACCCCCTCGACCGCCTGCATCCGGTCGACGATCTCCTCCGCATGGTCGGGGTCGCGGGTGAGCATCGTGAGGTCCACGCGCATCCGCGCCTGACCCGATCCGGTGACGTCCAGACCGGTGACGACTCCCCCCACCGCCTCGATGAGGCTCGAGAGCTCGCTCACCGCCGTGGGCCGGGCGGGCAGCGAGAGGCGGACGGTGACGGAGTTGGCGATCGAGGGTGCGGCGGGCATGGAGATGATTCAACCGCCTACCGCGGCGTAGTCCGAGTCGCCGGACCGGCCGTCTCGGAAGCGGCCCTACAGTTGCCGGCATGTCGGACCACGTCGTCGTCACCGGGTCCGGCACCGCCAGCGCGGTGCCGGACGTCGTCGTCCTGGCCGTTCGCGTGGAGGTGGAGGACGCGGACGCGTCCGGCGCCCTCGCCCGCGCCGCCGCCGCCAGCACCGCCCTGCACGAGGCGGCGGCCGCCGGCGGTGTGGTCGCCGGCGACCGGCGCACCACCGACGTCGGGGTACAGCCGCACCGGGACGCCGAGCGGGAACGGGTCATCGCCTATCGGGCCCACCAGCGGGTACGGCTTCGGGTCCGTGACGTCGCCGCCGTCGGTGACCTGCTCACCGCACTGGCCAGTGCCACCGGCGACGCCTTCCGCCTCGACGACCTGCGCTTCGAGGTGGACGACCCCGCGGTGCTGCTCGAGCAGGCGCGTGCGGCCGCGTTCGCGGACGCGCGCGCTCGGGCCGTGCAGTACGCCGACCTGGCCGGCCGCGCACTGGGGCCCGTGCTGCGAGTCCTCGAGGGCGAGGGGGCCGCGCCGGTGGCCCGGGGGATGGCGATGGCGGCGTCGATGCCGATCGCGCCCGGCGAGAGCGACGTCCGGGCCGCCGTCGTGGTGCGCTTCGGCCTGGGCCCGTCATGACCTGGGTCGACGCGCTCGGGTGGTTCGGCTCGGCGCTGCTCATCTTCTCGCTGCTCCAGGCACGCGTGCTGCGGCTGAGGGCGCTCAACACGGTGGCGTGCCTCATCCTCATCGCGTTCAACGCCCTCGTGGGCGTCTGGCCGATGGTGGCGATGAACATCGTCCTCGCCGGCATCAACATCTACTTCGTCACGCGGATGCTCCGCCAGCGCCACGACGTGCGCGCGTACACGGTGCTCCAGGTGGCGGACGACGACGCCTACCTCCAGCACTTCCTGGCGGTGCACGACACCGACATCACGCGCTTCTTCCCCCGCTTCCGCGAGGGTTCCGGCGGAACCGCGTTCCTCATCCTGCTCGGTGACGAGACGGTCGGGGCGATGGTGGCCCGCAACGCCGGCAACGGCACGGCCCAGGTCGAGCTCGACTACGCGACACCGCGGTTCCGCGACTTCACCCCCGGAGAGTTCGTCTTCCGGCGCTCCGGCCTGTTCCGTGACCGTGGGTACCAGCGGGTCCTCACACCGCCCGGCATGGTCGAGCCGTACTACGCGGAGCTGGGCTTCGCGCGCGCCGACGACCGCTACGTCCTCGAGGTGGCCTGACGCACCGCGCGGTGGGCCGAGCCGGCCGCCGCAACGGCCGCCCTGCCTTGTCGGGGCCGGGCGTGCGCCACGGTCGGTAGCGTGCCGGCCATGCCGATCAAGCTCGAGAACGTTGCCATCGCCGTCCGCGACCTGGAGGAGGCGATCGCCTTCTTCACCGACCTCGGGCTGTCCGTCCTCGGCCGCGACACCGTCAGCGGGGAGTGGACCGAAACCGCGGTCGGACTCGACGGCAACCACGCCAAGATCGCCATGCTCGAGACACCGGACGGCAACGGCCGCCTCGAGCTCTTCGAGTACCTCCATCCCGAGGCGATCGAGACCGAGCCCACGCGACCGAACGAGATCGGCATGCACCGCGTCGCCTTCTCGGTCGACGACCTCGACGAGGCCCTCGAGATCGCCGCGAGGCACGACTGCCACCCGCTGCGCGGCGTGGCGACCTACGGCGAGGTCTACAGACTGACCTACGTGCGCGGACCCAGCGGGATCATCGTGATGCTCGCGGAGGAGCTCACGCCGGGCTGACCACCGCGTCCGCACCGTCAGGGCCCCCGACTCCCTCACGGTGCGGTGCGCCCCTCCGGCGTGGGCTGCGTCATACCGCCGGGATCGGAATCGTGTACTACGGTACGTAGTACGCATGTCGCAACCAGGAGGCAGTCCCATGGCCCAGCTCGTCCACGACTTCGAGAGCGGCAACAAGGACATGAAGGACGTCCTGGGCGGCAAGGGCGCCAACCTCGCCGAGATGACCAACCTCGGCATCCCGGTGCCGCCCGGCTTCACCATCACCACCCATGCGTGCCGCTCCTACCTGTCGGCCGGGCGGGCACCCGACGGGCTGTGGGACGAGGTCGACGCGCACCTGGCGACGCTCGAGGAGCGGATGGGCCGCCGGCTGGGGGACGCCGAGGACCCTCTCCTCGTCTCGGTGCGCTCGGGGGCGAAGTTCTCGATGCCCGGGATGATGGAGACGGTCCTCAACATCGGCCTCGGGGACGCCTCGGTGGCCGGGCTTGCCCGGCAGACCGGCAACCCCCGGTTCGCCTGGGACTCCTACCGCCGCCTGCTCCAGATGTTCGGCCGGACCGTGCTCGACCTCGAGGGCGAGCTGTTCGAGGACGCCATCGAGGGCGCGAAGCGCGCCAAGGGCGTCACCGCCGACGTCGACCTCGACACCGAGGACCTGCGCGACCTCGTGGCCACCTTCAAGAAGGTCATCGCGGACGGCTCCGGCAGCCCCTTCCCGCAGGACCCCCGCGAGCAGCTCCGGGCAGCCGTCGCCGCCGTCTTCGACTCGTGGAACTCCGACCGCGCCGTGCTCTACCGGCGCCGGGAGCGGATCCCCACCGACCTCGGCACCGCCGTCAACGTGCAGGTCATGGCCTTCGGCAACCGAGGCTCCGACTCCGGCTCCGGTGTCGCCTTCACCCGCGACCCCGCGACCGGTGCCATCGGCGTCTACGGCGACTACCTGCCCGACGCCCAGGGCGAGGACGTCGTGGCCGGCGTCCGCAACACCCTCTCCCTCGAGGAGCTGGAGCAGCTCGACGCGACGAGCTACCACCAGCTGCTCGACATCATGGCCCGCCTCGAGCGCCACTACCGCGACATGTGCGACATCGAGTTCACCATCGAGCGCGGCAAGCTCTGGATGCTCCAGACCCGGGTGGGCAAGCGCACGGCCGAGGCGGCCTTCCGCATCGCCACCGGCCTGGTCGACGAGGGCGTCATCAGCGAGGAGGAGGCGCTCGGGCGGGTCACCGGTGACCAGCTGGCCCAGCTGATGTTCCCCCACTTCGCGCACAGCGCCACCGAGCCCGTGGCCCGGGGGATGGCCGCCTCGCCGGGGGCCGCGGTCGGCCGCGCCGTCTTCGACTCGGCCACGGCGGTGCGCCTGGCCGAGAAGGGCACCCCGGTCATCCTCGTGCGCCGTGAGACCACCCCCGACGACCTCCACGGCATGGTCGCGGCCCGTGGGATCCTGACCAGCCGCGGCGGCAAGACCTCGCACGCCGCCGTCGTGGCCCGGGGCATGGGACGCACCTGCGTCTGCGGCGCCGAGGCCCTCGACGTCGACACGCACGGCGGCCTGTTCACCCTGCCGGACGGCACCACGGTGAACCAGGGCGACACCATCTCCATCGACGGCTCCACCGGCGAGATCTTCCTCGGTGAGGTCGCCGTCAACCCCTCCCCCGTCGTGCGCTACTTCGAGGGCGAGATCGACCCCGAGGGTGCGGACACCCAGCCGGTCGTCGTCTCGGTGCACCGGGTCATGGAGACGGCCGACCGGGTGCGGCGGATGCGGGTGCGCACCAACGCCGACACCGCGGAGGACGCCGCCCGCGCTCGCCGCTTCGGCGCCGAGGGCATCGGCCTGACCCGCACCGAGCACATGTTCCTCGGGGAGCGCCGGGCCATGGTGGAGCGCCTCATCCTCGCCGAGGGCGAGGAGGATCGACAGACGGTCTTCGACGAGCTGCTCCCGCTGCAGCGTGCGGACTTCATCGACATCTTCGAGGCGATGGAGGGCCGCCCGGTCACCGTGCGCCTGCTCGACCCGCCCCTGCACGAGTTCCTCCCCGACCTCACCGAGCTGTCGGTCAAGGTCGCCCTGGAGGACGAGCGCGGCGAGCACTCCGACCGCGACGCCCGGCTGCTCCGCGCCGTGCTGCGGCTCCACGAGCAGAACCCGATGCTAGGTCTGCGCGGCGTCCGCCTCGGCCTGGCCATCCCCGGACTGTTCGCCATGCAGGCCCGCGCGATCCTCGAGGCCGCAGCCTCCGTCATCGAGGCCGGCGGGGAGGCCCATCCCGAGATCATGATCCCCCTCGTCGGAGCCGTGCAGGAGCTCACCGCCATCCGCGAGGAGGTCGACGCCGCCGCCCACGAGGTCCGGGTCCAGCACGCGGTGCACCTCGACCACAAGGTCGGCACGATGATCGAGCTCCCCCGGGCCGCGCTCACCGCCGGCGACATCGCGCGCGCGGCCGACTTCTTCTCGTTCGGCACCAACGACCTGACCCAGACGACCTGGGGCTTCTCCCGCGACGACGTGGAGTCCTCGTTCTTCTCCCGGTACATGGAGAAGGGGATCTTCGGGGTGTCGCCCTTCGAGACGATCGATCGCACGGGCGTGGGCCGCCTCGTGCAGATGGCCGCTTGGGAGGGTCGGGAGGCCCACCCGGGCCTCAAGCTCGGCATCTGCGGCGAGCACGGCGGGGACCCCGAGTCGATCCACTTCTTCCACGAGTCGGGCCTCGACTACGTCTCCTGCTCGCCCTTCCGGATCCCGGTGGCGCGGCTCGAGGCGGGCCGGGCGGCTCTCGCCCTCGACTGACTGTGAGGATCGCCAGCGCAGCCTGATGGTGCTGGGCTGTGGTCGACCGCCTCGGGTGTGACCCTTCGACTGACTGGCCCTTTGGGTGCCTTTGCGCCGACTTGTCCGCTCGGGGTGGTCGGCCCCGGCCCGGTCGGAGCGTGACTGGCCTGATCAGGAGCTTGACCGGCGGACGTAGCCGCGCCCGCTGTGTCTCATCACAGTCCTGCCGTGTCTCCTCCCGGACCGGACCCTTCGTCCGCTCCGAGCCTTGGAGGAACGCAATGCCCAGTCTGTCCGAGATCGTCGATGTCGTCATCGGCGGCGACACCCACGTCGAGACCCACACCGCGGCGGTGGTCGATGCCCGTACCGGTGCCGTGCTGGACGAGCCGACCGTGCCGACCACACCCGGGGGCTACCAGGACCTGGTCGACCTTGCCGACGCGCACTCGGCGTTGCGGGTGTGGGGCCATCGAGGGCACCGGCGGCGGCGCCGGCCTGACCCGCCACCTGGCCCGGGCCGAGGAGGTCGTGCACGAGCTGGACCGTCCCGAACGGGCCAAGCGGCGGCGAGGGGCGAAGTCGGACCCGTTGGACGCGGCTCGCGCCGCCCGCGAGGCGATCTCCCGGCCGCTGCTCGGCACGCCACGCACCGGTGGTGACCGGCAGGCCCTGTCGGTGCTGCTCGCCGCCCGCCGCTCCGCGGTCGAGGCCTCGACCGCCGCCCAGCGTCAGCTGTTCTCCCTGGTCATCGCCGCCCCCGAGCGGCTACGCATCAAGCTGCGCGGCAAGCGGCAGCGCTACCACGCACCCACGAAGGCCTACACCTCCGCCGAACCGCCGACGGCAAGACCCCCCGCGAGATCCGCCGCTGCCTCAAGTGCTACATCGCCCGAGACCTCTTCAGACTCCTCGAACACAGCCCCTCCACGGCTTGACGGACGATAGGAGCGTCGGCGGGCGAGGGCGGCGCACGCAGCACCTGCGCGTCAGGCGACGTGTTCGGGCGGCCGGCCATCGACCCGGACGTTCAGCCGTCTCCGCGCCGCAGGGTGGTGCGAACCCGGTGGCCGGTGACCACCGTCGCGAGCCATCCCAGACCGAGCAGCCACCCCGCGACGACGTCGGTGAGCCAGTGGTGCCCCAGGTAGACCCGCGAGAGCCCCATCGCGAGGACGAAGAGCACCGCGGCGACGACGGCCACCCAGCGCTGCCAGGCCCGGGACGTCCCGAGCAGCGCGAGGTAGGCGAGCATCCCGATGAGCACGGTCGCGTTCAGGGTGTGCCCCGATGGGAACGACGGAGAGGTCTCCAGCGGCGGGACGGCCAGGGTGGCCGGCGGGCGCGCCCTGCCGACGAGGTCCTTGCCGGCGACGGTGAGGAGCACCGACCCTGCCGCGGCCACCGACATGAGCACGACCGGGGTCCACGACCGCCGGGCGCCCGCCAGCGCGAGGGTGAGGACGAGCGCGATGACGCTCATGCCGACGATGCCGCCGAGGTCCGTGAACGCGTTCACCAGCGCGTCCCGGGTGGGCGAGCGCATCGCTACCGCGGCGTCCAGCACCGGAAGGTCGAGGGTCGCCAGGCCCTCGCGCTCGGTCACCGCGTCGTAGACCTCCGCCGCGAGCAGGTCGACCAGGAGGACGACGGCACCGCCGACGACCAGGGTGACCACGAGTGCCAGGTTGGCGCGGCCCCACCCCACCACGCGGGCCAGCGGCGCGGACACCCGGCCCACGCTGTCGACAAGGCGCCGACCACCGGCGCTCGGCCACTCGCCGACGTCCCGGCCGCCGATGTGCTCCTCGTCCGGTCGGGCACGATCCTCTCCCCCGGCCCGGTGCACGTCGTCGGGGTCGGTCACCCCTGCATTCAAACAGCCGGGCCGGCGCCGCATGGTCTGCGGGGCCGGCCGGCGTGAACCGCGTGGGAGTGAGCACATGGTGGAGGCGGCGGGAACTTCCCCTAGATGGCTCTGAACTGGACTTTTGGCTGGTCTTCCGCAGGTGTGTCAGTGGTGTGACAGGTTCACCACGCTCACGGCACGGAGGCGTCGTCACCTCAAATTGAAGCCCGCCTGACCCGATCTGAACCCCACTGGGCACCCCATATGCTGACCAACGTAGGCGCGTCACGACCACCCCAAGGGACACCCACGCGACCGGCAGGCATTCGTCGACACACGGTGACGTGACCGCTGCGGCGTCCGGAATGGCGTGCATGACAACGATGCCAGCAACGACCCGTTAGAGCTCGGCAGCCGGTGCCGGATCACCCAGCCCCGGATATGCCCGACGCGATGGCGGCGAGTGCAGCCATCAACCGATGGACGTCGTGCTTCGCTCCAGCTTGGCGGTGGAATCGAAAACGAGCTCACGCCGACCGGCTGAGCCACCAAACCGGGCCTCCGGACTCTCCGGGGCGCTTCACTCCGGTTGGGTGGCTTGGCAATGCCGGGACGCGGACGTTGCCTTGCCGGCGGATGCGTAGGTCTCGTCCAGACTGGCGTGGTGAATGACTTGACCGCCGCATGCCCGGTGGCGCGGACCGTGCTGGCGGCAAGCTTCCTCGCCTTCCTGGTCGCCGAGGCTTCGCTCCGGCTTCGGAACGCTCGTGGCTCACCCGGCGCACGGCGGGATCGCGGCAGCATCCTGGCGGTCGTCGCGGGCATTGCTGCTGGTGGCATCGCGGCCGGCTGGTTCTCGGCCAAAGCCCCGGCGTGGGAGATTCCGGGCACCTGGGTCGCCTTCGGAATCGGGGTGCTCCTCATCTGGGGCGGGATCGCGCTACGCCAGTGGGCAGTCTTCACCCTGGGCCGCTACTTCACCGTCGTGGTCAGGGTGAGCGGAACGCAACGCGCCATCGACCGAGGTCCGTTCCGTTGGGTCCGCCACCCCTCATACACAGGCTTGCTGTTGACCCTGGCTGGCCTGGGGATGGCGATCGGCAACTGGCTCTCCCTCGCGTCGCTGATCGTCCTGCCATCTATAGGGCTGGCGTTCCGGATCCGGGTCGAGGAGGCGGTCCTGATGAGTACTCTCAAGGGCTATCGCGAGTACGCCGAGGGAAGGCCCCGTCTGATCCCGTGGGTCTGGTAGCCGCCAGGGCTGGTCAGGGTGTTTCCTACTGGCGGTCCGAGTTCTGGCGTGGGGAAGGCGAAGAGCCGAAGCCTGTACGTCGCTGACCGCATCAGGGCAGGCATCATGCCCCGGCGTCTCTGACTTCCTCCGCGAACCGTTTCTGCAGTTGCCCCACACCGCCGCCTGTTCCCACCGCCGCAATGGGTGGGTCGTCTATTGGGCGGCGAAGTCGTGGATGGCGTGGGAGAGGACCGCTCGGCTGGGGCCGAGCCAGTAGAAGTGGCTTGGCGCGTCCGTCTCGAAGAGCTCGGTCTTGGGGATCGTGCGCACGAAGTCCTTGGCGTGTTCGAAACGCACTCCTCCGTCGTGGCGAGATGCGGTCACCAAGGTCGGGCAGGACACCGAACCGAGAACTGTCTGGCGGTAGGTCGATCGGCCGGGCGAGCCTTGGCGCAGGTCGGTGACAAACCCCGAGCCGGAGCCCATGGCAGCGAAGGTCGCCCGCGCCGACGCGCGGTCAGCAGGAGTCCAACTCGGCCACCACGAACGGACCGGGAGCGTCGACAGGGTGGACATCATCAAGCGCAGACCTCGGTCACAGGACGTCATCCCACGGATGGCCCGCCAGGTCAGTCCTTCGGTCCACGGCGAGAAGCCCACGGGGCCAGCCGCCGCCTCCGCCCTGGTGTCGGGGTAGGCCAAGGTCGAGGGAGCACAACTGTGCAGCACCAGCCGAGGCGCCAGGTGCCTCAGGGTCGCGGCGACGTGCATCGCCTGAAGCCCCCCGAAACTGATTCCCACGGTTGCGGCTGCTTCGCTGATCCCGAGCCCGTCGCACACCTCCGCGACAGCAGGGACGAACTCTGCCGCCATCAGCGAACCCACCCTGGTGCTGCCGTACCCTGGGCGGGAGAAGGACACCACCCGGTACCCCAGATCGGTGTAAAGGTCCAACCCAAGTGGAGTGGCCGCCGAGCAGTGCCCCCCGGGGAAGATCAGCACGACGGCTCTGCCGATGGGACCTGCCAAAGACACTTCCACAGGGCCGAGTGAGGTCGTCACCACTTGGGTGTTCACGCAACGAGCATGGCACCGCCGATTCCCTGACACATGTGCGACTCGAAAAGTTCCGTCGCAGGGGACTTGATCAACCCCACCCATGCGTAGTAGCTACCTGAGCGTGTTGGATCCGGGGCCGAGGCATCCCCCTGATGGGGTTGACGGGCTTGGTGTCCCAGACCACTCATCAGGAGGATGCATGTCCAACGGTAACCGTCGGCTCTCACGTGGAGATCGCCGCCGCAACGACAGGCTCGCGGCGCTGCGCGCGGTCGTCACCCGCGAGACCGCGGTGCTCGCGTTCGACCTCGCCGCGGACAAGCAGGTGTGCGCGCTGACAGACCAGGACTCCCGAGTGCTGGGGCGCCGCACCGTCAAGGCGAAGGCGTGGCAGTTGGCCGAAGCGGTCACCTGGGGGTTGGCCCAGGCCGCGGCGGCGGGGTTCTCCTCGGTCGTGATCGCCTGCGAGCCGACCGGGCACCGCTGGCGGGTGCTGGACCAGATCGCCGAGGGGGCCGGCGTCCGGCTGGTCTGCGTGCAGCCGTTGCTGGTGCACCGCGCTCGGGAGAGCGAGGACTTCACCCACAACAAGAGCGATGAGACCGACGCGATGGTCATCGCCCGCCTGGTCACCGAGCTGCGCTGCTACCTGCCCGAACGCGCCGACCCGACTTGGGCGCGGCTGCGGCACCTCGGCGCCCGCCGGGCTGCCCTGGTCACCGACGCCACCGCCGCCAAGCAGCAGATCGTCGACCTGCTCGAGTGTGCCTGGCCGGCCGCGTTAGAAGCCTCCGGGAAGCCGATGAAGTCCAAGAGTTGGCTGGCCGCGATGACCGTAGCACTGGACCGGGTCGGCGCCAGCGGCGACCTGAGCCTGATCCGCCGCTGGGGCTGGACCCGGTTCGCCGCCGCGGTGCGCCGCGAACTGCCCCGGCACGGCGCCACCCGCTGGTACTCCAAGATCGTGCGGGCCGTCTTCGATGCCGCAACCGACCCGGCCCAGGTCGTGGCCGGAGTGGCCGACCAGCGCGCCGGTGGCCTGGAGCGGGCCCGGTTCGCGTTGGCCGACCTGGCCCACGCCCGCGCCGAGACCGCCGTGGTCGAGGCCCGCATGGTGCAGGTGCTCGACGAGCTCGGGCTCACCGAGCTGGCGACCAGCATCCCGGGGCTGTCCGCGGTCGGCGCCGCCGCGATCCTCGCCGAGACCGGCGACCCCACCCGGTTCACCAGCGCCCGGGCAATGGTCAAGCACGCCGGACTCTGTCCCCGCGACAACGCCTCGGGCAGCTACCAGGGCAAGACCGGAATCAGCGGCCGCGGCCGCCCCCAGCTCCGCCTCGCGGCGTGGCGGGCGGTGTGGGCCGCGTTGCGCAACAACCCGGTGCTCGCCGCCCGGTACGCGCACCTGACCGGCCGTGCCGACAACAAGCTCACCAAGACCCAGGCCCGAGTCGCCCTCGCCGGCAGCCTGCTGCGCCAGCTCCACGCCGTCATCACCACCGGCACCGCCTGGGACCCCGCCATCGCCGGCGGACTCAACCCGCAGACCCCCGCAACCGCGAGGGGAGCCGCCGTTGCCGCGTGACCCCAAGGCGCGATAGCCGACCGGACGGGGCGAGCCCGCCAGTGCGTCGGGATCACATCCCGCGATAGACCATGGGCAGCCCCGCCCGTCTCCACCAAAGCCCGGATGAAGGCTGTCGGGAAGCAACCCGCTTGCACGCTACGTAGGGCAGGAGACGGGCGCCTGGGCCCCCGACCACCGGCGAACGCGCCTCAACCCCAAGACCAACCAGCCCGCCGGCGAACCTCGGCGAGCGGACTTGCACTGCACAAATCGACAAACCCAAGCCCCTTGACTTCGTCGCCATAGGCTGGTCTCTACGCCGCGAAGCGCTCTTCCTGCGATTAACACCGCGCAGCACCGGGGGCCGGACGGTACCGCTGCGGTACCATCCAGATATGGCGATGAACCTGAGGTTGACCGACGCCGAGAGTGAAGCCCTGCGCAAGAAGGCCGAGCAGGAGGGGCGTTCCATGCAGGAGGTCGCTCGAGCCGCGATCGCTCAGTACGTCTCCGAGCGTCCACAGCGACTGAGGGCCGCGATCGACCGAGTTCGCACTGAGGACAGCGAGCTGCTCGAGCGACTGAGTCGGTGAGCGGCGAGGAGCTGGACTACCTCTCGGTTGAGGACCTTCTGGAGATCGCATCCGGGGTGCTCGACGACGTCGCGGTCAGGGACCCGGGGCTGCTTGCTTCGGCCGTCGCTCGGCCGAGGACCACTGTGTTCGGTGACGACGCCTACCCGACGTTCGAGGACAAGGTCGCGGCGTTGCTCCATTCCTTGGTCCGCAACCACGCCCTGGTGGATGGCAACAAACGCCTTGCTTGGTCGGCCGCCCGGGTGTTCTGCCTCCTCAATGGCCGCGATCTGACCTACACCGTTGACGAGGCGGAGCAGATGATGCTCGAGGCAGCCGCCGGCGGGCTGGACGTTCCGCAGATCGCGGCCTGGCTCGCAGCGCGGATCGGAGCCGCGTCATAGCGCAGCCTGCTTGGCGTCGTCGACGTCGCGGCCGTGTCAGTCGCGGCCTTGCTGGAGGCGCCAGGCGGCTTCGACGGCATCCTCGATGGCTCCCGGATCGCCGTCGGCCAGGTCTGCGACGACCATCATGTGCTTGGCGAAGCGGGTCGGGACGCTGAAGGTCTCAGGGAACTCCCTCAGGATCTCGTCCCGGCAGTCGAAGTCCGCCCGGATCGCCACATGGGCGTCGTCGAGTTGGCGGGCGACCAGCCTCCCCTGATACCGCCACTGGGCGAGCCCTGCCGTCTGCGTCTTTCGCACGCCCGTGAGGCCATCGGCCAAATCGGCGATGTCCGAGATCTGCACGCTCGACCCCTCCTTCGCGGAGACCACCACAGGACGGTAGCCCTGCTGAGATCTGCTGCATACCGCCGCGAGTCGACCCGATCCTGTGACGCCGTGAGCTGCTCCGCTGCCCGACTCCGCGTAGTGGACGGCCGAACCCAGGCACTGCGGGGGGCCGGGCTTGGTCAGGGCTGCTTGCGGTTCGTGAAAGCCCAGTCGAGACCGTCTTCACCCGTGTCATCCAGTGCGATGTCGCGTCGCAGGCCGGCCTTCTGCGCCACGTTCTGACTGGCCCGGTTCTCTGGGCGGACTCGCCCGAGGATCGTCTCGGTCGGCATCTCGGACGCCACTGAAGACACCACTACCGACACCGCCTCGGTGGCCAAGCCCCGTCCCCACGACTCCGGACCGAGACGACACACGAGATTCAATACGCGTCTGCCGTGCACCGTCATCCGCTTGACCCCGGCGTAGCCGATGAGCCGATCCGAACCCGCCATCCGTACACACCAGTAGCCGAAACCATGCTCCTCCCAGTGACGAACCCACCGGTCGACCAACTCTACGGCTTCGCTTTCGTCCTTGAGCAGATCGGACGGGTTGTGCTCAACGGTCCGCGAGTCACCGAGGATCGCAAACACCCCCGCTGCATCCGCAGGCACCGGCCGGTCCAGGCGCAGCCGCTCTGTCTCCAACATTGGTGATAGCACCCCCAGATGGTCGCATCGCGAGCCCTACCGACGTCCGCCCCACTTCGCCGCGTAGGCCGCACTTGTTGGTGGTGTGATCGGGTGAGCGGAGCGCGAGCCCGTGGTAGCGCCGGCGGCGCCGACCGTCCACTAGTACGGGAATGGGTCCACACCGGCTCCGGGGTCGAGCTCCCCGCGGGACAGCCCGCCCATCACTCGGATGCAGTCGCCCTGGTTCTCGATGAGGTAGCCGTAGGGGGCGAACGGGAAGAACCTGCTGAGCACGACGCTGCACTGTTTGGTGATGGCTGCGGACGTCATCTGGCCCGTCGCCCAGGCGCTCGCGCACCCACCGTGCGTGAACGTCGTCCTGGTGATCGGCTTGGCCCACCCGTCGGAGGGATGGGTGTAGAGGACCGTGACGACGTCGTCCTCACCGCACAGCTGCGACGGGCTGCCCGGGGGCGAGGCAGCTGCCACCGACGGCATCAGCAGGAGCGCCGCACCAGCGGCCAGTGTCGCCGCGACCCTTCGTGGGATCACGGCTGCCGCCTCGGCAGGCACTCCTGCTCGGCCGGCGCCAGCGGATGCTCCCGGGCCCGCACCTTGTACAGCTCGCCGGGGTTGGACAAGGCGTCAGGCTGGAGCTCGCCGTAGCGGACGATCAGCTGGTTCACCCCGCTACGGGCGTTTCCTCCGAGCACCTCTCCGGTGACGGGATCGACCGGCGCGGGAAGCCCCGCGAGGAAGGGCGAGCACAGACCCATGTTGCTAGGCGTGCCGGCGGGGGCTTCGGGCGCTGCCTGTGCCGGACCGGCCAGCAGCCCGGCCCCCAGGACGACGAGGAGCGAGCAGGCGAGCCGGGCCGAGCGCAGGGCGACAGTTGTCACTCGAGGGCCTCGGGCGGGAGGTACGGGGCGATCTCGGTGAAGATGGCGTGGAAGGCGTACAGCGCGCTGCCGCACTCCTTGCGGTTGTTCGCCTTGAGGTCAGGGAGCACCGTGTCCTCGAGCGAGTCGGTGTTGTGGAACACGTAGGGGTAGGTGACGCCGAACTCCTGCAGCCTGTCGCACTGCTCGTAGGGGCTGCCGAACTCATCGGCGGGCTCCACGAACGCCTGCCCGCGGGCGAGCGTGGTGACGCAGCCGCTGTAGTCGAAGCCGGAGGTGTCGATCGTTACGCCGAACATGCCGGCAAAGTGCTGGATGCTGCCGGGGATGGACTTGCACGTGTTGGCGGGGTTCGCGATCCGGGTGACGTTCGGGTCGTAGCTGCCGGCCGCGGAGGCGGGCGCCGCGAGGAGGACTGTCGACGCTGCCACCGCGACGCCGGTGATCACTGCACTCAACTTCATGGGGACTCCCTGCACGGTCATGAGGCGGCCGTGACCACGTACCACCCCGTGGAATCGTCACGGTAGGGCGCCGGGGGTGGCCTGCGCCATCACCCAAGTGGGCCATCACTGGCGCCCCTGCGAGCAGGCTCGACGAGGTTCGCGCTCGGAGCCCCCGGGCGCGGGTGGGCGGCAGGGGAGGACCTGCTATGGGTGCCGTTGGAGGCGGGGCGGGCAGCACCCTGCCCGGGGTCTCCGCTACGCGGGCGTAGCGTAAGGTGCCCGGTATGTCTGCTGATGGGCCTGCACCGGTCGAACGCGTGTATCCGTCGGCACTGATCATGCGCGTGGGCAACCCGGTTCTGTCGTGGTTGCTGTCGGGTCGCCGGCGGTCCGCGAGGGTGGGCCGCGACCTGCTCTTGATGCACGTGACGGGACGTCGGTCAGGGCGGGTCTACTCGACGCCGGTGGGCTACCACCGACAGCCGGACGGTCGGCTGATGGTGCTGACCAGTTCGGCGTGGCGGGTCAACGTGCGCGGCGGGCCGACCGCGGTCGAGGTCACCCTGTTCGGGCGGCGCCTGCCGGGCACGGCGGTGCTGGAGGAGGACCCGGTGGCGGTGGCGCGGGTGTACCGGGGGCTGATCGACGAGCTCGGTACGGATACGGCACTTCGTCGTCTGGGCATCCGGATCAACCTCGACCGTGCCCCCACCGAGGGCGAGCTGGCCGACGCGGCCCGCCGGGAGCACCTCAGCGTCCTGTACCTGGACGTTCCCGGGGCGACCGAGTGAGCCGCCCGGTTCTGGTGGTCGGCGCCACCGGTAACGTCGGCGGCGCGACGGTCGAGGCGCTGCGCGCCCGGGGCATCCCTGTCCGCGCCGGGGTGCTCGACACGGAAGGGCTGAAGCAGGACCCCGGGGTGGAGCCGGTCGTGCTCGACCTACGCCGTCCGGCGACCTTCGTCGCCGCGGTGACCGGCATCGGTGGGTTGTTCCTGCTGAGGCCGCCGCCGGTCGCGCGGGTGGGGCCGACGCTCAACGCGCTCACGGACGCGGCGGTGCGCGCCGGGGTCGCGCACGTGGTGTTCTCCTCGGTCGCCGGCGCCGACACCAACCGGGTGGTGCCGCAGCACCGGGTCGAGACCCACCTGCGCGACGAGGTGCCCTCGTGGACCGTGCTGCGCCCGGGGTTCTTCACGCAGAACCTCGCCGACGCCTACCGCCGGGACATCGTCGAGGACGATCGCATCCTCGTCCCGGCTGGGGAGGGGCGGGTGGCGTTCGTCGACACCCGCGACATCGGCGCCCTGGCCGCGGCGGTGTTCGACGACCCGAGCTCGCACCGCGGGCGGGGGTACACCCTCACCGGTCCCCAAGCCATCGACTTCGCCGACGTCGCCGCGATCCTCACCTCCGCTCTGGCGCGCACGATCAGGTACGAACCCGCCAGCGTGCTCGGATACGCCCGACACCTCCGGCGGCGGAGCCTGCCGATGGCGCAGGTCGCGGTCCAGACCGTGCTGCACACCGGGCTCCGTCGCGGTGGTGCCGAGGCCGTCGACCCGATCCTGGAGCGGCTCCTCGGCCGGCCCGCCCGCAGGCTCGAGGACTACGTCACTGAGTACGCCGCCACGTGGGAACGAGCCGACGCATGACCAGGACCGGCCTCACCGGCACCCCGCAACCGGCCGCCAGAACCGCAGCAGCATCAAGTCCGGACGCGGGCGCGCTCGACCCACGGGTCGTGCGCTCTCGCCGTCGGGCGCTGGCCGCGGCGCTGGACCTGGTCGCCGAGCGTGGAGTCGCCGGAGCAACCGTGGAGGCGGTCTCCGCTCGCAGCGGCGTCGCGAAGACGACGATCTACCGCCAGTGGCCCAACCAGGCCGCGCTGGTCCTGGACGCCTTCCGCACCGTCGCACCCGACCCACCCCAGCCGGACACCGGGACCCTCCACGGCGACCTGGTGATCCTCTTGCGGGGCCTCACCGAGGCGCTGTCCACCGGACCCGCAGGCGCCCTGATGCCGGCACTGATCGAGGCCTCCGGGCGCGACCTCGACTTCGCCCGGCTCCACGCAGAGGACACAGAGCGGCGCCACCGACCTGTGCTTGCCGTCCTCGCGCGCGGCCAGGAGCGCGGCGAGCTGCCCCCGGACACCGACCTCGACGACCTGGTCGACCTTCTCGCCGGACCCGTCTTCAGCCGCCGGTACGTCTCGATCCGCCCCGTCGACGCCACCTTCGCCGACCACATCGTGACCTGGGTGCTGGCCAGCCTGAACGCCCCGCGATGACCCGCGCGGGCCACCCCACGGGACGGTCCCTTCGCCTCGACCGACGTTCCGGGTCGGCGGGCGCTTCATCGGTCGACCCTTGCGTCCGCATGGCGGACCGTCACCATCCGATCTCCCGCTGGCCGGAGCTCGGTCAGGTTGAACTCCGCCAAGCGGCGCCTTGAGATCGCTGCCGTGCTTGCCGGATCCAGCCCGGAATCCCCCCACGACTCCCAGACCGAACAGTTCGACCCCTCGAGCATTGCGCGAGGGGAGCGCCGCTGCCTCCTCAGCCCTCAGACTCCACCGAGGGCTGCCCGAAACCGCTGAGGCCTACGTTGGCGACGCACCCCCGGGCCTGCGACGGCGGCCCGGGGGTGCGTCTGTCCCGTGGTTCCTTTCGGACCCCTCCGGGACGGGCACCCGAACCGCACGGGACCCTTGGAAGATCGACACAGGGTGCCCGGACGGGGCGGGCAGGTGCCTGCCCTGCACGCTAGGCAGGTGCGGCAAAGGTTCGACAGGGAAGTCTCACCGCTGACTGGGAAGGTGACCGAAGTCACATCGACAACGGCGTCCCCCTCACGGGCCGTCTGAGGGGGCACACTCCCACCTTAGGCTCACCCGGGTCCCCCCCCCCCCCCCGGACCCGATGGGCCTAGCGTCCCGGGGTTGAGGCCCCGCCGGCTTCCCCCGGGGCGCGTCCGCCCCTCACAGCAGCGCAAGCCGTGCCGTGGTCGTGCACTAACCACGCACGGGAGAATGGCCGTCGCAGGGCCCGTCGGCGCACGCGTCGCTCTGCGCCTGCCCTGGGGACTCGAGGAGCGTCGCGCGGGAGCCGGCGGAGAGGGTTGTCGACCGCCGCGCACGCGACGCGGCGATCCTCGACGAGCGTCCGGAGTAGGCCGAGAGGTGAGCTGAGGTTCTATCGTCCATGCACTCCAAGGGCCAAGGTCGAGACGCGGAGGGTGTTGCCGCGCAGCTGGTCCAAGGAGCACAGTGGAGGGCATGCTCCGAGCGGGTCGGAGGCCGGTCGTATTCGCTGCTGTCGCGGTTGCTGCGTTGATGGCACTTACTGCGCCACGGGCGGTCGCGGGCAACGCTGGGGAAGACTTGGCCGTATTGAGCCCAGGGCTTGTTGGAACGATCGTTTCAAACCTTCCGGTCAACGTCGTTCTGGTCGGATACGAGTCCGGCTCGGGTTCTGGACAGGTCGACGCGGGCCGTCTGGCAGCGGGTCTCAGTGATTCCACGGTCGCCGTCGTGCGTACGCCACTGTCCTTCGGAGTGGTCCGGTCGGCCCACGTCGCGTTCCAGCTTGAGTACCGCACACAGTTCGCGCCGGCACCGTTCACCGACGCCTTCTTCAAGCACCTGAGCCAGGTGGGGACACCTCGGTCCCCCACCGACGCCCAGGTGGCCTACAACCGCGAGCCCGCGCGCCGGCTCACCATCGAGGACCCGATCTCCTTGGACGCCGAGGATGCCGAACGGTGGCTCGCTGATCATGCGGGCACCATCGGGGTGGACCCGTCGCAGCCCACGATCTTCCTGGTCAACTGGTTCGGACGCGACGACTTCCGGTTCCATGTCTACGTGGCCCCGTCGACTCCGGACCCTGACACCGGCCTCGACCCCGCTGACGTCGACACGCGGGCTCTGGTGGCGTGGGGAGGTACCGCCTTCGACGACCCGTTCGGCGGTTCCGGTAGCCGGCGCCGAGTGTGGTTCTTCGACCTGTCCGCTGGTCCCGACGACCGCACGCGCGGGTTCGACCTCAGTCACCCCGACCTCGACGGTGACGGGTATCCCGACTACCGCCTGCCACCGATTTGGGAGTATGGGAGCGCCGCAGGCTACCGGCCCTTCACTGACCTTTCAGGGGACCTCGGCAAGGTCGTGAGGTACGTCGGCGTAGACGAGCTGTTCGCGCCTTCTCCGCTGTACAACCCCGCGATCTCGCCGCCCCTGCTGCCTGGCAGCATCAGTGTGGACGTGGGTCGCGAGTCCAGTCCTGGTTTGGTTCCGTCGTCGTTCGATACCGCCCGGGTCTCGCAGCAGTTGTCCCGACTAGCACCGTGGTTGTCCGTCACCACGACGCTGACCGACCGGGAGTACTCGGGCCGATTGGCCGAGGTGATCGGGTGCTGGACCACCGCGTTCAGTAACCCACCGGGCGACTCCTGCTACGGCCGCCGCGGCGGCGGCTATGCCTACTACGACCTGTTCTTCTGGGTGCACGATCACCTAGCCTCGCTGACGCAGGGAACTGCCGACCACCATGTGCCGGTGCTGCTGCTCGACGTGCCCGACTCGGTACCCGCCCCGCTAGCCGGACTCTCCGACGGGAACCCGTATGAACGGGAGTACACCCAGTACCACGCCGTGGTCTACTCCACGCCAGCGATCAGGGCGGCGATGTATGGCAGCACCCTCACCGTTACCCACGAAGTCGGCCATCACCTCGGCCTCTCCCACCCCCACGACGGGCTCGACAGCTCCAGCGGGGTCAGCTTTACACCGACGGGCGACTACTACTTCACCTGGCTGGGCGACGAATCGGCGACGGTCATGGGGTACCTCCTCCTGCGAAGTGGTTTCGGCCAGCTGGACCAGGACGCGTTGGCCCGATGGATGACCGCCGCCTACCTCAACGAGGCCAACCAAGTACTGCTGAGCATCGAGCAAAGTGTCCGAGGTCCGCAGACCCGCAGCCAGGTGGTCACCGCTGACCAGGACGCGCTCCAGGCGCTGATCTCGTACCAGGACGCCGACTACCAGCGCTCCGTTCAGCTCGCCCAGCGGGCCTACGAGGCCGTGGTGGGTGCGGCGCAGTCGATCCACGTGCCGGTGGAGCCCGAAGCAGGTCCCGCCGACGCCCGCTCACGTTCGCTGCAGGACTTCTTCGTCGACCCTGTCCCTCCCGAGTACGTGGCACCCCCAGCAGTCCCCGCCGTCGCCGTGAGGTCCTTCGACGCCCTCGCTTCGAGCCCAAGCCAAGGCACCGCCCTCGTCCCAACGCCCTAGTCTCGGCCTCGGAGACCGCTGGACTTGCGATGGAACTGTCTTCGCGAACGGCCTGGACTGCCGACCAGGGTGCTCGGTTCCTTCTTCTTCGTCTCGTACCTCCTGTTCTTCGCCTTCCTCGTCATCATCATCTTCCTCGTCGTCTGGGGAGGCTGGGTGATGCATCCGTCGACGGGCGGGGTCGTGCTGCCGACCCACCATTGATCAGCCTTGGGGGCGGCGCTGCAGGTCTCCTGCCCATCAGAGGGCGCCTGAGAGTGTGCCCGACCGATGGCACCGGCTATGGATTTTGCAAGGTTAGAGTTATGGAATCTGCAAATCTAGCGCTATGCTTTCTGCAACGTCAGGCCAGGCGGTGGCGTCACTCGAACCGGAAACCCAGGACGGACGATGAGAGCAGATCAGACGTACCGCGAGCGCGTCGTGGACAGCGAGCTTGACGAACAGCTCGGTGCAATCGGCGCGGTTCTCATCGAGGGCCCGAAGGCGTGCGGCAAGACCGAGTCTGCGAACCAGAAGGCACGAACGACCTACCGGCTCGACGTCGACCAGGCCGCCCGCACCGCCGCCAATGTCGCCCCCGAACTGCTTTTCGAGGCGCCCAGTCCCGTGCTCTTCGACGAGTGGCAAGTGGTTCCCACCTTGTGGGATCAAGTCCGCCGCAACGTCGACGACCGCGCTCCCAGCAAGGGGCTCTACATCCTTACCGGGTCAGCCACCCCCCGAGAGGACATCAACCGACACTCGGGTGCAGGCCGGATCGCCATCATTCAGATGCGGCCAATGTCTCTGATGGAGACGGGCCACTCGACCGCAGGCGCATCGCTGGAAGCGATCCTCGCCGGCGACACGGTAGCTGCACGGGACTCCGGTCTCACTGTCCCTGAGATCGTCGACCGCATCTGCATTGGCGGCTGGCCAGCCCTCCTCGGTGCCAGTCCACACGACGCCGGACGGTGGCTACGCGACTACCTCAACCAGATCGTCCTGGTCGACATCCAAGAACTCGGTGCGCGCAGGCGCGACCCCAACAACATCCGCCGACTGCTGAACTCGCTCGCCCGCAACGTCGGCACCCCGGCGAAGGTCACTGCGCTGGCCAAGGACGTCGGAGGCGCGGAAGGCCCGATCGCGCGGGCAACCGCCGACGGGTACCTCGATTCGCTGCACCGGCTGCGACTGACCGAGAACTCACCAGCCTGGGCGCCCCACATGCGGTCGGCAACCCCGCTGCAGTCGTCGCCCACCCGCTACTTCGTCGACCCCTCTCTTGCCGTTGCAGCGCTAGGACAAGGACCCACCCAGCTGCTGGCTGATCTCAACGCCACCGGGTTCTTCTTCGAGAACCTCGTCGTGCGCGATGTCCGCATCTACGCACAGAAAGTCGGCGGCCAGGTCCACCACTGGAGAGACCAGAACCAGAACGAGGTGGACGTCATCATCACCTTGCCGGACGGCCGTTGGGGAGGGTTCGAGGTGAAGATGAACCCTTCAGACGTCGATAGGGCGGCGGCCTCGCTGTTGTCCTTCGCTGAGAAGGTCGATCAGACCAAGGCGGGCCCTCCAGCGGCATTGGGAGTCATCACCACCACCGGGTTCGCCTACCGCCGACCCGACGGGGTGAGCGTGCTGCCCATCGGCACCCTCGGGCCCTGAGTTCACTCTTCGCGTAGGCCTCAAGCGTGCCCGTCGCACCGTCTTCGGGACGCACGTCCGGCCGGCGGTGACGAGCTCGTCCGGCTTGCCCACAGTCATACCCCCAACTGGGCGGAATGCAGCAGTTCTGATGCGTCAGGCACGCAGCGATATGCCCGGGCACTCCGCCGAGCCACGGGCATGCGGCCAACTGCGAGACCGTCCGACCAAGGACTCGGCCGACTAGACCTCGATCTCCCTGCTCAAGAGGTCAGTCAGAGCCCTGTCTCGCTGGGCGGTGGCGTGCTGATACCTGAGCGCCACGGTGACGTCGGTGTGACCGCCACGGTGAAGTAGTTCAGCAAGGGTCGCTCCCTGCTCCGCATACTTGCTCAGGCCAGTGTGCCGCAGGTCGTGGAAGTGGAACCCTGATCGCCCTGCATGCTCCCTCGCGGTCCTCCATGCACGATCCAGGGCACTCTGCGAGACCCGGACACCGCGGCTGTTGACGAGAACCGGCGCCGTGCGCTGCGACGGTGTGTACGTCTGAAGGTGGTGAGTCAGCGAGGGCAGGAGCGCGGCGGGCACCGCGACGCTCCTTGTGCTACCCGTCTTCGGCGCCGTCAGGGCGTTGGCTTTGACGTTCCACTGCCTACGAACATGGAGTACAGCCTGCTCGGGGTCGTCCAGGTGTTCCAGATCCCGCCGCTGCAGCCCGAGCACCTCCCCCATGCGCAGGGCGCACCAGGCAGCGAGCGGGACGGCGATCCGTAGATGTTCCGGCATCGCCTCGGCGAAGGCCTTGACCTCTTCGGGGAGCGCCACATCGCCGTGCTCGTCTTCCGGGCGGACCCGCCGATGCTTTGGCGCCTTTGGGAAGTCGAAGCCCTCAAGGCCGCCGGCCTTGGCCTTCACCGCGGCGTTGAGCATCGACCGGAGAACGATCACGACGTTCGGTGCTACCCCGTTGACGCGAGAGTCAGGGTGCCGGGTCGAACGCTGGCGACCGAGCGCGGCGAGATGGTCGGCCACGCGATCGGTCGTGAGGTCGGCCAGCCGGATGTCGCCGAGCTCGTCAAGAATGTGGTTCTTGAGCACCGACCGGTACGAAACGATCGTGGCCTGCGACCGGTCCGGGTTGGCCTCCAGATCGGCAAGCCAGCGCTGGGACCACTCCCTCACCGTCACCGACTCGGCTTCGACCTTCGCGGCCTCGGCCATGCGCGCCACTCGGCGCTCAGCCGGCGGTACGAACAGACCTCGCGCGATCTGCCCACGAGCGATGTCGAGGGCAGCGCGCGCGTCGGTGAGCGTGTCAAACATGCCGAGGGCCTGCGTGCGCCCCTCGTGGTCCACCCTGACCCGATAACGACCTCGATACCGAGTGACCCCCCTGGGCAACTTCACTGGAGCAGCCATGCACCCTCCACGTTGACCCCGTCCTTGGCGATTCGCCCCCGGGCCATGCGATTTTCACCGATCACGGTCCTGTGACAGCTGTGTGACAGTTTTCCTGTCATCACGAGTCTAGGGGTGGCAACTTGTGTCCGCACCACAGAATGCGCCTGACCTGCTGATTCCTGCAGGTCAGGCGGCTTCTGAGCACTGAACAGCGTGGGAGCGAACCATGTTGGTGGAGGTGGCGGGAATCGAACCCGCGTCCACTGACGGCAGGCCAGGGCTTCTCCGGGCGCAGTGCGCTATGGATTTTCTCGGCCCCGGGGCTCGCGCGCACACGTTCCCCGACAGGCCCAGCCGAGTGGGAGTCCCGCGTCGCCCCTCGGCATGACGACGCAGCAAGATC
This sequence comes from uncultured Actinomycetota bacterium, assembly GCA_963726295.1. Classification (GTDB taxonomy): domain Bacteria; phylum Actinomycetota; class Actinomycetes; order Actinomycetales; family Dermatophilaceae; genus DASSQJ01. Next base: position 108,707 of record CAVSBW010000002.1, read on the forward strand.
TCTAGATGACGCTGGTTACCAGTTCGAGATCGCTACTGGGCCAACGGACTTCGGGCTCGCTCAGGCGGCGAGGGCGAAGTCGGTGCGCTTGGAATCGGCACCTGTTGGTTTGCACGGATCGTTGTACGAGATGACCGTGCGTCCTCGACCCGCTTCCCCTTGACCATCCGGCCAATGTCGAAACCGATCACCCCCATGAGGGGCTCACTCCCACGCTGTTCAGTTTGTCACCGGCGCACGCGAGGCGTTACGCCGGGCACACGCCAGTATGCCGTCCAACGCTCATCGCCCCAAGCCGATTCCCCGGTCCGCGGGTCCGACGGTCAGGACGTGAGCGCCGGCGGGATGTCGGCGGGACGCTGGGGCCCACGTCCGGCGGTGCCGGGCCCGCGGTGACCCGGCGAGGTCGGCGGCCCGTGCGCCGGCGTGGTCGCGGCCGGCTCCGGGCTCGTGGCGCCCGGGGCCGGGGACTCGATCCCCGGGCCCGGCGACGAGGATGCGGGTGGCGACGGCAGGGGTGACGGGTCCGTCGTGGGAGACGGGTCCGTCGGGGACGGCGGGTCAGTCGGGAGCGACGGTTGCGGCGGTGCGGGCCCGTCACCCACGCTCGGTCCCAGGACCACCCGGGGGCTGGGTGGGGTCGCGGACGGCGGGGCGGTCGACGGGGCGACGGACCCGCTCGCGCGGCTGCCGGGTGGGGACGGCGGCGCGGGAGGCGCGGCAGGACGGCCGCCCCAGCTGCCGGTCGTCGACGGCGACGGGGTGGCGTCGACCGAGGACGAGTCGGGCCGCATCCGCACCGAGCCCAGGCCTCCAGGCAGCACGGCGAGCACGAGCCCCACCAGCACGAGCCCGGCTCCCATCACACCCAGCGCCTGCACGACCGGCCCCACGCGAGGCCGGGCACGCGGCGGTGCGCCCCTGCGGCTGCCCGCCATACCCAGAGCGTAGCCCGCGACGCCCCCGCGGCGCTCTGGACGCCCGGCCGCGCAAAGGTCTAATCTCAGGCCATTACTCGCCCGGGCGCCCGCCCCCACCTGCTCGGAGACCGCAATGAGTGAGTCGCAACAGCCCCAGCGCCGGCGCACCTCAGGCGTCACGTACGCCGACGCCGACCCTTCCTACTTCGAGAAGCGCGGGCTCACCCGCCATGCCGGCGCCTGGTCCCTGTGGGCGCTGGGAGTCGCCGCGGTCATCAGTGGCGACTTCTCGGGCTGGAACCTCGGCATCGGCGAGGCCGGATGGGGCGGGATGCTCGTCGCCACCGTCGTCATCGGCCTCATGTACCTGCTGATGATCTACAGCATCGCCGAGATGTCGGCGGCGATGCCGCACACCGGCGGCGCCTACTCCTTCGCCCGGTCCGCGATGGGCCCGTGGGGAGGCTTCGTCACCGGCCTCGCGGAGAGCATCGAGTACGTCATCACGACGGCCGTGGTCGGCACCTTCTCCGGCCTCTACGCCGACAGCATCACCCAGGACCTCTTCGGCTTCTCGATGCCGCTGTGGGCCTGGGTCGTGCTCTTCTACGTCGTCTTCATCGCCCTGAACTCCGCCGGGGCGGCGGCCTCGTTCCGCTTCGCGGTCGTCATCGCCATCATCTCCCTGGCCGTCCTCGCGGTGTTCTTCGTCCTCGCCCTCGTCTCGGGCCGGTTCAGCTGGGACAACCTCTGGAACATCGCCCCGCAGGCCGGTGGGAGCACGTTCCTTCCCCTCGGTGTGGGTGGCGTCCTCGCCGCACTCCCCTTCGCGATCTGGTTCTTCCTCGGCATCGAGGAGCTGCCGCTCGCCGCCGAGGAGACGCACACGCCGCAACGTGACGTCCCGCGCGGGTCGCTGATGGGCATGTTCACCCTGCTGGTCACCGCGTTCCTCGTGCTCGTCCTGAACCCGGGCGTCGTCGGTGCCGAGGAGATCTCGACGAGCGGCGAACCCATCCTCGACGGCTTCCGGGCGATCTTCCCGGACAGCAGCATCGCCAGCCTGCTCGCCCTGTTCGCGCTCGCCGGACTCGTCGCGTCCTTCCAGGGGATCATGTTCGCCGCCGGACGGAACATGTACTCGCTGTCGCGAGCCGGCTACTACCCGCAGGTGCTCTCGCTCACCGGCGGCCGCAAGGTGCCGTGGGTCGCGCTCGTCGTGAGCGGCCTCATCGGCGTCTTCCTCGTCTTCGGGCTCGGCGCGATCCGCAACGAGCCGGGCGAGACCCTCAGCGACGCCCAGGTCGCCGTCGCGGGCCAGCTCCTCAACATCGCGGTGTTCGGCGCGGTGATCGCGTACTTCCTGCAGATGGTCTCGTTCCTCATCCTCCGTCGGCGCTTCGCGGGCGCCGAGCGCCCCTACCGCAGCCCGGTCGGCGTGGCCGGCGCCGCCGTGGCCGGACTCATCGCGGCGGCGACGCTGGTCATCCTCCCCTTCAACCCGGACTACCGGTCCGTGGTGCTCGGGGTCGCGATCTTCTTCGCCATCGGGCTGGGCTACTTCGCGATCCGGGGTCGGCACCACCTCGTGTACTCGCCGGAGGAGGAGTACGCGATGTCCCACGGCACCCACGGCGCCCACCCGGAGACCGAGGGCTACGCGCACCACGAGGACGAGGCGCCCCGCAGCTGAGGTCCCCCAGCACGAGGCCCGAGCCGCGGTCGGCTCGGGCCTCGTCCTGTCGGGAGACGTGGTGGACGGTCCGCCCCGCCCGGGTCCACGTGGCCCGGGTCCCGCACTAGTCCTTGGGGCCGACCCCGTTGCAGCGGGCACCGACACCGGACTCGCCGGTCTTGCCCGGGCCGCCGGCCCCCTTGGGGCTCCAGGTGCTCGAGTGGCCCTTGCCGGGGTTGGTCGGGGTGCAGGTGGGGGTCGGGGTGGGCTCCGGCTTGGGCGTCGGCTTCACCGGCGGAGTGGGCGTCGGCCTCGGCTTCGGGGCGGGCTTCGGCGCCGGCTTCGGGGCGGGCTTCGGCGCCGGCTTCGGCGCCGGCTTCGTCGTCGGGGCCGGGCTGCTCGTCGGGGCGGGCGCGACGGGCGCGGGTGCCTCGGGAGCAGGAGCCTCGGGAGCAGGAGCCTCGGGCGCGGGGACACCGGACGAGGGGTCCTCGGGCGCGGGGTCCTGCGAGCCGGGGTCGGTCGTCACGAGCTCGGCCGGGGTAGTCGCCGGGTCAGTGGCCGGCGGCTCCTCAGCCGGAGTCGGCTCGGTCTCCGGCGTCTCGTCGGAGGACTCGTCACGGGGGGTGTCGACCGGCGCCGGGCGGGTCGGCACGGGGAAGATCCGCTCGGGGTCGCTGGTGACCAGGTCGGTGATGTCGGGGACGGCCGCCTGGGCCGTCGTCGTCGGTCCGGCGGACCGCGACCACAGGTCGGTGATCGGGAACGCGGCCAGGCCCTCTGGGCTGATCGCCACGACGCCGCCCAGCGCGAGCACACCGGCGGTCGCAGCCGCCGCCGCCTGGCTGATGACCACCAGACGGCTCGGCGCTTTCCCGTGTGCGCGCATAGACCGACCCGACATGGTTCAACGGTAGCGACACGCCGGGTGTCTGCGCAGGTCGAGACACACAATGCAGCCGTTCGGATGAGGCGCCGGGACGCCGTTACCATCAGGAGCATGGGTCACACCCGTATCGCGCTGTCGCTGGGCGGTGGGGGGGCCAGGGGCTACGCCCACATCGGCGTCATCGAGGTGCTGGACGAGCGCGGGTACGAGGTCGTCGCCGTGGCCGGCACGTCGATGGGCGCACTGGTCGGTGGGCTGCACGCCGCCGGGGTGCTGCCCGAGTACGCCGCGTGGGTCACCGGCATGAGCCAGCGCGACGTCCTGCGCCTGCTCGACCCGGCGGTCCGGGGGCCGAGCGCCCTGCGTGGGGACAAGGTCCTGGGCCGGGTCGCCGAGCTGCTCGACGGGGCCCGCATCGAGAACCTGCCAGTGCCGTTCACGGCTGTCGCCACCGACCTCCTCGCCCGCCGCGAGGTCTGGTTCCAACGTGGCCCGGTGGATGCCGCCATCCGCGCCTCCGTGGCGCTGCCGACGATCTTCCCGCCGGTGATGCTCAACGGCCGGTTGCTCGTCGACGGCGGGCTGATGAACCCCGTCCCGATGGACCCGCTCGCCTCGGTCCGGGCCGACGCCACGGTGGCCGTCTCCCTCGCCGGCGTCTCCGGGCAGCTGGGGCGGGCGCCCGAGGAGGCGAGCACCGAGAACCGGCCGGCCGAGGAGTGGCTCGAGCGCTTCCGCCGCACGGCGGCCCAGGTGCTCGACCGTGACCAGCTGCGGGCGCTCACCCGGCGGCTTCCGGGCGGCCGCGCCCCCGTCGCGGACGTCCGGCCTGGAGTCGGGGACCCCACCGGCGAACCGCTGGAGGTCGGAGCGGCGGGCACCCCCGAGGCCACCGTCCCCCAGGGTGACACCGTGTTCGACACCCTGCCCCCGGGGCTGACCACCCTCGACGTCGTCGATCTCAGCTTCGACGCGATGCAGGACCTCGTCACCCGCTACCGGTACGCGACCTTCCCACCGGACCTCGTGGTGACGGTGCCCAAGAACGCGTGCCGGACCCTCGACTTCCACAAGGCGGCGGCGATGGTCGAGCTCGGCCGACAGTGCGCCGAGCAGGCGCTCGACGCCGCACCCGGGTTCCCCGTCGGGAGCCCTCGCTCCTCGGGATGAACGCGCACGCTACGGGACGCCCTCATTAGGGTGGGCGGACGCGTTCGTCCCCACGAGAGGCCAGCCGTGTTCCAGAAGATCCTCGTCGCCAACCGTGGTGAGATCGCCGTGCGCGCCTTCCGCGCCGCCACCGAGCTCGGGGCCAAGACCGTCGCCGTCTTCCCGCACGAGGACCGCAACTCCGAGCACCGGCTCAAGGCCGACGAGTCGTACCAGATCGGCGAGGAGGGGCACCCCGTGCGGGCCTACCTCGACCACGAGAACATCGTCCGCGTCGCCGTGGAGGCCGGCGCCGACGCGGTCTACCCCGGCTACGGCTTCCTCTCCGAGAACCCACTGCTCGCCGAGGCGTGCGCGCAGCACGGCATCACCTTCGTCGGCCCGCCGGCGACCGTGCTCCACCTGGCCGGCAACAAGGCGCGGGCCGTGGCCGCGGCCCGGGAGGCCGGGCTGCCGACACTGCGCAGCGCCGAGCCCAGCGACGACCTCGACATCCTCGCGGCCGCCGCGCAGGACATCGGCTTCCCCGTCTTCGTCAAGGCCGTCTCCGGCGGCGGCGGGCGCGGGATGCGCCGGGTAGACGAGCCCGCGTCGCTGCGCGAGTCGCTCGAGGCGGCTCAGCGGGAGGCCGACGCGGCCTTCGGCGACCCCACCCTCTACCTGGAGCAGGCGGTGGTCCGCCCGCGGCACATCGAGGTCCAGGTGCTGGCCGACCGAGAGGGCCGCACCATCCACCTCTTCGAGCGCGACTGCTCGGTGCAGCGCCGCCACCAGAAGGTTGTCGAGATCGCCCCCGCGCCGAACCTCGACCCCGACCTGCGCGATCGCATCAGCGCCGACGCCGTGCGCTTCGCGGAGTCGATCGGGTACCAGGGCGCGGGCACCGTCGAGTTCCTGCTCGGGGAGGACGGCGAGTACGTCTTCATCGAGATGAACCCGCGCATCCAGGTGGAGCACACGGTGACCGAGGAGGTCACCGATGTCGACCTCGTGGTGGCGCAGCTGCGCATCGCCGCCGGCGAGACCCTCGAGGACCTCGACCTGCGGCAGGAGAACGTCCGCACCAACGGCGCCGCGCTGCAGTGCCGCATCACCACGGAGGACCCGGCCAACGGGTTCCGCCCCGACGCCGGACAGATCACCGTGTACCGCTCGGCCGGTGGTGGCGGCGTGCGGCTCGACGGCGGCACCGTCTTCGTCGGCGCCCAGGTCAGCCCGCACTTCGACTCGATGCTCGTCAAGCTCACCTGCCGCGGCCGCGACTTCCGGATCGCGGTGAGACGCGCGCGGCGCGCCCTCGCGGAGTTCCGCATCCGCGGCGTCTCGACCAACATCCCCTTCCTCGAGGCGGTCCTCGCCGACCCCGTGTTCCAGCGGGGGGAGGCGACGACGAGCTTCATCGACGAACGACCCGAACTGCTCCACGCCCGGACCTCGGCCGACCGTGGCACCAAGCTGCTCCAGTACCTCGCCGACGTCACCGTCAACCAGCCGCACGGGGCGCGCACGACCTCCGTCGTCCCGCGCGACAAGCTGCCCGCGCTCGACACCGACGCCCCGCCGCCGCCGCCGGGCAGCCGAGACCTGCTCCTGCGGATGGGCCCCGGCCCTTTCGCCCAGCGGCTGCGCGACCGCACGGACGTGCCGGTGACCGACACGACCTTCCGCGACGCCCACCAGAGCCTTCTCGCCACCCGGATGCGCACCCGCGACCTCCTCCACGTCGCCGGGCACGTGTCCCGGATGACCCCCCAGCTGCTCTCGGTGGAGGCCTGGGGCGGCGCGACGTACGACGTCGCGCTTCGCTTCCTCCACGAGGACCCGTGGGAGCGGCTGGCCCAGCTGCGCGAGGCGATGCCGAACATCCCCCTGCAGATGCTGCTGCGCGGCCGCAACACCGTGGGCTACACCCCCTACCCCACCCGCGTCACCGACGCGTTCGTGCAGGAGGCCGCGAACACCGGGCTCGACGTGTTCCGCATCTTCGACTCCCTGAACGACGTCGACCAGATGCGCCCCGCCGTCGACGCCGTGCTCGATACCGGTACCGCGGTGGCTGAGGTCGCACTCTGCTACACCGGCGACCTCATGGACCCCGCCGAGGACCTCTACACCCTCGACTACTACCTCCGGCTCGCCGACGAGATCGTCGGCACCGGCGCCCACGTGCTCGCCATCAAGGACATGGCCGGCCTGCTGCGGGCCCCGGCCGCCACCCGGCTCGTCACGGCACTGCGCGAGCGCTTCGACCTCCCCGTGCACCTCCACACGCACGACACCGCCGGCGGCCAGGTGGGCACCCTCCTCGCCGCCATCGCCGCCGGTGTCGACGCCGTGGACGCCGCGACGGCCTCGATGGCCGGGACGACCAGCCAGCCGAGCCTCTCCGCCCTGGTCGCGGCGACCGACCACACCGACCGCCCCACGGGCCTCGACATCGACGCCGTCTTCGCCCTCGAGCCCTACTGGGAGGCGGTCCGCCGGCTCTACCGTCCCTTCGAGTCGGGCCTGCCCTCCCCCACCGGCCGCGTCTACTTCCATGAGATCCCCGGCGGCCAGCTGTCCAACCTGCGTCAGCAGGCGATCGCGCTCGGCCTCGGCGACCGCTTCGAGGACATCGAGAACATGTACGCGGCGGCCAACCGCATCCTGGGCAACATCGTCAAGGTCACGCCGTCGAGCAAGGTCGTGGGCGACCTCGCCCTCGCCCTCGTCGGCGCCGGGGCGGACCCCGAAGACTTCGCCGAGAACCCCACCGCGTACGACATCCCCGACTCGGTCATCGGCTTCCTCGGCGGCGAGCTCGGCGACCCACCCGGGGGCTGGCCGGAGCCCTTCCGCACCCGCGCCCTCGAAGGCCGCAACCCCAGGCCGCGCGTCACCGAGCTCACCGAGGAGCAGGAGGAGTCCCTGACCTCGGACACCCGGCGCACCCTCAACAAACTGCTCTTCCCCGGCCCCACGAAGGAGTACGAGGAGGGCCGCGAGCGGTTCGGCAACCTCGCCGTGCTGGAGACCGACGCCTTCCTCCACGGCCTCGAGCACGACACCGAGCTCGAGGCCGAGATCGAGCCGGGGAAGACCCTGCTGCTCGGCCTCAGCTCGGTCGGCGAGGCCGACCGCCAGGGGATGCGGACGGTGATGACCACCCTGAACGGGCAGTTCCGGCCGGTGCAGGTGCGCGACCGCTCCATCGAGGCCGAGGTCAAGGCCGCCGAGAAGGCCGACCCGGGCACGGCGGGCCACGTCCCCGCGCCGTTCGCGGGTGTCGTGACCCCGGCCGTGGCCGAGGGCGACACCGTCGAGGCCGGCGCCGTCGTGGCCACCATCGAGGCGATGAAGATGGAGGCCAACATCACCGCCCCCGTCGGTGGCACCGTCGAGCGCCTCGCGATCGACGGCCACCAGCAGCTCGAAGGTGGCGACCTGGTCCTGGTGATCGCCTCCTGACGAGGGTGGGTCGCGCTGGCGGGCACACCTCCGTTGAAGGTTCGTCGAAACTTCTGCACCGATACCCCCACCGGGCCGGGCGCCGTCCTAGCGTGGGTGGTCCGGGTCAAGAAGCGGCCGCCAGTTCCACGAATCGAAGGAGTCAGACATGGGTTTCGACGACAAGCTGGAGAACACGAGCCGCGACGCCTCGGGCAAGGCCAAGGAGGCCACCGGCAAGGCCACCGACAACGAGCGCCTCGAGGGCGAGGGCAAGGTCGAGCAGTCCGAGGCCGACCTGCGCCGCGCGGGCGAGAAGGTCAAGGACGCCTTCAAGCACTGACAACCGAACCACCGGGGGCACCCTCCACCCCCGCCGCCGGTAGCCCTGTCCGCTCCGGCATCCACGGGCCGCTCCTCACGGGGCGGCCCGTGGCACGTCCGCGTCCCGGTGGGTTGAGCCGCGGGCCGGCCTACCAGCTACCGCCGCCGGAGCCTCCCCCGCCGCCCCCGGAGAACCCACCACCACCGGAGAAGCCGCTGCCGCCGGACGATCCCGGGGTCGAGACGAACGTGCCGGCCGCCACGGTGGAGAACGAGTCCATGCTCGACGCGACGTCGTGGAACCCCCCGCTGCCCCACCCGCCCGCGTACCAGTAGGGCGGCGCGACGAGGTGGCCCGCGGCGGCGGCCGCCCGGGCCACCTCCTCGAACACCGAGGCCCAACGGTCGGCCAGCCCGAAGACGATGGCGTAGGGCAGGTACCGGCTGAACAGGTCCTGGGCCTCCTCCCACCGGATCTGGCCTGCCTCGGCGGTCGCGATGTACCGCTCGAACCCGCGGGACTGCGCGAGCACCGCCGATCCCTGCGCCGTGCGTGCCGCCATCCGCTTCCCGAGCTGGCGGACGACGAGGCCCGCCACCACGCCGCCCCCGGCCAGCACCCACACCGGGTTGAACGGCATCCCCGACTCGGCGTACAGGCCGTGCACCATGCCCGACAGGAAGAAGAAGGCGAGCACGGACAACCCGATGATGACCATGCCGAGGGTCATCCACCCGGCCCGCTGACGCTCCGGGCTGCGGCGGAACCAGCCGCGCTGCACGACCTCCTCGTACATGAGGCGCTGCACCGCATCGAGCGTCGGCTTGAAGCGGTTCTTCAGCTGGGAGAGGGCGATGCGGTCGCCGGCGGCGAACAGCGAGTCGTGCAGCAGCTGCTCGTAGGGGGTGAGCGGCGGGGCGTCGGCCGCCGGCGTGAGCCGGGTGAGGACCCAGTCGTCGGCGCGGAAGACGCCCTGGTCGTCGCGCGCGATCCGGAGGTGCCCGCGCACGGCGAGGTCGACGATAGTGGCGCTGACGTCCACGAGCCCGGCCTCCTCGTCGAGGACGGTGCCCATCATCCCGGGCTGGACTCCGGCGGGCGGCGTGAACTGGACGGCGACCGTGGGCGCGGGGGCGCCGTACACGACCTCGGCCTGCTGGGTCGAGCCCGGGCTGAGCCCCGGCGTGAGGCCGGCGTACTGCTCGTCGCGGCCGCGGGTCCACACGAGCAGCCCCATGAGGGCCGCGGCGGCCAGGGGCAGGATGACGCCGGTGCCGACCGTGAGCCACGCGAACGCCCGCGAGACCGCAGGGCTGACGATGCCGCTGCTACTGCTCTGGGGATCGCCCTCGCGCAGGTCGGGGGTGAGGTCGCCGAAGGCGCTTCGCGGGTACGAGGTGACGATGCTCGCCCCCTCCTCCGCGGTGAGGTCGGGAACGGCGAACCGCGCCGTCTCACCGGGCGTCGCGTCGCAGGGGGACGTGGAGCCGAACGGGCCGTAGAAGCACGCCGCCCTCGTGGACGGCACCGGGCCGGTCACGGTGGCCGAGACGTCGTGCTGCGGCACGGACGTCGAGGTGTCGACGAGGTCGTAGTAGAACTCGGCGGTGCCGTCGCCGATGTCGTTGACGATGTGCGCGAGGCGGTAGCGCACCACGTAGTCCTGCACCCCGGTGACGGTCTGCGACGGGCTGCCGATCCGGATCTTGCGGAACTCCCCGAGGTCGGAGATCGAGATGTCCGTGGGGGCTCCGGACGGGCTGGAGACCTCGACCCCGCTCAGCTCGTAGTACCGGTACTGGGTGTCGCTGTCCTGGTAGCCGGCCCGGACCCGGACCGTGCGGTAGATGCCGTGCCGCTCCTCGCCCTCGGGAAAGCGCCAGCTGATCTGCTCGGTGACGACCACCGAGCCGTCGGCGTCGACGACGAAGTCGGTGTGCAGCGAGGTGGCCTCCTCCGCCGCGGCCGGGGCCGCCGCGAGAGCCGCCACCGGGGTGCCCCACGCGCCGACGGGCGGGGCCGTGCCGACGCGCGCTGCCGTGCCGGCGGAGCCGGACCTCGCAGCCGTGGGCGGCGCGCCGGCCGGCGCGGCGAGTGCGGTCGCGACGGCCGGCCCCGCCCCGAGGAGCACGACGGCCGCCGTCACGAGGGCCGCTGCCACCGGGCGGGACCGGGCCCACCCCGGAGCCGGCACCGGCTCAGTCCTCGCCGCGGCGGCGGGCGGCGATGGCGCGGTCGGCCTCACGCCGGTCCTGCTGCTCGCGCAGGGCGTGCCGCTTGTCGTAGGACTTCTTGCCCTTGACCACGGCGATCTCGACCTTGGCCCGGCCGTCCTTGAAGTACAGCCGCAGCGGCACGACGGTGTGGCCGGTCTCGCGGATGGCCTGGCCGATCTTGTCGAGTTCGCGGCGGTGCAGGAGCAGCTTGCGCTTGCGGCGCGGGGTGTGGTTGGTCCACGTGCCGCTCACGTACTCGGGGATGTGGACGCCCTGCAGCCAGAGCTCGCCGTCGTCGTCGAACCCGGCCCACCCGTCGACGAGGGAGGCCCGCCCCATCCGCAGCGCCTTGACCTCGGTGCCCATGAGAGCCAGGCCCGCTTCGTACGTGTCCTCGATGAGGTAGTCGTAGCGGGCCTTCCGGTTGCTGGCCACCGTCTTGGTGCCGTCGCTCTGCTTGGCCACGACGAGGAGGCTACCTGCTGTCCGGCCGTGCACCCAGCGGGTTCGGGGCGTCAGAGCCAGCGTCGCGGGTCGACGAACTGGCCGTTCTCCAGGGTCTCGAAGTGCAGGTGGCATCCGGTCGAGGTGCCGGTGGTGCCGCTGTACGCGATGAGCTGGCCGCGGCTCACGTGGCCGCCGCCGACGACGAAGCTCGTCAGGTGGTTGTACGTCGTCGCGAGGCCGACGCCACGCTCGAGGCCGTGGTCGATGACGATCCGGTTGCCGTAGCCGTACGTGTAGCTCGCCATGATCACCGTGCCGGACGCCGCCGCGTACACCGGTGTGCCGCACCCCACCGCGTAGTCGCGGCCGCTGTGCAGCCGCCACTCGTGGTAGATGGGGTGGAACCGCATGCCGAACTCGCTGCTCACCCACCCGGTGTGCACGGGGACGCTCAGGTAGGAGCTCGAGCTCGACCCGCCCCCCGAGCTGGACCCGCCGCCACCGCCGCTGCTGGTGCCGCCGCCCCCGCCCCCACCGCCGCGGGAGGCCTGCTCCTGGGCCTTCTTGCGGGCTGCCGCCTCGGCGGCGGCCTTGCGCCGGGCGGCCTCCGCCGCCCGCCGGCGGGCCTCGGCGGCAAGCCGCTCGAGGACCTTCTGCAGGCGCGCCTGCTCGGCGCGCATCGCGGAGAGCTGCTTCCTGTCGGCCGTGACCTGGTCCTCGAACGCGGCCGCCTGCCTCTCCTGGCTGGCGGCCAGCGCTTCCAGGTCGGCCTTGGCCCTGGCGGCGGCGTCCCGTGCGGCCTGGGCCTTGGCGAGGGCGGCCTCGGCAGCCTTCTTCTTCTCGGCGGAGTCCGCGCGCAGGGCCGAGAGGTGGTCCTCGAGGGCGCGCTGGCTGGCCTGCTCGGTCGCGAGCAGCTCCATCGTCTGGCCCTGGACGTCCATCACCGTGTCGACGAGGGCGATCCGGTCGGCGAACTGCTGCGGGTCGGCGCTGGAGAGCGCGACGTCGAGCTGGCCGAACCCCTGCTCCTGGTAGATCTGCGCAGCGAACTGGGCGAGCCGGGCACGGCCGTCGGCGACCTCCTTGGTCGTCGCCTTGAGTTCGGCCTCGGCCTTCTTCTCGTTGGCCTTGGCGACCTCGAGCTCCTGGGCGGCGATGGTGTTCGCGCGGTCGGCCTCGGCCGCCACCGTTCGGGCCTGTTCGAGCTTCTCGCGGGCGCCCGGGAGCCTGCCCTGTGTCGACTTCAGCTTGCTGTAGGTGTCCTTGAGCCGGCTGCTGGTGTCGTCGAGGTGGTTCTCGAGCTGGTCGATCTTCGAGTCGACGCGCTTCTTCTGGGTGCCCGGGTCGGTGGCCGCCTGAGCGGGCACGGGAACGACCGCGCCGGCGACGCAGGTGAGGCCGGCGAGGATGGCCACGGCTCGGCGCGGGGCGCGCGAACGGGCAGGGTCAGGCAGTCCCATGATCCCCATTGGTAACACGAACAACAGAAGAATGCGAGCGAACCACGCGTAACAGGGCGGCCGGGGAGATCCCTCCCCTTCAGCCCGGTCTCAGGCTAGGGAGGGGTGGGCGTCGTCCACCGCGGCTCGCCGGGAGGACCACCCGAACGGTGGAGGGGAGACCGGAGGCCGTCAGACGCGGAGGTAGCGGCGCAGGGTGACCAGACTGGTCATCACGGCGATGAGCAGGACGCCGCCGACGAGCCACGGCGCGAGCACCCACACGTCGGCAGGACCGATGAAGGCCTGGGCGAGCGCGATCTTGCTCGCCCCCTCGGTGATGACGTACTGGGTCAGGGCGACGAGCAGCCCGATGGCGATCGCGGTGCCGAGCACCGAGACGATGACCATCTCGGTGATGAACGGCGCCCGGATCGTCCAGTTGGAGGCACCGACGAGCCGCATGATCCCGATCTCTCGTCGTCGGATGAACGCCGCCTGCCGGATGGTCGTCGCCATGAGCAGGGCGGCACAGGCCGCCATCAGGGCCGCCAGAGCCACCGCGAACGCGGTGACCACGTTGATGATCGTGAAGAACTTCTTGAGGACCTTCTCCTGGTTCTGGACGGTCGCCACCCCTGGCGCGTCCTCGAACTGGCTCGTGACGTTGGCGTACTTGTTCGGGTCCTGGAGCTGGACGCGCAGGCTCTGCGGGATGTCCCCGACCTCGACGTTCCCGGCGATCGGGCTGTTGCGGAACTGCTCCTTGAACCGGTCGTAGGCCTCCTGCTCCGACTCGAAGAACACCGCCTTTACCTCGGGGAGGGCCTTGAGCTGGGCCTCGAGGGTGCTGCGCTGGGCATCGGTGACGGCCTTGCCCTCGCAGTTGGGCTGCAGCGAGTTCGTGGTGCAGAGGTACATCGAGATCTGGATGCGGTCGTACCAGTAGCCCTTCATGGTGTCGGCCTGGCGCTGGGCGAGCAGGCCGAGCCCGAGCAGGAAGATCGACACCATCGTCACGAGGACGACGGAGACGGCCATGGACAGGTTGCGCCGCAGCCCCGAGCCGACCTCGGAGGCGAGGAAGCGTGTCTGCATCCTCAGTCCTCCTCGTCCGCTGTCGCGGAGTGGTAGGAGGCGTCCTGCTCGTCGCGCACGACCCGCCCGTCCTCGAGCTGGAGCACGCGGCGGCGCAGGTCGTTGACGATGTCGTGGTCGTGGGTGGCCATGACGATGGTGGTGCCGGTGCGGTTGATCCGCTCGAGCAGCCGGACGATCTCGAGGCTGATCCGCCGGTCGAGGTTTCCCGTGGGCTCGTCGCAGAGCAGGATCTGGGGCCGGTTCACCACGGCCCGGGCGATCGCCACCCGCTGCTGCTCACCGCCGGAGAGCTGGTGCGGGAAGCGCTTCTCCTTGCCGGCGAGGCCGACCATCTCGAGGGTCTCGGGCACCAGCTGGCGGATGACGTGCTTGGGCTTGCCGATCACCTGGAGGGCGTAGGCGACGTTCTCGTGGACGGTCTTGTTCGGCAGCAGCCGGAAGTCCTGGAAGACGGCGCCCATCTCACGCCGAAGCCGGGGCACGTGCCGCATCGGCATCTTCCTCAGGTCGTAGCCGGCGACGAGGACGTTGCCGTTGGTGACGGCCTCCTCGCGCAGGGCCAGCCGGAGGATGGTCGACTTGCCCGAGCCGGAGGGGCCGACGACGAAGACGAACTCACCGCGCTCGATGTCGATGGTGACGTCGTCGACCGCGGCCCGGGTGGACCTCGGGTAGACCTTGGTGACGTTCTCGAAGGAGATCATGCGGCGGGTGGGGCCTCACGGGCTGTCGGTGCAGGGAACCACCGAGGTGGCACTGTCGAGGATAGGTCGGTCGCCCCGGGAACCCGGTGAGGAGGGTCCGTCGGCGGGTTGCGCGCCGGGCCCGGTGGCGTCGAGGCGAGGGCCGCGCAACGCGGACCCGGTCAGGCCCGGAGGATGGCGGGCAGCGCGTCCTCCGCGTCCGGGCGCGGCGGGCTGACGACCTCGCGCAGGGTCAGTGCCACCGCGCCGGCGGCGCGCTCGGCGTCGGCGCGGGGCAGGTACGACCCCTGGGGCACGTCGTCCGGCCAGAAGCGCACGTAGTCGGGGCCGTCGGCGAGGGAGGCGTGCCAGCCGAGGTCGAGGAGGGCGGCGTGCTCCTCCGCGGTCCACGGGAACGCGCCGGCGAACACCTCGGCCCCGACGCACTGGCCGCGCAGCAGGTCCTCGACGCGGGTGAGGCGCAGCCACGGGCGCGTGAGGACGCGCTTCGGGGGCAGGAACGGCATCCGGCGCTCGCTGCGGGCCATCCGGGCGGCACTCTGGGGCGCCTCGACTGTGACGGACTCGCCGTCACCGAGGCCGAGGACTGCCGTGACGAGCACCTCCAGCCAGGCCTCCCACGAGGGCGCGGCGGGCCCGGGCGTTCCGGTGGGGTCGTGGGTCATCGGTCAGGCCCGGGCGTCGGCCTTCTCCTGGGCCTTGCGCCACCGGATGCCGGCTTCGATGAACTCGTCGATGTCGCCGTCGAAGACTTTGTCGGGGTTGCCGACCTCGTGCTCGGTGCGCAGGTCCTTCACCATCTGGTAGGGCTGCAGCACGTACGAGCGCATCTGCTCGCCCCAGCTGGCCTTGATGTCGCCGGCGAGCTCCTTGCGCTCGGCGGCCTCCTCGGCCTTGCGCAGCAGCAGCAGGCGCGACTGGAGCACGCGCAGCGCCGCGGCCCGGTTCTGGATCTGGCTCTTCTCGTTCTGCATCGACACGACGGTGCCGGTGGGCAGGTGCGTCATCCGCACCGCGGAGTCGGTGGTGTTCACCGACTGGCCGCCGGGGCCGCTGGAGCGGAAGACGTCGACCTTGATGTCGTTCTCCGGGATGTCGACGGTGTCGTCGGACTCGATGAGCGGCACCACCTCGACCGCGGCGAAGCTGGTCTGTCGCCTGCCCTGGTTGTCGAACGGGCTGATCCGCACGAGCCGGTGTGTCCCGCCCTCGACCGAGAGGTGGCCGTAGGCGTAGGGCACGTCGACCTCGAAGGTCGCCGACTTCAGCCCGGCCTCCTCGGCGTAGGAGGTGTCCATGACCTTGGTCGGGTAGCCGTGGCGCTCGGCCCAGCGCAGGTACATCCGAAGGAGCATCTCGGCGAAGTCGGCGGCGTCCACGCCCCCGGCGCCCGCTCGGATGGTGACGACGGCGGCGCGCTCGTCGTACTCGCCGGAGAGCAGCGTGCGGACCTCGAGCTCACCGACGGCCTTGCGCAAGGAGGCGAGCTCGCGCTCGGCCTCGACCATCGTGTCGGCGTCGGCCTCCTCCTGGCCGAGCTCGACGAGCGCCTCGAGGTCCCCGATTCGGGCGTCCATGCCCGTGACGCGGTCGTGCTCGGCCTTGGCGCGGGAGAGCCCGGAGGTCACCTGCTGCGCGCGCTCCTGGTCGTCCCAGAGCGCGGGATCCGAGGCCTGCTGCTCGAAGTCGTGGATCTCCCGCTCGAGCTCGGAGAGGTCCGTGACCTCGCGGACCGACGCCATGGTCGTGCGCAGGTCCTTGATCTCCTGGGTGAAGTCGGTGGCCACGAGGGGCAAGCCTACGCGAGCGCGCCGGCGACGCCGTCGGCGCAGCGGCGCGGGCGGCCCGCCACCCTGGGCGGCTGGTGTCGGAGAACTGGCTCGTCTACACCGCCGAGACGGGCGCCGCGGAGGTCGCCGGGTACGAGGCACCGTGCCCCGGGGCCGCTGCCGCCGGCTACGACGCGCTCGAGGCCGCGGGCCTGCCGGTCGGGCTGAAGGTCTTCGAGAAGATGACGATCGGCGACCCGAAGGAGACCGGCCGGATGAACCCGAACGGGGCCAACGGCGTGGGCCTCGAGTACTTCGGCGCCGGCTCGACGCTGCCGGACGAGATCCTCGGCACGTGGATCGGGGCCGCGTCGGCGCACCAGTGTCCTGCCGGATGAACCGCGCCCCCGAGCGCAGGTAGG
The DNA here is from genome assembly GCA_963726295.1 of uncultured Actinomycetota bacterium. GTDB lineage: Bacteria > Actinomycetota > Actinomycetes > Actinomycetales > Dermatophilaceae > DASSQJ01. The sequence continues at coordinate 125,213 of CAVSBW010000002.1, forward strand.
CCTCGTGGCGCCGCCGCCCCCGAATGACCCGTAACCGCTGGTCAGGCGGGGTGCGGCGGCACTACGCTGCCCTCGTGCCCGACGGCGACCGGAGCCTCGCCCTCGTCACCGACCTCGCGCAGCGGATGTCGGTGACAGCCGATCCCGCGCGCCAGGTCGAGGTGATGGTCGAGTCGGTCGCCAGAGCGGTCGGAGCCGACGTCGGGCTGCTGCTGCGGGCCGACCCGACGCACACCCACGTGGTCGTCGAGGGACCGCCGCTGCCCGGGGACTCGCACGGCGGGATGGTCGAGGAGCTGCTCGCGATGCGGGTGAGCGACCCCCTGCTCGACCCGGTGGCGCACGGTGACCTCACGCCGCGGTCGGCGCGACGCGTGTTCGGTGCTGCGGCGTGGGAGGCCTCCCGTCAGCGGGCCGGGTGCCTGGAGTACTGCGGCGTCGACCAGGTGGGCACGCTCCCGCTCATCGGCGGCCCCGACTTCGCGCTCGTGCTCCTCGGCCGGCTCGATGAGGACTTCTCGGACGACGACCTCGGCCTGCTGGACACGGTGCGCCCGGCCGTCGCGTCGATCGCGGCCCTGGCCGGGGTGCGCGCCCTGGTGTGGCCGGGCTCGTTGCCCCACCTCACCGCGCGAGAGGAGGAGGTCCTCGAGCTGCTGGCGGCCGGCCACACCGCCGGCCGGATCGGGCGCGAGCTCGGCACCTCGCCACGCACGGTGGAGGTCCACCTGCGCCGCATCTACGACAAGCTCGACGTCGCCGACCGGCTCACGGCCGTGCTCCGGGCCTACGACCTCGACCTGTTGCCACCGCGCACGACGTCACCGGTCGCCCAGGACCGGGCGGGCTGACTCGGCCTACCGGCGGATGGGGGCAGACCCGGCGGGCGAGTCCATGACCCCGCGGTGGCTTCGGTGCGACATCAGCGACAGGCGGGACATGCTCGAGAGCATCGAGAAGGCGCTCATCGACGAGGCGACCGAGAGGACCGACGCGAACGAGCCGACCGACCCGATCGACAGGAACGACCCGACGCTCCCGATCGACAGCGTCGACCCCACGGAGCCGATCGAGAGGAACGAGTCCCTCGACGCGATGGACCACTTCCCGCTGCGTGCTCCCGCCATGCCGACAGGCTACGCGGCGTCGAGCCCCGTCGCACCGGGGGTGCGACGGGGCTCGACGGGGATGGTGCTCTTGCTACGAGCCGGGGATGGTCATGAGCAGGACCTGCCCGGACTCCATCTTGTAGGTGATGTCGCCGACCTGCTGCTCCTCGACGAAGGTGCCGTGGCCCTGCACGTCGATCAGCCAGGTGCCGCTGCCGAACCACTTGGAGGCGTCGGTGACGCCGCTGGACTCGGAGTCGGTGTCGGCCACGACGGCCACCTGCCGCCACGTGTCCTGGCGCAGCCGGTACTGCCAGACCTTGGCGTCGGCGGTGTCCTCCGAGACCATCAGGCTGTTGTGGCTGGTGTCGACGTTGTCGGGGCTGACGAACGGCACGTAGGCGCCGGCGGCCGGGTCGTCACCCTGGGCGATCTTGGTGAGGCTGACGACCTTGCTCGGGTCGGACCTGTCGAACTCGAACTTGAAGATGGCGCCGTTCGGGGACACGCCCGCGCCCGGGCCGCGGGTCAGGCGACCCGTCATCGGGTCGGGCACCACGCCGCCACCACCGGTGTCGGCCATGTAGGCGACGTTCGGGTCGTTCTTGCTGACCGCGATGTCCTCGCTGCGCACGAACTGGAACACGTTGTTCTCGTTCGACCAGTTCTCCAGGGCCGTCTGCGGCAGCTCGTCGGTGTTGCCGCGGGCGACGTCGTCGGGCACCTCGATGAACTCGCCGCTCAGGCTGTCGCCCGGCTGCACGTCGTTGTAGTCGTTCGCGCCGTTGAACGGGTCGGCCGGGTCGACCGCCTCGCCGTTCTTGCCGGTGGCGCGGAACGCCCAGAGGTGTCCGGTGTCGCCCATGACGGCGGCCTGGTCGTCGGCCCGGTACATGTAGACCTGCGCCGACGGGCGGCTGAAGGTGTCGTCGGTGGTCAGCAGCGAGATGCCGTCATAGCCGCGCAGCCCCACGGTGTTCTCGTGGTTGAGCCGGCCGAGACCCGCGACCTGCGTGTACTCGCCGGTGGCGGTGTCGAGCGCCACGGCGTACCCGGCCTGGCGGGTGCCGTCACCGGGGAACTGGTCGGGGCCGTACGGCGCGGCGTCGGGCACCGGCAGCCCGGCGTCGTTGGTCTCCTCGTTGGCGAAGTACACGTCGGTGTCGAAGCCCTCGGCGGTGCCGAGCATCGCCGACGAGCAGAACCGGATGAACCCGGCCTCCGGCCCGAGGGGGACCTCGACGTTCAGCACGCCGGCCCGGCCGGGGCCGTTGCTCGTGTTGAGGGTCAGCTTGGTGACCGAGGCGTCCTGGAAGTCGGCGCTGCCGCCGAACGGCACGTGGGTCTCCTCGTGCGCGACGTAGACGTCGACGCTGTGCGGCGCGCTGCCGTCGGTCATCCCGATGCCGTCGGGCAGACCCTGGAAGGTGACACCGTCGACCTGCTCACCCGAGGAGATGATCGGGATGAGCGAGGAGGCGCTCGGCAGCCCTGGCGACAGGGTGAGGAAGGGCGCCTCGTCGGTCAGGATCCCCCCACGGTCGGGCGGCGCTCCGGCCGCCGTGGAGGTCGCGACCGCGACCAGGGAGGCGGCCGCGATCACCGCCCCCGACGTCCGCGCCACTGTTCTGCGCCGTGCGTTGATGGACATGCGCCACCGCCTTTGGTGAGGGTCGTCGGTCTCCCTGTAGGGGGCTTGTCACGCTACTCGCGATGCCTCGTCGTGGCGACCCCCGAAGACCCGCGCGAGGCGCTGACCAGCGCAGATGATCCACAGGTGCCTCACAGGCACCGTTGACCCCACCGGCCCCGGCGGGACGGAGGTCCCGTCTCCATCCAGGGTGGACGCCGACGCTTGATGGACACCCATGAGGGACGGCGGGGCCGCGCCCGGCCCCGCCGCCACCCTCCGTGGCGTGATGCGCCGGAGCCGCCGGGATCCTGTCGTCGAGCCGTTCGCCTCACGCCCGGTCAGGGGGCGACGACGTCGGCCCGGGCCCGCGAGGTGACCGAGATGGTGATCGAGACGCCGAGGTCGCGCAGCACGGCGCCGACCATCGGCAGGTCGGCCTCCCCCGTGAGGGCGACGACGGCGGTTCGGCCGTCGGGCGAGCCGGTGGTCGGCCCCAACCGCCAGGCCGTGACACCGGCCGGCCGCTCGACGGATCCCACGTACGCGGCTGCGCGTTCGCGAACCGACGCGGTGGTCAGCGGCACCGAGTCACCGACCCCCTCTCGGTAGGCAGCGGAGTCCAGGGCGTCCGCGGCGTCCAGGGCGGCTGCGTCCGCGACGTCGAGAAGTCGCATGCGCGCCAAGTGTGCGGAGGTGACCGCGACCGTGCCGGCCACCAGGGCCATGGCGATCATGCCGAGACCGAGGAGATAGAGGCTGATCGAGCCCTCCTCGTCGCGCGCCTCGCTCACCGCGCACCCCTGAAGCGGTCCACGGTCGAGACGTGGCTGGCGGTCACCGGGACCGACAGCGGCACCACGGCGCGGACGAACGCAGGCACCAGGGGCAGGGGCACGGCGACGGTGGCGGTGGTCCGCACGCGGGCACCCGGGCTCAGGCACGGGGTCGACCGGCACGCGATGCTGAGCCGGCCGGTGTCGACGAAGTCGTGGTCCTCGAAGCTGATCAGGGCCGCGGCCTGCGCCCGCGCCACCGCCGACCCGCCCGCGGGCGCCGTGACGAACGCCCGCCCCGCCTCGCGGGAGGCCTGGCTGACGGCGAACGCCCCTGCCTGCACGCGCGCCAGCATGAGCACGAGGTACACGAGGGGGACGAGCAGGAGCACACCGAGCGCGACGAACTCGACGACGGCGCTCCCGCGCTCCTCCCGCGGCGTCCGCCTGGTCACTGTCGCTCCGCGAACGCCCGGCCGGCCACGTCGATGGAAGCGTCGGGCCCCAGAAGGCCGACGACCGGCAGCGGCGCCACCACGCGGACCTCGACCACCCGCACTCCCCCCACCACGGCCTCCCGCGCCGTGACACTGCGCGCGTAGCGCGGCGACAACGACGCGGAGATGAGCTCTCGCGTCCGTGCCACACCCTGTCCCGGGACGGCGTCGGCCCGGGCTCCGTAGCGCGCCCCCTCGGACGCGGACGAGATGAGGATGTTCCGCGTGAAGAGGGCCAGACCGAGCTGGACCACGGCGAGGAAGAGGACGAGCACGAGCACCGAGACGAGGACGAAGTCGGCGACCGCCGCCCCCCGCTCGACCCGACCGCGCGACATCTGTGCCTCAGCCGCCGACAGAGGCCAGCGCGCTGCGGAACAGAGCCACCAACTGGTCCTCGGCCACGAGCCAGAGGGCGGACACCAGGGCGGCGGTCATGAGCGTGATCAGGACCCAGCCCGGCACGTCGCCGCGTTCGGGGCGTGCCGCCGACCACGGTCTGGAGGTGATGCGTCTCATCGGTCGTCCTTCCTTGGGGATCAGAGGGTGAAGCGGAAGAAGCTGAAGCCGGGGAAGACCGCGAACAGGACGGTCACGGGGAGGATGAGGAAGACGACCGGGACCATCATCGCGATCTCCTTCCGGCCTCCCGCCTCCATGAGGGCGCGGCGGCCTTCCTCCCGGACGTCCTGGGCCTGCGCCCTCAGGACGTCGGCCAGCGGGGTGCCGCGCTGGACCGCGACGACCACCCCGTCGACGAAGCGGCGGAGGCTGGGCAGTCCGGTGCGGTCGGCGAGCCCGTGGAGCGCGGCGGGGAGGTTGGCACCTGCGCGGGCATCGGCCAGGCAACGCCGCAGCTCGTCGGCGAGCTCGCCGTGGGAGAGGCGGCACACCCGGTCGAGCGCGCCGACCGCACCCTCCCCCGCACCCACCGCGAGGGCGAGGAGCTCGGCGACCGTGGGGAACTCGGCGAGCATCCGACGCTCCCGGCGGGTCGCACGCACCGACAGCAGGTAGTCACGACCGGTGATCCCCAGTCCGAGGCCGATACCAGTGAGGAGGACGACCGGGGCGACGGAGGACCCGCGCGACAGGACCACCACGATCCCGAACCCCGCGCCCGCGACGGCCCCGGCCACCCCCCAGAGCACCTGCTCGGCTCGGAAGCGGTCGACATCGGGGGTCTCACCGGCACGGAGGAGCCTGCTGCGGACCGCGGCCTCGCCTCCCATGACCCGCTCGATGCCGCGACCGAGGTCACGCAGCAGCGGGCGGGCCAGGATGCCGAGGGCACCCGTACTGCCCCGCTCGTCGCGGAGCAGACGGGACGGCACCGGGGTGTCGCGCAGATACGGGAGCACGCGGTCGGCGAGCCCGTGCCGACGGTTCCGCGGGAGCCGCCACCAGACGAGGAGCAGCCCCAGCCCGAGGAGGAACCCGAGCCCAGCCCCCTCTCGCGCGAGCTCGCTCATCGCAGCACCCGCCGGTCCTCGGGAAGGCGGCCGAGACGCATCATGGACCAGTAGGCGATCACCGTCACGGCGGCTCCCGCCGCGAGCACGCCCGCCCCGAGGGGCGAGGCGTAGGCGGCGACCGACTCCGGGTTCGTCGACAGCATCGCGAGGACGATCCACGGAGCGGCCGCGGCGAGGCGAGCAGCGTTGACCGTCCAGGACTGTCGCGCCTCGAGCTCGGCGCGGGTGTGTGCGTCCTCCCGCAGGAATCCGGACAGGGTCCGCAGGAGCCGGCCGAGGTCGGTCCCGCCGACGTCCCGCGCGATCCGCAGGCTCTCGACGAGCCGGTCACCGACCGGGTCGCTGAGCCGCTCCTTGAGCTCGTCGAGACAGTCGGCGAACCGACCGCTCAGCCGGTAGTCGTGGGCGAAGCGCCGGAAGGGTTCGCGCAGCTCCTCGGGTCCGCGCTCACCGAGCTGGGCCAGTGCCTCGGGAAGCGCCATCCCCGCCCGGACCGCCGACGTGATGTTGTCCACCGCCTCCGGCCAGAGGTCACGCAGCCGCGCCCGCCGCCGCCTGGCTCGACGACGCACCAGCGCCACGGGCGCCGCGGTAGCCATGGCGGCGAAGCACACGGCGATCGGAAGCACGCCGACGGTCAGCTGCACCAGCGCCAGCACGAGCCCACCCGCCACAGCGCACGCGATGAGCAGCGAGCGGGTCGAGAGCCCGGCGAAGCCCGCCTGCACCACCTCGTCGGACAGGCGGGTCAGCGGGCCGTGGCGGCGCCGCCGCACCGCCGGCGGCGACGGTTCCCAGAAGCTCCACCAGATGAGGAACACGCCGACTCCCGTGCCGAGGCCGACGATCAAGCCGGTCACCGCGACCCTCGGGCCAAAAGGGCGGCGACGTCGTGCCCTGCTCGCTCGAACCGGTCAGGGTGAGGAGGGAACCCCTCCGCGCGCCTCAGCTCACCACCGCGGCTCGTGAACAGGTCCGCGATCTCGACGACGTCCTCCTCCACGCGCCCGGGCACGGCCGCGATCTCGCGCACGACCCGCCGGCCGTCACGCTCGAGGGCGATGTGCACGACGAGGTCGATGGACGCCGCGACCGTGGGCACGACGAACCGTGCAGCGACGTTCTCACCGGCCAGCAGCGGGAGCGTGCACATCTTGGTGACGGCCTCCCGCGCACTGTTGGCATGGATCGTGCACATGCCGGGGAGCCCTGAGTTCAACGCGATGAGGAGGTCGAGGCTCTCGGCCTGTCGGACCTCCCCGACGATGATGCGCGACGGACGCATGCGGAGGGCCTCCTTGACGAGGCGCCGCAGGGGTACCTCTCCGGTCCCCTCGAGCGACGGCTGCCGGCACTGCATCGAGGCGACATCTCGGTGCGGGATCCGCAGCTCGAAGACCTCTTCACAGGTCACCACACGTTCACGAGATGGAACGGCGGCCGCGAGGCAGTTCAACATGGTCGTCTTGCCGGCCTGCGTTCCACCCGCGACGAGGATGTTGAGACCGGAGGCGACCGACGCCTCGAGGAACCGGGCGGCCTGGGTCGTGAGGGTGCCGAGACGGACGAGGTCGTCCATCGAGTCCGCCCTCACGACGAACTTGCGGATGTTGACGTACCAGTGGTCGCGGGTGATGTCCGGGATGACGACGTGCAGGCGGCTCCCATCCGGAAGGACGGCATCGACAAATGGACTGCTGAGGTCGACCCGGCGCCCGGACGACTTGAGCATCCGCTCGACGAGGTCGCGCACCTGCTCGTGGGTGAGCAACGTCGTGGTCAGCTCGGCGACACCTCCTCGTGCCACGAAAACGCGGGACGGTTCGTTGACCCAGATCTCCTCGATCATCGGGTCGTCGAAGTACTGCTGGAGCGGTCCGTAGCCGACGACGCTGTCCCACAGCGCCTTGGACGTCGCGTCGAGATCGGCCAGCACCGGCATCCCACCGTGCATCGAGCGCTCGTCATAGTCCGAGACCGCCTCGTGCACCAGTCGCCGCACCGCCGGTTCGTCGCGCTGGGGGTCCAGCCCCGACCGCCGGATGAGTTCGCGGACCTCGCCCTCGAGCGTGCGCACGGCATCCACACCCGACCCCTCTCCCCGGGCGGCCCGACCCCCTGCCGGTCCGCGAGAGCCCTATCTGACCGCACCCCGGACGGGATCGCATCCGGAACGGGCCGGCCCTGTGGACAACCGGACCGTCCCTGGAGCCCTCCGGTGGTTCCGCACCGGATGACGAGCTGGGCCCTCCGGCCGCACCGACCACAGCCTCGTCAGAGTCGACTCTCCCTGCGAGCTCGGTCAGTGTCCGGCGCAGTACTCCCAGCCGGTGTCCCGCCGCGGAGATCGGTTGGATCGCGCCGTGCCGGCCGGCGCCGACCACGGCTTCCCGGGGCCAGCCGCCCATTTCCGAGGCGCCGTTCGACAGGCATTGCCCCGCCGAGACCAGCGAGTGCAGCGAGCCCGCCTCGAGGCGGCTCGACCGCCTCGTCGGGACTACTCTGGCGATGTCCACTACGACGCAGTAAGACACTGGAGGGCGACAACGATGAACCTCGCCGAGCGGCTCACGGGTCAGTCCGACGCATTGGTCGCGGAGGCGACGGCGGCGCTCGACCACGCCCGCCTGGCTCACTACACCAAGGACGGGCCGGAGGTCGCCCAGGCCCGCCTCGAGGACCTCTTCGGTGTGCTCGTGCAGAGTCTGAGCGAGGGGTCACCTGTGCCCGTGGTGTCCCACGCCGAGGCAGTCGCGCACGAACGGTTCACCGCGGGCTTCGGTATCGAGGAGATCCAGGTGGCGTTCAACATCCTCGAGGAGACGCTGTGGCGGCACCTGGTCGCCGAGGCACCAGCCGCCGAGCTCGGCACGGACCTGGGTCTGATCGGGTCGGTGCTCGGCGCCGGGAAGGACCAGCTCGCCCGCAGCTACGTCGAGCTCGCGGCCCGACGACACGTCTCCCACATCGACCTACAGGCGATGCAGGGCCAGGCCTGAGCGTCAGGCCACCCGTCACCGAAGAAGGGTCATCACCACGCCCCTACCGGCGGACGTCCCCGACGGGCGTGGGCTGGGGGACCACCCACCTTCGTTTCCACGCTCCTCCCGCGCGCCCGGGACGACACTGCGAGTTTGGTGCCTGCTCACCGCGGCGGAAGAAGACCAACCACGGCAAAGAGCAAGGCTCGGCATCCGAGGGTCCACGACCGCCCCGCCCCGGGCGATCAGGCACGCGACACCCGACAGCCAGTCGGTCGTAGACCCAGATCTCCTCGACCGTGGGTGCGTCGCGCCACGGTGCCGCCCTCGGGCGGGCACGGTCGAGGGTGGGTCCCGGCGTACGCGGGCGTTTCGGGGCGAGAGACGACCTCTTCGTGCTGGACGTAGATGTCAGTCGCATCGCTGTCGCTGCTGTCGCCCTCGCCGGTTGCTTTGCGCACCGAGGCAGCTGATTCGTCGACCGCCGCCTGGCGCCCCCCGTTCAGCCGGGGAGCGACGCCTGCGGGACGTGGAGGGCGCCGACTCAGCCGTGGAAGGGCGTGCGCTTCTGTGGCGCCATCGGGTCGCGCTGGTGCAGCTCGACGAGTCGCCGCCCGCCGGCGAGGACGTTGCCCAGCAGGTCCCTCAGGGACCATCGCACCAGGGGAAGCCGCTCGGCTCGGGGCATCGCACTCCTGCCGAGTGCGGCGAGGAAGGTCAGGGCGACAAGGGCGCAGCACGGGGTGGCAAGCACAGGGATCACATCCCTCGATCGCGGACCTCGGTGGTCCGGCAAGGACAGGTGCCCCTCACGGCGGTGTCATCACCGAGTCGAGCAGTAACGGCCAGGTAGGCGTCAGCCTCGTCATGGACCCGTTCTGAGGAATCATCTCGATCGTCCCTTCTTGCCCAGTCTCTGACGGTCTGGCTCGCCCAGGAGGACGCGAGAGTCCCCGCGCCACGGCGCCCGGACTCGCCGGGCGCGCATTCGGACGCCCCGGTACAGCCTCCTAATCGGTCCACCTCCCGCCTCGGCTCCTCCGAGGGCGTCGCCTCCCCATCGAGCATCACCGGTCACCGTCCCGGCTGTCTGCAGCATTCGTGCCTCGCATGCGGAGCATCTGTTCCATCGGCGACGGCCCCGGCGGGCCGGGTTCCTCTCAGGGTGTCGTCGGCAAGGACTCGGCGTGCAGCCGCCCGGGTGCCACGACAGTGACGCCGTCCCGGCCGGTCTCAACCAGGCCCGCCTCTCGCAGGTCCCTGAGCACGCGGACGACCACCTCCCTGCTCGTGCCCACGGCATCAGCCAGCTCCGACTGGGAGATCCGGGCCACCAACACACCGGCGTCGAGGTCCGGTGACACGATGTCGAGCAGATGGCGTGCGACCTTCTGGCGCAAGGTCGCGAAGCTGCTGTCGACGAGTTCCGCGTGGTACTGGAAGATCCGATCGGCCAGCTCGATGAACAGGACCTCCGCGACGGCCGGGTCCGTCAGGGCGAGCCTGCGAACGACCCCGGGGCGGAACATGAGGACACGCCGCTCCTGCAGGACCACTGCTGAGACGACATGCGTGTGTGCGGTGAAGAGCGAGGCGGCCCCAAGGACGTCGCCCACTCGCGCGTACCGGATCGTCGCGTGTCGCCCGTTCGGCGACGAGGCGACCACACGGATCACACCACGGACGATCAGGTCGAACAACGGCGGGCTACCTTCCGAGTGGACCACGCCCCCGGCAGGAAGCACGACATCGTTGACGTCCACGAACAGCTTCTCGCGGGCAACCCGGTGCAGGGACCCGAAGGGACTGCGATCGAGGGCGCCCGTGGCCTCGGCATCGAACTCGTCGCGACCGGGTGAAGACCGACGAGAGTGCCGAGTCGCGTCGTCCAAAAGACTTCACCCCAACGCGGTCGCCCCGTTGGGATCCAGGATGCGCCGCGCAATTGGGACATTGGCGCCATCACGAGCGACGCGCCGTGGGCCCGGCGGTCCTTGCCATCGCCGGTCGCTGCCTTCTGGTCGGTGTGACGCGCTTGGGATCGTCGACGTACTGCTGCAGCGGGCCGTACCCGACGACGCTGTCCCACAGCGCCTTCGATGTGGCATCGACGTCCGCGACTACGGGCATCCCGCCGTCCACGGACCGTTCGTCGTAGTCGCAGACGGCCTCCTGCACGAGACACCGGAACGCGGTCTCGTCGCGCTGAGGGTCCAGCCCGGACCCCCCGGATGAGCTCGCGCACCTCGCTCTACTGCGTCTGTGGGCGTCCACACGACTCCCCTTCCCCGTGTCGGCAGGGCCCCGCCCCGGCCGGCCTGAGGCCATGCGAACCGCACGACACGCCACCACGCATCTCGAAGCCCGACTGCGGACAACCTCGAGGTGGTGAGGGGAGTGGAGGCCTTGCGGCACGCCCCCGACACCGCCGACGGTCACAGGATTGCGGTGACTCCTCCTCACGACGGCGACGAACCCGTGCGGGTTGATCGGCCCCCCTCGAGGGGGTAGCGTCGATGGACCGCTTGGTCACAAGGAGCTCTCCCATGGAGTCCCGCTCGATTCTCGAATGGTCGACGACCGACTACGGCGCGGTCACGGACCTCGCCCATCGCATGACGGCCTGCATCGCGGAAAACGAGCCGGGGACGCTGGCCTTCGAATGGTTTGGAGACCCATCCACGGGCAAGGTGGTCTGGTACCAGTCGTACAGCGACGATGAGGCCTTCTTCGTGCACGCGCGGAACATGGCCGAATCGGGATTCGCCGAGGAAATCGGTGCACTCCTGGCCCACGAACGCCTGCTGCTGCTCACCCCGGCAATCCACCCCCAAGCCGTCGCAATGGCGGAGCAGGTGGGTGCGGAACAACTCCAGCCTCTCGACGGGGTCACCCGCTAGAGCCACCTGGCAAGGCCTCCGTGGTGACATGACCTGTGGGCGAGGTCTCGCGCGCCACACCAGCGGAGCGGCCTCGGGACCCTGTCCGGGGCAGGCGCGTTCGCGTATGTTGACGGGCAGCCACCCGCCCACGCCGACGAGGACGGACCCGCCCATGAGTGACGCCTCCGCGACCGAGCCCGCCCCGCTGCGCCCTCCTGCTCCCGACGAGCCGGTCCTCGCCCTCAGCGCGCCGGCGCCGGTGCAGCCGGTGGCCACCACCGCCGCCCCCAAGATGGCCCCCGCTGTCGACCCCGCGACACTGCCCGGCCTGGACGACAAGGTGTCCTCCTACCTCGGCTCGCTCCTGGCCGCCGACCCGCGCTCCCCCGACTTCTCGGCCAAGGCCGACGACGTGCGGTCCATGGGCGACGCCGACATCCGTCGCGCCGCCGAGACGACGAACCGGATGCTGAAGACGCCGGTCCGGGCGCTCCAGGAGGGCGGGCTCGCCTCTGGCTCCCGGGTCGGGCAGACGCTCGTCGAGCTGCGGCGCACCGTCGAGGACCTCGACCCGGCCGGCGCGCAGGGGTCTCGCAGGTTCCTCGGCATCCTGCCCTTCGGTGACAAGGTCACGGACTACTTCCGCAAGTACCAGTCCGCCCAGTCCCACCTCGACGCCATCCTCCACGCCCTCCGCGACGGCCAGGACGAGCTCCACAAGGACAACGCCGCCCTCAACCTCGAGAAGAGCGAGCTGTGGGAGGCGATGACGCGGCTGAACCAGTACGTCTACATCGCCGAGCGACTCGACGCCCGGCTCGCCGCGTCGATCGCCGACCTCGAGGCCACCGACGCCGAGCGCGCCAAGGCCCTGCGCGACGACGTGCTCTTCTACGTTCGCCAGAAGCACCAGGACCTGCTCACCCAGCTCGCCGTGTCCATCCAGAGCTACCTGGCCATCGACGTCGTCATCAAGAACAACCTCGAGCTCGTCAAGGGCGTCGACCGGGCGTCGACGACGACCGTGTCGGCGCTACGCACCGCCGTCATCGTGGCGCAGGCGCTCGGCAACCAGAAGCTCGTCCTCGACCAGATCAGCGCCCTCAACACGACGACGTCCGGGCTCATCGAGCGGACCTCGGAGATGCTCAAGGACAACTCGGTCGAGATCCAACGGCAGGCCGCGTCCTCGACCATCGGGCTGCCCCAGCTGCAGGCGGCCTTCGCGAACATCTACGACACGATGGACGCGATCGACACCTTCAAGGTCGAGGCGCTCGACTCGATGGCGGCGACGATCGGGACCCTCGAGACCGAGGTCACCAAGTCCCGCGACTACCTCGAGCGCGTCCGTCGGCAGGACGAGCGGGTCGCGACCGGCTCGCTCGACCTGGACGGCGGCAGGTGACCGCGGCCCGCGCGGGAGGCGGTCGTGGCGTCGATCGGTGACCTCGTCGGGCGCCTCCTGGGCCGCGGCGGGGAGGACGCCGACCGCCTCGTGCTCCCCCCGGTGCCCACCGCGCACGACCTGGTCGCCGAGCTGGACCGGGTCGAGGAGATGGCCGCCGACGCCGCTGTGCCCGGCCCCGTGGAGTCGCGGGTCCGCCGCGTCGCGGACGTGGTCCGCGACGCGGTGCCGCGGCTCGACCGGCTGGGCAGCGGGAGCGAGCAGGCCTACCTCGTCATGGCGACCGCGACGGACTACCTGCCGGATGCCGTGGACGCCTACCTCCGGCTGCCTCGCGACTGGGCCAACACCCGGCCGGTGGACCGGGGCCGGACCTCGCTCATGGTCCTCGTCGACCAGCTCGACCTGCTCGCCCGGACCATGGACCAGGTGCTCGATGCCGTGAACAGGCGCGACGCTGCCGCCCTCGTGGCCCACGGTAGGTTCCTCGCCGAGCGATTCGGCACCGCCGGCGGGCGGCTCTCCCTCGACCAGGCCGGTGCGCCGCACCCCTCGGCCGGAGCGCCCCCGCCCGAGGTCCTCACCCCGCCGGACGTCACCCAGGCCCCGCCGGACGGAGTCGGACCATGACGCTCGCGACGGCACTTGACGCCCTCACCGACGTCGCGGCCCGAGCCGGGCTGGCGACCGACGAGGCACGCGAGGAGGGGGCACGGCTCGCGGCGGCGCTGGCGGAGTCCGCCCCGGGCGCGGCCACCGACTGGGCCCGCGCGACCGGGCACCCGGAGTCCGCCGCACCGGGGACGGTGGCCTTCTTCGACGCGGCCTCCCGGGGCCGTCGGTGGCGGTCGGCGCCGACCCGGCTGCTGACCGAGCTCGTGGCCGTCGGCTCCCCTCTGGCCTCGGACTACGCGCAGGCGCTGGCCGACGTGGCCTCGGCCGCGTGCGACCTCGGAGAGCCGACGGTCCGGGTGATCGGCAACGCCTCGGTGGCCGCCGCGGCGCAGCTGGCGGCGGTGGGCCGGCGCGTCGTCCGGCCCAGCGCAACGGGCCCGAGCGGCCCCACCTCGGCGGACCCTGGGGCACCCGACGTCCGGGCCGGAGCCGCCCCCGCCACGACGAAGGCCGCCACCCCGCCGGCAGCCGCGGTCACCGAGCCGGACCCGTCCCCACCCCGGCGCAGCGTCGAGGAGCTGCTCGCCGAGCTCGACGAGCTCGTCGGGCTGCGCCGGGTCAAGGCCGAGGTGCACCGGCAGGCAGCCGTGCTGCGGGTCGAGGCACTGCGCGCCGAGCACGGCCTGCGCACGCCGACGATGACCCGGCACCTGGTCTTCACCGGCAACCCGGGAACCGGCAAGACCACCGTGGCGAGGCTCGTCAGCGGGATCTACGCCGCCCTCGGCCTGCTGGCCAAGGGCCACCTCGTGGAGGTCGACCGCTCCGACCTCGTGGCGGGCTACCTCGGCCAGACCGCGCTGAAGACCGCCGAGGTCGTCGAGCGAGCCCTCGACGGTGTGCTGTTCGTCGACGAGGCGTACGCCCTGGCCGGCGACCAGTACGGCGACGAGGCCATCGACACGCTCGTCAAGGCCATGGAGGACCACCGCGACACGCTCGTCCTCATCATCGCCGGCTACTCCGGGCCGATGGCCGAGCTCATCGACACCAACCCCGGACTCGAGAGCCGGTTCCGCACGACGATCGAGTTCGACGACTACGACGACCGCGAGCTCACCGACATCTTCGCCCTCCTCGCCGGGAAGGCGGACTTCGAAACGCCCGCCACGACCCTCGACCGCTTCCGTGAGCTGCTGGCGCAGGAGGCGCGCGACACCGGGTTCGGAAACGCGCGGTTTGCCCGCAACGAGCTCGAGGAGGCCATCGGGCGCCACGCCTGGCGGCTGCGCGACGTCGAGCAACCGACCCTCGAGCAGCTCAGGCGCCTCGAGCCGGAGGACCTCGCCGAGGATCCCGGCGCGCTCGACCTCGACGAGCCCGCCGCCACGGTCTCCGCCGAGGCCTCCACGCGCGTTCCGTCGACACGGCAGGATGGAGGCCTCGCGCCGGAGGAGCAGGCCGGCGGCGCGGCGCCGGAAGGAGGGACGGGGTGAGCGTCACGGTCCCTGACACCTCGCCGACGCCCGGCGGCGTGCCCGGCCACGTGGCGGCTGGCTCACCCGGGGTGCCGGCCGGTGCCGGTGGCCCCGCCGCGGGAGGGTCCGCGTCCGGCCGGGGGCGCAGCACGCCCGCCACCATGCGCCTGGTCGCCGTCCTGCTCGTCGTCGCCGGGGTCGTCGTCATCGGCGCCTCGCTGCAGACCTTCCTCGGTGCCGACCGGGCACTCGGGCGCGCCGAGGCCAATGCCACCCAGCTGGTGCGTCTCCAGGAGATCCAGACCAGCCTCGTGCGCGCCGATGCCGACGTCACCAACGCCTTCCTCCTCGGTGGGCTGGAGCCGGCGCGGCTGCGCGCCGACTACACCGCTGCGACGGCGACAGCGGCCCGGCAGATCGCCTTCGCCGCGCGTGCCCAGCCTGCCGATGGCAACGCCCTCGCCGACCTGTCCGTGCAGGTCCAGGACTACACCGGGACCATCGAGCTGGCCCGGGCGAACAACCGGCAGGCCCTCCCCGTCGGCGGGCAGTACCTGAGGAACGCCAGCGCGGGGCTCCGCGAGGACGCCCTCCCGGTCCTCGCGGCGTTGATCAGCGCCAACGAGAACCGCGTGGACACCGAGCTCGGCTCCGCGCGCAACGCGCTGCTCGTCCTCGGCGCCTCGCTCACCGTGCTCGCTGCCCTCGGTGCCGCGATGGTGTGGCTGGCACGCCGGACGCACCGCTACGTCAACCTGCCGATGGCGGGCGCAGCGGCCCTCCTGGCCGTCTACCTCGTCGTCGCCGCGGTCGCCATGGCCGGCCTGTCGTCGACCGTGTCCGACACTCGCGACGGCCCGTACGCCGCGGCCCGGGCGCTTGCCGAGGCCCGCATCGCGGCCTTCGACGCCAAGTCCACCGAGAGCCTCACCCTCGTGGCCCGCGGATCCGGCGCCGCGTTCGAGGAGGCGTGGACGTCGTCCTCACAGACCGTGGTCGACGAGCTCGACGCCGCGAGCGGGTGGCCGCCGGCCGCCGGGCTCGACGAGCAGTGGCAGGCGTACGTCACGAAGCACGCCGAGATCCGCTCGGCCGACGACGGGGGTGACTGGGACGCCGCGGTGGCGGCGGCCACCGACCAGGGCACGGACACCGCGAACGCGGCGTTCTCCGCCTTCGACAGCGCCTCTGCCGCGGCACTCCAGCAGGCCGGCACGGCGGTCACCGACTCCCTGGCCAGCCCCCGCGGGTCGACGGTCGCCCTGGCCGTGGCCGGCGCCCTCGTCGGCCTCGCCGTTGCCGGGCTCTCGTGGTGGGGTCTGGCCCGACGCATCGAGGAGTACACGTGAGCAGGCGCGGGCCCTGGGCGGTGCTCGCCGCGGCATGCCTGGCCCTGACCGCGTGCACCGCAGATGAGTACCCCGACACCGTCGTGCCCACGTCCTCACCGAGCGCGACGGAGTCCTCCGGCTCGTCGGCCCCGTCGAGCCCGGCCGCCTGCGACGACCCGCTGGCGTCGTACGCCCCGGACGGCGCGCTCCCGGCTCCGACCGCGTTGCCGGCCGGCTCGACGATGGCCAGGATCCGCGAGCGCGGCCGGCTCGTCGTCGGGGTGTCGGCCGACTCGCTGCTCCTCGGCTCGCGCAACCCGATCACCGGGCGGATCGAGGGCTTCGACATCGACATGGCGCGACTCGTCGCCGACGCCATCCTCGGCGACCCCGACAAGATCGAGCTGCGCGTCATCACCGCGGCCGACCGCATCCCGGTCCTGCAGGACCATGAGGTCGACCTCGTCGCCCGTAACATGACGATCACGTGCGACCGGTGGGAACAGGTGGCCTTCTCCGCCGAGTACTACCGCTCCGGCCAGAAGGTGCTCGTCTCGTTGGACTCTGACGCCACCTCGATGAGCGACCTCGCAGGGCAACGGGTCTGTGCCCCCGCATCGTCGACGAGCCTCGCCCGGATCGCCGACTACCCGGGCGTCATCGCGGTGTCCGGGACCACCCACACCGACTGCCTCGTGAAGTTCCAGCAGGCCGAGGTCGACGCGATCACGGGCGACGACACCGTTCTGGCCGGGCTCGTCGCGCAGGACCCCTACGCCAAGGTGGTCGGCAAGGCGTTCAGCGAGGAGCCGTACGGGCTGGCCATGGCCAGCGACCAGGTCGACCTCGTCCGCTTCGTCAACGCCGTGCTTGCCCAGGCCAAGAAGGACGGCGCCTGGATGTCGTCGTACACACGGTGGCTGCGGCCGGCCCTCGGCGCGCTCGACGCACCCCCGAACCCGGTGTACGGCCGATGACGGTCCCGGCGCCCACGGCCCCGGGACGCCCCGGCCAGCCGGTCGACCCCGAGGCGATGCTGCACTTCCTCGCCGACCTCGGGCGGTGGCGGGACAGCCGGCGGACCGAGCTCGCCGAGCTCGACGTCGCCGCGCTGGAGTCGACGGAGCACGCCGCGCTGACCGGCGACATGACCCTGGCGATGACGCTGTGGCAGGCCGTAGCGAGCCGCGCCGACGAGCTGGAACGGGTCTGGGACTCCGGGCGGGTCGGGCCGGCCGAACGGCAACGGCTCGCGAGCCTCGTCTGGGGTCGACTCGACTCCTCCGTGGAGAACGGCTCAGGTGCCCTGGCGGTCTCGCTGCCGGAGGCGTGCCGTCTCTCCGACGCGCTCGTCGGCCAGCTCCGGCGGCGCCTCGCCCTCGACCCCGTAGGCGTCGACCTCGGGGCCCGGCTCCGCACCCTCCGGGCCACCCTCGAACGGGTCCGGGATCTTGTGGGAGAGGTCCCCGCCGGCCCCGCTCGGGAGCGTGCACAGACCCGGCTGGCCGGGTTGGACGGACGCCTCGACGACCTCGTGGCCAGGGCCCGGCGCGGGGCCGACGTCGGTGGCCTCGTCGGTCCGCTCGACTCCGACGTCACCGTCGCCGAGCGCGACCTCATCGTGGCCGCTGCCACCCGCGTCGACGACGCCCGCGACCGCGCCCGCGCGGACACGATGCGCGCGGCCCTGACGGCCCGCGCCGAGGCACTGGAGCCGGTGGTCGCCGAGTGCGTGGCCGCCGTGCGGCCCGCTCCGGTGCTCGCCCTGCCCCAGGTCGAACAGCTGGGCCCGGTGCCCGAGGACTCCGCGGCCGTGGACGCCTACCTCGACCGGCTCGGTGACGTGGAGCGGGCGATGGACCGGGTCGAGCACGCCTACCAGGCGCCGCTGGCGGAGCTGACCGACCTCACCGCGCTGCTGGGCGCCTATCGTGCCAAGGCCGACGCGACGGGGCTGGGCGACCGAGCGGAGGTCGAGGGTCTGCACCGTCTCGTAAAGGACCTGCTGTCGGTCCGGCCGGCCGAGCTGGAGCGCTGCCGGGCCGGGGTCGCGGCGTTCCGCACGCTCGTCGACGCCGCTCCCGGGACGAAGGGGACGTGATGGCCACCTGCACCCAACCCGACTGCGCCGGGTCGATCGTCGACGGCTACTGCGACGTCTGCGGCTCCCCGCCCGACGCCATCCCGGTCCCCGCGCCGGAGGCACCCGCGGGCTCCGTCCAGACCGCCACCCAGCTGGCGTCCACGGCGATCGGGTCGGCGCGCGGCCGCACCGGGGTGACCCGCCGGGTCGGCTCCGGGTCCCGGCGGCTGCGCGCGGCGCGGCTCGGCGCCGGCCTGACCAGCATCCCGCCGCAGCCGCCGGTCGATCCGGGGCACGCCGTGCTGGTGGACCCCCACCTCTCCGAGGAGAAGCGGTTCTGCCCGTCGTGCGGCGCCCCCGTCGGCCGCTCCATCGACGGCCGCCCCGGGCGGACCGAGGGCTTCTGCCCGCAGTGCCGTACCCGATACTCCTTCGACCCGACGTTGCGCGCGGGCGACCTCCTGGGCGGGCAGTACGAGGTCGCCGGTGCCATCGCCCACGGCGGGCTCGGCTGGATCTACCTGGCCCGCGACCACAACGTCTCGGACCGCTGGGTTGTCCTCAAGGGCCTGCTCAACTCCGGGGACGCCGATGCCCAGGCCGCGGCGATCGCCGAGCGACAGTTCCTCGCCCAGGTCGAGCACCCCCGGATCGTCGAGATCTACAACTTCGTCGTCCACGAGGGCGCCGGGTACACGGTCATGGAGTACGTCGGCGGCACCTCCCTGAAGCAGCTGCTCATGGACCGCAGGGAGGCGGCGGGTCGGTACGACCCCCTCCCCCTGGACCAGGCGATCGCCTACGTGCTCGAGATCCTCCCCGCCTTCGAGTACCTCCACGACCTGGGTCTCGTGTACTGCGACTTCAAGCCCGACAACCTCATCCAGGTCGGTGACGACGTCAAGCTCATCGACCTCGGAGGCGTCCGCCGAGCCGACGACCTCGACTCGGCGATCTACGGCACCGTCGGCTACCAGGCGCCCGAGGTGCCCACCGAGGGGGTGAGCGTGGCCTCGGACGTCTACACCATCGGCCGGACCCTGCTCGTGCTGGCGATGGAGTTCCGCGGCTACCAGTCGACCTACGCGGCCTCCCTGCCACCCGTCGCCGAGACGCCGCTGTTCCAGCGCTACGACTCCTTCCACCGGCTCGTGGCCAAGGCGTGCGCGCCGGACCCCGACGACCGCTTCGCGACCGTCTCGGAGCTGCGGGTGCAGCTGCACGGCGTGCTGCGGGAGGTCGTCGCTGCGGACCGGGCCGAGGGCGCGGCCCAGCTCGCCGCCCCATCCCTGCACTTCGGTGCCCCGGACGTCTCCGGTTCCGAGTTGTCCTGGCGTGACCTGCCCCGCCTCGTCGTGGACCCGAGTGACCCCCAGGCGAGCTGGCTCGCCACGCTCGACGTCGAGGAGCCGGCGGCGCGCCTGGCGGCACTGGACCGGGCGCCTGAGCGCTCCCCCGAGGTCCTCCTCGCGATCGGGATGGCCACCCTGCTCGCCGGGCGGGCCGAGGACGTCGGGCCGGTGACCGGCGAGCTGCTGGCAGCGGACCCCTGGGAGTGGCGGGCGGTGTGGCTGCAGGGACTCGCGGCGTTCTCGGGCGGTGACAGCGCCGCCGCCCGGGCCGCGTTCAACGCCGTCTACGGACAGGTCCCCGGTGAGCTCGCGCCCAAGCTCGCGCTCGCCCTGTCGTGCGAGTCGACGGGAGAGCTGGACATCGCCGAGGGCCTGTACGGGGTGTGCGCGCGCACCGACGCCGCATACGTGCCGCCGGCGGCGTTCGCGCTCGCCAGGATCCGGGCGTCGCGCGGATCGGCCCGGGACGCCGTTGGCGCGCTCGAGCTGGTCCCGGTGACGAGCCGCGCGTACCCGGAGGCACGCGCCCACCGCGCTGCGGCCCTGCTGGCCTCGGGTGACGGCCTGCCCGCCCTCGCCGAGGCGATGGCCAGCGTCGAGACGGCCGGCATCGAGCCGGAGCTGCGACTGGGGCTGACGGCGAACGCGCTCGAACAGGCGCTCGACGAGGTCCGTCGCGTCGGGCCGCAGCCCGACGTGCGGATCGGCGCCGTGCCCGCCGACGAGCCGGATCTGCGCGACGCGCTGGAGGCCACCTACCGCAACCTCGCCGTGATGGCCGACGTCCCCGCCCGCAGGATCGCCCTGGTCGACGCCGCCAACGGTGTGCGCCGCTGGACGATGCTGTGAGCACCACCGCGCCGCCGTGCCCCGAGTGCGGCACCCCCGCCGGCACTGGCGACCGCTTCTGCGAGCAGTGCGGCGCCGTGCTGTCGGTCGCGGCCTCGACGCCGCCACCGACGGCGGCTCCGACGCCGGCCTCGACGAGCGTGCCGACGGCGGCCCTGGCACCCACCCCACGGACCTGCCGCGAGTGCGGTGGCGACGTCGACGTCGACGGGTACTGCACGCAGTGCGGCGCGAAGGCGGCGTCCGAACGCGACCACCTGGTGTCCCAGCCACGGCCGTGGGTCGCGGCGGTCAGCGACCGGGGCCGGCGCCACCGGCGCAACGAGGACGCCGTCGCGGTGCGTGCCGGGCCCGCCGGGCAGGGGGCCCTCGTCGTCTGCGACGGGGTGTCGAGCTCGCCGGGCTCGGATGTCGCGAGCCTCGCGGCAGCGCGGGCCGCTGCCCGGACCATCGGCACGGGGTCGACCGGCCTCGCGACGGGCAGCTCAGCCGAGGCGAGCCTGGAGGCTCGGGTGAGGGCGGGGGCATCAGCGGCATCGGACGCGGTGGCCGCCGTGAGCACCGGCGACGAGCCGAGCCCGCCGTCGTGCACGCTCGTCGCGGCCGCGGTCCAGGCATCCGTGGTCGTCGTCGGGGTGGTCGGCGACAGCCGGGCCTACTGGCTCCCCGATACCGGTGCCCCGCAGCTGCTCACCGAGGACGACTCCGTCGCCGGCCGGCTGATTGCGGCAGGCCGGCCGCGCGTCGAGGCGGAGTCCGGCCCGGACGGGCACGCGATCACCCGGTGGATCGGGGTGGACTCTCCCGACGAGACGCCTCGCCTCACGACACTCGAGGTGACGAGCCCGGGCTGGCTTCTGCTGTGCTCGGACGGGCTGTGGAACTACTGTTCTGAGCCCACCGCGGTGGGCGCCGCGCTCGCCGCGGCCGTCGCCGCGACGGGTGAGGACCCGCTCGGGACCGCCGAGGCCCTCGTCTCGTGGGCCAACGCGCAGGGCGGGCATGACAACATCACGGTGGCGCTGGCCCGGATCCTCGGGCTGGGGCCCGGAGCCAGTGAGGGAGAGGCGGACGAGGGATGACCCAATTCTCTGCGGCGGTGTACCAGAACGAGTACCTGGCCGACGGCAGCACCGACGTGCACGCGATCGTGACGCTCTCCTGCTCCGGTGCGGGCCAGGCCGGACGGACCAGCGACGGGGACGCGGGCGAGATCGTCATCGTCGACATCTCCGACTCCATGGGCTGGCCCGGGGTCCGGGCCGCGCAGGTGGCCGCGACGGCGGCGCTGGACCAGGTCATCGACGGCACCTGGTTCGGGGTCGTCGCGGGCAGCCACGTCGCCTACCAGGCCTTCCCGCCGGTCGGGGGCGCCGGCATGGTGCAGGTCGACGCCGGCACGCGCGCACAGGCTCGCGAGGCCATCGCCCGGCTCGCTCCCTCCGGGGGCACCGCGATGGGTACGTGGCTGGAGGCCGCGACGTGGATGGTGCAGTCGGTCCCCGAGGTCTCCCAGGCGCACGCGATCCTCCTCACCGACGGCATCAACCAGCACGAGACCTCCGCCGAGCTCGACCACCGCATGGCCCGCGCCGTGGGCTACCTCCAGGTGGACTGTCGCGGCGTCGGGGACAGGTGGGAGGTCGGTGAGCTGCGCCGGATCGCGTCGACCCTCATGGGCACCGTGGACCTCATCCCCCGGCCCGAGCAGATGGCCGACGAGTTCGCCATGCTCATGCAGCAGTCGATGGGACGCGGTGTCGCGTCCGCCGACCTGCGCGTCTGGGCCCCCCAGGGAGCCCAGGTGCTCTTCGTGCGCCAGGTCGCCCCGAACGTCGAGGACCTGAGCGCCCGACGCCGCGAGGTGAACCCGCTCACCGGGGCCTACCCGACGGGCAGCTGGGGCGACGAGCAGCGCGACTACCACGTCGCGGTCCGGCTGCCGACCGCCCGGGCCGTGGGCCAGGAGCAGCTCGCGGCCCGCGTCCAGCTCGTCGTCGGCGAGCAGATGGTCGCCCAGGGACTGGTCAAGGCGCTCTGGTCGGACGACTCGACGCTGACGACGCGGATCAGTCCGGAGGTCGCGCACTACACCGGCCAGGCCGAGCTTGCCGAGGCCATCCAGGAGGGGCTCGCGGCCAAGACCGCGGGCGACGACCGCACCGCGACCGCGAAGCTCGGGCGCGCCGCCCGGCTCGCCGCCGAGACCGGCAACGACGAGGTGACCGCGAAGCTGCGCAAGGTGGTCGACATCGATGAGGCGGCCACGGGCAAGGTCCGGCTCCGTCGGGACGTCGAGAAGCTCGACGAGATGGCCCTCGACACCACGTCGACCAAGACCACTCGGGTGCGCAAGTGAGCGTCACGTGCCCCCAGGGGCACCCCAGCACGTCGGCGGACTACTGCGACACCTGCGGCGCCCCGATCACCACCGGCGCCTCCGCCGCAGTGGCCGGCGACCCGGCACCCCCCGGCTCGTCGCCACCGGAGGAACCGACCGCGTCGGACCCGGCCGCGGCGGCCTCGACGGACTGCCCGCACTGCCGGGCGACGAACCCGGCGGGCGCGCTGTTCTGCGAGGCCTGCGGCTACGACTTCACCACTGGGGCGCTCCCGCGGGCCGGCCGGGGCGCCGGCCCGCCGAGCATCCCGGACCCGGACAGCGGACCCGCACCACTCGCTCCCGCCGTCGACGTCGGCTGGGTGGCCGAGGTGTGGGTCGACCCGGAGTGGTACGCGGAGCAGGAGGCCGACGAGCCGTGCCCCTCCCCCGGTCTGCCCCTCGTCGTGCCCTTGGGCGTGCGCAGCCTGCTCGTCGGGCGGGTGTCCCGGAGCAGGAACATCCACCCCGAGGTGGACTGCGGCTCCGACGTCGGCGTCAGCCGGCGCCACGCGCAGCTGAGCACCGACGGCGCCCGCTGGTGGGTCGAGGACCTGCAGTCCTCGAACGGCACGTACGTCGGCGCCGCCGGCGAGCCGCTGCCCGGCCACCCACTCGTTGCGGGGCAGCGCCGTGAGCTCGGGGAGGACGACCGGATCTACCTCGGCGCCTGGACTCGGATCGTCGTCCGCCGCGCCACCGACGAGGAGCGGACGGCGCACTGAGGCCTCCCGTGGCACGCGTCCACCTGGGCAGCGCTGACATCGCTCGTAGACTGTGACGCCGGTAGGGCGTACCGCGTCCCCGGCCTCACCCCGCGGAGCAGGCGATCCTTGAACCAGCTCACACGCGGCCGTGTGCGGCAACTCTCGGTGACGCCGGACCCGTCCGGAACCGCCGCACGTCGGGCCTTTCGCGAGACGTGGCCCGTGGTCGGCTCGAGGTGTCAGGGTCTGGTGTGACTCGACCAGGCGAGCGGCATCCGCCGGCGCCGGGAGCGGGGGCCGCGACTCAGGCGAGCGGACTGGTCGGACGAGGGCTGGTCCGAGCGAGCAGTGGCGGATCCAGGAGGTCCTGCTCCCGGACCCAGGCGGCGAAGGCTGCGGCCTCTCCGCTCAGCTGAGACGCGTCGCGGCGCCGCAGGAGGTAGTGCGCGTGCCGGGTCGGTATGGCCGTGTCGAGGACGACCGACACGCGGCCGCTGCGCACTGCTGGCCGGGCAAAGCGCTCGGGGACGATTGTCCAGAAGTCGCTTGCCGCGACCATCTCCACCGCCGCGATCGATGTGTCGACGACCATCGCCTGGGTCACGGGAGGGCGCGCTGCGGTGTCGGTGGAGAACAACCAGTGCGCGAGGTCGTCGAACCCGAGCACCTGGACGCGGGGTTGGGCCGACAGGTCAGCGACGCCGGTGACCGGACCGTGACGCCGGAGGAACTCCGGTCCGCAGATCACGACCGCGGCGTCGTCGTGGAGCTTCGTGGCTTCGAAACCCGGCCAGGACCCGGTGCCCTGGCGGATCTCGAGGTCGACCTCGTCCGGGGGGAGGGCGTCTGTCCAGATGGTGCTGAGGATGCGCAGGTCCATGTGTCCGAACGCGTCCCAGAACTGCCGAAGCCGGGGAACGAGCCAGGTGGTCGCGTAGGAGATCTGGACCCGGACGGTCAGCTGGGTGCGGCCCGAGGAGCCGAAGAGACCGACGGTCGCAGCGGCAAGGTCGTCGAAGGTCTCCCGCACACTGGGGAGGTACGCGCGGCCCATCTCCGTCAGCCGCAGGCTGCGCGGGAGCCGCTCGAAGAGGTCGAAGCCGAGGTGTGCCTCGAGTGTGCGCACGCGCTGACTGACGGCGGAGGGTGAGAGATGCAGTTCGGCCGCCGCCTCCACGAAGCTGCCCCGTCGCGCGGCCGCCTCGAAGGCGTGGAGGCCGAGCAGCGGCGGGATGGCGGATGCCATGCCACGATGATGCCCTCCGAGCCACACAATTTCCACCCCTCAGGAGCAGAAACAGTCGCTTGACGGTGGCTTTTCCGCCGCCCCAGACTTGGCGACACCGGCATCGCAGACCTGCGCTGGTCGAACTCGTCGCTCATCGAGGTGAGGAACGCTCATGGCTGAGGTCACCCACGCAGACCCCGTTACCACGCGGGTCCGGTTGCGCGACGGCTACCTCACGGTCACCCCTGAGGACTGTGGGGCGATGTCGTTCCACTATGTCTGGCTGCGCGACAACTGCTGGTGCGACCTGTGCCGGGTGAAGCAGTCGGGGGAGCGTCGCCTCTACACGGCGTACATCCCACCTGACATCGCCCCCTCGAGCGCCGACTGGATCCCAGGGGCGCTGCGGCTGGTCTGGAACGACGGGCACGAGTCGGTGTATTCGCAGGAGTGGCTGCGGCGCCACGAATACTCCGACCTCGCTCGGGCGGCGCGACGGCACGAGCCCATCTTGTGGAACGCGAGCATCGACGCGATCCCGTCCTTTGACCATGCGGACGTCGTCGGCACGACCGACGGCCAGCTCGCCTACCTCGACGCCATCCGCGACTACGGAGCAGCCGTGGTGCGAGGGACGCCGAGTGTTCCCCGCGAGGTCGAGCGGTTCGCCAAGACCATTGGCCACGTGCGGCGGACCGCGTTCGAACGGATCCACAACGTCCGCCACGACCCGGCCGGCTACAACGTCGCGCACACCCCACTGGAGCTGAAACCGCACACCGACATGCCGAGCTATCAGTGGCCGCCGAGCATCCAGCTGCTTCACTTCCTGGTCAACGAAGCCACCGGCGGCGAGACCACCCTGACCGACGGGTGGGCCGTGCTCGCCGACCTTCGCCGAGACGACCCCGATGCGTTCGACTCCCTCACCCGCGTTCCGGTCGCCTACCAGCTGTTCAGCGAGGCCGAGGACACCTACGCCGAGGCGCCGATGGTGCGACTCGACCCCGACGGCAGAGTGCAGACCTTCCGCTTCTCCAACCAGCTCGCCCTGCCGTTGGACGTCCCCTTCGCCGACGTGGAGGCGTTCTACGCGGCCTACCGAAAGCTCGGCGCGATGATCGACAGCGACACATACAAGCACATCTTCAAGACCGAGAGCGGCGACCTGCTCACCGTCCACGGCCACCGGGTGTTGCACGGCCGCCTCTCCTTCGACCCTGCCAGCGGCGCACGCCATCTCCAAGACGTCTACATGGAGTACGACGATCTGATGTGTCGCCGTCGAGTGCTGCTCGGCATCCACAAGCCGCTCTCCGCTACGACGGACATCCGATGACCGACAAGACCGACGAGAACGACATCGTCAGCTTCACCCGGATGGCCGACGGCACCGCGGCCGACTACGCGCTGCTCAGTCGCATCGAGGCCGAGGAGCTGCGGCGCTTCCCCGACCGTGTGCTGGGGTGGCTGCGGACGATGGACGACTCAGCCGGCTACCGGATCACCCGCCTGGAGCATTCGCTGCAAGCCGCCACCCGGGCCCACCGAGCCGGCGAGGACGAAGAGACCGTCGTCTGCGTCCTGCTACACGACATCGGCGACCATCTGGCCCCGGCCAACCACTCCGAGGTGGCCGCGGCGGTACTGCGGCCCTACGTGAGCGACAAGAACTACTGGATCGTCAAGCACCACGGCGTCTTCCAGGGCACCTACTACTTCCACCACCTCGGTGCCGACCGCGACGCCCGCGAGCGGTGGCGCGACCATCCGCACTACCAAGCCACCGTGGACTTCTGCGCACAGTACGACCAGCTCTCCTTCGACCCCGCCTACGACTGGGAGCCGCTGGAGTTCTTCGAGCCCATGGTCCGGCGCATCCTGGCCCCACCCACTCAGTAGCCCAACTCGGCAGGCGGGCCGACGCGACGCCGCCCGGGAAGACCAACAGGAGTCTGCAATGGATCGCACGCAGGCCGCCGCCGCCCCGACCACCGTCGGCTTCGTCGGTGTCGGAAACCTGGGGAACCACCTGGCGCGCAGCCTGTTGCGTGCGGGCTACCAGGTGACGGTCACCGACCTGGACCCGAGCAGGGCCCACGACCTGCTGTCGGCAGGTGCCGTGTGGGCCGCCACTCCGCGGGCGGCGGCCGAGGGCAACGACTGCGTCATCACCTGCCTGCCGACGCCAACCGCGGTCGCGCACTGCCTGACGGCCGAGGACGGCGTGCTCGCGGGCCTACGTACGGGCGGCACCTGGATCGACATGAGCACCAACGACGCCGCCGAGGTCCAGCGGATCGCCGGGCTGGCCGCCGACGGGGGCATCCGCACTCTGGAGTGCCCGGTGACGGGCGGCGTCCACACCGCGGAGGTCGGAAGGATCACTGCGTTGGTCGGCGGCGACGCAGGGTGTCTCGAAGAGCACCACGCGCTGCTGGCGGCCATGACGGATCCCGTAATCCACGTCGGCGAGCTGGGCCAGGCGAGCACACTCAAGGTGGTCACGAACATGCTTGCCTTCGTCAACCAGTGGACGGCCGGGGAGGCCCTCATGCTGGCGCGGGTCGCCGGTATCGACCTCGGCAAGGCCTACGAGGGCATCCGGCACAGCTCCGGCAACAGCTGGTCCCTCGAGGTTGAGACCCAGCTGGTGCTCAGCGGCAGCTACGACTTCCAGTTCAGTCTCGACCTGGCATGCAAGGACCTCGGGCTGGCTCACGGGCTGGGGCGCACGCTGGGCGTGCCACTTGAGATCGCCGGGCACGTCGAGCAGATCTTCCGCCGTGCGCATGCCGAGTACGGCGGCGATGCGTCATCCACCCGCGTCGTACAACTGATCGAAGAGACGATGGGCCTGCAACTTCGCGCCGACGGGTTCCCGACCTCACTCTTCGGACACGCCGGCCCCGGACCCGGTCCGAAGCCGGGCGACGCAGGCCCGTTGGACGCGTAGACCAGATCCGACCCTGTCCGACAAACGTCGTCGAGATGGCATACGGGTCGGCGAGCACGGGCATCCCACCGTGCATCGACCGTGCGTCGTCGTCGGTGACGGCCTCCTGCACGAGACGCCGGACCGCCGTCTCGTCGCGCTGCGGGTCGAGCCCGGACCGCCGGATGAGCTCGCGCATCTCGAGAGCCACGACCCTGTTGGCGCACGACACGGGTGGCGCGACTGCGGACGGCCGTACCCGCGGGATGGCCGGACCTCGCACCCCGCCCCACACCGAAGCGGCATGACCGACGTAGGAACGATGTCCTCAGGGACTTCCTCGCGGAAGGCCCGGTGCATCCCCAGCACGCGTTCCCGGCCGACGAGGGCACGTTCGACCAGGTCCACCGCCGAATCCTCGATCGGCGGGATCCCGTACTGGGCCGACCCCGAAGGGCGCCTGCCAGGTGAGCGCGGGTCGCGGCGAACAGACGGCACGAGGCCGTGTCAGGCGATCACGAAGGTCAGGTTGCCGGGAACCGACCGGACGACGGGGGTCGTCCCAGGGCCGTGAGAAGACTCCTTGGTGTGTCCGCGACGCTGATGGTGGGCCTGCTGTGCGTGACCGTGGACGCCGGCGCGTCGTGCGTGGGGCCGGAGCTCGCCGACGACGGTGGTGGCGTGCGAGCAGGGGACACCGTGACCGTGCGGGGGCAGGCGTGATGGCACACGGGGCAGGGGCCGGGAGAGCCCGCGCTGTGACAGCCGGTGACGGGGGTGTTCCGGCGGCCCCTGTCGTCACTCCTGGGCGAGGGACGTCGATCGAATCTGCCGTTTGATCCGGGCCAGCATCGCGACCATGCCGCGCAGCCGCAGCGGCGACACGGCCTCACCCAGACCGAACCGGAACGGCGCGTCGTCGGGAACCGTGAGGACCTCATCGACCGTCAACCCGTCCAGGCCTGCGTGAAGGATGCCGGCGAAGCCGCGGGTCGTCGGCGCCTCGGCAGGCGCCTCGAAGAACAGGCGCACCCGACGGTCGGGCCGGGCTGCCGAACCGTCGCCCGCGTCGACCTCCACCGCGAGGAACAACGGTGACTGGCACTCGTCGACCTGCTCCAGCAGCTCCGGGTGGTCCCGGTAGCGCTCCGGCAACTCGGGCAGCTCCTCGCTGAACTCGAGCAGCAGGGTCAGCCGGTCACCGACCGACAGCGAGGTGAAGTCGTCCGCGATCGTGGCGAGCTCCCCGGGCAGTGCGACCCCCGCCTCGCCATCGCTCACGGCGAACCGACCTCGATGGGAACCCCGACCGAGTTGCCCCACTCGGTCCACGAGCCGTCGTAGTTGCGGACGTGCTCGAAGCCCAGGAGGTGGGTCAGCACGAACCACGTGTGGGACGACCGCTCGCCGATGCGGCAGTAGGCCACCACGTCGTCCGACGGCGCCAGCCGTTGCTCGGCGCGGTAGATCGCGTCGAGCTCGGCCCGGCTCTTGAACGTCCCGTCCTCAGCGGCCGCCCGGGCCCAGGGGATCGAGCGAGCACCCGGGATGTGCCCCCCACGCAGGGCGCCCTCCTGCGGATAGTCAGGCATGTGCAACAGCTCCCCGGAGAACTCGCCCGGCGAACGGACGTCGACGAGAGGCCGGCCGAGGTGAGCCAGCACGTCGGCCTTCAACGCGCGGACCGACGCGTCGCGGCGCTCGACGACGGGGTACTCCCTGGGCGCGGGCGTCGGGACCTCCCGTGTCATCTCGCGCCCCTCGGCGACCCACAGCGCCCGGCCCCCGTCGAGGAGGCGCACGTCCGGGTGACCGAACAACGTGAACACCCACAGCGCGTAGGCGGCCCACCAGTTGCTCTTGTCGCCGTAGACCACGACGGTCGTGTCACGCCCGATGCCGCGCCCTCCGAGGATCTCAGCGAACCGCTCGGGACCGACGTAGTCGCGCACCACGGGGTCGTTGAGATCGGTGTGCCAGTCGACCTTGACCGCTCCGGGGATGTGCCCGGTGTCATAGAGCAGCACGTCCTCGTCGGACTCGACGACGACGACGTCTCCCGGGTCGCCGGACGCCAGCCGAGCCGCCAGCCAGTCGGTCGAGACCAGACGTTCCGGATGGGCGTACTCAGCGAACTTCGCAGTGTCGTCGAACGGAACAGGCATCGGGGCACCTCGCCATCGTCACCGGACGGACCGTGGGCTCGCCGCAAGCACCACGAACCATGGTCGCACGCCCACCCGACCAGCGACCCGCCCAGTAGCGCGGCTCCGCGTCACCGACGCCGCTGGACCCGCTCCGTCCCCGTCGAGATGCCATCTCTCGCAGACTACGGCCGTTGGCATGCGGGTCGACGCTGGGGAATCTGACAGGGCAACCGTCCGAATGTGCCGCGATGCACCAGGCCTACTGGCGGCGACATGCAGCAGGGTCTCAGCTGCAGGAGATTCGACTGCTCACGGGGCTTCGAGTTCGAAGAAGAGGAAGCAGATGAACGACCCGCCGTTCGTGGTGGGCAGCAGCTGTTCTGGTGTGTCCGGAGCGGGTGGCGGCTCGGTGACGGTCGTGATGCGGAACCCGGCGACGGTGAACGCGTTGATGACGTCCTGCAGTGGCCGGTGCCAGTAGGTCATCCAGACGGTCTGCCCGTCGAAGGTGTAGTCCTCGGAGTACTGGGTGAGGGCGAAGTAGTCCGCCTCGGGGTACACGATCGCGTAGACCGCAGGATGGATGATGGAGACGATCAGCCGTCCGCCGGGCTTGAGCACGCGCCGCAGCTCGGCGAGCGCCGCGGCCCAGTCCTCCACGTAGTGCAGGGCCAGCGATGCGACGGCGACGTCGAACTGGTCATCGGTGTAGGGCAAAGGTGCGCCGAGGTCCGCGACTCGCAGGTCCGCGTCCTCGCCCAGCCTCTCGCGGGCCAGGTCGACCATGGCTGCACTCAGGTCGAACCCGGACACGATCGCGCCCTTGGTGCGAAGGTCGTCCATCAGGGGCCCGGACCCGCACCCGGCGTCGAGGACCCTCAGGCCCTCGACGTCCCCAGCGAGACGGATCATCTCCGGACGGTTGTAGTGCGCGTTGAAGAGGCTTCTCTCGTTCTCGGCCGCGTACGCGGCCGAGAAGCCGTCGTAGTCAGCGACTGCCACGGCGGGCTCGTTCTCCGGAGAAGGCATCACACGTTCCTACCCGGGAACGCACGAGAACGACAAGTCGGTGGGCGGACCCCGCGGTGCCCCGGGTCGCAGTCACCGTCACAGCGGTGCGCTCCTGCCCCGGACCGGCGGAGGACCTAGCGGGCCTCCTCTTCGAGCGTGCGCCGCATCCACTCCTGACCCCTCTCTCCGGGCGGCCCGAGCCCATGCCGGTCCGACCCCTGTAGGTCAGCGACAGCCCCACCTGATCGCACCACGGACCGAATCACACCCGGGGCAGTTCGTGCCTGTGGACAACTGCTCGAGGCAGTCGGTGGGAGCACCTACGGTCGGCGGCCATGGAGATGGGGGTCACCGTGTACGTCCCGCGTCGGCGGCCGCGGCCGCTCGAGCTCGTCGTGCGCTGGGAGGGCGCGCAGTCCGCCGGCGACCTCCGGACCGCCCTGGCCGACCACCTCACCCATCCCGTGGAGTGCCTCCTCGTCGCGGGCGACCCGTTACCCGACGGCGCCGCCGTGGGCATGCCACCGCTCGTCGACGGCGTCTCCCTCGTGGTGGCGTCGGGGCCACCGCAGCCGAGGCGCAGTGCCCGGGCGGCAGCCCTGGAGCTCGCAGTGGTCGGCGGACCGGATGCCGGTAGGTCCCGGCCCCTCCTCCCGCCCGGGCTCGACGTCGGCCGACACCCGCGCGACGGCCTCCGTCTCGACGACACCGCCGTGAGTCGACGCCACGCCCGCGTGGACGTCGGCCCCGAGGGCATCCGCGTCACCGACCTCGGCTCCACCAACGGGGTCGTCGTCGACGACGTCGCCATCCGGACCCCGACCGACCTCGACACCGGCTCGTCGGTCGTCATCGGCCGGTCGCACCTGCGACTGCGACGGGCTTCAGGCGCAGGTCTTCCCGTGCACCATCCCGGCAACGGGACCGTCACGGTCGCGACCGCCGCGGCTTCCCCGGCCCGTGGGCCTGCCTCGACGGTCGAGGCACCGGAGCGGCCTCCCACCCCGACCCCGTCCCGCATCCCGTGGGTCGCCGCCCTGGTGCCGCTCCCGGTCGCCGCCGTGCTGGCGGTGGTCCTCGGGCCGCAGATGCTCGCGTTCGCGCTGCTCGGGCCGGTCATGGTCCTCGCCTCGTCGGTCGGTGACCGGTGGTCCGGCCGCCGACGGCGCACGCAGGCGGCGGCCGAGTACGAGCAGGGCCTGGCCGCGGCGCGCGATGCGTTCCGGGAGGCGCTCACCCACGAGCGGTGCCGGCGTCTCGAGGCCCACCCCGACCCGCACGCCGTGCTCCGCAGAGCCGAGCGCCGCCTG
The DNA here is from genome assembly GCA_963726295.1 of uncultured Actinomycetota bacterium. Taxonomy (GTDB): domain Bacteria; phylum Actinomycetota; class Actinomycetes; order Actinomycetales; family Dermatophilaceae; genus DASSQJ01. The sequence continues at coordinate 157,397 of CAVSBW010000002.1, forward strand.
CCCGGCCTGTGGGGCTCCTCTGTTCCCGCGGTGCGTCTCGGCCTCGGGGACGTCGTGGCCGACACCACCTGGCGGGAAGGCAACAGGTCCGAGCCGGGGACCGTCCGGGGCGTCCCGGTGGTCGTGGACCTGGCGGACGTCCGATGCCTCGGCATCGTGGGGCCAGCGGACGAGGCGTCGCGCATTCTCGACTGGGTCGTGGGGCAGCTCGCGGCGGCACTCCCGCCGGAGCGGGTGCGCATCGAGGGAGAGTCCCTGGGGACCTGGTGGCGCCTCCCGCATGCCCGCGGACCCACACCGCCGGACACGCTCCGGGTATGGACCGGTTCCGGTCCTCCCCACGGCGCCCGCGAGCATACCGGCAGCTCTGAGGTGGAGCTCGTCATCGCACCCACGCCGGACCTGCTTCCCGAGAGATGCCGCGCGCGCGTGGAGCCCGCACCGGATGGGACCCACGTGCTCGTCGGGGCGGACGGTCGGCGGGTACGCGTGGTCGCAGACGGTGTCGGCCGCTGGTGGGCCGAGCGCGTGGCCCGGGCGCTCGCACCGGTGCGTTCCCGGGACGCGGTACCCCTCGACACCGAGAACCCGCTCACGCTCGGTGGCCTCCTCGGCGGTGAGCGGATGTCCGCGGCGGGAGTCCGGGCCGCCTGGAGCTCACCGGGGGGCGGTCCGCGGGCCGTCGTGGGCGTCGCGGGAACGGCGCCCTATGTCCTCGACCTCCAGCGCGACGGCCCCCACGTGCTGGTCGGTGGGACCACCGGCTCCGGCAAGTCCGAGTTCCTCCGGACGCTCGTGACCGGGTTCGCCCTGTCGTCTCCGCCCGAGTGCCTCGCCATGCTCCTCGTCGACTTCAAGGGTGGCGCCGCGTTCGGTCCCTGTGCGCGTCTGCCGCACGTGGTCGGGCTCGTCACGGACCTCGACGAGCACTTGGCCAACCGGGTGCTCACCTCGCTGCGGGCCGAGCTCCGCCGGCGCGAGCACCTGCTCGCGCGCGCAGGAGTGGCCGACCTGGACGACCTTCCTCGCGGCCCCGCGCCCGTTCCACGCCTCCTCGTGGTCGTCGACGAGCTCCGGGCGCTCGTCGACGAGCTCCCCGACCTGGTGAGCGGCCTCGTGCGCATCGCGGCCCAGGGGCGATCGCTCGGCATCCACCTCGTCCTCGCCACCCAGCGCCCCTCCGGGACCGTCACGCCCGAGATCCAGGCCAACGTCGACCTGCGGGTGGCGTTCAGGGTCCGCGACCGCACCGACTCCCTCGACGTGCTCGACAGTCCCGACGCGTCGCTGCTCGACCCGAACGTCCCCGGCCGAGGGTTCGCCCGCGGAAGTGACGGGGCCCTGACGGCCTTCCGCACCGCGCTGGTGGCCCCAGCACCGGCCGGCGACGCGTACCTCCGGGTCGAGGCGCGCACCGACAACGTCGTCGGGGCCGACCCTGCGCGCGACCGAGCCGCCGAGACCGGCGCCGTCGTCGACCTCGTGGTCGCGGCCGCCGCGGACCGGGCCGGGCCGCTCGCCCCTCCCCCGTGGGTCCCCGCTCTCCCGCCGCACATCGGGCGTGCAGACCCGCAAGCGGGTGCGGGTGTCGTGGCCCTGGTGGACGAACCGGACCTCCAGCGTCGAAGTCCGCTGCGGTGGGACCCGGCCGTGCCGCTGTGGCGAGTCGTCGGCCGACCACTGACCGGGCGCACGTCCGCCGCGCGCTCCGTGGTGCTCGCCGCTGTCGACCAACACCCGTCCGAGCGGCTGCACGTGCACGTCATCGACGCGGGGGGCGGCCTCGAGGACCTCCGCCCCCTCCCCCATCTCGGCACGTGGTGCCGGGTCGGTGACACCGAGGGTCAGGGTGCACTGCTGGAGCACCTCACCACCGAGGTCGCCGTCCGGCGCTCCCGCGCCGACGTCGGCGCAGCGCCGATCGTGCTCGTCGTCGTGGACGGCTGGGACCAGCTGACCGAGTCCGACGACCCGAGGTCCCCGGACCCCTGCACCGACAGGCTCCTCCGGCTCTTCCGCGACGGTGCCGGCGTGGGCATCCGGGCCGTCGTCACCGGAGGGCGGGTGCTCCTCCAGCCGCGCTGGGCAGCGCTGGGTGGCCTCACCGTCCTGCTCGGTGAGGTCGACCCCCTGGACGCCGCGGCCGTCGGTCTGCGCGAGCGCGACCTCCCACGCGAGCCGCCACCGGGGCGCGGGGTGCTCGCCGGGGGCGGGCGGGAGGTCCAGGTCGTGAGCGTCACCGCGCACGACCTGGACGAGGTGTCCCGGCGCTGTCGCCCACCGTCCCCGCCCCAGCGCGCCTGGCGTCATCGTCCCCTCCCCGACGCGGTCAGCCGGCGTGAGGTCGACCTCCCAGCAGACCCTCACGGGATGCTCGTGGGAGTGGCGGGCACCGGGGCCACCGCCCTCACCTGGGACCCGAGCCTCACCGGGGGACGGCTGCTCGTCGCGGGCCGGCCTCGATCGGGCCGCACCACCGCCCTGCTCACCCTTGCCGAGTCCGCCCGGGCCGCAGGACGCGAGGTGGTGCTGGTCGGTGGTGCACCTGGTCCCGCCACCGGATGGCCGTCGGTGCCGGGCATCACGCGGCTCGGTCCGCATGACGTCGATGAGCTGGTCGAGCGACGGCGTGGCGGCCCCGGGCTCGTGGTGCTCGTCGACGATGCCGACAGGCTGGACGACGCGCCCGTGCGTCCCGTGCTCAGCGAGATGGCCGAGCTCGCGGTCCGCGACGGGGGCGCCGTCGTGGTCGCGACCACGATCACTGCTCTGGCGACGCGATTCCGCGGCCTCGACGTCGAGACAGCACGACATGGCTGTGGGTTGGTGCTCGGTCTGGGACCCGGCGATGGTGAGGTCCTCGGCATCCGGCCCCGAGCCGTCACCCGGACCGCACCGGGTCGGGGGTGGTGGGTGGTCCACGGGGAGTCCGTGGCCGTTCAGGTGGTGCAACCGGGCTCCGCCCGGCACTCCTCGTGACCGGTGGTGCTCCTCCCTCGAGCCGCTTGCGGCGTACCGGCAGAGGCACGGAGGCGGTCCGGCCCTGCGCGTCAGTCGTCGGCCGACGCCGCCTGCGCGTCGTCGTCATCGTGCCGCACCGCGAGCGCGGCGAGGAAGCCCAGCACCGCCACCACCAGCACGAGCCACCCGATGACCGCCTGCCCGCCTTGCAGCAGGGTCACCCCCACCGGCACGAGGAGCGCGTGCCACACCATCGTCGGCGTCCGCTGCCACCCCCGCCGGGTGAACCACCCACGGGCCAGCGCCGCCAGCCCGGCGGCTCCGAGGAGGATGACGACCGCCGACATCACGACCCTGGTGGCGTCGCTGCCCTCGCCGATCGACAGCTCGTAGAAGTAGAAGGCCGCGAAGCCTAGAAGCGCGAGCGCCTGGAGGCCGCACGAGGTACCGGCCAGGCGGCGGGGGCCTTCGGAGACGGGCGGCGGGGTGCCCAGCGGTGCGTCGGCCACGGACGGGAGCCTAGGCGACGGCCCCACAACCCGACCCCCCGGGTGGGAACACGCGGAAGGCCGCGCGTCGTTGTCCGGGTGATGCCCACGACAGTTCAGCGAAACACGCCCGACACCCCTGACGCCGTCTGGCCGGATTGGGAACGTCACGGTAGGATAACGGCACGGACGTCTGTGCTTAACACGGCCGTATCCGGGTTGCAAAGGAGCACCCGACGTCCGACCGCACGACCAGCGGCGGAGACCGATCCCGCTGCAACCACCCCCGTACAAGGAGTTCAAGCCATGGACTGGCGCGACCGCGCTGCCTGCCTCGACGAGGACCCCGAGCTGTTCTTCCCCATCGGGAACACCGGCCCGGCGATCGCTCAGATCGAGGAGGCCAAGGCCGTGTGCCGCCGCTGCGAGGTCATGGACACGTGCTTGAAGTGGGCCATCGAGTCCGGCCAGGACGCGGGTGTCTGGGGAGGCATGTCCGAGGACGAGCGACGCGCCCTCAAGCGCCGCAACGCTCGCGCCCGCCGCGCCGGCTGACACCCGCACCCGGCACCGCTCGCACCACCGAAGGCGCCCCGATCGGCCACCGCCGTCGGGGCGCTTCGCTGTGCCCGGGTCCTCCCGGCGCCGACGAGGGGGTGACGGCGGCGACCGGGCGACACCCCGTCACCCGACGTTCGGGGAGAGTCAGCGGGTGACCGGCCGCAGGGTGGCGTCGAACTCGACCTTCGTGCCCGACGGCTCCACGTTCTCCCAGCGGATGCGGCCGCGCAGGTCCTGCACGAACGAGGTGACGATGCGTGTGCCGAGGCCGGCCAGCACCGGCCGGAAACCCGCCGGCAGGCCGCGCCCGTCGTCCAGGACGGTCACCGTGAGGTGGTCCCCCGACTCGCCCGGCCGCCGCTCCACGGTGACGCTCACCGTGCCGTCGCGGTCGGAGAGTCCGTGCTCCACGGCGTTCTGCACGAGCTCGGAGATGATCATGGCCAGCGCCGTGGCGTCCTCGGCGCTCACCTGACCGAACGACCCGGTGAACTGCGGCTCCACCCGGTGCTCCTTGCGCGCCACCTCGACCACCGCCCGCAGGCCGCGCAGCGCGATCTCGTCGAAGTTCACCGTCTCGTCGAAGCCCGCCGACAGGGTCTCGTGCACCAGGGCGATCGTCGCGACCCGCCGCACGGCCTCCTCGAGCGCCATCCGGGCGTCCTCCTCCGGTACCCGCCGCGCCTGCAGCCGAAGCAGCGCCGCCACCGTCTGGAGGTTGTTCTTCACCCGGTGGTGGATCTCGCGGATGGTCGCATCCTTGGTGAGCAGCTCCTGCTCGCGCCGCCGCAGCTCCGACACGTCGCGCACGAGCAGCATCGCGCCGTTTCGGACGCCGCCGATGGTGATGGGGATGGCCCGCATGGTCACCGTGGCGCTTGCCGTCTCGACCTCGGTGCGCCACGACGCCCGTCCCATGACGACGACCGCGAGCGACTCGTCGACGTGCTGGCCGCTGTCGGCGGCCAGTTCGGCGACGATCGTGGCCAGTACCTCGCCCATGACGTTGCCTCGGTGCCCCATCCGGTGCACCGCCGAGACCGCGTTCGGACTCGCGTACGTGATGACCCCGTCGGCGTCGAGGTGGATGACGCCGTCCCCGACCCGCGGGGCGCCGCGCCTCATCCCTGTGGGGGACGAGGGGGTCGGGAAGGCACCGGTGGAGACCATCCGCAGGATCGAGTCGGCGAGCTCGCGGTAGGTGAGCTCCAGGCGGCTCGGTGTGCGTCCGCCGGTGAGGTTCGTGTGCCGCGAGACCACCCCGACGACCCGGTCGCCGCGCACCACGGGAATGGCGTCCTCCCGGATCGCCATGTCCTCGCGGATGCTCGGTGCCGGTGAGGAGATGATCCGACGATCCCGCGAGGCGAGGTCGAGCGTCGTCGCCCGCTGGCGGGTCGAGGACCGGCCGACGATGTCGTCGTAGAACACCATCGGGCCGGTGTTGGGCCGCACGTGGGCGACGGCGACCCACCCCTCGAGCCCGCCGCGCACCCAGAGCACGAGGTCGGCGAAGGACAGGTCGGCGATCAGCTGCCAGTCGCCGACGAGCAGGTGCAGCCACTCGGACTCGGCCGGCTCGAGGTCGGTCGTCGTCCGCAGCATGTCGGCGAGCGTGCTCACGCGCCGCAGCCTAGGTCACCCTGGGTCCCCGTCCGTCGCGTGGGCCATCGCACCGGAAACCCCCGGGTCACCCCAGAAAGGTTCTGAGGCGACCCCGGGGGTTTCCGGCACCCGGCGGGAAAGCGGGGGTGGAGGGCGTCAGGAGGAGGCGCCGACCCGGATGACCGACCGCAGGGTGCGCAGCGCCACCGACAACGGGGCGATGTTCGGGGCCTCCAGCCGGCTGATCCCCGAGAGCGCGGTGCGGGTCCGGCCCACGGCGTCCTCGTTGGCCGACTCCCACGCCTGCCACTGCGCCTCGGGGTCGCTCGCGTCGACGTCGGCGCCGCCGCTGGTCTCGATGACCGAGCGGGTCAGCGCCTCGAGCACGGCGTAGAGGTCGTCGCGCAGGGCGGCGCGGGCCAGCGCGTCCCACGTGTCCTGGCGGGGCAGGCGGGTGACCTTGGTGAGCATCAGGTCGATGCCGAACCGTTCGGACACGAGGTAGTACAGGGCCGCCACCTCGGTGGGCTCGCGGCCGGTGTCGGTGGCGATGTCGACGATGTCGAGCAGGGAGAACAGGTCGAGCAGGGCCGCCGCGTCCAGCGCGAGGTCGCGGGGCACCCCGGCCTCGACGAGCTCGTCGGCGCGGCGATCCAGCCGCACACCCTCCTCCCCGCACAGCAGGTCGGGCACCATCGGCGACAGCTCTCGGACCACTCCGGCGAACCGCTCGACCTCGGCGCTGATGTCGAGCGTCGAGGGCCGGGCCTGGAGGAACCAGCGCACGGTGCGGTCGAGCAGCCTCCGGAAGTCGAGGTAGAGCGCCGTCTGGGCCGCCGTCGGCACCTTGGTGTCCAACGCCTCGACCCGAGCGACGTACTCGCTGAGACCGAACACCTCGCGGGCTACCACGAAGGCGCGGGTCACCTGGTCGGGAGTGGCGCCGGCCTCCTCCTGCGCCCGGTACGCGAAGGTGATGCCGCCCCGGTTGACCATCGAGTTGACGATCGAGTTCGTGACGATCTGGCGGCGCAACGGGTGGCCGGCCAGCTCATCGGCGTACTGCTCGCGAATCGGCTCCGGGAAGTACTCGGCGAGCACCGACTCGAAGTACGGGTCGTCGGGGATGTCGCTGGCGAGGATGTCGTCCTTGAGCGCGAGCTTCGCGTACGCGACGAGCACCGAGAACTCGGGGCTCTTCAGGCCGAGGCCGTCGTGCCCGCGCTTCTCGAGCTCGGCGTCGGTGGGCAGGAACTCCAGTCCGCGGTCGAGGTCGCCGCGCGCCTCCAGCCAGCGCATGAAGCGCTCGTGCACCGGCACCATCCCGTGCTCCTGGGCCCGGGCGTTGCCGAGCAGCACGTTCTGCTCGTAGTTGTCGCGCAACACGTGGTCGGCCACGGCGTCGGTCATCGACGCCAGCAGCTCGTTGCGCTCGTCCGTGGTGAGCCGCCCCTCGCGGACCACCTCGCCGAGGAGGATCTTGATGTTCACCTCGTGGTCGGAGGTGTCGACACCGGCGGAGTTGTCGATGGCGTCGGTGTTGACGCGCACCCCGTGGAAGGCCGCCTCGATGCGGCCCAGCTGCGAGAGTCCGAGGTTGCCGCCCTCGCCGACCACCTTGACCCGCAGCTCCTCGCCGTCGACACGGATGCCGTCGTTGGCGCGGTCACCGATGTCGAGGTGGTCCTCCGTGGACGCCTTGACGTAGGTGCCGATGCCGCCGTTCCACAGCAGGTCCGCGGGCGAGAGCAGGACGGCGTGGATCAGCTCGGCGGGCGTCATCGACGTCACGGACGCGTCGATGTCGAGGGCCTCGCACATCTGCGGGGTGATCTTGATCGACTTCAGCGAGCGCGAGAAGACACCGCCGCCCTCGCTGATGAGTGAGCGGTCGTAGTCGTCCCACGAGGACCGCGGCAGCTCGAACAGCCGCCGGCGCTCGGCGTACGACGACTCGGCGTCGGGGGTCGGGTCGACGAACACGTGCCGGTGGTCGAAGGCAGCGACGAGGCGGATGTGCTCGGACAGCAGCATCCCGTTGCCGAAGACATCGCCGCTCATGTCGCCGACGCCGACGACGGTGAACTCCTCGCTCTGGGTGTCCAGGTCCATCTCGCGGAAGTGCCGCTTGACCGACTCCCAGGCGCCGCGGGCGGTGATGCCCATCGCCTTGTGGTCGTACCCGGTCGAGCCGCCGGAGGCGAACGCGTCGTCGAGCCAGAAGCCGTACGACTGCGCGACCCCGTTGGCGATGTCGGAGAACGTGGCCGTGCCCTTGTCGGCCGCCACGACGAGGTACGGGTCGTCGCCGTCATGGCGCACCACGCGGTCGGGCGGCACGATCTCGCCGCCCGACACCCGGTTGTCGGTGACGTCGAGCAGGGCCGAGATGAAGGTGCGGTAGGCCGACTTGCCCTCCTCGAGCCAGGCCTCGCGGTCGACGGCCGGGTCGGGCAGCGCCTTGGGGTAGAAGCCGCCCTTGGAGCCGGTGGGCACGATGACCGCGTTCTTGACCATCTGGGCCTTGACCAGCCCGAGGATCTCGGTGCGGAAGTCCTCGCGGCGGTCCGACCAGCGCAGGCCACCGCGCGCGACCGGGCCGAAGCGCAGGTGCACACCCTCGACGCGGGGGCCGTAGACGAAGATCTCGAACTGCGGCCGGGGAGCCGGGAGGTCGGGCACGGCCCGGGGGTCGAGCTTCAGCGAGACGTACGGGTGGTGGTCGGAGCCGTCGCGTCCGGCCTGGTAGTAGTTGGTCCGCAGCCCGGCCTGGACGACACCGAGGAACGCGCGGATGATCCGGTCGTGGTCGAGGCTGGAGACGTCGTCGAGCGCGTCGAGCACCCGGCGGGCGACCTCCTCGGCCTGCTGCGTCCGCTCCTCATCGGCCACACCGCCGTGGGTGTCGGGGTCGAAGCGGACCCGCCACAGGTCCACGAGGTCGCGGGCGACGGACGGGTGCGACACCAGGGCGTCCTCGAGGTAGTCCTGCGAGTACGTGGCCCTGGTCTGGCGCAGGTACTTCGCCACCGCCCGGAGGATGACGACCTCGCGCCAGGTCAGCTGGGCGGCGAGCACGAGCTTGTTGAAGCCGTCGGACTCGGCCCGGCCGTCCCAGACGGCGGCCACGGCGCCCTCGAACAGGTCGCGCAGCTGATCGTGTGCGCACGCCTCCCAGAGCGCGCCGCCGGGCACGCGCAGGCCGAAGTCATAGACGTGCAAGGTTGTGCCGTCGGCGCGCTCGACCGCGAACGGCTGCTCGTCGACGACCTCGACGCCCATGTGGGTGAAGATCGGCAGGATGTCGGTGAGCGAGAGCGGTTCGACCCGGAACAGCTTGAAGCGGCGCAGGTCGTCGGGGCCGCCCGGCGGGCGGTACAGGGCCACGCTCGTGCCTCGCGCGTCCCCGAGCCGGTCGAGGTGGTGCACGTCGGCGAGCCCCTGGCTCACCGTGAACGTCTCCTCGTAGGACACGGGGAAGGCGCGCCCGAAGCGGTCGAGGAGCCGGTCCCCCACCTCCTCGCCGTGCTCGGCGCGCAGCGCGTCACCCAGCCGGTCGGACCACGTGCGGCTCACCTCGACCAGCCGGTGCTCGAGGGTGTCGAGCTCCTCGTCCGTCAGAGTGCGGACCCGGCGCCCGCGCGGCACCTGGACGACGAACTGGAGCCGGGAGAGCGCCGACTCGCTGACGCGGGCCGAGAACTCCACCTCGTCGCCGCCGAACGTGTCGCGCAGGATGTCGGCCATCCCCATCCGCACCGCCGTGTTGTACCGGTCGCGCGGGATGAAGACGAGGCAGGAGACGAACCGGCCGAAGCTGTCCTGGCGCACGAAGAGCTTGGTGCGGCGCCGCTCCTGGAGCTGGGTGACCGCCATCGCGGTCTTGTAGAGGTTGTCGACGTCGGCCTGGAAGAGCTCGTCGCGGGGGTAGCTCTCGAGCACCTCCATGAGGTCCTTGCCGGTGTGGCTGTCGGGAGCCACACCGGAGCGGTCCAGGACGGCCTGGACCTTCTCGGCCACGAGCGGGACCCGGGTGACCGACTCGGTGTAGGCGGTCGAGGCGTAGAGACCGAGGAACCGCCGCTCGCCCACCACCTCGCCGGACTCGTCGTACGTCTTGACGCCGACGTAGTCGAGGTGGATGACACGGTGCACTGTCGAGCGCGAGTTGGCCTTGGTGAGCACGAGGACGCGGTGCTCGTGAGCCTGGGCCGACGCCTCCGGGCTCAGCACGTCGGGATCGCGGCCCAGCGGCGGGTCTGCGCGCAGCAGGCCCAGCCCGGTACCGGTGACCGCGGTGATGACCTCACCCTCGTCCGTCTGGCCCAGCGTGTAGTCGCGGTAGCCGAGGAAGGTGAAGTGGTCGTCGGCCATCCACCGCAGGAAGCGCGTGGACATGGTGACCTCGTCGGGGTCGATGCCGACCGGCGGCGCGCCCTCGAGCTCGGCGGCGATCACGAGGCACTTGCTGCGCATCTTCGGCCAGTCCTCGACGGCCTGGCGCACGTCCTCGAGCACCCGGCGGACCACGCGCTCCAGCTCGGCGCGCCTCTCCTCGTCGCTCTCGCGGTCGATGACGAGGAGCATCCACGACTCGGCGAGCTCACCGACCGAGCCCGCCCGGAACTTGCCGGTGATGTCGCGGTTCTCGACCTTCTCGAGCGTGCCCACGGCGTCGCGGACGACGACGAGCTGCGGGTGGACGATGAGGTGGATGTCGATGCCGCGCGACACGAGCGCGCCGGTGACCGAGTCGACGAGGAAGGGCATGTCGTCGGTGACGACCTGGATGATCGTGCGCGGGTTCGACCAGCCGTCGGCCTCGGTGCTCGGGTTGTAGACACGCACCTTGGCCGTGCCCGGCATCCGGCTGCGCGCCAGCTCGAGGTGACTGTGGGCGGCGCCGGCGTAGGTCTCGGGTCCGCGGGAGGTCAGCTCGTCGTCCGGGACGTACCGGAAGAAGCGCTCGACGAAGTCGTGTCCCCACCCGTCCGGCGCCAGGTGCGCGAACTCCTCGGCGATGGGGGCGAGGACGTCGTCGCGGGTGGCGGACTGGACGGTCGACATGGTGCGGTGGCACTCCTTCGTCGGTTTCGCCGAGCTGCGGCAGGGCACACCCTCGTGCCCCGCCTCCGAGGGTAGCCATCCGCGACCGCGGTGGTGCGGGCGGGCGCGACCGGTTTGTCTCGCCCCCCAGACACCCCGGAGCGCCCGCGCCCCGGCACGCCCCCGGCCCGGCGTCGAGCGGTCCGCGGGGGCCGCCCGCCCGCCTGACCGGGCTGCCGGGGGCGCTGTGGGCAACGTCGCCCGGCCGGCACCCGGGACCGCTACGGTGACCGGGTGCCCCCCGGCCCGGACCCCGATGCCGCCCGCCTGGTGCTCGGCGCCCTCGACGACCTCCGGGCCACCGTCGCCACCGCCGAGGACGATGTGCTCGCCTGCCTCGTGGTCACGGGCGAGCCCGGTGCCCAGCGGGTGCTCGACGACTGGCTCGACCAGGTGGCCGACACGCTGCGGGCGCTTGCCGAGGTCGCCGACGACCTGGCCCCCACCCTCGCGCGGCACGCGGCCCCCACCGGGCCCGGAGCACCCGGCGATGCCGCGCTCCCCCGTATCCGAGCGGTCGATCCATGAGCATCGTCCCCGCGGACCCCGCGTCGACCTCCGCCTGCGCGAGCACCGTGCGGACGGTGGCGGCGCGACTGGACCGCCCCGCCGACCCCCTGGCGGGCGCGGTGCGTGACGCCGCGCACGGGTGGTCCGGCCGAGTGTCCGCCGCCACGCGTCGCCGGGGCGAGGCGCTCGCCGCAGCCACGCACACGACCGCCTCCGCCCTCGAGCGCGTCTCGGTGGTGCTCCAGGACCACGCCACCGACCTCGCCGACCTGCACGCCCGTGCCCGGCGGCTCGAGGCGCGAGCAGCCGACGCCGGCCTCGAGGTCCGCGACGGCCGGGTGGTACCGGGCTACGGCATCTCCGGGGAGGCCGACGCGGTCGCCCAGCACCGCCGGGCGGCGACGGCCGCCACCCTCCAGGAGGAGCTCGACGCCGTCACGGCGCGGCACGCGCGCCGGCGGGACTGGCTGGTCGGGGTGCTGCGGGCGTCCACCCACGACCTCGCCGCCATCTCGCACGCGCTGCGTCGCGGGTGAGAGGATCACGCCCGGACCCATAGGCAGAGAGGACGGCAGCGTGCGACTCAGCAGGCGCGAGGAGCTGGACGGCACCCCGGAGGAGGCCTACGCGGTGCTCACCGACCCGACCTTCCAGGAGGTCAAGTGCGAGGCGACCACGGTGGGTGGCCAGCACTCGGTCGACATCAACGAGGGGGCGGTCGGGACCCGGGTGCGCACCGAGCGCGAGCTGCCCTCCGACGGCCTGCCCGACGTCGCCCGCTCCTTCGTCGGCGAGAGCCTCGTCGTCGTCGAGACGCACGACTGGTCCGCGCCGGGGCCGGACGGCTCGCGCCAGTCGGTCGTCGACCTCCACGTCAAGGGCGCACCGCTGACGCTCAAGGGCACGCTGCGGCTCGAGCCCCACGGCTCGGGCACGCTGGAGCTGCTCGACGCCGAGCTCAAGGCCAACGTCCCCCTCATCGGGGGCAAGATCGAGCGCGCGGCGGCCGGGCCCATCGACACCGCGATCGACATCGAGACCCGCCTGCTGCGCGAGCACCTCGCCGGCTGAGGCACCGCAGGGCCGAGGCCCGGGTCTGGCCCCGCCGGGCGGCGCACGGCGCCGGGTCAGCCCATGTGCGGGTAACGGTGCTCGGTGGGCGGCACGAAGTTCTCCTTGATCGACCGGGGCGAGGTCCACCGCATGAGGTTGGCCGCGGACCCGGCCTTGTCGTTGGTGCCCGACGCGCGGCCGCCTCCGAACGGCTGCTGCCCCACGACGGCCCCGGTGGGCTTGTCGTTGACGTAGAAGTTGCCCGCCGCGAAGCGCAGCCGGTGCGTGGCGTCGGCGATGGCCGTCCGGTCCTGGGCGATGATCGCGCCGGTGAGCGCGTACGGCGCGAACGACTCCATCTGGTCGAGCACCTTGTCGTACTGGCGGTCGGGGTAGACGTGCACCGCGAGGATCGGCCCGAAGTACTCGGTGTCGAACATCTGGTCGGTGGGGTCCCCGCTCTCGACGACGGTCGGGCGCACGAACCAGCCCTCGGAGTCGTCGTAGGTCCCGCCGGCGATGACGCTGAGCGCGCTGTCCGCGTGGGCCCGGTCGATCGCCGCCTTGTGCTTGGCGAAGGCCCGCTCGTCGATGACCGCGCCCATGAAGTTGGACAGGTCGGTGGTCGGTCCCATCGTGAGGCTCTCGGTGACGTCGACCAGGTCGCCACGCATCCGGCGCCAGAGCGACCGGGGCACGTAGGCCCGCGAGGCCGCCGAGCACTTCTGGCCCTGGTACTCGAACGCGCCGCGCACCATCGCGGTGCGGAGCACGTCGACGTCGGCGCTGGGGTGGGCGACGATGAAGTCCTTGCCGCCGGTCTCGCCCACGATGCGCGGGTAGTGGCGGTACCCCGTGAGGTTCTCGCCGATCTCGCGCCACAGGTGCTGGAAGGTGGGCGTCGACCCGGTGAAGTGCAGTCCGGCGAGCTCGGGGTGCCCGAGCACGACGTCGGAGACCGCGATGCCGTCGCCGGTCACGAGGTTGATCACGCCCGGCGGCATCCCCGCCTCCTCGAGCAGCTGCATCGTCAGGTGGGCCGCGACCGTCTGCGTCGGCGACGGCTTCCACACCACCGTGTTGCCCATGAGGGCCGGGGCCGTGGGCAGGTTGCCGGCGATGGCCGTGAAGTTGAAGGGGGTGACCGCGTAGACGAAGCCCTCGAGCGGGCGGTGGTCGCTGCGGTTCCACAGCCCCCGGGAGTTGGCCGGCGGCTGCTCCTCGAGGATCTGGCGCGCGAAGTGCACGTTGAACCGCCAGAAGTCGATGAGCTCGCAGGCGGCGTCGATCTCGGCCTGGTAGGCGGTCTTGGACTGGCCCAGCATCGTGGCGGCGGTGATGCGGGCGCGCCACGGCCCGGCCAGCAGGTCGGCGGCCTTGAGGATGACGGCGGCGCGGTCGTCGAAGGACAGCTCGCGCCACCCGGGGGCGGCGGCCATCGCGGCGTCGACGGCGGCGGTGGCGTCCTTCTTCGTCGCGTAGCGCATGGTGCCGAGCACCAGGCGGCGGGCGTGCGGCTGCCGGACCTCGATCTTGGCACCGCCACCCATGACCTCCTGCCCGCCGATGTGGTGGGGCAGGTCGCGAGCGGTCGCCTCCTCGACGAGGGCCACCTCGAGCGACGCCCGCTCGGGGCTGCCGGGCGCGTAGTCGAGAACTGGCTCGTTGCTGGGGTACGGGACGTGGGTCACAGCGTCCATGGGGGTGGGCACCTCGATCGGGTCGCGACGACGGGACGGTGCCCACTCTTGCGCCCCCGGTCCGGCCGGTGCAACCCGGCGCCGATGGGTCCGCCGGGTCTGCGGGGTCAGCCGGTCGCGAGCGCCCGGACCTCGTCGAGCTCGGTGACGTCGTACCAGAGCAGGTCGGCCGTGCCGGAGCCCCCCGGCTCCTCGTCGACGTGGAAGGAGACCACCTGGCGCCGGTGCAGCGGCTCGGTGACCTGGACCCGAGACGGCACGTCCGGGCCGGTCGGGACGTGCACGGCCTCCGCCTCGACGTCCGCGGCCGCGACCACGCGGCGGCTCCCGGGAGCGGCGCCGGCCCCGGCCTCGTCGGCGGCGGCCACCCATGCGAGGTGCTCGAGCTCCTCCTCGTCGGTGGTCAGCCCGGGCGAGCCGACGGCGGGGGTGACCGCGTGCGCCCGTACCGGGGGGCTGAGGAGCCCACCGGCGCCGGCGAGGGCCCCGAGGTCGGCCGGCGTCAGCGGCACGTAGACGCGGGTGAGCGGCATCGGTGCTCCTCTCGTCACCGGGCGGCCGAGCGGGGCGCCTCGAGCAGCTCGGCGAGGGAGTCGACCACCCCGCGCCCGAGCACGTCGGCGTCGGGCATCGCGTCGCGGTCGGCGTAGAGCCCGTAGTGCACCCCGCCGTCGTAGGAGGTGAGTCCGATGGACAGTGCCATGGTGGGGCCCAGGGGGGTCACCGGGTACGTCGACACCATCCGGGCCCCCGCGGCGTAGCGCGGTGTCTGTGGGCCGGGCACGTTGGTGATGACGACGTTGTAGAGCCGGCGAGACACCATCCCCCCGAGCCGGGCACCGAGCGCGTGCATCGTCGGCGGGGCGAACCCGCCGAGGCCGGCCAGGGTGTCGGCGGCGACCGCGCGGTACGTGCCGGTCTCCATCTGCTGGCGCATGGAGAAGGCGATCTGGTGCAGGCGCATCGACGGTCCGGGCTCGCCGACCGGCAGGTCGACGAAGCAGGCCTGCACCTGGCCGCCGGGCGGCACGTCACCCGCGGCGTCGAGCACCGACACCGGCACCATCGCCCGCACCGTGGTGCCGGGGTAGACGGCCTCCCCGCGTGTGAGGAGCCAGGACCGGAAGGCGCCGGCGATCGTCGCGAGGATGACGTCGTTGACCGTGACCTCCTCGGCGAACGAGCCGCGGCCGAGCTGGGCGCGGACCGTGCGGTAGTCGTCGAGGTCGGTGCCGACCATGATGTAGCGCCGCGCCCGCCCCACCGAGACGTTGAGCGGCGACTCGGGCGCCGGGCGCGCCGACATCCGGGCGATGGTCGACACGACGTCGCCGGCGACGGAGGCGACCTTTCCGAGGGTGTGGGCGAGGTCGGCGACCCCGTGCTGCACCGTGTCGACGACCTCGCTCGGGGTGCGGACGGCGTCGGCGAGGGCCCCGACGACGAGCTCGGCCCCCGTGGGCTCCGGGCGAGGCCGCCAGGCGGGGAGGGCACCGTCGGAGACCGACGGGTTGCCGTCGAGGAGCACGCCGCCGAGGTCGACGGCATGGATGCCGTCGACGAGGCTCGGGTGGCTCTTGGCGATGATGGCGAAGCGGTCCTCGGCCAGCCCCTCGACGAGGTAGACCTCCCACAGCGGTCGCGACCGGTCGAGCGGGCGCGGCTGGATGCGGGCGACGAGCTCCTCGAGCTGCTCGTCGGAGCCGGGCTTGGGCAGGGCGCTGCGCCGCACGTGGTAGCTGAGGTCGAAGGTGCTGTCGTCGACCCACACCGGGTTGCCGAGGCCGCCGGGGACGGTGCGCACGCGCTGGCGGTAGCGCGGGACGTGGGCGATGCGCTCGTTGATGAGCATCACCAGCCGCTCGTAGTCGAACCCGCCCTCGGGCGCGTCGAAGACCATGACCGAGCCCACGTGCATCGGCGTCGCGGCGTCCTCCATCCGGAGGAAGGACGCGTCGAGCGAGCTGAGCCGGTCTGCCACGTCCCTATCGTGTCAGACCTGCCGTCCGGGCCCGGACAGGTCTGGCCCGTCCGCGACGGCGGTGTCGGGGTCCGCGCCCACGGTGGCGGCCGGGACGCGAGCTGGCCCCGGCTCAGAGCGAGTTGGCGACCAGCGCGAACCCGCCGACGAGGGACGCGGCGAGCACCCCGACGCGCGCCAGCCCGGCCGGCAGGCGGGGAGCGAGCAGCGTGCCCACGACCCCGCCGGCGACGAGGGCGAGGACCAGGCGCCAGTCCGGCCGGACCAGGCCGAGGACCGCGACCGTGACGAGGTTCTGGAGGAGCAGGTAGGTCTGCAGCGTGGCCCGGGTCGAGCGCGGTGACCAGCCGGCGTTGGCCGCCCAGAGGCCCACGGGCGGGCCGCCGACGCCGCCCACGACCGCGAGCACGGCGCTGCTCACCCCCGCGGTCGCGGCACCTGCCGGGCGGCGCAGCCACTCCCAGCTCATGCCGGAGGCGAGCAGGGCCACGCCGGCGAGGACGCCGGCGCCGGCCGCGAGCGCCATCCACCGCGTGTCGGCCCCGCGCAGCGCCAGGGCCACGAGCGGCGTCGCGAGGAGGGTCGGCACGAGCACACGGGCCAGGTCCCTGGGACGGCCGAAGCGCCAGTCCCGGGTGAGGGGCACGAGCGAGGCGAGCACCGCGAGGACGAGCACCGTCGCCACGCCGTCCCGCGGGCCGAGGAGGGCGACCAGGGCCGGGGCCGCGACCAGCGAGAAGCCCATCCCGGTGGCCGACTGGGCCAGGGCCCCACCGGCGACCGCCACCAGGGCCGCCACCTCCGGCGACGGGAGCGAGAGCAGCGCGCTCACGACCGCGCGGCGTGGACGTCGAGCCGGTACCGCCGCTGGAAGGCCAGTGCGACCACCATCGTCAGGGCGGGCAGCACGGTGAAGCCGAGGAGGAGGGCCGTCATCGCCGACCCCGGTTGCTCGACCTGCTGGGCGCCCGTGCTCGAGACGAAGCCGCCGATGGCCAGCGCCGCCGAGTAGAGGTACGGGCCGATCGCCGTGCTCGTCGCCTCGGTCGCGGTCCAGACGCCGGTGTAGGCGCCCGCCGTGGACACCCCGCCGACCTCGGCGGCCGCGACCGCGTCGGGAACCATCGAGAAGGCGAGCAGCTGGAGACCGGTGAAGGCCGTGCCGAGGACGGCGACCACGACCGCGGTGCCGGCGACTCCGACGGCCCCGCCCGCGAGGAGCAGCAGCGACCCGACGACAAAGGTCGCCTGGGCCAGGAGCAGCCCCCGCTGCTTGCCGATCCGCCGCGAGAGGCCGAGCCAGAGCGGCCCGGTGACCGCGGCCGGGCCGAGGAAGAGCCCCATGAGCAGGGCGGTGTAGCGCTGGTCGCCGAGGACGTACGCGGCGTAGAACGGCAGTGCCGCGAGGAAGAGGTGGGTCGTCATCCCGGTGAACATGTACGACAGGACGAGCGCCCGGAAGTCACGGTCGGCCCAGGCCCGGCGCAGGTCGCCCACAGCGGTGTGGTGCTCCTCGACGCCCGGCAGCGAGAAGCCGCCCACCTCGGTGAGGCGTCGCACGCCGCGCAGCGCGACCGCCGCGGAGACCACCATGACGACGGCGACCACCGCCGCCATCGTGCGGTAGTCGCCGCGTGAGCCGGAGGCCACGAGGGCCGGCGCGGTGACCCCCGCGCCGAGCAGGCCAAGGGTGAGGAAGAGCATCCGGAACATGAAGACGCGGGTGCGCTCGTGGTATCCGACCCGCAGGTCCGACGGCGTCGTCAGGTACGGCACCTGGAACATCGCGAAGAGCAGGTTGCCGACCACGAACCACCCGCCCACCCACAGGGCGGCCGCGCCCCCCGTGAGTGACGCCGGCACGGAGAACATCCCGACGAGGGCGCCGCCGAGGAGCAGCCCGGCGCGCATCATCCCGCGACGATGGCCGACCCGGCGGGCGCGACGGTCCGACCGGGTGCCGAGGAGCGGGTGGACGACGACGTCGACGACCTTGGGGAGGAGAAGGGTCAGGCCGGCGAGTGCCGCAGGCACCGCCAGGACGTCGGTGAGGAAGTAGAGGAGGAGCAGCCCGGGGACGGTGATCCACACGCCCATCCCGAGCGAGCCGGCCCCGTACGCGGAGAGGGTCCCGGCGCCGGGACGTGCGGCACCTGCCGGCGCGTCCTGATCGGTGGTGCCGGCCTCGACGACCGCGGTCACCGGGTGCCGCCGCTGGGTGCGGTGTGCCGCTCGACGACGCCACGGGCCAGGTCGGCGCCGGCGAAGGCGCCCTCCTGGACGCGGGAGGAGAGGGTGCGCGCCACGATCCGGTCGGTCAGGCCGGGAAGGTGGCGGGCGAGGAAGAGCTCGAGTGCGCCCCGGCGGCTCGTCGGGACGTCGCGGCGGGCCCGGACGGACAGCGCCGCGGTGAGGATCGCCTCGACGACGCCGTCGAGCGGCTCGTAGACGCTCATGCCCTCGAGCGAGAGGCCGGCGGCGGCCGTCGAGTCGTGGATCGGGCTGCGCACCGCGGACGGGTAGACGCAGGAGACCGACACGTGGGTGCCGAGCTCGAGGCGCAGTGCGTCCGCGTAGGCGACCATGGCCCGCTTCGAGGCGCCGTAGGCGGCAGCCAGGGGCAGCTGCATCACGGCCATCCGGCTCGTCACCATGACGACCCGCCCGCGCGATGCCACGAGCGCGGGGACGGCGGCCGCGGTGACCCGCCAGGTGCCGAGGAGGTTGATCTCGAGCTGGCGGCGCACCTCGGCGCCGGGCCCGAGCTCGGCCGGCGCGGGACCGCCGATGCCGGCGTTGTTGACGAGGACGTCGAGGCCGCCGAGCATCTCGATGGCGGTGAGGGTGCCGGCGACCGCCTCGTCGTCCGAGGTGATGTCGCAGCCGAGGACCTCGATCGGGTCGTCCTCGCGCGGGGCCACGTCGAGGCCCACGACGTGGGCCCCCATCGCGGTGAGGCGCACGGCGAGCTCGCGCCCGATCGTGCCGGAGGCCCCGGTGACCAGGACCCGGAGGCCCTCGGCGCTGCGGCGCCCGCCGACGACGCGGGTCAGCAGGGACGGCGCGGTCATGCCCGCACCTCCGCGGCCCGCACGGGAGCGAACGTCGCGGCGCCGTCGAGGGCACGCCGCTCGCCGGCCGCGACCTCCTTGGGCAGGTCGGCGACGAAGCGGTCGAAGTCGATGCGCATCATCGGCCGCTTGGTGCCCCACCGCTCGATCGCGGCCTGGTGGGCGCCGTCGACCGACGCGTGCTGGTCCTCGCGGGACGGCAGCGCGTACCGCCCCGAGAGGTGGGCCGCGACGAGCTTGGCCTGGGCCTCGACGACAGGCAGGGCGGCACCCGTCGACTGCATGAGGCCGACGAAGGTGAGGGTCGGGTCGTCGAGGTGGAAGACCCGCTTGTAGAGGGGCATCGCCTCCGGGTCGCCGCCGAGCCACTCCGCGCCGAGGAACGGGATGCTCACGCGGTACCCGGTCGCCCACACGATGAGGTCGGCCTGCTCGACGCTGCCGTCGGTGAAGGCGACCCGGTCGCCGTAGAAGCGCTCGATGCCGGGCTTGGGGCGGACCTCGCCGTGGGTGATCCGGTGGAGGATCGAGTCACTGATCGTCGGGTGGTTCTGGAACAGCCCACCGGCCGGGGCGGGGAGTCCGTACTGCTCCGGGCGGCCGACCGCCAGGCGGAGCATGGTCTCGGCGAGCCGCTGTCGCAGTCGCCACGGCAGGCGCGAGATGGCGCCTCCGGTGGCGTCCGCGGGCCGGCCGAAGAGGTACTTGGGCACGATGTGGGCGCCGTGGCGGGCGCTGAGCAGCACCGGGCCGGCACCGGCGTACGAGGCGTCGACGGCGATGTCCATCGCGGAGTTGCCCATGCCGACGACCACGACCTGGCGGCCGCGCAGCTGCTCGGGGCCGCGGTAGTCGTGCGCGTGCATCTGTTCGCCGTCGAAGTCACCCGGGTAGGCCGGCTCCGGCCAGCGCGGGCTCCAGTTGTGGCCGTTCGCGACGACCACGGCGTCGAAGTCCTCCGACGCTCCCCCAGCGACCGTCACCTCCCACCCGGCGTCATGACGCACGACGGACTCGACCTCGGTGCCGTAGCGGATGCGCTCGGTGACCCCGAAGGTGGCGGCGTAGTCGGCCAGGTAGCCCGCCACCTTCGCCGCCGAGGGGTAGTCCGGCCACTCGGCCGGCATCGGGAAGTCGGCGAACTCGGTGCGGCCCTTGCTCGTGTTGAGGTGCAGGGAGTCGTAGGCCGGCGACAGGCCGCTTGCGTTGCCCTGCGCCCAGAGGCCGCCGGGGCGGTCGCCCTTCTCGAACACGACGACGTCGAGCCCCTCGTCGAGGAGCGACTTGGCCGCGGCGAGGCCGGCGGCGCCGGCACCGATGACGGCGACACGGATGGGAGTGGACATGGGGTGGTGCTCCTCGGGAGTGGAACGGGCAACAGAAGTCCATCAAGCGATGGAGGGATTGGGATGAGTGTGCACTAGAAGTCTCCCTCCGTCAAGTGATTGACTGAGAGCCTCGTGCGGCCTACGATCGGTCCGTGACGACGACCACCGAGACCGTGACGAGCCGCGAACGCATCCTCCGAGCCGCCACCGAGCTCTTCGCCGAGCGCGGGTACGACGCGACGAGCACCCGCACCATCGCCGAGAGCGTCGGTCTGAACATCGCCACCGTCGCGTACCACGTCGGTGGCAAGCCCGACCTCTACCGTGAGGTGGTCCGGCGCGGCCACGAGGCCCAGCGCGACGCGATGGCCGCGCCGCTGGTTGCGCTCGCCGGCACGGGGTCCGAGCCCGAGGAGGTGCGGGAGGCCCTCGGCCGGTTCGTCGACGCCTACCTCGACTTCTGCGTCACCAACCCGCACGTCCCGGCGCTGTGGATGCGGCGCTGGCTCAGCGAGGGCGACGACGTCGCCGAGATCGAGACCGACTACGCGGGTCCGCTCGTCCGCGAGGTCTCCTCGGTGGCCCGCGAGGTGCTCGACCGCGCCGGGATGGCTGCGGACCTCGACGTCGACATGCTCGTCTTCACCATCGTGTGGACGAGCCACTCCTTCGTGCGGGCGGGGGTCATCGACCACTCGGGGCGGCGGCTCTCGCCCCACGACCAGGCGATGCTGTCGCGCTTCCGGCGGCACCTGCGCGACCTCGTCGACCGGCTCGTCGACCGGAGCTGAGCCCCGGGACGACCCGCGGGTCCAGCTCGGCCGCCAGCTCACCGACGGCGATGGTGAGCGGGGCGCGAGGGTGGGTCTCGGTGAGGGCACGCCCGGTCAGCAGCGCCTCGTCGCACTCCTGCGGCGCCCAGGGGAGGAACCGGACCGCCTCGAGCCCCGCGAACCGCTGGAGCACCTCGCCGATGGAGCGCTCGGGGTGGGGCCCGGCGGCGGACGCCCGCGTGCGGTTGACCACGACGAGGGGCGGGGGCGACGGCAGCACCGCGACGTCCTGGACGGCGCGGACCAGCCGCTGCAGGCCCACGGGGTCGGCCGCGCCGACCACGAGAAGGCGGTCCGCCGCCGCGAGTGCGGCGAGGGTGGCGGCGTTGCGGCGTGGCGCCACGGTGTCGTAGCTGAGCTCCTCGTCCTCCTCGACGGCGAAGCCGGTGTCAACGACGACGTGGTCGGCCACCGAGCGGGCGAGCCGGAGCACCTCCTCCACGGCCCCGGCGCGCAGCTCGGGCCACCGGTCGGCCCGCGGCAGACCGGTCAGCACGCGCAGCCGCGGCACCACCTCGGGGGCCAGCCGGGCCAGTGCGGGCACGTCGAGGCTCCCCTGCTCCGAGGCTCGGGCGGCCGCGGCCACCCCCGGGGCCTCGTCGACCATCCCGAGCACCTGGGCCACGCAGGCACCCCAGGTGTCGAGGTCGACGAGCAGGGTGCGCACTCCCCCGGCGGCCAGCTGGGCGGCGAGCGTGACAGCGACCGTGGTCCGTCCGGGCGCGCCGGTGGGCCCCCAGACGACCGTGACGGGGGTCGGCACCGCGGGCTGGTCGTCGTCCGGCTCGTCGGGGTCGGCGCCGACCTCGGGGGCAGGCTCGCCCGCCGCTCCTGCGAGGGCGGTGAGGGCGGCCGCGACCGTGCCGGAGTCGTCCGCGGGGTGCAGGACGGTGACCACGCCGAGCTGGCGCAGCCGGCGCTCTCCGTCCTCGTCGTCCGATGCCACCAGCCCGGCGATTCGGACCCCGTGGCCGGCCAGGTGCCGTAGCGCGTCGCGGTCGAGACCCCGCAGGTCCGGGGACACGACCGCCACGCGGGCCACCCCGGCGGCACCCGCCGACAGCAGCTCGGCGAGGTCGGCGCAGCGCCGCACCAGGGTCAGCGTCGACGCCCCGCCCAGCACCTCGACGAAGGCCGCCTCGTGCCGGTGGGTGACCGCCGTGAGGACCGTGGTCACGAGGCGGACCCGCCCAGGCCACCGGGCACCGGCACCAGGGTGATCCGGGCCCCGACGTCCACATCGGCCACGAGGTCGCGGACCGCCTCCCGGGGCACCATGACCTGGACCGCCCGGGTGTCGGTGGCGCTGCTGAGTACGGCGTCGTCGCCGGCCACCCGCACCACGGACACACCCTCGAGGACGCGCTCGGGTCCTTCGAGCCTCGGCACCCCGACCGCGTCGCCGCCCTCCTCGGGCCGGTTGACGTACACGTCGACGACCGAGCCCCTCGCGAGCGCCGTGGCCGACGTGGCGTCCACCAGCAGCGCCACCTGCTGCACCCCCACCTCCTCGGCGGTGCCGACTCCGGAGGCGGGGACCAGCTCACCGGGGCGCAGCGGTCGCAACGCGTACGTGTCGTCGGCGAGCGGGCGGTCGGCCGGGAGGTAGGAGGCGGCGCCGTCGCCGAGCTGGACGTCCACGATCGCGAGGTCGTCGGTCGTGAGCCGCTCGCCCGGCGCCACCTCCGTGGCGGCGGCGAACACGCGCACCCGGTCGTCCGCGGCCGCGACGACCAGCGCACCGGCCACGGTCGACAGGAGGACGAGGAGGACGCCGACGAGCAGGCGGGTGTCGCGCCACGACGGAGCACGCAGCCGGGAGGCGGTGGCTGCCGGGAGGTCGCTCATGCCGGGATTCTCATCCAGCACGGCGCGCCTCGCCTCTCGAGCGGGCCGGGCCTGTGGACGAGCGCCCCGGTGATCGACCGGCCGGGTGGCACACTGACGTCGTGGCCCGCCGCTTCATCCCCTTGACGGAGGTCTCGGAGATCCTCGACATCTCCGCCGCCCAGGCCTACGCCCTGGTGCGCACCGGCGACCTGCCGGCGATCAAGGTCGGCGGACGGGGTCAGTGGCGGGTCGAGACGACCGAGCTCGAGAGCTACATCCAGCGGATGTACGCCGAGACCCGCGACCTGGTGTCCACGCGAAGCGACCGGGACGACGAGGGCGGTCCCGAGCACGCCTGACCGGCAGTGGGCGGCGCCGGGGGTCAGCGCCGCGACTCGACGGCGAGCAGCCCGGAGGTCGGCACCGTGACCACCCGGCGGACGTTGCCCGGCCGGCGCGGCTCGCTCCCGGGGTGCTCGGCGAGCACGAGGTGGTCGGCGCCGACGACGTCGACCGTGCCGACGAGCTCACCGCCACCGACGAGGAGCAGTGCCACGGTCGACCGGTCGCGCGCCAGGGCTCGCAGGGCGTAGCCGAGCCCGAAGCGGCGCGCGGCCCGCACCGGCTCGGCGCCGGCGGCCAGCCCGGTGACGGCCACGACGTGGGCCAGCGGCACGAGGACCTCCTTCGTCGCGGCAGCCACGACTGGTGCTCCGTCGAGCAGGAGCCAGCTGTCACCGTGGTCGGCCAGCACGCCCTCGATGCGGCGTCCGCCCGCGAGGTCCAGAACGAGGGGACTGCCGGTCGACGCGCCGAGACGGGCCGTGAGGTCCACCAGCGCCCGCTCGCGACGAGTGCGGTCGGCGACCTCGCTGTCCAGCTCGCGCCGCTCCTCGGCCGCGAGCTGGCCCTCCAGGTCCGCGAACAGCCCCTCCCAGCGCACGTCGTCCACCGTAGCCGCGCCGGCCCTTGTCACGGCCGGTGGCGACACGTATCGTCATCAATGTGCAAACGTCATCAAACTGCGTCAAACAGCATCCATTGCGCATCGCGCTCGGCGTGGTTGCCACAGCGGCCGCAGTAGGCCTCCTCGTCCCCGGTCTGCTTCGCGTCGCCGCGAACGCGCCGGCCGACGCCGTCGAGGGCCTGCCGGTCGAGCCTGCCCGAGCCCTGCTCTCGGCGACCGCCCTCGCCGCCGCGGCACTCCTGACCTGGCTCGTGGCCGCGGCAGCGCTCGAGGCGGTGGGCCACCTCCCCGGCGTGGTCGGGCGTGGAGCGGCACGACTCTCGGCGGCCGTCACCCCCCGACTCCTGCGTCGCGCGGTGGGGGTCGCGCTCGGGCTCGGCGTGGGGGTGGGTGTCGGGGCCGGGCCGGCGCCGGCTGCGCCCACGCGGGTCCTCGCGGCAGCCGTGCAGGTGTCAGCGCGCGAGGCCGTGCTCGCCGTCGGCGAGCGCGGCTCCCCCGCGGACCGGCAGACAGTGGGCGGGCCGGCGGTCGGCGGGGCGGGGCAGGGCGCACCGGGGCCGGGGCTCCCGGACCCGGGCTGGTCTCCCCCGCCCGACCCGGGGTGGACCCCCGACGCACCGGTCGTGCGACCCCAGCCCGACGTCACCGCCGTCACCGCGGCCTCGCGCCGCGGCACCGACCAGGCCCCGGTGGAGGTGGTCGTGCACCGCGGCGACTCGCTGTGGACGATCACCGCGAGGCACCTGGGCGCCGGGGCCACCGACGCGGAGGTGGCCGCGCAGTGGCCGAGGTGGTATTCGGCCAACCGCGCCGTCATCGGCTCCGACCCCGACCTCCTGCTCCCCGGTCAGGTGCTGCGGGCCCCCGAGGACGACCGGTGAACGGCGGGATGCTGCACGTGGCGCCGCCGCCGCGTCCACTGCCCCCGGCCCTCCCCCTCGACGAGGCCGTCCGTCGGGGCCGCGAGGCCCGGGCCGAGATGGCCCGCCGTCCCCGGTACGTCCAGGACGCCCTCGCGGTCGACTTCGAGTGCGCCTCCGACGAGCAGCTGTTCGGGCCGCAGCGCACGAGCCGGGCGGACCTGCCGGACCCGGTGGCGTGGGCCGGGCGGCTCACGCGGTCCCTCCTCGAGGTGATGACGGGCATGCGGCCGGCGCCCCAGGTGCTGCGCTGGACCACACCCGAGGTGTACGCGGTCGTGGCCCGACGCGGAGCGCTGGTGGCGCGGCGGGCCGCGGAGGGACGGGCGCCCCGCACCCGACACCCGGTGGTCGTCCAGCGGGTCCGGGTCTGTGAGCCGGCCGACGGCGTCGTCGAGGCCGCCGTCGTCGTTCGCCACGGCCCCCGGGTCCGCGCGGTCGCCGTCCGCCTCGTCGGCCAGGACAGCGCGTGGAAGGTCAGCGCCCTCCAGGTGGGCTGACCGCGACGTCCGGCGCCGGGTCGGGGTCCTGGCTGCCCGGTTGGCGGGTCGGCAGGCCCCCGGAGGTGAAGAAGGCGAGCAGGGTGGCCAGGGCGAGCAGGGCCAACGCGCTGCGCAGGCCGTCCAGTCGCGCCTGGGCGTTCTCCTGGGTGATCGCCGTGGCGATCGTGGGGTCGACCCCGGCCTCGGCCAGGGCGTCCTCGAGCTGCAGATCGGAGACGAAGGGAACGCCGGCGGAGAGCTCGGTCTGCGCCTGGGCGGTCACCGACTCGGGGATCGCCTCGTTCTGCGCGATGCCGGTGAAGAACGACGAGGTCAGCGCCGAGATGAGCACCGCACCCGCCAACGCGGTGCCGATCGAACCGCCGAGGTTGGTGAAGGTGTTCTGGATGCCGCCCACCTCACCGCTCTGCTGGTCCGACACGCCCGACACGGTCACGGCTCCGAGCTGCGAGGCCAGTGCCCCGATCCCGAGGCCGGACAGCAGCATCGGGACGGTGACGATCTCCGCCCCCACACCCAGCTCGAGCGCCGCAGTCAGGCCGACCAGGCCCAGCAGGAGGGCAAGGAAGCCCACCCGCACCACGCGCCGCGGCGACGCCTGTGGGAAGACCTTCGGTATCCCCACCGCAGCGATCAGCAGGGTGATCGACAGGGGCATGATCCGCAGCCCGGTGTCGATCGCGCTGAGCCCGAGGGCGACGGACAGGTAGAGCGGCACGCAGAAGAACAGCCCCGCCTGGATCAGGAACTGGAAGAAGAACGCGACGACGCCGTTGCGCAGCGACGCCACGCGCAGGATCGACGGGTCGAGCAGGGCGGACCGACCCTGCGCGATGCGGCGCCGCTCCCAACCGAAGAAGGCCCACACCACGACGCCACCGGCGAGGACGAGCCACACCACGGGCGACAGGCCTGCCCACGACGGTGCGTTGGGCTTCGGGTTGACGAACCCCCAGGTGCCCGCCTTGAGGATGCCGAGCACGACGAGTCCCAGCCCGAGGGCCGACAGGACGGTGCCCACCATGTCGAGCTGCGCGTCATGGTCGCGCTCGCCGTCGACCATCCGGCGAGTGAGCAGCAGGATGACGGTCACGAGCACCACCTCGCCGACGAAGACCCAGCGCCAGGATGCGTAGGTCGTCGCCAGCCCGCCGATGAGCGGGCCGGCGGCCACCGCGATCGCCCCCGCCGCGGCGACCAGCCCGTAGGCCCGGGGGCGTTCCGACGCCCCGAAGTTCGTGGCGACGAGCGCGACGATGGACGGCAGGATCAACGCCGCGCCGACGCCCTCGAGCAGTGACCAGCCGAACATGAGCACGGGCAGGCTCTGGGCGAGTGCCGTCGTCAGCGAGCCCGCCCCGTAGACGATGCAGCCGAGCGCGAACGCCCGCTTGCGGCCGAGGATCCCGCCGATCTTGCCGCCGGTGATGGTGAGAGAGGCCATGACGAGCATGTAGAGCGTGATCGCGGTCTGGATGCCGGTGACGTCGGTTCCGACGTCCTCGGCCACCGTCGCGATCGAGACGTTCATGACCGAGCTGTCCAGGATCATGAGGAACTGGGCGGCCGCCAGGGTCGTCAGCACCGCCGTCCCGGCCGCTCGCGTCGCGGTGTCGGTGCTCATCTGTTCGGCCTCACTCAGGTGTCGGTGCCGTCGGCGGAGTGGGCACGCTCAGCGGGGTCGGCTCCCCCGACGACGTCCGTGCGCTCGCTGCGGCGGCGGAACCGGGAGCGGGCCGCGGGGCGCGGGCCCCGTCCGGTCGTCTCGGCCACCGCCTCGCCGTCGAGGCCGTCCTCGTCGAGGGCTCTGGCGACCTGGGCCCCCTGCCCGGCCGGTCGGGGCATCCAGTCGTAGACGACCTGGCTGAAGACCGCGATGTCCTGGGCAGAGCGGCGCTTGGGGCTGACGATGCACCAGAACAACCCGATCGGGAAGAAGGCGCAGAGGGCTGCGCGCGCCAGCGCCCGCATCGGACCCAGCCGCGGGCGGTGCCTGCCGGTGACCCGGATCCCCATGAGGTGACCACCGTAGGTGCGGCCCACGAGCCACCACGACAGCCACAGGTACGTCGTGGAGAAGAAGAAGGCGACGCTCAGGACGCCCAGGAAGCTGGTGCTGGGGAAGCTGAAGCCCTGCGGGTTGATCAGGAAGACCACCGAGACCCACCCGGCGTAGCACAAGGCCATCGCGGCGGCCACGACCAGGGTGTCGACCGTGTTCGCGACGACGCGAGTCACGATCCCGGCAGGAGCGCCCTGGAACGGGCGTGCCTCACGCGGCACCGGCGAGATCTCCGGGCCCGTCACGAGGGAGGTTCCGACCTCTTGGGGTGCCGCCGCCGGAACAGCGCGCGGTCGACCGCCCGGCTGATCGCGTCGTCGGCGGTGACGCTCGTCATCCGCGCACCGCGAACCGTCTCGGAAGCCATCGAGCCGGTCGAGTCGCGGATGATCGCCGGCAGGTCGATGACGTCGAGCACCTCCTCGACGATGCCGATCACGTCGATCCTGTCGATGACCGCGTCAAGGTCGACGCGAGCGACCGCGGCGTCCAGATCCACGGTGGCCACGATGGCGTCGAGGTCGACCCGGCCGATGACACTGGCGATGTCCACCCGGGCCACGGCCGCATCCAGGTCGACGGTGGCCACGATGGCGTCGAGGTCGACTCGCTCGATGACCGCCTCGACGTCGACGAGCTCCACGGCCGCGTCGAGGTCGACCCGTCGTACAGCGGCATCCAGGTCGACGCGGGCGACGGCGGCATCCAGGTCGACGGTCGAGACGATCTGGTCGAGGTCGACGTTCTCCTCCACCAGCCGGGTCAGGTCGATTCGCTCGAGAATCATGGCGACGATGACCGGGACCCATCCGTCGAGCAGGCCGTCGACCTGGCGGGTCAACGCCTCACGGTCGGCACCCCCCGTCCGGGCCAGGTCGGCGAAGACCGTGGCCGGGTGGAACCGGGCCGGCACCAGCGGGGGCCGCCAGAGCACCCGGGTCACGGGTGCGGTCACCCGGTGCACGGTGCGCACGGCCACGACTGCGGCCCCCACGGTCACACCGGCCACCCCGAGAGCGACGTCGAGCGCCAGTCGCGCCTCGGGGCCCAACTGCGGCACCGCGACCGGCCGTCCCGACGTGGTCAGCTCCTTGGACACCTGCGTCCCTGTCTCTCGGAGGCCTGCTGTCTCGGCACGCTACCGGTCGCAGGTCGGCAGTGTCAGGGGCTGCCCAGAAATGCGCCGCGGCTCACCCGGTAGGGGTGAGCCGCGGACCGCCCCAGGGCCGGCTCGGCGCGGGCACCCACGAACCGGGCCCTGTCGCAATGCCTGTTGCGGCCGGGCCGCCCAATCGAGGCCGTGTGCCGTCAGCGGCGGCCGTGGCACATCTTGAACTTCTTGCCCGACCCGCAGGGACAGGCGGCGTTGCGGGGCGTCGACTCCAGCTGCTCCTCGGTGAGGGTGGCGGTGCCCCCTCCCGCCTCGTCGCGCACCTCGACCTCACCGGTCTCGGTGGGCGCCGAGTAGTGCAGCGCGCCCGTACGCGGACGGCCGACACCGACCCCCGACACCTCGACGTGGGGCTGGTCCTCACCGGTCGGCTCGCCGTCGGTGGTGGCCGCCGGACCGATGCCGTCTCCGGACGCCGCGGCCGCGCGCCCGCCGGTCCCCGAGGCGCCGTCGGACCCGTTCGCGCCCGGCCCGGACATCGCACCGAGCATCTGCGAGACGTGCACCGGCTCCACGGTGGGCTCCTGTGCCGCGGCCGGCTGGTCGACGTTGACCTCGACATGGAAGAGCAGGCCGACCGACTCCTCCTTGACCGACTCGTTCATCGCCTGCCAGAGGAGGAAGCCCTCGCGCTGGTACTCCACCAGCGGGTCGCGTTGGGCCATCGCCCGCAGGCCGATGCCCTCCTGGAGGTAGTCCATCTCGTAGAGGTGCTCGCGCCACTTCCGGTCGAGGACCGAGAGCATGACGCGCCGCTCCACCTCCCGCATGACCTCCTCGCCCAGGGTGGCCTCGCGCTCGTCATAGGCCCGGTGGGCGTCGGAGAGGATCTCCTCCTTGAGGGTCTCCGCGGTCAGCGCGGAGCGCCCGCCGGCGGCGTCCTCGAGCTGGTCCGGCGTGATCGACACCGGGTAGAGGGCGCGCAGGGCGGTCCAGAGCCGCTCGAGGTTCCAGTCCTCGGGGAAGCCCTCGGAGGTCTCCGCGTCGATGTAGCCCTCGACGACGTCGTTGACGAAGAACCGCAGCTGCTCGTGCAGGTCCTCCCCCTCGAGCACCCGGCGCCGCTCGTCGTAGATGACGGTGCGCTGCCGGTTGAGGACGTCGTCGTACTTGAGGACGTTCTTGCGGATCTCGAAGTTCTGCGCCTCCACCTGGGCCTGCGCCGACTGGATCGACCGGGTGACCATCTTGGACTCGATGGGCTGGTCGTCCTCCATCTTCGCCGTCGTCATGACCCGGTCGACCAGGCCGGCGTTGAACAGCCGCATCAGGTGGTCCTGGAGGCTGAGGTAGAAGCGCGACTCCCCCGGGTCGCCCTGACGGCCGGAGCGGCCCCGCAGCTGGTTGTCGATGCGCCGCGACTCGTGGCGCTCGGTGCCCAGCACGTAGAGGCCGCCGAGCTCGGTGACCTCGTCGTGCTCCTCCGCGACCTCGGCCTCGGCCTTCGCCAGCGCCTCGTCCCAGGCGGCCTCGTACTCCTCGGGCGTCTCGTGGGGGTCGAGCCCGCGCTCCTTGAGGGCGGCGACGGCCCGGAACTCCGGGTTGCCGCCGAGCATGATGTCGGTGCCACGGCCGGCCATGTTCGTGGCCACCGTGACCCCGGCCTTGCGGCCGGCGTCGGCGACGATCGCCGCCTCGCGCTCGTGGTGCTTGGCGTTGAGCACCTGGTGGCGCACGCCGTTGCGGCGCAGCTGCTCTGAGAGGTACTCCGACTTCTCGACCGAGACGGTGCCGACGAGCACCGGCTGGCCCTTCTCGTGGCGAGCCACGATGTCGTCGACCACGGCGTTGTACTTGGCCTCCTCGGTGCGGTACACGAGGTCGGCGACGTCGTCGCGGATCATCGGCCGGTTGGTCGGGATGGACACCACGCCCAGGCCGTAGATGGAGTTCAGCTCGGCGGCCTCGGTCTGGGCCGTACCGGTCATCCCGGAGAGCTTGTCGTACATGCGGAAGTAGTTCTGGAGAGTGATCGTCGCGAGCGTCTGGTTCTCGTTCTTGATGTCCACCCCCTCCTTGGCCTCGATGGCCTGGTGCATGCCCTCGTTGTACCGACGGCCGGGCAGCATGCGGCCGGTGTGCTCGTCGACGATGAGGACCTCGCCGTTCATCACGACGTAGTCCTTGTCGCGCTGGAACAGCTCCTTGGCCTTGATGGCGTTGTTGAGGTAGCCGATGAGCGGGGTGTTCGCCGACTCGTAGAGGTTGTCGATGCCGAGGTGGTCCTCGACCTTGTCGATACCTCGCTCGAGCACGCCGACGGTCTTCTTCTTCTCGTCGACCTCGTAGT
The DNA here is from genome assembly GCA_963726295.1 of uncultured Actinomycetota bacterium. Taxonomy (GTDB): domain Bacteria; phylum Actinomycetota; class Actinomycetes; order Actinomycetales; family Dermatophilaceae; genus DASSQJ01. Next base: position 188,337 of record CAVSBW010000002.1, read on the forward strand.
CGCCGCGCCCGGACTCGAGCTCACCGCGCTCCAACCGGGCGGCGATCCTGGCGAACTCGGTGTACCACTTCGTCGGGGCGTCGGCGGGCCCGGAGATGATGAGCGGCGTGCGGGCCTCGTCGATGAGGATCGAGTCGACCTCGTCGACGATGGCGAAGTGGTGGCCGCGCTGCACGAGCTCCTCGGTGGACCACGCCATGTTGTCGCGCAGGTAGTCGAAGCCGAACTCGTTGTTGGTGCCGTAGGTGATGTCCTTGGCGTACTCCGCGCGCCGCTGCTCGGGCGTCATGGTGTTGAGGATGCAGCCGGTCTCCAGCCCCAGGAAGCGGTGCACGCGACCCATGAGCTCGGACTGGTACTCGGCGAGGTAGTCGTTGACGGTGATGACGTGCACGCCCTTGCCGGTGAGCGCGTTGAGGTAGCACGGCAGGGTCGCGACGAGGGTCTTGCCCTCACCGGTCTTCATCTCGGCGACGTTGCCCAGGTGCAGGGCGGCGCCACCCATGATCTGGACGTCGAAGTGGCGCTTGCCGATGGTGCGCCGGCTCGCCTCCCGGACGGCGGCGAAGGCCTCGGGGAGGATGTCGTCGAGGGTCTCGCCGTCGGCGAGCCGGGCCCGGAACTTGTCGGTCTCCTCGCGCAGCTCGGCGTCGCTGAGCTTCTCGAAGTCCTCCTCGATGGCAGCGACCTGGACGGCGATGTTGTCGAGCTTCTTGAGGACGCGCCCTTCACCGGCGCGCAGCAGCTTCTCGACGATCTTCACGAGTGGGACTCCCTCGGGGCAGGTTGCTTCGGCGGTCGCACGACGACCGGACCTGCCTAGGGTAGTCGAGCGTGCGGGGACACCCTGACGTGACGCCGGGGCCACCACGGCAACGGGCCGGGACGCGGGTCGAGTTCCCCGCACGCGCCGACGGTGGTTGGCTGGCCCCATGACCGACGTCGCCTACCCGGCGTGCGTGCCCGAGCTCACCGACGAGCACGCCCTGCTGCGACCGCACCGGCCCTCGGACGCCGCGCGGATGGTCGAGCAGTCGCGTGACCCCGAGTCGATGGTGTGGACCACGGTGCCGCGCCCCTACCGCCTCGAGGACGCCCGCCAGTACCTCGCCCAGATCGAGGCCCAGTGGAACGACCCCGAGGGCGACCGCCTCTGGGCCGTCACCGACGCCAACGACCCGGAGCACCCGTACCTGGGAACCATCGACGTCCGCCCTCGGGCCGCCGGCACCATGGAGGTCGGCTACGGGCTGCACCCCGGCGCGCGCGGCCGCGGGCTGATGGCCAGCGCCCTCCGGCTCGCCTGCCAGTGGTGGTTCGAGAACGGCGGCATCCGGGTGCACTGGCAGGCGATGCGCGGCAACTTCGACTCGTGGCGGGTCGCCTGGTCCTGCGGCTTCCGGATGCACGGCACGGTGCCCGAGCTGCTGCCCAGCCCGGCCGAGGGGCGCACCGTCGACGCCTGGGTCGCCAGCCTGGGCGTCGACGACGTCATGGAGGCGGTGACCCCCTGGGAGGACCCGCGCGAGCTGGAGTCCGAGGAGGCGGGCGGCATCCGGCTGCGTACGTGGCGGGACGAGGACGTGGAGGCGGTCGAGGACCGCGACCCCGCCCAGCCGGCGCACCTCATGCCGGCCCGGGGCGTGCTCGACGCCGCGACGTTCCCGGAGTGGCTGCTGGCCCGACGCGAGCGGATGGCCGCGGGCGCCATGGTGTCGTGGTGCGTCGCCGACGCCGCCACCGACCGCTGCCTCGGCGAGGTGCTCGTCTTCACCCTCCGGGGCACCCTCGCCGACGACACGGCCGAGCTCGGGTACCAGGTGCTGCCGAGCGCGCGGCGGCGCGGTGTCGCCACCGCGGCGGCCCGGCTCCTCGCCGAGCACGCCCTCACCCCCCAGCCCGGGGGCGGGATGGGGATTCGGCGGCTCGTCGCCCAGACCGCCGAGGACAACGTCGGCAGCAACCGGGTGCTCGACGCCGTCGGGTTCAGCCTCTGGGGCACGGAGACCGCCGCCGACGCGCTGCCCGGCGGGCACACGGTCGACGCCCTCCACTGGGAGCTGCTCGCCGACTCGTGAACGCCCGCGGCTCCCCCCTGCCCCGACCCTGCTCCCTGGCCGCTGAGGTGTGTGGACGCGCATCGTTGGGGATGAGGGGTGCAGCCCTGCCCGATCGTGGGTGAAAGGTGACGTCCAGGCGACGTTTGTCACCCACGTCTGCGGGTGGTCGGGGTGGAGGATGCGGGTGTCAGGGGGCGGGGGACGGGGCCGCGCCCTGGACGTCCACCGCTCCGAGGCCCAGCCACCCGGCGAGCAGCGCCAGCTCCTCGTCGAGCTCCCGGCGGTCGTCCGGGCCGCCTCGCCCTGACTCCCAGGTGCAGCGGCGCACGCGCAGGAGCCCGGCGAGCCGGTCGGACTTGAGGTCGACCCGGCCGACCAGCCCGTCGCCGAGCAGGAACGGCAGCACGTAGTAGCCGTGCACCCGCTGCGGCTCCGGCACGTAGATCTCGAGGCGGAAGTCGAAGCCGAAGAGCGCCCGCACGCGGTCGCGCTGCCACACGAGGGAGTCGAACGGCGAGAGCAGCGCCCGCGCCCGCACTCGCCGCGGCCGGCGCGCGTCGCGATGCAGGTAGACCGGCCGGTGCCACCCCGTCACGGTCGCGGGTACGAGGGTGCCGTCGGCGACGAGGGCCGCGATGGCCGGGCGCGCCTGCTCGGGCGAGAGCCGGAAGTAGTCGCGCAGGCACTGCTCCGACCCGAGGCCGTGGGCCCGGGCCGCGATCTCGACGAGCCGGCGGAAGCTCTCCTCGTCGCCGGGACGGGCCGCGGGGTCGACCGCACCGGCGCGGGCGGCGGGCGGGAGGACGCGTTCCGGGGTGGCGTACCTCCGTTCGAACTGCGTGGTCCGACCGGCGCTGGAGAGGCGGCCCGCCCAGAAGAGGTGCTCGAGCGCGTTCTTCACGAGGGACCAGTTCCAGCCCCACTCGTCCTTCGTCCGCGGCAGGTCGTGGGCGAGGGCCACCTCGACCTCGCGGCTGGTCATCGGCCCCCGGCGCGTCACCTCGGCGAGCACGGCCTCGACGAGCTCGGGGTGGTCACGGGCGACCCGCCGCATCCCGCCCCACGACTCCGACCGGGCCCGGCGCATCCGGAAGTCCAGCAGCGGCCACGTCTGCGGCGCGACGAGGGAGGCCTCGTGGGCCCAGTACTCGACCACCCGTCGCGGTGCGACATCGCGGGCCCGGTCGAGCAGCGCCCGGTCGTAGGGACCCAGGCGCGAGTAGAACGGCAGGTAGTGGCTGCGCACGACGACGTTGACGCTGTCGACCTGCACCACGCCCACCGTGTCGATGACCCGTTGCAGGTCCCGGGTCCCGGGCAGCGCGGGCCGGGGGCGGGCGAAGCCCTGGGCGGCGAGGGCGATTGTTCGGGCGGCGGCCGCGGTGAGGCGGACCGGCGCCCGGTCACTCATCCGTGGGGATGAGGTTCTGGCGGTGGGCGTAGACCGCTGCCTCGACCCGCGAGTGCAGGTGCAGCTTCTCGAGGATGTTCCTCACGTGGTTCTTCACCGTGTTCTCGCTGATGACGAGCACCTCGGCGATCTCCCGGTTGGCCAGGCCACGCGCGACGAGCCGCAGCACCTCGACCTCGCGGTCGGTGAGGCGCGTGTCGGGCGATGCGGCCGGCCCGGACTCCTGGCTGAGCCGGCTGAACTCGTTGAGGAGCGTCGCGGCCATGCCGGGCGGGATGATGGCCTGGCCGTCGTGCACGGTGCGGATGGCGGCCGCCACCTCCTCCCCCGGGAGGTCCTTGAGCAGGTAGCCGCTGGCACCGGCCTTGATGGCGTCGAAGAGGTCGGACTCGTCGTCGCTCATCGTGAGCATGAGGATGCGCGTGCCGGGCGCGGCGGAGCGGATGCGGCGGCACGCCTCGATCCCCCCGACCCCCGGCATGCGGACGTCCATGAGCACGATGTCGGGGCGCAGCCGGGCGACGACCTCGACCGCTTCGTCGCCGTTCCCGGCCTCGCCGACGATCCGGGCGGTGCCGTCGAGCTCCACGACGACGCCCATGCCGCGACGGTAGAGATCGTGGTCGTCGGCGATGACGACGCGGATGGGGGCCCCCGCGGGGCTCTCCGTCGGCATCGCTCGTTCGCTCACGCGACCCATCGTGTCAGGTCACGGGGCGTCGTGCCAGCGCCTTGGGGAACCCGGCCGGCCGCACGCCCACGAAACCTCAGGAGGCCGCGGCCCCGAACTGTGGACCGGCGCCACCCTCGCCGTCGGTGCCGGTCAGGCTGCCGTCGAGGTCGAGGTGGAGCACCCCGTACGACCATCCGCGTCGGCGGTAGACCACGCTGGCCCGGTCGGTGTCGACGTCGTGGAAGAGGTAGAAGTCGTGGCCGACCGCCTCCATCTCCCGGAGGGCGTCCGCAAGCGTCATCGGCCGAGAGCGGTGCACCTTCTCGCGGACCTGGATCGGGGAGTCACCGAACGGGCCGTCCTGCTCGACCGCCGCCGTCTCCAGCTCGGCCGGTGACTCGATACGCGCGGTGGCCCGGGCCACCGACTCGGGGGTCCGTCGTCCGCGGTGCACCTGACGCTTGTCGCTCTTGCGACGCAGCCGCTCCATGAGCTTGTCGAGCACCATGTCGAGCGCGGCGTAGCGGTCCTCCGCACACGCCTCGGCCCGCACCACCGGTCCCTTGGCGAAGCACGTGACCTCGACGCGGTCGCACGCCGGGCCCTGGCGCCGGTTGGGCTCATGGCTCAGAACTACCTCGACCCGTCGGGTGCGGGGCTCGAGCTGGGTGATCTTCTCCAGCTTGTCCTCGACCTGCTCCCGGAAACGGTCGCTCACGGTCAGGTGCCGTCCACTGACGACGATGTCCACGTGGTCCTCCTCATGCTCGGTGACGGGTGCTCAGCTGGCGTCAGGCGGCGGCATCACCATCCTCCGAGGAAGGCCTCATGTCATGACGCTAGCCGCCCACCACCTGCCCCACAAGGGCGTCTAATGTGTGCCTTCGCACGCGTACCGCGAGGGTCGCGGCGGCGACGTGCGGGGCCCCGGCGGACCGCAGCGCACGCGCTGCCTCGGCCAGCGTCGCACCCGTCGTGAGGACGTCGTCGACGACCAGGCAGGGCGCCCTGAGCACCACCGAGCGGGCCGGATGCGGCACCGTGAGCGCACCGGCCAGGTTGGCCCTGCGTGCATCCCGACCCAGGCCCGCCTGGTCGTCCACCCGGCGGGCGTGTCGGAGGACCCGGCCGACGACGAGCGCGTCGTCGTCCAGGCCGGCCACCGCGGCCGACACCAGCCGGCCGACGGGGTCGTCACCCCGGCGGCGTCGGGCCCGCGAGGCCGGTGGGACGGGCACCACGAGCACCGGTCCGTCGCGGGCCCGCACGTGACGCAGCAGCGCGTCCTCACGGCAGGCGCGACCGACGGCCGAGGCCAGCGACGGCGCCAGCACCGTGGCGAGGTCGCGCCGGTCGCCGTCCTTGTACGCGGTGACGGCCGCCCGCACGGCCCCCTCCAGCCGCACCGCGCTCCAGCACGCCAGCCCGGTGGCGCCGACGTCCCGCGGGCCTGCCCTGGGCTCGACCCCGGCAAGGCGCACCTCGGCCCGGCACCCGGAGCACAGCGGGCCGGAAGCGGGCGCGTGGCAGGCCGCGCACACCGACGGCAGCACGAGGTCGCCCGCCGCGCGCAGGCCCGCGGCGCACCACCGGAGCAGTCGTCCGTCCACGCTCCGAGCCTCCACGGGCGACGCCGCAGCCGCCATCCTCGGCACGCGTCCTGTGGACGGCCGCCCGGCGACGGCCCCTGGGGACGAGGTCGCTCAGGCCGGTCCGGTCGCGGTCGGTCAGCCGGCGGGCACCGCCAGGTCGTCCGCCCGTCCGCTGTCGGTCCAGCCCGGGGTGCTCCGCGCGAGCAGCCGACTCTCGTCGGTGATGACGTAGAGGTCGCGCTCGCCGCCCGTCGAGGTGATCGACGCGGCCCCCTCGGCCACCGGCAGCTCCCGGATGGTGCGGTCCACGCCGAGGACCGCCGGGGTCCACTCGCCGGAGCCGCGCCGGATGATCGAGGCCACGTCGAGGCTGTCGACCCACGTCAGACCCTTGGCGCCCTTGACGGTGGTGCTGAGCAGCAGGGGGTCGGCCAGTCGGTCCGGACGGCCGCCCGAGCCGCGGACGACGCCGCTGAGGTCGATCCGGGGGTTGCTGCCGTCCAGCCGGGTCGACAGCACCGCCACCCGGTCGCCCCCCGCGGCGACCCTCGCCTGGACCACCCGCCGCGAGGCCAGCCAGTCGGCCCGCACGGGAGTGGCCGACGCCGTCTCGGCATCGGAGGGGTCGGCCTCGAGGGACACGACGAACAGCCGGTCCCCGCCGTCGCCGACGCCGCCCACCCAGAGCCAGCCCCGCCGGTCGTACGCCGGGGCGCCCAGCTGGGAGGCGAAGCCGGGGACCTCGTAGCGGGTGTCGTCGCGCCACCGTGACAGGCCTGCTCCGCCGGGTTCGACGGCGGCGAGCTCGGCCGCGTCACCGGACAGCGCGAGGCGGGTGTAGGCCTCCGGCACGGTCGGGTAGCCGGGTCCGCCGGACCCCGACCCGGACTGCAGACCGCCAGCCGGGTCGAACACCGAGACGTCACCGCCGCGGCGCACCACGGGCCGCTCGGTCGTGGTCGTCGGCCGCGGCGGGAAGCCGATGTCGGCGAGGGACGCGGCGGGCCCCTGCAACCCGAGCAGGTCGACCGGGGTGCCGTTGACCGACAGCGCCACCCGGCTGACCGAGAGGTCCTGGTTGAGGGTGGTGATGAACTGCGCCCACAGGTCCTGCCGGACCGCCTCCTCGGGCCCGAGCCGCGGGCCGACGATGTTCACGGTGGCCAGGCCGGTCTCGTCGAGCGACACCGCGTCACCGAGCAGGCGCGCGCCCTCCGGCACCGCCGTACTCACGGCCCCCTGGAGGTACTTGGGCACCGGGTCGAGCTGGGCGCGGGCGAGGCGGGTGGCGAGCTTGTCGAGGGGGAACCAGCGCACGTCCGGCACGGTGGCCCGCTGGCTGGTGGAGATGTACGTGAGGGAGTACGGCTGGACCAACCGGGTGACGTCGCCCCGCTGGATCCAGCGCCCGAAGCGTTCGGGCAGCTCACTGATGCGCCACTCGTCGCTGGCGTCGGTGAGGGCGAAGACCGCGCTGACCGTCTCGCCGGGCGCGGCGGGGGTGTACCGGCCGGACTCGTCGACGGTGCCCTCCGGGGTGGCCGTCACCCGCACGTGGGTGGGGTCGACCACGGTGGCCGAGGGCGGGGTGTCGTCGGCGAGCAGCACCAGTGTGGCGTCGGGGTTCCAGCGCTCCGCGGCGCTCACGGTGAGGAAGGCCCGGGCGTTGTCGTACAGCCCGTCGCTGGCGGCGCCGGCCCGCAGGAAGCCGCTGACCACGTCGACCGGCTCGTCCCCGGCCCGCGGGCCGGGGAAGACGTAGCGCAGGTTCGAGCTCGGCGCCTCCTCGGCGCCCACCTCGAGGCCGGGCTCGACCGGGCCCTCCGTTGTCAGCCCGCCGCACCCGCCGACCAGCAGGGCGGCGGTGAGCGCGGCGAGCAGCCGCAGGGGCCGGGGGGTCATCGCCCCTCCGAGGGGCTCAGCGGCACCGGGGAGCCGTGGAGGGTGGCTCCGGAGTGCTGCGGCAGGGTCAGGCGGAACCGCGAGCCGACGCCCGGCTCCCCCCACGCCTGCAGCCAGCCGTTGTGGAGCCGGGCGTCCTCGAGCGAGATGGACAGCCCCAGTCCGGTGCCGCCGGTGGTCCGGGCGCGGGCGGGGTCGGCCCGCCAGAACCTCGTGAAGACGTTGGCCGCCTCGCCGGGCCGCAGCCCGACACCGTGGTCCTCGACGACGACGGCGACCGCTCCCCCGCCCAGCCCGAGGTGGACGTCGATGGGACGGCCCTCGCCGTGCTCGATGGCGTTGACGACGAGGTTGCGCAGGATCCGCTCGACGCGCCGCTCGTCGACGTCGGCCGTCACGGCCCCGCTCGGGGAGTGCACCGTCACGACGCTGCCGCGCCGGTCGGCGAGCGGCCGGGCGGCGTCGACCACCTGCTGGACGGTGCCGCGCAGGTCCACGGTCTCGACGTCGAGGGCCGCGGCACCGGCGTCGAACCGGCTGATCTCGAGCAGGTCGGCGAGGAGTGCCTCGAACCGGTCGAGCTCACCAGCGAGCAGCTCGGCGGACCGCGAGGTGGAGGGGTCGAACCGCTGGCGGGAGTCGTGTATGACGTCGACCGCCATCCGGATCGTCGTGAGCGGGGTTCGGAGCTCGTGGGAGACGTCGGAGACGAACCGCTGCTGCACGGCCGAGAGGCCCTCGAGCTGCCGGATCTGCTGCTGGAGGCTGTCGGCCATCCCGTTGAACGAGGTGGCGAGCAGCGCCAGGTCGTCCTCGCCGCGCGCCGGCATCCGCTCGTTGAGGCGGCCCGCGGAGAGGCGCTGGGCCACCTCGCTCGCCCGCCGCACGGGGGCCACGACCTGCCGGGTGACGACCCAGGCCACCCCGCCGACGAGGAGGGTCAGGATGACGCCGGCGGCGAGGAAGCTGTTGCCGATGAGATCCATCGTCGCCACCTCCTGCTCCATCGGGTAGATGAAGAACAGGGAGTACGGGCCGGCGTTCGGCACCTGCACGACGCTGCCGACGATCACCGCCGGCACGTCCTCGCCGTTGACGGAGATCGTCGTCTGCTGCATCTGCTGCCGGTTGGGGTTGGCCGCCACGGCCTCCTCGAGCTCGACGCTGATGACGGAGGTGTCGACGAGGTTCTTCGGGCTCACCAGCTCGACCAGCACGATGTCGCTGTCGTTGCCGAGCGACCGGCTCATCACGACGTACCGGCTGGGGTCCTCGAGCCCGGGGGCCGCGAGGATGCTGGACATGATGTCGCTGGCGGTCTGGTTCAGCTCGCCGACCGAGGTCGACGTGGTCGCGTCCCAGTAGGACTGCGCCTTGCTCGTGAGGTTGAGCGCCTCGTTCTCCGACTGGTCGATGCGGTCGCGCTCGAGCCCGCTGGCGATCTGCGAGTGCAGCACGCCGCCGAGGACGGAGACCACGGCCAGGCCGAGCAGCATGGTGGTCGTCACGACGCGCAGCTGCAGCGACTGCCGCCATCGCCGGCGGGCGTGGGCGGCGGCGTCGCGTGCGGAGTCGATGGCCCCGAGGACCCCGTGCCGGAAGGACCGCATCCACCCGACCCGCGGTGCCCGGGCCGGGAGCCCTGCGGAGTCGGCCATGCTCAGGTCTTGCCCGCCTTGTACCCGACGCCGCGGACGGTGACGACGATCTCGGGGTGCTCGGGGTCGCGCTCGATCTTCGACCGCAGTCGCTGCACGTGCACGTTGACCAGCCGGGTGTCTCCGGCGTGCCGGTAGCCCCAGACCTGCTCGAGCAGCACCTCGCGGGTGAACACCTGCCACGGCTTGCGGGCGAGCGCCACGAGCAGGTCGAACTCGAGGGGGGTCAGGTTGAGCGGCTCGCCGCCGCGGGTCACCGAGTGCCCCGCGACGTCGATCTCGAGGTCGCCGATGGTCAGCCGCTCGGGGGCCGGCTCGTCGCCGCGCCGCAGCCGGGCCCGGACCCGGGCGATGAGCTCCTGCGGCTTGAACGGCTTGACGACGTAGTCGTCGGCGCCCGACTCGAGCCCGAGGACGACGTCGACGGTGTCGGTGCGGGCGGTGAGCATGACGATGGGGACGCCGGACTCGCCGCGGATCTGACGGCACACCTCGAGGCCGTCGGTGCCCGGCAGCATGACGTCGAGCAGCACGAGGTCGGGCCGGTGCTCGCGGAAGGCGGCGAGCGCGGCGGCGCCGTTGGCGACGTGCGCGGTCTCGAGCCCCTCGTTGCGCAGGACGATACCGAGCATCTCCGCGAGCGCGAGGTCGTCGTCGACGACGAGGACGCGACCCTTCACGGCCCCCTCCGATCTGTGGGTGTTGGCGTGTCCGTGGACCGGCACATGATCCCACAGCGGTCCGTGCGCGAACTGGGATCCCGGAACATGCCCGGCGAGCCCCTGATCAGCACGGCGCCACCGGACTACCCTGAAGCCGTGATGCGCGCCCCCCGGTTCGCGGCGATCGACGCCTCGACCAAGATCCGGCTGGCCTTCGGGGTGCTGTCCGCCTTCATCGCGGTGATGAACCGCAACGTGCTCGAGGTCCTCCCCTGGCTGGGCATCGTCGTCGTCATCGACCTCGTCATCGTCATGCTCGACCGGATGCCGATCTCGCGCCGGGGCGTGCTCGACACCATCGTGCTCACCCTGCTCGCCGTCGACGCGGCGGCGGCCGGCATCGGCTACGCGCTGGCCGGGCTCGGGGCAGCCCTGCTCATCCTCATCCCCGCCTACCACGCGGGCACCCGGTTCGGCCGGATCGGCTTCCTGCTCGCCTGCGTCGTCGGCAGCATGGCCTACCTGCTCGTCGCCTTCAACACCGAGCAGGCCACCCAGCCCACCGTCGGCGTCATCGCGTGGTTCGTCGCCGCGATGGTGCTCGGTGCCCTCGGCGTGTGGAACCAGCGGCTCGTCGCCGAGCAGGACGACCTCAGCTCCGACCCGGCAGCGCGTGAGGCGATCGAGCTCATCCAGCGGCTGCGCGACATCTCCGGTGAGATGTCCACCGGGCTCGACGCCCCCGCCAGCGCCTCGCTCGCCCTCGACCTGCTCGCGGCCTCCGTGCCCTCCACCCGAAGCGCGGTGCTCGTCACCGAGGACAGCGAGCACCTGGTGCCGGTGGCCCTGCGCGGCTCCACCCGGGCCCCATGGCACGTCGCCGAGGACGTCTCGCGCATCCTCGACCAGAACCCGTCGAAGTGGCGCCCCACGGAGATCGGCTTCGTCGACGAGTACGGCCGCCGCCAGGCCCTCGTCACCCCGTTCGCCCTCGCGGCCGGCCCGGCCACCGTGGTCGTGGTCGAGCGCAGCGTCGACCGGCCCTTCACCGACCTCGAGAAGAAGGCCACCCTCGACCTCACCAGGCGGCTGGCGCCGACGGTGCAGGCCGGCCTGCTCTTCGGCAACCTCAAGCAGTACGCCAGCCTCGAGGAGCGCAACCGGATCGCCCGCGACATCCACGACGGCATCGCCCAGGAGCTCGCCGCCCTCGGGTACTCCGTCGACGCGCTGCGGATGCAGGCGGGGCCGCCCGGCAGCAAGATGCGCGACGGCCTCGACGTCCTGCGCGACCGGCTGAGCGACACGATGGCCGACCTGCGCCTGCACATCACCGACCTGCGGGTCGCCGAACGGCCCGGGTCGGGCCTGGGCGCGGTGCTCGGCGGGGCGGTGCAGAGCTTCGGCAGCATGACCGGCGTCCGCACCACCTTCTCGGTGAGCGAGGGCCGCCGGCGCCTGGACCCGCAGGTGGAGATCCTCATCCACCGGCTCGTGATGGACGTGCTCGCCGACGCGCAGGCCTCGGCGGCCCGCAACGCGTGGGTCACCCTCTCGACGTCGGTGGTCGGGCCCGCCTGCATCGAGGTCTCGCACGACGGTGACCCAGAACGGGCCGAACGGCTGTTCCGGCGTCCGGCGCTCGGCGACTTGCAGGGGGAACTTTCCCTGACCTCCGAGCCTGCGGGGCGTACGACGGTTAGCCTGACCATCGAGCAGCCCGAGCGTGTCGGGGTGCTCGAGGCGCCCTGACCGACCAGGAGGACACCGATGGCCATCAGCGTCGTGCTCGTCGACGACCATGCCGTCGTCCGCGAGGCCGTTGCCGGCATGCTCGACGACCAGGACGACATCACGGTCGTCGGCCAGGCAGGGTCGCTCGCGGAGGGTCAGGCCCTCTTCGACAAGTTGCTCACCACTCCCCCACCCGGCCGGGTCGTGGCCGTCATCGACGTCACGATGCCCGACGGCAGCGGCCTCTCCCTCGTGCGCTCCGCCCGCGAGCGCAGCAAGCACATCGGGCTCGTCGTCCTCACCATGCACAACGACGACTCGACACTGCTCGAGGCCCTCGACGCCGGCGCGTCGGCGCTGGTGCGCAAGAGCGCGCCCGCCGACCAGGTGCTCTCGGCCGTGCGCCGCGCCGCCGAGTTCCCGCTCGAGTTCTCGGCCAGCGGCCTGGCCGAGGCGATGCGCCGCCAGAACGACGCTCCTCAGACCAACCTCACCGGCCGCGAGACCGAGGTGCTCAAGCTGCTCGTCGAGGGCGCCTCGGTGGCGCAGGTCGGTCGGCAGCTGTTCATGAGTCCGTCCACGGTCAAGACCCACATCGGCAAGATCTACGACAAGCTCGGCGCACACAACCGCGCCAGCGCCGTCATCGCGGCGGTGCGGCTCGGCCTCGTCGCCGACGTCGAGCGCAGCGGCTGACGGCGCTGACGGCGGATTTCCGCTGACGCCGAACGGCCCCGGTCCACGTGGACCGGGGCCGTTCGCTGTCGCGTGTCGGAGATCAGAGCGCCGAGAAGGTCTGGACGATCTTGATGGCGCCGGGGCCGATGATCACGATGAACAGGGCCGGGAAGATGCAGACGAGGAGCGGGAAGAGGATCTTGACGGTCACCTTCTGGGCCTGCTCCTCCGCCCGCTGGCGCCGCACGACCCGCATCTCCTTGGTCTGCTCGCGCAGCACCGCGGCGATCGGCAGGCCCAGCCGGTCGGCCTGGATCAGCGCGCTGACGAAGTTCTTCACCTCGGGGGCCGAGGTGCGCTCACCGAGGGAGGCGAAGGCCTCGCCTCGCGACTTGCCGATGTGCATCTCTTGAAGGACCCGGGCGAACTCGCCGGCGATCGGGCCGTTCACGGTGCGGGCCACCTGGAGGATGGCAGCGTCGAAGCCCTGGCCGGCCTCCACGCAGACGGTCAGCATGTCAAGCGCGTCGGCCAGGCCCTTGCGCAGGTCCTGCTGGCGCTTCAGGCCCGCGTTGTAGAGCAGCAGGTCGGGGAGGAAGAAGAGCGCGGCGCCCGCGGCCGCAGCGACCACGAGGCCGTTGAAGGTGAACCCGAGGAGCAGCAGGGGCACGACGATGCCGAGGATCAGCGCGAGGCCCTTGGCCCCCATGACCCGCTCCACCGTCCAGGCGGGCGGGTTGCCGGCCTTGTCGAGGGAGCGCGACATCCGGCTGCCAGTGCCTCCCGGCGAGAGTCGGTAGGCCAGTCCCCGGAGGACACCGAGCGTGGGGTCGACGAGGCGGTCTCGGACGCCGAGCTCGCTCTTGCTGACCTCCTTGGTTGTCACCTGATGGTTCAAGAGCTGCAGCGAGCGCGCCACGCCGGTGGACTCGCCCGAGCCGACCACGAGGGCGAGCACGACGACGACGAGGGCGAGCATCACGAGCGCGATGCCGACAAGGAGGAGTGTCACGGTCAGACCTCGATCTGTACGACTTTGCGCATCCAGAAGATGCCGATGATCATCGCCACGATTCCGCCGATCGACATGACGATCCCCATGAGGGTGGTCCACAACAGGCTCACGTACTCGTAGTTCGCCCACATGGTGTAGAAGAGAATGCCGATGGGAAGGGCGACCAGAATGTAGGCGGACAGGCGGCCCTCTGCGGAGAGGGCACGCACCTGACGGCGCAGCATCTCGCGTTCCCGCAACGTCGCCGCGGTGGTGCGCAACGTCTCGGCCAGGTTGCCGCCGACGTCCCGCTGGATGCGGATGGCCATGACCGCCCACTCCATGTTCTGGCTCTGCATCCGGTACGCCATGTGGTCGAGGGCGTCGCTGACGTCGGCACCGATGCGGGCCTCGGCCAGGGCACGGGAGAACTCCTTGGCCGCCGGCTCGGGCGCGTCCTTGGCCACGGCGTCGAGGGCCTGGAGCAGGCTGAACCCGGAGGCCAGGGAGGTCGCCACGAGCATGAGGACGTCGGGCAGGACGGCCTCGAACTTCTTCGTGCGCCGCTTGGCGAGGTAGCGCAGGACGAACGGGGGGATGACGAGCCCGAGCACCGCACCGATGAGACCGCCGATGATCGGCTGCGAACCGACGAGCAGGAACCCAACGGCCCCGGCGACGATGACGGCGACCATCCTCAGCACGAGCCACTCGCCGGCGCGCCACGGCAGGTCGGCCCGGTCGAGCAGCAGCATCGTCTTCGTGGTGGACTCGCGGCCCTCCATGAACGTGTCCGCCCTCGACACCAGGTTCTCACCGATGACCGACGGTGTCGGCGCCTGGCGCTGCGGGGACTTCCCGAAGCCGTAGGCCTCGATGGCACTGACGCGCTCTGAGCGGCGGGAGCGGAACATCGGCGCCATGAAGGCGACCACGAGGAAGAACAGGCCCAGCGTCAGCACGCCGATGGCCGGGACGAGGAACCGGTTGTCGATCGCGGTGAGCGGCACCAGTCCCTCGGTCGGGGTCGCAGCGGCCACGATGGGGCCGCCGGACGGCACGACCACCGGGCTGGTGTCGCCGAGGTCCACCGGGGTCGTGACCGTGAACTGCTGGCCCGAGGCCGTGCCCGTGATCTCCAGGGTCGTCTTCTGCTTGTCGACCTTCTGGGGGAGCGTGATGTCGAGGATGGTCTGCGAGCCGAGGGCGCGGGCAGCGGCCGAGAAGGCCCCGGTCACGGCTTCCGAGTTCTTCGCCGGGGCCACGCTGCCACCGCCGGCCGTGGCGAACTCGTCGAGGACCTTGCCGGCCTTGTTCTGGTCGCTGCCCTTGTTGAACGAGATGACCTCGGCGCGGACGTTGCCCTTCTCCAGTGCGCTGACGGCCTCCGCGCGCTCCTTGTCGGCGTTCGCCTTGCCCTGGTCGGCGGCAACGGTGTCGCCGCCGTCGCTGAGCAGCACGATGCTGCGCTCGCCCTGGGTGCCGAGGCCGCCCACCGCGATCTGGACGGCCTCGTAGAGCGAGGTCTCGCCCTTGGCCTGGAGGGAGCCTACGGCCCTGCTCACCTTCGCGTGGTCGGCGGTCGGCTGCACGTCGATTCCGGCGGTCGACGCGAACGAGACGACGCCGACCTTGACGTCCTTGGGCACGACCTCGAGGAACTCCTTGACGGCCTGCCGGACCGTCGCCATACCGCTGGCCTCCATCGAGCTGCTCGTGTCGATGACGAGCATCGTCGACCGCTTCTGCTCCTCGCCCTTGAGGGTGTCGATGCCGGCGGGCTTGCCGCCGACCTCGGCCCGCACCGAGTCGGGGTCGAGCTTGACCACCTTGTCGTTGCGGAAGATGAGCGACGCCGTCATCGTTCGCCCGTCGACGCGAACGTCGCTGATCGACCCCTTCAGGTCGTCAGCGGCCTGGGCGGCCGGTGCCACGACGACGCCGGCGACGAGCACGGCGAGCAGCCCCAGGGCGCCGTGGCGGCGCAGGTGGTGGGTGAGCATGGCGAACACGGTCATCGTGCCCCGTTGATGAACAGCGACGGCGGGACCGGCACGCCGAGGTCGTCGAGGTCCTCGAGGAACTTCGGGCGTAGCCCGGTGCTGACGAGTGACCCGCGGAAGCGGCCGTTCTCGTCGCGGCCGGCGTGGAAGTCGAACTTGAACAGGTCCTGGAGGGTGATGACCTCGCCCTCCATGCCGACGACCTCGCTGATCTGCACGATCCGGCGCGAGCCGTCCTTGAGGCGGGCCTGCTGCACGATGAGGTCGAGGGCGCCGGAGACCTGCTCGCGGATCGCCCGCACGGGCAGCTCGACTCCGGCCATGAGGACCATGGTCTCGAGGCGCGAGAGCGAGTCGCGGGCGCTGTTGGCGTGCACCGTGGTGATCGAGCCGTCGTGGCCGGTGTTCATGGCCTGGAGCATGTCGAGCGCGGCACCGTCGCGGACCTCACCGACGACGATGCGGTCGGGGCGCATGCGCAGGGCGTTGCGGACGAGGTCGCGGATGGCGATGGCGCCCCTGCCCTCGATGTTGGCCGGGCGCGACTCAAGGCGCAGCACGTGCTCCTGGTGCAGCTGGAGCTCGGCGGCGTCCTCGATGGTGATGATCCGCTCGTCCTCGGGGAGGAAGGAGGAGATGACGTTGAGGGTCGTCGTCTTACCCGAACCGGTACCACCGGAGATGATGATGTTGCGGCGGCCGACGACGCAGGCCTTGAGGAAGTCGCGGACGTTCGGCGTGATCGTGCCGAAGGCGATGAGGTCGGCGTCGCTGAACGGGTCCTGGGCGAACTTCCGGATCGTGAGCACCGCGCCGTCGAGGGCGATGGGGTTGATCACGGCGTTGACGCGGGAGCCGTCGGGAAGGCGGGCGTCCACCAGCGGGCTGGCCTCGTCGACGCGACGGCCGACGCGGCCGACGATCTTGTCGATGACGCGCCGCAGGTGGGCCTCGTTGGAGAACCGGGTCTCGACCGGGTAGATCTTGCCGGCGCGCTCCACGAAGATGTACTCGGCCCCGTTGACCATGATCTCGGTGATGTCCGGGTCGCGAAGGAGAGGCTCCAGGGGGCCGTGCCCGAGGATCTCGTCCGAGACCTCCTGCGCGATGCGGGTGCGGTCCGCGTGCGAGAGCGGGGTCTGCTCGGCGTCGATCGTCTGCTGGAGGGTCTGGCGCACCTGGGCGGCCAGCTCGGCCTCAGGCAGGTGCGGGTCGTAGAGGCGGGGCCCCAGGCTCTCGATGAGGGCCTGGTGCACGCGACCCTTGACCTCGGAGAACGGGTCCGCGCCACGGCGTCGGGCCGCGGCCCCGGGCCGCTGCGCCGGGGTCGAGGAGCTCGATACAGCGGGCTCGGCGGCGGCCTGCGAGCGGCGGACGCTGTCGAGGCGGTCGGCAAGGCTCATGACTTACGCCCCCTGAAGAGAGATCGGCGGGTGCTGGGTGTCGCATCGGCGCGGTGATGGCCGCCCTCGTCCTCGGCGTGGCTCTCACCGTTGCGCGGGGCGACGGCGATGTGCCCGTCGACCAGCTGCTTGATGGCCGTGCTCACCGGGCCGCGGGGGTCGTCGAGGACGATCGGCACCCCGCGGTTGACCGAGGCGGGGACCGAGAGGGAGTTCGGAATGTTCACCGCGATGTCGGTCTTGATCGCGGTGACGACGTCGTCGGGCCGCAGCCCGACCTTGGTGTCGGCGCGGTTGAGCACGATGATGCGGGCGTCCTTCGGGCTGCCGATCATGTCGAGCGTGTCGATGGCCACGCGCAGGTTCTTCACGGCCGGGATGTCCAGGGTCGCGATGAGCACGAGGCTGTCGGACACGTCGATGGCGGCGAGCACGTGCTCGGTGAACGACGGCGGCGTGTCGATGATGACGTAGTCGTACGCCCGGCGGGCCGCCTTGATGATCTCGGTGACCGTGGGTACCGGGATGCGGTCGGCGTCGCCCGGGTCGTTCGGGGCACACAGCACCTCGAGGCCGCTGCTCTCGTGCAGGGTCGTCAGCTCGGCGATGGCGTCGGCATCGATGTGGCCGCTCATCGCCACCGCGTCGTACACCGATTTGATCGGCACCAGCTGGAGGCTGATGGCCACGTCACCGAACGACAGGTCGAGGTCGATGAGCAGCACGCGGGAGCCGGTCTTGGCCAGGAGCGTCGCGGTGTTCGTCGACAGCGTCGTCTTGCCGACCCCGCCCTTGGCGGAGAACACGGTGATCACACGGCCGTCCTGACCGACACCACCACCGCTGTGCCCGGCCAGCCGCGCCGTGAGGTCGCGGCTGCGGCGCAGGGCCTCGGCGAGCGCCGTGTGGTCGTCGGCGGCCACGACCTCGCGCACGCCGGAGCGCAGCGCCTGGCTGAGGGCAGTGACGTCGACCCGACCGCGCAGGAGGATCACGCCGAGCTCGGGCCGGTCGAGCCGGGCCGCCTCGGCGAGCTCGCAGGCCTGCTCCAACGACACGTCGGCGCCGATGACCACCTGCTCCACCTGCGCGTTGTCGTGCAGCGCTCGGGCCACCATCGCGGCCGTGTCGAGCGACTGCGTGTCAGGCCCCAGCGCGAACCGGTACCGGTCCAACGCCCCTGGACTGGGGTCCCAGAGAATGTTCATGTCATCCCTTGTTGAAGTTCGGGAGCAGTTCCTGATCCTGAATGTTCAGGTCCTTTTTGATCTTGAGTTCCGAGCCACGCAGGCCCGCGTACAGCGTGTAGTTGTTGATCCCGTGGATCAACCGGACGGCGTCGTCCTGGTCCACTTCCACGGTGACGAGGAACTGTGGCGTGGCGTTGGCGTTGGCGTTGGCATCCGCGTTGTCGCCGTTGTCCTGGGTCGGCTGCGGCGCGGCCGGGGTCAGCGACTGGGTGCCCATGGCGATGACCTTGACGTCACCCAGCAGCAGCGAGGTTGCCTTCACGTCGGCCTCGTTGAAGGCCTGGGCCTGGTCGCTCGTCCCGAGGTCCTTGAGCTGGTACGACAGGAAGATCGCGATGTGTGAGCCGGGCCGCACGAAGTCGCCCACACGAGCCGGGTCGGCCAGCTGCAGTGACACCGCGAGCTTTCCGGCGCCCACCTGGAGTGCCTTCTGCCCGACCGGAGTGTCTCCGAACCCGGCGGCCAGAACGTACTGGCCGGGGGCGATGTCGGTGAGGGCCACCAGCGCACCGTTGGTGTCGTCGACGGTCTCGAGCGCGCCGGCGGGCTTCGCCCGGGCCGCCACCTCGGTCTGCACCATCTGGCCCAGCCGGATGGCGTCCTTCATGGGCGTACCGGCCGTCACCGTCGCGGTGGTGACGTAGACGGAGGTGGGGCTGGCCGCGGCGACCGCTCTCTGGTCAGCCCCCCTGGCGTAGAGGAGCACGAGCACCGCGCCGATCAGCGCGATGACGGCGGCGGCCGCGATGGCAAGGATTCGTCGTCCCATGGTTCAAAAGTCCTTCGGTGGTGTCTGCAGGGAGAGAAGGAGTGGGTGAGCGGCCGTCAGCCGAGTGCTTCGAAGACGACCGGGCCCTTGTAGCCTGGCGGGCTGTTCGGGTTGGCCTCACCCTCGCCGCCCTGGTAGTTCTCGACGAAGAAGCCCGCGATGCACTTGTTGTCCTGGGACTTCTGGTTGCACTGGCTCTGCATCGTCGAGTCGCCTTGCCAGGGGCCACCCGTGATCTTGTAGCCGGTGAGCTGGAACGCGATGAACTTGGTGATGTAGTACCAGGTGTTCGTGCCGCCGGGGTTTCCGGGCACGCACGGGCTGTAGCTGTTGCTCGTGCTGTCGGCCACGCAGATGAACACGGGCAGCAGATAGATTTTGCCGAGCTCGAGCTGCGCGACACACGAGTTCCCCGCGCCTACACCAGTGTCACCGTCGGCCCAGCCCGGGACAGCCGCTGTTGTGATGCAGTTCGTGTTGTTGACCCAGCCGAAGCCGCCGTCGTAGATAGATCACCTCCAGCGGGTGATGAATTGGGGTCACACGAAGTGCTGTTGCTCCCTTGGTGCTTGTACTTGAGGGGAATCGCAACCTGGTGGGTGGTGCCGAAGCCTCCGCCTGTCGCGGTGTCTACGGCGTTGTCGTACTCGCACTGATGGATGGTGAGGGGGAAGAAGCTCGCCTGGGTCACCGGACCCCAGCCGTAGCGGGCACAGGCCCCTGGCTTGGTGTCCCTGCTGCTGAAGAACGAGTCGAGGACGCCGGGGGTTCCGTTGGTCGACGTCGTCGAGTAAACCTGTACGTAGGGGGACGTGCCGGACGCCCAGCTGGAGGGCAACGCCGGACACTGCACCCAGTCCGTGACTGCGGCGGTCGTCTCCGCGTTCGTGCACGGGAGGAGGTTGGTAGCGCCCGGGACCCTTCCGCACATTCCGGTTCCAGTGTGCGAGCTGTCCAGCGCCGAGACACTGTCGTTGGCGTTGCCGTTGTTGAGCGCCTTGAGGCTGTTCACCGTGGTGGTGTCGTGGTGCTGCACTTGGTCAGGTCCTTGGCGCAGATCTGGGCGAGCTTCTGCGATGAGGCGTCGGCGCCGTTCTGCAACTGGCGGCGTTCGAACATCATGTTGCCGACGTCGATGGCCAGGGCGGAGGCGCCGAGGAGAACCCCGCCCCCGAGCACGACGGCGACGATCATGGCCGCGCCTCCACGCTCGGAGCGTCGCCGCAGGGTCGACCAGTCTCTACTTCTCATCACGGGCATCCGATCACTGACTTGCCAATGAGTGGCTGGGGGTTATTCAGGCCGGGCAGAACATTGAGGAAGAGCCAGTTGAACTGCGGGTAGGTCACGGTGACCACCATCGTGGTGCCCGCGGCACAGTTGTACGTGAAGTTGGCTGTGACGGTGGACTGAGCAGTCGGGTCCAGCCCGGCCGCTGCCTTCGCGCGGCTCTCGATCGCGGTCTTGGAGTTCGTCGCGGTCGTGGCGTCCTTGACGACCACAGTCGCGTAGCGCGTCCCCTCGCGAGCCGCGTTCGTGAGGATCGCCTGGTCCATGAACGCGCGGCCCAGGTCGACGATGCCGAAGACGAAGAGCACGAGAACGGGCAACACCAGCGCGAACTCGACGGCAGCCGCACCGCGTTCGCGGTGGCGTCGTCGCAGTCTCATGGGAAACCCTTCTCGTGACACAGGCGTGTCGCCCTTCCTCTGCTGGAGGTGTGGCGTCGGCGTGAGCAAGTAAAACACTGCGGGACGGGAACCCCGTAGGCGTTCCACATGTGATAAGCGTCCAGACCGGCCAATGATAGGCGTCCAGACCGGCCAAACACGCCAGCCTCAGAGCCTTCGAAGCGGGGCTAAATGCCGGCGTCCATGAAGATCTCTGACACGGATGTACCGAGCACGATGACGGCGGCGATGATCACCAGGGCGATCAAGGAGGCCATGAGGGCGTACTCCACCGAGGTGGCGCCCTCGTCCTGACGAGTAAGCCGTCTGCGGATGGCGTCGATCATGTCTCTTCCCTTGCGTCGCTGGATGAAAATTTCGAAGGCGTCGGCCGGGCCGAGCGAGGCCCGGGCCGACGCCCTCGAGGACTTGTTCGTCAGACGCTGGTGCCCACGTCGTTGAACAGGGTGCTCAGGTTGGTGCCGAGGAAGTACACGGCGACGATGATGACGATCGCGATGAGGGCGACCATGAGGCCGTACTCGACGGCGGTCGCGCCCTTCTCGTCGCGGATCTGCTGGAGCTTGACGAGTGCCTTGGTCATGAGATGTTGCCCTTTCGTGGAGTGGCTTGGCGGTGCTGCAGGGATGACTCTGCCAACTGGGCGGGGGTTCCCACATCGCCCGATGGGGTTCCTGTCGCGCAACGAACGGGTAGGACCCGGATCGTCCGTTCGGACGATGGCGGACAGGGCCGGCGCCACGCTCCAGCCGTGCAATGCTCCGGTGGGCCTACGCAGACCGAGACGGGACGATGACGACAGCCGAGGGAATAGGGAAGCAGCAGAATCGTTCTGCGACAACGGTTCTCTGGCTGCTCGCGCTGAGCTGGACAGCGGTCGTGGCACTGCTGCTCCGCCTACGGCCCCAGACGGACGTTGACCTCTGGCTGCACCTGCGCATCGGATCCAGCCTCCGCGACGGGGTGCGGTTCCAGTCGGTTCCCGACCCGCTGGTCGTCCTCGCCGACCAGCCGTACGTGCCGACGCAGTGGCTCGCCGAGGTGGTCGGAAGCCTCGTCCACGACGTCGCGGGCGTCACGGGCATCCACGTCCTGCGCTACGTCGCCCTGGTGGCTCTGGTGGCGCTGGTGCAGCTCACCGGCCGGGTGTGGACATCGCCGACCCGCGCGATGGCCGTCACGCTCGGTGTCGTCGTGGCGACGTCCATGGCCTGGGGCGAACGACCCCAGCTGCTCGGGCTGGCCTTCGGCGCCGCCACCGTGCTGCTGTGGAGCCGAACGGCGCGCGACGGTCGCCCGCGCTGGCTGCTCGTGCCGCTGACCTGGGTGTGGGCGTTGTGCCATGGCTCCTGGGCGCTGGGGCTGGCCACCGGTGCCCTGTACCTGCTGGTCACGGTGCTGGAGCACCGCCCCTATCGCCTCCCCCGGCTCGGGGTCCTCGGCGTCCTGGCGGCGAGCGCGGCGGTCGTCGGGCTCACCCCGCTCGGCCCCGGGCTCCTCCTCGAGCCCCTGAAGGTGGGCACCCTGGCGCGCGCCACCGTGAACGAGTGGCAGGCACCGTCGCCCACCAACCCGCTCTTCCTCCTCGTCGTGCTCCTCGGCGCCCTCGTGCTCGGACGGTCGGTCCGCCGGCTGCCGGAGCAGCTACCCGCGGCGCTCGTCGCGTTGGCGGGCGTGGGGCTGGCTGCAACGTCCGTTCGCACGGTGGCCTTCGGTGCGCTGCTCGTGGGCGCCGCGCTCAGCCGCTCCCTTGCCGTTTCCGCCGAGCGCGAGGGCAGCCGGTGGCCCGAGCTCGTTCCCGGCGTCGTCGCGGCCCTCCTGCTCGCGGCCCTGCCCGGGGTCGTGTACGGGGGACCGACGGACGGTCCACTGCCTGCAGCGGTGGATGCGGGCCTCGGCGCCCTGCCGGCCGGTACCCGGGTGGCGAGCGACGTCTCCGCGTGGAACTGGATGGTGTGGGCCCACCCCGACCTCGCCGCCATGCGCGACCTGCGGGCCGAGATCTACTCCCTCGAGGTGGCCGAGCCGTTCGAGGACTTCATGAGGGCCGCGCCGGGGTGGCAGGCCTACGCCAATGCCGAGGACATCGGCGCGGTCGCGGTCCGTGACGACTCTCCGCTCGGTGAGGCGCTGGCCGGTGCGGCGACCTGGCGGGCGGAGGTCACCGCCGACGGGTGGACGCTGTGGCGGCGCGGCTGACGGGTCAGCGGCGGACGAACACGGTGTAGCCCCCGGCCTGCGCCGCCGCGGTCCACTCCCCCGACCGCTCCACGTCCGCACCCAGCTCGTCGCTCGCGACCGCCACGACGTCGATGGACGGGTCGGCGGGCACAGTCCCGTCGTGGAGGAAGTCGAGGAGCTGGCCCTGCACGTCGCGGGGGAACGCGTCGATCGGGTTCGACGCCCACACCGTCAGTCCACCGGCAGCGAGCGTCTCGGCCAGGGGCTCGTCGGCGAGGACCACACCGTCCCCGGCGAGGTCCGCGACCGTTGCCACCACGTCCTGGCCCCGGGGCTGGACCGCGGGCCCGCGAGCCAGCAGCACCCCCAAGCAGACGGCCGCACCGGTCAGGGCGAGGCCCGCCACCACGGGCCGCCACCAGGTGGGCCGCACAGAGTGACCGACTGTGCACCCCGGCGGCGGTCTCCCGCGGCGGCCGGTGCGAGGAAGAGCAGCAGCCAGACCCCGTTGCGTGCGGCGAGCACCGTCCCCACGACGAGCCCGGCCACCACCGCCCACTCCCACCACGGCAGGCCCCGACGGAAGGCCATGGCCAACAGCACAACCGCGGCGAGCAGCATCGCGACATCGAGCGGGTGGCCGAGACTCGGCGGTGCCCAGAGGTCGGTACCCCGCACGCGCGCCTCATTGCCCATGACCCCGAGGTAGTAGCGCGCGGTTCCCGTCCCGGCCGAGGTGGCGAAGAGGGCGGCGACCGAGGCCAGCCCGACCGCGACCCGTTGCCAGAGCGATCCCGCCCCGCGTGCGAGCACGAGGAACACGCCCAGCACGGCCATGCCCACGAGGACGCCACCGTGGAGGTTGCCCCAGAGGGCGACGAGGGGCACGACCCACCAGAGCAGCCGGCCGGGGCGGTCGTCGGTCCGGCGTAGCAGCGCCACCAGGAGCACGAAGGGCAGCAGGGAGAGACCCGGCAGCCGGGCCACGACCAGCGCGGACGAGGCGCCGATGACGACGAGGGACACGGCGACGGCGTTCCGCACGTCCCCGGCACCCATCCGGCGCGCCTCGACCACCAGGACGGCCAGGGTCGCGGCGGCGACCAGGAGGTTGAGGGCGGCCAGGCCGACGGGCAGGGACGCCACCACCGAGAGCAGCAGCTGCGCGAGCACGAGCGGGTTCGGCCAGTCGACCTGCGGGGCGGCGGCGAAGGGGACGCCGTCAGGGACTGCACCCATGGCCCTGATGTCGTTGCCCATCGCCACGACCCACAGCAGGTCGGCGCCCAGGGTGGTGAGCGCAGCGACCATGACCGTCCACAGGACGACCGCGATCTCGGGCAGGGGCAGCATCCGCCGTTCGGCCACGGGTTCGGGTGTCGCCACGCGCATTTCTCCAAGGTGGCTCGGAGCCAGGGACGCTCGGACGATAATCCAATCCCATGACCGCCGGGTCCCTGATCGAGAAGCCCGTGGCGGCCCACACCACGCCTCCCCTACCGCGCCGACGCCGGCTGGTACGCACCGAAGCGCTCTGGGCCGCCGCCACTGCCGTGCTCGGCTTTCTGGTGGGCGCGTGGTCGCTGCGCCTGTGGGCGTGGACCCCCGGCATGCCGTTCGGCCTGGTCGGGGACTCGACGCAGATCTCCATGCAGCTCAAGGACATCTACGACCACGGGTGGTACTGGCACAACACCGACATCGGGTTCCCCTTCGGCCAGAACGGGTCGTTCTTCCCCGAGCTCAACGCCATCCACGTCGCGATGATCAGTGCCCTCAACATGCTCTTCTCCTCGCCGTACACCGCCGGCGTGCTGTTCTTCGTCGCGTCCTTCCCGCTCACCGGTGTCGCCGGATACCTGCTCGCGCGGAGCCAGGGGCTGAGCCGGATGGCCGGGCTGCTGCTCGGCGTCCTCTTCGCCAACGCCCCCGGCCACGCCGAGCGCTACGGCCATCTGTACCTGTCGGCGTACTGGGTCGTGGCCATCGCGATGTGGCTCGTGCTGGAGGTCGCGCGGGGCCGTTCGCTCCTCAGCCCGGAGCCGACGGCCGCGTGCGCTGGCGCGGCGCGCGGACGCTGGTCACGGTGGCCGCCGTCGTGATCGTGGGGCTCAGCGGGGTCTACTACGTCGGGTTCACGCTCATCCTGCTCTTCGTGGTCACGGTGGTGCGCCGCGTCGGCGGCTCCCCGCGAGACCTGCTGCCAGGCGTTCTCGTCATGCTGTCGCTGGGCGTCATGGTGGCCATTCCCCTCGCCTTCGCCAAGCTGGGAACCGCTGGCACGCTCGTCACCGGCCGCGTCCCCGCGCAGCGCAGCTTCGTGGAGTCGGAGCTGTTCGCGGGCAAGCTCATGGACCTGCTGCTGCCCTGGCCCGGTCACCGCAACGACCTCGCGGCGTACGTCACCTGGGGGTACCGGGCCACCACCGACGCCACCGTCGAGACCTCCGCGCTCGGCATCGTCGGGGTCTGCGGCTTCGTCGCCCTCGCGGCGCTGACCCTCGTGGCCCTCCTGCGTGGCCGGGCGCTGGGCGGCGACCTCGGACGCTGGTCCGCCCTCACCTGGCTGTCCTTCGCGCTCTACACGGTGGGTGGGCTCGGCGCCTTCATCGCGTTCTTCTTCACCGGACAGGTCGCACGTGGTCGCGGATGGAGCCTACATCCTGCTCCTCGCCCTGCTTGGGTCGGATACTGGCTCACGCGCGTCCAGGCTCGACAAGGACCGATCATCGCGGGCTCACAGCAAGCTGGTCTGGTCGGTTCCTCGACCAGACCAACCCGGACGAGGCGCCGGACCACAAGGCGATCGCGGCCGAGATGGCTTCTCTCGACGCCTGCGTCCGCCCGCTCCGGGCGCAACAGCGCCCGGGTGCGGGAACTTCCAGATCCCCGTGACGCGAGTCCCGGAGAGCGCCGCGCCTTCACGATGAACGGGTACGACAGCTCAGCCCTACCTCGCGCTTCCGATATGAAGTTCAGCGCCGGCGAAATCATGCGCACCGCGACGGGATTGGCGGCGGCGGTGGAGACCGAGGACCTGGACGCCCTCGCCGCCCAGTTCCGTCTCGGTCGGGTTCTGCTGACTCGAGGTTGCGACCCGAGGGTTCGAGGACCCCGCGGGGGTCATCGCCCGCCTCACCGAGGCCTACGGTCCGCCCGTGGCCGACACCGGCAACGGGGAGTTCGTCGCGTTCGACATTCGGGGGGAAGGCGGGGCCGGACAAGGAGACGCGGCGCTCCAGACCAGGACCCTCCAGCCGGTGGTCGTCTCCCTCCGCGCCTATGACGTCGAGCGGCGCGGGGAGGCTGTCGGGCAGTACGTGGGGCCAGACGCAACGGTGTCAGTCGCAAACATGGGCGACTCGACGGTGCGGCTCGATGTGACCATGAGGGTGCACGGCATCGACGGCGAGACCCGTGAGGCGACTGTGGAGGACCCCAACGGACGTGTTGTGGCCTCCGGGACGATCACCGGTGGCGAGGCCGTCGACCTGTCGTTCCCGGCCGACGCGGCCCGAGGTACGACTGCCTACGTGGTGAAGATCAGCGGCGACGGCGTCAAGGACGACGCCAACAGGACCGTGAGCGCCTTCGTGTCGGGAATCAGTGCCTCGTCCTCAGCAGATGTGAGGGTGGCGTCGCTCCAGGCTCAGGCGATCACCGGATGGGTCCTCATCGGATGACCTCGATGGCGGTGGAGCCTCGAGCACTGCACCCCCCGACCCCACGTCGTGTCCGTCGATGGGAAGTCGGCATCCTCGTGGCGTGGTTCGGCGCGATCTCGGTGGTTCGCTCCGGCGTGCTCCAGGAGACGGACCCGTACTGGCAGGTCAGGACTGGTATCGAGAACCTGCGGGGTGCACCGCTTTCGCGACCGGACACCTGGAGCTGGGCTCCCGTCGAGGGTGCCTTCACCCAGACGTCTCCACTCTGGAACGACGTGCTCGGACTCGGGTACTCGACGGCCGGCTTCGCCGGCTTCTTCACCGTGTCCCTGGTCTCGCTGCTCGCCTACTTCGCGACTGCAACCGCTCTGGCCCTGAGACTCGGAGCGCGCCCGCTCTCGGTACTCGCCGGCGTGCTCATCGCGGTCGTGCCGGCGCTGGCGATGCTCTCGCCCCGCGCATCCCTCGTTGCCCAGACCCTCTTCATGGCCGGACTCCTTGCCGCGGACACCTGGCGTCGGCGCACCGGGAGACCGACTGCCGTCCTGGACGCGCTGGTCGTCGGCGTGGCAGCGTTCGCTGTGGCCGCGCTGGGCTCGTGGGTGCACCTGTCCTGGCTCGTTCTGGCGCCCGCCACCGCGGTCGCGTGGACGGTCCTGTGGTGGAGCAGCCCGACGGTGACCGGCACGAGACGGTCCGTTCTCTCGGTCAGTGCTCTGCTCGGGGTCGGCGCCGGTGTCGTCGCCGGCCCTCACGGTCTGTCCGCGTGGGCGCTGTCCCAGCAGGTGCAGGAGGCGTGCGAGGGGGTCGTCCTCGAGTGGGCGGGCATGTTCACCCCGAGTCTTGCGCTGCGCTGGGCACCCGCCGGTCTCTTGGCGATCGCGGGCTTCTCGCTCGCCGGATGGTGGGCGTTCCGAGCGTGGAAGCGACGCCTCGACGACCCTCGCGTCGGGCTGGTGGCGGCCCTCGTGGTGGTGGGGGGTCCGGCCGCGCTCGCGGCCGTCGAAGCGATCCGGTTCATCGGCATCGCGCTGCTTCTCCTCGCCCCGCTGGCAGCGATGGCGGTCGGAGCCGTGACCAGGCGAGTCGGCGCGCGTGTCGCGGCGGACCCGTCGACAGGGGTCTTCTCACGGGGGATCGTCCGACGATGGGCTCGGCCGGATCCGTGGCGGGTGGTCCTTACCGCCGTGGCGGCGCTACTCCTCCCGGTGGGTCTCGTCGCTGCAGCCACGTTGGGGCGACCTGCGTCCGTTGCGAGCGTGGCCGGCGCACTGCCCGAGGGCTGTCGCCTCTTCTCGGACCCGGGCTCGGCCGGCGCGGTTCTGCTGCTGCGACCGGACGTCACGGTGTGGATCGACGGTAGAGCCGACTACTGGGGTCACGACCGGAACGCGGAAGCAGTCCGCGACCTCAGTGGCGACGCGACAGACGTCAGCGGCATCGACGGCGCTACCTGTGTGGTGCTCCAGACATCGCCCGGGCTGGACACAGGCAGGTTGGCCCGATCCCTCGACGCCGACGGGACCTGGACCCGGCTCGACCGCGACGCCCCCGTGGGGCTGTGGCTCCGAGCCCCCTCGTCATGACTGCCCCCCACCCTGCGGCCGATTCTGACACTTCTGCTTCCGGCGCGACCAACGATGTGCCCACCGACACGGAGCAACGGTCCAGGCTTCCCCTCGGACTGCAGCTCCTGCCGGTGCTCGTCGTGCTCGTCATGGCCCCGATCGCGCTGGTGCACCCCGTCGACGACCCGGACGTCTGGTGGCATCTCCGCGCAGCAGAACACCTGCTGGAGACGTGGCGCTTCGTCGAACCCGACCCGCTCTCGACGCTGACGACGTACGAGTGGGTGCACCACGAGTGGATCGGCGAGGTCGTCACCCTCGCTGCCTACCGACTTGCTGGCGTCGCTGCGCTGTCCTGGCTCGTCGCGGCGACGACATCCGCGATCCTCGCAGCGCTCTACCTCGCGCTGCGTCGGGACAACGCGGTGCTCGTGAGCGGAGTCGTGTCGATCGTGGCGCTGATCGGCACCACGGTCAGTCTCACCCCTCGGCCGCAGATCTTCAGCTTCCTGCTCGCGGCCGTCGTCTCACCCGCGTGGTGGCGCGTCTCGCGTGACGGCCGCGCGCGGTGGTGGCTGGTGCCCGTGGCGTGGCTGTGGGCCGGGGTGCACGGCTTCTGGATCCTCGTGCCCGGGCTCGGAGCAGTTGTCGTGGTCGGGCTCCTCCTCGAACGGACCTCGTGGAGGGTCGTGCTCCAGCAGGGCGCCGTCGTCGTCCTGTCCGTCGTTGCCGCCGCGCTGACACCTGTCGGACCACGCCTGCTCCTGTCGGGGCGAGACGTGGGCGAGACGATCTCGTTCGTGCAGGAGTGGCTGCCAGTGTCGGCAGGCACGCCCGCGTTCCTCGCCGTCACCTCGATGCTGGTGCTCACCGCGGTCCTCTGGACCAAGGGACCGGCCCCGTCGTGGCCCGAAGTTCTCCTCCTGGGGACCGCCGCCTACCTCGCGGTCGTCCACGGACGCACCATCCCCGTCGCGGCCATGATCGCAGCACCGCTTCTTGCGAGCGCGCTTACGTCCAGGTTGCGATTGGCACGGGTCGAGGTGCGGGGGCGTGAAGTGGGCGCGGTGGCGGTAGCCCTGGCGCTCGGGGCGGCCCTGGCCGGCGTGGTCGCCCCCGCCCGTGCGTCGGAGCCGGCGGGGTTCCCGACGGGACTCTCCACAGAACTGTCCTCGTTCCCGCCCGGATCGGTCATCTGCAACGACTACTTCCTCGGAGGGTGGCTGCTCTTCACCCATCCCGACCTCGTCCCCGCAATAGACGGGCGCATCGAGCTCTACACGGTGCAGGACGTGGAGGACTACCTGCGGCTCTCCGCGGCCGACGACGGGTGGCAGGACGTTCTGCAGGCCAGTGGCTGTCGCGCGGCCCTGGTCTCGACTCACGGACCCCTTCACGAGGCCCTGTCGGCGGCCGGATGGCACGAGGCCGGACGCGACCGGTCGTGGGTGCTCCTCAGCTCGCCTTGACGACCTGCTCCGCGCCTCCGGTGAGCGCAGTCCGCTCCGCTCTGAGGTGCCCCCACCAGAGGGCGGCGAGCGGTAGGACAACCCATGTCGCCTCGAGCAGGCCTGCCACAGGAACAGCGCTTGCCAGCAGATGCAGCAGAGGCGCGAGGAAGAGGAGGAGGTAGGCCGCGACCGCAAGGGCCCTCTCCCGCGTTGCCTCCCGCACCCCGACGAGGTAGGCCACGGCCGGCACCACGAGCACGAGGTCGTAGACCATCGCATGGGGAGTGACGAGCACGGTCGCAAGCGGGACCGTCACGAGGAGCAGCACCCCGATCGGGGCCTCCCGGAGCGAGCGCCAGTTCCGCAGGGTCGCCACAGCCACCCCGACGACCGCGACAGCCCAGAGCACGGTGGCGACCGATCCCCACGCATCAGGCAGGACCCCGTGAAGGAAGCCGTACACGGTGCTGTTCTTCCATGCCTGATCCTGCTGAACGTCCGCCGCGTAGAGCGGCGACGTGAGCGCGACCTTCCATCGCCCCCAGACACCGGGGCCGAGGACGAGTGTCGCCAGGGCGGCAAGCCCCAGCCCGATGCACGAGAACCCCAGTAGGGCACGCCAGCGACGCGTCGCCAGGAGGAGGAGCGGCACGAGCACGACCAGCTGCGGTTTGACGAGCCCGACCCCCAGGGCCATCCCCGCGGGAAACGCACGAGAACGCTCCAGCCAACGGGCTCCCAGGACGAATGACGCGAGGACGAGGGCGCAGTCCTGTCCCCCGCCCACGAGCTCGAGGACCGGTTGGCACGACGCCGCCACCAGCAGACCGCGCCCGGTACCGAGCGCCGACATCCGCGGATGCAGTGTCGCCGCGGCCCGCGCGCTCCACGCCAGGAATGCGAGCGACACCGCTGTCCACACCACCGCAGCGAGCCAGTACGGGAGCAGCCCGAAGGGGACGAACAGCACCGCGACGAAGGGCGGAGACACGAACCAGGAGAGGCGCTGCGCTCCGACACCCGCCTGGACCACGGACTGCGCCACGGGGTCGTAGAGCGAAGCGCCGTCCCCTCCCGCGACCATCGAGCCTGCCGTCCATCGCGCGAGGAAGTCCGGTAGCGGGAAAGCGGCGCGAAGGGAAACGGCCCAGACGACGACGAAGAGCACGACGACGACCCCCGGGTACACCACTAGCCGGTCGGGCGTCAGGCGGCCGGTCACCCGGGCCGCCAAGGAGGTCTCATTCGACACCCTCCGAGCGTAGGGAACCTCGATTCTTAGCACGGCGAAATCGCCCGAAGCGGCAGCTTGAGGGCTTGCCTAGGCCACGAAGCGAGATGCCTGAAGCCAATGTCCTCGGCAAGCCGTCGCGTTGGTGCGACGTGATGGCAAAGCAGCGTTGGAGCCTTGAGCGTGCAGCTGGGCCCTGGTCGCAATGGCAGCGCAAGGACTACTGACAGTGGAGTTCAGCGCCCGAGGGCGCACGCACTTCGAGCGCGCCCCCGCCCAGGAGCACGAGGGGCCGTTGCGGCGTGTCCACCCGCGCGAGCACCGTGGGAGAGGGGTCGGGCGCGGCTCCACTCGGGTAGAAGACCGCAGACAGGTCGTAAGGGTTCTCCGGCACGAAGAGTGTCCACGCTTCGGCTCGCTCGGCGCAGGAAACGTGGGTCAGGGCCTGCTCAGCAGCTGTCTTCGAGTCGGGGAACGTCGACAAGAAGTAGGCCCTCCCCAAGGGGCGACCGCCCAGTTGAAACTGGTAGCCGGGTGAGAGCCCGCTGAGGTCCATCGTGGGCGTGCTTCGCGAGATGTCGTATTCCTCGCCGATCTGTCGCAGTTCGTCCATAGCGCCGGCGGTCCTGGGGGGTAGGTAGAGGATACCGCCTGCCACCTGGGTGGAAACTCCGCTCGCCGATAACGAAGTCGACTGCCCCGACACGAAGGCTGTAGCGGTGAAGGAGGCGGCCAACGCCACCGCGAAGCCTGCCGCGGTGCCACCTTGCGCAGCGCGGGCCGACGACGCATCAAATGCGCGCATCACGACCGCCACGAGGCACAGCGCCCAGAAGAATGTTGCCTGACCCATCTGTTTGGAGAATGCGTCGTTGCTGCCCAGAGCAAACACGTAGGGCATGCACCACAGCACCAGCCAGCCGACCCACTCTGAGCGCGCCACGCGCGCCCGCCCCCCTCGTAGGACCAACAGTGCCGCTATCTCTAGTACGGCCAGCGGCAGGGAAAGCGAAACTGGGCGTTGAGCAACCAACTGCTCACCCCAATCCCTCCCCCCCAGAGTACTCGCGAAGCTGCTCCGTGCGGCAGCCGAGTGCGGCGGGCACCGAAGCAGGCCAAGGGTCGCTGTGACGGAGAAACCTAGGGAACGTTCGTCCGCTTGCGAGTAATTGTCGAGAATCGTGCCGACGACGGCGACGCACATCGGACGAGTAGTGGCCCGAACAGGGCGAAGGCCTCTGAGCGGCTGGGGGCGCGGCGCGACGCCCATCTGGAAGCAACGAAGGGAAGGCCCCCGTAGCCGGCGACGAACTCGAAGCCCCCACGCAGGTACACCAGCCGCCTGCGTAGTGGGCCAGTAATCCCCACACACGGCGAGCACACCGACTGCCCTGATCCAGAGCGGAAGACGCCGCCGAGAGGCACGAGTTCGACGCGTAGAGTTCGCTGCTTGATCGCCGAGGCTTCGAGAAGGACGAGGAGGAGGGGCGCCTGATGCCGCTCTCCACAACTTCGCCGCGGCGAGATCCACGCACACATCCCGACCCATCCAGCCGTGCTGCGCAGCATCCGGCTTCCTGCCGACCGCTTGACAAAACATGCCTGCGTCCCCCAACGACAGTCCGACTAGGGGCGCGACATGGATCGGTACGAGGGCACGCGGGGACGGGAGCAACTACGGGGCCGGTCGGATGAGTGTTCCGAAGATCGCTGTCTGACAAGCCAGTTCGTCGATTTCCGCCTGAGGTCTCTGTCACAGAACACCCTAGGGCGGCGCGGACTCGCTGATAAAAGGACGACGGGCCCACGGACAGAGGGCCGCTCACTCACCTCGGCGGCCTGAAGAGTGAGCCGCATCCCTGCCGCAGCAACGGAAAGAGCGGGCCAACGAGCGGGCCCACGAGGAACGGCTCCACCCCGCTGCTGACGCGACGCTGGATCGGCGGACGACGGCGAGCAGGTAGCCCTCGTCACCAGCCAGCCCACCCCGTGCGCAGAGCTATAGGGTCCACACGATCAGGCCGAGCCCGATCGCGGGCCGGTAGGACAAAGGGCGGGCTGTGGACCGAGCGCTCGAACTTACGGGCCGCACGATCTCTCAATCGCCAGCCGTCATAATGGTACCCTACTGAATGGTCCAAGCTGCACGAGGGAACTGGGGCCCCAGTGAAGAAAAAGGTGCACGTAGTGAATACGCCATGGGCAGGGCAACCCCTCCTCTGCCCATGCCCTCGGGACGGAGACGCTCGACGCTCGCGCCACACGTAGCAGGGCCCGCCGACAGGGACCAGCGGCGCGGGCCGCCGACGCGTCGAGAAGGATGCCGTACACCCTTATTCCGCGCGCGCGCGCGGGGCCCGCGCCGGCTCACACCCCTTCGATCCGCACCTTCCTCCGTCGATCCGCGGCCTGGTCCTGCTTGGCGAGTCGGGCGAGCCCCTTCGCCGTGGAGGAGCGTGTAGCAGTTCCCGGGGTTCTCGGTGCGCAGTGCGCAATGGCCCAGTCGACGGTACCCATCCAGGCACCTCTTGAGGTTCGAAGTCTCGCTCCACGTGTAGTGGCCTCACAAACAACATGTATACGTTGTGAACTGCGTCGCTGATCTTGCTTCAGGGACATTACTCTCGGCTCATCTATCCGCGGCGAGATCACCTGTTCCGCTTCGTCGTCCCGCCTAGCGGAGGAACCAAGCCCCCAACGAAGATGAGCGCGTCCTCGGCGGAGGAAGCGATGATCCGCGCCTGTGGAGCGCTTCGCCGAGGTCAGCGGCGAGCGGCAGCAATGCAGGTTGGGTCCAATCGACGCCAACGACCCGCGCAGGCGCTCGAGGGACGGTGCTCAGGTTCGACTCTCGAGCGGACGACGCCGTGAGCGACATCCAGCCAAAAGCGCATCAGGTCATGGCGGCGCTCTGATGCGACGTCGACACCGCGACCTTCCCGGTCGTCCGACCCGATCGACCGGGACGGTATGAGCGGACAGGCTCGACGATGCGGGTCGTTATCGAAGTCGCTGCAGCCCTAAATGTAAAGGGAGGCGGACTCCATGATATCTGTGATCTTTGCTGTCACTGTACAGCCCAGGGGCGCCCTTCCAAAGTTGCTTGACTGGCGCGAGATCGTTCGACAAGGTGCTCGGTAGTGGAAAGGACTGCCAAGACCTCCTGCCTGCTCCTAGGGTGCCTCAGATGACTCCGAGTTGGTCCCGTTCGTCCTGCATGCGCAGGCCCAACATGTGCGCGGGGTGGGCGGCTCCGTCCGGGACATGAACGAGACCGAATCCACGGCCCGCGCGCTGCTCGAGGCGCGCAGTCGGGCGCGCAGAGCGCGTGCGACATGAGCGCGCGCGCGCCCGCGTCTAATCATCAGGTCGAATTCGTCCTTGCCCCGCCACTGGGAGGCCCGCGGGCGCCGCGCGCTCGGCAGGAACAGGCAGCCGCGCCCGCACCATGTGCACCGTTCTCGACCGCGCCGACGAGGAACTGTGCGTGCGGTTGGTGCCCTTCTGGCCTATCACCTCGGCCCCCTCGAGATGTGCGACAGGCCATTGACGAAGCAGTGTGCGACCTTCCCCTGGAGGGTGAGGCCTGGGCGTCGATGGAAACTCTGTGCGTGGTGAAGGTCCCGAAGGAACCCAGGCTCCGCCATCGCTGAACAGCCCTCGAGTCCGTGGGCGTCAAACTCGACGACTCAGTGAGGGCGCCCGTCGGCGAGGTCGGCCAGGCCCTCCACGTCGGCCGCGACCCCGCTGTAGCGCGCACGACGAAGATGCCCCGCGCGCGGTCGGCCCCCGCATTCGCTGCCTGGGGCTGGCATCGACGCTCAAGGTCTAGCGTGCCCCGTCGGATGTCAACGAAGACCGGACCGGGGGCGCGGATCGGAATGGCGGTGGCGGCGGAGGCTGAAGGCTAAACTGGGGCAGATCGACCTCGTCCCCAGGTCCTAGGTCGAGCAGCAGCGCAGTCAGCTGCAACGGCGTGGGCGGCATGAGGGTGCCAGGAGAGCTGCTGGTGCGTGGGTGCGCTCCCGCAACCAGGCACTCGCGGGCGCGGCGGGGGCCGCCCGTCGCCGTGCCAGATCCTGCAGATGCCAGGGCCGGGAAACGAGAGCCGCTTCGGTGCCGACCGGTACGGCGCGGTGAAGCGCACTGGGGCGGGTGCCTGGACGCCCTCCGGCAACGCCCTGACGTCTCGGTCATGGCGCCCCCGGTGAGCTGGCCTCTGGCGCCGGACGGTGGACCAGCCGACGAAGCCATGAACCTCGCACAGGCCTTGGGGAAGGGTACCGGGAACCGGTGAGGAGAAGGTCGCGACGCCGGACGAGGGAGGCCTTGCCGCGGGATCGAACGGGGGCACGTAGGGAGGCGGCCGAGGTAGTCCCCCGACCACGCCGAGCGAGATGGCATCAAGGTCCCGGAGAGAAGTCCGAGACACTGGCGATGGTGGTCGCTAAGCCTGTGACCTTGATGCCGGCTGGTCCAGTACATGACGAGGACGGGGAAACCATGCCATGAGGCCAAAGTCCGAAACGAGGAGCCCCAGTGTGGTCACGAGGCGCAGCGGGAGGACGACGCCTAGCCGGGCGGCGATGTTCGCGGCGTGTCGGAGCAGGCCGTCTACAATGCGCATCCGGAGTGATCCTGCCGGCCCTCCGGTCCACGTGCACTGCGGCACCCGCCTGACGCTGCTGAAGTCGCCCACGACAGGACGACGTCGAGCGAGACGCACGGGTCGGCGACATGGGCGACGTCTGGCGCTAGTCGGTGCGAGCTGCCTGAGAGGTGCTCAGCGGTCCTCGGCGTCCGGGACGCCGGCCAGGGCCAGTGCAGATCTTCACCGGCGCGGGGAGGGGCGTCGCAGCCCGGACCAGGCGCGCGCCCCTCCTCCGACCCCGGGCAC
This sequence comes from uncultured Actinomycetota bacterium, assembly GCA_963726295.1. Classification (GTDB taxonomy): domain Bacteria; phylum Actinomycetota; class Actinomycetes; order Actinomycetales; family Dermatophilaceae; genus DASSQJ01. Next base: position 223,810 of record CAVSBW010000002.1, read on the forward strand.
GCCACACACAGGGTCGATGTCTGGGTCTGGCGCGGGGCCCGACTGAGGACGGCGACCTGGTCCGGGCGGCGCCGAGGTCGTCGTCCATGGCCGGCAACGATGTCGAACCTGGCCCTCGACACCCCGGCGAGCAGGCGTATTGTGCTGCTGATATCCGCCGGCGTAGTCCTCTCATGGTCTGGAGTTGCCCCTCCCACCTCGCCTCGAAGGGCTGTGCTCTATCTCTGCTGTGCGATCTCGGTCTAACTGTTCACTCACGAGGCATGGACTGGTGCTGCTGGGTCAGGTCCGCAGGGGCGGCAGGCGAGCCGGTCGACCAGGTCGCGGAGCGAATCCTCCGACCTTTGACACGGGACGATCCAACCTGGATACACTCGGCGACGGCGCTGGACGCCGAGATCGGCCTACCCCCTCGGCGGTCAGTGCCGTAGGTCCCGACTGATCATCTCGCCGTGCTCTCTGCGGGAGGCGAAGGCGCACGTGGCCGCGGGCCAGGAAAGCTGACCAAGACGTAGTATTGCGACGACGCACAAACTGACCCGGGAGGACCTGGGCCCAGCCCTGCTAGAGTCCTCACTAGAAGCAGGGGCACACACCGACCAAGCTGCCCCACCGCTCCGGCCCACCAGACGCCGAGGAAGGCGAGGTCCTGGCGCACAAGTCGCCCACGCGCCTCGCACACAAAAGAGCGGGCGACGGGGAAGGGGTGAACGTGAGCCACGGCGAGAACCTGCGCCTCAGAACGTTGACGGCGGCGTAGGTAGGGCAGGCCGCTGAACAGCCGAAGGGGCGCCACGGGCGTGGACAGGAACACGAGAGGTCTGCGTCGTCGTGCTGGCGCAGGCCTCCCAAGCGGGCACAGGAGAACGCCACCTGAGGACCTTGGAGAAGACGACCATCCGGCCTCCTCCGGACTCGGCGCTTCGCGACCTCGACTGCGCCATGGCGTCTCTCCGCGACGTCGGAATCCTGACCTAACCGGCGGTCAGCTACACCTACAAGCTCGGGCTCGACGAGGCCGAACGACGCGACGTGACAGTCGCGCCTTCCGGTCCACGGCCGCTCCTCACCGAACGGCTCGCCCGTGGACCAAACGCCGGCCGAAGCGGGCTCTCGGCCCGCCCGGCCAACCTCGCCCTCCGCCCTCTAGACCACATGGGGGCGACCGGCTCGGCCGGGGCGGGTCCGCGGGCCGGCGTTAGACTCGCGGAGACACCGTGGGGTTATCGAGTAGGGCCGCCTGCTCGGCCTGTCTGATTTTCGTGGGAGGCCCCGGTGTTCACTGAGCGTACGAGCGTCGGGCTCGACGTGCACGCACGGTCGGTCGCAGCAGCGGCGTATCGAATGGCGTCGACTGGCGAGCTGGTCCAGGCCAGTCTGACTCCGTCCGATGAGGAGATCCGCCGCGGGGGTGAGGTGGTCTGCCGGGCCCGGGCGGCGGTCGCGTAGTGAGGCTCGGCCCGACTGTGTTCGGGCTTCACTGGTACCCGGTCGCCGGCCTGTATCCGGCGTGAGTCCGGCGGGCCGTCGAAGCTTGGAGCGGCCTGCGGGGGACCGTGCGAAGGACTGACGAGGAGGACGCGGCGCACCTGGCGAAGCTTGCTGCGACTGGACGAGGCGGCCTCGGTGGTGATCTCGTCGGTGGAGAAAGATGCCGCCGCGTGACCTGGTCCGGGGCCGGACGTGACCGCCGTGGGGACCTGATGCGGGCCCGCATCGGCTCCCGTAGCTGCTGCTTGTCGCGGGATCGTCTCGATGATGGCGGCCGGGCGCGGACCGGGTCGGGCACGACGCGTGGTTGCGCGGCCAGGCGCGGAGCGGGCTCGCATGGACCGGGCGACCCTCGTCGCGTCGCCGACGACTACGACAGATGCGTGGGCCGTGCAGCCTGCTGGCGTACCGCCTCCTCCACGCGGGCGCGATCGGCGAGACGGCCGCGGACAGCGAGTCCACGCTGGTCGAACGCCGGGTCGCCGGCGTGCGCTAGGTCGGTACCTGGACCCGGGTCTGCTTTCTCGCCCTCGCGGTCGAGGTCGGGCGCGATGGGGTCGTTCCACCGGGCCGCTCGGCATCGGCTCCCGTCGGCCTCCCCCCCTCCGAGACACTCCTCTCCTCCGGGGAGTCCCGTGTCCAGGAGCAGCCCACCAGCACGGGCTACGGCTCATGCGCGCTGGCCGCCCGTCGAGGGCGCGCGGTACTACCGCCTCTGTCCCACCGGGTCGGGAAGACGTTGTTCTACCGGTGGGACCTGGCGTCCGCTGTGGCGAGGCTTCGTGGCGACGAAGGCCACCAGTGCCTTCACCGGCGGTGGGTCCTGGTTCACCGACCGTCGCAAACGTGCGCACCACTGCCTACGTAGCCATCGTCCGCTGGCTCGCCTGCGGGCGCGGGTCCCAGGCGCAAACGAGGAGATGCAGCGGTCACCAGGCCGTCTCGTCGCTGGCTGTTCGGTGGCAGCGCGTGGAGCGTCTCCGCGAAGCTGACCACGAGGAGCCCCGCCCGGGGGGACGCTCGAGCCGCAGCGCGAAATCTGTCAGCCTAACTCCTGCCGCGAGAAATCCGCAACCCGCGAACAACACCCGACGCGCGTCGAACGACAGGTCAACGACGACGGCGAGCAGCGACGGAACACGAGGCGCCCGTCCTGCGCGGGGACGGGGCGTCTGACCCTGCGACACTCGCCACAGGCAAAGCGCCGCGACATCAGCCGGGGCAGCGGTCCAGCCGGTTACTGAGGGGCCACGTCGACGCCAAGGAACTGGGAGGCGCCGAAGTCTGTCGGCCAAGTTCCACCCGAGCGCGTCGAGGTGGAGCTGGTCACCCTCCTCCTCGTCGACCTGCTCGCCCGGCAGCGCCGCGACGGACGGGTCGCGCCCGCCGCACGCCACTCGTCGACCGGGGTGAAGCCATCGACCTGCGCGATCTGCTGGGTCGAGAACGAGTCACTCATGAGAACCTCGACGGGATGCTAGGGCGCGGCGAGGTTCATCAGGCCGCCCTCGGAGGGGACCATGATCGACGTCCACGTCGTCGAAGCTGTCCACTCGCGCACCTGCCGGCTCGACCTCCGTCTCCCGCACCGGCCCCCGGCAACCTCCGCCAGGCCGGCCATGTCGACCGTCCTCGTCGAAGCGGCCGATGTCGGCGAGGGACTGCCTCGCTCTTCGATCCGCTGCATGCGATCAGCGGCGACGCCAGGACCGAAGCAGCCCGTCGAGGTGATCTACCATGTCGGCCTGGTCGAGGCACTCGACCTCAGCTTGGCCACCTGCAAGCGCGTCCATCGCTTCCTGGAGCGGGCCAACACGGTCCGACCTCGCTGACGACGACCTGCGTGCCTGCTGCCCGCGACCCCCGCCGGCGCAGCCCTTGCCGACGCCGCCGTAGCCGGCGACGACTGCGACCTTGTCGCCGATGCCTACGTCGGTGGCCTGGCTCAGGCCGTCGATGATGCTGTGGCTGAAGCCGGACTCGTCGTCGGGCTTGCTCTCTGCGGCACCGAGCCGTTGACGTTCATCTGCTGAGGGGAGCAGGGTCATCGGTCTGGGCGCGCTTGGGCAGGCGTGCGTGAGCACCCGCGGCGGTCTCCTCGGTGACACCCTTGATCTGCGGGCGGCGACCCTGGTCGACTTCTGCGGAGTCTCGGCGGCGGAGAAGGTGCGGCGGCGCACCAGGGCCTCGCGAGACGCCGAACTCCTCGGAGTCCTCCTCGGTGGTGGGCGGCACCGGGCCCTCGGCGGCTTCTTCTCCTCATCGTGCCCTTGTGGACGGAGCACCCTCGCGTCGCCATCGTCGTCGAGGATCATGTCTCGGCGTAGGTGTCGCCGGGCCAGGCTCCCCATCTGCTCGGCGGCAGCCCCAAGACTCTTCGAGGGTCTGGCTTCTTCCACGCCAACATGGGACGCCGTCCGGGTCCTCCGGGGTGCTGGTGCCGACGACGACGGCCGCGGGGCCCGCCCGGGCCTGGAGTAGATGTCTGGAGGGCGCCCCAGCGTACCCGGCAGCGAGGTCACCAGGGTCTCGATGAGGACGGGGCGGAGTCTTACGGGTCAGTGCAGCGAGCCGGCTATGTGGGGCGCCGGCGAGCCGGCTGAAGCCTTGCGCGGTACTCGGCGCGGAGCGCCATCAGGCCTTGAATCTCGCGCTCGGGGCCGAGGCCGGACCAGGCGACGCCCGGGTCCTTCCGCGAGGCCGACAAGGTCGCGGACCTTGTGGTCTACGGGCACGCGCGACCTCCTTCGGAAGCTGCCCGCGACGCACCCAGTTCGACCCGGCGTCGCTGATCTGGGCCGCAACGTCAAGGGTCATGACCGGCGCTGGCGCAACTCGACCGCACCCGCGATCCTTCGTGGGTCAGGGGATGGGCGCCGGGGTTGGAGTCGGCAACAACGAAGACGTAATCGAACCGATAGCCACTGGAAGTAGCCATCTCAACGAGCACTACAGCCTCGAGAAGCACTGGTCGTACGGCTGGGGCTGAAGGGGATTGCCATTGGACCGGCGATCCCGAAGGGCACCAGGGGGGGAAGTAGGTGACGTATGCACGCCGGCGTTCCGGCTGTGCTGTGAGGAAGACGAAGCAAAAGTAGCCCACCCGAAGCCGATGCCAGTCGAATAGCAGGGACCTGTTGGCGTCGCTCGCGCCAGCGCAAGTACACCAGCTGCAGCCAGCACTCCGCCACCATCCATCCGCAACGCAGGCAGTTGTTCCATAGCCCTGCTCAACGAATCCCCGTGCGACTGGCGTTCCGTCCCATCGCTCTTCGACGCCCATGCTTCCAGAAAGCGCGCGGATGTCTCGAGTGGATCAGCGGCCGAAGCCGTCTACGGGCCGAAGGCAAACGAAGACAGCCCCCAGGGCGGTAGCGCGAAGTGTGGCACGTACCGCGACAGGCCGCTTGCCCGGCTGATCGAGGCTGCGACGCCATGGCTGTACAAGGTACGAACATCGCGACGGGCACGAGGCGTCGCCGGGCGCGCCGCCAGCGCTAGCGCGGACACGCCGCAGCGGCGGCGGGCCGACCTGCGGCAACAGAGCGAAGGGTGACCACAAGGAGCAGCATCGCCATACCGTCGCTATAGGCGGCCTGGAGGATGGGGGCCGACGGGAAGAACGAGAGCACCGCGACGGCCGCGAGGGCCGGGCCCAAACCTCGGGTAGCGACGAGCCACCGAAAGAGCAGCAGAATGGCGACGCCTGCGCACGTGAGGCTCACCAGCGACGCCGCGACCTCGAACGTCATACCGGTGGCCGACATGACGCCACGGACCGTTAGGGGATAAAGCGGAGAGAACCCTAGCGCGTTCTGCGTAGCGGGGCCCGCAGTGTCGATGTCCGCGTATCCGTGCATTGCGATGGTCTTGAACCACTGGCCATCCCAGTTGCTGAGGACCTCCCAGTAGCTCGGTGACGCTGGCCGCGTACCTTCCACGTGCCAGTGCGGATCGCGGGTCAGGTCGGGCTGTACCTGTGCTGCCACCGTTAGGATCCACGCGGACACAAGGCGAGCCAGCGCGAAGACGCCCAATGGCAGCCACCAATCACTCAGTGGCCCGGCCAACAGCGAGCGAGCGCGGCTCGGCACGGCCGAAGCTCTCGCGACTGAGGTGTCTGTGGTCATCATCCCGAGGGAGTGTCGCGCGGAATGGGCCACGTGTCCGCCAACTCGCCGAAGTCCGGCCGGCCGACAGCCGGACAGCCCCACAAGGTCGACGTACTCAAACCCCCTCTCATGGGTGGGAGACGATCCAATGGTCGGACCGTCACCAAGGAGGCAGCCGTGACTGACCACCCCACTGCGTCAGCGAAACCATCCGCCGCACACCTGCAACGAGCGAGGGAAGAGCACGAAGCCGCTTCTCGCGACCAGGCTGCGCGCGACGAACAGGCACAAGAGGACGAGAGCCGAGAGGCGATGAGCCAGATGACGGACGCCCGAGACCGGGCCGAAGCAATGGGCGACGTGGTGGAGGAAGGAACTCGCGAGTCTGGCACGGGGACCCGCTCAGCGGACGATTAGCGGTGGATGCGCCCGCCCAGCCAGGCCACGACTATTCTCCGGTACAGCTCGTCGGGAAGCGGAGCCGCATCGAAGCCGTGGTCAAGGTGTGGCATCCCGACCACGGTCACGTCCACACCGAGAAGCTGGGCGGCCTCTGCGAGCCGAAGTGACCCGTCGGGCGGCACGAGCTGGTCAGAGCCCGGCACGAAGAGCAGAGTCGGTGGTGCGCGGGGAGAGAGGTGTGAGACCGAGCCGACTTCTCGGTAGCGCTCGGGGAACTCCGCGGGGCTCCCGCCGAGGTACGCCTCGGTCATCGACCGCGCCTCGGAACCGCGGCGGCCCGTCACATCGTGGAAGCTCACGGCGTCGGTGACCGGGTAGAGCCCCACGACGGCCTGCACCGTGGGAGGGTCACCTCCGCACGAGGAGGGCAGGACACCCGTGGCGGAGTCATAAGCGGCGTTGATCGCCAGGTTGCCGCCTGCCGAGTCGCCCACCAGGGCCAGCCGGCTCGGGTCGCCGCCGAGTTCACCCGAGTGCTCGGCGGCCCAGACGAGCGCACACCCGACGTGCTGAACCGTCGTCTGCCAGAGGTGGCGGCTGGAGCTGGAGAGCGGGTACTCGGGGGCAATGACCAGCCAGCCACTGTCTGCGAACCATCGCATCTGAGCCGCGCGGGCAGCCGGGTTCCCGCTGACCCAGCCACCGCCGTGCACGTAGACCATCACGGGGGCTGCGCCTCCGGAAGCCGCCGGCCGCCACACGTACACGTCGAGTGGGTCTCCGTCCACTCGCGTGTAGACCGACCGGTCGTCGGGCCCGTCGGCCGAGTCCGGTGGGCCGTGCAGCACGAACGGGTTGACGACGGCGTCCTGGCTCCAGCCGGTCGACAGGAGCTGGACAGTCACCGTGGTCTCCAGGAGGAGAGCGAGGACCACGAGACCGGTGAGGGCCAGGCGCGGCCTCGTGCGGCGACGGCCGAGGAACGGCAGCAGGATGAGGAGGCTGAGGGCGGCGACAGCGCCGAACCATGGGGCGTAGCCGACCAGGAGAGGGTCGGCTATGCCGTTCGCACCCGGCGCCGCCAGTGGCGCAACGGCAACCAGCACGAGCAACAGGGCGAGCCCCGTGAGCGCGCGCAGCACGACGACCTCGGCTACCCGTCGCGCAGATCTGCCGGCAGTCGCGAGGCCCGGTCCTCTCATGGGTTACCGGCGCATCCCAGCGCCTGGTAGACCGTGGTGCGAGGTCTGAGGAGCCTGATCGTCAGCGAGCGCCACTCAGGGGGGCCCTGAGTCGGATGGAACCACGAGACCACCTGGTAGTCACGGTCGAGATCGAGCGTCCTTGCCGTGAACGCCGTCGAGACGTCCATCGGGTTGTCGGGGGCGTACAGGAGCCAGGCCTCAGCCCTGTCGGAGCAGGACTCATGCGCCAGCGCCGTCGCCGCGCTTCGGTCTGACCCTTTGAGCGCACCGAAGAACGACGCCCGCCCGAGTGGACGGGTCCCGAGCTGCAACTGGTACCCGGTCGCGAAGCCCGTGAGGTCGACGGATGGGACCCCTTCGAGCCGGTACTCCTCGCGGATCTGCTCGAGACTCGAGAAGACGACGGCGTCGTCCGGGCCGAGCCCCAGGGATCCCCCGAGAACACCGCTTGGCACCACAGCGCCGAGAACGGAGTCTGCGGGTCCGTCGTTGGTGAGCGACACTGCCTGGGTGGCTGTCGTGACCGTGAGGACCACGACCAACGCGGGGAAGAGGAGCGGAGGCGGCCCGTCCAGGTGCGTGACAGTGAGCGCCACAGCGAGGACGAGGGCGAGCGCCCAGAACGCACTTGCCTGCCCGGTGATGTAGGCGAACCGCGTGTTCGTGCCCAAGGCCGCCGCCAACGGGAGGAGGACGAGCATGCCGACCAACGCCCACAGCGCACGTTCGGTCTGGGCCCTCGCGGGCCGTGCAGCAAATGCGGCGGTGGTGAGCACCGCTACCAGCACCAGCTCGATGCCGGCGAGCGGGAGGATCTGTGCCCCTAGTGACCGCTGCGAGAGCGAAAGCACGGCACCGGCCGATACGAGCGCGGCTGCCACCCCTCCGAGCAACAGCAGCAGTCCGGTGTAATGGGGTCCGGATGTTCTGCCCCACCATGCGGATAGGGCCGCGATGGCGAACGGCAGCAGGACGACAGGACCGAAGACCATCAGTGCAGTGGTCGGCGCAGGTGCGACGCCGAACATGTCGAGGCCGGAGACGTACGCCTGGCCGGCCGTGACCTGACGGTACCCACGCGTGAGGTACTCGATCAGCGCGACGGGCGACATGGACGCGGACAGACAGACCACGGCAGTCATCAAGAAGGCACCCAGGGACGCCGAACCGGCGAAGCGGAAGAACGGAGCGCCGGCGACGGCGACAGCAGCTGCCGCCACACATGCACCCGCGGCAGCAGATGTGGGCTTGCCGGTCATGGCCACGACGGAGGCGGCACCCGCGATCACGCCGCCGAGCACGGGTCGGCGGTCGAGCGTGATCGCCACGCCGACGGCGACAAGACTAAGCCCCACGAAAGCGACGGAGCGGTAGCCGGGCGACCGACCCTGCAGAGCGTAGATGGCTGTCGACGACGCCAGGACGACGAGGAGAGCTGTAGCGACCACATACCGGTTGGTGGCGGGCAGCGAGCGCCTCGCGAACAGCCATGATGCCGCCACCATCGAAGTGACCGAACCGAGGACGACAGCCAGGCCCGCCCACCGGTAGGCGACAAGGTCCTCTCCGGTCCACTCGAAGATCGGGTGGAGCAAGAACTGGAAGAGGAAAACGTCTCCCGCTGGTTTCGAGGCGTCGGGGTACCGGGTGAGAAGCAGCCCGTACGACTCATCGACGGTATCCAAGTACCTCGCGAAGGCGGCTGCGGTGACGGCGAGGACGGCGACGGCCCAGGCGCTCAGGATCAGCCAGGGAAGTGCACGGTAGGTCGAGTGCCGTGTCGCAACCGACGGGCCCCCACGCTTCATGTGGAGACCGTACGCAAGGCCGGGCCAGAGGGTGACGAGGTCGCGCGAGTTCCGTGTGTCACCCATCCCCGCGCATACTTTCCGGTGATCAGTGGGTGGTCTTCGTCGTCGTTTACCCCAGCCCTCCTAGACTGCGGCAACGGCAACCGGTGGTGGCTCCAGTGCGAGCCGATGGGGGCCATGGCGCACACCTGGAGCCTCGCCGTCGAGCGGCACTTCTACCTCGCGTGGCCCTGCTTGTCGCAACGGCTCGTAGGTGGGTGGTTCCCGTAGCGATGGCCTTGGCGGGTGTGTCATTGACAGCCGGCTTCCTCCGGGCCGACGAGCACATGCTCGTGTACGCGGCGACGCCCGCGGCCGCGCTGGGCATCTTCGTGGGTGCCCTGATCGCGCCGCGGCCCGCGGGTGTCGCCGTGGACCGGCGTCGCCGTCTCGGCCGCCCTTCTGCTGCTTTCCGCAGGCGGCTCTCTGTCATCTTCGGACTAGTCGCGGGTGATGGTGGTGGCTGCCGCGCTGATCCTGAGTCGCCCGTCCTGGCGTCGCGTGGAGTCACGGTGGATGTTAGGGAGGAGCCGACGACCGCGGATCGGGGCGATCTCTTCGGCATCTGCTCATCCCTCGGCAACCGCCCCGGAGCCATAGGCTTCCCCCGTGTCCCCGGCTACGTGGCCCGAGGCGTCTGCTCGACCGGGCTTGTGCCCGTCGCTCGCTCGATCAGCCGCCGTCGACGTGCTCGCCCTTGGGCACGGGACCGCCGGTGCCGCCGAGGCTCTCGCCCCGCTCCCCCGTCGGGATGGCCGTGGTGCCGCGGTCGATGTCGGGCTCGAGGTACATGATCAGCTGGAGGTCGGGAACCGCCTCCCGCGCCGCGCGCTCAGCATCGTCGATGGCCCGCGCGACGACGTCCGCGTGGTCGGGAGCGCCCACCGCGATCTTGGCGGCCACGAGGAGCTCCTCGGGCCCGATGTGCATGGTGCGCATGTGGATGACACGGTCGATCGTCTCGGGGGCCTCGAGGGCGAGGGCGATGGCCTGCTGGTGCTTCAGGGTCGCCGCCTCGCCGACGAGGAGCGACTTCATCTCCATGGCGAGGAAGATGGCGATGACCACGAGGAGCGAGCCGATCATCGCGGTGCCGAGGGCGTCGAAGAGCGGATTCGAGGTGAGCAGCGTCAGCCCCACGCCGAGGAGGGCGAAGACGAGGCCGACGAGAGCGCCGGCGTCCTCGAGGAGGATGACCGGCAGCTCGGGCGACTTCGAGCTCTTCACGAACCGCAGCCACGAACGCTGGCCGCGGGTCTTGTTCGACTCCTTCACGGCGGTGCGGAAGCTCGCGCCCTCCATCCCGATGGCGATGACCAGGACGACGATGGGTACCCACCACCACCGCGACTCGAACGGGTCGTAGTCGGTCTCGCCAATGCTCTCCTGGTACTTGTGCCACGCCTCGTACAGGGCGAAGCAGCCACCGAGGCTGAACAGCACGATGGCGACGATGAACGAGTAGACGTACCGCTCGCGGCCGAACCCGAACGGGTGCTGCGGAGTCGCGTCTCGCTGCGACCGCTTCCCGCCGACGAGCAGCAGCACCTGGTTGCCGGAGTCGGCCACCGAGTGGATGCTCTCGGCGAGCATCGACGAGAAGCCGGTGAGCAGGAACGCGATGAACTTCGTCACCGCGATGCCCATGTTCGCGAGCATCGCCGCAATGACGGCCTTGTTCCCACCTTCGGTCGACATGCGGCAGATCCTAGGGACCGTGCCGCTCAAACGGTCGGCCGAGGGGTCCGTTTTCCGCGGTTCGCCCTCCACCAACGGCACGGCGTCGGCACACTGCCACCGTGAACACCACCCTCGAGGGACGGCGGGTCCCGCCTCTCGACGGCGTGCGTGGTCTAGCGGTCCTCCTCGTGATAGCCGGTCACTCGGTGCGGCCCCAGAGCCAGCCCCTGGCTGCGGCCGGCGTGACCCTCTTCTTCGTCCTGTCGGGCTACCTCATCACGGGCATCCTGCTCCGCGACGCCGACGAGTCGGGGCGCCCTCGGGGTCTACGGCGCTTCTACGGTCGGCGCGCGCGGCGCCTCCTGCCCGCCCTCGTCCTGCTGCTCGCCTTCGAGCTGGCGATGCGGCTCGTCACCGGACGCAGCCTGCTTCCGGTCCTCTACGCGGCGACATACACGACCAACATCGCCATCGTCGGCAACGACACCTCCAGCCTGAGCCACACGTGGTCTCTGGCACTGGAGGAGCAGTTCTACCTCGTCTGGCCGCTGGTCCTGCCCTTCGTGCTGCGGAGCCGCCGCCCCCTCGCCATCGTTGCCGGGCTGGCAGTCATGTCGGCAGCGCTCAGAACCGCCATCTACTTCGGGTACCCCACGGCGTGGCTCTTCGCCTATTTCGGGCCCTTCACGCGCGCCGACGCCATCCTCGCCGGGTGCGCGCTCGCCATCGCCCTCCGACGCGGTCCGGAACGTGTGGCCCGCGGGATCCCGAGGCCGGCAATCGCGGGGGCTCTGATCGTTCTCGGGTTGTCGTTCGTCTGGGACTCGGGCCATGCGGCCGTGGTGTGCCTACCCCTCTTGGTGGCTGCCTCCAGCGTGCTCGTCGCCCATCTGGTCACAACCACGGACGGCCTGATCGCTCGTGTCTTCAGCTTCCGTCCACTCCGCGGGATGGGGCGCATCTCGTACGGGATGTACCTCTGGCACTTCCTGGTGCTTGTCGCCGTGTCGGAGGTGGGCGCGCCGCCGTTCATCACCACGCTTGTCGTCACGTCCGCGATCGCCACCGCATCCTGGTTTCTCGTGGAACGTCGCTTCCTCCAGCCGCGGGGTGACGATTCCCGAGCTCCCCGACCTCGGTGCACAACGCCGTGGGCACCCACACCCGGGATGCCTCGCCCGTCAGTTCATCTGCCTAGGCAGGTCTGGGCGCGCGTACGGCCGCGGGGTCGATTCGCCCCTCCAGTCACGGCACCCCGCATGCGACGCAGGAGACACCTGCTCGGCGGCGCATTTCGACGTTCTGAGGGCATCGCGGGCCTCCCTCTATGGTCGCGGGATGCAGGGGAGGGCTCGCGCCCTCGACGGTCTTCGTGGTCTTGCCGCGCTGGCCGTGGTGAGCGCGCACGCCACCGCGGAGCTCGGCGCAGGGCCGTACGCTTCTGGCGGTTCCGTCGGCGTGCTCGTCTTCTTCGTGCTCTCGGGCTTCCTCATAACCGGACAGGTCTGGCACCGCGGTGCATCTCCCGGCCGGTACGGCGCGTTCCTGCGCCGACGGACCGTACGCCTCCTGCCCGTCATCCTCGTGCTCGTGGTGGTAGGGGTCCCGGTCGTGGTGTTCACCGAGGGCTCCTGGCGCACCGCGCTGACAGGGGGGTTGCTCACGCTGACGCAGACCCTCGGTTTCGTCTCGGCCACGGGGGTTCACCCCAGCCCGATGTGGGTGGTCACGTGGAGCCTCACCGTCGAGTGGCTCTTCTATCTCTCGGCGCCGCTGGTGGTGCTGTGGTGGCTGCGCCGCGGGACGTCCCCCGCGCGAGCGTCGCACCTCGCGGCGTCGTTTGCGGTAGGTGCCTACCTCGTCGCGCTGCCGCTTCCCGCCGCTGCCTTCTACCACTCGCCCGTTGCGAACCTGGGCGTCATGTGGGCCGGCGCCGCGTTGGCGCTCCGCCTTCGTGCCCGACCAGTACGGCAGCAGGACCCCGCGTGGACCGCCTTCGCCCTCGTGGTCCTCCTCCTCCTCGTCGCCCTCCCGTCGGACCTCGCGGTGGGGCCGTACGCCCGCGTTGTCGCGCTACCGGGTGCGGTTGCGGCGAGCCTCGTCCTGATCCGCGGCACAACGGTCCCCGGCAGCACCCCTGCCCTGCTCTCGGGCGGTCCATTGCCCAATATCGGGCTGCGGGCATACAGCCTGTACCTCTGGCACCTCCCCGTCTGGTGGCTGGTGCTCCTGTCCACCGACCTGCCGCCTGCCCTCACTGCGCTGGTGTGCATCGTCCCGACGCTCGTCGTCGTCGAGCTGAGCTACCGCTTCCTCGAGATTCCGGTGCTGCGGCCGTCGCGTGCTCCGCGCCGTGTCAACGCGCCCACCTCGGCCGTCCCGTCCACGGGGCCCCGTTCGTCGGCCGCCGTCCGGACGCACCCCCCCCCCCCGTCGTACGGCTGCTACCTGTGGCACTACCCCGTGATGCCGGGGGCTCGGGAGTCCCGGCCGCGGCTCGCTGGGCCTGCCGTCTGTCCCTCGCTATCGCCGCGATGTCGTGTCGCCGCCGTCGCGAAGGCCGTTCCTCGACGGAGGCGCATCGTCCTCCCCCCTGCGGCCCTGCAAGCGTGATCCCCGGCCCTCCCCCTCCCCTCCCTCCTCCCCCGTGCCCGCCCGGCGCGGTCTCCATGACAGGCGCCGCGGTGAGCCAGAAACCCCCCCGGTCCCCACCCCGCCCCCCAACCCCCCCCCAATCCCCCAAAGCGCCAAAGCGCGAAAGGGAGACCCTCCCCCCAGATCTCCCCCCCCCCCCCCCACCCCCCCCCCACAACCCCCCCCCGCCCCCCCCCAACCCCGCGCCAAAAACGGGACGCCCCGCCCCCCGCCCCGCCCCCCCCAGCGCGGGGGGGGCCCCCTTGGGCTAGCGTCGCGTCCATGCCCTCACCGCGTGGAACGCTCGACTGGTCCCCCGCCGCCGACCGCCCGGAGCTGATGGCGCCCCCTACCGCCGCGGCCGCGCGCGACATCCCCGGTGCACTCGTCGCCCCCATCGACCCCGACCTCGCCGACACGGCCGCGCTCTGCAACGCCTACGACGTCGCAATCGACGCCAGTGCCAACTGCGTCGTCGTGGCCGGCAAGCGGGCGGGCGTGACGACCATGGCCGCGGTGATGGTGCTCGCAACGCACCGGGCCGACATCAACGGCATCGTGCGGCGCCACCTCGGGGTCCGGAAGATCTCGTTCGCCCCGCACGACGACGCGGTGAGCCTCACCGGGATGGAGTTCGGCGGCATCACGCCGGTCGGACTGCCCGAGGACTGGCCGGTGCTCGTCGACGACGCCGTCGTGGAGGCCGGCGAGGTGGTGGTCGGCAGCGGGCTGCGCAGCGGGAAGCTGCTCGTCACCGGCATCGACCTGCTGGACCTGCCCGGCGCGGAGCGGCTCGCCCTCGCGCAACCGGTCACCTGACAGCCGCCACCCGGGCACTCGACCGTGGGTCGTGTCCTCAGCCCCGCAGGGTGATCAGAACGGCGAGCACGTGCTTGCACGGGCCACGTCCTGAGCCGTGCTCGCGTTGCCAGGCGCACGTGCACTGCGGCCCCGTCTCCCCCGGAGTGACGTCGTACACCTCGCCGTGACTCCCACGCACCCGCCAGGCGCTACCACCCGACGCGGCTTGGACACCCCCGTCTGCCGCCAGCTTCCTCGCCGCCACGAGCCGGGGGTTGCGGCGCAGCACCTTGGCGCTGTCGACGGGCAGCTCGCGGTGGAACCACGCACCATCGGTGAGGTCGTAGCCGAGGCGGCCAGACGCCGCGACCCACGCCAGCCCGGTCGCCACCGATCCGTCGTCCAGCCCGGTGTTCGCCCCGATCTCGCGCGCGTCGACGGTGGGCCCCCAGCCCAGGTCGCCCAGCACGACCCGCCCGTGGGCCTCGGCGTCGGCCCGGCTGAGCAGCGTCAGCAGGGTTCCCTCCCCCGAGAAGCCGCGGAAGGGGTCCGGACTGATGGCCAGGGTGAACCGGGACCCCGGAAGGTCGAACACCCAGGCCGTGGTGCCGTTGGGTGCCGCGTGGACAGTCAGACGTGAGGCGTGGCGGAGGACGCGCTCGCTCCCCCGTAGCCGCGACACCCCGATGAGCGGGAAGGACGACGCCATCGGCCGACTCGTCGTCCGCCAGCCGTTGGTCAGCGGAATGACATGCACACTCGGCCCGGGGGGCGCGACCCGGGGGAGGCTCGACAGAAAGCGACCGATCCCTGGACCTGCGAGCGCCCCGACCTCGTCCATGCCGGCCATGAGCGTGGGCACCTCGGCCAGGCCCCGCACCCAGCGGTCGGGCAGCGTCACCTTGCGCTCGACGTGCGTGGAGTCCGGCGACGACGCGCGCAGCTCGTCCGGGCCGACACTCAGGTGGAGCGGAACGGCCCGGTCGACCCGGGCGAGCGCCGTCCGCAGCGGTTGGTTGACGTCGACATTGGTCGTGCCGAAACCCACCTCGCTGGTCCCCAGCCCCTCGGGCAGCAGGTCGAAGCGGGCGTGCACCCCGTTGCACGCCGAGAACGACTCGAAGCGCAGGCGGTCACCCCCGGCCGTCACAACGGGGTCGAGGCTCGCCAACCGCTTCATCAGCCCGGCATCGGCGTACCGGCTGGCGGCGACGTCCGCCACGGCGAGGATCCCCGCGGCCGTGACGTCGGGCCGCTCCACGAAGCCTGTGAAGAAGGTCGGGCTCTCGACGAGACCCGCGGGCGTCGCACCGAGCGCGGTGGCCAGGTCCAGGCGCTCCGACGAGTCGCGGCGCGTCAGCACCGACTGCGTGGCGTAGCCGCTCATCTCTACCTCCTCACCCCGGGCGTCGCGCCAACGCGGCGACCAGGTCGTGGGCTGCCGCCCTGGTGGCCGGGTCGACCTCTACCTGCCCCTCTGCGACGGCGACCACACCTGGTGTCGGCTTGAGGAAGTCGGAGGGGATCTCGACGGCGTAGGTGGCCAGCAGCTGGAGCAGGCGGGCGGCCCCGGTCGGCGGATCCGGCACGCGGCAGAGGGCGTCGGCCAGTGCCGCCGCACTCACCCACCACCAGGAGAACGCACCGGGCACCTCGAAGGTCAGCCGGATGTTCTCGGTGAGGGCCTCCACGTCCAGTGCCCCGGCCTGGTGCCGTCGCCACCCGGCCACGGCCAAGGTTCGTGGGTCGAGTCGACCGCGCTGGGCGAAGTCCGCGGCGCACCGCCACGCCTGACGCGAGCCGAAGTCGCTCACCCGACGCCCGTCGGACTCCAGCGCGGCGATGAGCAGGTCCATCATCGGCACACCACCGCGAGACGCGAGGTGCCCGGGGAACGCCGAGTCCACGAAGTAGGGGATCGTGGCGAAGGCTTCCACGACCGTCCGGTCAGCCCAGAGCGGCATCATCCGGGCCGTGGCACCGATGGGCCCGGGGCTCCACGGGTCGTCGAGGAGGTCGCGGGGAAGAGCCGCGAGGTCGGTGAACGGCACGGGTGCGACCGCCTCGGTGCACCAGCCCCCCTGCCCGTCGGGTCGGGGCTCGAGCTCCGGCAGCCCACCTTCGATGATCCATCGACGGATGAGGGCTCCCGCATCCCAGGACTCTGCGGCGTCCGGATGGGTGAACCTCGGGTCCGTGCAGGGCCCGTCGGGAACGTCCTGGGCACGTGCCTTCTCGACCGGGCGCATGCGGTGCAGCGCCTGGACGAGGTCGATCGGCCCGACGGTCGAGTCGGGGGTCTTGCGAATCTCGGCGAGACGTACGAGGAGGTCGTCGAGCTCCAGGGTTCCGTCGGCCCGGGTCGGGGTGCTGAGCACGGTGGCGTAGGCATCGGCGCGAAGGAGCGCCTCGCAGGCACGGAGGAAGTGAGTCCGCTCGGCGCCCGACGCCAGGGAGCGAGGCACCACCAGCGGTCCGCCCGCGTCCGCCGCGTGCTCCCGCAACCGCTCGGCGAACGGCGGCAGCGC
Organism: uncultured Actinomycetota bacterium; assembly: GCA_963726295.1. Classification (GTDB taxonomy): domain Bacteria; phylum Actinomycetota; class Actinomycetes; order Actinomycetales; family Dermatophilaceae; genus DASSQJ01. Next base: position 240,513 of record CAVSBW010000002.1, read on the forward strand.
GCGCCACCTCTCCTCACAGTCCTCATAGCTGAGGGACCGGTCGTGGTACCACTGCTGTCGGAGATCGGTCTCGGAAATGACCGAGGCGGACGCCATCGTCCAGAAGGTGGAGACGGCGAGGTCACCGGCCACCCACAGGTCCACGGCGGCCAGCACGTCCACCGGCTCGATGCCCGGATATCGCTGGACCTCATCCAGGACCTCGCGCACCGCGTCCGCGCCGTGTCGTTGCGCAACCAGCACGAGGGTCGCAAGCGCCAGGTCCGGACCGGGCAGGAGCTTCTCGTTGGCGACGAACCCGTCGGTGCGGTAGTAGGTACCACCGCCGTAGCCCGGCGGCGTCCTGAACTCCTCGGCGAGACGGTGGCGCAGCTCGGCACGGAGGTCTGCGCTGTTCGCGCCGCCCGGCGGGTGGACCCGCCGGTTGGACGGCAGGGCACGCAGGGACGGTGCTCGCCTCGACCACAGACCGCGCGGCTCGGGCTGCACCCACGTCGGGCTCGATGCCTCGTCGATGAGCCGGTCGAGGTCCCCGTCCGCTGCACTGACCCCCAGGAGGGCGGCAGCGAAGGCACGGGCCTCGGCTCGGGCCTTCGTCTTCCCCTTGGAGCGGGCCAGCTGCCGCACGTGCTCCGGGAGGCCCCACGGATGCGGCACCTCCACCGCGTAGCGACCCATCGTGCGCAGCAGGTCGGCGAGCCCGGACGGTCGGTGGTTCGCGGCACAGGCTTCGTCGGTCATCTGCACCGCGGTGGGCCACAGCTGTCGCATGCCGCCAGCGAGGAACAGGTCCTCGAGCACCGCCGCGAGGGACGACGTGCTCAGGCAACGGAGGAGGAGCCGGCTGCGGAACGACTCGAGCAGGGCCTCGGTGTCGAGCCTGCCGCCGGCCATGGCGCGCACGGCTCGGTCAACGAGGAGAGCCCAGTGTTCGACTCGACCGGGGTGCGTCGAGGTCAGCGCGTGGTCCCACGTGAGACGAGCGCGGGACGTCGGCTCCGGGTCCTCGGCCGGTGATGCCAGGGACGGCTCGAGATCCCACAGCCCGATTGCCGAAGGGCCGCCCGCATCGTGCGACGTCGGCGTTACCCCGAGGGCCGCGAGGGCCTTGTCGACCGTGGCGTCGAACGCCGCGTCCTCCCCGGTCCGCAGGGCAGCCAGCGCGGTGAGCACGCTCTCGCGTCCGAACCGCCCGACTACGCAATCGTCCTTGAGGGCCGAGAGCAGCATGGTGCGTGGACGCTTCTCGGGGCGATGGGCGACGACTCGTGACAGCTCCTCGAGACCGACGCCGTCGGTAGCGGCCTGGAGGGCGACCGGCAGCAGCACCGGCACCACGGAACGGTCTCCGGTGGCCATGACCCCCAGGAGGAAGGTGAGCCCGCCGGGCACCTCGGCCGCCGCCAGACCCAGCGCGTCAAGGATCTCGGCCAGGACCTTCTGGGACTTGGGTCGCTGGGGTGCGGTGAGGGTCTGGAGGACGTGCTCGATGATCGCCTCGCGGTCGACCACCCCCCGCTCGACGAGCGCGGCGACCGCCGCGGGGAGTTTGGGAAGGCTTCCGCAGTCGCCACTCGAGAGATACAGAGGCAGAAGGTCGGGCATGAACGGGTCCTCGGCGAACCGGTCGGCGAGGCTGTCGGTCAACCACGGGTTGCGGCCGGTGCCGGCCCACCAGCAGTCGATGAAGGTCGAGCCCGTCGGGCACGGAAGCCCGTGGTGCAGGGCCACCGCACGGAGGACGCGGGCGAGCTGCTCCTGGCAGTTGCGGGCGTTGCCGCCGAGCCGTGCGTGGCTCGATGCCTCGACAAACTGCGCGACCCACTCCCGGTCCGTGTCCCACAGCAGCTGGACGAAGGCTGCTTCCCCCGGGTCCTCGCGGTAGTTCCAGAACTGCTGCCAGGGCACTCGTTTCGCCGCCGTGGTCGGGCCGGCCAGCCGCACCGCGCACATCGCTTCGACCCAGCGGACGTTGTTCCAGACGGCGAGTCGTTCGTCGATGTCGTCGAACTCGAGGTGGTCCCACTCGAGCAGCTCCTCCGGCCAGCGACGGCTCTTGGCGAACCTCCGCCTGGCATCGCGGAGCTCGTCGCCGTCGAGGTCGTCGAGCAGCGCCCGCGCACCGTCGACGTCGCCCGACCGCATGACCGCAGCAAGCCGCTGTTCGAACGTGTCCGTCATGTCCCCTCCGTGCCTCCCCGCGCGTTCGGGGGCAGTCTGCCCCAGATGGCGCGACCGTGCCGGACGTTGGCGCACCCGTGTCCAGACGGCCAGGCGTTCCGATGCCTGGGAGGCGCGAGGTCCGTTCCGGCCCCGACACCCCTGTGAGGCAGGTGAAGCCGGCGGGGCCGCCGGCTCGCCGGGACGGCCGTCCGTTCGCCCGCGGGTGTCCCACTCGTCCCAGGTACCCGCCGCGCCCGGGGACGAGCCGCGTCATGGGTCACATCGTCGGGTCAGGAGGTGCGGTCGCGCAGGTCTGCCACGTGCCGGCTCGTCGACGGGTCGAGGCCCAGCCCGAGGGCCAGGTAGGTGGCCGCGTAGTCGGTGAGCGCCATCAGCGAGGCGAGGCGCTCGATGGGGTGCCCCGAGCGTGCCTGCTGCTCGAGGACGACGGCACCGGAGCCGCGCGCCGACTCCACGACGGCGTCGGCGAGCGCGATGGCCGCCGGGTCGAGGTCGGGGTCGCGCAGGGCCAGGAGGCCGAGCCGCGGGGTGGGGGGCCCGTCGAGGTAGGGGTCGGCGAAGAGGTCGCGGCCGCCGTCGGGCGCCGCTGCGGCCGAGCCGCCGCTGCCGAACGGCCCGTCGAGGGTGGCGACCACCTGCGACGCGAAGTCCGGGAGGGCGCCGTGGATGGCGGGGATGCGCGCCGTGTGGGTGAGCATCGCCGCCGCCCTGGCCGCGGCCACCCCCGTGACCGGGCCGTCGCCGAGGACGACGGGCACCGTGCCGTCGAGCCCGACGGCCAGCACCTTCGCCGGGTTGACGAAGGACTCCGAGGTGGGCCGGCACTCCTCCGCCACCTCGTCGAGGACGTCGGCGACGTGCTCGAGCGTGGCGCGAGGGGCGTGGGCGAGGCCGAGGAGGTCCGCCGCGACGAGCACCGGCGTGAGCATCGACCACAGGGCGGTGCGCGAGGACGGTGCGGGCAGCGGCACCTCCACGTGGACGCCGTGCGCCCGGGCCGCGACCTCGGCGAGGGGCGAGCCGGCGGCGCCGACGGTGAGCAGCGAGGATCCCCGGCGGGCGGCCTCGGCGGCGAGGGCCAGCGGTCCGGCGGCGCGGCCGGACTGGCTCACCGCGATGACGAGGTCGAGCGGCCCCACCCATCCGGGCAGGGGCACGTCGCGCCGGACGGTGACCGGCACCGGCGACCCGGCCTCGGCGAGCAGGTCGAGGACGTCCCCGACGACCGCGGACCCCCCGAGCGCCGCCACCAGGACCGACCGCGGGCGCTGTCCGTCGCCGACCCGGGCGATGCCGGCCTCCTCGGCGGCGACCAGCGAGCGGCGCGCCTGGGCCCCGGCCGAGGCCAGCGCGCGGAGGGTGTCGTGTCGGTCGAGGGCCGCGAGGGCGTCTGGGTCGTCCAGCCGGCGCTCGTCGAGCCAGGCCATGGCGGGGGCGGCCGGCTCAGGCCGGCCGGCGGGCCTCGTCGACGAGCAGGACGGGCACGCCGTCGTCGATGCGGTAGGCCAGCCCGCAGGTGCCCGAGGTGCAGACCAGCTCGGGGCCGCCCTCAGGACCGGTGTCGTCCCGCAGCTCGGAGTGGCAGGCGGGGCAGCGCAGGATCTCGCGCAGCCACGGCTCGAGGTGTGCCGCGGTGGCCGGCTGCTCGCTCATCGTGGTCCTCCCGGAGTTCTCGAGACGTCCCGGTGATCCTCGCACACGCCCCGACCCGGGCGGTGCGGGCCACCCCCTCGTCCGCGGCCACCGAGACCTCTGCCGCGCGCGTCCGGCCGCCCGTGCGTCCCTCCCCTCGCGGAGTCAGGAGGAGCCCGCCAGCCGGCATCGCGCATCCCTCCTCGCGCGTCCATCCCCTCGCGGAGTCAGGAGGAGCCCGCCGAGTGTGTGTCATCTCGCCGACTCAGGGCCGCACAACGTCCTGACTCGACGAAGTCCTCCTGACTCCGCGGAATGGGGGGCTGCTGGGGGTGCGGGAGGGGCGGGTGGGGTGGGCGGGGTAGGTGGGGCGGGTGGGGGTGGGTCAGGCGCGGACGATGCCGAGCACGGCGTCCCGGACGCGGGCCATCGTCGGCACGTCCTCGGCCTCGACGTTGAGGCGCAGCAGCGGCTCGGTGTTGGACGCGCGCAGGTTCAGCCACCACATCGGGTCGCCGTCGCCGCCGGCGTGGGTGAGGGTGAGCCCGTCGAGCCGGTCGACCTCCACGCCCTCCTCCTGCGCCCACGCGAGCACCCGCTCGGTGGCGGCCGGGGCGTCGGCGACGGTGGAGTTGACCTCGCCCGACGCCGCGTACCGGCTGAGGTCGCCCATGACCTCGCTCAGCGGGGCGTCCTGCTCCCCCAGCGCGGCCAGGGTGTGCATCGCGGCGAGCATCCCGGTGTCGGCGAACCAGAAGTCGCGGAAGTAGTAGTGGGCGCTGTGCTCGCCACCGAACACGGCCTGGTGGCGCGCCATCTCGCCCTTGATGAACGAGTGCCCGACGCGGGTGCGCACCGCCCGGGCACCGGTGGCCGCGATCTCCTCGGGCACCTGGATGGAGCAGATGACGTTGTGCACCACCGCCACGTCGGCGGGCTCGGCCCCCTCGGCCACGGCGCGGGCGACCTCACGGCGGGCGATGAGAGCGGTGATGGCGCTGGGGCTCACCGGCTCGCCCCGCTCGTCGACGACGAAGCAGCGGTCCGCGTCCCCGTCGAAGGCGAGCCCGATGTCGGCGCCGTGGGCCGTGACGGCGGCCTGGAGGTCCTTGAGGTTCTCCGGCTCGAGCGGGTTGGCCTCGTGGTTCGGGAAGGTGCCGTCGAGCTCGAAGTACAGCGGCACGACCTCAAGCGGCAGGGCCGGCAGCCCGGCGCCCTCACCCAGCACGGCCGGCGCCGTGTAGCCGCCCATCCCGTTGCCGGCGTCGACGACCACCTTGAGCGGGCGGCTGCCCGAGAGGTCGACGAGCCCGCGGAGGAAGGCGGCGTAGTCGGCGAGGACGTCGCGCTCCACGAGGTCGCCGGGCTGCGCCTGGGTGCCGTCGTCGCCGTCCTCGAGGATGCGCTCGGCCAGCCGGCGCACCTGGGCCAGGCCGGTGTCCTGCCCGACGGGGCGGGCGCCCGAGCGGCACAGCTTGATGCCGTTGTAGCGGGCCGGGTTGTGGCTTGCGGTGAACATGGCCCCCGGCAGGTCGAGGGACCCGCTGGCGAAGTAGAGGCCGTCGGTGCTGCACAGCCCGATGAGGGTGACGTCGTGGCCGCGGCTGCGGACGCCGTCGGCGAAGCCCCGGACCAGGTCGGGGCCGGACTCGCGCATGTCGTGGCCGATGACGCAGCCGTGGGCACCGTCGCGGGCCAGGACCACCTCGGCGAAGGCGACGCCGAGGGCGCGGGTGACCTCGGCGTCGAGCTGGTCGGGCACGGTGCCGCGGACGTCGTAGGCCTTCACGACGTCGGCGAGGGAACGAGCGATCACGGGCGGTGACCCTACGGGACCGGGCGAGGTGCCATCAGCCGGACGCCGAAGCGCGGACGCACCGCTCAGGCCTCGGCACTGCCCCGCAGCATCCGGAGATGACCCCGACGCGCCACCTCACCCGGTACCGGCCCGGTGTCGACCGGCGGCACCGGGGCGCTGCGAGGACGGCCGGCCTCACGCACGGCGTCGGCGAGGGCGAGCAGGTCGTCGGGGGTCGGCTCGGGCTCGGGGTACTCGGTGGCCAGGCGCACGACCTCCCACCCGCGGGGGGCGGTGAGGCGGTGCGCGTGGTCGGCGCACAGGTCGTAGGTGTGCGGCTCGGCGTAGGTGGCGAGGGGGCCCAGCACCGCGGACTGGTCGGAGTACACGTACGTCAGCGTCGCCACCGCCGCCCCACGGCAGCCTGTCTTCGTGCACTTCCGGGACAGGTTCACGACATCGACTCTAGGCGCCTCGCTCGGGTGCCCGAAGGAGGCACGCCGTAGCATTCCGTCCGTGACCGTCCGCCGCCGCGACCGCCGCGACCGGGGGCCCCGCGGGCCGCTGGCCTGGCCGGCCGTGCCCGCGATGGAGACCCGGCTGGAGCGCTTCGACGACCTCGTGCTCGACGCCGCCGACCGTCTGCGGCCGCACCTCGGGTCGCGGTACGCCGCACTGGAGTTCGCGGTGGAGGAGGTGCCCCCGGTGGACCCCGCCCCGTGGGAGGAGCAGGTGGCCGCGCTCGGCCGGCTGCACCGGGGTCAGCCCGGGCACCCCGGTCGGGTGGTGGTCTACCGGCGTCCGGTCGAGGCACGGGCCCAGGACGACCTCGACCTCGCCGACCTCGTCCGCGAGGTGGTGACCGAGCAGGTCGCGGCGCTGCTCGGGGTGCCGCCGGAGGAGCTCGACCCCGAGGCCTTCCCCGACCGCTGAGCCGTCACCCCGCCGCTGCCCCCGGTCACGCCTCCTCGCCAGCGACATCTCCAACTCGCCACCGCAGCGCCTCCCCACCGAATGTGGGTGAAGAGTCCACCTGTAGCGCGGCCTTTTCACCCACATTCGGGATGAGGGCGGCGGGGCGCCCCGCAGCCGAGGGCCGAGCGAGGGGTCAGGGCAGCGGGAAGGCCCGGCTCACGGGCGAGGTGATCGCGCTCGGCTCCAGGGGCATCACGGAGGCGAGGCCGTCGGCCCCCTTGCCGGACGACGAGACCACGGCACCGCGCAGCTCTCCGGGGCCCGCCGAGCGCTCGACCCACACCGACTCGGCACCGCCGAGCCGCACCGAGGCCGTGGCGTCGGCCGTGAGACGAACCTTCCGGGGGGTGGCCACGCCGTCCTCGACGGTGATCACCGTGGCGGTGGCCGAGCCGCCGCTGGCCGCGAGCTGCAGGGTGCGGTCGACCTTCCGCGTCGCCGGCAGCGCGGCGCCGGAGACCTCGCGGACCCGCTGGGCCGACACCGCCCAGGTGATGTCGCCCGGGTCGGAGCCGTTGCCGAGGTCGGTGCCCACGGCCGCGACGACGGGCACGTCGGAGTCGATGCGCACGGCGTAGCTGCCGGCCGGGACGGACGGCAGCGCGAGCTCGCCGGTGGCGCCGCCGGCCACGGTGAGCACGGTGTCGGCCGTGGTCGGCACGAGGCCGTCGTCGCCGAGGATCGAGATGCGGGAGACGGCCTGCTCCTCGCCGGGCACCACGATGCGAAGGGTGGCCCCGCTGCCGAGCTGCGCCCCGGGCACGACCTGGACGGTGCTGCCGTGGTCGCCCGAGACGACCGTCTCGGCGCCGCGGGGGGTGCTGCCGTCGAGCCAGGTCTCGGTGAGGGTCGCCTGGAGGCCGCCGCCACCGGCGACGACGTGCACGGCCGGTGCCTCCTCGTCGGGAGCCCATGCGTCGAGGAGCAGCGTGACGCGCCCGTTGGCGGGAACGGTGTCGGTGTGCACCTCGCCGACCGGTCCGCCGCTGCCGTGCACGGTGATCGCGGCGGTGACCGGGTTGCCACCGGGGTTGAGCAGCACGAGCCGCTCGAGCCGCCCGGCTCCAGCGCCACCGGCCAGCAGCCAGAGGTCGGAGCCGGCGGCCAGGCACGGCGACGTGACCAGGCCGCGCATCGAGTCGCCGTCCTCGAGCCACTCCTCGGTGGCGGCCACGGCCGGCGCCAGCGACCCCGTGGCGGTGAAGGTCACCGGCCCCTTGCCCGGGATGGCGGTGTCCGCGGACCCGGGACGCTCCTCGCCCAGCCGGGCGCGTTCCTTGCGACGGTCGGTGAGCACCGCCTCGCCATCGCCCTCGGGTGCCTGGGGCAGGAGGTCGGCGGGTCCGGAGACCGCCATGACGGTGCCGTCGACGTCGGCGTCAGGGACCCCCGAGATGCCGGTGAGCTCGTTGCCGGGGCACATCGCGGCGACGGCCGTGGCCAGGCTGGTGTCGCTGACCGGCACCTGGTCGCCGCCACTGGCCGCGGCGAGGTCGAGGCCCGGGGGGTGGGTCGTGCCGAGCCAGACCAGCCCCGCCGCCGCACCGGCCGCGACGGCGACGCGGGTGGCACCGGGGGCGAACGGGCGCACGGTGCTCCAGCGGCTCATGACCGGCCCACCCGGGTCTCGCGCCGCCCGAACGGGATGGCGAGGAAGGCCAGGAACACCGCGCCGACGAGCTGCACCCCGTGCCACCAGCCCTGCGGGTCGACGAGGGTGACGGTGAGCAGGCCGCGCCCCTCGGGCAGCTCGTAGGTGGGCGAGGCCGTGTCGTCGAGCGGCAGCAGCACCCGTCCGTCGACCGCCACGACGGCCTGGTCGGCCCAGCCGGCGGGCTCGGCGACCACCAGCCGGCTGTCCGCGGGGACGACGAGCGAGGTGGTCGTGGCGGCGTGGTCGCCGAAGGTCTCGACCAGGCGGGTGTCGTCGGGCGTCTCCATCCCCAGGCGCGGGCTGGCAACGAGCGACTCGTCACCGCGTTCGGCCGGGCTGACCCGCCACATCTCCCAGCCGTCGTGCGGCGAGATGCGCTGGAGGCCGGCGGTGGCGTCGAGGCGGCGGGCGAGCTCGGGCACGGGCTCGCCGCGGATGGCGAGGAGGTCCACCGCGGTCGCGGCCACGAGGCCGTCGCCACCGGCGCGTGCGTCGAGCAGGGCGGTGACCCCGTCGGCGACGCTGCCGTCGGCCTCGGTGACGGCCGGGAGAGGTCGCACCACGTCGGCGGCCTCGCGGCCGACGAGCCGGTAGCCGGCGCCGAGCTCGCCGGGGGTGACGAAGAGGGCGCGGGTGGCGAAGGACCCGTTCGCCTGTTCCACGGAGACGGCCGGACGCGGGTCCTTCCAGGGGCCGACATCCTCGCCCAGCGTGGCGACGACGACGCCGCCGGCGCCGAGCAGCACCGCGGCGACGCCGGCCGTGACGGCCGCCCAGGCACCGCCGGCCCGCCAGCGCCCGTGGCGGCGCAGCTGGAGGCCGTCGAGCCCGCGGACCAGGGCGACGACGAGGACGAGGACGAGCGGGAGGAGGAAGGTGCCGGGCCAGAGCGTGATCGGCTCGCCGGTGCCCTCGACGCCGGCCGGCACCGTGCCGAGGCGCAGCGCGGGCCCGGCGAGGGCGAGGGCGAGCAGGAGCGGGACGAGTGCCGCGACGACCGTGTCGGCCACGCGCCAGCGGCGGGTGCGGGCGAGGGCGAGGACCCCGACCACGGCGAGGGGCGCGGTGGCCCAGACGACGGGGGCGCCGGGGCCGCCCGGGTCGAGGAGAGCGATGCGCCAGAGCGGCTGGGGGTCGCCGCCCCACTGGGCCAGGCCCGAGCCGGCCACGAGCACCGGCCACGCGGTGCGGGAGGCGCCGAGCAGGCCCGGCGCGAGCATGGCGACGGGGACGAGGGCGATGACCAGTGCGTGCAGGCGGGTGCCGCTGCGCACGACCAGCAGGACGAGGGCGGCGAGGACGACCGGCACGAGCAGCACCGGCGCGAACGCCCCGAGGACGACGAGGGCGAGGGCCGTGGCGAAGGCGCTGGTGGCAGTGGAGCGGCCGGTGGCGACGAGCCAGAGGCCGGCCAGCACCGGGGGCAGCAGGACGAGGGCCACCGCCACCGCGACTCGCCCCTGGGCGACCCCGGCGAAGGCCACACCGCTCGTGGCCCACGCGAGCGCCCCGAGGGCGCGGACCCAGCGCGTGGTGGCCACGGCGCGCAGCGCGATGTAGGCGCTGACCGCCGCCGCCGGTACGGCGAGGAGGACCACGAGCCCGACGACGAGACCCGCCGGCGAGGCCGGGCTCGGCAGCAGCGGGAGGTGCGCGACGAGCCAGGCCGGCCCGGCGAGCAGCGCCGCCGTGGGACCGACCGGATCGGGGCCGCCGAGGCCCGCGCCGGTCCAGCCGTCGCGCCACGAGTGCCAGAGCGTCGCCGCGTCGGCGCTGGTGCCCACGAGCTCGCCACCGGAGAGCCCGTGGCCGAGCCCGGTCCACACGCCGAGGCCGAGCGAGCGGGCCGAGACCGCGAGGACGAGGGCCGCGGCCGCGGCGGCGAGCACCCCGGGGTGCGACACGACGCGGGAGAGCCACGAGCGGGGCGCGAGCTCGGAGGCCTGCTGACCAACAGGGTCGCGGGGCGGGACGAGCGCGTGGTGCACGGCATCGGCCCAGCCGGTGAGCACGGCACGGCGCGGCTCGAACAGGGTCCTCAGGTGGCGGCGGCGCACGTACCGGGTGTGCCGCGTGCGCCAGCGGGAGATGGTGCCCCGGACCGGGTCGATGGCGGTGAGGGCGGTCAGCTCGGCCCACGCCGAGCGGGGCCGCTTCAGCAGGACCAGACCGACCGCGGCGACGAGCGAGGTGAGCACGATCCACACCGCGAGGAACGGGATCGACCACCACGGGGCCCGCGCCAGCGCGACGCGCCGGGCGCCGCGGCGTCGGGCGGCGGTGGTGGCGGTGACGACCGCGACCCCGGGCTCGGACCGCATCCGCGCCTGGGGCACGGCGACGACCCGGCGGCCGGCGGCCTGGGCCCGCCAGCCGAGGTCGAGGTCGGCACCGACGTCGCCGAACGAGGTCTCCCAGCCCCGGAGCTCGGTGAGCAGGTCGCGCTCGATCAGCGAGCCGGCGAACGGCACGGCGAGCGCGTCCATCACCCGGTCGTACTGGCCCTGGTCGGGCTCGCCGGGGGCCGGGCGGGCGAAGAGCCGGCCGCCCCGGGTGGCCCGGATGCTCAAGGCGCGCAGCCGGGTGGGGTTGGTGTCGTCGAGGTGCTTGGGCCCGAGGAGCCCGGTGGACGGCGACCGGCGCCAGGCGTCGACGAGGGCGACCAGCGCCCGTGGCTCGGGGGTGGCGCCGACCGGCAGGAACCACAGCAGCGAGGCGGCGTCCTCGGGCTCCGGGTGCTCCCGCACGGCATCGAGGACGGCGCGGCGGACCGGGAGCCGGGGGTCGGCGGTGACGAGGGACACCGGCACGATGGTCGTCTCGGCCAGCGTGGCGACGAGATCGGCCAGCGACACCTCGACGGTGTCGCCGTCACCGGTCGTGGCGCCGCTGTCGAGCGGGGCGCCGCCGGTGCGGTCGAGGACGAGGACCTCGTCGGGGAGGAGGGTCTGCGCGAGGAGGGCGTTGAGGGCCTCACCCGTGCCGGTGGCGTCGAGGCGGCTCACCAGCACGGCGGTGACGACCGGAGGCACCGCCGCGGTCGGGGAGACCGCTCCGGTCGTGGTCGGGCGCGCGGGAGCCAGCGTCATGCGGAGGCGGTGCGGTGGCGGGCGATCAGACTGCGCGCTTCTTCAGCTTGCGCCGTTCCCGCTCGGAGAGGCCGCCCCAGATGCCGAACCGCTCGTCGTTGGCGAGCGCGTACTCGAGGCACTCGGCGCGCACCTCGCAGCCGACGCACACCTTCTTGGCCTCGCGGGTGGACCCGCCCTTCTCCGGGAAGAAGGCCTCGGGGTCGGTCTGGGCGCACAGCGAGCGCTCCTGCCAGGACAGGGCACCCTCCTCGGCGTCCTCGCCGTCGAGCAACCCGTCGATCAGATAGAGCTCCTGCATCGTGTCCTCCTCGACCCTCGACCCGTGCACCCCGGCCGGGCGGCTCCGGAGTACATGGGTGGAATTACACGCGTGTCATGCACCTCGCGTCAAGCCGTTCGGTGTTATTGGGGAACTTTTGTCATTCCGGGCGTGTCGCGAAGCCGGGGCCCTGCGGGCCCGCCGGCCCCGTCGGGCGCCTCCGGCGGGTGCCCACGGTACGAGGCGGAGTTACCGCGCCGAGGTCGGGGGTGCGAGACTCACCGCCATGCGCATCACGGCCATCGCCGGCGGGGTGGGCGGAGCCCGGTTCCTCCGGGGGCTGCGGCACCACCTCGACACCACACCGGGCCTCGAGGACTCCAACGTCACGGTCATCGCGAACACCGGTGACGACATCACGCTCTTCGGGCTGCGGGTCTGCCCCGACGTCGACACCCTGCTCTACACGCTGGGCGGCGGCGTCCACGAGGGCCAGGGCTGGGGCCGTGCCGACGAGACCCACCGCATCCAGGACGAGCTCGCGGCCTACGGCAGCCAGCCCCAGTGGTTCCGGCTCGGCGACCTCGACTTCGCCACGCACATCGCCCGCTCCCAGTGGCTGGGCCAGGGACTCACCCTGTCGGAGGCCACCGCCCGGCTCGCAGAGCGGTGGGGACTCCCCGGGCGGAGGATGCGCCTGCTGCCGATGACCGACGCCCCGGTCGAGACCCACGTCGTCGTCGCGGACGGTGACGGCGAGCGGGCCATCCACTTCCAGGAGTGGTGGGTCCGGCACCAGGCGTCACTGCCCGCGAGCCGGTTCGTCGTCGCCGGTCTCGACCGTGCCGCGGCGGCTCCCGGGGTGCTCGAGGCCATCCGCGAGGCCGACGTCGTCGTGCTGCCCCCGAGCAACCCGGTGGTGTCGATCGGCATCGTCCTCGGGGTCCCGGGGGTCCGGGACGCGCTGCGCGGCACCAACGCCCCCGTCGTCGGGGTGTCACCGCTCATCTCCGGCCGGCCGGTGCGCGGGTTCGCCGACGCCTGCCTGCGCACCATCGGGGTGGAGTCGACGACGACGGCGGTGGCCGGGCTCTACGAGGACTTCCTCGACGGCTGGATCGTCGACCCCGCCGACGCCGACGCGTTGCTGCCGCGGGCGCGGGTGGAGGTGTTCGACGGGCCGCTGCTCATGTCGGACGTCGCGGCCGCCGGGCGCATCGCCGCGCACGCGCTGCGCGTCGCCGACGTCGTCTCGGCCTGAGACCGCGCGTGACGCCGCTGCACGACCCGCCGGAGCCACGGGCGGTCCCGGTGGCGGGTCCGGTGACGGTGCTGCCGGTGTCCGGCGTCCCGGAGGTCACCGCCGGTGCCGACCTGGCCGGCCTGCTCGTCGCGGCGCTGGCACCGCTGCGCCTCACCGACGGTGACTGTCTCGTCGTCTCGAGCAAGGTGGCCTCGAAGGCCCTCGGGCTGGTCTCGGGCCAGCCGCGCGCCGCGGCGGTCGACGCCTCCACGCGGCGGGTGGTGGTCGAGCGGCAGGGTCCGGGCGGCGTGACCCGGGTCGTCGAGGCGGTCGCCGGGCCGGTGATGGCGGCCGGTGGGGTGGACGCCTCGAACACCGGGCCGTCCGGTGCCGTGCTCCTGCTGCCCGACGACCCTGACGCCGAGGCGGCCCGGCTGCGCGGGGAGCTGCTCACGGCATCCGGACTCGGCGCGTCGGCATCCCTCGGCGTGGTCCTCTCGGACACGGCCGGACGGCCGTGGCGGGCCGGCCTGACCGACTTCGCACTCGGCGCCGCGGGGCTGACGGTGCTCGAGGACCTCCGCGGTGGGGTGGACGCCGACGGCCGGCCCCTCGTCGTGACCGCGCGGTCGCTCGCCGACGAGGTGGCTGCGGCCGCCGACCTCGTCAAGGGCAAGGCCGACGCCGTGCCGGCGGCGCTCGTGCGCGGCCTTCCCGCCGCGTGGTTCGGGGCGGGCGCCGAGGGGGCGCGCACGCTGGTGCGCACGGGGCCGGCCGACTGGTTCGCGCTCGGGCACGTCGAGGCCGTGCGGGCGGCCCTCGGCGCCGCGCCCGGCACCGACGTGGCGGCCGCCGTGGGAGTCCCCTCGACCGAGCCCGAGTCCCTGGGTGAGCGGGTGGCCCGGGTCGTCGCCCTCGCGCTGCTCGACGTCCCCGACGGGTCCGCTGACGTCGAGGTCCGCGAAGCCGGCGGTGGCGGTTCCGACGCGGTCGACGGTGCGGGGAGTGTGGCGCAGGAGGCGTTGGCGGCGGACGCGTCCGGCGCTCGAGCGGTGGTGGCCCTGGCCGCACCCGACGCGTACGACGTGGGGAGGCTCGTCGAGCGGATGCGGGTGGCCGCGGCCTCTGAGTCCCTCGCGTGCTTCGTGTCCGCACGGGGCGCGACGTCGGTGACGGTGACGCTGACCCCGCCGGCCTGACCGGCCGATGGGGCGACCCGTGGAGCCCGGGCTCCATCGCCCCCGACCCACGAGGCCTGGGCCCCACCCCCCGTCCCATGACGCGAACGCCTCCCCCGGCCACGTCGACGGTCCTTGCCACCGGGGCCACGCTGGAGCACCATCGTCCCCGGTGCCGGTCGCAGGGGCCGGCCCAGCGAGAGGAGCCACCGGTGACTGACCGGTTCGACCCCGTCAACAACATGAACGCCGTCATCCACAGCGCCCTCCGGCGCGACCTGGAGCGGCTCGAGACCGTGACCCGCACCGGGATGCCGGACGCGCAGCGGGCGGCGCTGTGCCGGCACGTCGGCTGGGTGCTCGACTTCCTCCACCACCACCACGTCGGCGAGGACGAGGGCGTCTGGCCCCGGTTGCTCGCCAAGCGGCCCGACCTCGCGCCGGTCGTCGACCAGATGACCACCGAGCACGAGGCCCTGGCCGCGGCCTCCGACCAGCTCCGTGCCGCGGCCGACGCCTACGCCGCCGACGGCTCGCCCGAGGCGCGGGCGCGGCTGCACGAGGCGACGGTGGAGATGCAGGCCGCGACCCTGCCGCACCTCGACCACGAGGAGCGGGAGGTCATCCCCCTCGCCGCCGAGGCGTTGGACTCCGAGGACTGGGCGTACTTGTCCAAGAACCACTTCCGCAAGGGTCTGTCGTTCTCGGACAGTGCGACCTCGCTCATGTGGGACCTCGACGACGCCACACCCGAGCACGCCACCGCGGTGCGCTCCGAGGTGCCGGGGCCGGTGCTGTGGCTGATGTCGGCGATCTTCGGCGGCCGCTACGACCGCGCGGCGACGACCCGGTGGGGCGCCCTCGCCGGCACCCGCGCCTGAGGCCGCCGCCGTCGGCGTCGGTAAGGGTGAGCTCCTCGACCTCGGCGAGCAGCAGGTACGCGGCTTCGGCGGGGTCGACCACGGAGGGGTGTGGTGAGCCGCGGGCCGCATCCGACACGCTCCGGAGCCGCTCGGGTGCGGAGGGCTGCCCATCGGCCGCGCCGGCCCCTCCGGGCGGGTCGGGGGACCCTGCCGACGCGGCCGAGAGCGACTGGACTCGGTACCCCACCCGCCCCTCCCCCAAACCCGAGAGGCCAGGCATCCCGGTGCCGGACGGCAGGTCTGACCGATCGGACGAGGGACGGGTTCGCACCTTCGGGTCGACTTTCCGCGGGGCCCGCTGGCGGGGTCGGGGACCGAGCCGGGCCCGGGTTAGCGTCTCGCCTCGTTGCGCCCGGAACCGGGTGCGATGAACCACGAGAGAGGGATGAACATGAAGCGACTCGCAGTCGCCCTGGTCGCGGGTGCGGCCGTCTCCACGCTGGCCTACGCCTCGGCGTCGGTGCTGAACGTGGACGGGGGAACCATCCAGGCGGGGGCGGACTCGAAGCTCAGCTGCGACGCCGACGGGGTGAAGGCCAACTGGGGCCTCGAGACGGACGACAACTCCGTCCGGTCGGTGCGGGTCTCGGGCATCTCCGCCGACTGCGCCGGGACCGAGATGTTCGTCGCGGTCAACGGGAACCGCGTCGGCGCCGGGGAGATTCCGACCCCGACCACGGCGGGTCAGGACGTCCAGTTCACGGTCAAGCTGGCCCAGCCCATGACGCCGGAGTCGATCGAGAACATCAAGATCTGGATCGAGGGCTGAGCACCTCACCCGCACTGACGGCGGTGGCGGCCCGTGCGCGGGCCGCCACCGCCCGACCCGCCCTGCCCCGACGCCTGCCGTCGCCTCGACGGATGGTGTCCTACCTCGCCCTCGCGGTGCTGCTGGCCGCGTGGGCCCTGGTGCTGCGCCCGACGGCCCTCGGGGGCCCCGCGACGTACGTCGTCGTCAGCGGGACGAGCATGCAGCCCACGCTGTGGACCGGGGACCTCGTGGTCCTACGGGCGCGCGACCACTACGACGTGGGCGACGTCGTCACGTACCCGGTGCCGGAGGGGGCGCCGGGAGCCGGTGACCTCGTCATCCACCGCATCGTCGGCGGCTCACCGGGCTCGGGCTTCACGACCCGTGGTGACAACCGCGACCGCGCGGACGACTGGACCCCCACCGCGGCACAGGTCCGCGGCAGCGAGTGGTTCGTCGTGCCGGGCGCCGGCACGGTGCTCACCCGCCTGATCCAGCCGCCGCTGCTCGCCGCCCTCGCCGGAGGCGTCGTCGTCGTGCTCGTCATGATGGGCGGCCAGAAGGGACGGCCGACCGATGAAGAATGACCACGGGGGCCGGCTCCGGATCGCGATGGTGACGGCGGTGGGCGCCGCCGTGTGCGCGGCGGCGTTCAGCGCTGCCCCGGCGTCGGCGGCCGCACTGGTCGTCGACGGCGGGGTGATCCAGGCCTGGACGCTCCCCGGCCCAACGCCTCGGACCTCCGTCGCCGAGAGCTCGTCGACGCCCCCGGACCCGGCTGCCGACCACCGCGCGGAATCGTCGCCGACGGCCGACCCGACTCCCTCGACGAGCGCCGGGCCGGCACCGGACGCGCAGGCGTCCGCGACGTCGAGCGAGCCGACGTCGACACCGTCCCCCGAGCCGACCCCGAGCACCGCCGCGGCGCCGGACGAGTCCGTCGCCGGCACGTCCCCGGCGCCCGCGCCGACGCAGAGCCCCGAGGCGGGGGTCACCGCCCCCTGACCGGCAGGTGCGTGGGCGTCGACATCCGCGGGCCCCGCCGCGGGCGGTGGTGGCCGCCCAGCTCGAGCAGCCGCTGCACGCGGTACCGGTGGCCGCGCCAGGGCTCGAGCAGCACCGCGAGCCCGTCGTCGTCCACCGGGGTGCCGGTGAGGGCCCAGCCGATGTCCTTGGCGACGTGGTAGTCGCCGAAGCTGACCTCGTCGGGGAGGCCGAGCGCGCGCTGCGCCACCTCGGCCCACGTCCAGCGCCCGACGCCGGGCAGCGACGTGAGCCTGGCCCGCGCCACGTCCGGTGCGAGATCGGCGCACTCGTCGATCCGGCCGGCGTGCCCGACGGCACGGACGATCGTCCGCGACCGGCCCGGGTCGACCCCCGCCGCCAGCCACTCCCACGACGGGATCGCCCCCCAGTCGCGGGCGGTCGGGGGCACGACGAGGCCCAGCGCCTCACCCGGCCCGGGCGCGGGCTCGCCGAAGCGGCGTACCAGCCGGCGGTGGCCCGTGAAGGCCTCCTTGCCGGTGACCTTCTGCTCGATGACCGTGGCGACGAGGTGCTGCAGGACGAGACCGGATGCCGGCACCCGCCATCCCGGCCGACGTCGCCACTCCTCCGAGACCAGCGGGTGTCGGGGCTCGAACCCGCTCGGGTCGTCGCGCTCGCCGAGCAGGGCGGGGACCCGGTCGAGCATCCACTCCGAACCGCTGCCCCAGGAGGTGGCCGTGACCTCCTCGCCCACGCCACCGGGCACCTCGAGCCGCAGCGTCACCGGTCCACCGGGGGTGCGCCAGGCGAACCACCAGCCGCCGTCGTCGCGGCGGCTCGTCGGGTCGCCGCCGCCGCGGCGGAAGGTCGAGACGACGGCACCGAGCGGCACCGGCCGGCTCGCCCGCACCACCCGCACCCGGGAAGGGACGGTGAGGGGACCGTCGCTCCGGGAGGGCACCGTCATCGGAGGTGGCGTGGGGGAAGCCGGAGCGGCGGGCCGGACGGCGTCACCGGACCCTTGAACGCGGCCCACACGTACGTGGGCGCGAGGGGCGCGGCGGCCGCGAAGACCCGAGCCGGCACGCGCGAGGCCCAGGCCGGCACGGTGTCACCCGCCGAGAACGCGGCGGGGTCGGCGAGCACGCACGGCGTGTAGTCCCAGACGTCGAAGGCGGCGACGAGACGGCGCAGGCCGGCCGGGGTGGCGTACTGCTCGTAGTAGCTCTCGCCCTTGCGGGTGAGGCGCATGTAGCGGTCGGCGGCTCCCTGCGGCAGCCACGACAGGAACGGCAGCCGGTGGTGCGGCTCGACCACCTGGAAGCGGTGCCCCGCGCCGAGGTACAGCAGACCGCCCGGACGCAGGACCCGGTGGATGTCGGCGACCACCGCCTCGGGGTCGACGACGTGCTCGTAGATGTGGTTGAGGACGACGAGGTCGACCGAGTCGTCGTCGAACGGCAGGTCCTCACCCCGGGCCAGCCGGAAGTCGACGCGGTCGCCGAAGCGCTCGCGGGCCCGGGCCAGCCCCGGCTCGTCGATGTCGACACCGGTGGTGCGCGCCCCCGCCCGGGCCAGCTCGTCGGCGATGAAGCCGGCCGAGCAGCCGACGTCGACGGCGGTGACACCGGACAGGTCCTCGGCCCCGAGCGCGTGCCGCACCACGGCGATGATCTTGGCCGCCTTGGTGCGCCGGCCCTTCTCGTCGAGCATCCGGTCCATGAGCTCGGAGTAGGCCAGCTGCTCCTCACGCTCCGGCCGCTCGCTCACGCCTCGGATCCTACGAGGTGGTGCCGACGGGCCCAGAACCACGCGACCGCGGCGACGAGGACGTCGACGACGACGGCGAGGAAACGGGCGACGACGACGACCGCGGCGGCGGCCGCCGGGGACATCACCGTGGCCAGCCCGATGCCGAGCACGGCGTCGCGCAGCCCCAGCCCGGCCGGCAGCAGCACGGCGATCATCCCGAGCACCGACGCCAGCGCGTAGCCGCAGACGCTCACGTACAGGAGCGTGCCCACGCCCGCGTCCGGGGCGAGGGAGGCGGCGAGCACGAACACGGCCAGGCCGGAGAACACCCAGGCGGCGAGGATCCAGCCCATGCACACCGCCACGGCGCGCCCGCCCAGCCGGTGATCGAGCGGCTCGCGCCCCAGCAGCCGCAGCGCCCACGACGCGAGGGCGTTGATGAGCCGCGGCCACAGCGCCACGAGCGCGATGAGGACCCCGAGCACCGCCCACCACGGCGAGATGCTGGAGCGGCCCGCCAGCAGCAGCGGCACCGCGGGCACGCCGACGACCGCTCCGCCGAGCACGGACAGCCCGAGCATGATGACGCCCACCACCGCCATCCGCCGGCGGGGAACGCCCAGGCGGTGGCCCATCTCGGTCTGGACGACGACGGTCCACACCGACCCCGGCAGGTACTTGCCGAGCTGGCCGACGAGGAACACGCTCGCGGCCGGCGGCACCGGCAGCCGGGTGCCGAAGTCGACGAGCAGCGCCCGCCAGCCGAGCATGGTGAGCACAGGGGGCATCATCGTGAGCACGAACGACGCGGCGACCGCCTGCCAGCTGAGCCGGCCGAGCTCGCGGGAGACCTCGTCCCAGTTGCGCCACAACGTGTACCCGACGGCGAGCAGCACGGCGGCCAGGAGCACGTACCGGGCGACGTCGAGGGCACGCCGTGCGCCGGGACGGGCGGCGGCACCGCCGGGCGGCGCCTCGGGGTCGTCCGGGACGGGGTCGGGGATCGGCTGGGGGTCCACGCCCGTCACCGACGCCGGAACGCCAGGCGGAGCACCGCGTAGGCCGGCGCGTCGCCGACGGCGGCCGTGAGCCGGGCGTGACGCATCCGTTCGAGGAGGTCGCCGTCGATGTCGCCGACGAGGACGAGGCCGAGGTCGTCGGCCCGGGCGAGGACGCCGCGCACGTCGGCGGGGCGCACGGCGAACTCCGGGTCGTCGTCGCCGATGGGAACGGTGAGGAGGAGCAACCCGCCCGACCGCAGCGCCCACGACGCCTGGCCGACGACGTGGTCGACGTCGCTGGCGGTGCATCCCCCGGGGTGCAGCCGGCTGATGACGTCGAGGCTGGCGGTGTCGACGTCGAGGACCTCGACCGCGGCCCGGCGCCCGGTGAGCTCGAGCTCGACCGGTGCGAACCCCAGCGCCCGGGCCCAGCGCGAGAACGGGCTGGCCCCGCCGGACTCGTCGACCACCACCGCCGCCCGGTGCCGGTCGTCGAGGATCCGGACGAGGGCGGCCACGGCACCGAGGGCCGCCCAGGCGGCGACGGCGTCACGAGCCCGCGGCAGGCCGAGGTCGCGGGCGATCTCGACGGCGGCCAGCGCCTCGGCGTCGACCGCGAGCAGCTCGGTGACCCGCAGCTCCTCGGGCAGGTCGGCGGGAGTGATCTCGAGGACCGGGCCGCGCCGGGCCCGCAGCCCCGCGAGTGCCGCCCGCGCCCGGCCCACGGCCCCAACGGGCACGGCGGAGACCGGTTCGACCACCTCGGGCACGGCGGGCTCGGCGGCCAGCGCCTCGACCGCGCCGACGTAGTTGGCCCACGGCCCGGTGAGGTCCGGCTGCTGCACGTGGGCCGACAGCGCCGCGACCGCCCCCGGCTCGGCCAGCCGCCGCAGGGCCGCGACCAGGGCCTCCCGGTCGGACGGCGGCACCAGCAGGCCGTCGACGCCGTCGTGCACCTGGTCGGGGAAGGTGCCGACGGCGCTCGCGAGCACGGGCAGTCCGTGCCGCTGCGCGAGCAGGACGTTCTGCGACGCGGTGGCCGAGCGGTAGGTCAGCGCGAGGACGTCGTGGCGCGCGAGGAGCGGCGCTATGCGGTCGGCGGGCACGTAGCCGCTGTGCACGGCGACCCGGCCGCCGAGCCGCGGGTCCGCTGCCAGGGACCGGACGCGGTCGCCGGCGTCGCCCCAGAGCTCCCCTGCCACCGTGAGGGTGGGGCCGTCGACGTCGCGGAGGGCGTCGACCAGGAGGTCGACGCCCTTGTAGTCGCGGACCAGGCCGAGCGCGAGGATGCGGGGCGGTCCGGTGAAGGCGGGCCGCGGCTCCGGCGGCCCGCCGGGCAGGTGCGGCGGCAGGTCCAGCTCACGGACCCGGGTGGCGCCGAGGGCGGCGGCCGACCGGGCCTGCTCGTCGGAGTGCACGAGCACGGCATCGGCCCGGTGCAGCAGGGATCCGACGAGCACGCGGTCTCCCGGGTGCTCCTCGTGCGGCAGGACGTTGTGGGCGACCACGACGACGCGGGGGCCGGTGCGCCCGCCCGCACCCGCGGCGCGGAGCAGGGCCAGGTGGGCGGGCACCACCGCGGGCACGACGTGCACCACGACGACGACGTCGACGTCTCGCAGGCGCCGGCCCGCGCGCACCCAGGTGTCGGGGCGGGCCCAGGAGAGCACCCGCAGCGTCCGCGGGAACGGCGGGACGTCGGGGGGCCCGGGTGGCACCGACTGCTCCCCCGGATACAGGAACGACGGGTACAGATGGCTCCACGAGACGAGGGTGACGTCGTGACCGGCCTCGGCCAGCTCGTGCGCCAAGGTCGTCGTGTGGGCCGCGATCCCGCCCTTGAACGGGTGCGACGGGCCGACCACCGCGACCCGCAGCGCCGCGTCGGCGCCGGTGGACGGCATCCGCGCGGACGGCTCCGACGCGGCGTCAGGCACCGTCGCGCGACCGGACGACGAGGTCGGAGAGCAGGGCGAGCGTCGCGATCATCAGGCCCGCGACCACGAGGAGCACGGTGTTCGCAGGGAAGTAGAACGGGTGGCGCACCATGTCGACCACGGCCTTGACCAGCCCGATCCCGATGAGCCACAGCGCCGGCGGCATCAGCACCTTGAGCGGGTCGAAGTACATGACCATCCGCAGCACCTGCAGGATGTAGCGGTAGGCGTCGCGGACGAAGTGGAACTTGCTGACGCCCTCGCGCTTGGCGTAGCTCGTGTCGACGTACTTGATGTCGTGCTGGTTCGACAGGAACGCGATGGTGATCGTGGTGACGCAGGAGAACCCGGCCGGCAGCAGCCGCAGGTAGGGCAGGGAGACCTCGCGCCGGAACGCCCGCAGGCCCGAGTTGAGGTCGGGGATCCGGGTCTTGGTGAGCCACTCGGCGACCTTGCGGATGAACCACTTCGCGGGCACCCGGGCCCACTTGTGGGTCCCCTCCTCCGTGGTTCGGGCGCCCACGACCTGGTCGTAGGTGGGGTCGTCGCGCAGGATGCGCACGAGCTCGGGGATCCGCTCGTTCTCGTACGTCATGTCGGCGTCGGTCCAGACGACGACCTCGCCGCGTGCCTGCTGGGTGCCGATGCGGCGGGCGGTGCCCGAGCCGCCGTTGCGGCGGAAGGGCAGCACGCGCACGTGCGGGTGCTGCCGCATCGCGTGCCGCAGCACGTCGAGGGTGTCGTCGGTCGATGCGTCGTCGATGCAGAGGAGCTCGTAGCTGAACTCACTGGCCCCGAGGGCGGCTCCGATGCGCTCGATCTCCCGGACCACGTGGGCGCCCTCGTTGTAGCAGGGCAGCACGACCGTGACGTACGGGGCGGGACCGGGCCCGTCGGGTCCGTCCTCGATGACGTGGCCGGGCAGCCGACGCGGTTCGGCCGGTACCTCGCGGTGGGGCGTGGAGACGTCGTCGCCGCGGCCCGCTCGCTCGCCGGCCCGCACGTCGATGTGCTCGGTCGGGACGGCCAGCTGCTGCGTGGGCGCGGCGTGCTGGGCCTCGTGGTCTGGGTCGCCGGCGGGGCCGGTACCGGGCGGGGCGGACGCCGGGGCGTCGTGCTCGTTCATCGGCGGCGAGCCTACCCGCGCCACCGGCGCCACCGGGCCGCGCCACTCCCCGGACCCTCGTCGCCCGGCCGGTCAGGCGCCGTCGATGAGCCTGGCCACCGCCTTCTCGACGGCCGCCTGCCGCTTCGCCTCGTCGCGGTAGCGGCGGCCGAGGGTGCCCGCGATGGTGACGCCGTCCTCGTACTGCTCGACCACCCTCGGGTCGATGTACGACGACCTGGCGATCATCGGGGTGTTGCCGAGGTAGGCCGCCACCTCCTCGACCGCGGCCCTGACGGCGCGCCGGCGCGAGGCCGCGGTGTCACCGGGTTCCTCGGACTCCGCGAGCGCGACGGCCGCGAGCACGGTGGCGTGCCAGGTGCGGAAGTCCTTGGCGGTGAGGTCCTCGGCGACCATCGTCGAGATGTACTCGTTGACGGCTGCGGCCTGGAGGTCGGCCCACCGGGCCCCGCCCTTGTAGGCGAGCAGGCGGGACGAGCCGCCCCGCCGCCGGCGCATGTAGTTGAGCGAGTCGATGACGGCCGGGTCGCTGATGGTGATCGAGTGCTCGATGCCGGACTTGCCGAGGAAGCTGAACACGAGGTCCTCCCCCTGCCGGCGCACGTGACGGCGCTCGAGGGTGGTCAGCCCGAACGAGCCGTTGGCGTCTGCGTAGGCGTCGGACCCGATGCGGAAGTAGCCGAGGTCCAGCAGCCGGGTCGCGGTGGCCGCGGCCCGCGCCAACGGCATCCCCTCCCCCACCAGGTCGTCGATGATCCGCTCCCGGGCCTTGGCGAGGCGCGTTCCGGCGGCCTTCACCCGGTCGAACTTCAGCTCGTCGCGCCGGGCCCGCCACACCGGGTGGTACAGGTACTGGCGGCGGCCGGCCGCGTCGGTGCCGACCGCCTGGATGTGCCCGTTGGGGTAGGGGCAGATCCAGACGTCCTCCCAGGCGGGCGGGATGGCCAGGGCCTTGATGCGCGCCACCTCCTCGCGCGGCAGGGCGTCACCGCCGGCGTCGCGGTACGAGAACCCCCTGCCGACGCGCCGGCGGGTCCAGCCCGCCGATCTCGGGGAGACCCGCCGCAACCTCACCATGGCCAGACGATAGGGCCGGGTCGGCCCCGGTTTGGTCGATCGCTCCCCACTGTGCAAGCGTTCCCCCATGTCCGGCTTGTCGAACGACGCCGTCCTCGACCTCCTCCGTGAGGCCGCGACCGCGGCCATCACCCCACGGTTCCGCTCGCTCTCCGAGGGGGAGGTCTCCGAGAAGAAGCCGGGTGACCTCGTCACGGTCGCCGACCGCGAGGCGGAGGCGATCATCACCGAGCGGCTGCTGGCCGCCTACCCCGACGCCGTCGTCCTCGGCGAGGAGGCGCACTCCGCCGACCCCTCGCTGATGGACCGCTACCTCGCCGCCCCCCACGCGTTCACCGTCGACCCGCTGGACGGCACCAAGAACTTCGTCCACGGCTCGCCCGACCACGCCGTGATGGTCGCCGAGGTGGTCGACGGCGAGACGACGAGGGCGTGGATCCACCAGCCCGAGCACGGGGTCTCCTGGGTCGCCGAGCGGGGCGCGGGCACCTGGCGCGACGGAGAGCGGATGACGACCCGTCCCGTCGAGGAGGGCCGCGACCCCCAGGGCGTGACCTCGATGTGGTCGCTGCGCGGCCACGCCCTCGACGGCCTGCCGCCGATGCGCCTGTCGTGGGTCTGCTGCGGTGTCGACTACCCCAAGCTCATCGAGGGCGAGACCGACTACATCCTCTACTCGCGCTCCCACCCCTGGGACCACGCGCCCGGCTCGCTGCTCGTCACCGAGGCCGGTGGGATGGTGTCGCACCTCGACGGCACGCCCTACGGCCCCCGCTCGCGCCGCCCCGGGCTCGTCGTCTCGGTCGACGCGTACACGTGCAGCGCCGTGCGCCGGCGCGCGCAGCCCGCGTTCCAGAGGGCCTGACCCGCCCGGAGCCTCCCGGTCAGTGCCCGCCCCCGATGGGGGTGGGCGCCGGCAGCCGCTCGCGCAGCAGTGCCACCACGGCTGCCCCCACGCCCGCCCCCACGAGCAGCGGCAGCGCGGCGTCCAGTGGGAAGAAGAACAGCATGATCAGCGCCGAGGCGACGGGACGGCGCAGCACCACCGTCGTGCCGGCCCCCGCGCCGGCCGCGACCACGACCGAGCCCGGGGCGCCCGGGAGCAGCGCCACGAGGAGCGCCGCAGCCGCCATCCCGAGGAAGGCGCCGGGGAAGATCTGGCCACCGAAGTAGCCGGTGGCCATCGAGGCCGCCGTCGCGACGACCTTGAGGGCCACGAGGACGAGGAGGGCACCGACGGTCCAGCTGCCGAGGTCGTCGATGAGCTCCTGCGCCTCGTGCTCGCCGGAGAAGAGCACCAGCGGCTGGACCAGCGCGGCGAGCCCGAGGACCAGTCCGCCGACCGCGGCCCGCGGGACCGGGTGAATCCGGCCGGCCAGCGCCCGGCTGGGCGGCACCGAGACGAGCAGCAGGGCGGCCGCGAGTGCGGCGGGCACCGCGGCCAGCGCCGACCAGGCCAGCGACGCCAGTGGCGAGGAGGTGATCGCGGGCAGCGCGTAGTGCGGCACGCCGCCCCCCGGCACGAGGAGCATCGCGTAGAAGCCGGTGACACCGGCGACCAGGCCAGGCCCGAGCAGCCGGGGTGCCCGTGAGGTGGCGGCGCGGTCCTCGATGCTGAGCACCGCCGCACCCAGCGGCCCGCCGAACAGGCCCGACAGGGCACCGACGCCGGAGATGACGACGGCCTCGCTCGACGACATCCGCAGCAGCAGGGCGATGCGCCCACCGAAGCCCATGGCGAGCGCGAGCAGCGGGGCCTCGGGGCCGAGGGAGGCGCCGGCGGTGAGCGAGACGATGCCGAGCAGGGTGGCCCGCAGGATCCACGGCACGCTCTTCGGACCGCCCCCGGCCGGCTCGGGGGCCACGCCCTCCCGCTCGTCGCCGGGCTCGGCCGTGGCCCCCCGCGCCGCGTCTGCGGGTCCGGTGCCGCCCGCCTGGTCCGCCTCGACGGCGGCGTCGACGTCGGCGAGCACGTCGTCGAGGTCGTGGGGGCTGTCGCGGTCGTGACGCCCGCGGACCAGCCCCACGAGGAGGCCACCGAGCACGGTCGTCACGAGCAGGGCCGCCCCGAAGGGCAGCCAGTCCGCCAGCCGGGGCTCGTGGCCCTCCCACACCAGCGCGCGAAGATGGCGCACCAGCCAGAGGTAGACCCCCGCCAGCAGCCCGACCGGGATGCCGAGCACGGCCGCGAGGACGTAGGTCCTGGCCGTGGGCCCGAGCCGCGTCAGCGCGGCCGTGACATGACGGTCGGTCATCGGGCCAGTGTGGCGAGGGCGACCACGGCCGCGCACCCGGACTCGCTCATCGCCCCGGCACGGCAGCGATGGCGACCCGCACGCCCCCCAGGTCGGTGCGGGTGGGGGGTCGGTCGAGGGCGTGCTCCTCCTCGGGGAAGCGCAGGTCGTCGACCGGCACCGGGTCGAGCCCCAGGCCCTCGATCGCCTCCGGCCCGTCGGCGGCGAGCACCACGAGCCGGTGTCCGCTCGACGCCGCGCCGGCCGCGACCTCGGCCACCACCTCGCGCAGCCGCGCCGGGTCCTTGCGCACCGCGGTGGTGGCGACGAAGGACGGCACCCCGCACATCCCGCGGACCACCTGCGGCCACTCGGCGGACGCCCGGCTGTCGACGCCCAGCACGACGTCGTCGGGCTCGAGCGCCGCGCACACGTCGTCGACCGCCGCCAGCGACCCGCGCTCGACCCCCACGCCCCGGAACGGCCACGTGGCCGCGACGGCCGGGAGCCCGAGACCCCCGACGAGCAGGACGGCGACGGCGGCCGGAGCCCAGCGACGGCCGGTTCCGCGGAGACGGCCCGCGGCCCAGCTCGCCGCGACGCAGGTGAGCACGACGACGAAGGGGAGCGCGATGAGCAGGCGGCGGTCCGCCCAGGGGTGGTCGGGCGTGATGCCGGGCCGCAACAGGGTGAGGAGCGTGGACCCCGAGGCGACGACGAGTGCCGCGCCCCACGCCTCGAGCCGGCCGGCCCCCAGGCTCAGCAGCAGGCGACGCACGGCCAGGGCCAGGGCCACCAGCGCGACCACGAGCGCGACCCAGCCCACGTACCACGACAGCCAGTCGACGGTGTGCTCGGCGTAGGTGCGCCCCCCGTCGACGGGCAGTCCCTGACGCTGCTGCATCCCGGCGACGTAGCGGGCGCCGGGGTCGTTCGGGTCCTGACGGACGGTCATCCACCACGGCCGGGTCCACAGCACCAGCCCGGCGACGACGACGAGCCCGGCGACGACGTCCGGTGACCGCGCCACGACGGCACCCGGCAGCCGCCGACCCCGGCGCCAGAGCACGAGGCCACCCCACGAGACACCCGCGACGACCGCGGTCATCGCGATGAGCGGGAGCAGGCTGGCGTGGACGTCGCCCAGGTACCGGTAGGACAGCGCCCCGGCGAGGGCGGCCGACACGAGGATCCCGGCCCCGAGGCCGACGAGCGCCGACCGCACCCAGGTGCGCCCGAGCCCGGCGGCCACGGCGAGGACCGGCAGCAGGAGCATGGCCTCGCGCAGGGCGTCGACCCGGGCCAGCCCGGTCCCCCCGACCAGCAGGCCCCCGACGAGGGCCGCCCGCCGGGCCCGGGCCGTCTGCTCCTCGCCGGCCGCGAGGGTCAGCGCGAGCAGCCCCCCGAAGAGCGTCACCAGCGCGAGCTGCTCCGAGTAGGTGCCGCGGGCCACGTTGGCCACCGGGAAGAGCACCCCGGTCAGGCCGACGGCCGCCACCCCCCACCACGGCCCCGTGACCCGCGCCGCCAGGAGCCCGAGGAGCAGGAGCGCCACGGCCATGACGACCGCCGGCAGCAGCTGGGCCACCGCCGGTCCGCCGGCCCAGACACCGAAGCCGTACACCACCGCCGGCGCGAGGAGGAACTGCGGCTGCACGGCGGGGTCCTGGGGACTCCCCACCTGGTAGAAGGCGGCGCTGCCCACGATGACGTCGCCGCGCTCGAGGGAGGCCGGACCTCCGATGACGGACGGGTCGACGGGCACGACCCTCTGGTGGGCGGTCGCGAGGCTCACCGCCGCCTGGAGGTTGCTCGCGGCGTCGCGGCGCACGAGCACGTGCTCGGAGTGGGTCGCACCGGCGTAGACGGCGAAGGCCAGCGTGAGCCCGGCCATCGCGGCCGCCGCGCCCCGGCCGAGGTCGACACCGGGCAGGTGGCGCACACCCAGCGCCGCCACCGCGGCGGCCAGCACCGCGACCGGCCACCCCACCCAGGGTGTCCACCACCCCACGGCCGCGAGCAGCCCGGCCACCGTCGTCGTGAGCACCAGCCAGAGCCCGGCACCGAGGGCCACCCGGGTCAGCAGCCCCCCGGCCCGCGCGGGCGGGGTCGCGGAGCCGGTCACGCTCTGCGCACCTCGGCGTCACGGACCGCGGCGGCGGCCCGGGCCCGGTGTGCGCGCATGCGCGGAGCCTAGTTGCCCGGCCCGGGGCGGCCCGGCACCCACCGCGCCGGGTAGGTTCGCGGGATGTCGACGCCTCCCGCGGACGTCACCGCCCTCCTCGCCTCGATGCTGGCCTCCGACCCGGGGCGGCCGCGCATCACGGTCTACGACGACACCGGCGGGGCGACGCACGGCGAGCGGGTCGAGCTCTCCGCCCGGGTGGTCGCCAACTGGGTCGCCAAGGCGGCCAACCTCCTCCAGGACGACCTCGATGCCGGACCCGGTGTGGTCGTCGTCCTCGACCTCCCGGCGCACTGGCGCACGGTGTACTGGGCGCTGGCCGCCTGGTCGGTGGGGGCGACTGTCGACCTGCGCACGGACACCGACGGCGACGTGGTCGTCACCGATGACCCCGCCCACGCCGACGCGGCGCCGGCCGCGGTCGTCGTGACCCTGGCCGCCCTGGCCCGGTCGGCGCCCTCCCCCGTGCCGTCCGGCGCCGTGGACGAGGCCCGTGAGCTGGCCACGCACGGAGACGTCTTCGCAGCGTGGGACTCCCCCGGGCCGGGCGACCCCGCGGTCCTGGAGCCGGAGGGCGCCACGACGTTCGCCGACCTCGTCCCCGAAGGGGCACCGGGTCGGTGGCACACCGACACCGAGGACGCGGGCCTGTTCCTCCGTACCGTGCTCGCGGCCTGGGCGGCCGACGGCTCGGTGGTCCTCACCCGCGGCGCGCCGGACCCCGACACCCTCGACCGGCGCCTCGCGAGCGAGGGCGTCACTGGAACGCGCTGAGGCTCCACGGCCTCACGCCCGCACTGACGCCCGGCCTGCGGGTCAGCGGGCGGCGATCGCCTTCCACGTGACCGTGCCGACGACACCGGTCTGGGTGAGCTTGGCCGACTTCTGGAACGCCTTGACCCGCGCCTCGGTGAGCGGACCGAACCGGCCGTCGACGACGAGGCCCCCGAGCGCCCGTTGCAGGGCCTTGACGGCCTCGCCGCTCGAGCCGCGCCGCAGGACCACACCCCAGTACTTCTCGGTCGGGTTCGACGACGTCGCCAGCGCGTCCCAGGTCGCGCGGTCGACGACCCCGGTGACGGACAGACGGGCCGAGCGCTGGAAGGTCTTGACCCGGGCCTCGGTGAGCGGGCCGTACGACCCGTCGACGGCCAGGCCACCGAGGGCCTTCTGCAGCACCCGCACCGCGGTGCCGCGCGCGCCTCGACGCAGCGTGGTGTTGCGGTAGGCGCTCAGCTCGCCCGTCGTGCTCGACGAGGAGGACGACGTGGAGGAGCTCGAGGAGCCGGAGCTCGACGAGCCGCTCGAGCCGGTCGAGGTGGTGGTGCCACCCATGAGGGCCTTCCACGTGCGGGAGTCCACGACACCGGTGACGGCCAGGCCCTTGCTCTTCTGGTACGCCTTGACCCGCGCCAGGGTGAGCGGCCCGAAGGAGCCGTCGACCGTCAGGCCGCCGATCGCCTTCTGCATCGCCCTGACCGCGTCACCGCGCGACCACAGCCGCAGCGTGACCCCGGAGTACTTCGAGAGCGGGCTGCTGCTCGACGACGACGACGTCGACGACGACGACGCCGTGGTGCCACCCATGAGGGCCTTCCACGTGCGGGAGTCCACGACACCGGTGACGGCCAGGCCCTTGCTCTTCTGGTACGCCTTGACCCGCGCCAGGGTGAGCGGCCCGAACGAGCCGTCGACCGTCAGGCCGCCGATCGCCTTCTGCATCGCCCTGACCGCGTCACCGCGCGACCACAGCCGCAGCGTGACCCCGGAGTACTTCGAGAGCGGGTTGCTGCTCGACGACGTGGTGGTCGAGCCGGACGACGACCCCGAGGTCGACGACGAGCCGCCCGAGGAGCCCTTCGCCGGCACCTTGCCGAGGGCGATCATCCTCGCCCAGGTCGCGTCGTCGGCGACCTTGGTCACCGCGACGCCGTTCTTGGACTGCCACGTGCCGAGGGCGGCCGCGGTGAGCGGGCCGAACCGGCCGTCGGGCTCGGCGCCGATGACCTTCTGCAGGGTGACGACCGCGGAGCCGCTGCTGCCCTGGGTGAGGTACGGGTAGCCGCTCTTGGTGGTGGCCGAGGGCGCCGCCGGGGTGCTGGACAGGGGGCCGCTCAGGTAGCTCGTCAGGGCCCGGCCGGTCCACCACGAGGTGCGGGCGTAGGCGCCGTCCCAGGTGAACGAGAAGTGGATGTGGTCGGTGTGCGGCGAGCTGCCGTAGTAGGGCTTCCACGCCATCCCCGGGTCCCAGGCGTTCCACTGCTGCCGGTTCCAGATGATGTAGTTGATGCCGAAGCGGCGCGCCATCGCGCCCGGGCGCCCGGAGCTGTCCTTGCCGGAGAGCCACCGGGTCAGCGCGTCGCCGAGGGCGCGCTGCGCCGGGTCGTTGGCGTTGAGCATCCAGTCCAGCGCGCGGCCCTCGCCGTGCTCGGCGGCGCAGGTACGCAGGGTCCCGTACGTGTGCGACCCGTAGGTCGCGTTGAGGAGCTTGGCGAACGCGAGCACCCCGGGCTGGGTCTCGGTGAGGCACCGGGTGCCCTTCTGGTACGGGGTGAGGACGTCGAGGGCGTTCGGCAGCGGCTGCGACGGCTTCGGGTACGACACGGCCGCCTCGGCGGTGCCACCGACGAACGGCAGCATGACCACCGAGGCCGAGATGGCTCCGACGGTGCGGGCGACCCGGCGCTCCCGGAGGTTGGGGGCGTGGGGCAGGGGAAGGGACACGAGTGGGCTCCTCGACGAGCGTCCTGGCAGGGGGTCAGACGCGCTCGGCATCCTCGTCACAGACGTCACATCCGTCACCGCAGGATCACCGGGCACACCCGTTCTCTCACTGGTGACCGAGGTGCCGCAAGTCGTTCGCCCGAATTACAGACGTGTACTTAGCGCAGTCCGGCCGAACGGACGACACCGCAGGTCACCGGGGTCGCGAGACCGGCTGCGGGGAGCAGTCGGCCGCCGTCAGGACCGCATCGCCAGGACCGCGACGGACACCCGCACGGTCGACGTGCTGCCGACGACGAGCACGCGGCCGATGTCGCTGGAGTGCTGCAGCACGTAGCGGGTCTGCGCGGGCAGCGCGCTCGGTGTGACGTACAGCGTCATGTGCCCGAGGCTGGCCGCCGCGAGGGCGCTGGAGAGCACGGCGTCGTCACCCCCGACCAGCGTGGCCCGCGTCGCGCTGGGCAGCATCGGACGGTAGAACGTGGCCACGTTGGCGGCCACGGAGTACCGGCTCGACCCGTCGATGCGGTCGACGGCACCGACCTGTGCCCGCAGCGCGTCCTCCACACCGGTCGACACCGAGGTGGTGTTGCCGACGACCCGCACGGCTCCGACCCCGAGCGCACCGAGAGCGCTGGACACCGACGAGGGCACCGCGCCGGACTTGGTGAGGAGCACCGGCTCGCCGAGCCGTCCGGACGGGCCACCGGCGCCGATGGCGTCGGCCAGGGTGGACCCCGAGGCGACGACCGCGGCGGACACGGGGTGCACCTTCGCGATCCGACGGGCGACGGCCGCCGACAGGGCGTAGCGGTCGGCTCCGGTCACCCGCGTCACCGACAGCCCCCTGGCCCGCAGCTGGTCCACGACGGTCGAGGAGACGAGCGCGGGTCCGCCGACGACGACGGCCGACCTGAGGGTGCCGGAGCGACGCGACAGCTCGGTCCGCGTCGAGCTCGGCAGGCCCGAGGCCTTGGTGAGGAGCAGCGGTGCCTTGAGCGCCTGGGCCAGCGGACCGGTCACCGCGGCCGCCGAGCGGGCCCGGTCCTCGCCGCTGGCGATGACGACGGTCGTCGCCGAGGTCCGGTTGATGCGGGCGACGGCGGCGGCGACCGCGTAGGGCGTGCTCCCGCTGTACCGCGTCACGGGCCGCCGCACGTACGAGGACTTCAGGCCGAGGCGCGAGGCGAAGGTGGCGCCGGAGATGCTCGCGGTCGTGCCGTCCGCGGACGTCGCGGTGGCCGTCGCCACCGCGCCGGACCGGTAGCGCGCCGAGAGGTCGAGCCGCGCGACGTCCGGGAGACCGAAGGCGCCCGCGAGCGCGCTCGTGGCCGGCCGGGTCAGCCACCGGCGGTTGGGGTTGCTCGACTTCAGGCTCCACGGGTCGTCGACGCTGCGCAGGTACGGCAGGGCCGAGGACCAGACGTCCTCGCTGTTCTGGGTCCGCCCCCCGCTCGACGACGAGTACACCGACGAGATGATCGACCCGGCGTACGTCACCACGTAGCCGGTCGTGCTCGAGCCGGTCGCCCGGACCGCGGACCGCCAGGCCGCCCACTGGGTCTGTTCGGCGCCGGTGGGGTACCCCCCGAACACCTGGCTCTGGGTCGTGTCGTAGACGTGGCACGCGCAGCCCGACTTCAGGCCGGCCTCGTAGGCGGAGACGGCGAAGCCCCGCGCCGCGGCCGCCTGGGCCTGGAGGGACGCGGCCGGCCAGGACCACGGCACCTCGCGCACGTAGTCGAGGTACTGGTCGTGGATGCGCACCCGGGCCACGGCCTCGAGGGTGGAGGCACCCGCGGTCGGGATGAGTCGGAGGTAGCCGTCGCGGTAGGACGTGCCCCCCACGTCGAGCAGGGTCTTGTCGTCGTCCCACGTCACGGAGGCGGTGCGACCGGTGAGGGTCGTCGTCGGCGAGCAGGCGGCACAGGTGACGGTGACGCCGGTGCCGGACCGGGTGACCTTCGCCGTGGCTCCCGGGGCCGCGGTCATCGCGGAGCCGCCCGCCGTGACCCGCATGCCCCGGCTCCCGGCCGCCAGTGCGGTGACCTTGACCGTGACCGACCCCGCACCGTGGAGGAGGTTGACGTTGAGGACCTGCCGGTCGTCCACGGCCGTGTAGTCGGTGCCCCGGTAGTAGTAGCCGAGGATGTCGGCGGCGCTGCGGCCGCTCCTGGCCATCTCGAGTGCGCCGTACTGGCTCATGCCCACGCCGTGCCCGAAGCCGGCACCGGAGAGCGTCCAGGTGGAGGAGGGCGGGGCCGCGGCCGCCGTCGTGGCGCCCTGGTACTGCCGGGCGCGTACCCGGATGGTCGGGAGCTGCGCGTACATCTGGTCACCGGGGCACGACGTCGAGTTGAGGTCGCGGTGGCCGATGACCGTCTTCATCGTCCCCTTGCCGTCGATCACGGTGGTGCCGGCCGGGTCGATGCCGGTGAGGCCGAGCTTCCACGCGATGAGCTTGGCGAGCGACGTCGTCACCGCCGAGGGCACCGCGGCCGTCGTGAAGTCGCCGAGCACCGAGGCCCCGAACGTCTGGCTGTTGTAGCCGCCGGCCTGGGCGCCCACCATCGGCTTGGCCACGCCGCCCCAGCGCCCCTCCCAGGTGCGGCCGTAGCGGTCGAGCAGGAAGTTGTACCCGATGTCGCCCCACCCACGGCTGAGCGTGTGGAAGATGTAGATGCCGCGGATGATGCTCGGCACGTCGGCAGCGGTGTAGGAGTTGGACCCCGCCGTGTGGTGGATGACCGCCGACCGGATCCTCCCCTCGGCCACGATCGCCCTGCGGATGCTCTCGTCGGCGCCCCAGTCCGCACGGGTGTAGATCGTCGGCTTGGTGGCCGTGGCCGACGCGGAGCCGGCCGGCGTGGCCGCCACCTGCTCGTCGGCGGGGGTGACGGTGGCGTCGACGACGTCGAGTCGCGCCGCGCGGGCACGGGCGGCGGAACCGCCCACGACCCGCACCTGCACCGCGTCGGCCGTCGTGATGTAGGGGGCGGTCCCCCCGCGGGAGGCGAGGTCGGCCTCCGAGCCGGGGTCGGGCCCCTCGGTCGGGTCGACGTCCAGCCTCTCCCAGTCCCCCCAGGCACTCCCCCGTCGCTCGCGCACCTCGACCGCCGCGGTGCTCGACAGGTCGCCGTGCGGCCAGGACACCCCGATGACGCGGGGTCCGCCCTCGAGGTCGACCTCGTCCGAGACGGCCTCCGGCTCCACGGTCTTCCCCGCTGCCTTCCCCGCGGTCGCGGGGCCCGCCGACGGGGCGTGCAGCCCGTGCGAGCGCACCGCCGTGGTCACCGGCCGGGGGTTCGCCGCGGCGGTGGCGCCGGGCCCGGTCGTGACGGCCGGGACGACGACGGCTACGGCGACGGCGGCGACCGCGGACACGGCGCGCCGCAGGACAGGTGAGCTCATGGCAGGTCCACTGGGAGCGGGGGGTTGGACGGAGTCAGGGTGCCACACGTTGTCCCACCAGTCCCGCGGGTCACAGAATTCACAGCGAGGGGTCTCAGCATCCGCGCATCGACCACCCGCGCCATCGGTGTGGCCGCGCCACCGGCGAGGAGCCCGTGGCGGCGCCCGGGGCACGGTGCCGAGGCCGACCGGGGCCCGCGCTAGTGTGCCCGGCATGGACAAAGTCGTCGCCACTCCTGCCGAGGCCGTGGCCGGGATCACCGACGGGGCAACCCTCGCGGTCGGTGGGTTCGGGCTGTGCGGCATCCCGTCGGTCCTCATCGCCGAGCTGCACGCGCGGGGGGTGAGCGACCTCGAGGTGGTCTCGAACAACTGCGGGGTCGACGACTGGGGGCTGGGCATCCTGCTCGGCGCGAAGCAGATCCGGCGGATGGTCTCCAGCTACGTCGGGGAGAACAGGGAGTTCGCCCGCCAGTACCTCGAGGGCGAGCTCGAGGTGGAGCTGACCCCGCAGGGCACCCTGGCCGAGCGGCTGCGGGCCGGCGGCGCGGGCATCCCGGCGTTCTACACCCCGACCGGCGTCGGCTCCCAGGTCGCCGACGGCGGCCTGCCGTGGAAGTACGACGGGTCCGGCGGGGTCGAGAAGGCATCCCCCGCGAAGGAGGTCCGCGTGTTCGAGCGCGAGGGCGAGCAGCGCGAGTACGTCCTGGAGCACGCCATCGTCGCCGACTTCGGCCTCGTCCGGGCCTGGCGGGCCGACCGGCACGGCAACCTCGTCTTCAACAAGTCCTCCCGCAACTTCAACCCGCTGTGCGCGATGTCCGGGCGGGTCACCGTCGCCGAGGTGGAGGAGCTCGTCGAGCCCGGCGAGCTCGACCCCGACGAGGTGCACCTGCCCGGCATCTACGTCCAGCGGGTGCTGCCGCTCACCGCTGAGCAGGCCGCCGAGAAGCGCATCGAGAAGCGCACCGTCACCGAGGAGGCCTGAGATGCCGCTCACCCGCCAGCAGATGGCCGCCCGGGCCGCCGCCGAGCTCGAGGACGGCGCCTACGTCAACCTCGGCATCGGGCTGCCCACGCTCGTGCCGAACTACGTGCCCGACGACGTCGAGATCGTCCTGCAGTCCGAGAACGGCATCCTCGGCGTCGGCGCCTACCCCACGGAGGACCACGTCGACCCCGACCTCATCAACGCCGGCAAGGAGACCGTCACCGTGCGGCGTGGCGCCTCCTACTTCGACTCCGCCACCAGCTTCGGGATGATCCGCGGGGGCAAGGTCGACGCCGCCATCCTCGGTGCCATGCAGGTCTCGGCCACCGGCGACATCGCCAACTGGATGATCCCCGGCAAGATGGTCAAGGGGATGGGTGGGGCGATGGACCTGGTCCACGGGGCCAAGAAGGTCGTGGTCCTCATGGAGCACGTCGCCAAGGACGGCTCGCACAAGATCCTCCAGGAGTGCACCCTGCCCCTCACCGGCAAGGGCGTCGTCCAGCGCATCATCACCGACCTCGCCGTCCTCGATGTCACCCACGACGGGCTCGTCCTGCGCGAGCTCGCCGAGGGCGTCACCGAGGAGCAGGTGCGCGAGGCCACCGGCGCCGCGTTCACCACCGACCTGGCCTGATGCCCCGGCCCGACCCCGCGGCGCGCGGTCAGTCGAGGAGGGCCCGCTGGGCCTCCCCGCCGGTGCGCATCGACACGCCGCCGGTGCCGCCGAGGATGTCGAGGCGCGTGAGGTCCGCGTTGCCCTTGAGCCAGGCGGCCACGACCGGGGGGACCGAAGTCCTGGAGACGTACAGCTCGGGCCAGCCCTTCTGGGCGGCCGAGACGGTGTTGGGCCACGCCTGCTCGGAGCCGGAGCCCACGAAGACACGGGACACGTCCACGCCCTCCCCTCGGGCCCAGTCCGCCACCACGACGCTCAAGGCATAGCGGTTCGACGCGCTGAGGCGGCGCGGGTCGGGGACGGCGGCGGTGACGGCATCCGACACCGTGCGCGGACCGCCGGCCACGACGACGTGCTGTACCCCGAGGTCGTCGAGGGCCGTCGCGGTGGCGCCCGGCAGCGCGTCCCTGCGGGTGAGCAGGATCGGCCGGCGCAGCGCCGAGGCCGGTCCGGCGATGGCGAGCCACGAGATGGACGACTCCGGCCCGCTCGCGAGGATGACGTCGGGCGCCGGGGCGTCACCGGCGATCGTCCGGGCCACGTTGGCCGCGACCTCGTACCGGCTGTTGCCGGTGATCCGGGTGATGTGGTCGGGTGCCACCCCGAGGGACCCGATCTCGTCGAGCACCTTGTCGGAGACCCACGCCGGGCCGCCGACGACCGTGACGTCGGTGACGCCGCGGCGGACGATCTCGGCCCGCGTCTGGCTGGGCAGGTAGTCGGAGTGCGTCTGGAGCAGGACGGCGCCGTCGGCCCGGGCCAGCGGCCCGGCGACGAAGGCGAGCGGCATGCCGTTGGTCGTCCCGTTGACGAGGACGATCCTCGTCGTCGCGCTCACCCGTCGCGCGGCGGCGATGTTGAAGGAGTACCGGTCGGGGGCCATCAGGCGTGGCGGGCAGAAGCCGGGAGGGGCGCCGGTGGCGTTCGCCACCGTCATCGTCAGCGTGATCGGCCGCGCGGCCGCCCGCGTGCCGCTCCCGCTGCTCGCGCTGAGCCGCAACCGGTAGTCACCGGGGGGCGCCGCTGAGCCGTCCGCCAGGAGCCCGTTCCAGCTCGCCGTGAACGCCTGGCCCGCCGAGGCCTTGCCGCGCACCACGGCGATGGCCTCGCTGCGGCACGGGCTCGTGACCGTCAGCCGCCACGAGAGGGACGCGCCGGCCCTGGCCTTGGCGCTCGCCCCTCCCCCGCCGTACGCGACCCGGGTCCGGCTGAGGGACGGCTGGTAGAACATCGTCCCCTGGTAGGCCTTGGCCCGGGTGCGGATCCAGCCGAGCTTGTCGTACACCCGCTGCCCCGGACAGCTCGTCGCGTAGCTGTCCCGGTGGCCGTTCACCGTGCGGAAGGTGCCGTAGCCGTCGAGCACGGTGCTGGCGGTCGGGTCGACGTACGACAGCCCCAGCTTCCAGGCCGCCAGCTTCGCCTCCGCGGTGAGCGCCGCGGTGGAGGGGGCGGTGCTCGTGTAGTCGCCGAGGATGGCGGCGCCGTACGTCTGGCTGTTCACCCCGAGGGCGTGCGCACCGACGACCGGCTCGTCGGTGCCGCCGTAGCGGCCCTCCCAGGTGCGGCCGAAACGGTCGATGACGAAGTTGTAGCCGATGTCGCCCCACCCGCGGTCCACCGCGTGGAAGCGGTAGATCCCCCGGATGATGGCGGGCACCTCGCTCGCGGTGTAGTCGTTCGAGCCCGCCGTGTGGTGCACGACCGCCGCCTTGACCACCCCGAAGGTGTTGGTGTGGCTGCGGATCCTCTCGTCCGCGCCCCACTGCCGCCGGGTGTAGATCGTCGGACGCGAGGCGCGCGCGCCCGCCGCGCCGGCGACGACCGGCGCGGGCGCGTCCGCCTCCGACCGACCAGGGTCGACGACGTCCAGGCGGGGGGTGACGGTGAGCGCCCGGGTCCGGGTGACCACCCTGGTCTGCACGGCGTCGGCGGTGCTCACCCACGGGTCGGTCCCCTCGCGCCCGGTCGCGGCGTCGCCGTCACCGGGGTCGGGCCCGTGCCCCGGGTCCACGTGCATCGTCGTCCAGGAGCCCCAGCGGCCGTCGCGCCTCTCCCTGATCTCGACCTCGCCGTCGACGGGTCCCCGACCGGTCCACGTGACCCCGACCACGTGCACCTGACCGTCGAGCGACACGGCCTCGGACTCGGCGGCGGACCGGCCGCCCAGTGCGGTGGCCCTGGCCCTCGAGGTGTGGGCGAGGGGTCGCGACTCCATCGAGGTCGCCACCGGGTGGGGCCGTGGTGCCGCGTGGATGGGGCCGACGAGGACCACGGGGACGGCCACGGCGAGCCCGAGGGACAGGGTGACGGCGGACAGCATGCGCAGGGTTCTGGAGATCATGGGAGTCGTCCGGAGGAGGCGGGTCGGGACGCCGCCAGCGTTACACAGATGCCCCAGGAGTTCTCCCGTTTCACGGGCGACCCGCCGAAACCGGGGGCCCGGACCCTAGAAGTCGACCTCGGAGTCGTCGAGCCGCTCCTCGCCGCTGAGGTAGCCGGCCAGCATCTGGCGCACCCCGGCCGACACCGCCATCTGGCCGCCGACCACCACGACGTGGCTCGGCGCCAGCCGCTCCAGCTGGGTGTGGGTGGCCGGGGGCACCTCGTCGCGCTCGACGAGGAGCAGGGGGGCGTCGGACAGGGTCGCCACCGCGGCCGCGCAGACCGCGTCGGCGGGCGCGGCGTACGAGGCGACGTAGACGACGCCGACCTGCCCGGGGCTGAACGACTCCGCGGCGTCGGCCGCCGCCTGCACGGCCGTCGGCGAGAGCAGCCGCTCGGCCCCCTCCGCCGCGAGGTCGCCGAGCTCGTCGACGACGCGGTCGGGAAGCACACCGGCATCGGCCACGACGACGAGCCGGCGCGGGCGGACCCGCTCCAGCACCTCGACGTGCTCGGGGGTGGGGCCGTCGACGGGGTCGACGAGCAGCACGCGGCCGTCGTCGTCGCACGCCCGCAGGGCGGCAACGAGGGCGGCCGCGGAGTCGTCGACGGGCACGAGATACACGGTGTCGACGCCGTCCTCGGCCCCGACGTCGGCGAGCAGGGCCAGGCTCACCGCCACCCCGTCGTCACCCCCGAGCCGCTCACCGCGCACCCCCACCTGGGCCAGGGTCTCGACGACCGCCTCCCCCAGCACCTCGTCGCTGCCGAGCAGCACGGCCCGCTGGGGCTCCAGCCGCTCGACCTCCTTGCGGGTGACGGGGATGAGGCGGGTCGGGACGCTGAGCAGCAGCGGAGCACCCACCTTCGCGGCGGCGGGCAGGGCGGCCAGGGCCAGCGGCAGGTTGTCACCGGGGGCGAGCACGACGGTGTCCCGCGGGCCCGGGGTTCCCCACCGGGCTGTCCGCGCGGACGTGTGGTACCTCGTGTCGCCGGACCAGCGCTCGACCCCGGGCACGTCGGGCTCGATGGGCTTGGCCTTGCCGAGCGACTTCTGGGTCGCCTCCGCATAGGCGTCGACGACCTCCTCGACCGGACCGTCCATGACGAGCCGGCCCTTCTCGAGCCAGAGCGCACGGTCGCACATCGAGCGGATGGTGGCCGCCGAGTGCGAGACGAGGAACACCGTGCCCGCCTGGTCGCGCAGCTTCTCGATCCGCTGCTGGCTGCGCGTCCGGAAGTCGGCGTCGCCGGTGGCGAGGGCCTCGTCGATGACGAGCACCTTGGGCACGGCGGCGGTCGAGATGGCGAACCGCAGGCGGGCCGCCATCCCGGAGGAGTAGGTCGACATCGGCAGGTGGATGGCGTCACCGATCCCGGAGAACTCGACGATCTCGTCGAACACCTCGTCGACCTCGGCCCGGCTCAGCCCGAGGGCCTGGGCGCCGATGTAGATGTTGCGCGCCCCGGAGAGCTGCTTGACGAGCACTGCGTTGACCCCGAGCAGCGAGGGCGTGCCGTCGGCCCACACCTCGCCGCTGGTCGGCGGCACGAGACCTGCCACGGTGCGCAGCAGCGTCGACTTCCCCGAGCCGTTGCGGCCGATGACGCCGACCGACTCGCCGTGGTTGGTGACGAACGAGATGTCCTTGACGGCGTGGATCTTGCGCATCCGCCGCCGCTCCCCACCACGCAGCCCGCCACCGGGACGGGCACCGGCGAAGACGCGGTAGACGATGTCGACGTGCGAGACGATCACCGACGGTCGCGGCTCAGCCCCGGCCATAGGTACCCTCCCCCCGCCAGAAGACGACGACCCCGGCGACGAGGAGCACGACGGCCCACGCCCCGGACACCACCCACATGTGGGTGACGATCGGGTGCTCGGCGAGGAGGGCCTGCCGCCCGAGCTCGAGCTGGAGGGCGAACGGCTGGTAGGCGAGCACCTTCCCGACCACCGCCGGGAACTGCGCGGCGAACACGGCGATGCTGAAGAACACCCCGGAGGTGTAGCGCATGAGGCGCACCATCAGCGGGATGAAGTTGGCGAGGTCGCGCGAGGCGTTGACCACGCGGGCCGCGATGAGCGCGATTCCCGTGAGCTGGACCATCTGGAGCAGCACCGCGACCGGGAAGAGCAGCCAGTGCCACGTCAGGGCCTCGCCCGTGAGCGGCGTGAGAACGAGGAGCAGGACGAAGGCCGGCCACGACGTGTAGAGCTCGGTCAGCGCCACGGAGATCGGAAGCGCCGCCCGGGGGAAGCGCAGCGCCCGCACGAGGCCGAGGTTGTTCGCGATGGCCTTGGCGCCTCCCGAGATCACCGACGCGGTGACACCGAAGAGGACCACGCCGATGGAGAGGAAGGCGATGAAGTTCTCGACGCCCCGGTCCGTCCGCAGGAGCACTCCGAAGATGAGGAAGTAGCTGACGATGAGAAGGGCCGGGTTGAACAGCGACCACAGCATCCCGAGCCGGTTCCGCTGGTACTTCGCCGCTCCCTGCGCGGCGGACAGCGTGAGGATGAACTGGCGCCGCTCCCAGAGCTGGGCCAGGTAGGCACCGAGCCCCGGACGGGACGACAGCGAGCTCAGCCCGTGCCGCTTCGCGAGGGCGCGCGCGTCCTCGATCGACGGCGCCGGCCTGCCCGAGCTCACAAGCGGTGGACTCCCTCGCCGTCACCGACGACGCCCCGGGTGTCGAAGAACCGGTGGGCGCGCCCGGCGAGGTCCTCGACGTCGTAGGCCCGGTGGTTCTGGAGCAGGACGACGAGGTCGGCGTCGGCCACGGCGGCCTCGACGTCCTCGACGCGCGGAACGCGGTCACCGAAGGCCGCCCAGGTCTCGACGTGGGGGTCGTGGAAGACGAGGTCGGCGCCCTTGTCGAGCATGTGGCGGGCCACCGGCACCGACGGCGACTCGCGCTGGTCGGCGATGTTCGGCTTGTAGGTGACACCGAGGAGCAGGACCCGCGCACCGCGCATTGCCTTGCCGTCCTCGTTGAGGATGTCCTGCGCGCGCGAGACGACGTAGGCCGGCATCGTCGCGTTGATCTCCTGGGCCAGCTCGACGAACCGGAACGGGTAGCCGAGCTTGGCTCGGACGTTGTAGCTCAGGTAGTTCGGGTCGATGGGGATGCAGTGCCCGCCGACCCCGGGGCCCGGGTAGAACGCCTGGAAGCCGAACGGCTTGGTGGACGCCGCGTGGATGACGTCCCAGAGGTCGATGCCCAGGTCGTGGCAGAACCGCGCCATCTCGTTGACGAGCGCGATGTTGATGTGCCGGTAGGTGTTCTCGAGCAGCTTGGCGGTCTCGGCCTCGCGGGTCCCCTTGGCCCGGACGACGGTGTCGACGAACTTGCCGTAGAACTCCGCGGCCCGGTCGCCCGACGCGGGGGTGTAGCCGCCGACGACCTTCGGGGTGTTCTTGGCGCCGAACTTCTCGTTGCCGGGGTCGATGCGCTCGGGCGAGAAGGCGAGGTGGAAGTCCTCCCCGGCCGTCATGCCGCCCGCCTCGAGGATCGGGCGGACGACCTCGTCGGTGGTGCCGGGGTACGTGGTGGACTCGAGGATGACGAGCGTGCCCGGCGTCAGGTTGCGGGCGATCGCCTCGACGGCCCCCTCGACGGCACCGAGGTCCGGGCCGCCGTCCTCACCGAGCGGCGTCGGCACGCAGATGACCACGGTGTCGGCGTCGCGGATGACGTCCTCGCTCGTCGAGGCCAGGAAGCCGGCGTCGAGGATCTCCTTCAGCTCACCGTCGTCGATGTCGTCGATGTGGGAGCGGCCGGCGTTCAGGCCCTCCACGACGCGCTCGCTGATGTCGAACCCACGCACCGTCAGACCGGCGCGGGTGGCCTCCTGGACCAGGGGTAGCCCGACGTAACCGAG
Organism: uncultured Actinomycetota bacterium; assembly: GCA_963726295.1. Taxonomy (GTDB): domain Bacteria; phylum Actinomycetota; class Actinomycetes; order Actinomycetales; family Dermatophilaceae; genus DASSQJ01. The sequence goes on from CAVSBW010000002.1 coordinate 282,574, forward strand.
ACCGATCACGGTGACGTCCACGGACATCTGCGACTCCTTCAGGGGTGGGGTGTCGGCCCGTCCAGGGCCTTGCGGAGTCTATCCCAGCACGACGGCTCCCTCGGCGCCCCGGGGGCGGGCCCAGTCCGCCGTGGCTCAGTCGAGGATGCGGTTCTTGATCTCGTGGATGATGTCGGTCGTCGAGATGTCGGCCGTTCGCGGCAGGTAGCGCACCTCGACGATGTCGGAGAACTCGTCGAACCGGCCCTGCCAGTCGTTCCCCATGACGAGGATGTCGGCCCGGTGCTCGAGCAGGTACTGGCGCTTGAGGTCGAGCGAGTGCTCGTAGAACACCTCGTCGACGCAGTCGAGGCTGGCGACGATCTGGGCGCGGTGCTCCTGGCGGTACACCGGGTACCGACCCTTCTTGGCGTGGTTGAGCTCGTCGGTGGAGATGCCGACGGTCAGGTGGTCGCCCAGGTCGTGGGCACGGGTGAGGATGTTGACGTGCCCGACGTGGAAGACGTCGAAGGTCCCGAACGTGATGACCCGAGTGGCCACAGGCCCTCCGCTCTCAGATTGCCATGCGAGGGTACCTCGTCGCGTTGGGTACGCTGGCCCCGCTCAAGCGGAGCCGCCACCCCTGTTGCCGTCGCTCCCCAGACCCCCCGAGGACCCCCCTGTTGCCCACGACTGTGCCCTGCCCCTCGTCGGCCCGCGCGGTGACCGCGCGGCCCCTGGGACCCGACCTCGAGCGGGGGCCGGCGTGACGAGCAGTGAGGTGGGGTACCGGCAGGAGCACGCCCGGTCGGAGCCGCGGTTCCGTCCGGACATCGAGGGGATGCGGGCGATCGCGATCGGCCTGGTGGTGGTGTACCACGCGGGGGTGCGGCAGCTGCCCGGTGGTTTCGTCGGGGTGGATGTGTTCTTCGTGATCTCGGGGTTCCTGATCACGGGGCTGCTGGTGCGGGAGGTCACCGGCAGCGGGCGGGTGTCGTTGGTGCGGTTCTACGCGCGGCGGGCCAAGCGGTTGTTGCCGGCGACGGGTCTGGTGCTGGTGACCACGGTGGTGCTGACCTGGTTGACGATCTCGCCGGTGCGGTGGCGGGACTTCGGCCTGGACGTGGTGAGCGCGGCCACGTACGTCGTGAACTGGCGGTTGGCGGCGCGGTCGGTGGACTACCTGGCCGAGGACGTCGGGGCCTCCCCGGTGCAGCACTTCTGGTCGCTGGCGGTGGAGGAGCAGTTCTACATCGTCTGGCCGCTGCTGCTGGTGCTGCTGGCGTTCCTGCTGCGCCGCAGCCGGCGCCTGGCGCGGCGTCCGCGCCGAGTTCTGGCGGTCGGGATCGCGGCGGTGATCGTGCCGTCGTTCGCGTACTCGGTGTACCTGACCGCGACCGACCCGGCGCGGGCGTTCTTCGTCACGCCCACCCGGTTGTGGGAGCTGGGGATCGGGGCGTTCGTGGCCATCGGGGCCACGGCGTGGGCGCGGGTACCGAGACCGGCCGCCGTGCTGCTGGGCTGGGCCGGGCTGCTCGCGGTCGTGGGGAGCGGGTTCGCGCTGACCACCGACGTGCCCTGGCCCGGGTTCGCCGCCCTCGTCCCGACCCTGGGCACGGCCGCGATGATCGTGGCCGGGTACACCTCCGGACGGGCCGGGGTCGCCGGGATTCTGGCCTGGAAGCCGGCGGTGTGGGTCGGTGGCCTGTCGTACTCGCTGTACCTGTGGCACTGGCCGCTGATCACCGCCGCAACCGCCGAGTGGGGCGACCTGGGCGCGAAGAAGGGCCTGCTCGTCATGGCCTTCGCGGTGATCCCGGCGTGGCTCTCGCTGCGGCTGGTCGAGAACCCCATCCGGTTCGCGCCCTCGATGGCCCGCTCCAACCGGCTCGCCCTCTCCGTCGGTGGCAACTTCACCGCCCTGGGCGTGGTCGCCGGCTTCGTCCTGGTCCTCCTCGTCCCCACCGCCGGCAGCGCCGCCACCGGCGGCAGCACGGCCACCGCGCTGGGCGCCAGGGCCCTGGCCACCGACCCCACCGCCGGCACCGTCGACTCCCTCAGCGACATCCAGTGGTACCAGCCGTCCTACGTGGACGCCGAGGCCGACGTCCCGCCGTACCCCCGCGAGTGCCAGGTGGACCAGGAGTCGCCGGACCCCGTGGAGTGCACGTGGGGCGACCCGGAGGGCTCGACCACGGTCGCCGTCGTCGGCGACTCCAAGGCGATGCAGTACTACTCCCCGCTCGACGACATCGCCCGCCGCCAGGGGTGGAAGATCGTGTCCATGACGAAGTCCGCCTGCGGCTTCCACGACGCCATGCAGGCGAACAAGGGCGAGCCGTACACGTCCTGCGCCGAGTGGAACGACGCCGTCCGTGCGCGCCTCATCGCGATGAAGCCCGACGTCGTCATCACCTCCGAGCGGGTCAACGACGCGCTCGCCGACCCCGCCGACGCCGACAGCCGAACGGTGCCGGCCATGGTCGACGGGATGGTCCGCGCCTGGACCGAGGTCACGGAGGCCGGCATCCCCATCGTCGTCATCGCCGACAACCCCACACCCGGTGACGTCTCGCCGGTCTACGAGTGCGTCGCCGACCACGACGGCGACCTGTCGGCCTGCACGTTCGACCGGAAGGCCGGCGAGAAGCGCAGCGGAGCCGCCGCCCAGCTGCCGGCCGCGAGGCAGGTGCCCGGGGTCCGCGTCGTCGACATCCGCGACTCGATCTGCCCGACCGAGTCGTGTGTGCCGGTCATCGGCAACGTCTTCGTGTACCGGCAGACGTCGCACGTGACGAACACCTACGCCGTGTCCCTGACCGGCGTCCTGGAAGATGCGCTCGTGCCCGAGGTGGAGGCCGCCACCGGCCCGTGACCACGCCGCCGCCCGACGCCGCCGGGCCTCCCTGCGCGCTTCGGAGCGTGCAGTAGCCTGACCCCGTCGTCGCGGCCGATGGCGGCGAACCCGATGTCCCCGTCGCGTGAGGTGTCGAAGTGCTGGAGCGGATCCGTGGGGTCCGGAGGTCCGTCGGGCGCGTGGTGCAGCGGCAGCGCGCCGCCACGACCCGTGACCCCGCAGCGAAGGAGCTCGAGGAGAAGATCCTCGTGGCCCAGACCGAGCTCGACGGCCTCGACGCCGAGAAGGCGCGCCTGCTCGAGCAGCGGCGCGAGCTCCAGCGTGTCCTCGGGGAGCGCGTCGGGCGCAAGACCCAGCCGCTGAGCCGGGTCGAGAAGACCAACGGCACCCCGAGCTTCCTCGCAGGGGTCCGGATGATGCAGCGCATCCACCGCCTCGCGGACGACCCGGCGGCCGGCCACGACGGTGCGGGGGCGGTGTTCGCCAGCCGGGAGCGCACCGAGGAGTTCGCCCGGTCCCACGGCGTGCCGCTCGCCACCGAGCCCGATCCGGGCCCCGAGGACCGCGTCGTCATCGCCCACGCCTTCCACGGTGTCGTCGGGCTCGTCGAGGTGCGCACGGGGGGCCGGGTGCGCCACGTCGACGGCGATGGCGGCGCCCTCGGCGACATCCGGGCGGCCATCCCCCACGACGACACCATCGAGCCGCCGCTGTCGCTGCGCTCGGTCACGGCGTCGTCGGCCACGCTCTCCGACCACGTGTCGCGGCCGTACGTCCAGGTCGTGTGGCGGCAGGACGGCGACCGCCTCGCCCTCGCGGCTCTCGACGTCGACCCCGAGCGCGTTCCCGTGCTCGTCGAGGAGGAGGACGTGCGGCTCGGGTACCTCTTCGACGGCGGCCACGCCCGGATGCTCAAGCAGCCCTACCTCGCCGGCGCCCTCGACAACCGCGTCCCGGGCGGCACCTTCGACCCCGCCGAGCCGTCCGACGCCGAGGACACCGCGTGACCCGCGGCGACGACGACGCGTCCGGACCCGGCCGGGCGCGCGCGCGCCTGCGTCGCGTGCAGCGCCTGCTGGTGCGCCGCCGCGACCAGGTGGCCCGGCTCGCAGCCCAGATCGAGATCCTCGCCGAGGAGGCCCGCACCCCTGCCGAGCGCACCCACGGTGACGTCCCCGACCCCGAGCTGACCCTCGGCGTCCCGTCCTACACGCTCGCGGCCCGCCTTCACCGCCGCTCCAACACGACGAAGGTCTACAGCCGCGAGAAGGTCCGCGAGCCCATCCTCCAGCTGTACGCCAAGCTGCCGGCGCAGCGCTTCGCGGCCGAGAACGGGGTCCGCGTCCCTCGCATCCTCGGCCGCTGGTCCGACCCCGATGCCATCGACTGGGACGCCCTCCCCGACCGGTTCGTCCTCAAGAGCGACGTGGGCGGCGGCGGGATGAACGTCTACCCGCTGGTGCGTGACGCCCGCACCAGTGGCCTCCGCGACGTCCTCGCCGACCAGCCCACGACCCGCGCCGAGGTCACCGAGCGGCTCTGGGCCAAGCACGAGAAGCGGTCGAAGTACTTCGCCGAGGAGTTCCTCGTCGGCCGTGACGGCCGGCCGGGGACGCTCCCGGACGACATCAAGGTGTTCTGCTTCTACGGCGAGCCGATGTACCTCGAGGTGCGCCGCGGCGACCAGTCGCGGGCGTCCCACATCACCCAGAAGGTGCGGGCCTTCGCCATCGACGGCACCGAGCTCCCCTACGCCCGGGCCCTGATGGACCCCGGTGACTCCGACATCGAGGCCCCGAACGACTTCACCGCGATCGCCGAGGCGAGCTCTCGGCTCTCGGGCGCCATCCGCCGCCCACTCGAGCGTCTGGACTTCTTCGAGACCGATGACGGCCTGGTCTTCGGCGAGGTCACCCAGAACCCCGGCCGCCCGCCCGCCCTGGTGCCCGAGTGGGACCGCCGGCTCGGCGAGGCGTACGAGGCCGCCTACGCCCGGCTCCTGCGCGACCTCGCGGCCGAGGGCGCCCTGCACGTCGACTCCGGCTCCGCGTCCGTCGGCGAGCCCACCGGCTCCGCGGGCGAGCGCGCCTGACGCCGCCGGGAGCCCGTGCATCTCGTGAGCGACGACGACGGCCGCCCCGCCGCCGACCAGCTGCGGAAGCGGCTGCGGCGGCTCGAACGCGCCGGCCGGCGCCGCCGGGAGCAGGTCGCGAGGGTCACCGCGCAGCTCGAGGTCCTGACCGAGGAGGTGCGGTCGCCACTCGACCGCACCATCGCCGACGCGCCTGAGCCGGAGCTCGCCGCGGGCGTCCCCTCGTACTCGCTGGCAGCCCGGCTGCACCGGCGCGCGCACACCGCCGGGGTGTACGCGGAGGCGGGGATCCGCGAGCCCATCCTCGACCTCTACCGCAAGCTGTCCGGCCGGCGGTTCGCGGCCGCGCACGGCGTGCGGGTGCCGGACGTGCTGGGCCGCTGGCCGCACCCCGACGCCGTCACCTGGGACGCCCTACCCGACCGGTTCGTCCTCAAGAGCGACGTCGGGGGCGGCGCCATCAACGTCTTCCCGCTCGCCCGCGACCCCCTCACCGGCGAGTACACCGACCTGCTCACCGAGGAGCCGACCACCCGGGTGGCCGTCACCGACTCCCTGCGCGGGCGCCACTCGGAGCGCTCGCTGTACTTCGCGGAGGAGTTCCTCCTCAGCCGCACCGGCGACCCCGACCGGGTGCCGGACGACGTCAAGGTGTTCTGCTTCTACGGCGAGGCGCTCTACCTCGAGGCCCGCCGGGGCGACCAGTCTCGCGCCGCGCAGGTGACCTCGCGGTGCCGGTCCTTCGCCGCCGACGGCACCGAGCTCACCAACGTCCGACCCCTCGTCGACCCCGGCGACGACGACGTGCAGCGGCCGGCCGACCTCGAGGGCCTGGTCGGGGCCGGAGCCCGCCTGTCGGCCGCCATCCGCCGCCCCCTCGAGCGCCTGGACTTCTTCGAGGACGGCCGCGGTGTCGTCTTCGGAGAGGTGACGCAGAACCCCGGCCACGTCCCGGCCCTGCTGCCGGAGTGGGACCACCGGCTCGGCACGTCCTACGAGGCCGCCTACGCCCGGCTGCTGCGCGACCTGGCGGCCGAGGGTGCCCTGCACGTCGACTTCGGCCCCAGCGCCCCGCCCTGACCCTCGCTGGCGGCGGCCGCCGCCGGTCCGTAGCGTGTGCCCGGAACGGTGCGTCGAGCAGAGGGGACACAGGTGCGCGACGAGGGACAGGCGGCCACCGCCGACGCCCTGCGCCCCCGGTTGGCGCGGCTGCGCGGGCAGGTGCGCCGTCGCAGCCGCGAGGTCCAGCGGCTGGAGGCGCAGGTGAGGATCCTCACCGAGGAGGCCCGCACACCGGCCGAGCGCACCTACGGCGACGCCCCCGACCCCGAGCTGGCGACCGGCGTCCCGTCCTACGCGCTGGAGGCGCGGACCCACCGCCGCCTCACGGCGACCGGCCTCAGCCAGGGTGAGGGTCTGTACGAGCCCGCGCACCGGCTGAACTCGAAGCTGCCGGCGCTCCGGTGGGCGGAGCAGCACGGCATCGCCGTCCCCCGGGTGCTCGGCCGGTGGCCCTCCCCCGACGCGGTCGACTTCGACGCGCTCCCCGACCGCTTCGTCCTCAAGAGCACGGTGGGGGCCGGGGGGGTCAACGTGTTCCCGCTCGTCCGCGACCCCGCCACCGGGGAGTACACCGACATGCTCACCGACGAGCCCACCACCCTGGACACCGTCCTCGAGCGGCTCCGCGCGCGCCACCACGAGGGGTCGCGGTACTTCGCCGAGGAGTTCCTCGTCGGGCGCACCGGTGAGCCGGGCACCGTGCCCGACGACATCAAGGTCTTCTGCTTCTACGGCGAGCCGGTGTACCTCGAGGTTCGCCGCGGCGACCAGTCCCGGGCGGCCAACGTCCAGCAGCAGGTCCGCGCCTTCACCGCCGACGGCACCGAGCTGCCCGACGCGCGCGCCCTCATGCACGCCGGCGGCCGTGACATCGCGACCCCCTCCGACATCCCTGGGGTGGTGGCCGCCGCGGCGCGTCTGTCGGGAGCCGTGCGGTGGCCGATGATCCGCCTCGACTTCTACGAGACCGACCACGGCATCGTGTTCGGGGAGTTCACCAAGAACCCCGGACGCCCCCCGGCCCTGGTTCCCGAGTGGGACCGCCGGCTCGGAGAGGCGTACGAGGCCGCATACGCCCGGCTGCTGCGCGACGTCGCTGCCGAGGGCGCGCTCCACGTCGACCTCGGCGAGGGGTCGCAAGCCCCGGCGGGCAGCGGGGCGTAGCCGGCCGCCTCCGGTCAGCGGATCTGCCGGAGGTGCTCCTCGATGACCGCCACCGTGCGGGCGCAGTTCTGCTGGTCGCGGTAGGGGAAGGCCTCCTCGACCCGCTTCGTGTACACCGGGTCGGGCGCGCAGTCACGCGCCAGCAGCTCCTCGAGCGCGTCGAGCGAGGCGTCCAGGCCCTCGACGACCGGGCCGAAGCCCTCGGTGCGGTGGTCGAACCACGACGGCGAGGCGTGGAGGGTGTCGTACTCCTCCTCGTCGAAGCGGACGTAGACCACGGGTGTGCCCATGTAGGCGACGTCGAAGTGAACCGAGGAGTAGTCGGTGACGAGCGCGTCGCACCGGCGGATCTGGTCCTGGATGGAGACCGAGTCGGCGTCGGCCACCTCGATGCGGTCGCCCGCCACGGCCGCCCCCTCGAAGCGCGCGGCCATGTTGTAGTGCGGCAGGAAGGTGAGGCGGTAGTCGTACCGCCCCAGCACCTCCTGCAGGCGCGGGCTCTCGAGGAAGCCGGACATGAACCGCTGGTAGGTCGACCCGACGAACGGCCGCTCCCCCTCGACCGCACCGTCGAGCACCTTCGAGACGAGGTACTTGCGCCACGTCGGCATGAACAGCACGGTGCGGCTGGGCGGGGTCGGAACCAGCGCGTCGTAGCGCGGCATCCCGACCTCGATGAGCTGCTCGTCATAGCCGGACGACGCCTTGAGCGCCGCCGTCTCCCCCGGTGTCACCGTGAGGCAGACGTCGTAGCCGGTGGTGCCCCGCTTGACGGCGGTGGGGCTGAGGTGCACCCCGTGCTTGAGGTACACACGCAGGGCACCCACCCGCCACACGAGGTGCCGGGTGTACGTGGCGACCGCCCAGTGCGCGGGGATGAGGTACCGCACCGAGTAGGCGTTGGCGAGCACCGAGGCGTGGAGCATGAGCAGCTGGTGCCGCACCGAGGAGTGCCGCACGACGTTGCCGAGGTCCTTGACCCGGTCGAACTGCGGGCTGGACTCCTCGATGACGTAGTAGACCTTCCGGTCCGGGTGCTGGGTGCGCAGGTGACGGAAGAGGTGGAAGCCGTTGTCCTGCGCGGTGTCGGTGCGCTCGCCGAGGATCCAGATCTCCTGGCGGGCGAAGAACGGCAGGGTCACCAGGCGCACCGCCCGCAGCAGGCGCGCCCGCCGGTTGCCCCGGCCTCGCAGGATGAAGCTGGCGTCCTTCTTCAGCAGGGTCGCGTGCCAGGTGGCGGCGGCCAACCGCCCCGAGCCGACCTGCACGGTCATGAACGACTGCCGACCGCGCCGGGTCGTGTGGAGCAGGTAGCGCAGCGTCCTGCCGCCCCGCCCCGCCGGGCCACCCGGCAGCTCCATCGTCACCGTGCGCGCGCTGATGAGCGCCCCGCGCCGGGGCTGGAGGTTGCGGCGACCGCGCAGCGCCTGGATGTCGGTGACGACCTCCACGACGAGGTGCAGGTGGCCGCTGCGCAGGTGCGACAGGTCGAGGGAGCCCCGGAAGGCCTCCCAGCGGATGACGCCCTTGGAGTCGACCCGCGGCTCCAGCCCGGCGGCCTGCGAGGTCGCGACGTCGCCGTCGCGGCCCGTGAGGGACATGCGGTACTGCCACGGCGGCTCCGGCAGGTCGGGCAGCGACTTGGCGGCGAGGAACATCAGCAGGTCGATTCGGGTGCCGCGAGGGTCCACCGACTCGAGGAGGGGACGCGCGGCCGCGAGCGAGAGCTGGCCGAGGTACGCGGCGTCGGCCGAGCCGGGCTCGATCGTGCGGGTCGTGAGGAGGTCGCGGACGTACCCGGCCACGAGCGGGCGCGCCGCGTGCCTGCCGGCCACGAGCAGCGTGGCGTCCGGCAGCAGACCGAGGTCGTCGAGACTGAGGACCTCCCCCGCGAGCTCGGCGGCCCAGCCCAGCTCGGGTCTGGTCCGGGCCCGCCAGGAGGCCGCGACGTACCGCGTGGGTGCGGCGGTGACGAGCCCGTAGACGGTCGCGCTCAGATCGGCCTCGCTACCCGAGGGCGCCCGCACCACGCGCCACCGGCCCTGGTCGGTGGGCCACCCGTCGGTGTCGACCTCGCGGCCGTGGACGACCGTGACCGGGACGCCCTCGAGGTCCTCGTTCTCGGCCAGCAGCTCCAGCGCCTCGGGGAAGCGGTCGAGGTTGTCGTCGTCGGCGACGAGCACGACCGAGAGGTCGAGCGTGTGCAGCGGCGGGAGGGGTGCCTGGAGGGCCTCGCGGTGCTCGACCGTCATCGCCAACCCCGCATCGTCCATCCCTTTCGTCGCCGTCGCTCCACGCGTGTCACGGCATCCTCGTCAGCAGGTGTGCCCGCAACCCGCGAGCGGCTCCCAGGGCCCGGGCCCGGCTCCGGTCCACCAGCCGCCACCACTGGACGGCCGGTCCCCCGGCGGTCGCCACCGAGTGCGCGACCCTCTCGCAGTTGCGGCGATCATGGTACCGAACGAGGGCCCGAGCCCGTTCCACGTGGGCCGGCAGCACCGTGAAGCCGCGGGCCCGGGCGTCCAGCACCTCGTCGACCAGCGCGTCGGCGTCGTGGACGATCGGCCCCGGGAGGTCGGCGTCGAGGTCGAGGTGCGACCCGTGCGGGCCGAAGAAGCGCTCCTGGTCGAACTGGAAGTACGCCACGGGCCGGCCCAGCAGCGCGACGTCGAAGCCCACGGACGAGTAGTCGGTCACGAGCATCGCGTGCGTGCGCAGCAGGGTCTGCACGTCGGCGTCGCCCTGCCGCAGGACCCGCACCCCCGGCGCCCCGAAGGCCTCGGCGAAGCTGCCCATGTTGGGGTGGAGGATGAACGTCACCGCGAGCCCGTCCGCCACGGCACGCGCGAGCCGGGGGTGGGCGAGCACCGACTGCCACGCCTCGCGGTACTCGCTGGCCTCGAAAGCCTCGTGCGTGCCGATCCACTCACGCCACGTAGGGATGACGAGCACGCCCGACGGTGGCTCGTCGAGAGGGGCGAGCAGCGCGTCGAACCGCGGCAGCCCGGTCACCCGCACCTGCGCGGGCCGGTACCCGAACTCGCGGATCGCGGTGTCCCGCTCACGGTCGGAGCTGGCGTGCACCCGGTCGGTGGCGAAGCCCGGGGCGAAGCGCCCGTAGTTGCCCACCATGTTCTTCGTGCCGGAGACACCGTGGCGGATGAACACGCGCACGCCTCGAGCACCCCTCACCACCCGGGGGTCGCGGCTCGGCAGGAGGTACTCGGCGTGGTGGGTGCCGACCAGACGGTTGGCGAGGTACGCCAGGCGCACGTGCTCGGTCGAACGCCGCAGCACGACGTTCCCGAGTCCCTCGAGTCGGGGCAGGTCCGGTGAGTCGGCGTCGACGACGTAGTACGCACGCCGGTCCGGCCGGGTCGTGCGCAGCCACCGGAAGAGGTGGTACCCGTTGTCCTGCGCCCGGTGCGGCAGCTCCCCGACGAGCCAGATGCCGGTGAAGGGCCGGACGAGGGGCAGCCACCACGAGCGGCGCCGCCACCGGCGGAGCTCGCCCAGGACCTCGGGCTCCATCCGCTCGACGTGGACCGACCGGTTGGAGGCACGGAAGGTGGAGTACGGCACGAACTGCGTCACGGTGCCCTCGTGCTCGACCGCCCCCCAGGGGCGCTCGCGCGCGCCGGCGGGACGGCGGACGCGGTGGGTCTCGACGCCACCGTCGGCGTCCTCCAGCTCGACGACGACGTCGAGCACCTCGTCGGCGGGGTCGAGGCGGGCGGCCAGCTCGCGCAGGTCGACGACGGCCGACCCGTGCTGCGCGCCCCCACCGCGGTCACGGCGCGGCACGGCATCGCCGGTGGCGAGCGATCCCGCGAAGGCGTACCGGCTGCGCGTCTGCCGGGACACCGCCACGACACGCAGCCCGGTCACGGGGGCCCGCGGTCCGGCAGCACGGACGTGGACCTCCACCTGCGGGCCGGGGCGGCAGTCCTCACGGAAGGTGACGCCTCCGGCCGGGGCGCGGGCCGGTGCCGGCTCGGGCGCGTCGGGAGGGCTGTCCATCGGGAGTGAGCGTAGTGGCCGCGCGTCCCGCGGCGCCGCCCTGGGTGGGGACGGGGAGGGCCGCACGGGCTCAGACGAGGGGCGGACGGCCGCGCCGGGTCATCTGCCACACGGTCCGCCAGCGCATCGGCCGGCGGGTCCCGGCCGGAGTGGTGAGGCCGGAGCGGAACCCGCGCGCCCAGGCGGCCGCGGCCGCCGGCTGCCGGGCGTTGCGGGCCAGCGAGATGACGGCCCGGTCGGCGAGGTAGATCACCGCCACCGGGAGCGGAAGGTTGCGCCGGGCCAGCCACACGCGGTTGCGCCCGTCGAGCCAGAGGTGGTCCGCGTGCCGGCTCGGGTGCACCGCGGGGTGCACGGCCTCGAGCTCCGGGCGGTACTCGACGCGGTACCCGCAGTCCCACGCCCGCCAGGCCAGCTCGATGCCCTCGTGGGCGTAGAAGAACCGTCCGGCCCAGTTGCCGGTGCAGTCGAGGACGCTGCGCCGGGCGGCCACCGAGCCCTCGAGCACGTAGAACGCCTCGGACCCGTGCCCGGGGTCCTTGTCGCGCATCCGCGGCACCCACCTCCCGAGGCTCTCGCCCTCAGGGGTGCGGATGCGCGTCTGCACCACGCCGAGCCGCTCGTCGCCGGTGAACAGCTCGGTGAGGCGGGCCAGGGTGTCGGTCTGCGGCAGGTACGCGTCGTCGTCGAGGAAGAAGGCGTACGGCGCGTCGACCCGGGCGAGCCCGAGGTTGCGGCCCGCGGGCGGGCCGACGTTCTCGGGCGACCAGGCGGTGACCACACCCTCGGGCAGGCCCTCGGGGTCCCAGCCGTTCCCCACGACGACGACCTCGACCTCCACCCCCTCCTGCGCGAGCAGCGACTCCACGGCGCGGGCCAGCTCCGCGGGGCGGTTGCCCTGGCTGACGACGACGGCGGACCAGCGGGGGGTCACGACGAGGGGCTCCTCAGGCTGGCCGAGGTGAGGATGGCCGTGAGGTGGCCCACGATGACGAACGGCAGCGCCCCGCCGAGGACGACCATCGCGGCCGCGAGCCCGTCGAAACCCACGAGCGCCCCGGCAACGGCCAGCACCGCGATGACGATGGTCTGCTCGACCGAGTGGTACATCCGGTAGAGGGGCAGGTAGTTGGCGGCGGCCCGCAGCCGCCGGACGAGGCTGGGCTGCGGTGTGCCGAGCCCCGGGGTGTCGCGGGGCAGGCTCAGCCCTGCCTCGACCCGGGCGAGACGCACGGACTCCTTGAGGCCCTTGTTCAGCAGCACGAGCGTCGCGACCACGCCTCCGGCCGTGGCCCAGCGCCAGTCCCCCCCGTGGTCGAGGGTCAGCCGGAGCCCGAGCGCGATCGGGATGAACGACTCGGTGGTGGCGTGGGCGACCCGGTCGAGGAAGATGCCGCGCGGGCCGGTCTTCTGGTTCCACCGGGCGACCTCGCCGTCGATGGAGTCGAGCACCATCTGCCAGACCGCGAGGGCGAGCGCCAGCAGGGGACCCCACACCCCCGGCACGAGCAGGGCGGCAGCCGCAGCCCAGCCGCACAGGATCATGACGACGGTGACCGTGTTGGCCGACAGCCCGGCCCAGATCGCCATCCGGGTGAGGTAGACCGAGATGGAGCGGCCGAAGAGGTCGGCGGTCCAGTGCTCGGACCCCACCCGGTTGCGGATGTGGTCGGGCTGTCCCACCCGGCGCAGCTCGTCGATCGGGGGCCAGGGGCGGCTCATCAGGTCTCCATCGTGGCCACGGCGGCGTCACGGACGTCCGCGGCGTCGCGGCAGGCGGACACGAAGGCCCGCAGCGACGCCTCGCGGTCCAGGCCGCCGAGGTAGTAGTCGAACAGCTCGTCGAGGGTGGTCAGGGCGCCGGTGTCGGCGAGGGCCGCGTCGACGACCTCGCCGGCACGGTCGGCGCTGTCGGGGCCGATGTGGGGGGTGCGCTCGTACAGGCGAGCCGGCCTCGCGACCCGTGCGCGGGGGTCGCCCGGCTCGGTGGATACCAGCGGTCGGCCCTGGGGGAGCCAGTCGGTGGCGATGGCGGAGGTGTCGGAGACCAGCACGTGGGCGCCCTGCAGCGCCGCGTCCGCGGGCCCGGTGTCCACGCGCGCGCGGTCGGGGTGCTCGGCCACGAGGTCGCGGATCCGCCGGTCCGCCACCGCGTAGCTGTGGTCGGAACGGCCGGTGCGCGGGTGCGGCCGGTAGACGACCCGGTGGGCCGTGTCGCGCAGCAGCGAGCGCACCAGGGTCTCGCCGTAGGCCCGCACCGAGGAGTAGGCGTTGACGGCGAGGGTGCCCTCCCACGTGGGGGCGTAGAGCACCGTCGTCGGGCCCGTCGGCTCGGTCCGAGGCGGCGCCTGTGGGCGGCCGATGGTGCGCAGCCGCGTCTCGGCGTCGAAGAGCAGCAGACCCTCGCGGTGCCGGTCGACGGCGGCCCGGCCTCCGACGAAGGCGAGGTCGAAGGCCTTCACCTGGTTCGAGACCGAGACGAGCTTGTCGGACTCGCCGTGGTTGAGGAACACGTGCACCACGCGTGGCGAGCGCAGTGCCACGGCGTTGGCGTTGGCCTGGCCGACGTAGAGGACGACCGCGACGTCGCCGTCGGCGAGCAGCCGCCCGACGGTGCGGGTCAGGGCCGTGACGTGGACCGGGAGGCGGGTCCGCGCCCGCACCGCGGTGGCGGTCCGCGAGTCCTGGAGCAGGATCGTGACCCCGAGCTCGGCGTCGAGCGCCTCGAGCGGCTCGAGCCACTCGGTCAGCTGGTAGAGGTTCTCCGGGGGGTCGGGGAAGAACACGACGACCCGCCCGCGGAGCACGAGGTCGTCGAGCCGGGCGTCCTCACCGAGGCCGTCGGCGACCCCACCGGGGAGCAGCCCCGCGCGACGGACGAGTCGTCCGAGGCGCGGACGCAGGGCGGCGAGCATCAGGGACGAGGACCTCTGGGTGTGTCGGGCGGCGCCGGTCGGGGGGCCCGGCCGTCGGGACAGGGTACCGGCGGCACCCTCGCGACGCCGAGTCGCGAGGGCCTCATGCCGATGCGTGCGCGGCCCCGCCGGACGCGGTGGGGCCCGCGCCACCGGGGTCGGGCCGCGAGGTGAGGAACCCCCATCCCCATGCCCAGTGCATCGTCGCGAGCACGGGGCCGGCGAGCAGCCGCGACGGGGCCGGCTCGCCGCGGGTGATGGCCGCTCCCCCGGCCGCGACGGCGGCGACGTACCCGGCGGGCACGACCCAGGCCGGCGCCCAGACCAACCCGAGGAGTGCCGCCGCCCCCGTGCCGAGCACCATCGCCGGGGCCGCCAGGTAGCGCACGTTCAGCGTGCCGGCGTGCGTCCGGGACACGGTGCGACGCCAGCGCCCGTACTCGAGGTACTGGCGGGCCAGCCCGCGGAACGTCGACCGCGGCCGGTAGGTGACCCGCAGCTCGGGGGTGAACCAGACGACCCCGCCGCTGTCGCGGATGCGGTGGTTGAGCTCCCAGTCCTGGCTGCGGGTGAAGTCGGGGTCGTACCCGCCCACACGGTCCAGGGCCTCCCGACGGAACACGCCGAGGTAGACGGTGTCGACCGGCCCGGCCTCGCCCCCGGTGTGGAAGCGCGACGAGCCGACCCCGAGCGGGCTGCGCATGGCCGCGGCGACGGCCCGCTCGAAGGGCGTCACGCCGCGGGCATCCATGATCCCGCCGACGTTGTCGGCCCCGGTCTCCTCGAGGACCTCGACGGCCCGCCGGACGTAGTCGGCGGGGATCTCGGCGTGTCCGTCGACCCGGACGACCACGTCACCGGTGGCGGCGCCGATGGCGGCGTTGAGGGCCTGCGGCGTGCGGCCGGACGGGTTCGCGACGGTGCGCACCCGGGCGTCGGCGGCCGAGAGCTCGGCGGCGACCTCGTCGGTGCGGTCGGTGGAGGGCCCCAGGGCCAGCACCACCTCGAGCGGACCTGACCAGTCCTGGCGCAGCACCTGCTCCACCGCGTCGCGCAGGTGGCGCTCCTCGTCGAGGATCGGCATGACGACGCTGACCCGCGGGAGGGCGGAGGCGTCGGGCTGAGCGGGGCGTGCGTCGTCGGGGTGGCTGCTCATCGCGGCCATCATCCCGCAGCGCACACGCTCGCGAGGTCGCTGGTGTCGGCGTCGGGGTCGGTGCCGGGGCGCTCCATGACGGCGGGCGTGGTGGGGGTCGCGCTCGCCTTGGGCTTCGTGGTCCTCGCCGGCGAGGCGGCCGCCGACGGGGCCTCCGCGGGTGACGGCGCGGCCTCGGACTTGGCGATGGCGTCGGCCACGATCCGGTGCACGCGGGCCGGGTCGTAGTTCCACGGCTCGATGAGCGGCGGCACGAAGTTGACCGACGTGATCTTCTCGGACTTGGTCCTCGCAGCGACGTCGGCCAGGTTGGCCAGGGCGCCCTGCGGGATGTCGGTCTTGAAGACGCCCTTGGTGGCCTCGGCCAGCTGGCGGAAGTTGAGCACGAGGGTCTGGGGGTCGAGCTGCTTGACCAGGGCCGTCACGACGCACCGCTGACGCGCCATCCGCTCGTAGTTCGTCGAGTCGACCCGGCTGCGGGCGTACCAGAGGGCGTCGTGCCCGTCGAGGTGCTGGCGCCCCGGCTCGATCCAGCCGCTGATCGGGGTGGCGTTGCCGCCGATCGGGGTGCGGCGCTGGACGGTGATGTCGAGCCCGCCGATGGCGTCGACCATGCTCGAGAAGCCCTTGAGGTCGACGAGCACGTGGTACTGGATGTCGAGGCCGGAGAGCGCCTCGACCGCCTCCGTCGTCGCGACGATGCCGGGGTTCCTCGTGCCTTTGGGGAACTCCTTGGCGTGGTCCTGGGCCCACGTGTAGATGCCGTTGAGGAGGCACTCGTCACCACAGGTCCAACCCTGCGGCATCAGCCGGGCCATGACCGAGCCCTGCCGGAACCGGATGCTCTCGGTCTCGCGGGAGAAGCCGAAGAGGACGGCCCGGCCGGTCTCGGCGTCGACGCTGACGAGCTGGATGCTGTCCGGGCGCAGGCCGACCCGGTTCGACCCGCTGTCGCCGCCGAGCAGGAGGATGTTGTACCGGCCGTCCACGGCACCGGCGGCGGTGCCGGTTGTGAACACCGTGGCCATCGCGGAGCGTGCCGCGCCCACCTGGAGCGAGGTCCAGCCCACGAGCAGCGGCACGAGCAGGAACACGGCGAGCAGGGCCAGCAGGCCCCGGCGGTCGCGCTGGGGCAGCCGGTCGGGCCGACCGAGGCGCCACGCGTCGACGAGGAGCAGGCCCCACCCGACCGCCACCGCGACCAGCACCCACTGGAGCACGGCGAGCGTCCAGCGATGGGTGAGCAGGCCGAGGGCGGCCTCGCGGCTGACCAGGGCGAGGAGGCCGACGAGCAGGGCCGCCCCGAGGAGCCCCGCCCAGCACCGCAGGGCCACCCGGCCGACCCCGCGGTGCCCAGCGGCGAGCTGGGCGCTGCCGGGCAGCACGAGGGTGAGGAGCAGGAGGGTCACGGCGCGGCGGCGGCCGCGTCGGGGGGCACGGGGACCGCGCGTGTCGACCTCGACGGATCGCTCGCGGTGCGTGCGGTCGAGGACGGCCGTACCCCGCTCAGCTCCCATGACCGCCCAGTATCACCCTCGCGCCCGCGGGACGTGTGAGGCGCGCCGTGCCCGTGTGGCTCCTGTGACTCGCCCGCCCGCGCGCGGTCGGCGCACCCGACGGCTGGTGTCACACTGGATGGCCCGCAGGATCCACGACGAGGGCAGGCCATGACCGAGGACGACCACGCGCGCCCCATCCCCCAGGGCGAGCGCCCCGCGCCGGACGACGACGTGTACGTCGTCGACACGCGCCGCCGGGCACCGACCTCCGGCGCACCGGGCTCGCGCCCGCGGTCGGGCGCCGCACGGACCCCGGCGGCCACGACGTGGCAGGAGCCCGCGGGCGGCTACGACGAGTACGGCCGCCCCCTCTCGTCCGCCGCACCGCCCACGACGCCCCGGCCCCGGCGCCGCCGTGGTGGTTCCCGACGGGTCGTCACCGCCGTGCTGCTCCTGCTGCTGGCCTGGGTCGTGTTCACCGTGGCCGCCCCCCTGCACGCGTGGTCCACCGTCACGCGCGTCGACACCACGCCCGAGGGCGACCGCCCGCCGACGGCGTCGGGTCACACCTACCTGCTCGTCGGCTCGGACAGCCGCGAGGGCCTGACGGCCGCCCAGAAGAGAACCCTGGGCACCGGCAGCGCCGAGGGCCGCCGGACCGACACGATCATCCTCGTCCACGTCCCGTCCGGCGGCGGCAAGTCCTCGCTGATCTCCATTCCCCGCGACAGCTTCCTGCCGATCCCGGGCAACGGCGAGAACAAGGTCAACGCCGCGTTCGCCATCGGTGGGCCGAAGCTGCTGGTCCGGACGGTCGAGCAGGCCACCGGCATCCCCATCGACGGCTACGTCGAGATCGGGCTCGGCGGGTTCGCCTCGGTCGTCGACAGCCTCGGCGGGGTCGACCTCTGCGTCCCGAGGACGATCAAGGACGAGAAGGCGCACATCAACCTGAAGAAGGGCTGCCAGACCCTCGACGGAAGGAACGCCCTCGGCTACGTGCGCGCCCGGTACTCCGACCCGAAGGGGGACATCGGGCGGGCCGAGCGCCAGCGGCAGTTCCTCGGCGCGGTGATGAAGCAGGCCGCGACCCCCTCGACGGTGCTCATCCCCTGGCGCTGGTGGTCGTTCACCCACGCGGCGGCGGGCAACCTCATCGTCGGCGAGGACACCACGATCACCGACTCCGCCCGGATCCTGATGGCGATGAGGGGGGTCTCCTCGGGCGACACCCTGAGCCTGGTGGTGCCCCTGTCCTCGACGAACGTGACGACGAGCGCAGGCAGCTCCGTGCTGTGGGACAAGGCCCGCGCCGACGAGCTGTTCACCATGCTGCGCGAGGGCACGCCGCTCGACGCCCCACCGGCCGGGACCGACGGGAACCCCACCGGCGGCTGAGCGAGCCCTCAGGCGTGGTCGGAGGGGCGGCGCACGGCGGTTAGACTTGTCCGTCCCCTGAAACGGCCCGGGGGTCCAACGTGCGCGTCGTGCGAGAGGAGATTCGTGGTGGATGACGCCCCCGAGCGTCACGAGCACGGTGAGACCGCCGACGACGCGTACCCTCGGCGTCGCGACGTGCACGGACGAACCCGACGGGACGACGGCGACGCCCGCCCCTGGCGGCGCCGGATCGCCATCGGCGTCGCCGTGGCCCTCGTGCTCGTGGCCGGTGTCTCGGCCGTGATCTTCTGGAAGCTCAACTCCAACATCACCAAGGTCGACGTCTCGGCAGCCCTCGGCACCGACCGCCCCACCCGAGCCACCCAGGCCGTGGAGGCCACCAACATCCTCGTCGTCGGCTCCGACACCCGCGAGGGCAAGGGAAACGACGCGATCGGGATGCCGGTCGACGACCCCGGGCAGCACTCCGACACCAACCTGCTCGTCCACCTCTCGGCGGACCGCACGTGGGCGACGGTGGTGTCGATCCCCCGCGACTCGATGACACCGGCCCCGCCGGACTGCTCGGCCACGGCTCCCGTGGACACCTGGGTCACCCGGCAGTGGAACCACAACTACGAGATCGGCGGTATCGGCTGCCTGATCCGCACCCTTGAGGGCAACACCGACGTCTACGTCGACCACTACGCCGTGGTCGACTTCCGGGGCTTCCAGTCGATGGTCGACGCCCTCGGTGGGGTCAAGGTCTGCACCGAGGAGCCGATCGACGACGCCAACGCCCAGCTGCAGCTGACCGCGGGCACCCACGTGCTCGACGGCAAGCAGGCCCTGGGCTACGTGCGTGCCCGCAAGTCCATCGGTGACGGATCCGACCTGGGCCGGATCAAGCGCCAGCAGGCCTTCCTCTCGTCGATCGCCCAGGAGGCGACCTCGACGAAGCTGCTGTTCGAGCCCGCGAAGCTCTACTCGTTCCTCGACGCCGCGACCCAGTCGCTGACCACCGACCCCGAGTTCGGCCTCGGCACCATGAAGGACCTCGCCGAGAGCGTGCGCTCCATCGGGCTGAAGAACATCGACTTCATCACCGTGCCGAACGAGCCCTACCCGCCCGACCCGAACAGGGTGCAGTGGCAGGACTCGGCCGACCAGATCTGGGAGTCGATCCGCGAGGACCGCCCGGTCAACAAGAAGCCTGACCCGTCCGCCTCCCCCACCCCCAGCGCCACCCCCTCGCTCACCGTCTCCCCGAAGAAGGTCTCCGTCCTCGTCGTCAACGCCACGGGGGTCCCCGGGCTGGCGGGCCAGGCTCAGACCGCCCTCGAGGCGCAGGGCTTCGCGTCCGTGCAGACCGGCAACGCCGCGCTGGGGCCGGAGGGGGCGCTCGTCGAGTACTCCGGCGACGACGACGGCGCGGCGCAGACCGTGGCCGCGGCCTTCCCGGGCGCCGAGGTCGCCCGCACCGAGGGGCTCGGCACGACCGTCCGCGTCACGCTGGGCGCGGGGGCGCCGGACGTCGTCGAGGTACCCAACCGCCTCGGCAGCAGCCCAGTGCCCTCTGCCACTGTGCACGCCCCCTCGCCGACGCCGAGCCCGACGGCGACGATCGAGACGCGCAAGGCGAGCCAGAGCATCTGCGCCACGTCCTGACCGCCGCGTGCCTCCCGGCTAGCGTGCGGGGATGACCGACGACAGGGACTGGGGACACACCGCCGACCGCCTCGGGCGCGCGGCCGTGGCCGACGGCGCCCCCACGCGCTGGTACGAGGAGCTGTGGGGCGCCGCAGCCCGCGACGAGATCGATACCCCGTGGGACCGCCCGGCCCCCAACCCACCGGTCGCCGAGCAGGTCGAGGTCCTCGGTGCCGGTGCGGGTCGTCGGGCCGTCGTCGTCGGGGCCGGGCTCGGTGCCGACGCGGAGCTGCTCGCCGGGCACGGGTGGGAGACGACGGCCTTCGACATCTCGCCGAGCGCCGTCGAGCTGGCCCGTGGCCGGCACCCCGAGTCGCGGGTCACCTACCGGATGGACGACCTCCTCGACCCCTCGCCTGCCGTACGCGGCATCTTCGACCTCGTCGTCGAGGTGTTCACGCTGCAGGCCCTGCACCCCTCGCTGCGGTCCGCGGCCGGCGACGGGCTCCGGGCGCTCCTGGCACCCGGTGGCACCGCGCTGGTGGCGCAGTTCGTCCGCGAGCAGGGCGCGCCGTACACGGAGGCGCCACCGTGGCTGCTCGACGAGGCGGAGGTGCGGGCGCTGGCCGCCCGCGACGTGCACCTCGAGCGGCTCGAGCGGCGGCCGCACCCGTCCAGCCCCTCGGGGCCGGACCTCTGGGTCGCCCTGCTCCGGCGCGACGGCCGCTGACCGGGGGTCAGCCCTTGAGCAGCTGGCGGGCGATGACCAGCCGCTGCACCTGGTTCGTGCCCTCGTAGATCTGGGTGACCTTGGCGTCGCGCATCATCCGCTCGAGCGGGAAGTCGCGGGTGTACCCCGCGCCGCCGAGCAGCTGGACCGCGTCCGTGGTCACCTGCATCGCGACGTCGGAGGCGTAGGCCTTGGCGGCCGCGCCGAAGAACGGGAGGTCCTTCTCTCCCCGCTCCGACTTGGCCGCTGCGACGTAGACGAGCTGACGGGCCGCCTCGAGCTGCATGGCCATGTCGGCCAGCATGAACTGGATGCCCTGGAACTCGGCCACGGCCCTGCCGAACTGCCGGCGCTCCTTGACGTACGCCAGCGCACCGTCGAGCGCGCCCTGGGCGATGCCGACGGCCTGCGCACCGATCGTCACGCGGGTGTGGTCGAGCGTGGCGAGGGCGATCTTCAGGCCGGCACCGACGTCGCCGACGACACGGTCGCCGGGGACGCGGCACTTCTCGAAGTGCAGCTCACGTGTGGGCGAGCCCTTGATGCCGAGCTTGCGCTCCTTCGCCCCCACCGAGAAGCCCTCATCGCCCTCCTCGACGACGAACGCGGTGATGTTGTTGCCGCGCTGGCCGTCCGGGTCGGTCACGGCGAGCACCGTGTAGAAGCCCGAGACGCCGGCGTTCGTGATCCAGGACTTCTGCCCGGAGAGAACCCAGTCGTCACCGTCGGCCACCGCGTGGCACCGCATGGCGGCGGTGTCGGATCCGGCCTCCCGCTCGGAGAGCCCGTACGAGAAGGTGGTCTCCCCGGCGGCGATGGGCGGCAGGTAGCGCCGCTTGACCTCCTCGCTGCCTGCGACGAGCAGCGGCATCGACCCCAGCTTGTTCACGGCGGGGATGAGCGAGGACGACGCACAGACGCGAGCGACCTCCTCGATGACGATGCACGTGGCGAGCGCGTCGGCGCCCACGCCGCCGTACTCCTCCGGCACGTGCGGCGCGAAGAAGTCGCTCGCGACGAGGGCGTCGTGCGCCTCCCGCGGGTAGCGGGACTCCTCGTCCACCTCCGCGGCGTGCGGAGCGATCTTGTCCTTCGCCACGGCGCGCACCGCCTCGCGGATCGCCTCGTGGTCCTCGGAGAGCCGGTAGGTGTCGAAGTCCGGGTTGCCGCTCATACCCCGAATGCTACTCGCCGGTACGGAGGTCACTCCGACGGGTTCGTCCGGGGAACGCCCGGGTGACCCCGGCTGGCAGCATGGTGACTCGTGAGCACCCGCGCGCCCCGGCTCGGCTTCGGGCTCCCGGTGTCGGGCGCCTGGGCCACGCCCCAGACGGTCCGGCACGTGGCCGGCAGGGCGGAGGCGCTGGGCTACGACTCGCTGTGGACCTTCCAGCGGCTGCTGGACCCGGTCGGCGCCGGTCTCGCCCCCGGGCACCGATCGGTCCTCGACCCGGTGCTGGCGCTGGCCCACGTCGCCGGGCACACCGACCGGATCGGCCTCGGCACGGCGACGGTCTGCGCGCCGTTCACCCCTCCCCCGGTGCTGGCCAAGGCGATGGCCACGCTCGACGTCCTCTCCGGCGGCCGGCTCACCGTCGGGGTGGGGATCGGGTGGATGCCGCAGGAGTACGAGGCGGCCGGGGTGCCGTTCGAGCGCCGCGGAGCACGGATGGAGGAGTACCTGCGCTGCCTCGACGCGTTGTGGACCGGGGACCCCGTGGAGTTCGCCGGGGAGTTCTACACCGTCCCCCGCTCCCACGTCCTCCCCCGGCCCGTGCAGCAGCCCCGCCCACCCGTGCTCGTCGGTGGCACGGCCGACCGGGCGCTGCGCCGCGCCGGACGGCTCGCGGAGGGCTGGATCGGCAGCAGCGGCCAGGACCTGGACCGCATCCCGGCGTGCGTGGCGGCGGTGCGGGCCGGCGCCCTCGAGGCCGGCCGCGACCCGAACGCCGTGCGCGTGCTGCTGCGCGTCGTGCCCGACCTGAGGGACGACCGGCCCGGCGAGCGCCGGCCCTTCCAGGGGACGCACGAGCAGGTGCTCGCCGACCTCGAGGGGCTCGGGGACCTCAGCGTGACGGAGGCCTTCCTCGACCTCAACCTCTCACCCCGGGTCGGGCACCCGGACGTCGACCCCGGCGCGGCCCTCGACCACGCCGAGCGGGTGCTCGAGGCATTCGCGCCTGGGGTCGCCTGACGCGCCATCCGCACCATCCGGCACTGTGCCCGCGACGCCGGTGGCGCGGTCGTCACTCCCCGTGGAGCAGGTGCCAGAGGTGGCCGTGCGGCTCCCGGTCGACGAAGTACGGGATCACCTCGCGCTCGAACAGCTCGACACCGCTGAGGTCGTAGGCCTGCTCGACGAAGTAGGTGATGGCGTAGGTCATCCCCCGGCGCTCCAGGCCGCGCAGCCCCTCCACGACCTGCTCGGGCGTCCCGACGAGCGGGCCCCGCGCGAAGGACCGCACCGTCGACTCCACGACGTCCTCGGGCAGTCCGGCCGAGGTGTAGTGGGCGCGGATCCAGTCCAGCCGCCCCTGGACCTCCGCCTCGTCGCCCCCGATGACGACGTTGAAGTTGGCGCTTCGGACGATCTCGCCGTAGTCGCGGCCGATGTCGCGGCAGTGCCCCTCGAGCACCTCCGACTTGTGCGTGAACTCCTCCGGCATCCCCGAGAAGTTGGTGTAGTCGGCGTACTCGGCGGCGATCCGCAGCGTCTTCCGCTCGCCACCGCCGGCGACCCACATCGGGATGCCGTTGGCGCGTGACCCGGGGGTGGCCGTGCCCTGGAGGGGGCGCGGAAAGCCCATGGCACCGTCGACGCGGTAGTGCTCGCCGTCGAGGGTCGCGTACCCGGTGGTCCACATCTGCCGCATGATCTCGACGCCCTCGCGCAGCCGCGCCAGGCGCTCCCCCGCACCGGGAAAGCCGTAGCCGTAGGCGCGCCACTCGTGCTCGTACCAGCCGGCGCCGATGCCCATCTCGAGCCGGCCCTCCGAGACGACGTCCACCGTGGCCGCGACCTTCGCGAGGTAGGCGGGCTCGCGGTACCCCATCGACGTGCACATCTGCCCGAGGCGGATGCGCCCGGTGACGCCGGCGAACGCGGCCATGAGCGTCCATGCCTCGTGCGTGGCCTCCTCGATGGGCCGGGGCGTGGTGTGGAAGTGGTCGTAGACCCACAGCGAGGACCAGTCCTCGATGCCGTCGGCGCGTCGGGCGAGCCCGGCCATGACGCCCCAGTGCTGCGAGGGGTCGATGCCGACCAGGTCCTGGCGCCAGCCCTGCGGGATGAACAGTCCGAACTTCACGGAGCCTCCTGTTGTGGGTGCGCCCCGATCATGCCCCACGGCCGCCCGTGGACCGCAGCCCGGTAGCGTCCGGCCCCGGCGCGCGGCCGTACGCTGGCCCGGTGAGCCAGCGCATCTGTGTCGTCGGGTTGTCCTACGTCGGCCTCTCCCTCGCCACCCTGCTCGCCCGCCACCACGACGTCGTGGCCCATGACATCGACGAGTGGAAGGTCGACCTCGTCCGCCGCGGTCGCAGCCCCATCGTCGACCCCGACATCGACGAGCACCTCGGCTCCGGAGAGCTCCGTCTGCAGGTGACGGTCGACCCGACGGAGGCCTACACCGGGGCCGACATCGTGTTCGTGGCCACCCCGACCAACTACGACGAGGTGACCAACTACTTCGACACGAGCAGCGTCGAACAGGTGGTGTCGGAGGTCCTGCGGGTCGCGCCCGACGCGACCGTCGTGGTGAAGTCGACGGTGCCGGTGGGCTTCACCACCGGCCTGTGCCTGCGGCTCGGCACCGACCAGGTGATCTTCTCGCCGGAGTTCCTCCGCGAGGGGCGCGCGCTGCACGACAACCTGCACCCCTCCCGTGTCGTCGTCGGCGACACCGGGCCTCGGGGCCGCATGGTGGCGCGGCTCCTCGCCGACGCCGCCCTCGACCCGGACGTGCCGGTGCTGCTCACGGGCAGCACCGAGGCCGAAGCGGTCAAGCTGTTCGCCAACACCTACCTCGCCATGCGGGTGGCCTTCTTCAACGAGCTCGACACCTACGCCTTGACCCACGGCCTCGACACCCGGCAGATCATCGAGGGCGTCAGCCTCGACCCCAGGATCGGCGACCAGTACAACAACCCGAGCTTCGGGTACGGAGGCTACTGCCTGCCGAAGGACACCAGGCAGCTGCTGGCGAACTACGCCGACGTACCGCAGACCCTCATCGGAGCCATCGTCTCCGCCAACACCACGCGCAAGGACTTCGTGGCCGCCGACGTCCTCGCCCGGTCGCCACGGGTCGTCGGGATCCACCGCCTCGTGATGAAGTCCGGCTCCGACAACTGGCGCAGCAGCAGCATCCAGGGGGTCATGAAGCGGATCAAGGCCAAGGGGGTCGAGGTGGTCGTGCACGAACCGGCGCTCGACGAGGACACCTTCTACGGCTCGCGCGTCGTGTCGCTCGCCGAGCTCAAGGAGCGCAGCGACCTCATCGTGGCCAACCGCCTCACCGAGGAGCTGGCCGACGTCGCCGACCGGGTGTACACCCGCGACCTCTTCGGCGGGGACTGACCCGGCGCTCTCGGATGCGCTTCGCCGTTTCCCGGACCCTGGTGGCGGGCATGATGAGGACCATGAGCTCGCTGCGCCGCCAGAACGACACCGACCTGATCCGCGAGCTCCTCGTCGACCCGGGGATCTGGGTCATCGTGGGGCTCTCGAACAACCGGTCGCGAGCGGCGTGGGACGTCTCGAGGTGGCTGACCATCGAGCTGGGCACACCGATCATCCCGGTGCACCCGAAGGCCGAGGAGGTCCACGGGGCCACCGGCTACGCCTCCATCGCCGACATCCCCGACCAGCACATCAAGGTCGTCGACTGCTTCGTGAACTCCAGCCGGGTGGGCGCGGTCGTCGACGAGGCGATCGAGCACAAGGACCGGCTCCGGCTCGACGCGATCTGGATGCAGGTTGGCGTGATCGACGAGGAGGCCGCCGCTCGCGCGCGGGCCGCCGGGCTCGACGTCGTGATGGACACCTGCCCCAGGAAGGAGTGGCCGCGCATCCGCGGTGCCGGGATGCAGCGCTGACCACCCCGCCGGCCTCGGCGCCGACACCCGATCAGGCGCCCCACTCCACCTCGCCGTCGACGACCCGACCGGTCGGGGCCAGGCCCAGGGACCGCGCCACCGCGGCCGACGCGGCGTGACCGGGGTGCACGTGCGCGACGAGGCGCGTCGCCCCGCGGCTGCGCAGCCACCGGCTCATTCCGGCGGCCGCCTCCGAGGCGTACCCGTGGCCCTGCCACGCCGTCCCGACCACCCACGCCAGTTCCGCGTCGGCGGTCCGGTTGTCAACCGTCGCCTGCACGTAGCCGACGGCGGCGCCGTCGACCCGACGGCGCACCAGCCAGTTGTGCCAGCGCTGCGAGCCGTCGCTCGAGCCCCCCGCCTGCTGGCGGGCGTAGCGCCCCGCCAGCTCCTCGGTGGTGGGCGGCCCGCCTCCGGTGAACTCGTACAGGGCGGGGTCGGCGAGCACGGGCGCCATCTCCGCGACGTCCTCGACGGTGAGCGGGGTCAGGGTCAGCCGCTCGGTGGTGACGACACCGTCGGGGCCCCCGGGTCGCGGTGCGCCGGACTGCTGCACGGCGCCACGATACGCCGGGGGTGGTGCCGCCCGAGGTCGGTCGGCGGCGCGATGCGCTCAGCCGCCGGCGCGTCGCTCGCGCAGGGCGGACCCCTTGGCGTGGGCCTGGTCGCGCAGCGAGACGCGGAACTCGCCCATCGCCGCCCGCAGCCGCTCGGCCTCCGCGCCCTCCCCGGCCCCGAGGATGCGCGCTGCCAGCAGCCCGGCGTTGCGGGCCCCGCCCACCGAGACGGTGGCCACCGGCACCCCGGCCGGCATCTGGACGATCGACAGCAGCGAGTCGAGCCCGTCGAGGTGCTTCAGGGGGACCGGGACGCCGATGACGGGCAGCGAGGTGACGGATGCCAGCATGCCGGGCAGGTGGGCCGCCCCACCCGCCCCCGCGACGAGCACCCGCAGCCCGCGCTGCTCCGCGGAACGCCCGTACTCGAGCATCTCCTCGGGCATCCGGTGGGCCGAGACGACGTCGACCTCGCAGGGCACGCCGAGCTCGTCGAGCGCCGTGACCGCGGCCTCCATCACCGGCCAGTCCGAGTCCGAGCCCATGACGACCCCGACCACCGGCCGTCGGTCTGCTGCAGTGCTCACGGCGTCACCACTCCCCTGAGGTAGTCGGCGGCGTGCCCGGCCCGCTCGCGCAGGTCGTCGAGGTCGTCGCCGGAGACGTTGACGTGCCCGATCTTGCGGCCCGGGCGCACGTCCTTGCCGTACAGGTGGACCTTGGCCCCCGGGTCCCGCGCCATGACGTGGCGGTAGGCCGGGTAGAGCTCGGGGTACTCACCGCCGAGGACGTTGGCCATGACGGTCCACGGCTCGCGCGGGCGTGGGGACCCCAGCGGCAGGTCGAGCACCGCCCGCAGGTGCTGCTCGAACTGACCGGTCACCGCGCCGTCCATCGACCAGTGGCCAGAGTTGTGCGGGCGCATGGCGAGCTCGTTGACGACGAAGCCCGCACCGTCGTCACGGGCGACCTCGAAGAGCTCGACGGCGAGCACGCCGGTGACGTCCAGCTCCCCCGCGACCCGGAGGGCGGCCTCGGTGGCGCCCGTCGCGAGGGTGGGGTCGAGGTCGGGTGCCGGGGCGAGGACCTCCGTGCAGATGCCGTCGGTCTGCACGGTCTCGACCACGGGCCACGCCGCGGCCTGCCCGGAGGGGCTGCGTGCGAGCAGCACGGCCAGCTCGCGGCGGAACGGCACCCGCTCCTCGAGCAGCAGCCCGGTGCCCGCCTCGGCGGCGCGCACCAGCCAGTCGGTGAGCTCGGCGGCCGAGCCGACGACCCGCACTCCCTTGCCGTCGTACCCGCCCCGCGGTGTCTTCGCGACCACCGGCCAGCCCACCTCGGCGCCGAAGGCCTCGACGTCGGCGACCGTCCCGGCGCGCGCCCACCGGGGGCAGGGCACTCCGAGGGCGGTGAGCCGCTCGCGCATCGCGAGCTTGTCCTGCGCGTACCGCAGCGCCTCGGGATGCGGGTGGAGCACCGCGCCGTCGGCCACCAGCTCGTCGAGCACCTCTCGGGGGACGTGCTCGTGGTCGAAGGTGACGACGTCGCACTCGGCCGCGAACCGGCGCACCGCTTCCGCGTCGGTGTGGGCGCCGACCGGGCTCGAGGGGATGACGAGAGCGGCGCTGGAGTCGTCGGCCTCGGCGAGCACGCTCAGGGTGAGGCCGAGCTCGGCCGCCGGTCCGGCGCACATCCGCGCGAGCTGGCCACCGCCGATGACGCCGACCACGGGGAAGCCACCGGGGGCACGGCGAGGTCTGGTCACCGCCTGAGGATATCGACGCCCGCGGTTAGAGTTTCCGGGTGACCACGCCCGACGCGCCTCCCTGGGGAGCCGTGAACCGGCTTCTCGACAAGGCCCGGGGCGCGTTCGACGTCCTCTACCGCGAGATGATCAAGTTCGGGGTCGTCGGGGCGGTGGCCTTCGTCATCGACATCGGCGTGGCCAACCTCCTGTGGCACACGGTGCTCCAGGACAAGGTCACCACGGCCAAGCTGATCTCCGGCGCCCTCGCCACCCTCGTGGCATGGGTCGGCAACCGGCAGTGGACCTTCCGCCACCGCCGCAGCCGCCGCGTTCACCATGAGGTGGGGCTGTTCTTCGTGGTCAACATCGTGGCCCTCGGCATCGCGGCCGGGGTGCTCTTCGTCTCGCACAACATCCTGGGGTTCACGACGACGCTCCAGGACAACCTGGCCACGATCCTCGGCATCGGCCTGGGCACCCTGTTCCGGTTCTGGGCCTACCGCAAGTTCGTCTTCGCCGGCGAGCCCCTCTGACCCCGGTTCCGCGGAGTCAGGAGGATCCCGCCCGGTCATGGCGCAACACCATCCTGAGTCGGCTGGGTCCTCCTGACCCCGCGGGAGGGGTGGGGCGGTGAGGCCCCCGCGGGAGAGGTGGGGGCGGTGCGGCCGCCGCGGGCCGCTGCGGGCCGGGGCGGTCAGGCGTCGTCGGCCGCCGAGAGGAACAGCGCGAACACCGCCGGGCGAGCGCTGACCAGCTCGAGCCGCCCGCCGGCGGCCTCGGCCAGGTCGCGGGCCAGGGAGAGACCGAGCCCGCTGCCGGTCGAGGAGACCGACCGTTCGAACACGTGGGGGGCGATCGTGGCCGGCACGCCCTCCCCGGCGTCGGTCACCTCGATGACCACCGACGGGCCGGAGCGGCGCGCGGCGACCTCCACCGTGCCGCGGCCGTGGGAGAGCGAGTTCTCCAGGAGCGTCGTGAGGATCTGGCCGAGAGCCACTGGCGTGGCGCGCACCCGCAGCCCGCGCTCCCCGCTGACCAGGATGCTGCGCCGCGCGCCGGCGAACGCGGGCTGCCACTCGCGCTGCAGGGAGGCCAGCACCGAGTCGAGGGAGACCGCCGGGCTCGCCCCGACCCCGCTGCGGGTGCGGCTCATCAGGTCGTCGACGACCCGGCTGAGCCGCTCCACCTGCGCGATCGCGATGGTCGACTCCTCGGCGACCACCGCGAGGTCGTCGGTGGCTGCGATCTCCTCGAGGCGCATGAGGAGGGCGGTCAGCGGGGTGCGCAGCTGGTGGGATGCGTCGGCCGCGAAGTCGCGCTCGGAGGCCAGCCGCCGGGCGGTGTGCTGGGCACCCCGGACGAGGGCGTCGTCGAGCCGGTCGACCTCGTCGATGCCGGTGGTCAGCGGGCTGGGCCGGGTGTCACCGCCGGAGAGACGCTCGACCCGCTGGCGGAGCATGTCGAGGGTCCGGCCGAGCCGGTCCGCGTGGCGCAGGGCCACCAGCGACGCCGCGAGCACACCGATGACACCGGCTGCCGCGAGGGTGCCGAAGAGCAGGACGGGGCTCCCGTCCAGGCGCCCGGCCGGCTCTGCCCAGGCGAAGAGGGCGACACCCGCGAGCACGGCGACGAGCGTCGCGGCCACCGCCTCCAGGGCGACGACGAGGATGACACGCCGCACCCGACGCTCACTCCTCCGGGGCGTCGAAGCGGAAGCCCAGACCCCTGATGGTCGTGATGTACCGCGGGTGCGCAGCGTCGTCCCCGAGCTTTCGCCGCAGCACGGAGATGTGCATGTCGAGCGTCTTCGTGGAGCCGTACCAGGCGCTGTCCCAGACGTCGCGCATCAGCTTCTCGCGGGAGACGACCTTGCCCTCGTTGGCCACGAGCACGCGGAGCAGCTCGAACTCCTTGCCGGTGAGCGCGACCTCCTCCCCGCGCAGGAACACCCGGCGGCCGTCGGGGTCGATGTGCAGAAGCGGCTCCCCGCCGTTCTCGACGGCCTCGACGACCCCACGGCGCAGGAGGGCCCGCGTGCGGGCCAACAGCTCGGCGAGGCGGAAGGGCTTGGTCACGTAGTCGTCGGCCCCGGCGTCGAGCCCGACCACGGTGTCGACCTCGTCGGCGCGGGCGGTGAGCACGAGGACCGGCACGCTGCTCCCCTCCTGGCGCAGCCGGCGGCAGACCTCGAGGCCGTCCATCTTGGGCAGGCCGAGGTCGAGGACGAGCAGGTCGGGCTGCTTGAGCCCCTCCGTCAGCGCGGACTCGCCGTCGGTGCAGACGTCGACCTCGTACCCTTCCCGGCGCAGCGCGCGGGCCAGGGGGTCGGAGATCGCCGGGTCGTCCTCGGCGAGGAGCACCTTGGTCATGGGGGGATCGTAACCACGCCGGGGCTCAGCCGCCGTCCGAGTCGGCGGCGCGGCGCCCTCCGGGTGCACGCCCGAGCTCGTGGAGCGTCACCACCCCGATGCCGCGCAGCATCCGCCGGCGTCGCTCCGTGGCCGTGAACCCGGAGACGGCCCGCAGCGCCGTCGCCATGGCGTCGTCGACGTAGACGGTGCCCGAGGGGGTCACCGCGGTGATCCGGCTCGCCTTGTTGACCGTCATCCCGAAGACGTCGCCGAGGCGCGAGACGACCCGGCCGTGGGCCAGCCCGACGCGCACCGGCGGCACGATGTCGTCCTCGGCCATGGCATCGACGAGGTCGAGGGCGATGGCCGAGGCGGCCGCGACCTCGGTGTGGACGAAGAGCACCTCGTCGCCCACCGTCTTGATGACCCGGCCTCCGTGCTCGGTGACGACATCGCTGGCCAGCAGCTCGAACCGCTGGACCAGCCGAGCGAGCTGGCGCTCGCTCATCCGCCGGACGTAGGAGGTGAACGACACGAGGTCGGCGAAGCCCACCGCCCGCAGCGGCGCCGACGGGTCCTGGCGCACGGAGGGGTCGGCGTCGGCGAGCATCCGGTGCACCGCTCCGGTGAGGTGGCGGCGCCAGACGTAGACGAGGAGCGGCTCGAGGTCCTCGCTGATCCGTGCCAGCAGGTTCGCCGCGTCGGTGGCCACGCCCTGCTCGGGCACCGACCGGCTGTCCTTCCCCTCCAGCTCCTCGCTGAACGGCGAGGTCAGCGACTCCGCGACCAGCTGGGTCTGCCACACGGCGAGGCGGTCGGCGGTGCGAGCGAGGGCCCGGGTCATGCCGAGCGCGAGCTCCTCACTGACCTCCCCCTCCTCGATCATCCGCGACACCCGGCCGAGGGCCTCGCGGTCGGCCTCGGTGAACATCGCCTCGTCCTCGTTCGCCAGCTGGAGGCCCATCGCGTGCCAGAAGGCCCGCGCCCGCGCCGCGGGCACCCCCGCCCCCCGGGACACCTCGGCCCGGGTGATGGAGGCGGACCGGCCGAGGAGGGCCCGCTCAACGACCTCGGGCAGGTCGTTGGAGCCCCGGCGGGCGGCGACACCCTCGTGGTGCTCGGTGTCGGACATCCCCCTCCTCTCAGCGGTTGCGCACGTGGACGACGTCACCGGCGGAGACGAGCACGTCACCCGCCGGGGTGAGGAGGGCCAGTCTGCCCTCGTCGTCGACCGCTGTCGCCCTGCCCCTGAGCACCGAGCCGTCGGGTCCGTGGACCTCCACGGCCTGCCCGACGGTCGCGCACACCTCCCGGTAGCCGGCGGTGGACGGGCCGGCAGGGCCGGTGTCCTCCCGCAGGACGCGGGCGAGGTGCACGAGGTAGGCGGTGAGCAGGTCGCCGCGGTCGACGCCGGGGTGGCCGGCAGCCCGCAGCGAGGTGGCCGTGTCCACGGGGAGGTCGGCCCGGTCCGCGCCGACGTTGAGCCCGAGACCGACCACGACCCCCTCGGGCACCCACTCGCAGAGGATGCCCGCGAGCTTGCGGTCGTCGTCGGACGGCACGAGGACGTCGTTGGGCCACTTGAGCGTGGTGACCAGGCCCGAGACCTCCTCGACGGCGCGCCTCACGGCCAGCCCCGTCAGGAGCGGCACCCACCCCGGGCCGGAGGGTGGGACGGGGACGAGCACCGACACCGCGAGCGACGTGCCCGGCGTCGTGGTCCACGCCCGCCCGAGCCGCCCGCGCCCCCTGTCCTGCCGTTCGGCCGCGACGACGCGCCAGGGCACCGGGCCGCCCCGCACGACGTCGTTGGTGGACCCGACGGCCGCCAGCACCTCCACCGGGAGCCACGGGTCGCCGGGGTGCACCGAGGCCGCGACGAGCGGCGCCGGGCGGGGGTCATCGCTCACACGGCCAAGGCTAGGCTCGGGGCATGTCGACAAGCGACCCGCAGTCAATCGGCGGCACCGACGTCCCACCCGACATCGACACCACGACCACCGCGGGCAAGCTCGCCGACCTCAAGCGCCGTGTGGCCGAGGTCGCCAACGCGGGGTCCGAGCGGGCCGTCGAGAAGCAGCACAAGCGCGGGAAGAAGACCGCCCGCGAGCGCCTGGAGCTGCTGCTCGACGAGGGGTCGTTCGTGGAGATGGACAAGTACGCGCGGCACCGGTCGGCGGCGTTCGGCCAGGACCGGAACCGCCCCTACGGCGACGGGGTCGTCTCGGGCTACGGCACCGTCGACGGCCGCACGGTCGCGGTCTTCGCCCAGGACTTCACCGTCTTCGGCGGCTCTCTCGGCGAGGTCTTCGGCGAGAAGATCGTCAAGATCATGGACTTCGCGATGAAGGTCGGCTGCCCGGTCGTGGGCCTCAACGACTCCGGCGGCGCCCGCATCCAGGAGGGCGTGGTCTCGCTCGGCCTCTACGGCGAGATCTTCCGCCGCAACGTGCACGCCTCGGGCGTCATCCCGCAGGTCTCGCTCATCATGGGCCCGTGCGCCGGCGGAGCCGTCTACTCTCCCGCGGTCACCGACTTCACCGTGATGGTCGACCAGACCTCGCACATGTTCATCACCGGTCCCGACGTCATCAAGACGGTCACCGGCGAGGACGTCGGGTTCGAGGAGCTCGGCGGTGCGCGCACCCACAACTCGAAGTCGGGCGTCGCGCACTACATGGGCACCGACGAGGACGACGCCATCGAGTACGTCAAGGCGCTCCTGTCGTACCTGCCGAGCAACAACATGGAGGACCCGCCCGTATTCGGCGAGGAGCTCGACCTCACGGTGACCGACGACGACCGGTTCCTCGACACGGTGATCCCGGACAGCCCGAACGTCCCCTACGACATGCATGCCGTCATCGAGAAGCTCCTCGACGACGGCGACTTCCTCGAGGTCCAGCCCCTCTTCGCCCCGAACATCATCACCGGGTTCGGGCGGATCGAGGGGCACTCGGTGGGGGTCGTGGCCAACAACCCGATGCAGTTCGCGGGCACCCTCGACATCGACGCCTCCGAGAAGGCGGCGCGCTTCGTGCGCACCTGCGACGCGTTCAACGTGCCGGTGCTCACCCTCGTCGACGTCCCCGGCTTCCTCCCCGGCACCGACCAGGAGTGGGACGGCATCATCCGGCGCGGGGCCAAGCTCATCTACGCGTACTCCGAGGCCACCGTGCCGCTCGTCACCGTCATCACCCGCAAGGCGTACGGCGGCGCGTACGACGTCATGGGGTCCAAGCACCTCGGCGCCGACATCAACCTCGCCTGGCCCACCGCGCAGATCGCCGTCATGGGCGCCCAGGGGGCCGTCAACATCCTCTACCGCAAGGAGCTGAGGCAGGTCGCGGAGGACGGGGAGTCGGTCGAGGACGCGCGGTCCACGTTCATCCAGCAGTACGAGGAGGCCCTGGCCAACCCCTACGTCGCGGCCGAGCGCGGGTACATCGACACGGTCATCACCCCGTCGAACACGCGGATGAACGTCACCAAGGCGATGCGCGCGCTCCGGAACAAGCGCGCCACGCTGCCGCCGAAGAAGCACGGGAACATCCCGCTCTGATGGCCGACCAGAACGCGCAGCAGGCAGCGGCGGTGCGGGTCCGGGGCCACGCGACGCCCGAGGAGGTCGCCGCGGTCCTCGCCCTGCTCGCTGCCGCCGGCGGGGACGCCGAGGAGGCGGAGCGGCCGACGTCGCGGTGGGCCCCCCGCGGTGCGGTCGTGCGCCGGCCCCTCGACCACGGCCCGGGGGCCTGGCGGAGCACCTACCGGGGCTAGGAGGCCGGGCTGCCCGCGCCGCGCGACCACTGGCGCACGACGTCCTCGGCGTGCTCGCGCTCGCGCAGCACGGTCAGGCGGGGGGTGGTGCCACCGTCGCGGTAGCCGATCACCGCCGGCATCCCGCGGTTGCAGTGCCGCGACCACATGCTCATCGTGTAGGCGCCGACGTCGTGGACGACGAGCCAGTCGCCCGCCTCGAGCCCGGGCAGCCGGGCGTCGCGCGAGACGACGTCACCGGCGAAGCACAGCGGACCGCTGACGATCCACGCCTCCGAGGGCACCGCGCCCGGCTCGCCGCGCTCGGCGGCGCCGCCGTCCTCGACGGCCACGGTGGCCAGTCGTGAGATGCGGTGGCGCCAGTGGCCGGGCTGGTAGGCGGCGCGCATGAGGAAGTCGGCCCCGAGGTGGGTCACCGCCACCGGCTGCGCGAGCGCGCGGTTGACGTACTCGACCCGGTTGAGCGCCCACCCGCAGTTGGCGTGGAGTGCCCGGCCGAACTCGGTCACGAGTGTCGTGTCGTCGGCGAACAGGCTCGGGGCGAGCTCGCGGTAGCGACCGGCGAGGTCGGCGGGGTCCACCGCGGTCTCCCCGGTGTAGTTGGTCGTCGCGCCGCCACCGAGGTCGACAGTGTCGAGCTGGAATCGCCCGAGCCGCTCGTGCACGGCCTCGCGGAACTCGCTGACGACGCCCGCTGCGGCGGCGAGGGTCTCGACCGGCATCCCCTGCGACCCCACGTGGCTGTGGAGGCCGCGCAGCCACGGCCGCCCCCGGGCCCGGGTGGCGAGGGCGTCGGCGAGGGCGTCGGAGACCCGCTCGCCGAAGCGGGAGGACGGCGAGGCCACGCTCGTGGACTCGATGGTGCCGCTGCCGACTGCCGGGTTGACCCGCAGCCCCACGGTCGCGGTGGACGTCGGCATCTCGGCGTGGATCTCGATGATGCGGTCGAGCTCGTCGAGGCTGTCGGCGTTGACGTGGATGCCGGCGGCGAGCGCCCAGCCGATCTCGGTGCGGGTCTTGGCCGGGGAGTCGTAGACGACGCGCGCCGGTGGGCAGCCGGCGGCCAGCGCGAGCGCGACCTCCTCCCATGAGGCAGCCTCGAGCCCGGTGCCCCGCTCCACGCAGGCGCGGAGCACCTCGACGAGCGGGTTCGCCTTGACCGCCACCGTGTGCACCGCCGTGGCCGGGAAGGCGGCCCTCAGCTCGCCGATGCGGGCGTCGAGCAGGTCGAGGTCGTGGAAGACGACGGCGCCGACGTCGGGCCCGACCAGGCCCCCCGAGAGGGCCGCGTCCGCGACCCGCGCGACGACCGCGCCGCTCGGCCGCTCCAGCCAGCTGCTCACGCCCGTCACCTGCTCGCCGCCGCGGTGTCGGCGGCACGGAGCGCGACGAGGGCGTCGACCTTCTGGAGGGTGAGGGTGACGTCGCGGGAGAGGTGGTCGAGGCGCTCGGCGAAGGTCAGGCCCAGCGCGGGCGTGACGCAGGCCCGGATGATGTCGCGGCCGCCGAGGGCGACGCGTAGCACGGGGAAGCTGTGGTCGCCGGAGGCCAGCTCGACCGGCTGCCCGAGCTCGCAGTGCAGGTCGGCGAGCTCGGTGGGCAGGTGCTCGTCGTCCTCGGAGCCGAACCGCACGGCCCGCGCGATGTCCCGCAGCTCCTCCATCCCGAGGAGCTCACCGTCGTGCCCGCGGCAGGAGAACGGGAAGACGGTGGTGTTCGACTCCAGCAGCCGGGTGGCTCCGGCGCGCGGTGACGGCGGCGGGACGGTCGAGAGCTCGAGGTGCGGGAGGGAGGCGACGATCTCGGGGACCGCGCTCTGGAACCGGCGGAGCACCTCCAGGCGCAGCGCGGCCGGGACGCTGTAGTAGTCGCGGACCTCGGCCAGGGCCGCCCACCAGCGCATCAGCACGCCGAGGGCCAGGCCAGGCTCCAGTGACGCGCGCGCCCGCTTCCAGGAGCGCGGCAGCATCGCCGGCACGAGGTAGTCGCCGAACCCCTCCGGGAGCTCGTGCGGGATGGCCCGGCCTCCCGCACGCTCGTGCGGCACCAGCACGGCGCCGGCGAACGGCGGCCCGCCGAAGAACTTCGAGCCGGTCACCATGACCATGTAGCCCCGCTGGAGCGACTGGAGCAGGCCGTGCCGGCTGAACCGGCCCTGCGCGGCGTCGATGACGACGTCGACCTGCTCGGGGTGGGCGTGGACGAGCTCGTCGACGAGGCGCAGCGAGGGCGCGTGCACCCCCGTCTTGCTGTGGGCGATGATGTGGAGCAGGACGTGGTCGCCGCGACCGACCGCCTCGCGGACGATGGCGCGGACGTCGGCGTCGGTCTCGTCCTCCTCCACCGGGATGCCCCCGGCGTCGCGGATCCGCACCCGCTCGAGGCGGACCCGCGCGGCCGTGGCGTCGTCGATGGGCGTTCCGGACTGCGCCTCGGAGCCCGAGGGCGTCACCGGGTCGAAGTGGTCGCCGCGGGCCGCGTGCACCGTTCCGGAGCCGGCCTCCGAGGCCCCCACGAGGATGGTCGTGACGCGGGGCGCCTCCGCGAGGGCGACGAGGAGGGGCACGAGCTCGGCATCGGTGCCGGACGGCGTGATGACGACGTCGACGGCCGAGGCGCTGGTCATCGCGATGTTGGCGACGATCTCCGTGCGGACCCGCTCGTACAGGTCGTCGACGGACTCGCCGACGGCCTCGGGGTCCAGGGCGCGGACCCAGCCGTGCAGCCGGTCGGCCGCCTCGAAGGCCACCTCGGAGATGGTCGACGAGGTGCACGAGCCGTAGGACAGCAGGCCCGGCTCGGGGGCGTACCGGTTTCCGTAGCGGTTCGTCCCGCCGGGACCGACGGTGTGACGCGAGTCCCCGCACGAGGAGAGGATCTGCTCGGTCGTCATCGACCAGTCGTGGGCGTCGAGCGTCATGGGCGACACCGTACTGCCGGACGGTGCACGCCCCCGAACCGTGGCTCAGCCCGACCGGGCCACCAGCCGCTCGAGCTCGGCCCGGTCGTCGGCGTCCAGCGCCCCGGCATCGAGCACGCGGTGAGCCGCGTCGACGTCACCGAACCACGCCTGGAGGACGATGGCCACGGTGACGTCGTGGTCGGGCCGGGAGACCACCTCCACGGACTGCCCCGGCTCGACCGGGCCCGGCTCCACGACGGCGAGGTAGGCCCCGGGGCGCCCGTGGGCGACGAACCGCCTGACCCAGCCCTTCTCCCCCATCCACGCGGCGAAGTTGGCGCAGGGCACGCGGGGGCCTGCCACCTCGAGGACGACGTCCCCGAGCCTCCAGCGCTCGCCGACCAGCGCGCCGTCGACGTCGAGGCCCTCGGTCGTGAGGTTCTCGCCGAAGGTGCCGTCGGTGAGGTCGCGCCCGAGCTCGCGGCCCCAGTGGTCGAGCTCCTCGCGGGCGACGGCGTACACCGCCTGCCGCGAACCGCCGTGGTGCTTGCGGGCACACACCTCGTCGCCGACCACCCCGCTGCCCAGGCCGCCCGTCTTCGGCCCCGGGTCGCGGACCTCGATGCGCGGGGTCGGCCGCTTGTCGATCGCGGTGGTGCGCCCCTTGGAGCCGATGCCGTCCCGCGGCACCCCCACGTTGACGGACCGGATGCGTGCGCTCATGACGCAGACGCTACGCCGGGCGGCCGCCGCCGACCTCGCGAGATTCCCGCGCGACCGCGCGTGGCGGCCTCGGGTAGCGTCTCCGGGATGAGCGAGACCCCTGCTCCCCCCCGCCAGCCGACCGCCGTCGACCGGGTCGCCGACGCGTACTACGAGGCCGTGGTGGCGTCGAGCCCCATGACCGCCACCTACCTCGGCCATCCGGAGCGCCAGCGCGAGCTCGACGACTTCTCGCCGGCGGGGTACGAGCACCGGGCCGAGCTCGCGCGGGAGGCACTGCGCGGCCTCGACGCCGTCGAGCCCGCCGACGACATCGACCGCGTCACCGTCGCGGCAATGCGCGAGCGCCTCGGGCTGGAGCTCGAGACCCACGCGGCGGGGTACGACACGATGCGTCTCGACGTCATCTCCTCGCCGCTGCAGGGCATCCGGGGGGTCTTCGACCTCATGCCCACCGCGACCCAGGACGACTGGGCCACCATCGGGTCGCGGCTGTCCGCCGTCCCCGAGGCCCTCGACCGGTGGACCGGCACGTTGCGCGAGGCCGCCGACCGTGGGCAGGTGACGACCCGACGGCAGGTGGAACGCTGTATCGGGCAGTGCGACGACCTCACCGCGAAGGGCGGCTACTTCACCAACCTGCTCGAGCGGGCCAGGGCCGGCTCGCAGCCCCTCGACGCCGCCGTCGCCGACACCCTGCGCACGGGGGTCGAGGCGGCCGCGGGCGCCTACCGGCGGCTCGGTGACGACCTCGGGACCCTCCTGCTCGACCGCGCCCCCGAGTCCGACGCGGCCGGCATCGACCGCTACCGGCTCGCCTCCCGCCAGTTCCTCGGCGCCGGCATCGACCTCGAGGAGACCTACGCGTGGGGCCAGGAGGAGGTGGCCCGCATCGACGCGGAGATGGTGGCCACCGCCCACCGCATCCGCCCCGGTGCCGGGGTCAAGGAGGCGATCGCGATCCTCGACGCCGACCCCGCGTACCTCGTCGAGGGCACCGACGCCCTGCGCGAGTGGATGCAGGACCGCGCCGACGCCGCCATCGCCGACCTGGCCGACGTCCACTTCGACATCCCCGAGCAGGTGCGCACCATCGAGGGCTGCATCGCCCCGACGCAGACCGGTGGCATCTACTACACCCCGCCGAGCGACGACTTCTCCCGGCCGGGGCGGATGTGGTGGTCGGTGCCCAAGGGAGTCACCCACTTCGGCACGTGGCGCGAGCTGACGACCGTCTACCACGAGGGTGTCCCGGGCCACCACCTCCAGGTGGGGCAGACCGCTGCCCGCAGCGAGCTGCTCAACCGCTGGCGGCGGCACCTGTGCTGGGTCAGCGGCCACGGGGAGGGCTGGGCGCTGTACGCGGAGTGGCTGATGGCCGACCTCGGCTACATGAGCGACCCGGGCAACTACCTGGGCCTGCTCGACGGCCAGTCGCTGCGTGCCGCGCGCGTCGTCATCGACATCGGCGTCCACTGCGGCTTCGAGGCCCCGGCCGAGGTCGGTGGCGGCGCCTGGACGTACGACAAGGCCTGGGAGTACCTCGACGCGCACGCCAACCAGGGCGAGGCGACGATGCGCTTCGAGCTGGACCGCTACCTCGGCTGGCCGGGCCAGGCCCCGAGCTACAAGGTCGGCGAACGGATCTGGCTGGGGTTGCGCGACGAGGTGGCGGCGCGCGAGGGTGACGCCTTCAGCCTCAAGGACTTCCACCGCCGCGCCCTCGACATCGGCTCCGTCGGTCTCGACGTGCTCCGGGAGGCCCTGATCGGCGGGTGAGCACGCCGGCCTCGCGCTCGGCATAGGCTTCCCGCTGTGGACCACGCGCCGACACCCACCCCGGGGGATGCCGTCGACGGCGCGCGTGCGCGCGGCCGCCGGCCCTCGGGCAGCGGCACGCGCGAGGCGATCCTCGCGGCGGCACAGCGCCAGTTCGCCGATCTCGGCTACCCGAGGACCACCCTGCGCGGCATCGCGCGCGAGGCCGGCGTCGACACCCGCCTGGTCACCCACTACTTCGGCACCAAGCAGCAGCTCTTCGTCAGTGTCGTGGAGCTGCC
Organism: uncultured Actinomycetota bacterium; assembly: GCA_963726295.1. Classification (GTDB taxonomy): domain Bacteria; phylum Actinomycetota; class Actinomycetes; order Actinomycetales; family Dermatophilaceae; genus DASSQJ01. Next base: position 322,292 of record CAVSBW010000002.1, read on the forward strand.
CTTCGACCCCGACGTCGTGCTCGAGACCGTCCTGGCCGACGGCCCCGAGAACGCCGGGCGCCGGCTCGCCGCGTTCGCGGTGACGATGCTGGAGCAGCCGGCGGCCCGGCAGACGATGACCGGGCTGCTGCGCGCGGCGGCCTCGGAGGACGACGCCGCCGGCGTGGTCCGCGACCTGCTCACCGAGCGCATCCTCGGGCGCATCGCCCGCCGCATCGGCGGCGACCGTCCCGCGCTGCGTGCCTCGCTGATCGGCTCGCAGATCGCCGGGCTGGTCGTGGCCCGCCACATCATCGGCCTCGATGCCCTCGTCGACGCCGACACCACCGTCCTCGCCTCGGCGCTCGCGCCGGTGCTCCAGCACTACCTCACCGACGACCTCGGACCGGCCGGAGCCTGAGCATGGAGACCGGCGTCCTGGTCATCGCGGCAGTGCTCGTCGTCATCGTCGTGTCGCGGGTGGTCGGGCCGCGAGGCGTGCCGGTGCCCATCGCCCTGCTCGTCGTCGGCACGGTGCTGTCCTTCGTGCCCGGCATGCCCGAGGTGAGGCTGTCCCCCGACCTCGTGCTCCTCGGCCTGCTGCCACCCCTCCTCTACGCGGCGGCGATCTCCACCTCGCTGCTCGACCTGCGGACCTACCGGCTGCCCATCCTCGGCCTGTCCGTGGGGCTGGTGCTGTTCACGGCGTTCGGGGTCGCGCTCGTCGCGTGGTGGCTGCTCCCCATCGGCTTCGGGGTGGCGGTGGCGCTCGGTGCGATCGTCGCGCCACCCGATGCTGTGGCGGCCACGGCGGTGGCCCGGCGGATCGGGCTGCCCCGGAAGATCACCACCATCCTCGAGGGCGAGTCCCTGCTCAACGACGCGACCGCCCTGGTCACCCTGCGTACCGCCCTCGCGGTGGCCGGGCTGTCGGCGCACGGACTCGGTGGTGCCGAGGAGGCGGCCTCCGTGACGCCCGGGTCCGTGGCGTTCGACCTCGCCATCGCCTCGCTCGGCGGTGTCACGGTGGGGGTGGTGGCCTACCTCCTCCTCGGCTGGCTGCGCCGCCAGCTCACCGAGGTGCCGGCCGACACGGCGCTGTCCTTCGTCGCCCCCTACGTGGCGTACCTGCCCGCCGAGGAGATCGGCGCCTCAGGAGTCATCGCGGTCGTCACCGCCGGGCTGCTCCTCGCCCACCGCTCCCCCGCCATCCAGTCCGCGCCGTCGCGGCTCTCCGAGCGGGTCAACTGGTCGAGCATCACCTTCGTCCTCGAGAACGCGGTCTTCCTCCTCATCGGCCTGCAGGTGTCCTCGCTGCTCACCGACACCCGCGCGGGCGACCTCAGCCTCGGACGCCTCGCGGTGGCCGCCTTCGCGGTGCTGCTCACGGTGCTCGTGCTGCGGCCGGTGTGGCTGGTGCCCTTCACCCTCATCACCGCCCGGCCGCAGGCGGGGGCCCGCGGGGAACTGCTGCGCGGGGCGCTCGTGACGTCCTGGGCCGGGATGCGAGGGGTCGTCACCCTGGCCGCCGCGCTGACCCTGCCGGTCGACACCCCCCTGCGCCCCGAGCTGGTCGTCATCGCACTCGTGGTGACCGTGGGCACGCTCGTGCTGCAGGGCACCACGCTGCCCTCGCTCGCCCGGGCCCTCGACGTCCGGGGCCCCGACCCCCGGCAGGACGCCCTGCAGGAGGCGACCGTGCTGGGCGCCACCACCGGAGCCGGGCTGCGCCTCATCGAGCAGGACGACAGCGCCGACCCGGACATGGTCGAGACGATCAAGGCGCAGGCCGAGGACCGGGTCAACCGCAGCTGGGAGCGGCTCGGCACCCTCGGCCCCGGCGACGACGAGACCCCCGCCGAGGCCCGGTCACGGCTGCGCGTCGCGATGATCCGCGAGGAGCGCGCCGAGCTGCTGCGGATCCGGGACAACGGTGGGGTCGACCACAGCGTGCTCACCAGCATCCTCGGCCAGCTCGACGCGGAGGAGACCGCGCTCGTCTGGGCCGCGACGCGGGCAACGGAGGTCCGCGAGGGCGAGCTGCGGCCGCCCGACCGCGTCATCGGCGCGTGCGAGCACCTCGCCGAGACCGAGATCCCGCACCCCCCGCTGTCGGCCGACGGCTGCCCCACGTGCCTGGCCGATGGCATGAGCTGGGTCCACCTGCGCTCGTGCGCGACCTGTGGCCAGGTGGGGTGCTGCGACTCCTCGGTGGGCAGGCACGCCGCGGCACACCACCGCGAGTCCGGCCACCCTGTCATGCGCTCGATCGAGCCGGGCGAGGCCTGGCGCTGGTGCTTCGTCGACGAGCTCCTCGGCTGACCTGGTCCGCTCCGAGCCATCCCGACTCGCGCCGTCCCTCCCCTTCCTCGGTCCGACGGGCGTGCAAGGACCGCGTGGCCGCCGGTGCGACCCGCAGCAGGAGCGCGGCGGCGGGCGCCACTGCACGCCCGTCGGTGCCGGGCGGCGGTTCCGACTCGGCCCTCAGCCGACCGGTGACCGCAAGGCCCGCACCCCCAGCTCGCCGTAGGTGCGCCGCGCCTTCTCGAGGGCCGCGACGTACCCCGCGCGCTCGTGGGCCGCGGTCCCGACCTCTTCGGGGACGGCCAGCAGGCCCCGCAGCTCCTCGACGGTGCCGAAGCCGTGTCGACGCATCCACTCGGCCAGCTCGTCGAGGACGACGGCGGCGTGTCCGATGCCGTGCCGGACCAGTGCCGAGGCCGTCATCACGACGTCGGCGCCGGCGAGCAGGTAGGCCGCGACGTCCCTGCCGCCCTCCACGCCCGTCGTCGCGCCGAGCGAGGCGTGCACCCGGTGGTGGAGGATGGCGACCCACGTGCGGGCCAGCCGCGCCTCCGCCGGCGAGGACAGGTCGATGCCGGTGGTCACCCGCAGCGTGTCGGTGTCGACGTCCGGTTGGAGGAACCGGTTGAACAGCACGAGGCCGTCGGCCCCCGCACGGTCGAGGCGCCCGGCCAGCTCGCCGAACGCGCTGATGTACGGGCTCAGCTTGACGGCCACGGGCACGTCGACCACCTCGCGCACCTGCTGGAGCACCTCGACGTGCAGGTCCTCGACGTCGCGCCCGCTCGTCGTCGGGTCCCCCGGCACGACGTAGACGTTGAGCTCGATGGCCGCGGCGCCGGCATCTGCGAGCTCGCGGGCGAACCGGGTCCATCCACCCGAGGTGCTGCCGTTGAGGCTGGCCAGCACGGGAACGTCGACAGCCGACGCGCACTGCTCGACCAGGCGCAGGTGCCGCGACGTCCCGCCCGCCGAGCCGGTGGGCAGGCTGGGGAAGTACGACGCCGCCTCACCGTCTCCGTCCTGGGTGCCCTCGGTCAGGGCGAGGTCGCGCAGCTGCTCGCGGTTGACCTGCTCCTCGAACAGCGAGGGCAGCACCACGGCACCGATGCCGGCGTCGGCCAGCTCACGCACCCGGTCCACGCCCTGGGTCGCCGGGGACGAGCTCGCCACGAGCGGGGTCCGCAGCGGCAGCCCCAGATAGGTCGTCGTCAGGTCGGTCACGGTGTCCTCCTGCCGTCGGCGGCGAAGCGTTCGGCACCGCGGGTGGCCATCTCCTCGTAGGTGCGCCAGCGCTGGTCGACCGCGGCCTGGGCGAGGTCGAACAGGCGCTCGGCCTCCGCCGGGTCGGCGTCGCGGACCATCCGGTACCGCAGCTCGTTGTAGAGGTAGTCGCCGAGCGGCACCCGGGGCCGCGGCGAGTCCAGCTGGAACGGGTTGCCACCGATGGCGCGCACCGCCGGGTCGTACCGGACCAGCGGCCAGTGACCCGACGCCACCGCGAGGTACTGCTGGTCCAGGCCGCGGCTCATCTCGATGCCGTGGGCGATGCAGTGGCTGTACGCGATGACGAGCGATGGCCCCGGGTAGGCCTCGGCCTCGCGGAACGCCGTGAGCGTCTGGTGCGGGTCGGCGCCCATCGCCACCCGCGCCACGTAGACGTTCCCGTAGGCGATGGCCTGGAGGGCAAGGTCCTTCTTGGGAGTGGTCTTGCCCGCCGCGGCGAACTTCGCGACCGCCCCGATCGGGGTCGACTTCGAGCTCTGGCCGCCGGTGTTGGAGTACACCTCGGTGTCGAGCACGAGCACGTTGACGTCGCGGCCGCTCGCCAGGACGTGGTCGAGCCCGCCCGAGCCGATGTCGTAGGCCCAGCCGTCACCCCCGACGATCCACACGGTGCGGCGCAGCAGGTGGTCGGCGACACTGCGCAGGTCGGCCGCCAGGGGTCCGTCCATCCCGGCGAGGCGGCGGCCGATCTCGGCGACCCGGGTCCGCTGGGCCTCCAGCTCCCACTCCTGCACCTGGCCGGCCCCGAGCACGGCGTCGACGAGCTCGGCACCCAGCGCCTCCCGCAGCTGCCCGAGCCGTTCGCGAGCCATCGAGACGTGCAGGTCGGCGGCGAGGCGCAGGCCCAGGCCGAACTCCGCGTTGTCCTCGAACAGGCTGTTGGACCACGCCGGCCCCCGGCCCTGGGCATTGGCCGCCCACGGCGTCGTCGGCAGGTTGCCCCCGTAGATGGACGAGCAGCCGGTGGCGTTGGCAACGGTGAGGCGGTCGCCGAACAGCTGGGTGAGCAGCTTGAGGTAGGGCGTCTCGCCGCACCCGGAGCAGGCACCGGAGAACTCGAAGAGCGGCTGGAGGAACTGCGTCCCACGGACGGTGCCGAAGTCGACCCGGCTGCGGTCGTTGACCGGCAGGGTCTCGAAGAAGTCCACGTTCGCCCGCTCCACCTCGACCACCGGCTCGAGCGGCTCGAGGTTGATCGCCTTGCGCTCCGGCTGCCCGGGGGGGCTCACCGGGCAGGCCTCGACGCACAGGCCGCACCCGGTGCAGTCCTCCGCGTAGACCTGCAGGGTGAACCGGGACCCCGGCAGCCCTGCCGCCACCAGGGGTGCGGAGCGCCAGCCGTCGGGCGCACCGTCGGCGCCGTCCTCGGGGTAGAACCGGGAGCGGATGACGCTGTGCGGGCAGACGAAGCCGCAGGTCCCGCACTGGATGCAGGTGTCGGGGTCCCACTGCGCGACGAGGTCGGAGATCCGGCGCTTCTCGTACGCGGTCGTGCCGCTCGGGAAGGTGCCGTCGACCGGCATCGCGCTCACCGGCAGCGCGTCCCCCCGACCGGCCATCATCTCCGCGGTGACGGTGCGCACGAACGCCGGTGCGCTCTCGGGCACGGTGTCCGGCAGCGCCCGTCCGGAGGGGCTGCGACCCGGCACCTCGACCTCGTGGAGGGCGGCCAGCGTGGCGTCGACCGCGGCCTCGTTGCGGCGCACGACCTCCGCGCCGCGCTTGCCGTACGTCGTCCGGATGGCTGCCTTGACCCGCTCGATCGCCTCGTCCCGGGGCAGCACGCCCGACACGGCGAAGAAGCAGGTCTGGAGCACCGTGTTCGTGCGGCCGGGGAGGCCGGCGACCCGGGCCACGCTGGTGGCGTCGACCGTGAACAGCCGCAGTCGCTTGTCGAGCACCTGGTGCTGCACCGGCCCCGGCAGGTGGTCCCACACCTCGTCCGGTCCGTAGGGGGCGTTGAGGAGCAGGGTGGCGCCCTCGTCCGCGACCCCGAGGACGTCGATCTTCTCGAGCAGCGAGAACTGGTGGCACCCGACGAAGCGTGCCCGTGACACGAGGTACGGGGCACGGATCTCGTGCGGTCCGAAGCGGAGGTGCGAGACCGTGGGGGCGCCGGACTTCTTGGAGTCGTAGACGAAGTACGCCTGCGCCTGCACGCCGACGTCGGCGCCGAGGATCTTGATCGTGTTCTTGTTCGCCCCGACGGTGCCGTCGGAGCCGAGGCCGTAGAACACCGCCCGGAAGGTCTCGGGCTCCTCGATGTCGAGGTCGGTGTCGTGGTCGATGCTCGTACCGCCGACGTCGTCGGTGATGCCGATCGTCAGGCGGCGGCGCGGCTCGGGCCGGGCCAGCTCGGCGAGGACACCGGCCACCATCCCCGGGGTGAACTCCTTCGACGACAGGCCGTAGCGGCCCCCGACGACGAGCGGCATCGTGGCGCGCCCGCCCCGGCCGTGGGCCTCGGCCAGCGCAGCCAGGACGTCGAGGTAGAGCGGCTCCCCCTCCGACCCGGGCTCCTTGGTGCGGTCCAGCACCGCAACGGCGCGCACGCTGTCCGGGAGCGCCGCCACCACCTGCTCGGCGGGGAAGGGTCGGTACAGCCGGAGGTGCAGCACCCCCACCCGCTCGCCGCGGCGCACGAGGTGCGCCACCGTCTCGCGGGCGGTCTGGGCGCCGGAGCCCATCAAGACGACGACGCGCTCGGCCGCGGGGTCGCCCACGTACTCGGCGATCCGGTAGGGGCGGCCGGTGTGGCGGGCCACCTCGTCCATGACCTCCTGCACGACGCCGGGCACCCGGGCGTAGTAGGGGTTCACCGTCTCCCGGGCCTGGAAGTAGACGTCCGGGTTCTGCGCGGTGCCGCGCACCGCCGGTCGCTCGGGGCTCATGGCGCGCAGGCGGTGCTCGCGGACCAGCTCCTCCGGCACGACGGCCCGCAGGACGTCGTCGTCGAGCAGCTCGATGGTGTTGAGCTCGTGCGAGGTGCGGAACCCGTCGAAGAAGTGCACGAACGGCACCCGGGTGCGCAAGGCGGCGGCCTGGGCGACGAGCGCGAGGTCGTGCGCCTCCTGCACCGACGCCGACGACAGCAGCGCGAACCCGGTCTGGCGCACCGCCATGACGTCGGAGTGGTCACCGAAGATCGACAGGGCCTGGGCCGCCAGCGACCTCGCCGCGACGTGGAACACGGTCGACGTGAGCTCCCCGGCGATCTTGTACATGTTCGGGACCATGAGCAGCAGGCCCTGCGACGCCGTGAAGGTGGTGGCCAGCGCCCCGCCCTGGAGCGCGCCGTGCATGGCCCCGGCCGCCCCGCCCTCGCTCTGCATCTCGATCACGGAGGGCACGGTGCCCCACACGTTGGGCCGTCCGTGGCTGGCCCACTCGTCGGCGAGCTCGGCCATGGCCGAGCTCGGGGTGATCGGGTAGATGGCGCAGAGCTCGTTGAGCCGGTAGGCCGTCCGCACGGCCGCCTCGTTGCCGTCGATCGTCGCTCGCATCCGCCTCAGCCCTCCGGAACCATCTCGATGGCGTGCACCGGGCACTGGCGGTAGCAGGTGCCGCACCCGGTGCACGCGTCGTAGTCGAACTCGTAGCGCAGCCCCGGGCCGAGCTTGATGACCGCGTCCTCGGGGCAGGCGCCGAGGCAGCCGTCGCACTCGAAGCAGTTGCCGCAGGACAGGCACCGGCCGGCCTCGAAGCGCGCCTCCTCGGCGGTGAGGCCGCCGACGACCTCGCCGAAGTCACGGACCCGCTCCGACGGCTCGAGCTCGGCCTGACTCCGGCGTTCGTGGAGCCCGAAGTACCAGAGGTTGAGCTTGTCGAGGTCGGCCCGGTCGTGCCGGGGCCCCGGGGCGTGGGGCAGGCCCCGCAGCCAGGCGTCGATGCTCCGCGCCGCCTTCCGGCCGTGGCCCACCCCGACCGTCACGGTGCGTTCGCTCGGCACGGCGTCGCCGCCGGCGAAGACGCCGGGCGCTCCGGTCATCAGCGTGGTCGGGGAGACCTCGACGACGTCGGCGTCGAGGCGGATGCCGGGCACGGACCGCAGGAAGCCGGTGTCGCTCTCCTGACCGAGGGCGAGGATGACGGTGTCCGCGGCGAGGGTCTCGAACCGACCCGTCCCGTGCGGCCGGCCGTCCTCGTCGAGCTCCTGGACCTCGACGGTGAGGTCGTCGGGACCCATCGAGGCGATGGTGCGCAGCCAGTTGACCCGGATGCCCTCGTCCTCGGCGTCGGCCGCCTCCTCCTCGTGGGCCGGCATCTGCTCGCGGCTGCGGCGGTAGACGATCACCGTGTCGTCGGCGCCGAGACGGCGGGCCACCCGGGCGGCGTCGAAGGCCGTGTTCCCTCCGCCGTAGACGGCGACCCGCCCGTGAAGTGGCTCGCGCTCCCCGGACGCGACATCCCGGAGGAAGGTGACCGCGTCGAGCACGCGACCGGCGTCCTGGTTGGGGATGTCGACCCGCTTGGACAGGTGTGCCCCCACGGCGACGAACACGGCGTCGAAGCCCCCGCTGCGCCGCTCGGCGTCGAGGTCCTCGACCCGGTGCCCCTGCTCGAAGACGACCCCCAGGTCGCGCAGGCGCGCCACCTCGGCGTCGAGCACATCGCGGGGCAGGCGGTACGCGGGGATGCCGTACCGCATCATCCCGCCCGGCTCAGCACCCTGGTCGCGGACGACGACGTCGTGCCCGAGGCGGGCGAGGTGGTACGCGGCGGACAGCCCGCTCGGCCCCGACCCGATGACCAGCACCCGATGCCCGCTGCGCTCCGAGGGCCGCTCGAAGCGCCATCCGCGCTCGATGGCGAGGTCGCCCAGGTAACGCTCGACACCGTGGACCGAGACCGCGCCGTCGAGCTGGCCGCGGTTGCAGACGCTCTCGCACGGGTGGTAGCAGACGCGCCCGTGGACCGCGGGGAACGGGTTGTCGGCGGTCAGCCGGCGCCAGGCCTCCTCGGCGCGGCCGTCGCGGACCAGCGCGAGCCAGGCCTGGATGTCCTCGCCGGCCGGGCAGCCCGCGTTGCACGGGGGCAGCAGGTCGACGTAGACGGGGCGTTGCACTCGCACCGGGCCCGAGCGGGTCCGCCCGAGGCCGATGGGGGCGAGGGGGGTCAGGTCGCGCTCTGGTCCGGCCACGTGCGTACCTCCTGGGTGGACCCGACGCCCGCCGGGCCAGACCCGACGCCCGCCGGGCCACCTGAAATACTACGCGTCGTAGTGGACGCCCGGCGAGGGGTCAGGGCGAGGCGCCGGTCACACCGCGGCTAGGTTTGTCCGGTGCCCCACGACCCCGTCGTCCTCCTCCTCGCCTCCGCCTCCCCCGCCCGGCTCGCCACCCTGCGCGCGGCCGGGGTGGAGCCGAGGGTGCGGGTCTCCGAGGTCGACGAGGAGGCGGTCGTGGCGCAGGCGGAGCGAGCGCTCGGAGCCACGCTCGACGCCGCCGACGTCGCCCTGCTCCTCGCCCGCGCCAAGGCCGAGGACGTCACCGCCGCGCTGGACGCCGAGGACGACGTCGAGGCCCAGCTCGTCCTCGGCTGCGACTCGGTGCTCGAGCTGGAGGGCGAGGTGCACGGCAAGCCCGCCGACCGGGCCGACGCCGTGGCCCGGTGGCGGCGGATGCGCGGCTCCAGCGGGGTCCTGCACACCGGGCACTGGCTGGTGGACCGGCGCGACGACGACGAGGGCGGAACCGGCGGCCTCGTCGGCGGGACGGCCTCGACCGTCGTCCACTTCGCCGACCTGGCCGACGACGAGGTCGAGGCCTACGTCGCCACCGGGGAGCCGCTACGAGTGGCGGGCGCCTTCACGATCGACGGCCTCGGCGGTGCCTACGTCACGGGCATCGAGGGCGATCCCGGAACCGTCGTGGGTGTCTCCCTGCCGCTGCTGCGCGACCTGGTCGGCGAGCTCGGGGTCCGCTGGCACCGCCTGCACGAGCGCGGCTGACCCCTCGGACGAGCGGCGCGGGCTCAGCAATGCCACGGCCACGGCCCCGACGACCGCCACGGCGGCGGCCACGAGCAGGGCCACGTGCACGCCGTCGACGAACGACTGCCGCGCCGCCTCCACGACCGGACGGGCCGCCGCCCCGGCCGCCTCGACCTGCAGGGAGGAGATGAAGGCGATCGACGACAGTGCCGCCTCCCTCGCCTGCTCCGGCAGCGACTGGACGGCGTCGGCCATCCCGTCGCGATACGCCTGGTTGAGCGCACTGCCGAGGATGGCGATGCCCAGTGCGCTGCCGAGCTCGCGGGAGGTGTCGTTGACCGCCGACGCCACGCCCTGCTTGCGCAGCGGCAACGACTCGGTGATGGCCGTGGTCGACGGGGTGCCGGCGAGCGCCATCCCCAGCGCGAAGACGACGAGCCCGAGCGCGAACCATCCGTAGACGAAGTCGGTGCCGACGGTCGAGATCACGGCCAGTCCGGCCGCGGTGAGCCCGAGCCCGACCGGCGCGATCCGGCGGTAGCCGACGCGGGCGGCGAGCCGGGGCGCGTTGCGGGCCATCGGGATCATGACGAAGGGCAGCGGCAGGAGGCAGACCGCCGCCATGAGGGGCGAGAACCCGGCGACGAACTGCAGGTACTGCAGCACCGTGAAGAACAGGCCGAAGCTCGCGAAGAACTGCACCGTGATGGCGAGAGTGCCGGCCGAGAAGCCGCGCAGCCGGAACAGCCGCGGGTCGAGGAGGGGGTGCGGATGCCGCAGCTCCCAGAGGACGAAGGCGACGGCCGCGACGACACCGGTGGCGACGGCGCCGAGGGTGAGGGGGTCCGACCAGCCCCGTTCGGGGCCCTCGATGATGCTGAGGACGACGCCGGTCACCGCCACCAGCGAGAGCAGGCCACCGGCCACGTCGAGGCGGTCCGCTCCGGGGTCGGCCGAGTTGGGGACGACCGCGAGGGTGCCGACCAGGGCGAGCACGGCGAGCGACACGTTGAGCACGAAGAAGGAGTTCCACGCGAACCACTCGAGGAGCAGCCCCGTGGCGAACAGGCCGAGCACGGCGCCACCACCGGCGACCCCGACCCACACCCCCACGGCCTTCGGGCGCTCCGCGGCCGGGAAGGACGTGGTGATGACCGAGAGGGTGGTCGGCATGATGCCGGCGGCACCCAGCCCCATGACCGCCCGCACCACGATGAGGGTGCCCGGGTCGTCGGTGAGGGAGCCGGCGAGGGCCGCGGCGCCGAAGACGACGAGGCCGGCGACCAGCAGGCGCTTGCGGCCGAACCGGTCACCCAGCGCGCCGGCCAGCAGCAGCAGGCCGGCGAACACGACCGTGTAGGCGTCGACGACCCACGTGACCTGGGTCTGGGTGGCCCCGGTCTCGCGGGCGAGGTCGGGGAGGGCGACGTTGAGCCCGCTGACCGCGGAGACGACGGTCATCAGGGCCAGCGCGATGACGGCGAGGACGGCCCGGGTGCGGCCCGGGGTCATGCCGGTGGCGGGGTCCGCTGTGGCTGTATTTCTACGCATGGCGAAATACTGTTCTACGCCCGACGAATTGTCAACACGCGGAGTCAGGAGGACTTCGTCCACTCATGGCCCTGAGACATCCTGAGTCGGCGGAGTCCTCCTGACTCCGCGGGGGGTGGGCCGGGTGGGCGGGAGTCGGGAGGTCGGGGGGCAGGGGGTCGGGGGGCGGGTCAGGTCAGACGGGAGGGATGTCGCGGCGCTTGTCGGCGAAGTGCCGGTCGCGGCGCGCGGCGTACCGCAGCCGGTGCAGCACCTCGCCGCGCAGACCCTCGGCCTCGACCACCTGGTCGATGACGAGGTCCGCGGCGAGGCGCTCGAGGTCGACGTCGGCCTCGTACTCGACCCGGCGCTCGGCGATGAAGGCATCCCGGGCCTCTGCGCCGCCCTGCGCCTCCACCTCGGCGATCCGGTTGGCGTACACCGCGTTCACCGCGGCCTCCGGGCCCATGACGGCGATGCGCGCCGTCGGGAGGGCGATCGTGGCATCGGGGGCGAACCCCGGGCCCCCCATCGCGTACAGGCCGGCGCCGTAGGCCTTGCGCACGACGACGCACACCTGCGGGACGGTGGCGGACGACACGGCCGACACCATCTTCGCGCCGTGCCGGATGATGCCGCCCCGCTCGACCTCGGAGCCGATCATGAACCCCGGTACGTCGGCGAGGTAGACGAGCGGGATGGAGAACGCGTCGCAGAGCCAGATGAAGCGCGACGCCTTGTCGGCCGAGTCGGCGAAGAGCACACCGCCGCGCACCGCCGAGTTGTTCGCGACGATGCCGACGCTCTCCCCCGCCATCCGGGCGAAGCCCACGACGAGCTCAGCCGCGAAGAGGGGCTTGACCTCGAAGAAGCTGTCGTCGTCGACGAGGCCGTCGATGACGTCGTGGACGTCGAAGGGCTGGCTCTCGCGCTCGGGGACGCTCCCACGCGTCAGCGGGGACGCCGGCTCCTCGGGTTCGTACGAGGGGGTGGGCGTCCGCCAGCTGTCGGGCACGTACGAGAAGTAGAGGCGCGCCAGCTCGATGGCCTCCTCGTCGTCGGAGGCCAGGAGGTCGCCGACCCCGGAGACCGTGCAGTGCATCCGCGCACCACCCATCTCCTCGAGCGAGACCTTCTCGCCGACCACCATCTCGGCCATCCGCGGGCTGCCGAGGTACATCGACGCGTTGCCCTCGACCATGATCACGATGTCGCAGAAGCTCGGGATGTACGCGCCCCCGGCCGCCGACGGCCCGAACAGACAGCAGATCTGGGGCACCTTGCCCGACAGCGCCACCTGGTTGTGGAAGATCCGGCCCGCGCCCCGGCGGCCCGGGAACATCTCGACCTGGTCGGTGATGCGGGCGCCGGCAGAGTCGACGAGCCAGAAGACCGGCAGCTCCTCGCGCAGCGCGGTCTCGGTGGCGCGGACGATCTTCTCCACGGTGCGCGCGCCCCACGACCCGGCCTTGACGGTGGGGTCGTTGGCGATGACCACGACCGGCCGGTCGTCGACCGTGCCCCTTCCGGTGACCACGCCGTCGGCCGGGAGCCCGGGGGCGAGGGCATTGGCGTAGCGGCCGTCCTCGACGAACGAGCCGTGGTCGAGCAGCAGCGCGAGGCGGTCGCGGACGTACAGCTTCCCCTGGCCGGCCAGCTTCGCCGCCGCCTTCTCCGTGGGGGCGGCGGACGCCGCGTGCGCCGCCGCGAGGCGGGCACGGACGTCCGCGACACGCGGGTCGGTGTCGCTCATGCGGGCAGGCCGAGGCCCTTGGCGATCACCATGCGCTGCACCTCGGAGGTCCCCTCGCCGATCTCGAGGATCTTGGAGTCGCGGTAGAAGCGGGCCACCGGGTACTCCTCCATGAAGCCGTTGCCACCGAAGACCTGGGTGGCGATGCGCGTCGCGGTGACCGCGGCCTCGGACGTGTAGACCTTGGCCTTCGCCGCTGCCTGGGTCACCTCGGCGGCCGAGCGGCGGCCGGCCTCGTGCTCGTCCTTGAGCCACGCGGCTCGGTAGGTGAGCAGGCGCGCGGCGTCCTCCATGACGGCGAGGTCGGCGACCGGGAACGAGACGCCCTGGTTCGCGCCGATGGGCCGGCCGAACGCGGTGCGGCTGGCCGCGTACGCCGCCGACTCCTCGCGCATCCGCGTGATGAGCCCGAGCGCGAGGGCGCTGATGGCGATCCGGCCGTCATCGAGGGTCTTCAGGAACTGGTGGAAGCCCCTGCCCCGCTCGCCGAGCAGGTTCTCCTCCGGCACGCGGCAGCCGTCGAAGGACAGGCCGTGGGTGTCGGAGATGTTCCAGCCGAGCTTGTCGTAGGCCGGTTCAACCACGAAACCCGGTGTGCCGGACGGGACCATGATGGCCGAGATCTCGGGCCGGCCGTCCTCGCGCGTACCGGTGCGGGCGGTCACGGTGACCACCGACGTGAGCGAGGTCCCCGAGTTGGTGATGAAGGCCTTCGCGCCGTCGATCACCCACTCGCCGTCCTCGAGCACCGCCTTCGTGCGGGTGGCGCCGGCGTCGGACCCGGCGTCCGGCTCGGTGAGGCCGAACCCCGCGAGCGCCCGGCCGGCCACGAGGTCGGGGAGGAAGCGCTCCTTCTGGGCTTCCGAGCCGTAGGTGAGGATCGGGTTGATGCCGAGACCGACCCCGGCCGACAGCGTGATGCCGATGGACTGGTCGACCCGGCCGAGCTCCTCGATGGCGAGGCAGAGGCTGGTGAAGGCACCGCCCTCGGCGAGCTCGAGCGAGCCGCCGAACGCCTCGGGCACGACGAGCCCGAAGAGTCCGAGGTCCCCCATCTGCGGCACGAGCTCGGCCGGGAAGTGGTGGTCGCGGTCCCACTTGGCCACGTGCGGCTCGACGGCCTCGGTGGCGAACTCGCGCACCACCGTCCGGAAGTCCTCGTGGTCCTGGCTCAGCTCGAACATCGGCGCCCCTTCGCGTCGGTGGGGTGCCGTCCCGGATCGCGGGCGCGGCACGTGGTCACGTTCTTGACGTTGACGTAAACGTAAAGCAATACTGCCGCTCGTGACAACCCGTTCCGCCGCCGTCGAGGCCGACCGCACCTGGTCCATCGCCGAGGTCGCGGCAGAGTTCGACGTCACGCACCGGACGGTGCGCCACTACGAGGACCTGGGGCTGATCTCGCCCGAGCGGCGTGGGACGGCGCGCATCTACCACCGCCGTGACCGCACCCGGCTCGCGCTCATCCTCCGCGGACGGCGGCTGGGGTTCCCGCTCGACGAGATCCGGACGATCATCGACCTCTATGACGCCCCGCGCGGGAAGGGCCACCAGCTGGAGTACCTGCTCGCCCAGATCGACCAGCGCCGCGCGGACCTCGAGCAGCGACGGCGAGACCTCGAGGCCGCGCTCATGGAGCTGTCCGACCTCGAGGCCCGCTGCCGCGAGGACCTCGGCCGGATCGACTGACCCGACCAGTCCCCGGACAGCGACGAGGCCGACACCCCGCCTCAGAGTGCCGGCCTCGTCCGATCGTCCGCCCCCTTCCCTCCCTGCCGGGTCGGCGGCGGTACGTTCACTGCCTCGGCAACCGCTTCCCGACCCTGCTCGGTCCGCGGCTGCCGTTGCGACCAGTGTGCAGGAGGGTCCGGCCTCTGCGAGCGGGTTTCTTGACTTTTTCTTTACCTTTTTTACGTTTGCGTGACCAATCCTTTACCAAACGTCTCCCTCGTCACACAGACCACAGTCGTTACGGCCGCGCGACGCCCTGACCACCGGTTTCGCCGCCGTCGGCGGGGGGCTGGCACACATCTCCTGCGAGTTCGGCGCCCGGCCGAAAACCCCAGGAGGCCCATTCGTCCCTGGAGTCACTCGGGTTACGGCGAACCCCCGTGCTCGCGGAGGAAGGCGTCGATCTCGGCCCGGCCCGGAGCGGTGTCCGGGCCCCGCCGGGTCACCTTGAGCGCACCCGCCGCGTTGGCCCGGGCTGCCGCCTCCCGCCAGCGCGCCCCGGCGAGCCGTTCGGCGAGCAGGACTCCGGTGTGCGTGTCGCCGGCGCCGTTCGTGTCGACGGGCCGCTGCGGGTACCCGCCGACGAAGGTGGCCCGGCCGGCCTCGCGCACCAGGCACCCGCGGGGCCCGTCACGCACCACGACGACGGCTCCGGCGGGCAGCATGGTCTCGATGACCTCGGCCGCCTCGGTGGTGCCGTCCACCCCGGCGAGGACCTGGGACTCCTCCCGGTTCCCGGTCCACACCGTCGTGCGCGCGAGCACGGCGTCGCGGACGTCGGGGGGCACCTCGTCGAGCGTGGCTCCGGGGTCGAGGACGACGCCGACCCCCTCTGGCAGTGCCCCGACCCACTCGACGAGGGGGTCGCGGGTGCGTCCGACGAGACTGTAGCCGCTCACGCACACGAGATCGCCGTCGACCGGTGCGGAGGAGTCCAGCGAGCCGACGCTGATGTGGCGTTCGGCGCCCTGGGTGGTGACGAAGCTGCGCTCGGCGGTGGGTTCGACGAGGACGACGCAGATCCCGGTGTCGGCATCGGGGACCGGTGGCGCCGCGACCCCGATCCCCTCGGCAGCCAGCACCTCGCGGACGAGGTCGCCGTTCGGCCCGGTGCCGATGGCCCCGGCGTGCACCGCCGTGGCGCCGCTCCGGGCGGCCGCGAGGAGGATGGTGACCGCTCCCCCCGCGTACCGGCGGTACGAGTCGGCCATGACGTTCCCGCCCCGCGCGGGCAGGCGCGGCACCTCCATCACGGCGTCGACGAGCGCCTGAGCGGTGTGGATGACACGGGGGGCCATGTCCCGTGACCCTAGCGAGCACGGCGTCAGCCGACTCGGGCCCGCACCTCGTAGAGCTCGGGGAAGAAGGTGAGGTCGAGCGCTCGGCGGAGGAAGTCGACGCCGCTGGACCCCCCGGTCCCGGTCTTGTGCCCGATGGTGCGGGTCACCACCTGGAGGTGGCGGAAGCGCCACTGCTGGAACAGGTCCTCGATGTCGACCAGCTCCTCGCACGTCTCGTAGACGCCCCAGTGCTGCGACGGCGACGCGTAGACCTCCGCGAACACGTCGACGAGCGCCGGCCTCACGCGGTACGGCTCACGGACGTCACGGCCGAGCACCTCGGGCGGGACGGCGTAGCCGCGGCGCGCCAGGAGGCGGAGGAACTCGTCGTACAGCGTGGGCTCGCCGAGCAGCGCCTCCAGCGCCGCGCGCACCGGGGGGTCGTGTTCAAACACCCGCACCATGTCGGCGTTCTTGTTGCCGAGGACGAACTCCACGGCCCGGTACTGGTGGCTCTGGAAGCCCGAGCTCGTCGCGAGGAACGGCCGGATCTGGGCGTACTCGCTCGGGGTGAGGGTGGCCAGGACGTCCCACTGCTCGACGAGCTGCTTCTGCACGTGCTTGACACGGGCCAGCCGCTTCAACGCCGGAGCGAGGTCGTCGGTGGCGAGCAGCGACCGTGCCGAGTGCAGCTCGTGCAGGAGCAGCTTGAGCCACAGCTCGGCCACCTGGTGCTGGACGATGAACAGCAGCTCGTCGTGCTGGGGCGGCTGGCTGCGGGGATGCTGCGCGGAGAGCAGCGTGTCGAGGTCGAGGTAGGCGCCGTACGACATCGCCTGCGAGAAGTCGGTGGAGATGCCCTCCTCCAGCACTCGCCTGGCCCGGTCCACGGCGTCCTCGCTCATGACGGGCATTGTGCCCGCCCGGGCCCGCCGCCGGCCACGACACCGGTCAGGGCGCGGTCCCGACCCCCACGAGGGCCGCGTGCCCGGCCGCGTCGACCCGCACGACCGCCACCGCGTCCCTGGCGCGCAGGGCGTCCCGGACGGCCTCGTCGGTACCCGTCGCGAGGTAGGCCGTCTCGATGCCGCACCGCAGGGCCCAGTCGGAGTCGTCGCAGCGCAGGTAGGGCCCCGATGCCGGCTCCTCCCGCTGGACCTCGCCACCCACCCAGAGGTCGCCGTCCCGTGTCAGCGACACGAAGGCCGGCCCCTGCGCGTCCTCGAGCGCCCGGTACTGCTCCTCGGGGAGATCGCCCTGCGGGTACTGCGTCTGGGGCAGGTCGGGGTAGGCAAGGTCGACGTAGGCGTCGGCGAACGGCTCGTAGTCGTCGGCGATGCCGACGCGCAGGCGGACCTCCTCGCCGGTGAACCGCGCGGCGAGCGGCGTCCACACGGCCACCCCGACGAGCAGGAGCTGCACGACCACGGCCACCGTCACCCGCGCGGTGCGGCCGCTCATGTCGCCGCCTCCCGTCCCTCGCGCACGAGCCTGCGCCGGCCGCGGTCGGCCAGGATGCCCGTTCCGAGCAGGATCACGCCGACGAGGATGAACAGCGCGGCGCCGGAGAGGATCTCGGAGAAGACCGCCGTGGCCTGGACGGTGGTGAAGACGACGAGCGCGCCGGTGGCCGCCCAGGTGAGCCGGGCCGAGTCGCGCATGCCCCCGAGCATCGCGTAGCCGCTGCTGACGAGCAGGTAGACGACGACGGCCACGACGGCCCGGGCCCAATCGCCCGGTGAGAGGTCGTCGAGCCCGTCCCCGCCGAACGACCACAGCGACAGCCCGACCCCTGCGGCGAGCGCGACGACAGCCAGCCCCGTCTCGATCCGGTCGGTGCGGCTTCCCGTGGCCAGCGCGGCAGCGGCGACGACGACCGCTACACCGAGCCCGACCCACAGGACCACCGGGACCCGGCCCCGGTCCCCGTCCGGTGGCAGCGCCGCCACGAACAGGCCGAGCAGAGCCAGACCCCCGCCCAGCTCGCGCCACGGGATCCCGAGCCGGGCCCACTCCGGGCCCGACCGGGCGCCGACCGCGTGCAGCACCCCAACGCCGACGGCGGCCACTCCGGCCACCCCGATCGCCGTGGCCCCCGAGAAGGTGGTCTCCTCGGCGTCGAGGCAGGCCCAGCCGAACCAGACGGCGCCGAGCACGATGCCGAGCACCAAGGGGGCCAGCCCGCGCACCGCGTAGGCGTAGACCAGCGCGCCGGCCGCCCAGACGCCGACGAGGAGCGGGCCCGACGTCGGCGCCTGCAGGCTCTGCGCCGCCTGGAACACGACGGCGCCGTACGCCGCCGCGGCAAGGAGCCGGACGGCACCCAGCACCGGCGCCGGCACGGTGCCGAGCCGCTCGCGGCGCCGGGCCAGCAGCTCGGCGGTGACGACCAGGCCGAGCCAGACGCCCACCATGAGGAGGAACCGGGTCAGCGGGGACATCTGGTCGAGGCTGGAGCCGACGAACCAGATGAGCCCGAGGCCGACGAAGATCGCCCCGAGAGTCAGGACGATGCGGGCCAGGGTGACCCTCCGGTGGACGACGTAGCGGTCGCGGATGGTGGCCGCGGTGGGCTCGTCGACGAGTCCCTCGAGCCGCCACTGCTCGAGCTCACGGTCGAGCCACTGGAGCTGGGCGGGGGTCACCGGGCGGCGGCCCGGCTCCCGGTGCTCGGGGACCGTGGGTCCTGCGACGGGTGGTGCGGTCATCACGTGCTCCAGAGGGGGAGAGCAGGGCACCGACGGTGGTGCTGCACCATCGTCCCGCGGGGCCGGCCGAGCGGCCATGAGTAGCGTCACTCAGGCGCGTCGCCCGCGCCGGGACTGCTCCACCCCTACCGATAGAGTCCCGAGCATGGCCATCAGCAAGGTCCTCATCGCGAACCGGGGCGAGATCGCCGTGCGCATCGCCCGCGCCTGCACCGACCACGGGATCGGCTCCGTGGCGGTCTACGCCGAGCCCGACCGTGACGCGCTCCACGTCCACGTGGCCGACGAGGCCTACGCCCTGGGCGGCACCACCCCGGCCGACTCCTACCTGCTCCAGGACAAGCTCATCGAGGTCGCGCAGGAGGCCGGCGCCGACGCCGTCCACCCCGGCTACGGGTTCCTCGCCGAGAACGCCGACTTCGCCCAGAAGGTCATCGACGCCGGCCTGGTCTGGATCGGACCGGGCCCGCAGGCCATCGACTCCCTCGGCGACAAGGTCAAGGCGCGACACATCGCCCTCGCCGCCGACGCCCCGCTCGTGCCGGGCACGAAGGACCCCGTGGATGGCCCCGACGAGGTCGTCGCCTTCGCCGACGAGCACGGGCTGCCCGTGGCCATCAAGGCCGCGTACGGCGGTGGCGGCCGCGGGCTCAAGGTGGCCCGCACGATGGAGGAGATCCCCGAGCTCTTCGACTCCGCCGTCCGGGAGGCGGTCACCGCCTTCGGTCGCGGCGAGTGCTTCGTCGAGCGCTTCCTCGACCACCCCCGCCACGTCGAGACGCAGTGCCTCGCCGACCAGCACGGCAACGTCGTGGTCGTCTCCACCCGTGACTGCTCGCTCCAGCGCCGCAACCAGAAGCTCGTCGAGGAGGCCCCCGCGCCGTTCCTCAGCGAGGAGCAGCACACCGAGCTGCTGCGGGCCAGCAAGGAGATCCTCAAGAAGGCGGGCTACGTGGGCGCGGGCACCTGCGAGTTCCTCGTGGGGCCGCAGGGCGACATCAGCTTCCTCGAGGTCAACACCCGGCTGCAGGTGGAGCACCCGGTCTCCGAGGAGGTCACGGGCATCGACCTCGTCCGCGAGCAGTTCCGCATCGCCGACGGCGAGTCCCTCGACTACCCCGATCCCGAGCCACACGCGCACTCCATCGAGTTCCGCATCAACGGCGAGGACGCCGGCCGCAACTTCATGCCCGCCCCGGGCACCGTCACGAAGATGGTGGTGCCGCAGGGTCCGGGCGTGCGCTGGGACGCCGGCCTCGTCGAGGGTGACACCGTGGCCGGGGCCTTCGACTCCATGATCGCCAAGCTCGTCGTCACGGGGCACACCCGCGAGCAGGCCCTCGAGCGCGCCCGTCGCGCGCTGGCCGAGCTCGTCGTCGAGGGGATGCCCACGGTCGTCCCCTTCCACCGGAAGGTGGTGTCCGACCCGGCGTTCGCTCCCGAGGACGGACAGAAGTTCTCGGTGCACACGCGGTGGATCGAGACCGAGATGGACAACGACATCGAGCCCTACGCGGGCCCGCAGGGCGAGGCCGGGGAGCCCGAGGAGCGCCAGGTCGTCGTCGTCGAGGTCGGGGGCAAGCGGCTCGAGGTCTCCGTGCCCGGCGGCCTCACGTTCGGAGGTGGCGGTGGCGGCGCGGCCAAGAAGAAGGCCCCCCGCCGCTCCAGCGGCTCGAAGTCGGGCGGGGCAGCCTCGGGCGACTCCCTCACCGCGCCGATGCAGGGCACGATCGTCAAGATCGCCGTCGAGGAGGGTGCGACCGTGGCCGAGGGAGACCTCGTCGTCGTGCTCGAGGCCATGAAGATGGAGCAGCCCATCACCGCCCACCGGGCCGGCACGGTCACCGGGCTCAAGGCCGAGGTCGGTGCCACCGTCACCAACGGCGCGGTCATCTGCGACATCACGGCCGGAGACGAGGGCTGACCGACTGCCGGCCCCTCACCGTCGTCAGCCGGTCGCCCCGGGTCAGCCGAGGAACGCTGAAGTCGTTCCGGAACACGTGTCCGGTCTCGGGGTTGGTCCACGTCTCGAACCCCCGGAAGCGGTCGCCGAAGTACCAGATCCCGTCACCACGCACCGTGCCGACGAAGGTGCCGCACAGCTGCGCGCGGTGGCTGACGGCGAAGCCGAGGTCGCCGCAGAAGTCGGGGTCGCCGTCGGGGTACACCTCGTCGACCTCGTCCTGGACCTGCTCGACATAGGTGCCGGGCAGGTCGACCGGCCCGGACGCCGCCGATGCCGGGGCGGCAACCCCGAGGGCGACGCCTCCCGTCAGGGCGAGGGCGCAGAGCTGACGCAGTCGCTGCTGTCGGGCATGGTTCCTCCTGGGGCCGGGCGGCACCGTCGCCGCCACTGCCCGACTCTCCAGGCGCCGGTATCGGTCCGGTAACAGGGACAGCACGAGCCCGGGTAGGGGGCTCCCACGCAGGCCGGACGGCGGGGCTTGCAGGGGCGTTCAGCCCGCGAGGTGCTCCCCTGGGGTCATGGGGGCCGCGTCGTCCGCCGAGCGCCGAGGCTGCGGGTCGTCGCTCGTGCCGGGGGCCGGGTTCGGCGAGATCGTCTCCTCGGGTGTGCGCGGGTGCCACGGCTCGTCGGTGTCCGGGTCCGGGTCCTCGGTCGTGTCGACCACGGTGCTCGCGGCCGCGCGCTTCGGGAGCCCCAGCCCCTGCCGCAGGGCCGCACTGCCCTTGTCGATGTAGGGCTGGTGCTTCGGCTGCGCCTTGCCACGGATGAAGCCCTCCACCTTGTCGAGGGTCTCGCTCGCCTGGTCGGGGTGCTCGCGGGCGTACTCCTTCGCCTGGCTGACGGCGGTCGTCGCGATCGCGATGACGGCGGCGGCTCGGATCTTCTTCACGGTCGTGTCCTCCGGTCGTGGCATGCGGTGACCCCATCCTGCCCGGCCGGGGCCCGTTGCGGGCCACCCGGCTCGCAGGTCCGCAGGTCCGCAGGTCAGTCGGTGGCGTGCAGGCGCCGCGCGGCCTCCGCGATGGACCCCGAGAGCGACGGGTACACGGTGAACGTCGACGCCACCTGGTCGACGTTGAGCCGGTGCTGCACCGCCAGGGTCACCGGGAAGATGAGCTCGGAGGCCCGGGGGGCGACGACCACACCCCCGACGACCGCGCCGCTTCCCTCCTGGGCGAACAGCTTCACGAAGCCGTCGGTGATGCCGAGCATCTTGGCCCTCGGGTTGCGCGACAGCGGCAGCGTGACGGTGTGGGCATCGACCCGCGCCTCCTCGACGTCCTTCTGCGAGACCCCGACGGTCGCGATCTCGGGGTCCGTGAAGATGTTGGCCGACACGACCCCGAGGTTCAGGGGCGCCACGGCGTCGCCCAGGGCGTGCTGCATGGCGATCCGCCCCTGCATCGCCGCCACGGAGGCCAGCGGCAGCACCCCGGTGCAGTCGCCCGCCGCGTAGACGCCGCGCACCGAGGTGCGCGAGACGCGGTCGACGGCGACGTGGCCGGAGGGGGTGAGGTCGACCCCGACCTCCTCGAGGCCGATGCCCCTCGTCTGCGGGACGGACCCGACGGCGAGCAGCGCGTGGCTGCCGGTGACCTCGCGCCCGTCGGTGAGCCGGACGACCACCCCGTCGTCGGTGCGGTCGACGGCCTCCATCCGCGACCGGGACAGCACCTCCATCCCGCGGCGGCGGAAGACGTCCTCGATGAGCTCGGCGGCGTCGGGGTCCTCCCCCGGCAGCACCCGGTCGCGCGAGGAGACCAGCACGACCTGGGAGCCGAGGCCGAGGTAGGCCTGGGCGAGCTCAGCGCCGGTGACACCGGAGCCGACCACGACCAGACGCTCCGGAAGCGACTCGAGGTCGTACACCTGCTGCCACGTGAGGATGCGCTCGCCGTCGGGCACGGCGGTGTCCATCACCCGTGGGGTGGCCCCGGTGGCGACGAGCACGACGTCGGCGTCGTGCGTCCGGCTCTCGCCGCCCGTGTCCACCGCCACCCGGGTCGGCGACTCGAGCCGACCGGTGCCCTCGACGACCCGCACGCCCACCTCTCGCAGGCGGGTGCCGATGTCGGCGCTCTGGGCGGCCGCCAGATCGACCACCCGCCGGTTGACCTCGGCCAGGTCGGCGTGGGCGCCGGCCACCTGGTGTGCGTCGGCGTCCTCGAGCCGTACACCGAGGTCGGCGGCGACGCTGAACTCGCCGAGGTAGTCGGCGGTCGCGATCAGCGCCTTGCTCGGGACGCAGTCGGTGAGGACGGCCGCGCCGCCGATGCCGTTGCCCTCGACGACAGTGACGTCGGCCCCGAGGTGCGCGGCCACGAGGGCGGCTTCGTACCCACCCGGTCCGCCCCCGAGGACCACCACCGTGCTCGAGCGTGCGTTCACGCGGTCCATCCAACCATCCGGCCGCCGCGGGTCTCGGACCCCGCTCGGTCGGTGGCGCACGTCGCGCACCGGCCACCGGCCCACCTCCTGCGGCGGGCAGCGCCGTGACGCCCGCGGGGGCGGGGCCCGCCTCGCCAGGCTCGGCGCCGTGCTGCGGGCCCTGCCGGCGGTATCCTCGCCTCGATGATCCTGCTGGAGATCGGCCAGGGCGTCGAGGTGGCGCCGTGGCCGTGAGTCCCGCCGCCACCGGACAGGGCCGCGCATCTCCCCGGATGGCCGACCTGCTCGTGGCCCTCTCGCGTGTCGGCGACCTCGGCTTCAGCCTCGAGATCGGCTCGGCCGGACGGTCCGCGGTGCTCGCCGCTCGCATGGCCACCGCGATCGGACTCCCTGCGGAACAGGTCCGGGCCACGATGTACGCGGCTCTGCTGCACCACGTGGGCTGCGCCGGCTACGCCCACGAGTCCGCCCGGCTGCTCGGCGACGACCTCCGCGCGAACGCCGCCGCGGCCCGTACCGACCTCGCCTCCCCATCAGGGTTCCTCACGACGTTCCTGCCCCTGCTGGTCCACGATGTGCCGTCGACGCGGAAGGCGGCTCTGTTCACGACCGCTCTGGCACGGGGCAGGCGGTGGGGCGGCGGCTACCTGACCGCGGCCTGCGAGGTCGGCCGGGAGTCCGCACGCCGGCTCGGCCTCCCGGAGGACGTCCAGGCCGGCCTGTTCCACGTCTACGACCTGTGGCGCGACGCGGCACGCGGGCGGCAGAGCGAGATCCCGGCCGCGGCGCGGATCGCGCGGCTGTGCGGTCTCGCCGTCCTCTTCGACTCGCTCGGCGGCCCGACCTCCGCCCGGAGCGAGGTCGGGCGCCGGGCCGGAGGCATGCTCGACCCGGGCCTGGTCGACGTCTTCGTGACCGAGGGCGATGCCTGGCTGGCCGAGCTGGACGCCGTGGACCTGCGCACGGCCGTGCTCGCCGCCGAGCCGCCGCCGCACCTCCCGGCCCCAGACCTGCCGCGAGTAGCTCGGGTCTTCGCCGACCTCGCCGACCTCAAGAGCCCGACCCTGACCGGCCACTCGCGCGGGGTGGCACGCCTGGCCGCCGGCGCTGCAGGAGGGCTCGGCCTCGACGACAGCGCCATCGCGGACCTGGAGGTGGCCGGGCTGCTGCACGACGTCGGCCGGGTGGCCGTCAGCAGCGCCGTCTGGGACAAGCCCTCTCGGCTCCGCCCCGACGAGTGGGAACAGGTGCGGCTGCACCCCTACCAGACCGAGCGGATCCTCAGTGCCTCCGTGGAGCTCGCCCGGCTGGCGCCGTGCGCCGGGCGTCACCACGAGCGGCTCGACGGGTCGGGCTACCACCGCGGCTGCAGGGCCGCCGACCTCTCCACGCCGGTACGGCTGCTCGCCGTGGCGGACCGCTACCGCACCCTCGTCGAGGAGCGGCCGCACCGGCCCGCCCGCACACCCGACGAGGCGAGCCGGGCCGTGCTGGACGACGTGCGGGAGGGCAGGCTCGACGCGCAGGCGACGGCCGCCGTCCTCGAGGCCGCCGGCAGCCCCCGACGGCCGCCGGCTCCGTACCCGCCCGGCGGTCTCTCGCCCCGAGAGCTGGAGGTCGCGGCGCTCGTGGCCAAGAGCCTCACGAACCGGGAGATCGCGGACCGGCTGGTGATCTCACCCCGCACGGCCGAGCACCACGTGCAACACGTCTACGCCAAGCTCGGCGTGTCCAGTCGCGCCGCCGTCACCCTGTTCGCCGTCGAGCACGGCTTGGTCGACGCGGCTGTGGACGCACCGGACAGTGGGCGCGACGAGACGCTCGAATAGGTAGCCGCGCCGATGCGGGGTGGGCGGTCGCTGCACCAACGTTGGAGGGTCCCAACCAGAAGGAGACCCGCGATGAGCACCCACACAGCCTCGAACGCCACCTCGTACGTCGTCCAGTCCTCCGACGGCACCCCGATCGCGGTCACCACCTCGGGCACGGGCCGCCCCCTGGTGCTGGTGCCGGGCACGACGGCCGACCACACCTCGTGGAGGCTCGCGCAACCCGACCTCGAGACCTCCGCGACGGTTCATGCGGTCGACCGCCGCGGACGCGGCGCGAGCGGCGACCACGACGACTACTCCGTGGAACGGGAGCTCGCCGACGTGGTGGCCGTCGTGGAGGCGGCGGCCGCCACGTGGGGCGGACCCGTCGACCTGGTCGGCCACTCGTTCGGCGGGATGCTCTCCTTCGGAGCGGCCGCCAGGACGGACAGCGTTCGCCGGATGGTGCTGTACGAGGGCTGGCCCCCGCCGGACCCGGCCTACCGGGCGACCGACGACACGCTCGTCGAACGGCTCGAGGCGCTGCTCGCCGAGGGGAGGCGGGCCGAGGTGGTGACCACGTTCTTCCAGCAGGTCGTCGGTCTCGGGGACGACGAGATCCGAGCGCTCCAGAGCGCGCCCAGCTGGCCCGGGCGGGTCGGCGGCGCCCACACGGTGCCGCGGGAGATGCGTGCGTTCAGCGGGCAGCACCTCGACCCGGCGACCGCCGCCGCCATCACCGTTCCCGTCCTGCTCCTCGTCGGGGGCGACACGCCCAGCGACATCCTGGCCGACCCCGAGGCCGTCGCGGCGGCGTTGGCCGACGCCAGGATCCAGGTGCTCCCCGGCCAGGCCCATGTCGCCAACACCACGGCCCCTCACCTGCTCGCCGATGCGGTGCTGGGCTTCCTCGACGGCTGACCCACCGGGCACCTGGACGCCACGCGGCAGGTCCTCCGTCGGCGGGGCGGTTCGTCGAGCCGCTCGGCGGGCGTGCTGCAGGTGCAGCACCAGCATCATCAGCGTGGCGAGCAGGTAGAAGGTGTGCAGACCCCAGATCGGGCCGAGGGGGAGCGCGACGACGTATGCCGTCTGCACCAGGTTCCCGATGTTGGCAAGCACCAGGCTGGACCGGCTGTACGACGAGAGGTCGCGAGTACGCACGGCGCGGACGAGCATGGGCAGGTAGCTGCCGACGAAGATCGTCGTGGCGAGGGCGCCGGCAAGGGTCGGGAGCTGGCTGAGTTCCATCCCTCCAGTGGGCCTCGCGCCGGTCGCGGTCCACATCGGGCTCCCGCCCCATCTCGGGCTCGGTCCGCATGGGCAGATTCGTGCACCCGGCCGCCGCTGCTCCGCAGCGGACGAGGCTCGGTCGTAGACGTGGACTCACCCCAGGGGTCGGACGGTGCGCCGGTAGCCCTGGTACCGCGTGCCGAACGCAGCGGCCAGCGTGCGCTCCTCGCGCAAGACCTCGCGGAGGGTCCAGCCGGCAAGCGGCGGCGAGAGGGCGAGCGGCCAGGTCGTGGCAGCCACCAGCGCCGCGCCCAGATAGCCAAGGCTCCAGCCCACGTACATCGGGTGGTGCGAGAACCGGTACGGACCAGAGGTGATCAGGTGCGTCGGCGCCGTGAGGTCCACGGTCCCGGCGGCGCGCGTGGACCAGACGACGACCAGTGCTCCCGCGACGGTGAGGCCCCCACCGATGGTCCGGCTGGCCGGGAACACCAGCGGCCACGGCCGCACGCGCTCGAGGCACACACCCAGCGTGAACAGCGCCACATGGCCCTCCGGCACCGCCACGTTCGACCATCGCCACCCCCTGGGCTGCTCGCCCCGGTCCCGGTCCCGGACGTCCGTGGTCATCGCGCCACGCTCACCTCAGGTGGTGTTCGTAGGCGAAGGCGGCAGCGGCGGTGCGCGACGTGACGTCCAGCTTCGTGAAGATGTTCGACAGGTGCCGGGCCACGGTCTTCTCAGAGAGAGTCAGCTCGTGGGCGATCTCGTGGTTGCTCATGCCGGTCGACACCAGGCGCAGCACCTCGACCTCGCGCGCCGTCAGCCCACCCGGCTGCCCGGCCGTGGCGAGCAGGGTGGCGACCTCTCGCCGCTCCGGGCCTGCTCCCAGGGCGGTGAGCTCGGACAGCGCAGCCTCCAGCTCGCCCACCGCCGAGTGCTCATCGCCGAGGAGGCGCAGCGCGCGACCGAGCACGACCCGGCACCGTGCCACCTCGTACGGCGCCGACAGCTCGGCCCAGAGCTCCAGGGATCGCTGGGCGGACTCGACGGCGCCGCCTCCGTTCCCGCTCGACAGCGAGGTGAGGGCGACGGCGTGCTGTCCCGCTGCGCGGAGCGCGGTGCAGCCGAACCGGGTCCCGAGCGCCAGGAGCTCCTCGGCCAGCGGCGAGGCCTCCTCGGCGTCGCCGGCCGCGACCAGCACCTGCACGGCAGCGGGCAGGACCTGGACCCGGGGCACCGGACCCTGCCGCTCGGCCAACAGCCGGCGGACCGCCGCCGCGGCGTCCTCGGCCCGGCCCTGGGCCAGCCACAGCAGCGCGCGGCCCGGCTGCCCAGGGTGTCCGTGCTCCGCGGCCGTCTCGTAGGACCGCTCGGCCGAGGCGAGGTCCCCCAGCAGCCGGTGCGTCTCGCCGAGCTCGTACTGCGCCTGCCCGAGCGCGGGGTCGCCCCCGAACGCTGCGTAGCGCTCGACTGCGCGCTCCAGCTCCTGGACGGCGTC
This sequence comes from uncultured Actinomycetota bacterium, assembly GCA_963726295.1. Taxonomy (GTDB): domain Bacteria; phylum Actinomycetota; class Actinomycetes; order Actinomycetales; family Dermatophilaceae; genus DASSQJ01. Next base: position 349,695 of record CAVSBW010000002.1, read on the forward strand.
GGCGAAGGCACCGTGCAGGCGCAGCAGCTGTCCGCGGTGCGTCGCGCACTGGCCGGTGTAGGCCAGCAGGCCCGGCTGGGCGTCGCACCACCGCGTGAGTGCGCGCGTCCACTCGCCGGCGCGCCCGAAGTCGGACACCTCCTGGCAGGCCTCGATCGTGGAGCAGTAGACCCGGCCCGCCGCCACCGGTCCGACCTCGCCGGCCATGACCCCGGCCAGCGCCTCGTCCATCCGCTCGAGTCCCTCGGCGACGCTGCCGGCGTAGAGCAACAGCCGGCCCTCGGCGTGGACCCCGAGGGCGACCAGGTCGGGCTCGCCGAAGCGGCGGCCGTACTCGGTGATCCGCGGGGCCAGGCCGACCGCCTCGGCGAACTCGCCCTTGACGACGTGGCTCATCAGCTGGGCGTCGTACACGTACCCGCGCTCGGCCACGTCCTCGTCGATCTCCTCGATGATCCGCGCGGCCCGGGCGTGCCACCCGTTCCCGACGGCGACCTCGCCGGCCTGCCACAGCACGATCGCCAGCCCGTAGGCGGCCCGCACGGCCGCGGGGCGGTCCCCGGCCGCGAGGCTGATCTGGTGTGCCCGCTGCAGCGCCTGCACCACGTCGTTGCGCCGGCCGAGCAGGTAGGCCGTGGTCGCCAGCGCCTCGAAGTCCGCGGCCTCGAGGGCGTCGTCCTCGAGGTCGCTGAGGGCGCGGTACGCCGCGACCCACTCCCGTCGCTCGTAGGAGTCGCGGGCACGATGCAGCTCGTCGATGACACCCATCCGGCCACCTCCCCACGTCGGGGCGTCGACAGCGGCGGACCCCTCAGTCTAGGCAGGGACCGGCAGCCGGCGGGCCCGCTCGGCGATGTGGTGCGCGACGTGGGCCGTGTCCCGCGCGACGCCCGGGAGCACCATGGAGCTGAACGCGTACTGGAAGGACAACCCGCAGAAGTAGAGCCCGGGCACGCCCTCCACGACGCCGCGGTACTCCCGGGGCCAGCCGTCGTCGCCGGTGACGGGCGCGTCGATCCAGGAGAGGTCCTGCCGGAACCCGGTCGCCCAGATGACGTTGGCGACGTCGAGGACGCGTCCGTCGGCCAGCACCGGCTGGCCGTGGTCCGACACGCCGGTGACCTTGTGCTCGGTCCGTTCCACCCCTCGCTCGGCGAGGTGGTGCCGCTTCACCCGAGCGGTGGGCGCACCGTGGTGACGGACCTGGGCCATCTGCTTCCGGCCCACCGGGGTGCGCCGGGTGAGCAGGTGCTGCCACAGGAAGACCATCACGGGGATGGCCACCTTGAAGCTCGGGGAGTCCCAGTCGAGGGGGATGTTGCCCCGGTCCGGTCCCGCCAGGATGGTCGGACCGTGCGCCCCCAGCTCATAGGCGATGTCGTGTCCGGAGTGCGAGGCGCCGACCACCAGGGTGGCCCCCGACCGCAGCTGGGACGGGTTCTTGTAGGCCGTCGAGTGCAGCTGGCGGATCCCCGGGTCCAGCGACGCGGCCGCCTCCGGGATGTTCGGCGTCCGGCCGGCGTGCGTACCCGCGGCCACCACCACGTTCTCGCAGTCCAGCCGCCCGGTGCCGAGGTGGGCGGTGAACCCACCGTCCTCTCGGCGCTCGAGCCTCTCGACGCGGGTCCGGAGCCGCACCGGCAGGGACAGGTCGACGGCGTACCGCTCGAGGTAGTCGGCGACCTCGTCCTTGCCCGGGAAGTGCCACGGGTCGCCGGGGAACGGCATCCCCGGGAGGCCGTCGAACCGAGCCGGTGAGTAGAGCCGGAGCGAGTCGTAGTGGCAGCGCCAGTTGTCGCCGACGCGGGCGTTGGCGTCCACGACCAGGCACTCGCGGCCCAGCCGCCCCAGCTGGTACGCCGTGGCGAGACCCGCCTGCCCGGCGCCGATGACCAGGGTCTCGATGTGTTGGTGGGACATGGTGTCTTCCTCTCCTATGTGGTCGCGAGGTGAAGGCCCAGGAGGGCGATCCAGAGCCAGTAGGTGCCGATCAGCGCCCGCTGGACGAGCCCGGTGTAGGGCGCGTCCCGGCGGTAGGCGGTGGTCAGCCAGGCCGTGGTGACGAGCCCGACCGCGGCGGTCGCCCAGGTGTAGACGGCCCACCCGGCCTCCAGACGGGGTGCGAGAGCGAGACAGGCTCCGAACAGGGCCAGGGCCATGAGCGGACCGCTCACCTCGTGGAGCCTGGCGTGGACCGTCGTCGGGCGCAGGGTGCGGGACGAGGCCCCGGGCGGGAACCCGCGCACCGGGTCCGGAGCGAAGGCCGCGGCGAGGGCCAGACCGACGGCGGAGACGCCGATCAGCGCCGCTGCCCGCCCGGCCCCCAACGTGCCGTGCACCCCGATCGCGATCGCTCCGAAGCCGGTCGCGACCACCAGGAAGTTGAGGCGTTGGATCCAGCCGCCGCGCCCGAGCTCGAGCTCGCTCCCGGTGTGGTACGCCACGCGGTAGCCGGGCCTGCGGACGCCCTCGACGGAGAGCACGGTGACGAAGACGACCGCGGTCGCCGCGCCGAAGACCAGCAGGGCGCGGTTGCTCATCGCTGGTCCTCGAGGAACTCGTCGGTCAGCCGTCCGACCCGCTCCGCCTGGTGGAACCACGGGGCGTGGCCGCCGGGCACCACCTGGAGGTCGGCGTCGGGGACCAGGTCGGCGATGCGCTGCCCGACACCGACGTCGCCGAACGGGTCCCGCTCGCCCCAGATCAGGCGTACCGGACGCCGCACCCGTCGCAGCTGGTCCGCCGACGTGACGATCTGCGGGCGCGGCCGGGCCATGCTCATCACCGACCGCATCAGGGCCAGCACGCTCGGCGTGTACGCCGGGAGCCGCTGGGTCGCGAGCATGACGTCCCGCAGCTCCTCGAGGCCGCCGGGGTCCTCGCGCGCCGCCCGCAGCATCCTCTCCGCGTTCTTCGTCGAGGGCCTCTGCAGCGCCATCAGCAGCGGCCCCAGTCCGGGAACCGAGGCGAGCCGCAACACCGGGACGGCCGAGGTGTCCAGGAAGAAGGCGGGACAGGCGATCATCACCTGCCGCTGCACCCTCTCCGGCTCCTCCTCGGCGAGCCAGTTCGCCCACTGCGATCCCATCGACTGCGTGACGAACGGGGCCGGGCCGAGGCGCAGGTCGTCCAGGACGCCGGCCAGGTGGTCGACCGCCGTGCGACGCAGCGTGTCGGCGGTGTACGACACGGGATCGGTCAGACCGAACCCGGGGAGCTCTACCGCGTAGAGCCGCCGCCCGCGGAGCTGCGCCATCAGGGGGACCCAGAACGCGGCGGACAGGGCCCCGCCGATCACGAGGACCAGCGGCGGCCCGTCGCCGGCGACGAGGACGTGTGCCGTGCGGCCGGTGTCGCCCACGCGGACGTAGCGGCGCTCGAGGACGAGCTGGTAGCGGGCGGCCAGGCCCGCCAGTGCCGCGAGGAACCCGTCGACCGGGTCACCCGCCGTGAGGTCGGAGCGCTGTCTGAGGTGGGTGGACATGGCGTCGACGCTAGGCAGCAGGGCGCCACCACCGCGTCGGTCGGTCTGCGCAACTCCGGGCACGTCCCGGATGGGTGGAATCACCCATCCGGGGAGGCGGCCTCCCGGTCGTGAGCCGTCAGGGGGCACCTCCAGCGGAGCTGACGGTCCGAGGGCCCACGGCACCACCGGAGTGGGCGACCGGCGCTCCGTGTTCGCGATGCAGCCGGTTTCGTGCGCCCACCCCGGTCGCTAGGCTGCCGGCCGTGACCGACACCGCCGCCGCCCACGACCTCGACGACCCCGGGACCGACCCCTTCGACGTGGCACGGGCCGCCGCCGACGTCATCCGCGACCGCACCGGCGCCGACCACCACGACATCGCCCTGGTCCTCGGCTCCGGCTGGGGCCAGGCCGGCGACCTCGTCGGCGAGACCCTCTGCACCATCGAGAACACCGACGTCCCCGGGTTCGCCGCGGCCGCCGTCGAGGGCCACACCGGGACGATGCGCTCGGTCGCCATCGGGGACACCGGACGCCGCGCCCTCGTCTACGGCACGCGGACCCACTTCTACGAGGGCCGGGGGGTGCGCGCCGTCGTGCACGGCGTGCGGACCGCCGCCGCGGCCGGGTGCTCGACCATCGTCATCACCAACGGCTGCGGTGGCCTGCGTCCCGAGTGGGCCCCCGGCACGCCGGTGCTCATCTCCGACCACATCAACCTCACCGGGGCCTCGCCGCTGGAGGGCGCCACCTTCGTCGACCTCACCGACCTGTACTCGCCGCGACTGCGCGCGATCGCCCAGGAGCTCGACCCCGGCCTGGACGAGGGCGTCTACGTGCAGTTCCGCGGGCCGCAGTACGAGACACCGGCCGAGGTGCGCATGGCCAAGGTGCTCGGGGGCGACCTCGTCGGCATGTCGACGACGCTCGAGGCGATCGCGGCCCGCCACGCGGGGCTGGAGGTGCTCGGCATCTCGCTGGTCACCAACGCCGCGGCAGGCATCTCCCCCGACCCGCTCTCGCACGACGAGGTCATCGAGGCGGGCCGCGCCGCCGCCGGCCGCTGTGGAGGCCTGCTCGCCGACGTCGTCGGGCGGATCTGAGGCCGGCGATGCGCACCGAGGCCGCCGCGGACCTGCTCGCCGCCGCCCGTTCCTGGGCCGATGACGACCCTGACCCGCAGACGCGCGACGAGCTGCGTGGCCTGGCCGACCGGGTGGCGGAGGGTGGCGAGGCTGCTCGCGAGGAGCTGTCGGACGCGATGTCGGGGATGCTCGAGTTCGGCACCGCCGGGCTGCGCGGACGGCTGGGCGGTGGTCCGAACCGGATGAACCGGGCGGTCGTGATCCGGGCCGCCGCCGGCCTCACGGCCCACCTGCGCACGGTCACCTCCGAGCCGTTCGTCGTCGTGGGGTTCGACGCGCGCACCAACTCGGACGTCTTCGCGCACGACACCTGCGCCGTCGTCACCGGGATGGGAGGTCGGGCGGTGGTGCTGTCCCACCCCCTGCCGACCCCGGTGCTGGCCTACGCCATCCGCTACCTCGGTGCCGATGCGGGCGTGATGGTCACCGCCTCGCACAACCCGCCCGAGGACAACGGGTACAAGGTGTACGTCGGCGACGGCTCACAGATCGTCCCGCCCGTCGACGGGCAGATCGCCGCGCAGATCGACCGCGTCGAGTCGGTGGCCTCCGTCCCGCTGGCCGACGACGGCTGGGAGACCCTCGGCGACGACGTGCTCGACGCGTACGTCGCCGATGTCGTCACGGTGGTCGACCCGGCCACCCCGCGCGACGTCACCGTCGTCCACACCGCGCTGCACGGCGTGGGCAGCGAGACGCTGCGCCGGGCGTTCGTCGCCGCCGGCTACCCGGCACCGCTGCCCGTGGCCTCCCAGGCCGAGCCCGACCCGATGTTCCCCACCGTCTCCTTCCCCAACCCGGAGGAGCCCGGCGCCATGGACGCGGCTCTCGAGCTCGCCGAGCAGACCTCCCCCGACCTCGTCATCGCCAACGACCCCGACGCCGACCGGTGCGCGGTGGCCGTGCCCGCGCCGGGCGGCTGGCGGATGCTGCGGGGCGACGAGGTGGGCGCGCTGCTGGGGTCGCACCTGCTCGAGCGCGGCGTCGACGCGGGCGCCGTGTTCGCCAACTCCATCGTGTCCTCCCGCCTGCTGGCCGCGATGTGTCGGGCCGCCGGCGTGGCCCACGAGGAGACCCTCACCGGCTTCAAGTGGATCGGTCGCGTCGAGGGCCTGCGCTACGGCTACGAGGAGGCGCTCGGCTACTGCGTCGACCCGCGCCACGTGCGCGACAAGGACGGCGTCTCCGCCGCACTCGCCGTCGCCGAGCTCGCCGCCATCCTCAAGGGGCAGGGCCGCACGCTGCCCGACCGGCTCGACGACCTCGCCCGCGAGCACGGGGTGCACGCCACGGACTCCTTCGCGGTGCGGGTCTCCGACCTCTCCCTCATCGACACGGTCATGAGCCGCCTGCGCGACCAGCCCCCGGACGCCATCGCGGGGACCGCCGTCGTGCGCCTCGACGACCTGGCCCGCGGCGACGGCGGCCTCCCGCCCACCGATGGCCTGCGCTGGTACCTCGCGGACGACTCGCGGGTCATCGTGCGGCCGTCGGGCACCGAGCCGAAGCTCAAGGTGTACCTCGAGGCCGTGGAGCCGGTCGCCGACGACGACCTGCGCGCGGCTCGCGGTCGGGCGGCGGGCCGACTGGCCGCCATCCGGACCGACCTGGAGGCCCTCACGGCGCTGTGACGCGGCCCGCGCCGCGTGCGGGCACCGCCCACGACCCGTCGACCCGCACACCTCGTCGCTCCCTGCACCCGCCGGCCGTGACCGGGCCACACGCGCGCCCGTAGACTCCCGGGGTGAGCACCGCCACCGACGTCGACGTGACGGCGCGCGCCCGGGACATCCTCGGCGTCTCGCGCCTCACCAACACCGCCCTGACGGGGTGGCTCCACGGCCTCCCCGGAGTCGACCAGGTCGGGTGCGAGGGGCGCGCTGCAGCCCTCTCGACCCGCTCGATCAAGACCACGAGCAAGTCCTGGGCGATCGACACCGCGATCTCGATGATCGACCTCACCACCCTCGAGGGGGCCGACACCCCGGGCAAGGTCCGTGGGCTCGCCGCCCGGGCCCTGGTCCCCGACCCGAGCGACCCCACCACGCCCAGCCCGGCAGCCGTCTGCGTGTACGGCGACATGGTGCCGGTCGCCAAGGAGGTCCTCGGGGAGTCCTCGGTGAAGGTCGCCGCCGTGGCCACCGCCTTCCCCAGCGGGCGGGCCAGCCGCGCCGTCAAGCTCGCCGACACCCGTGACGCCGTCGCCAACGGCGCCGACGAGATCGACATGGTCATCGACCGCGGTGCCTTCCTCGCCGGCGACTACCGCGCTGTCTTCGACGAGATCGCCGAGACCAAGGCCTCCTGCGGCGACGCCCGGCTCAAGGTCATCATGGAGACCGGTGAGCTCGTCACCTACGACAACGTCCGCCGCGCCTCGTGGCTGTCGATGCTGGCCGGCGGGGACTTCATCAAGACCTCCACCGGCAAGATCTCCCCGGCCGCGACCCTCCCGGTCACGCTGGTGATGCTCGAGGCCGTCCGCGACTGGCGCGAGCTCACCGGTGAGCAGGTCGGCGTCAAGCCGGCCGGGGGCATCCGCACGAGCAAGGACGCCATCCGGTACCTCGTCACCGTGAACGAGATCGCCGGCGAGGACTGGTTGGACAACCACTGGTTCCGGTTCGGCGCGTCCAGCCTGCTCAACGACCTGATCCTCCAGCGCCAGAAGCAGGTGACCGGGGCCTACTCGGGTTCCGACTACGTGGCCGACGACGCCCCGAGCGGCTACTGACGCCGACGACAAGAACAAGGATCCCGATGCCCAAATTCGAGTACGCCCCCGCCCCCGAGTCCCGCGCGGTCGTCGACATCGCGGGCAGCTATGGCCTGTTCATCGGCGGCGAGTTCGTCGACGGCGACGGCGGCACCCCCTTCAAGACGGTCAACCCGGCCACGGAGGAGGTGCTCGCCGAGGTCGCCGAGGCCACGGCGGCCGATGTCGACGCCGCCGTACGCGCCGCCCGGACCGCCTACAGCCGGGTCTGGTCCCGGATGAGCGGCGCCGACCGCGGCAAGTACCTCTACCGGATCGCCCGGATCATCCAGGAGCGCGCCCGCGAGTTCGCCGTCCTGGAGACCCTCGACAACGGCAAGCCCATCAAGGAGAGCCGCGACGTCGACATCCCCCTCGTCGCGGCGCACTTCTTCTACCACGCGGGGTGGGCCGACAAGCTCGAGTACGCCGCCCTCGGGCGCGACCCCCGACCGCTGGGTGTGGTGGGTCAGGTCATCCCGTGGAACTTCCCGCTGCTCATGCTCGCGTGGAAGGTCGCCCCGGCCCTGGCCTGCGGCAACACCGTCGTGCTCAAGCCGGCGGAGACCACCCCGCTCACCGCCCTGCTGTTCGCCGAGGTCTGCCGGCAGGCCGACCTGCCACCGGGTGTCGTCAACATCGTCACCGGCGCCGGCGCCACCGGTCAGGCCATCGTCGACCACCCGGGCATCGACAAGCTCGCCTTCACCGGCTCCACCGCGGTGGGGAAGATGATCGCGCGCTCCATCGCAGGCACCCGCAAGAAGGCGACCCTGGAGCTGGGCGGCAAGGCGGCGAACATCGTGTTCGACGACGCCCCGATCGACCAGGCGGTCGAGGGGATCGTCGACGGCATCTTCTTCAACCAGGGGCACGTCTGCTGCGCCGGCAGCCGCATCCTCGTGCAGGAGAACATCGCCGAGGAGCTCGACCACCGGCTCAAGCGCCGCCTGGCCACGCTGCGGGTCGGCGACCCCATGGACAAGAACACCGACGTCGGGGCCATCAACTCGCGTACCCAGCTGCAGCGCATCGAGGAGATGGTCAAGGTCGGCGAGTCCGAGGGCGCCGAGCGCTGGGACTCCGGGTGCGACCTGCCCCCGCAGGGCTTCTGGTTCCGGCCCACCGTCTTCACGAACGTCAGCCAGAGCCACCGGATCGCGCAGGAGGAGATCTTCGGGCCGGTCGTGTCGGTGCTGACCTTCCGCACCCCCGGCGAGGCGGTCGCGAAGGCCAACAACACCCCGTACGGGCTCTCGGCGGGCATCTGGACCGAGAAGGGCAGCCGCATCCTCTGGACGGCCGACCAGCTGCGGGCCGGCGTCGTGTGGGCCAACACGTTCAACAAGTTCGACCCGACGAGCCCGTTCGGCGGGTACAAGGAGTCCGGGTACGGGCGCGAGGGCGGCCGGCACGGCCTCGAGGCCTACGTCCGCACCGGCCAGGAGGCCCGATGAGCACGCGCGTCGACGTCCGCAAGACGTACAAGCTCTACATCGGGGGCAAGTTCCCCCGCAGCGAGAGCGGGCGCTCCTACGAGGTGCACGCCGCGCCCACCGGCCGGCGCGCCACCGCGAAGTTCCTCGCGAACGCCGCGCAGGGCTCGCGCAAGGACGCCCGTGACGCCGTCGTCGCCGCCCGCAAGGCCTGGTCCGGATGGGCCGGCGCCACCGCCTACAACCGCGGCCAGGTGCTGTACCGGGTCGCCGAGGTGATGGAGGGCCGCCGGGCGCAGCTCGTGCAGGACGTCCGCGACGGCGAAGGGCTCACCCCGGCCCGGGCCGAGGCCGTCGTGTCGGCCGCGATCGACCGCTGGGTCTGGTACGCCGGTTGGTCCGACAAGTACACGCAGGTGCTCGGCGGGCTCAACCCGGTGGCCGGCCCGTACTTCGACATCTCCGCGCCCGAGCCCACGGGCGTCGTTGCGGTCCTCGCGCCGCAGTCGTCGTCCCTCCTCGGCCTGGTGTCCGTGGTCGCGCCGGTGATCGTCTCCGGCAACACCTGTGTCGTGCTCGCCAGCGAGGACCGGCCGCTGCCGGCGATCGACCTCGCCGAGTGCCTCGCCACCTCCGACGTGCCCGGCGGTGTGGTCAACGTCGTGACCGGGCGGACCGCGGAGGTGGCGCCGTGGCTGGCCTCGCACCGCGACGTCAACGCCATCGACCTCACCGGCGCCGCCGGCGCCGACGGCGTCGACTGGGGGGCGCTCGAGGAGGCCGCGGCCGAGAACCTCAAGCGGGTCCTGCGGCCGGGCGGATCCGGGGCCGAGGCCGTCGAGCCCGACTTCGAGACCGCGGCGGACCTGTCCCGGCTCACCGCCTTCCTCGAGACCAAGACGGTCTGGCACCCCAAGGGCCGCTGACCCGCGCGAGGCCCCGTAAGGAGCCGGCAAGCGCCACGTAAGGCGGCCGTCATGGCATCTGAGCCCGACGCGGCGAAGACTCGGCCCTGTCAGCGAGACACGCTGACAGGAAGGCGAAACACCATGTCGCACAACCATTCTCTGCGTGCCCTCGCGGCCACCGGCCTGGCCCTCGGTGCCGTCGCCGTCGCGATGGCGCCGGCCTCGGCGGCCGGCGTCTCAGGGCCGGCGTTCTACGTCGACCACGTCCTCTACCGCACCGTCGCCACCCCGACGGACCTCTCGGGCACCGGGGCCCCGGCCTCGACGTTCGACGCCATCTACAGCTTCGCCGACCAGCGCAGCGTCGCCGAGGCGGCACCGGGCGACCGCGGCTTCAACGGCGGCCGGTGGCAGGTGCACGCGGTCGAGGTCACCGACTACGACGCCGTCCTGGCCGTGGCCGACCTCAACGGCAACGGCGTGCTCGACGCGCTCGACGAGGTCGAGGCGGCGCTCTCCTCCGGCCTGGCCACCGACACGGGCGTCGTCAAGGAGTTCGTCTGCACGGTGAACCCGCTGCCGCGGGGCGGCCGCTGAGCCCCTCATAGACTGCCGGTCCGTGGGTGAGGAGACACGGGCCGGCACGGGCAGCGCGGACCCCTCCCACGGCAGGCGGCGCGTGGTCGTCCTGGCCGGACCGAGCGGGGCCGGCAAGTCCCGGCTCGCGGAGCGCCTGCACAGGGCCCGCGGTTGGCCGGTGTTCCGGCTCGACGACTTCTACCGCGACGGCGACGACCCGGCGGCCCCTCGCCACCCCGAGCTCGGCATGATCGACTGGGACCACCCCGACAGCTGGGACGCCGACCGCGCCGTGGCGGCCCTCGCCGAGCTCCTCGACACCGGCCGCACCGAGCTGCCGGTGTACGACATCTCGACCAGCCGCGCCGCCGGCCACCACGAGGTGAGGGCCGGTCCCGACGACCTGGTCGTCGCCGAGGGGATCTTCGCCGCGGAGATCGTGGCCCGACTGGAGGACTCCGGGATGCTGCACAGCGCCTGGTGCGTCCACCACCGGCCGACGGTGACGTTCGCCCGCCGGCTGCTGCGCGACCTGCGCGAACGGCGGAAGCCGCCGGGGGTGCTCGTGCGCCGCGGCTGGGTGCTGATGCGCGACGAGCCGCGCATCGTGCAGCGGCAGACGGCGCTGGGTGCGGCACCCGCCCGCGCCAAGTCGGTGGAGCGGGCCCTCACCGGCCCCTGACCCGGCGGTGGGCGGACCCTCCGGACCCTGCTCGGCGGCCGATGCGCCTCGGTTAGGGTGTCGCCGTGGCTGCAACGGGGGTCTGGGCGTGAGCGACCAGTCGTGGACGGCACCGGGGTCCGGCTCACAGGAGCCCGACCCCGGCCCCGTGCCGCCCTCCTCCGCCCCCTCCGGTGGCTCCCCGCCGCCGCCGGGCGGCTACCCCCCGCCTCCCGGCGGCTTTCCAGGGGCTGCCGGCGGCTACCCGCCGCCGCCCCAGCAGGCCCGGCCCGGGCCGGGTGCGCCGCCGCCCGGGTACCCGCATCCACCGGGCCCGGCCGCCCCTCCCGGCCCCCGGGGCGCGTGGCACAGCGTCGAGTTCCGGCCCGGCATCATCCCGCTCCGGCCGCTCGGGCTCGCTGACCTCTACGGCGCGGTCATCAAGGCCGTCCGGGGCAACCCGGCCGCCACCATCGGCCTGGCAACCCTCACGACCTTCGCCTTCCTCCTGCCGACCACCGCGCTCGGCACCTGGCTGGCCACGCTGGGCAGCACCCCGCTCGACGCCGGTGTGTCGAGCACCGCCTCGGAGACCTTCGGCGCGGGGTTCGGTCTCGGGATCCTCGGGCTCTACCTCCCCGCGATCGGCCAACTGCTGTCGGGCATCCTCCTTGCGGGCTTCCTCGCCCAGGTCGTGGGACAGGCCGTGCTGGGCCGCAAGGTCAGCCTGGGCGAGACGTGGACGGCCACCCGCGGGCGCATCCTCCCGATGCTTGGGGCGGTGCTCACCACCGTCGCCGTCAGCCTCCTCGGCGTGGTGCTCCTCCTCGCCGGCCCGGTAGCCCTCCTCGTCTACGGGGCGTCCAGCAACGACGGCGCCGTGATCGCCACGGCGATCGTCCTGCTGCTCCTGGCCCTCGTCGCGGTGATCGCCCTGAGCCTCTACCTCGGCACCAAGTGGGCCTTCGCCACCCCCGCGATCGTGCTCGAGCGCCTCGGCGCCATCTCCGGGCTGCGCCGGTCGTGGCGCCTCGTCGAGGCCCCGACCAGGGGCGGCTTCTGGCGGATCCTCGGCATCCGGCTCCTCACCGCCCTCATCGTCTCGGTCGCCGCGTCGGTCATCGCCTTCCCGATCACGTTGGTCGTCGGCGTCATCATCGGCAGCGTCGCCGGCGACGGCGGCACCACCGGTGACCTGTTCGCCACCCAGGCGCTCGCGTCCGGCATCGCGGGCCTGGTCACGGGGGCCCTGACCACCCCGTTCACCGCCGGCATCGACGCGCTCCTCTACGTCGACCAGCGCATCCGCCGCGAGGGCCTCGACGTGCAGCTCGTCCAGACCGCCCAGGGTGCGGCGCCCCCGCCGTGGCCCCTGGCGCGGCCGTGATGCTGCCGCAGGACGCGCCGCTGGACCCGTCGTCCGACGAGGCGCGCCGCTGGCTCCTGGAGGAGCTGTCCAAGGGGCAGTACAACCCGCAGCCCGGACTCGTCGAGCGCTTCCTCGAGTGGCTCGGCAACCTGCTCTCGGCGTCGCCCACCGGCGGGGTCCCCTCCGTCCTGGTGCCCGTGGTCGTCGTCCTGCTGGTGGCCGTGCTCGTGCTCGTCCTCGTCACCGTGATGCGCCGTGAGGTGCGACCCGCGGGCCCGGCCGTCGGACACGTCCTCGACGTGCCCGACGTCGACGCCGCCACCCTCCGCCGGCGGGCGCTGGAGGCCCGCGCCCGGGAGGACTGGGACGCCGCGGTGCTCGACGGGGTCCGCACCCTGGCCCGCGCGAGCGTGGAACGGGTCGTGCTCGACGATGCCCCCGGGCGCACCGCACACGAGGTGGCGTTGGCCCTCGCCACGCCGTTCCCTGACGAGGCGGCCGCCCTGCTCCGTGCCGCCGACGCCTTCGACGCGGTCCGCTACGGCGGCCGCCGGGCCACGGCCGAGCAGGCCGGCGAGGTGCTCGGCCTCGACGAGCGCCTCACCCGGACCCGACCGGCCACCCGCGCGGCAGTGGAGACCACCTCGTGAGCGCCCCCGCGCGCACCCGGATGCCGGGGTTCCCGGCGAACCAGACCGGGCCGGGTGACGACGGCCCCACGCCCCCGGCGCATGCCGACACCGAGGCCCCGGCTCGCCCGACGTGGCGCCGTGTCCTCACCGTGCTCGGATGGACCGTCGCCGTCACCCTCGGCGGGCTCCTCGTCGCCCTCGTCGCCGGGCGGCCGGCACCGGGCGACTACCTCCACCCCGACGGCACCGGTCCCGGGGGCACCCGGGCGCTCGTGGAGGTCCTGCGGGGCCACGGCATCGACGTGCAGGTCGTCGGCACCGCCGACGAGGCCGGCCGGCTGGGACGCCCCGGCACCACCGTCGTCGTCGGCAACACCGACCTGTTGTCGAGCACCTCGGCGAACCGCGTGCTCGAGGACACCCATGGTGCCGACCGGGTGGTGCTGCTCGACGGCGCGCCCGCGGTCCTCGACGGGCTCGGGCTGGGCCTGCGAGCCGAGCGCGCCACCACCGACCCGGACCCCGGATGCACGGCCCCGTGGGCGGACGACGGCGACCGCCTCACGCGCGCCTCGTGGTCGATCGTCGCCGACGGCGGGCCGCTGCCGGACACCGCCACCACGTGCTTCGCGTTCCCCGTGCTCGACGAGTCGGCCGGGAACACCGCGCCCGGCGGCCACGCGGTCGTCGAGCTCCCCCGCACGCCCGCGCACGCCCCGGTCACGGTCCTCGGCGCGCCCGACGCGGCCACGAACCGGTTCATCACGGAGGCCGACGACGCCGGGCTGCTCGTGCGGCTGTTGGGCGGCTCCCCGCGGCTGGTCTGGTTCGTCCCCAGCGCGGCCGACCTCGCCGCCAACCCGGGCCCCGAGCAGCGGTCGGTGTGGCCGTCCTGGCTGGTGTCGGTGCTGGTGCTCCTGGGCGTGGCCCTCGTCGTCTTCGCCGTGGCGCGCGGTCGCCGGCTCGGGCGCCTCGTCCCCGAGCCGCTCCCCGTCGTCGTCCGCGCCGCGGAGACCACCGAGAGCCGAGCCGAGCTCTACCGCGCCGCCCAGGACCGCCCCCGGGCCGCCGTCGTCCTGCGCCGGGCCACCGCCACCCGGCTGGCCACCCGCCTCGGCCTGCCCGCCGGCGCACCGCCGGTGGTCCTCGTCCCGGCGGTCGCCGCCGCCACCGGGCTGGCGGCCGCCGAGGTCGAGGCGCTTCTCGTGGGCCCCGTGCCCACCGACGACACCGGACTCGTCGCGCTTGCCCGCCAGCTCGCCCACCTCGAGGAGAAGGCCCGGAGGACATGACCGAGAACACCGAGAACCCCACCACCTTGAGCGCCCCGTCGGGTGACCCCCGCGCCGCGCTCGTTCGCGTCCGCGACGAGGTCGCCAAGGCCGTCGTCGGGCAGGACGCCGCCGTCGCCGGCCTGCTTGTCGCCCTGCTCTGCCGTGGCCACATCCTCCTCGAGGGCGTGCCGGGCGTGGCGAAGACGCTGCTGGTGCGCTCACTCGCGGCAGCCCTCGACGTCGACACCAAGCGGGTCCAGTTCACCCCCGACCTGATGCCCGGTGACCTCACCGGCTCCCTGGTGTTCGACACCGCGCGCAGCGAGTTCGCCTTCCGGGAGGGTCCGGTGTTCACGAACCTGCTGCTCGCGGACGAGATCAACCGGACACCCCCGAAGACCCAGTCCGCCCTGCTGGAGGCCATGGAGGAGCGGCAGGTGTCGGTCGACGGCACCGCCCACGGCCTCCCCGTTCCGTTCCTCGTGGCCGCCACCCAGAACCCGGTGGAGTACGAGGGCACCTACCCCCTGCCCGAGGCCCAGCTCGACCGCTTCCTGCTCAAGGTCGTCCTCGACGTGCCGGGGCGCGCCGACGAGGTCTCCGTGCTGCGCCGCCATGCCGAGGGCTTCGACCCGCGCGACCTCGCCGCGGCCGGCATCCGCGCCGTCGCAGGGGCTTCCGACGTCGCGGAGGGGTCCGCGGCGGTGGCCCGGGTCGAGGTCTCGCCCGAGGTCATCGGCTACGTCGTCGACATCGCCCGTGCCACCCGGACCTCACCGTCCCTGGCCCTGGGAGTGTCCCCCCGCGGAGCCACCGCTCTGCTCGCGACCAGCCGGGCGTGGGCGTGGCTCAGCGGCCGCACCTACGTGACGCCGGACGACGTCAAGGCCCTCGCCGTCGCGACCCTGGCCCACCGCCTCATGCTGCGGCCCGAGGCCGAGCTCGAGGGAACGTCGGTCATCTCCGTGCTGCACAGCGTGCTCGCGTCGGTTCCCGTGCCCCGCTGATGGCCCTGACGACGCGCGCCGCGGCGCTCGTGCTGCTCGGCATCCTCCCGGTCGTGATCTGGCCGGATGCCGGGCTGGCGATGCCGTGGCTCGTGCTCGTCCTCCTTCTCGTCGTCGTCGACATCGCCCTAGCCGCCTCACCCGCCTCGATGGTGGTGACGCGGGAGGGCGCCGACCAAGTGCGCCTCGGGGAGTCCGGGCGGACCTCGCTCGTCGTCGAGAACGTCGGCCGTCGCACGGCCCGCGGGGTGCTGCGCGACGCCTGGCCGCCCTCCGCCGGTGGCTCCCCGCGGCGCCAGCCGGTCTCTGTGCCCGCCGGCGAGCGCCGGAGGTTCACGACGACGCTGACGCCGACGCGGCGGGGCGACCGACACGCCGACCGGGTGACGATGCGACTGCTGGGGCCGATGCGGCTGGCAGGCCGCCAGCGTTCCGTCGAGGTGCCCGGGCGGCTCCGGGTGCTCCATCCGTTCCCCTCCCGCAAGCACCTCCCGAGCCGGCTGGCCGTGCTGCGCGAGCTGGACGGCAGGGCGGCGGTGCGCACCCGCGGCCAGGGCACGGAGTTCGACAGCCTGCGTGACTACGTCGAGGGCGACGACGTGCGCTCCATCGACTGGCGGGCCACCGCCCGGCGGCGCCACCTGGTCGTCCGCACGTGGCAGCCCGAGCAGCACCGCCGCATCGTCATCGTCGTCGACACCGGGCGGACCAGTGCCGGCCGTGTGGGGGACGGCCCACGGCTCGACGCCGCGGTGGACGCGGCCCTGCTCCTCACCGCGCTGGCCGGTCACGCCCGCGACCGGGTGCAGGTGGTGGCCGGCGACCGGCGGGTGCACGCGCGGGTGACCGGCTCCGACCGGGCCCGCCTGCTCCACGACGTCATCAGCACGCTGGCCCCGGTCGACGCGCACCTCGTCGAGGCCGACTGGGGGGTGCTGGCCGCCGAGGTCGCCCGCTCGACCCACCGCTCGCTCGTCGTGCTGCTCACGCCGCTCGAGCCTGCCGCGGTCGAGGAGGGGCTGCTGCCGGTGCTCCCGGCGCTGGTCGCGCACCACCGGGTGGTCGTGGCGTCGGTGTCGGACCCCGCACTCGACGCGATGCGCACCGACCGGGACGGTTCTCGGGCGGTGTGGGGCGCGGCGGCGGCCGAGCGGACCACCGGGAGCCGGGCCGCGACGGCCGACGCCCTCCGGCGCCTGGGGGTCGACGTCCTCGACGCCCCGCCGGACCAGCTGCCGGTGCGCCTCGCCGACCACTACCTCGCGCTCAAGCGCCAGGGCCTCCTCTAGCCCCCCTCTCCCGCGGAGTCAGGAGGACTTCGTCGAGTCAGGGCGCAGTGGGGTCCGGAGTCGGCGGGATCCTCCTGACTCCGCAGAGCGGGGCGCGTCGGAGGGGGCGGGTGGAAGGGGGTCAGCCGGCGACCGGGACGGCGTCGCCGACGTCGCGCGTCTCGACGTCGCCGGTGGCGCCGCGCCGGTAGGCCGCCCGGCCCACGACGAAGACGTAGAGCAGGAAGAGCGTCTCGGCGACGACGCCGATGACGATGCGCGCCCACGTGGGCAGCCCGGACGGGGTGACGAAGCCCTCGATCACGCCGCTCACGAACAGGACGGCGACCAGGCCCAGGGCGGTGCCGAACGCCGTGCGCCCCTCGCGGGCCAGCGACTGCAGCCGGGGCTCCGGGCCCGGACTCACCCACGCCCAGCAGACCCGGAGCCCGGCGGCGCCGGCCACGAAGATGGCGGTCAGCTCGAGCAGGCCGTGGGGCAGGATCAGCCCGAAGAACAGCGCGGTGCGCCCGTGGTACGCCATGAGCGCACCGGCGACGCCGACGTTGACGACGTTCATCGCGAGGATGATGAGCACGGGCAGGCCGAGGACGCCGAGGGCGATCACCTGTGCGGAGACCCAGGCGTTGTTGGTCCACACCAGTCCGGTGAAGTCGAGGTGGGTGTACTCGGAGTAGTACTGCTCGAAGTCGGTGCCGACGAAGGAGTCGATCTCCTCCTGCGACATCACCGCCGTCCAGACCTCCGGGTGGGTGTAGGCCCACGCGCCCACCGCGACGGCGATGACGACGTTCACCAGCGCCGTCGCCACCCACCACCGCCGCAACCGGTACAGCCCGGCGGGAAAGGTCGTCGTGAAGAACCGGAGGAGGGCGAGCCAGCTGGTCGTGCGCGTGCCCGCGGTGCTGAGCCGCGCGCGGGCCAGCAACGAGGAGAGGTGGGCCACCAGGGAGGGGTCGGGGCTGGCCGACCGCACGACCGACAGGTGGGTGGACACCCGCTGGTACAGGTCGAGGAGCTCGTCGGCCTCGGCGCCGCTGAGCCGGCGCCGGCCCACGAGCTGCTCGAGCCGGGCCCACTGGGCGTGGTGCGCGGCGACGTAGGCGTCGAGGTCCACGGCGTCAGCGTAGGCGACCGTGCGCGGCGCCACGGACGGTTAGCCTGTCCCCGTGGACAGCACCGGGGGCTACCGCGCGTACGCGAGCGAGGACGTCGTCACCGGCGAGGGTGTGGCCGTCGAGCTGCCCGTCGCCACGACGATGGTGCGCGCGGGCAGCATCCTCATCGACATCGCCCTCTCGGTGGTGCTGCTCATCGGCGTCACGTTCGGCGTCGGCCTCCTCACGGCGGAGGCGTCCGCAGCCGTCGGGCAGGCCTTCAGCCTCATGGGGGTCGTGCTCGTGCTCGTGGCGCTGCCGGCCGCGCTCGAGACCTTCACGCGCGGTCGCACGGTCGGCAAGTTCGCCCTCGGGCTGCGCGTGGTGCGCGACGACGGCGGACCCATCACCTCGCGCCACGCCATCACGCGCGCGATGGTGGGGTTCGTCGAGATCTGGATGTTCCTCGGGGTCCCGGCTCTCATCGCCTCCGTCCTCAACCCGCGCAGCAAGCGGCTCGGCGACATGGCGGCCGGCACCTACGTCGTCACCCAGCGCTCGAGGATGCGGCTGCTCTCACCCCCCGAGATGCCTCAGCCGCTGGCCGCGTGGGCCACCTCCGCCGACGTCGCGGCGCTGCCTCCGGGCCTCACCGTGGCCGTGCGCCAGTTCCTCGCCCGGGCCGGCACGCTCACGCCCGCCTCCCGTGCCACGCTGGGGAACGAGCTGCTGGCCCACGTCATGCGCCACGTCGCGCCCCCGCCGCCGCCGGGCTTTCACGGCGAGTACGTGCTCGCGGCGGTCATCGCCGAGCGGCGACGCCGCG
The DNA here is from genome assembly GCA_963726295.1 of uncultured Actinomycetota bacterium. Classification (GTDB taxonomy): domain Bacteria; phylum Actinomycetota; class Actinomycetes; order Actinomycetales; family Dermatophilaceae; genus DASSQJ01. The sequence goes on from CAVSBW010000002.1 coordinate 368,139, forward strand.
ACACCCAGCGGCTGGCCCGCGACCAGCGGCTGCGCGAGCGCGTCGTGGCGCCGGACCCCCTGCTCCCCCAACGCTGACCCCGGGCCCCCCAGCGCCGGGGGCGGACGCGGGGCCGTGGCGGGGACGGACGCGGGGCCGTGGCGGGGACGGACGTGGGCGGAGTCAGCCGGCTGCGCCGAGGGCGGCGTACCCGGGCTTGACGACGTGGTCGATGAGCGCCAGCCGCTCGTCGAACGGGAGGAAGGCGGACTTCATCGCGTTGATGGTGGCCCACCGCAGGTCCTCCAGCGACCACCCGGCCTCGTCGACGAGCAGCTGCATCTCGCGGCTCATCGACGTGCCGCTCATCAGCCGGTTGTCGGTGTTGACCGTCACCCGGAAACGAAGATCCTTGAGCATCGTGATCGGGTGCGCGGCAACGGAGTCCGCGGCACCGGTCTGGATGTTCGAGCTGGGGCACATCTCGAGCGGGATGCGCCGGTCGCGCACGTAGGCGGCGAGGCGCCCGAGGCGCACCTCGCCATCCGCCTCCTCGATGTCGTCGACGATGCGCACGCCGTGGCCGAGCCGGTCGGCCCCGCACCACTGGATGGCTTCCCAGATGCTGGGGAGGCCGAATGCCTCCCCGGCGTGGATGGTGAAGTGCGCGTTCTCGCGGCGGAGGTACTCGAAGGAGTCGAGGAACCGCGTGGGCGGGAAGCCCGCCTCCGCCCCGGCGATGTCGAAGCCACCGACCCCCCGGTCGCGGTAGCGGATGACGAGCTCGGCGATCTCGCGGCCGTTGGCGGCGTGCCGCATCGCGGTGAGAAGGGCCCGGACCCGGATGGGGATGCCGGCGGCCGCCGCCTCCTGCTCCCCCTCACGGAACCCCGCGAGCACCGCCTCGACCACGGCCTCCAGACCCAGGCCGCCCGAGACGTGCTGCTCCGGCGCGAACCGCGACTCGGCGTAGACGACGCCGTCGGCCGCGAGGTCGAGGGCGCACTCGCGGGCCACCCTCCTCAGCTGCTCCTCGGTCTGCATGACCGCGACGGTGTGCGAGAACGTCTCGAGGTACCGCTCCAGCGACCCCGAGTCCGCGGCCTCGAGGAACCAGCGGCCGAGCTCGTCGGCGTCGGTGGTCGGGAGGGCCCGGTAGCCCGAGGCGTCGGCGAGCTCGACGATGGTCTGCGGCCGCAGGCCACCGTCGAGGTGGTCGTGCAGGAGGGACTTGGGTGCGCGTCGGACGACCTCCGTGCCCGGGGCGGCCATCAGGACACCCTGTCCATGACGACCGGTCCGAGCTCGGGACGCGACCCCTCGGGCGCGACGAACACCGCACCGTCGAGGGCCTCCTTCGCACGGTCGAACCGTTCCGAGGTGTCGGTGTGGAGGGTCATCATCCGCTCACCCGCCCGCACGCTCGCCCCCGGCTTCACGTGCAGCTCGACCCCTGCGCCGGCCTGCACCGGGTCCTCCTTGCGGGCTCGGCCCGCGCCCAAGCGCCAGGCCGCCACACCGACGGCGTAGGCGTCCATCGAGGTGATGACACCGTCGGCGGGGGCCAGGACGTCCTCGGTGTGCTTGGCGGTCGGGAGCGTGGCGTCCGGGTCGCCGCCCTGGGCGGCGATCATCCGGCGCCACACGTCCATGGCGCGCCCGTCGGCCAGCGCCGCGGCGACGTCCTGGCCGCCACGGCCGGCCGCCTCGAGCATCTCCTCGGCGAGGCGGACGGTGAGCTCGACGACGTCCGGTGGCCCGCCGCCGGACAGCACCTCCACCGACTCACGCACCTCGAGCGCGTTGCCGGCGGTCAGGCCGAGCGGTGTCGACATGTCGGTGAGCAGTGCCACGGTGGTGACGCCGGCGTCGGTGCCGAGGTCGACCATCGTCCGAGCGAGCTCGCCGGCGTCCTCGCGGGTCTTCATGAAGGCGCCGCTGCCCACCTTCACGTCGAGCACCAGCGCCCCGGTGCCCTCGGCGATCTTCTTGCTCATGATCGAGCTGGCGATGAGCGGGATCGCCTCGACGGTGCCCGTGACGTCACGCAGGGCGTAGAGACGCTTGTCGGCGGGCGCCAGGCCCGACCCGGCCGCGCAGATGACCGCGCCGACGTCCTCCAGCTGGCGCAGCATCGCGTCGTTCGAGAGGGCGGCCTGCCAGCCCGGCACCGACTCGAGCTTGTCGAGGGTGCCGCCGGTGTGACCGAGCCCGCGTCCCGACAGCTGCGGCACGGCGACGCCGAAGAGCGCCACGAGCGGGGCGAGGGGAAGGGTGATCTTGTCGCCCACCCCACCTGTCGAGTGCTTGTCGGCGGTCGGGCGGCTGAGGGCCCCGAAGTCCATCCGCTCGCCGCTCGCGATCATCGCGCCGGTCCACGTGGCGATCTCGCGGCGCGTCATCCCGTTGAGGAGCACCGCCATCGCGAGCGCGCTCATCTGCTCCTCGGCCACGACCTCGCGCGTGTAGGCGTCGACCACCCAGCGGATCTCGTCGTCGGACAGCTCGCGGCGGTCGCGCTTGTGGATGATGACGTCGACGGCATCGAAGGGTTCGGTCATCGGGCCATCATGGCAGGGCGCGGGCCCGGCCCCCCAGCGCCCCGGAGGGTCCCTCGGTCTGCGGCGGCCCCGCGCGCGGAGGGTCAGCGGCCGTAGCGGTCCGGCCGCCGCCACGGCCATTCGGCGGCGATCCACGCGGCCACGGCATCGGCCAGCGGCCGGTCGAGGGCGGCCCGGTCGGCGCTCACCCACGACTGCACGCTGACGTCGTGCTCGTCCTCGTGGCTGGGGTAGAGGTACACGCATCCGATGACCTCACCGCCCTGCGGGTCGAGAACGGTGAAGGTGAAGCCGCGCCGCGCCTCGAAGTCGGCGGCGTGGCGACGGAGGTCGGCGAGGTTGGCCTCGAGCGACATGCCGTCCGGGGGCGGCCACCTGCCGTCCGGGTAGCCCGGTGTCGAGCGGATGTGGTCGATGCTCGAGGTCCACGCGGCGCGGTCGGACTCGTTGTGCTGTGGCCCCAGGGGCTCGAGGCGGAAGCCGTCCCCCGTGAGGGAGGTCGGCGGGTCGAAGTCGGCGGGGACGAACGCGTGCGACGTCATCCGTGCACCCTAGGTGGGCCCGCCGTCGAGGCTCACCCGGTTTCTCCCGGCTCGGGGAGCAGCGCGGGTGCTGTGGCGCGACCGGAGCGTCAGCGGCGGGTGTCGAGGTCCTCGGGACCGAAGGCCTGCGGCAGCACCTCGCGCATCGTCAGCACGCCCTCGGGCGTCTGGAGCAGGGTCTCGGGGGTGCCGCTCTCCCAGATGAGCTGACGGCAGCGGCCGCACGGCATCAGGGTGTCGCCGTGGCCGTCGACGCACCAGACCGCCACCAGCCGGCCAGCACCCGTGGCGTGCAGCTGCGAGATCATCCCGCACTCCGCGCACAGCGTGACGCCGTAGCCGGCGTTCTCGACGTTGCAGCCCGACACGACGCGGCCGTCATCGACCAGCCCGGCCACCCCGACGGGGAAGTGGCTGTACGGCGCGTAGGCGTGCGACGTCATCCGCACCGCCTCCGCGTGCAGGGCGTCCCAGTCGACCTCGGGGGTGCTCACGCGTCGGTCCGTGGAGCCGGCCGGCCGGTGGCGAGGGCACGGACCACGGCCACGGATGCCAGCAGCCGCGCACCGAGCGCCACGGAGTCCTCGTCGACGTCGAGGTCGCCCTGGTGCAGGTCGAAGGTGGGCCCGCCGTGAGTGCGGGTGCCGAGCCGCGCCATCGCTCCCGTCGTGTGCGCGAGGTACCAGGAGAAGTCCTCACCGCCGAGCGACTGCGCGGTGGGCACCGGCTGCATCCCCCCGGCCAGGGCCGCGAGCCGGAAGGCCTCGATGCCGTCGCGGGTGTTGACCACCGGTGGCACCCCCTTGACCCGCTCGATCTTCGCCTGCACCCCGTACGGCTGCACCACCCCGTGCACGATCTCCTCGAGCAGCGGTCCGACGCCGAGCCACGCCTGCGCGTCGAGCATGCGTAGCGTGCCCTGGACCTCGCCACTGGATGGGATGACGTTGCTCGCCTTGCCCCCGCTGACCCGGCCCCAGACGAGGGCCGCGCCGGTTCGCGGGTCGAGCCGGCGCCCGAGCGCCGCGGGGACGTCGGTGACGACCTTGCCGAGGGCGTAGACGAGGTCCTCGGTCAGCTGCGGGCGCGAGGTGTGCCCGCCGCGCCCGTGGAGGGTGACGGTGACGTGGTCGCAGGCCGCGGTGAGCGGTCCCTCGCGCAGGCCGACCTCGCCGACGTCGGTGCTCGGGTCGCAGTGGACCGCGAACACGGCGTCGAGGCCTTCGACCGCGCCGGCCGTGATCGCCTCGTGGGCCCCACCGGGGATGACCTCCTCGGCGGCCTGGAAGATGCCACGCACGGCGATGCCGCGCGTCACGAGCGCCGGCTCGAGGTCCTTCAGGGCCAGGAGGGCACCGAGCAGCGCGGAGGTGTGCACGTCGTGCCCGCACGCGTGGCAGACCCCGGGCGTGAGGGAGGCGAACTCGAGCCCGGACCGCTCGCGCACGGGGAGCGCATCCATGTCGGCGCGCAGCCCCACACGGAAAGCCGGTTCCGGCGCGCCCACGTCGGCGAGGAGGCCGGTGCCGGGCAGCCGGCGCACCGTGACGCCCGCCGCCTCGAGGCGGCGGGCGAGGAGATCGGTCGTGCGCGTCTCCTCGCGGGACAGCTCGGGATGGGCGTGAAGATCCCGGCGGACGTCGATGAGCTCTGCGGTCAGCGAGGTGATGCGCTCGCCGATCGCGGCGAGGAGGGCATCGTCGTTCATCACTGCGAACTGTACCCGCCGGGGACCGCTCGCCCGGGCTGGTCCGGGCAGCCCGCCCTCCACCGGCAGGGCCGGTCAGGCCTCGCGGGTCGCCTGGCGCCGCTCCCACCGCTGAGCGATGCCGCGCATCTCGTCGGTGACGAACTCGAGGAACTCGACGGACACCTGGATGCGGTGTCCGGCCCGCGTGGACAGGCCCACCGCGTCACGGGCGGCCGCGAGGGCGGCCAGGATCGGTGCGTACACCTGGTCCGTCTGGACCACGGCGTCGTGCCAGGCGTCGTCCATCACGACGTAGACGTCCCGGCGGGAGCCGCGCTCGCGCTCACGCCGGATCCACCGCACCTGCGAGAGGTACCGGACAGCGCCGGAGACGGCGGCGGGACTGACGTGGAGGAGCTCGACGAGCTCGGCCGAGGTGAGGCGGCCGTCGTCGGTGGCGAGAAGGGCACCGAACACCCGACCCGCCAGCATCGGCACCCCTGCGGCGCCGAGGGCGGCGCCGAGGCGCTCGACGACCTCGACCGGCGGGAGCCGTCGCTCCGGCGGCTCCGCGCGAGGACCACCGGCCGGCTCATCGGCACTCTGGCGGAGGCTCATGGCAAAAGATTACAACATTCACATGTTCCTGAAGACGCTGTACGCTCGGATCATGACCGATGCGATCACCGTCTCCGGGCTGCACAAGCGCTTCGGCCCGACGACCGCCCTCGACGGGCTCGACCTGCAGGTCCGCGAGGGCGAGGTGCACGGCTTCCTCGGGCCCAACGGTGCGGGCAAGTCCACCACCCTCCGCGTGCTGCTCGGCCTCATCCGGGCCAGTGGCGGTGCGGCCTCCGTGCTCGGGCGCGACCCCTGGACCGACAGCACCGAGCTGCACCGGTCGCTGGCCTACGTGCCCGGTGACGTCGTCCTCTGGCCCTCGCTGACCGGCGGGGAGGTCATCGACCTCATGGGCCGGCTCCGCGGCGGCCTCGACCCGAACCGCCGCTCCGAGCTCGTGGAGCGCTTCGACCTCGACGAGCGCAAGCGGTCGAGCACCTACTCCAAGGGCAACCGGCAGAAGGTGGCCCTCATCGCCGCCCTCGCCAGCGACGTCCCGCTCTACCTGCTCGACGAGCCGACCTCCGGCCTGGACCCGCTGATGGAGCGGGTGTTCCGCGACGAGCTGGCCCGGCTGCGGGCCGATGGACGCACCGTGCTGCTGTCGAGCCACATCCTCAGCGAGGTCGAGGCCACCTGCCAGTCCGTCACGATCGTCCGCCTCGGCCGCGCCGTCGAGTCGGGCACCCTCGAGCACCTGCGGCAACGGACCCGCAGCACGGTGCGGGCCGGCCTGGCCACTCCCCCGTCGGCGGAGGAGGCCGCCGCCTGGCCGGGCGTCGCCGACGTCTCGGTCGAGGACGGCACGCTCGCGTGCACGGTGGACGCCGCGCACCTGCCCGACCTGCTCTCCCGCCTCAACGGGCTGGGCATCCGGACCCTCGTCTGCACCCCGCCGTCGCTCGAGGACCTCTTCCTCCAGCGGTACGCGAGCGACGCCACCGCGGAGCCGGTGAGCACCCCGTGAGCACCGCGACCGCCACCGTCGCCGCCGGCCCGCGTCCGGCCGGCTCGTTCGCTGGCACCGGCGCCCTGCTGCGCCTGGCCTGGCGCCGGGACCGGCTGATGCTGCCCATCTGGTGGCTCGGGCTCGTCGCCCTCTCGGTCGGCTCGGCGCAGGCGACCCGGGCACTCTATCCGGACGAGGCGGCCGCCCAGGCCGACCTCGGCGCGATCATCGACAACCCGTCCGTCGTCGCCCTCTACGGACCCCTCGGCGGGCTCAACATCGATGCCCTGTCGGTGTTCAAGACGGTGATGATGGGAGCGGTGTTCGTCAGCATCCTCGGACTGACCGTGGTGCGGCGGCACACCCGCGCCGAGGAGGACGACGGCCGGATCGAGCTCGTGGGGTCGGGGGCGGTGTCCCGCCGGGCACCGCTCGCGGCCGCGGTCGTCCTCGGCGTCGTCGCGGTGCTCGTGCCCTCGGTCCTCTCCGGGGTCGGCCTGGCCGCGGTGGGTCAGGACCCCGCCGGGTCGATGGCGTTCGCGGTCGCCTGGGCGGCCCCCGGCCTCGCCATGGTGGGCATCACCGCGGTCATCGTGCAGGTCGCCGGCACCTCACGCACCGCTTCCGGGCTGGCCTTCGGGGCCCTGGCCGTCTTCTTCCTCCTTCGGGCCCTGGGCGACACCTACCCCGACGGACCGGCCCACGCGCTCACGTGGGTCTCCCCGCTCGGCTGGGCCGGCCGGGCCTCCGTCTACGGCGAGAACAACCTCTGGCTGCTGGGCCTCGGAGCCGCGGTCTGGGCCGCGGCCACCGCCGGCGCGTTCGCGCTGCTCGACCGGCGAGACCTGGGGTCGGGCCTGCTCGCGCTCCGGCCCGGGAGCGCGCGGGCCGGTGCCGGGTTGAGTGGCGCCTTGGGCCTGACCACCCGCCTGGCTCGTGGCACGGTCATCGGCTGGACCGTCGGCCTCGTCGTCGCGGGCTCGCTCATCGCCAGCCTCCTGCCGGCCGTCTCCGACCTGACCGAGAACCCCGCCGTCAAGGACATGCTCGAGAGCATCGGCTCGTCCACGGGGTCCCTGGCCGACATCTTCGTCGCGACCGAGCTGAGCATCATCTCCATCGCCGTCGCCGCCGCCGGGCTGGCCCTGGCCCTCCGGCTCGCGGGGTCGGAGCGGGCGGGCTTCTCCGAGCCGGTCCTCGCCACCCCGACGAGCCGCCTGCGCTGGTACGCCTCGCACGCGACCACCGGGCTGGCGCTGCCGACCTGGCTGATGCTGGTCCTGGGCACGGTGATGGGCGCGCTGGCCCGTCCGGTCGGTGGCCCGGACGCCCCGGGCTTCGGCGCCACCCTCGGCGCCGCCCTCGCCACGCTGCCGGCCATCTGGGTCGTCGTGGGGGTGGGGCTGGCCCTCGTCGGCGTCTCCACCCGGCTGCGCCCCCTGGCCTGGCTCGCGCTCGTCTTCTGGCTCGTCGTCGGCGAGTTCGGCGACCTCCTCGGACTGCCCGAGGCGGTCATGTGGCTCTCGCCCTTCCAGCACCTGGGGTCCCTGCCCGGCGGCAGCTTCGAGGCGCTCTCCGCCCTCGTCCTCACCCTCGTGGCCGCGGCCCTCGTGGCCGTCGGTGCCGTGGCCCACGGGCGGCGCGACATCGGCTGACCGCCGACACCGGCACCGGGCGGGGACGTCGGGGTCGGGCGCCGTCCTCAGGTGAGGTCGGTGCGCCCCTCGGCCTTGAGCGCGTCGACGACCTTCTTGACGTCCTGGGCCCGTGCTCGCGTCGTGACGAGCAGGGCATCGGGGGTGTCGACGACAACGACGTCGTCGACGCCCACCACGGCCACGCGCCGGCCACCGGCCGGCACCACGACCCCGCCGGCGTCGACGGCGGTGACGTCACCCGCGTCCCCGAGCACCGTGACGCCGTCCGCTCCGGCTGGGAGGATGCTCGCCAGGCTGGCGAAGTCGCCCACGTCGTCCCAGGAGAACGGGGCCGGTACGACGACGACGTGGCCCGCGTCGGCGGCGGGCTCCGCCACGGCATGGTCGATGGCGATCCTCTCGAGTCCCGGCCACACCTCGTCGAGGCGGTCGAGGTCGGCGGCGATGGCGCGCACGCCGGCGGCGAGGTCGGGGTGCCACCGCGCGAGGAGGTCGAGGAGCGTGCCGGCCCGCACGACGAACATCCCCGCGTTCCACCGGTAGTCCCCGGATGACAGGTACTGCGCCGCACGCTCGGCGTCGGGCTTCTCGACGAACCGCCGCACGTGGTGGGCGGTTGCCGCACCCTCGAGCCGGTCGCCGGCCTGCACGTACCCGAAGCCGGTGGCGGCATGGGTGGGCTCGATGCCGACGGTCACGAGGTGACCGCCACGGGCGACCTCGACGGCCTCGCGCACCACCGCCTCGAACGCGGCCTGGTCGGGGATGACGTGGTCGGCGGCGAACGACCCGACGACGGCATCGGGGTCCTGCCGCTCGACGACCGCGGCGGCCAAGCCGATGGCAGCCATCGAGTCGCGCGGGGCCGGCTCGGCGAGCACCCGCGCGGCGTGGAGCCCGGGTAGCTGCTCGCGCACCGCATCGGCGTGCGCCCGGCCGGTGACGACGACGACGTGGTCCCCGGCGAGCGGGGCCAGCCGGTCGACGGTGGCCTGCAGCAGCGAGCGGCCGCTCGACGTGAGGTCGAGGAGGAACTTGGGGCGGTCGGCTCGGCTCAGCGGCCACAACCTCGTGCCCGCTCCCCCGGCCGGTACGACGCCCCAGAAGCCCTCGATCGCTGCCATGGCGCCCGAGGGTAGTCGTCAGACGAGGTCGTCCGCGGCGGTTCTCCCACCCTCGCCGAGCGGGAAGGAGCGCACGACCCGCCACACCCCGTCGTCGTCGTGGTGGTACAGCTCGACCGCCGTGACCGGGAACCCGCAGCGGAAGTCGGCCAGGCCGTCGAAGGCCCGGTCCAGCGCGGCGTCGTCGAGGTGGTGCGCGATCGTGACGTGCGGGTGGTACGGGAAGTCGAGGGTCCGCTCCACCGGCCCCGACCGCACGGCCCGCTCCAGCCGCTCGCACGCGGAGATGCCCCGCGACACCTGCACGAACACCACGGGCGAGACCGGGCGGAAGGTACCGGTCCCCGCCAGCACCATGTCGAAGGGCTCTGCCAGGGCACAGACCGCGGCGAGGTGCTCGGTGAACCGGTCGAGGCACTCCCCGGGGAGCGCGGTCGGCGGCAGCAGCGTCACGTGCGGCGGGATAGCCGACGCCGCCGGGTCACCGAAGGCCTCCCTCGAGCGCTGAAGCTCCTCACCCCACGGCTCGGGGATGGTGACGGCGACCCCGTGGACCGGCATGACCCCGACCCTACTGGCGCGCCGCGGGCAGCAGGCCCGAGGCGTCGCGGACCCTGGCCATGGTCGCCTCAGCGACCTCACGCGCCCGTTCCGCCCCCCGTGCCAGCATTCGGTCGAGCTCCGCGGGGTCGGCGAGCAGCTCGGCCATCCGGGTCTGGAACGGCTCCACCGCGGTGAGGACGACCTCGGCGACCTCCTTCTTCAGCTCGCCGTACCCCCGTCCCTCGAAGCGCGCCTCGAGGTCGGCGATCTTGGTGCCCGACAGGACCGAGTGGATCACGAGCAGGTTCGAGACACCTGCCTTGGCGTCGGGGTCGAAGCGCACCTCCGACTCGGTGTCCGTGACGGCCGACATGATCTTCTTGCGCAGCCGGCCGGGCTCGTCGCTGAGCAGCAGCAGGCCCTTGTCCGGCGAGTTCGTGCCCGACATCTTCGAGGTCGGGTCGGTGAGCTCCATGATCCTGGCCGACTCCTTGAGGATGTACGGCTCCGGGACGGTGAGGGTCTGCCCATAGCGGGTGTTGAACCGCTGCGCGAGGTCGCGGGTGATTTCGAGGTGCTGGCGCTGGTCCTCGCCCACGGGGACGTAGGCGGCGTCGTACATCAGGATGTCGGCGGCCATGAGCATCGGGTAGGTGAACAACCCGACGTTGGCGTTCTGGCCCTTGGCCACCTTGTCCTTGAACTGCGTCATCCGGTTGGCCTCGCCGAACGAGGTGAGGCAGCTCATCACCCATCCGAGCTCGGCGTGCGCGGGCACGTGGCTCTGGCAGAACACCGCGGAGGTCTCGGGGTCGACCCCACCGGCGATGAACTGGGCGGCCGTCACCCGGGTGCGGTGCCGCAGCACCTCCGGGTCGGTGGGCACGGTGAGGGCGTGGAGGTCGGCGACGAAGTAGTAGGCGTCGAAGTCGGCCTGGAGCCCCACCCAGTTGACCAGCGCCCCGATGTAGTTGCCGAGGTGGAGCGAGTCGCTCGTCGGCTGCATCCCGGAGAGGATGCGTGGGCGTGCGGCAGCTGGGGTGGACTGGCTGGGCATCCCCCCATTGTGCCGAAGGCCGCGCCCCTAGACTCACGCGGCATGAGCGAGGCGGCCCTGACCCACGTGACCATCCACGGCCGCGAGCCCGGCGGCGTGTGGTCCGCACCCGGCAGGGTGAACCTCATCGGGGAGCACACCGACTACAACGGTGGCCTCGTCCTGCCCATCGCGCTGCCGCAGCGCACGACGGCCGCCTCCGGTGCCCGTGAGGACGACCTGCTGGTCGTCCACTCCGTGCAGAACGGCGAGACGGTGCGGGTGCCGCTGGCCGAGGTCGGCCCCGGCGCCCCCGACGGCTGGGTGGCCTACGTGGCAGGGGTCCTGTGGGCGCTGCGCGAGGCCGGGTACCCCGTGCGCGGACTCGACGTCACCGTCGACAGCGACGTGCCGCTGGGGGCCGGCCTGTCGAGCTCGGCCGCGCTCGAGTGCGCGGTCGGGGCCGCCGCGAGCGACCTGTTCGCCCTCGACCTGCTCGGGTCCGATGCGGCCCGGGCCCGGCTGGCGGAGGTGTGTGTCCGTGCGGAGAACGACGTGGCCCGGGCGCCGACCGGCGGGATGGACCAGTCGGCCGCGCTGCTCTGCCGCGAGGGCTCGGCGCTGCTGCTCGACTGCCGGGACGGCTCCACCGAGCACGTGCCGTTCGACCTCGCCGCCACGAGCCACACCCTCCTCGTCACCGACACCCGGGCGTCGCACGCACTGGGGGACGGCCAGTACGGCAGTCGCCGCGCGGCGTGCGAACGGGCGGCCGAGGTGCTCGGGGTGGCGACCCTGCGCGAGGTCGACCCCGCCGCACTCGACGACGCCCTCGCGCGGCTGGGCGACGACACCCTCGTGCGGCGCACGCGCCATGTGGTCACCGAGGTGCAGCGCGTGCGCGACGTCGTCACGGCGCTGCGCGCGGGGGACCTCGACGAGGTCGGCCGGCTCTTCGATGCCTCCCACGCCTCGCTGCGCGACGACTACGAGGTCAGCTGCGAGGAGCTCGACGTGTCGGTGGAGGCCGCCCGCGCCGCCGGCGCCCTCGGGGCGCGGATGACCGGCGGTGGGTTCGGCGGCTCGTCCATCGCCCTGCTGCGGTCCGGGCACGTCGAGCCCGCCCGCCTCGCCATCCGGTCGGCGTTCGCCGAGCACGGGTGGCGCGAGCCGGCGAGCTTCCTCGTCACCGCGGGCCCCTCGGCCCGCCGCGACAGCTGACCCCGGGTCCTCGTCCGCCCGCTCCCTCCCCGCCCCTCCCCGACCTCCGCCCCTCCCCGACCCGCCCTCACCCTCCGCATCCCCGTCCGCGCCGTGCCCCGCGGAGTCAGGAGGACTTCGCCGACTCCGGAGGAAGCTGCATCCTGAGTGGACGGGATCCTCCTGACTCCGCGAGAGACGGAGAGGGGACCAGAGTGCATGCGCGATGAGCCAGGGTGAAGAGACCCGCCCAACCGGACCCGAAGCCGCGGGCGACGAGAACCAGGACGCCACCCTGATCACCGTCAACGCGAGCTTCCCGAGCGCCAGGACCCGCGTGGCGGACGTCAGCAACGCCCGCGCCCGCCGGGCCGGAGGCTCCTTCGGTCATCCGTTGACCATGCCGGCCCCGACGGTGGCGCCGGTGGCCTCGTCGACCAGGATGAACGACCCGGTGGCCCGGTTCTCCGCGTAGGGGTCGACGAGGAGCTGCTGCGTGGTGCGCAGGGTGACCCTCCCGATCTCGTTGAGGTGCAGCTCGGAGGTCTCGCCGTCGCGGTGCAGCGTGTTGATGTCGAGCCGGTACTGCACGTCGCGCACCAACGCCCGCGCGGTGCGGGTCGTGTGCTTCAGCGCCAGCTTCTGGCGTGGCCGAAGCGGCTCCCGCGTCATCCAGCACACCATCGCGTCGACGTCCTGCGTCGGCTCCGGGGCGTTCCGGACCCGGCAGATCATGTCGCCCCTGGAGACGTCGAGGTCGTCCTCGAGGCGGACGACGACCGACATGGGAGGGAACGCCTCCTCCACCACGCGGTCGAACTGGTCGATACCGGCGATCCTGCTCGTCAGCCCGCTGGGGAGCACCATGACCTCGTCGCCCGGCTTGAGGACCCCGCTCGCGACCCGGCCCGCGTACCCCCGGTAGTCGTGGTGCTCGTCCGACTTGGGCCGGATGACGTACTGCACCGGGAACCGGACGTCACGCAGGTCGCGGTCGGAGGCGATGTGGACGTTCTCGAGGTGGTGCATCAACGACGGGCCCTCGAACCACGGCATGTGCTCGCTGCGCGTGACGACGTTGTCGCCCTGCAGGGCCGAGATCGGGATCACCTGGAGGTCGGGCACGTTGAGCCGAGAGGCGAAGGCGACGAACTCCTGGTGGATCAGCTCGAAGGCCTCCTCGGACCAGCCCACGAGGTCCATCTTGTTGACCGCCAGCACGAGGTGCGGGACCCGCAGGAGGGAGAGCAGGACGGCGTGGCGCCGGGACTGCTCGGTGAGGCCCTGCCGGGCGTCGACGAGGACGAGGCCGAGATCGGCGGTCGACGCGCCCGTGACCATGTTCCGCGTGTACTGCACGTGCCCCGGGGTGTCGGCGATGATGAACTTCCGCCGGGGGGTGGCGAAGTAGCGGTACGCCACATCGATGGTGATGCCCTGCTCGCGCTCGGAGCGCAGGCCGTCGGTCAGCAGGGCGAGGTCGGTGTAGTCGTAGCCCTTGGTCCGCGACGTGGCCTCGACGGCTTCGAGCTGGTCCTCGAAGATCGCCTTGGAGTCCAGGAGCAGCCGCCCGATGAGGGTGGACTTGCCGTCGTCGACGGAACCGGCAGTGGCCAGTCGCAGCAGGTCCATCAGAAGTAGCCCTCCTTCTTGCGGTCCTCCATGGCGGCCTCGGAGAACCGGTCGTCGCCGCGCGTTGCGCCTCGCTCGGTGACCCTGGCGACGGCGACCTCGTCGACGATCTCGTCGAGTGTGCTCGCCGAGCTCTCGACACAGCCGGTCAGGGTGAGGTCGCCCACGGTCCGGAACCTGACGGTGCGCTCGGTGACCTCCTCCGCGGACCGAAGCGGGTTGTGCGGGCTCTCCGTGAGGAGCATGCCGTCGCGCTCGAACACGCGCCGCTCGTGGGCGAAGTAGATCGACGGGATCTCGATGCCCTCCCGGGCGATGTAGTGCCAGACGTCGAGCTCCGTCCAGTTCGACAGCGGGAAGACCCGCATGTGCTCCCCGGCGTGCAGCCGACCGTTGTAGAGCGACCACAGCTCGGGTCGCTGGTTCTTGGGGTCCCACTGGCCGAACTCGTCGCGATGGGAGTAGACGCGCTCCTTGGCCCGCGCCTTCTCCTCGTCGCGGCGCCCCCCGCCGAACGCCGCCGTGAAGCCGTGCGTCTCGATGGCGTCGAGGAGGGTCCCCGTCTGGAGACGGTTGCGGCTGGTGCGGCCGTCGTCGACGACCACCCCCGAGACGATCGCCTCCTCGACGGAGGCCACGACGAGCCGAGCACCGAGCCGGGCCACCCAGCGGTCGCGGGTCGCGAGCACCTCGGGGAAGTCCAGTCCCGTGTCGACCTGGAGGAGGGGAAAGGGGATGCGCGCCGGGTGGAAGGCCTTCTCCGCGAGGCGCAGCATGACGATGGAGTCCTTGCCGCCGGAGAACATCAGGACCGGCCGCTCGAACTCCGCCACCACCTCCCGGAAGATGTGGACCGACTCGGACTCCAGCTCCTCGAGGTGGGACAGGCGGTAGTCGGGGTGGGTCTTCACTCGTCTGTACCTCCGGATGTCGAGAAACCCCGGGACAGACCCTAGCCGTACCCCGCTTCCACGGGTGACCGTGCTCCCGGCCGCGCCCGGTCGGTCGCCTGTTGGCAGACTGGCCGCGTGACCGACACGCCGGGGCCTCGCCACCACGCCACTCCCGACGAGCTCGACGACCTGCAGCTGCTCCGCGCTGGTCTCTACGGACCGGATGCAGAGGCCGGCCCGTTCTCGGTGGATGCCGCGACGGCCGAGGCCGTGCGTGTCGAGGGGCGTCTGGTCGTCCTCGACCTGGAGGGCGTGGCCGTCGTCGCGGTGGAACCCGCCGTCGTGGACGCGGGCCGCGTCCACGGGCACCAGAACTGGCTTTCGGCGGCCTCCTCGCGCCCCTTCGAGCACCTCCAGCTCCCCGGTCCCGGCGGGTTCCACGGACGCGATGTGCGCGTCGTCGAGGGCATGTCCGACCTCGAGGTGCAACCGGCCGCGGGCAGCGCCCTCCTCGTCCTCGCCTCGACCTCCCTGGACGGTGCGGGCGACGGCACCGAGCTCGTGCGCGCAGCTCTCGCGGTGGCGGAACGCACGCGTGGCGTGACGGTGCACGTCGCCCCGCTTCCCCCGGGACGTCCCGAACGGCGCTCGGCCCTGCTGCGCACGCTCGGGCTGCCCGACTCACCGCCGACCCGCGAGCAGGCTACGGCGACGGAGGTCTCCGGTCGCTCCTCCGGCGTCGTCGTGCTGCTGACGGGCCTCTCCGGCTCAGGCAAGTCGTCCCTCGCCCGAGGTGTCGCGATGCGCCTCCTCGAGCAGGGCGTGACGGTGACGCTGCTCGACGGCGACCGCGTGCGACGCCACCTGACCGCGGGCCTCGGGTTCTCCCCGGAGGACCGCGCGACGAACGTACGCCGAATCTTCTGGGTGGCCGCGGAGGTGGCGCACCACGGTGGGGTGGCACTCTGCAGCGCCATCGCACCCTCCGACGAGGTCCGGCGTGAGGTAGCCGAGCTCGTGCGCCGGCGAGGCGGGAGGTTCGTCCTCGTCCACGTCGCGACCCCGCTGGCGGAGTGTGAGCGCCGCGACCGCAAGGGCCTGTACGCCGCCGCCCGGCGGGGCGAGATCTCGGACTTCACCGGCGTCTCGGCTCCCTACGACGTGCCCGCGGCGCCCGATCTGCGCATCGACACCACCGGTCGCGTTCTCGAGGAGTGCGCCGAGGAGGTGCTCGGGGCCGTCACCGCTGCCCGCTCCCGGGAAACCCGTGCCTGAGGTCCCGCTCTTCGGGGATGCCTGCGCCTCGGACCACGAGGTGGCGGCACGGGTCGCCGAGCAGGCCGGCCGGCTCCTCGTCGACCTCCGCGCGTCGACGGGTGCTCGTGGCTCGGCGCTCAAGGACCTCGGTGACGCCGGCGCGCAGCAGCTCATCGCCGGGCTGCTCGCCGAGCTGCGCCCCGACGACGCCGTGCTCAGCGAGGAGGCCGCCGACAGCCGGGGCCGCCTCACCGCGCGGCGCGTGTGGATCGTCGACCCGCTGGACGGGACCCGCGAGTTCTCCGAGCCCCCGCGCGACGACTGGGCCGTGCACGTGGCGCTGTGGGAGGACGGCCGGCTGGTCGCCGGGGCGGTGGCCCTGCCCGCCCGCCGCGAGCTCCGGCGGATGGACCGGCCGGAACCGATCCCGCCGCGCCCGGAGGGCCCGCTCCGGCTGGCGGTGAGCCGCAGCCGTCCGCCGGAGTTCGTCACCGCCCTCGCGGACCGGCTCGGGGCCCGGACCGTCCCGATGGGGTCCGCGGGAGTGAAGGCGATGGCTGTCCTCGACGGGACGGTGGACGCCTACGTGCACGCGGGCGGGCAGTACGAGTGGGACTCGGCCGCTCCGGTCGCCGTCGCCATCGGGCACGGGTTGGCGCCCACGCGCGTCGACGGGACCGGACTGGTCTACAACCGGCCCGACCCCTACCTCCCGGACCTCGTCGTGGCGCGGCCGGAGGTGACGGTCGCGCTCGGGCGGGCGCTGGCTGACCTGCTCGGCGACGACTGAGCCGACCGACCGGTCCGAGTGGGATCGAGCTCCGGCCGGCCACCGGGCGCTCGGGCATGCCGGCCCGCCCCGGCCCACCCCCGCGCGGGCGAGGGGCTCACCACGAGGCGCCCCCTCTGCCGTGGCCCACGGTCGGGGCTCTCATCGCGAATCGGCGCGGTGACCGATGACAGCGTCACCCGGTTCTGTCGGGTCCCCAGGTGCCCGTCGTGGCGGCCCCCGGGGGCACTCCCGACGTCCCGCAACCACCCGTCCCGCAACCACCCGTCCGGGAACCACCGCTCCGGCGGTGGCTCACGAGGGGAGGGTCGACCCGGTCGCCTCCCAGGTGCCTTCCGGCTCGTCGGCCCCGTAGACCTTGTTGCCGACCACGATCCACCACCGTGAGCCGCTCGTTGCGGCTGCCACCCTGCCCGCTTTGGGGGTGGACCGGATGCAGGCGCCGTCCGTCGAGTCGCCATCGCGGACCGTGGCCGCCCTGACGCCCTTGCAGTCGGCAGTGCTGCGCACCACGAGGGCGGCGGAGGCGTCGGGGGTGAGCGCGATTGCGAGCGCCCCCTCGACCGTCACGAGGTCCCTCCAGACGTCCCCTCCGTCGGCAGTGGAGCGCACCTCGTCGTCGTCGCAGAGGACGAAGGCCGTGGAGGCGTCGGCCGGCGCGAGGTCGACGACCTTCGCGCTGTCCGTGCACGGGGCGACGTCGGCACCGGAGGGTGTGTTGACCGAACGCGCGTCGTCCGGGACACGCGACCATGCCTTGGCCGCGGAGGTGGCTGCGCCCCACGAGTTGGCTCCGTCGGACGTGCTCCACAGCCGGAGGGCGCAGTCGGCGTCGCCACCGGTGACGAAGGCCGCCGTGCCCGTCTCGGGCTTGACCCGGAGCACCCGACCGGGCGCGGCCTTGTCCGACCACGAGTCGCCGCCGTCGGAGCTGACCCACACCGTGCCGGGGCGCTCGCAGGTGCCCGACTCGGCGACCCAGACGACCGCGTCGTCGGCGGCCCCGGCGATGCGGGTGAGCGGCCTGGCGGAGATGGTCATCGGCGTCGCCGAGGGCGTTTGCTCGGACGTCGGGCTTGCGCTGGGCGTGGCGGTCGGGGTGCTCGGCGACATCGTCGGGCCGGCGGACGCGACCGTCCCGGCGACCTCCGCCGGCAGGGGTCGCACGGCCCAGACGATCAGGGCGCCGTCCACCGCGAGGAGCGCCACCAGTCCGACGACCGGGGCCACCCTGCGTAGCTCCATCGGCACAGAGTGTCAGACGTGGACGTCGATTCCGACCCCCCGACCGGGCCGGACGTCCGCTCGTCCCTCTGCCCCGCCCCGAACTTCCCCGACCCCTCCTCGCTCCGATAGGATTTGTCTTGACGTCAAGATAACCGCCACCACCGAGGAGCGCCGACGACGACCATGGCCACGATGATCTACACCCTGACCGACGAGGCCCCGATGCTGGCCACGTACTCCTTCCTCCCGGTGGTCCAGGCCTTCGCCTCCCAGGCGGGTGTCGACGTCGAGACCCGTGACATCTCCCTCGCCGGACGCATCCTCGCCCAGTTCCCCGAGCGGCTGACCGACGAGCAGCGGGTCGGCGACGACCTCGCCGAGCTCGGCGAGCTCGCCACCACGCCGGACGCCAACATCATCAAGCTGCCCAACATCTCGGCGTCGATGCCGCAGCTCAAGGCCGCGGTCAAGGAGCTCCAGGACCAGGGCTACGACCTCCCCGACCACCCCGACGACCCGCAGACCGACGAGGAGCGCGAGATCCGGGCCCGGTACGACCGGGTGAAGGGCAGCGCCGTCAACCCCGTGCTGCGCGAGGGCAACTCCGACCGCCGCGCGCCGGTGGCCGTGAAGAACTACGCCCGCAAGCACCCGCACTCGATGGGTCACTGGAGCCCGGACAGCCGCACCGAGGTCACGACCATGAGTGAGGACGACTTCCGCTCCAACGAGCAGTCCGTGGTGATCGCGGCGGAGGACAGCCTCACCATCCGCCACGTCGCGTCCGACGGCGCCGAGACCGTGCTCAAGGACGGGCTCACGGTGCTCGAGGGCGAGGTCGTCGACGCGACCGTCATGCGCGTTGCAGCCCTGGACTCGTTCCTCCGCGAGCAGATCGCCCGGGCCAAGGAGGAGGACGTCCTCTTCTCCGTGCACCTCAAGGCGACGATGATGAAGGTCAGCGACCCGATCATCTTCGGCCACGTCGTGCGCGTGTTCTTCCCCGCCGTCTTCGAGCAGTACGGCGAGGACCTCGAGGCGGCCGGCCTCTCCCCCAACAACGGCCTCGGCGGCATCCTCGACGGACTGTCCGCCCTCGAGAACGGCGACGAGATCCGGGCGGCGTTCGAGCAGGGCCTCGCCGACGGCCCGCGGCTGGCGATGGTCAACTCCGACAAGGGCATCACCAACCTCCACGTGCCGAGCGACGTCATCGTCGACGCGTCGATGCCGGCGATGATCCGGACCTCGGGCCACATGTGGGGCGCGGACGGCGAGGAGCACGACACGCTGGCGGTCATCCCCGACAGCTCCTACGCCGGTGTCTACCAGGCCGTCATCGAGGACTGCCAGGCCCACGGAGCCTTCGACCCGACGACGATGGGCTCGGTGCCCAACGTCGGCCTCATGGCCCAGAAGGCCGAGGAGTACGGCAGCCACGACAAGACCTTCGAGATGGCGTCCGCGGGCCGGGTCGAGGTCGTCGACTCCTCGGGCCGGGTCCTGATGAGCCATGACGTCGAGGCCGGTGACATCTGGCGCGCCTGCCAGACCAAGGACGCCCCGATCCGCGACTGGGTGGCCCTCGCCGTGCGCCGGGCCCGCGAGTCCGGGACGCCGGCCGTGTTCTGGCTCGACGAGACCCGCGCCCACGACCGCAACCTCGTCGCCAAGGTGCAGGCCTACCTCCCCGAGCACGACACGGACGAGCTGGACATCCGCGTCCTGTCCCCCGTCGAGGCCGCGAAGCTGTCCGTCGAGCGGATCCGCCGCGGCGAGGACACCATCTCGGTCACCGGCAACGTGCTTCGCGACTACAACACCGACCTGTTCCCGATCCTCGAGCTCGGCACCTCCGCGAAGATGCTCTCCGTCGTCCCCCTGATGAACGGTGGCGGCCTCTTCGAGACCGGCGCGGGCGGTTCGGCGCCCAAGCACGTGCAGCAGCTGCTCGCCGAGGACTACCTGCGGTGGGACAGCCTCGGGGAGTTCCTCGCCCTCGCCGAGTCGTTCCGGCACGAGGCCGCGGGCGGCAACGAGCGGGCCCGGCTGCTGGGCAACGCCCTCGACCGCGCGACGGAGACGCTGCTCGACGAGAACAAGTCGCCCGCGCGCCGGGTGGGCCAGATCGACAACCGGGGCAGCCACTTCTGGCTCGCGCGCTACTGGGCGCATGAGCTCGCGCACCAGGAGGACGACCCGGCCCTGGCCGAGATGTTCGCGCCGATCGCCGAGGCGCTCGTCGAGCAGACCGACACCATCGAGGACGAGCTCATCGCCGTGCAGGGGCAGCCGGCCGACATCGGCGGCTACTACCGGCCGGATGCGGACAGGGCGGCCGCGGTGATGCGCCCCTCGGGCACGTTCAACGCGGTCATCGACCCCCTCCGCTTTCCCGCCTGATGCCGAAACCCCCGGGGTCACACCGGAACCCTTCCGACGCGACCCCGGGGTTTCCGGTGTCAGAGGTGCGCGGCTTCTCGTGACCACGGTGCGGCGTGTCCCTGTACCGAGGCGCTCCGGCAGACCACACTGATGCCTCATGACGCCTCCCTCGATGCGCCAGCGCATCGCCGCAGAGTTCCTCGGCACCTTCTGGCTCGTCTTCGGCGGGTGCGGCTCGGCGATCTTCGCCGCCGGATTCCTCGCGCCGAACGTCACCTCCGGCGGCAGCATCCACGTCGGCATCGGGTTCCTCGGAGTCGCCTTGGCCTTCGGACTGACCGTCGTCACGATGGCCTACGCCGTGGGTCACGTCTCCGGAGCGCACTTCAACCCGGCCGTCACCATCGGCGCGGCGGTGGCGCACCGCTTCGAGTGGCGGGACGTGCCGGGGTACGTCGTCGCCCAGGTCGTCGGGGGGCTCGTCGCGGGCACCGCACTGTGGGGCATCGCCCGCGGTCGCCCGGGCTTCGAGGCCACCGGCAACATGGCGGCCAACGGCTGGGGCGACCTCTCCCCCGGCGGGTACTCGTTCGCGGCGGTCCTGTGCATCGAGGTGCTGCTCACCGCGATCTTCCTCTACGTCATCCTCGGCGTCACCGACTCCCGCGCCCCCGAGGGCTTTGCGCCGCTCGCGATCGGCCTGGCCCTCACACTCATCCACCTCGTGTCGATCCCGATCTCGAACACCTCGGTCAACCCGGCCCGGTCCACGGCCGTGGCGTTCTTCAACGGCGCCGGAGCCCCCGGTCAGCTGTGGTTGTTCTGGGTGGCACCGATCGCAGGGGCGGCCGTCGCCGGGGCGACCTTCCACCTCATCACCGGGGTGGACCGCCGCGACCGCGACATCTCGGGCGAGATCGACCCCGAGGACGTCACCGTCGCCGAGGGCGTCGACCCCGACGCCGCCCGTTGACGTCGGTGACGCACCCCAACACCGCGCCCTGACCCCGACCCACGCACCGCGCCCGCGAGGGCGGGGGCGGGTGACACTTGCACGCCGGGTCAGCGGCGGCTCGTGATCTCGTGACGATCGGGTGCTCCACCGGACCGGCGGGGCCGGCTCCGAGTCAGCTGCCGGCGGCGGCCCGGTTGCCCACGAGGTCGTCGACCACTGACACCACCGCCCGACCGAGGGTGACGAGATCCTCCGTGGGCAGCGCGGTCAGGCACACCCGCAGGTCCCAGGCCTGCGAGTGGAACATCGGCCCTGGCTGCACGATGATGCCGTGGCCGCGAGCCAGGCGCAGCGGCACCTCCTCCGCCGGGAACCCCGCCCGGAGTCGGTCGGCAGCCTCCACGCCCACCCGACGGCGGGCCACCTCGAGGACGTCGACGAGCGCGTAGTAGCGGCTGTCGTCGCCGCCCGGGGGCTCCACGCCGAGCGCCTCGTACAGCGCGTCGAGCCGACGCCCCAGCTCGTCGCGGGTGGCCCCCGCGTACTCGGCGCCGCGGGGCAGCAGGAAGGTGAGGGCGAACAGGCCCATCTGCACCTGGTCGACCGTCGAGAGGCCGGCGATGTTGTGCAGCGCCACCTCCCGGCTGTCCGCGACCATCCGACGCATGAAGGACAGCCCTGCGACGTGCGAGGTCATCGAGCCGTACCGGTACTGCTGGCGGGCCCGGACCTCCTCGGGCTGGGCGGCGATGAGGTCGTCGAGGACGGTGTCCGCCGCGAGGGCGACGAAGCCGAGACGGTTGCCGGCGACGGCGTCACCGGGCCCGACCAGCTCGTTGGCCTTGAGGCTGGCGAACACGTAGGACATCGCAGCCGCGCCGCCCTCGGTGGCGAACAGCTCGAAGCGGTCCTGCTCGCCCGGCTCGATCCCGGCCATCGTCACGAGGTAGTAGTGCTCGACGACGTTCTCGAGCTGCTCGAGCATCCGGTTCGGCGACGGGTAGCCCGCGCCGAGCACGGCCTTGACGAGCTCGTGGACCCACGCGTCGCCGCCATAACCGAGCTCAGCCACCGCGAAGTCGACGGCCCGCAGCAGGAAGTCCCCCGCGTCCGACGGTTCGGCGGCCAGGGCCGCTCGGAGGCGCGCGTCGATGCCCTCCTCGGGAGGCAGCACTCCCCAGTGCTCGCTGTCGCTGTGCGCCGCCGCGTCGGCGACGGCGAACGTGCCCAGCCGGAAGAAGGCGGCGCGTGGCACCGTGGCCGACCAGTTGGGCTGGCCGCGTCCCGCGTCGAGGACGCGGCGCCCGGAGGCCCGCGCCGTGCTGGCGACGAGGGCGCCCATCTCGGGGGTGGAGCTCGGCGGGGCGAGCGGTGGCACGAGCGACTCGGCGGCGAGGACCGCGGGGTCGGTCGCCCCGCTCGCCCCGGTCGTCCCGGCAGCCGTGGTCGAGGAGGAGGAGGCGGCATCGTCGGCCGTGGCGGTCACCCTGCCCCCTCACGGCGCTCGGCGGCGTAGTGGCGGAAGAGCAGGTAGGCCGCGAGCGCGCAGAGGAGGTGCCACAGGCCGTGCCACTGCGCCCACGACGCCGGGTCGCACCACGGGTGGCCACGGCGGCCGAACTGCCACACCGTGTACGCGACGAGCAGCGACCCGAGAGCTGCGAGCCCGAACCAGGTGTCCTGGCGCGGGTCGCGGCGGAACCGGAGCGCGACCTCGAGGACGACGGCGAGGACCAGCATCAGGGCGAAGGCCGCGTTGCCCGAGTGCCGCACCAGCGGGACGCGGCCGCCGGTGAGGAACACGAGGGTCCCCACCGCGACCAGCACCGGCAAGACGACGGCGAGGAAGGCCGGTCCGCGACGCCACCACCGCATCGCGGCGTACGCCAGGGCGAAGCCCGACACGAGGATCATGCTGACGACGTCCAGGACGCCTCCGAGCCGGGTCTGGGTCGCGTGCATGGCCATGCTGCCGGGCCCGAGCAGCACGACGAGCACGGCGTAGGTCGTGGCAAGGCCGGGATGGGCGCCCAGGGTCACACCCAGGCGGAGCCGGTCGCCCGCGTACCACGCGACGGCGAGGCCGGCCAGGACGAAGCCCAGGTTGCTCCAGGTGTTCGCGGGTTGGACCACCCAGCCGGTGTGTGCCGCCTCGCAGAAGCCGGAGCCGCGGCCGACGTCCGGCCCCAGCCAGGCCAGGCGGACCGCGGCAAGGAGGAGTCCGAGCGACACGACAGCCGTGACACCCGCCACGACCATCGGCCGCGGGTCTCGTCCGCCCGTCGCACCGTCCCGCACGTCGCCCACCCCAGCACAGCAGCAACCTGCCGCGCCATCCGCACGCGCTGATAGCGTCGCAGCAGCACACCATCACCGCTCGATCGAAGGGGTCCCACCGTGAGCAGCACGCCCGTCAAGGTGGCCGTCACCGGCGCTGCCGGCCAGATCGGCTACAGCCTCCTGTTCCGCATCGCCAGCGGGTCGCTCCTCGGTCCGGACACCCCCGTCGAGCTGCGACTGCTCGAGATCACCCCGGCGCTGGGGGCCCTCGAGGGGGTCGTGATGGAGCTCGACGACTGCGCCTTCCCCACGCTGGCCAAGGTCGAGATCGGCGATGACCCGAACGTCGTGTTCGACGGCGTCAACCACGCCCTCCTCGTCGGGGCCCGACCGCGCGGGCCGGGCATGGAGCGGGGCGACCTGCTCGAGGCCAACGGCGGCATCTTCGCTCCCCAGGGAAAGGCCCTCAACGAGGTCGCGGCCGACGACATCCACATCACGGTCACCGGCAACCCGGCCAACACCAACGCGCTCATCGCGATGAGCAGCGCCCCCGACATCCCGACGGAGCGGTTCTCCGCGCTCACCCGCCTCGACCACAACCGCGCGATCTCGCAGCTGGCCGCCAAGCTCGACGTGCCGGTGACGGAGATCCGGAAGATGACGATCTGGGGCAACCACTCGGCCACGCAGTACCCCGACCTGTTCCACGCCGAGGTGGGCGGGCGCAACGCCGCCGAGGCGGTGGGCGACCAGGCCTGGATCGAGGACACCTTCATCCCCACGGTCGCCAAGCGAGGTGCCGCCATCATCGAGGCGCGGGGGGCGTCGTCGGCCGCCTCGGCCGCCTCGGCGACCCTCGACCACGCCCGCACGTGGGTCGAGGGAACGCCCGAGGGCGACTGGGTGTCCATGTCCGTGCGCTCGGACGGCTCGTACGGCGTCGAGGAGGGGCTCGTCTCCTCATTCCCCGTCACCGTGCGTGATGGCCGCTGGGAGGTCGTCCAGGGCCTGGACATCGACGGCTTCTCCCGCGGCAGGATCGACGCCACGGTCGAGGAGCTCGTGAACGAGCGCGACGCGGTGAGGGCCCTCGGCCTCATCTGACCCGCTGCACGGCTTTCCCGCCGGATGCGGGAAACCCCGGGGTCGCACCGGAAGGGTTCTGAGGCGACCCCGGGGTTTCCGGTGTCACGCCGACACCAGACCCCGCCGCGGGTCCGTTGTCACGCCGACACCGGCGTGGCCCGTCCACTGACCGCGCTCCAGACCATCGCGGCCACCAGCCCGGGGCGCTCGAGGTGGGCCCAGGTGACACGCACGACGACGTAACCGAGCCGGCGGAGCCGGTCCTCACGCTTCTTCTCCTCCCAGAGCACGGAGGGATCGCCGTCGGCGTACTTGACCCGCCCGTCGAACTCGATGAGCACCTTCGTGCCTCGCACTCCGAAGTCGGCACGCGCCACGAACCGGCCTCGGCTGTCGTGGACGACCACCTGGGGTTCGACGTCGAGACCGCCGAGCGCCATCGCGAGCGCCGTCCTGGACTCCCCGACCGACTCGCGTCGCCCGTCGGCATGCCGCAGCACCGCCACGGCGCGTGAGCCGTGCCGCGTGCCGGCCACGGCACCCACCGCGGCCACGAGCTGCCCGTGAGATGCCTTCTCGCGGTGCAGGGCGTCATCGGCGCTGACCAGGCCGGGCTCGAGGCCATGGTCGAGGGCGTGCTGCGCCAGCGCGGCGGCCACCGGCATCGCGGGGCCCCAGTCAGTGTCGACCGACTCACCCCTCGATGGGCGCACCCAGAAGGCCGACATCCCACCGGATCGACTGATCGGGCGCAGGATCGCCGGCCGGGTCATCGGCGAACCCCAGACCGCGACGCCATGCGCCAGGAGCGCGGTCTCGCCCGCGAGCACCGAGTCGGGGTAGAGCAGCATGGCACCGGACGCCAGGGCGTGTTGACGGGAGCTCGCGTCACGCCCGACCTGCGCCCGCACGAGGTAGAGGCCACGACCGGGGTGCTCGAGCACCCGCGAGGCCACGAGGTGGAGCATCCCGCCCTCGGAGACGCCGGCACCGAGGAGCTGCCGCGTGGTGAGGGCGCCGTGCTGGCCGCGGGCCAGGGCGTCGAGGGTGGGGTCCAGCTCGGGCGCGATGGAGGCGGTGGCGTCTGTGTCCA
This sequence comes from uncultured Actinomycetota bacterium, assembly GCA_963726295.1. Taxonomy (GTDB): domain Bacteria; phylum Actinomycetota; class Actinomycetes; order Actinomycetales; family Dermatophilaceae; genus DASSQJ01. Next base: position 393,643 of record CAVSBW010000002.1, read on the forward strand.
TGCCACCAGAGACCACGCACCGGACAGCACGGACCAGGCCCCGCTCGCCACCTGTGGACGGTGCGCCCCTTGGACGGTCCCTGTGGACAGTGCGCCCCACGCGATCATCATCCCGGAAACCCCGGGGTCGCTTCGGAAGGTTTCCGAAGCGACCCCGGGGTTTGGGGCACCCGGCGAAAATCCAGAGGTCAGGGGGCGGCGGCGCGTTCGGCGGCCTCGACGACGTTGCTCAGCAGCATCGCCCGGGTCATCGGGCCGACGCCGCCGGGGTTCGGGCTGACGAACCCGGCCACGTCCCACACGTCCGGCGCGACGTCGCCCGCCACCCGGGCCTTGCCGCTCTCCTCGTCGACGACTCGGGACACGCCGACGTCGAGCACCGCCGCCCCCGGCTTGACCATCTCCGCGCTGACGATGCCCGGCACGCCGGCGGCGACCACGACGATGTCGGCCTGTCGCACCTCGGCGGCCAGGTCGCGGGTGCCGGTGTGGCACAACGTGACCGTGGCGTTCTCCGACCGCCGCGTGAGGATGAGGCCGAGCGGCCGCCCGACCGTGATGCCGCGCCCCACGACGACCACCTTGGCCCCGGCGATCGGCACGTCGTACCGCCGGAGCAGCTCGATGCACCCGACCGGCGTGCACGGCAACGGCGCCGGCTCGCCCAGCACGAGCCACCCGAGGTTCGTCGGGTGCAGGCCGTCGACGTCCTTGGCCGGGTCGACGGCGGAGAGGATCGCGTTCTCGTCGAGGCCGGTGGGCTGCTGCACGATGAAGCCGGTGCACGTCGGGTCCTCGTTGAGCTCGCGCACCACGGCGAGCACCTCGTCGAGGGTCGCGTCGGCGGGCAGGTCGCGGCGGATGGAGTGGATGCCCACCTCCGCGCAGTCCCGGTGCTTGGCCCCGACGTACCAGCGACTGCCGGGGTCGTCGCCGACGAGAACGGTGCCGAGTCCGGGCACGACGCCGCGCTCCGCGAGCACGGCGACCCGCGCGCGCAGCTCGTCCTTGATGGTCGCGAGGATGGCCTTGCCGTCGAGTGTCGTCGCTGTCACGGGGTCATCCTCGCAGCCGGTCCCCGAGAGGCCTCACCGGGCCACGCGCGGCACGGGGGCACTGGCCGTCGGACGGACCGGGTGTCCCGCTGCCTGAAGGTCGGCCCGGAACCAGGTGACGCCCCGGCCACCGAGGTGGCCGGGGCGCCGGAGAGGCGGGTCGGGGTCTCCCGTCAGCCGTGTCCGTACTGCTCGTCGTCGGGCACCGCGTCGTCGGCCGGGGCCTGCTCCTCGTCGGACACGGCCGCATCCTTCGCCGGCGGCTCGTCGACGTCAGCCGCCACCGGCTGCTCGACCCGGCCGTCGGCGAGCTCGGCGAGCCGGTCGAGCTCGTCGTTGAGGGCTCCGAGCACAGCCTTGAGCTGGGTGTGCGCGACCCGCGCGTAGGTGCGCACGTACTCGAGCTGCTGGGTGTCGACGGTCCCCGACGACGTCACCGCTGCGACGGCGGCCGCGTCGGCCGGAGCGTCGGCCGCTCCGTCCTCCTCACCCGAGGGGGCGGCGCCCCGGGCCGCCTCGTGGGCGCGCTGGAGGATGTGGCGGTACTGCTCGCGGGCGGTCTCCTCGAGGTCGCGGGCGTACGCCTGGGCCTCGGCCACGGCCTCGTCGGCGGCGCGCTGGGCCTTCGCGAGGAGCTCGACCGCGCGCAGGCTGACGTCCTGGTAGGCGCGTTCGCGAGCCTCTCGGCGCTCCCGGTCGCCCGGGTTCTCGGGGGAGTCGACGACCTCCCCCACCTCCGTCTCGTGATGTGTGTCGCTCACGACGAACCTCCTTGTGCCGGTGACGGCGTCGTGGGGGCGGTCGTGACTGGCACGTCCGCGTACTCCTCGAACTTGATGGACTCGGGGGGCTTCGGGGCCCGTTCGAACGCCTGGCTGGTGTACCGGACCATCGCGTGCGAGCCGCAGAGCATCACCCGGTACCGGCCGTCGAAGGCGGCATCGACGGCGACGTCACCCACGAGGCCCCTGCGACCGGGGTAGGTGGGGTCGTCCGACACCACCGGCACGTAGCTGAACCACTCCTCCTCGGCGAGACGCCGGAGCCGCTGGTTGGCGTAGAGGTTCCAGGGGAAGCGCACGCCGTGGAGCAGCCGGACCTGCCGCATCGGCCAGCCCGCCTCCCGCTGCTCCCGGATGACGTCGAGCAGCGCGAGGAACGGCGCCAGACCCGTGTTGCCGGCCACCATGACGAGGTCGGCGTCGTCGTCGGGGTCGAGCACGAGGCCGGTGCCGACCGGTGCCCCGATCTTGACGACGTCACCGGGGCGGACCCTGCTGACGAACGAGCCGCTCACCATCCCGCCGGCGAGAACGGCGACGTTGAGGTCGATGGTGTGGTCCTCGCGCGGGGCGTTGGCCGGCGTGAAGAACCGCCACGACCTCGGCACCTGCGGGATCTCCATCGCCATCGACTGGCCGGGCTGGTACGGCACGGCATCGTTCGGACGGACGCGGAAGGTCGCGATCTCGCGGCTCACCCGCTGCTTGTCGACGACCTCGGCCTCCCACCAGGCGGGCTGGACGGGTTCGGACTCCTCGGCGGCGGAGATCATCGTCGAGGCGACGACGCCGTAGGCCGCGGCCCAGTCGTCCGCGACCTCGGCGGTCCACCGGTCGCCGAGGAAGTGAGCCAGGGACCACAGGAGCGATGCCCCGACGGCGTCGTAGTGCTCCGCGACGACGGAGAAGCGCCGGTGGTCGCGGCCGAGCTGCTCGACGAACCCGACGACCTCGCCGAGGTTGTCGACGTTGCTCACGATCCGCCCGAGCGCGCCGACGAGGCGGTCGCGCTGGGCGTTCATGGTCAGCGGGAACATCTCCCGCAGTTCGGGATGTGTGACGAACAGGTGGGCGTAGAAGTACGACGCGACGTCGTCCGCTTGCTCTCCTGCAGCGGCCCACGTGGACTTGAGGCGGTCGGTGTCCACGACGATGCCCTCCTGTCAGTGCTGGTGGACGACCTGCGGACGGACGGCGCCGAGGGTCTCGACGACGCGGCCCTGGATGTCCTGCGGCGCCCCGGCCTCGCCGAGGATCGCCATGAGGTGCTCCCCGACGCGGTCGTAGTCGGCGTCGGAGATCTCAAGGGGCTGGTGGGCGTCGTCCAGGGTACGGCCCCGGTACTCGTCAGGCCCACCGAGGACCTTGGTCAGCATGAACACCATGTGGCGCTTCTGCTGCGGCAGGTCGATGTCGGTGAAGTAGTGGCCGACCAGCGGGTCGGCGGTGAGCCGGACGTAGAGCTCGTCGACCACCGCGGTCAGGGCGGGAGCGCCACCGACCCGTTCGTAGTCAGATGCCATGCAGGGGCCTCCAGGTGCAGGGGGGGTGCGTCGGTACACCACCGGGACGGGCGGGACCGAGCGTAGCGGGTTCGGCTGTCGATGAGAATGGGCAGTGTGGGGCATCTGTTGTGGGTGGGAGGAGAGTGGCACCGGTGCAGTCACCTACCGTCCCACCACCCCCACCGGCCCCACGGGGGGCTAGCCTTCGTGCCATGGCGCGCTACCAGGTCAACGAGGCGGCGCTCGCCCACGTGCGCGCGCTCGTCGACTCGCGCCAGTACGTGCTCGACAGCGACTGGGGTGAGGTCCAGCCCGACGCGGCCGCGCAGAACGCCTACCTCGAGCGGCACACCTGGGAGGAGTACGCCGGCTGGCACCTGGGCCTGACCGTCGGAGCCACCGACGGCACGAAGGCGCGGTACGCCTTCGTCGTCGGTGACTTCCGCCGCGTGCACCGCAGTGCGCTCATCGCCTGCGTGTACCGGGCCTCGGAGTGGCGGCACAAGGAGGTCGAGCTGGCGGCCCACGACCTGCTCCAGCACCTCGACGCGACGAGCGGCTGAGGGGTGGCCCCGGTGCCCGCGTCCCCGAACACCGCCGGACGGCACCGTGACGCGATGGGTCCGAGGCATCCGCACGCCCACGCCGGCGGCCGTGAGACCTCCGACGGGTTCCGGCGCCTCGACGGCCTCGACCTCGCCCGCGGGGTCGCCGTGCTCTCGATGCTCATCGCTCACCTCAGCCCCGTCGGCGGTCCGGCGAACGTCACCGAGAACCTCACCGCTCCGCTGTTCGCGGTCGTCATCGGGGCGTCCATGGGGGTCCGGCTCTCGCACCGACCGGTCGCCCCCGCCGCGTTCGTGGCCGACAACCTCGTCCGCGGGGTGCTGCTCGTGGTCCTGGGGCTGGTCCTCCAGGCGCTCTACGCCCAGATCGTCGTCGTCCTCCCCTACCTGGGCCTGCTCGTCGCCGTGCTCGCGCCCCTGGCCCTGCTGCTCCGCCGACTGCCCGTGCTGACCCTGGGGCTGGCCGCGGGCGCGGCGGTCCTCAGCCCGCTGGCGATGGAGCGCGCCCGTGAGCACCTCGTGGCGTCCGCCGCCTCGACCGGCGACGTGCAGCGGACGATGCTCGACTGGGTCGCCGCCGGCCACTCCTACCGCCTGACCTCCCTGCTCCCGATGGCGCTCGGTGGGCTGGCCCTGGCCACCACCCTCCCGCGCACGGGGCAGCCGCCCCGTGGCTACGGCGTGGCCGCGGTCCTCTTCGGCAGCGCCCTGGCCGTCTACCTCGTCGGCTACGCCTCGGCCGACGGGGCCCGGGCGTACTCCGGGACCACCGCGGAGATCATCGGAGCGACGCTGCTCGCCGCCGGCTCGGTGGTCCTCGCCGTCCTCGTCGTCGAGCTGGGCCGGCGCTGGGGGACCGTGGGGGCCGTCGTCCTCGCACCCCTGCTCGCCACCGGTCGCCTCGCGCTCACGGCGTACACGCTCCAGGTGCTGCTCCTCGCGGCCGTCGGGGTCCTCCGCGGCGGTTCGGCGGACGACGGCTGGACGATGCTCGGCGGCACCTGTCTCGTCGTGTTCGGCACCTGCTGGGCGCTGGACCGGTGGTGGGGCACCGGTCCCATGGAGCTGTTGTTCGGGCTGGCCCGGCTGCCGGTGAGGCGCACCGACGACGGCGGGCACGGGGCGCACGCCGCCCACGGCTGAGGCGACGGGCTCCGCGGGCAACCCCGGGGCCGCGTCAGTGCGCGAAGTGCCGGGTTCCGGTGAAGTACATGGTCACGCCCGCCGCCTGCGCGGCCTCGACGACCTCGGCGTCGCGCATCGACCCGCCGGGGGCGACCACCGCCCGCACTCCCGCGTCGAGCAGCACCTGCAGGCCGTCGGCGAACGGGAAGAACGCGTCGGAGGCCGCCACGGCGCCACGGGCGCGGCCCTCCCCCGCACGGGACACGGCGAGATGGCAGGAGTCGACCCGGTTGACCTGGCCCATCCCGATGCCGACCGACGCGCCGTCCCGCGCGAGGAGGATGGCGTTCGACTTCACGGCCCGCACGGCCCGCCAGGCGAACTGGAGGTCCGTCAGCGTGGCCTCGTCGGCGGGGTCGCCGGCCACGAGCCGCCAGCTCGCGGCGTCGTCACCGCCGGTGACGGTGCCCTCGCCGTCGCGGAGCACGGCGTCGACGGCATCGCGCTCCTGGAGGAGCAGGCCCCCACCGATCGGACGCGTCTCGACGCCACCGCGTGAGGGCTCGGCGCACTCGAGCAGCCGCACGTTCTTCTTGCGGGTGAGGATCTCGAGGGCCTCGGGCTCGAACGCCGGAGCGACGACGACCTCGGTGAAGATGTCGGCGACGGTCTCGGCCATCGCGGCGGTCACCGGGCGGTTGGCGGCGACGATGCCACCGAACGCCGAGACCGGGTCGCAGGCGTGCGCCTTGCGGTGCGCCTCGGCGACGTCCTCACCCACCGCGATCCCGCAGGGGTTGGCGTGCTTGACGACGGCGACCGTCGGCTGGTCGCCGTGGTCGTACGCGGCCCGCACGGCGGCGTCCGCGTCGACGTAGTTGTTGTACGACATCTCCTTGCCGTGCAGCTGGGTCGCCTGGGCGAGGGCCGGGCGGGGCTGGAACCCGTTGGTGTAGAGAGCGGCCCGCTGGTGCGGGTTCTCGCCGTAGCGCAGCACGACGGCCCGCTCCCACGTGGCCCCCATCCACGCCGGGAAGCCGGTGCCACCGGAGCTGTCGGTGTAGGCGTTGCCCATCCACGACGCCACGGCGACGTCGTACGTGGCCGTGTGGACGAAGGCCTCGGCGGCGAGCCGCTTGCGCTGGTCGAGGGTGAACCCACCCGACCGAACCGCCTCGAGCACGGTGCCGTAGCTAGCCGGGTCGGTGACCACGGCGACGCTGGGGTGGTTCTTCGCGGCCGCCCGGACCATCGACGGCCCACCGATGTCGATCTGCTCCACGCACTCGTCGGGGCTCGCCCCGGACGCCACGGTCGCGGCGAACGGGTAGAGGTTGACGACGACGAGCTCGAAGGCCTCGACGCCGAGCTCCGCGAGCTGGGCCAGGTGCTCGGGCTTGCGGGTGTCGGCGAGGAGGCCGGCGTGGACTCGGGGGTGGAGGGTCTTGACCCGGCCCTCCAGGCACTCGGGGAAGCCGGTCAGCTCCTCCACGCGGGTGACCGGCAGCCCCAGCGACTCGATGAGCGCCGCGCTGCCCCCCGTGGAGACCAGCTCGACGCCGGCCTCGTGGAGGCCGCGGACGAGGGTGTCGAGGCCGGCCTTGTCGTAGACGGAGACGAGGGCTCGGCGGACGGGGCGGACGTCCTCTGAGGGACCGGGGGCGGTGACGGGGGCGGACATCGAACGGGCTCCTCGGGTCGATCGGTCGGACCCGGGGCACCCAGGCGGGCGATGCTCCCGATCGACTTCCCGGTGGTGATCCACCCTCGCCAGTCGTCGCCACCATCCTACTGACCCGAGCGGCGGCGGTGCGGTCGGCCTCGGTCCCCGAGGTTCCGGCCGCGGAGGACGGGGAGCGGGCCGAAACCCCCACCGGCGCGGGGCCCGCCGCGCCGCGCGGTCAGACGGCCGGTACGGGGATGCGTGTGCGGTCGGCAGCCAGCGCGGTGAGCACGTCGACGAGCATCGCGCGCTCCTCGACCTTGATCCGCTCGTGGAGCGTCTCCTGGGTGTCGTCCTCACGGACCCGGACCGCCCGCTGGTCGACGATGGGGCCGGTGTCGACACCGGCATCGGCCCAGTGGCAGGTGCAGCCGGTGACCCTGACCCCGTGCGCGAGGGCGTCGCGGACACCGTGGGCACCGGGAAAGCTCGGCAGCAACGCAGGGTGGGTGTTGAGCACCGGGTACGACGCCAGGACGGCTGGGCCCAGGACCTTCATGAACCCGGCGCTGAGGACGAGGTCGGGGGCGAAGGCCTCGACCTGCCGCGCGAGGTCGCGGTCCCAGTCGGCACGGCTGTCGTAGTCGGGCAGGCGCGTGACGAAGGTCGGGATGCCGGCGTCGCGGGCGCGGCGCTCGCCACCGGTGCCGTCGCGGTCCGCCCCGACCGCGAGGACGGCGAGGGGGGCCCCGCCGGTGGCCGCGTCGAGGACGGCCTGGAGGTTCGTCCCCCACCCCGAGACGAGGACGACCAGTCGCAGTGGCGGCGTCACCGGCGCAGCCGCCAGGCGTCACGGATCACGGCGAGCACCGCGCCGAGCAGAAGCCACCCGAACAGCGTCACGGTGAGGTCGAGGGCCGGGGCCCCGATCGACGAGAGCCGGAACTGCCCCAGCGAGCCCCCACCGACGGCGTCCAGCACCCCTGCGCCGGCCGCGGTGACGGCGCAGGCAGCGGCGGCCACGCCGAGCTTCGTGCGCAGCCGGGAGAGACGCGCCACCGTGCGCACGGAACGCGCGCCCACGAGCAGGCCCACCGCGACGAGCAGGAGGGCCGAGACGACGGCCACTGCCACCGGGAAGGGACCCGGGTGCGGGAGTGCGGCGAGGACGGGCGCCATCGGCAGCAGCCCCGACTGGGCACCGGTCCACGTGACGGTGGCCCCCTCGACCACCTGGAACCCGGGCCCGGCGAGGAAGGAGACGACCCAGAGCGCGAGGTTGGGCAGCATCGCCACCTGGGCTGCGACGGAGACGACCGTCCCGGTGCCATCGGCTTCGAGACCGGACTGGACGGCCGTGACCCCCTGCCACGACAGCCCCACGGCGGCCAGGACCAGGGCCGAGCCGAGACCGAGGAGGACGACCAGCCCGGTGAGACCGGGGCCGGTCGCGCGGCGGAGCATGTCGGGCAGGCGGAGGACCCCGCTGCGCGGCCCGAGGATCTCCGGGTCGTCGGCCAGCACGGGCCGCAGAGCGAGGGCGGCCCCGAGCAGCGGCAGCACCACGGCCGGGAGGACGACGGTGGGCCAGGCGGGTGGGAACGGGCCGGTGGAGGCGACGGCGGCGGTGCCGAGGACGACGACGGCGTAGCCCGCCCACCATGCCCCGACGGTGGCGACCAGGCGGCTCGGCAGCAGGCCGCACCAGGACCCCCCGTCCAGGGATACCCGGACCATCGCCTCACGCGCGCCGAGGCGGGCGAGGAGGGCGAGCACGGCGAGGCCCAGCAACGGGGTCAGCGCGATGCCGGCCTCCCCCGCGGTGACGTGGGCCCCTGCGGAGAGCAGCCACAGCCCAGCGCCGACGGCGACGACCGTGCCGGCTCCACCCCCGGAGCCCTTCGACGGGGTCGTCTGCGACCACGCGAGCAGGGCGGGGCCGACGACGACAGCGACCGAGACGAGCCCGGTCGCCACACCGACGACGGCACCGCGGCCCCACCCCGGCCCGGCGTCCGGGGACGCGTCGGCACCGGGGACGGCGGCGCGGAGTCGGTCGATGACGGTCATCGGCCACAGTTTCGCCGATGGCGACCCGCTGACCGGCCAGCACACGCCGTGGCGCGGGAGGTCGCCGTCCGCGGCCCAGCCCGGTCATCGGCCCGCGGTCAGGGACCTGCGTGACCGGGTGGACGCCGGCCGACCCGCCCGCCGGCCCGCGGCTCGGGGCTCAGCCGCCGAGCGACTCCATGATCTCGCGCATCAGCCGGGCCGTCTCGGACGGCGTCTTGCCGACCTTGACCCCGGCCGCCTCGAGCGCCTCCTTCTTGGCCTGCGCCGTGCCCGAGGACCCTGAGACGATGGCGCCGGCGTGGCCCATGGTCTTGCCCTCGGGCGCCGTGAACCCGGCGACGTAGCCGACCACCGGCTTCGTGACGTGCTCCTGGATGTACGCGGCTGCGCGCTCCTCGGCGTCGCCCCCGATCTCGCCGATCATGACGACGGCGTCGGTCTCGGGGTCCTCCTCGAAGGCCGCCAGGCAGTCGATGTGCGTCGTCCCGATGACCGGGTCACCGCCGATGCCGACGGCCGAGGAGAAGCCGATGTCCCGGAGCTCGTACATCATCTGGTAGGTCAGCGTGCCGGACTTCGACACCAGACCGATGCGGCCGGGCCCGGAGATGTCCGCGGGGATGATGCCCGCGTTCGAGGCGCCGGGGCTGATCAGGCCGGGGCAGTTCGGCCCGATGATCCGGGTGGTGCCCTTGTCGACCGCGTAGTTGTAGAACTCCGCGGTGTCCTTGACGGCGACGCCCTCGGTGATGACGACGCAGAGCGGCATGCCCGCGTCGATCGCCTCGACGGCGGCGGACTTGGTGAAGGCGGCGGGGACGAAGACGACGCTGACGTTCGCGCCGGTCGCCTCCATCGCCTCACCGACCGAGCCGAAGACGGGCACGGTGACGCCGCCCTCGAACTGGACCTCGGTGCCGGCCTTGCGCGGGTTGACCCCGCCGACGATGTCGGTACCGGAGCGCAGCATGCGCTGCGTGTGCTTCATGCCCTCGGAGCCGGTCATGCCCTGGACGATGACCTTGGAGTCGGAGTTGAGGAAGATGGCCATGGGTTTTCGTCGTCTCTCTTCTCGCTCGCGGGGTCAGTTCTGGGAGGCCAGCTCGGCGGCACGGCGGGCCGCGCCGTCCATCGTGTCCTCGATCTGGACACGCGGGTGGTTGCGCTCGGCGAGGATGCGCCGGCCCTCCTCGACGTTGTTGCCGTCGAGGCGAACGACGAGCGGCCGGTCCTCCTCGTCGCCGAGCGCGTCGAGGGCGCCGACGATGCCGTTGGCCACGGCGTCGCACGCCGTGATGCCCCCGAACACGTTGACGAAGACCGACTTCACCTGCGGGTCGGACAGGATGATGTGCAGCCCGTTGGCCATCACCTCGGCCGAGGCGCCACCGCCGATGTCCAGGAAGTTGGCCGGCCGCTGGCCGCCGAACTCCTCGCCGGCGTAGGCGACGACGTCGAGGGTGCTCATCACCAGGCCCGCGCCGTTGCCGATGATGCCGACCGAGCCGTCGAGCTTGACGTAGTTGAGGTCCTTCTCCTTCGCCGCCGCCTCGAGCGGGTCGGTGGCCGAGGTGTCCTCGAGGGCGGCGTGGTCCTCGTGGCGGAAGTCGGCGTTTGCGTCCAGGGTCACCTTGCCGTCGAGGGCGATGATCTCGCCGCTCCCGGTCTTCACGAGCGGGTTGACCTCGACCAGCGTGGCGTCCTCGTCGCGGTAGACCGTCCACAGCGCCTTGACGACCGGCTCGACCTTGGCGGCGGTGTCGGCGTCGAAGCCGGCGGCCTCGACGATCTCACGGGCCTTCGCGTCGTCGACGCCGGTGTTGGGGTCGATCCCCACCCGGGCCAGCGCCTCGGGCCGCTCCACGGCCAGCTGCTCGATCTCGACACCGCCCTCGCGTGAGCACATCGCGAGGTAGGACCGGTTGGTGCGGTCGAGCAGGATCGAGAAGTAGTACTCCTCGGCGATGTCGGCGCCCTGGGCGACCATCACCCGGTGGACCTCGTGGCCCTTGATGTCCATCCCGAGGATGGCCCGGGCGTGCGCCTCGGCCTCCTCGGCGCTCGTGGCCACCTTGACGCCGCCGGCCTTTCCGCGACCGCCGGTCTTCACCTGGGCCTTGATGACGGTGACCCCGCCGCTGGCGCCGCCGATGCGCTCGGCGGCCTCCCTGACCTCCTCGGGCGTCGTGGCGACCGCCCCGGCGAGCACGGGCACCCCGTGCTTCTCGAACATGTCTCGGGCCTGGTACTCGAAGAGGTCCACGGCGGGTTCGTCCTCACTGTCGTCGGCGTCGGGGGTCCGGTCGGAGCCTAACGGTGCGCCGGGACTCCGGTCGCGCCCCGAGTCGGCCGATGGGTGCGATCTCACGTCCGAACGGTCCGTGGCCGCGACGACCGGTGGTCGGCGGCCCCAGCGGGCGCGCCGGGTTCAGGCCGGCTCGTCGAGCCCCACGACCGTCGCCGCCCGCCGCAGGCCACCGGGCGCGGAGAGCACGATGCTGACGTCGGACTCCCCCACCGAGTACGACTCGATCACCACGGTGGCGTGGCGGCCCGTGACGGCCACCACGAGGGGCGCCCAGTCACCCGCCCGCAGGGGCCGTGCCCGCAGCACGGTGCCGTTGGCGAACAGGAGGCGCGCGATGGGGGGCTCCCCGGCGGGACGGACCGCCCGCAGCGGCACCCCACGGCTCTTCAGGACCACCACGCGTGAGGCGATGAGGCGACGCACCGGTTCCGCGTGCTCTCGGTGCACCGAGGCGAGCGCCTCGTCGAGCATGCGGATCTCGTCGGGGTGGAGAGCGGCGTCGAGGTCGCCGGAGCGCCGGCTCCGCACCCGGGCGACGACCACCGCCACCGCAAGGAGCACGACGAGCACAACGAGCACCCCGTCGGCGATCTCCACGCACCCATCATCATCGACGCGTCCCGGGTCGGCAGCCGGTCGAGACCGGTGACGGTGCGTCGTCAGGCGGAGCCCACCTCGCGGTGACACTCCCCGACCGCACCGGACGTCGGGCGGGGCCGCGGCCTACAGTTGGCCTGCCATGGCCACGCCCCACCCGCTCCGGGAGCGCGAGCCGGCGGCGACGACGCCGACCGACTCGTTGTCCCGTCGCGTCCGGGACCTGGCCGGGGCCGCCATCGGGCTGCTCGAGCCCGCCGTGCTCGCCGGTGCCGCGGTCGAGACGGCCTGGCTGGCCGCCCACGTGGCCACCTGGCCGCTGGGCCTCGTGACCGGCCGGGGCCGGGGCGCCGAGCCGGCTTACCGGCTCGAGCACCTGCCGCCCGCGCGCCGCGGCCTGCTCGTCCACGACCTCGAGGCGGCGGGGACGCCGATCCTGCTGGTCCACGGCATCGTCAGCAACCGGTCGATCTTCACGCTGCTGCGCCGAGGGCTGACCCGACGCGGCTTCACCAACGTCTTCGCGATGAACTACGGGACGCTCGCCACCGACGTGCGCACCGCCGCGCTGCGCCTGGCCGAGGAGGTCGAGGAGGTCGTGGCCGAGACCGGTTACGAGCGCATCCACGTCATCGGCCACAGCCTCGGCGGGCTCATCGGGCGGTACTACGTCACCCGCCTCGGCGGTGACGCGCGCGTGCACACCCTCGTCACGCTCGGCACGCCGCACGAGGGCACGTGGGCGGCCTACACCGTGCCCACACGGCTCATGGAGCAGATGCGTCCCGGCAGCGGCCTGATGCGCGAGCTGGCCCGCCCGGTGCACGGCTGCCGCACCCGCTTCATCTCGTACTGGTCCGACACCGACACGGCCATCGTGCCGCGGCGGTCCGCCGCCCTGCGCCACGCGGACCTGCGCGCCCGCAGCGTCCGCCTCCACGGCGCCGGCCACCTCACCCTCCCGATGCTGGGGGAGGTGGTGCACGGCATCGGCGCGGCCCTGGCCCAGCTCGACACCGACGGCACCACCGTGCGGACCGGAGCGGCCCCGTTCTCGCGTCGCGAATGACCCGGCGACCCGCCGCGAGGTCGCACCGTCGGGTGACCGGATCGTGAACGGGCCCACCGCGACACGCCCACATCCTGAGAGAGACGGTGCTCACGTCGCCGGCCGGGCCGGGCATCATCGCAGGTCACGCGCCCGCCGCCGGCGGGAGGGACACCCGAGTCCGGGAATGTCTCAGGTTCGGCTTTGTGTCACGGAATGGTCACGCTACGGTGGGCACGCCTGACGGCATCCCCTGAACCCGTCTCCCCCCTGAGGTCTCCGCCCCGTGTCATCCCGGTCGTACCGCGGGCGACACTACGCCGGACGTCACCGCGTCCACTCGCGTCGTGCCCGCCTGCCCCGCGCGCTGAGCAGCAGCTTCGTCCTGCCGACGACCGCTGCCGCAGCTCTCGTGGTGACCGCGACCGCCGCGACCGCCGCCGAGTCCTCGCCGCTGACCCTCGACCTCACCGGCCAGCAGACGGCGATGGCGCAGACGCAGACCGCCGCCGACGTCGAGAACGTCTCCGACCTGGCGCAGCGTCGCCAGGACGCCCAGACGGCGACCGCCGCGCTGCAGGGTCGCACCGAGGCCCAGGCCCGCGCCGCCCGCACCGCCAAGCGGAAGGCCGAGGCCAAGGCCGCCGCCAAGGCCAAGGCCGAGCGCGAGGCGAAGAAGTGGGTGCGGCCCATCCCCGTCTGGAACGTCACCTCGTGGTTCGGCCCGCGATGGGGCACGCAGCACGACGGCATCGACCTCGCCGCCCCCACCGGCACCCCGCTCTACGCGATGTCGAAGGGCACCGTCATCACGGCGGGCTGGGAGAACAGCTTCGGGAACAAGGTCGCCATCCAGTACTGGGACGGCAGCGTCATCTGGTACGGCCACATGAGCAGCATCAGCGTCTACGCCGGGCAGAGCGTGATGCCGGGCCAGTACGTCGGCGCGGTCGGCAACACCGGCCACTCCTTCGGCTCGCACCTGCACTTCGAGCTCCAGGCGGCTTCCACCGGGGACAACCCGATCAACCCCGTGCCGTGGCTCCAGCAGCACGCACTCTGGTAGGCCGTTCACCCCATCCCTCGTGACGCGCACGGCCTCGGGTCGTGCGCGTTCGCCGTGTCAGGGGTCCGCCGGCCGCCCGGCGGTGGTTCTGTCACGATGTCGCCGTGGCCGCAGTCGACTCCGACCCGACGACCCTCACCCTGCACTCCGTGAGGCTGCTGGGCCATGCCGACGCGGGCAGGGTCGCGCGCCGGTTCGACCAGGACGTCGCCGAGGTCGACGAGTGTCTCCTCGACATGGAGGCCCTCGGGTGGGTGAGCAGGTCGGACTTCGGGGGCCACGGCGGATGGTTCGTCACCGAGCGCGGGCGCGCCGAGGGCGAACGCCGCCTGGCGGTCGAGCTCGACACCGCTGACGGGCGCGCCGCCGTCGCCGAGGTGCACCGACGGTTCCTCCCGCTCAACGCGCCCTTCCAGCAGGCGGTGACCCGCTGGCAGATCCGGCCGCTGCCGGGCGGCCCGATGGCCACCAACGACCACACCGACCACCGCTGGGACGACCGCGTGCTGGAGGCCCTGGGTTCGGTGGGACGACGGCTGCGGCCGCTGGAGTCGGAGCTGTCAGCGGTCCTCGCGCGGTTCGGCGGCTACGCGGACCGCTACGACCTGGCGTTCGACAGGGGCTGGCGCGGCGGGGGCCGGTGGATCGACGGCGTCGGCATCGACTCCTGTCACGTCGTGTGGATGCAGCTGCACGAGGACCTGCTGGCCACGCTCGGTCTCGACCGCGGCCACGAGAGCCGACCCCGCCCCGGCCCCACCGTCGAGCCGCCCTGCCGGTGAGGCACCCCTCGCGGAGCGCCGGCTGACAGGGCTACGGAAAATGGCCGCATCCGGCTGCATCCGAACGCGTCCCTCGGGAGGAAGAAGGGCCAACGGGTGACACGCACCCGCCGACAGAAGGGTTGTCTCATGAAGCGCATTCTCGCCGCGGGGTCCATCGCCGCTCTCGCCTCGGTCGCCTTCGCCGGCACCGCCAGCGCCGCCCCCGCCGACTCCGCGTGCTTCGGCCAGGTGCACAAGACTGTCAACAGCGGCGTTCTCGGCGTCGACAACGTCGGGCAGCTCGTCAAGGCCCTCGGCGGCGGTCAGGCCAAGAACGCCACGGCGAAGTCGCTCTGCTAGGACGCGAGCCCAGTCCTTCCCCAGCACCATCGGCGGCGGCTCCGACCCTCGGGTCGGAGCCGCCGCTCGCACGTCGGACGGGAACGGCCCGGTCACGCGCCGCCGTGGGTCACTCGGACGAGGGGTCGACGGACGCCTGCGCCTCACGACGCACCCGGTAGCGCAGGTGGAGGACCCGCTCGCCCCGGATGACCACGCTCGGGTCGTCCAGCAGCAGCTGTGCGTCCACCGGGCCGAAGTACCTCTTCCCGCGCCCGAACACCACCGGCACCATGTCCATCGCCACCTCGTCCAGCAGCCCCAGCGCGAGGGCCTGGCCACCGACGTCCCCCGCACAGACGGCGACCACCCGGTCACCCGCCCGCCGCTTCGCCTCCTCGACCGCGGCGGCGACGTCCCCGACGAACGGGACGTCGGCCTCGGGGTGCCACCCTTCCGGCCTCGGCCGGTGGGACACGACGACCAGGTGCTCCCCGGCCGGCGGCTCGGCCTCCCACCCGTTGGTCAGGTCGAACAGGTGCCGCCCCTGGACCGTCGCGCCGATGCTGCCCCAGAAGGAGCTGACGTACCCGTGCGACCGCTCGCTGACGCGGAAGGCGGCGTGGCGGTGGTCCCCCTCCTCCCCGAGGAGGGGCCGGTCGCCGTTGAAGTACCAGTCGAAGAGCGGCCCGACCTGGTCGTCCTCGCCGGCGATGAAGCCGTCCACGGACACCACTGCGTGCATCACCACGGTTGCCATGGCAGGACAGACCTGGCGGCCCCCTCGGACTCATCGGCGAGGCGGCCGGTCGCGGCTACCCCCGGATGCCGTGCGGCGGCACCAGCCGCGCCTGCCGGTTGACGTCCTTGTACAGCAGGTAGCGGAACGGGCCGGGTCCGCCGGCGTAGCAGGCCTGCGGGCAGAAGGCGCGCAGCCACATGAAGTCGCCCTCCTGCACCTCCACCCAGTCGGTGTTGAGCAGGTAGACCGCCTTGCCCTCGAGGACGTAGAGGCCGTGCTCCATGACGTGCGTCTCCGGGAAGGGGATCGAGCCGCCGGGCCCGAAGCCGACGATGTTGACGTGCATGTCGTGGCGGACGTCGAGCGGGTCGACGAACCGCTGGGTCGACCAGGCATCCGTCCCCGGCATCGGCTGCGGCTCCACCTCGGACTCGTGCGTGACGAACGGGTCGGGCGCCTCCACCCCGTCGACGGCCTCGTAGGCCTTGCGGACCCAGTGGAAGGTGGCCGGCTCGTCACCGGTCGCTCGCAGCGTCCAGGGCTGCCCGGGCGGGAGGTAGGCGTACGAGCCCGGCGACAGCTCGTGCGGCGTGTCTTCGAGGGTGAGGACGGCACTTCCGGCGACCACGAAGAGGACGGCCTCCGCGACCGGGTCGGGCTCGGGCCGGTCGGACCCCCCGCCCGGCCGCACCTCGGTGACGTACCAGGAGAAGGTCTCGGCGAAGCCGGAGAGCGGCCTCGCGAGGACCCACAGGCGCGTGTCCTCCCAGTGCGGGAGCCGGCTGGTGACGATGTCGCGCATCGTGGCCCGGGGCAGCACGGCGTAGGCCGTCGTGAACCTGGCCCGGTCGGTGGTCAGCCCGGTCTGCTCGGGGTGGCCTCCGCGGGGGACGAAGTAGGGCTGGGTCATGGGTTCCCTCTCGTGAGGAGCCGCCCGCGCGGGGCGGCCGCGGGGTCGACCGGCAGGCCGTGGAGCCACGTCGCTCGGGTCACCCCGGTCAGCGTGAGGCCGGCGTACGGGGTGACGGGGTTGCGGTGCTCCAGGCGGGCGGGGTCGACGGTGAACCGCTCGTCGGGTGCGAACACCGCGAGGTGGGCGGCGGCCCCGACGGCGATCCGTCCGCGGTCGCCGAGGCCGACGAGGTCGGCGGGCCCCGCTCCCATCCACCGGACGACGTCGACGAGGGTGTGGCCGCGGCCTCGGGCCTCGGTCCACACCACGGGGAGCCCCACCTGGAGTGCGGCGATGCCGCCCCAGGCCTGCCCGAAGTCACCGGTGTCGAGCCGCTTGAGGTCGACGGTGCACGGCGAGTGGTCGGACACGACCATGCCGATGGTCCCGGCCGTGAGCCCCTGCCACAGCCCGTCCCGGTTGTCGCGGCCGCGGATTGGCGGGCAGCACTTGAACTGGGTGGCACCGTCGGGGACGTCCTCCGCACACAGGGCCAGGTAGTGGGGGCAGGTCTCGGCCGTCAGGGCCAGCCCCTCGGCGCGCGCGGCCGCCACGACGGAGACGGTCCCGGCATCGGACAGGTGGACGACGTGTGCCCGGCCGCCGGTGTCCCGGAGAGCGGAGACGACCCGCTCCACGGCCGACCTCTCCGCCCTGCCGGGGCGCGACGCGAGGAAGCGGGTGTACTCCCTGCCGCCCGGGGCAGGGGCCGATGCGAGGACGCCCGGGTCCTCGGCGTGCAGCGCGAGCAGGCTCCCGGTGCGCGCCGTCTCCGCGAGCGCGGCGCGCAGGCCCCGGTCGTCGAGGTGGCCGAACTCGGGCACGCCCGAGTCGACGAGGAAGGCCTTGAAGCCGACGACCCCGGCCCGGTCCAACGGCGCCAGGTCGGCGGTGTTGCCCGGAACGGCACCACCCCAGAAGGCGACGTCGACGTAGGACCGGCCCCTTGCGGCGGCACGCTTCTCGTCCAGTGCGGCCACCGACGTCGTCGGCGGGATGCTGTTGAGCGGCATGTCGACGACCGTGGTGACACCGCCGGCCGCCGCCGCCCTCGTGGCGCTGGCGAAGCCCTCCCACGCCGTGCGCCCTGGCTCGTTGACGTGGACGTGGGTGTCGACGAGCCCCGGCAGCAGCACCTCGTCGTCGGCGAGGACCACGGTTTCCGCCCCGGCGGGCACGGGCGCGTCGTACTTGTCGACCCCCACCACCCGCCCGCCCGCGACCACGACCGTCGCGGCGACCTCGGCCTCACCGACGACTGCGCGCCGGGCACGCAGCACGAGGTCCGCGGCCACTCAGCTGCCCCGGTAGGTGGAGTAGCCGTACGGGTTGAGCAGGAGCGGCACGTGGTAGTGCGCCTCGTCACCCACGGTGAAGGCGACGACGACCTCTGGGTAGAAGCCCGGTGTCGATGTGGCGGCGAAGTGTGCGGCGGTGTCGAACCGCAGCCGGTAGTCGCCGGGAGGGAGCCGCCCTCCTCCGAGCCCGGCGACCCGGCCGTCGGCATCGGTGGTGGCCGCGCCGAGGACCCCGCCGGTCGCATCCGAGAGGAGCACCGGCACGCCGGCTGCCGGCCGACCGGTGCTCGTGTCGAGGACGTGGGTGCTCAGCGTGGCCATCAGGAGACCGCCTGCCGGAGCCGCAGGAGGGCGATCTCGCGCAGCTGACCCACGGTCTCGGCGCGCTCGGTGTCGTCGTCGTTGCGCAGACGACGCTCGAGCTCGGCCAGGACCTGCCCGGCGTCCCGCCCGGCCGCGCGGACGATGAAGACCCGGTCGAAGCGCTTCTCGTAGGCCGCGTTGCCGGCGGCGAGCGCCTCTGCCACCCCGTCGTCCCCGACGTCGACCCCGGACTGCTCGCGCGCGCTCAGCTCGGCCTCGTGTCGCGGGCCGGACCCGCGCTCGCCGATCCGCGGGTGCGCGGCGAGCGCGGCGCCCAGCTCGGCGTCGTCCAGGTGGCCCGCCGCGTCGGCGGCGGCCGCGGCGAGCGCGGGCCAGTGCGCGTAGGGGCGGCCCCGGTCGACCTCGACCACCCACCGCGGCACCGGCAGGCAGGCCGCGAGCAGCGCCCGCGCATCGGCTCTCCCGAGCGCGTCGAACCGGGTGACGTCGGGATCAGAACTCACCGAAGTGCTCCCCGCAGTCGTGCGCCTCACGCTGGACCCGGGCCTCGATGAGGCCGTAGGGCCGGTCCGCCGCGACGAAGACCTCGCCGGGGTTCTCCACGCCGAAGGGGGACAGGTCCACGAGAAAGTGGTGCTTGTTGGGCGCCGAGAAGTCGACCTCTGCGACATCGGGGTGGGCCGTGAGGACGGCCGCACCCATCGCGTAGAGCGTCTCCTGGAGCGCGCGGCTGTAGGTGGTCGCGAAGGCCTCGACGCAGGTCTGGCGGACGGCGGCGTGGTGGGTGTCCCAGTCGGTCCGGAGGGCGGTGTCGTGGCGCCACCGGGCGGTCAGGGAGGTGGCGAGGATGCGGTCGTCGGCGTCCTGGAGGGTCGTGTACTCCTCGCGGAGGAAGCCCATGAACTCCGAGCCCGTGGACTTGAGGAGGACGAGGTGGTCGAACCCGGACACCACCCGCGGCGGGGCATCCCGCTCACCGACCACGACGGTCGTGCGGACCTCGCCGCCGCGGCGGACGAAGGTGTGGTCGTGGCCGGCCCCGGCCACCTCGACCCGGTCCCACGGGTACTCCTCGACCGCCACCCTGCTCGCCGTCGCCGCGGGTGCCGCCACGAGGAGCCGCTCGGCGAGGGCGAGCGCATAGTCCTCCGGGGAGCGGACCCCAGCCACCTTGGCGTACGAGAACGCGGTGTTCTTCTGCGCGTCGGTGGTGAGCACCTGGGCCTGGTCGCCCTCGACGTGTGCTGCGGTGAAGTCACCTCGCAGCTGGGTCGTGACGTTCAGGTCCCGAATCTCGTGCCGGGCGGTGTCGCGGTAGATCCGCACGACCCGGTTCTCGGCCTTTCCGTAGCGGTTCGGCCCCAGGACGAAGGTCATGGCGCGCCGCCGCCCGCCGGGACGCCCCGCGCCCATCGGGCGAGCGTCGCGGGGTCTGAACCGGTCAGGGCGTGCGCCTCGTCGTCGTCGGTGGCGCCGCAGTCGAGGGCCCTGACGACGTAGCCGGCCAGCGCCCGGACCGTCGCCGGTTCGTCGAGCACATCCGAGTTCACTCCCCCACCGTAGTTACCCAGCCGCTCCCCCGCCTCCACCAGACCACGACGGTAGAACCCGTAGGTGGCCGCGAACCGCGTGGGCAGCTGCGCCGGGTGCAGGTCCCATCCCTGGTAGAAGCCGCGCTCGAGCGACCGCCGCACGAGGTGGGCGTGGTGGGCCCACGCCGCCTGCACCTGCGGGGTCGACCCCACCGGTAGCCGGTTCGTCGACCCGTCGGACACGCGCACGCCCGTGCCGGCCGCGGCCACCTGCAGCACCGACTTGGCGTGGTCCGCCGCCGGGTGCTCCAGCGACTGGTGGGCCGCGGCGATGCCGAGCGACGCGGAGTAGTCGTAGGTGCCGTAGTGGAGCCCGGTGCACCGACCGCCGGACGCGTGCACCATCCGGGCGACGAGCGCCGTTCCGTCCGGGCCGCCGACGGCCTGCGGGGTCTCGACCTGCACCTCGAACGACAGCGAGCCGTCCGCCAGGGCGAGGGCGCGCTCGAGCCGGTCGCACACCACGACCATCGCCTCGACCTGCTCCACGGACGTCACCTTGGGGAGTGTCACGACGAAACCGTCCGGGAGCGCACCCTCACCGGCCACGCCCGAGACGAACCGCGCCAGCGTCCGCAGGCCCCGGGCCCGCGTCGACGCCTCGAGCGACCTGAACCGGATACCGACGAAGGGCGCCGCCCGGCCGGTCCGCCGGGAGTCCAGCAGCGCCGAGACCGCCGCGTCCACGGCGGCGTCCTCCTCGGCGCCGGGCGGCGTCCCGTAGCCGTCCTCGAAGTCGACACGCAGGTCCTCGACCGGCTCGGCCGCCAGCTTGGCGCGCACGCGCACGCACACCTCGCTCGCGATGTCGTCCTCCAGCCCCGCCGTGGCGGCCAGCGCGTCGTCGCCCCCGTGCAGGTCGAGGGCCGCCAGTGCCTCCGACCCCCACCGAGGCACGAGGTCGACGTCGTACCGGTCCGCGGGGACGTAGACGGTGTGCACCGGCTGGCGACCCGGCCGCTCACCCGGGAAGTCGCGGGCCAGCGCAGCGTCGGCCCCGGCGAGCAGGACGTCGAGCTCGCGAACCAGCGCCGCGTCGAGCGCGTCAGGCATCGCGACCGCCGGCGAGCCCCTCCTGCGCCAGGACCTCCTGGTACGCCGGCAGGGTGAGGAAGGAGGGGAAGTCGGGGTCGACGGCGCACTCGGTGAAGAGCCGGCGGGCGGTCTCCCACGCCTCAAGTGCCGCTCGGTCGTCGGCCTCCTCCTCGACGAGGTCGGCGTAGACCTCATCCACGACCTCGTCGACCAGCTCGCGAGTGACGGTCTCCCCGGTCGCGAGGGTGGCTCCGGCGTTCAGCCACTGCCAGATCTGGCTCCGCGAGATCTCGGCGGTGGCGGCGTCCTCCATGAGGTTGTTGATGCCGACGGCACCGTTGCCGCGCAACCACGCCTGCAGGTAGGCGATGCCGACCGACACGTTGGTGCGCAGCCCGCCGCGCGTGCGCTCGCCCGGGGTGCTCGCGGCGTCGAGGAGGTCGTCCGCGGTGACCGTGACGTACTCGCGCGCGACGTCGAGCTGGTTGGGCCGGTCGCCGAGCGCCCCGGTGAAGACCTCGGCGCACAGGTCGACCATGCCCGGGTGCGCCACCCACGAGCCGTCGAAGCCCGCGTGCGCCTCCCGCTCCTTGTCGGCCCGGACCTTGGCGAACGCGGCCTCGTTGACCTCCGGGTCCTTGCTGGGGATGAACGCGGCCATGCCGCCGATCGCGAAGGCCCCGCGCCGGTGGCAGGTCTGCACGAGCAGGTCCGAGTAGGCGCGCATCATCGGCGCGTCCATCGTCACCGCGCCCCGGTCGGGCAGGGTGAACGACGGACCCGAGTCGCGGAAGTACTTGATGATCGAGAACAGGTAGTCCCAGCGCCCGGCGTTCAGGCCCGCGGCGTGCTCACGCAGCTCGTGGAGGATCTCGTCCATCTCGAACGCGGCGGGGATGGTCTCGATGAGCACCGTCGCCCGGATCGACCCGTGCGGCACCCCGACCGCCTCCTGGGCGAACGTGAAGACGTCGTTCCACAGTCGGGCCTCGAGATGCGACTCCATCTTGGGCAGGTAGAAGTACGGGCCGCTGCCACGCTCGAGCAGCTCTCGCGCGTTGTGGTGGACATAGAGACCGAAGTCCACGAGGGCGCCCACCAACGGCTGCCCGTCCAGCCGCAGGTGCGCCTCGTCGAGGTGCCAGCCGCGCGGCCGCGGGACGACCACCGCGGCGTCGTCAGGGTCCTCGAGCGCGTAGTGATTCCCCTCCGGCGTCGTGAGCTCGATGGTGCCCCGGACCGCGTCGCGCAGGTTCACCTGGCCGCCGACGACGTTGCGCCAGTGGGGGGTGTTGGCGTCCTCGAGGTCGGCCAGCCACACCTTGGCCCCCGAGTTGAGCGCGTTGATCGCCATCTTGCGCTCGGTCGGTCCGGTGATCTCGACCCGACGGTCGCGCAGGTCGGCCGGGGCCGGCGCCACGCGCCAGTCGCCCTCCCGCACCTCCCGTGTCTCGGCGAGGAAGTCGAGCCGACCGGTCCGCGACACCTCCTCACGCCGCCGCGCTCGGGCGGTCAGCAGCTCGTCGCGCCGCGGCCCGAACCTTCGCTGCAGCTCGGCGAGGAAGGCGAGCGCGTCGCCGGTCAGCACCTCGTCGCCGCGTTCCACGTCCGTCTGAGCGTGCACGGTCAGCGGTGAACCCGGCATGGGACTCCTTTCGCCAGCACCCTCGCGCCTCCCCGGCGTCCGCCCGGTGCGCACTCGCGTCCGCCGACCGGCGGACTGCGACGAGTGGCGACCTGACGAGGGCGTGCTCGACCCTGAGGCCCATCGTGCCCGACGCCTGTGGTCGTGGTCCATGGCCGTGGGGACCGGGGCCGACGCCCGCGCGTGCATCACCCGAGGGTCCGAACGGGACGAGCACACTGGGTCAGAGCAGGCAGCCCGTCGTCGCGGCCACCGGTGCGCGGGCCGCGGTCACCAGCACGACCATCGTCGACCAGCACCAGGTGGAGCGGCGTGGGTTCCCGGGCTCCCCCACCATCCTGGTCGACGGGTCCGACCCCTTCGCCCGGTCCGACCGCCCCGCGCCGCTGGCCTGTCGGCTGTACCCCACCTCCGACGGGCTGCGCGGCATCCCACCGCTACCGGATCTGGAGGACGCCCTCGAACGAGCCGCCGCGGGCCGGGCCCGGGGATGACATCCCGGGGCTGCGACCCCGGGTTGGACGGGCAGTGACTACCGCTCGACGTAGACGGTGAACGGCGGGATCACCCCGTGCGACTCGGCCTGGGCCGCGACCTCGGGCGGCATGGACTCGAGCAGCTGCTTCAGCGCGTCGAGGTCGTCGGTCTCGAAGGTCACGGCGGCCCGCTTGCCGCCGTCGATCGCGACGAGGTCGGTGACTCCGGTGGCGCCCGGCATGGCCGCTGCCCTCTCGTCCTTGCCGGCCAGCCAACGGTCGACCTCGCGGATGTCGTGGGTGATGATGACTCGGGGCATGGGGCCCACCTCCGTCGCTGCGCGTGCCGGCGCTGGGCGCCGGCTCCTGACG
Organism: uncultured Actinomycetota bacterium; assembly: GCA_963726295.1. Taxonomy (GTDB): domain Bacteria; phylum Actinomycetota; class Actinomycetes; order Actinomycetales; family Dermatophilaceae; genus DASSQJ01. The sequence continues at coordinate 416,970 of CAVSBW010000002.1, forward strand.
GTCTCGATGCTGCCCCGTGCCTGACCGGGCGACATCACACGTTCGAGTGACCCGGCGATTCCGCCCTGCCGGTGATGCGGCGAACGGCGGGAACCTTCACCGAAGGACGCCCTGGCTTCCCGTCGGTCGGTGAAGGTTCCGGCATCCGGAGGGAGTTCATGCTGGGGAGGCGTCAGATCTTCTCGAGCGGGGCGAAGCGCAGCACGAACCGCTTGACGCCCAGCTCGCCACCGAAGTCGACCTCGGCCTGGGTCTTGTCGCCCTCGCCGAGGGTGCGCACGACGGTGCCGAGGCCATAGGTGTCGTGGGTGACCCGGTCGCCCGCGGACAGTGCGATCAGCGGCCGGTTGCCCGGCGACCGCACGCCCGGTCGAGCCGCGAGCGTGGCCACGGCCGGTCGCTGGTCACGCCGGCCGACGGCAGCCGCGCCGGAGAGCTCGCGCTCCCAGTCGAGGAGCTCGCCGGGGATCTCGTCGAGGAAGCGCGAGGGCGGGTTGTACTGCGGGGCTCCCCACGCCGACCGCACCGCGGCCCGCGAGAGGTGCAGCCGCTCGCGGGCCCGGGTGATGCCGACGTACGCGAGCCGCCGCTCCTCCTCCAGCTCGCGCGCATCCCCGAGGCTGCGCAGGTGGGGAAAGGTGCCGTCCTCCATGCCGGTGAGGAAGACGACTGGGAACTCCAGGCCCTTGGCGGTGTGCAGGGTCATGAACGTGACGACGCCCTGCTCCTCGGCCTCGGCTCCCTCGGGGATCTCGTCGGCGTCGGCCACGAGGGAGACCTGCTCGAGGAACTCCTCGAGCGCGATGACCTCGCCGGTCTCGCGGCGGGCATCGTCGAACTCGCGTGCAACGGCGACGAGCTCGGCGAGGTTCTCGACGCGCGTCTCGTCCTGGGGGTCGCGGCTCTCGCGCAGCTCGGTGAGGTAGCCGGTGCGGTCCAGGACGGCCTCGAGGAGCTCGGAGACGCCGGCCTCCTCGTCGTCACGGACCCGGCCCAGGTCTTCGAGGATGGACGTGAACCCCTTGATCGCGGTGACCGACCGGGTGGCGATGCCGGGCGCGTCCTCAGCCCGTCCGAGGGCGGCGACGAACGAGATCCGCTCGCGGTCGGCGAGCGCGGCGACGCAGGCCTCGGCACGGTCGCCGATCCCGCGCTTGGGCACGTTGACGATCCGCCGGAGGTTGACGGTGTCGGCCGGGTTGGAGAGCACCCGCAGGTAGGCCAGCGCATCCTTGACCTCGCGCCGCTCGTAGAACCGGGTGCCGCCGACCACCTTGTAGGGCAGACCGACCCGGACGAACACCTCCTCGAGCGCGCGGGACTGTGCGTTCGTGCGGTAGAAGACGGCGACGTCGCCGGGGCGCACGCCGTGCTCGTCGGAGAGAGTGTCGATGCGGCGGGCGACGAACGAGGCCTCGTCGTGCTCGTTGTCCCCCACGTAGCCGACGATCGCGGCGCCGTCGCCGCTGTCGGACCACAGGTTCTTCTCCCGCCGGCCCTCGTTGCGGGCGATGACGGCGTTCGCGGCCCGCAGGATGGTCTGGGTGGAGCGGTAGTTCTGCTCGAGGAGGATCGTGCGCGCGTCCGGGTAGTCCTCCTCGAACTCCTCGATGTTGCGGATCGTGGCGCCCCGGAAGGCGTAGATCGACTGGTCGGCGTCGCCGACGACGACCAGCTCGCTCGGACCGACGGCGTGCGCCTCCCCGGTGGCGTCGTCGGTACCGACGACCTCACGGACCAGCTGGTACTGCGCGTGGTTGGTGTCCTGGTACTCGTCGACGAGGACGTGGCGGAACCGACGGCGGTAGTGCTCGGCGACGTCGGGGAAGGCCTGGAACAGGTGCACCGTCGTCATGATGAGGTCGTCGAAGTCGAGCGCGTTGGCCTGGCGCAGCCGGCGCTGGTACTCCGTGTAGGCCTCCGCCAGCACCTGCTCCTGGTGGGTGCCGGACTCGGACACCCGGCGGGCGAAGGTCTCCTCGTCGACGAGCTCGTTCTTGAGGTTGCTCACCTGGTGCCCGAAGGACCGCGGGTTGTAGCGCTTCGGGTCGAGGTCCATGTCGCGCAGCACCATCGACATCAGGCGCTGGCTGTCGGCGGCGTCGTAGATGGAGAAGCTCGACCGCATACCCACCTTGTCGGCCTCGCGGCGCAGGATCCGCACGCAGGCGCTGTGGAAGGTCATCACCCACATCGCGCGAGCGCGCGGCCCCACCAGCGCCTCGACGCGCTCGCGCATCTCGGCGGCGGCCTTGTTCGTGAAGGTGATGGCGAGGACCTGTCCGGGCTGCACACCACGGTCGGCGAGGAGGTACGCGACGCGGTGGGTGAGCACTCGGGTCTTGCCCGACCCGGCGCCTGCGACGATCAGCAGCGGCCCGCCCTCGTGGAGGACGGCCTCGCGCTGCTGGGGGTTGAGCCCGGCGAGGAGGGCCTCGGTGTCGGCAGCGGGACCGGGGCGGGCTGGGTCGGCCCGGCGGCCCTCGGCGGCGGCCTCGGCCCACGTGGGGACCCCTGCCGCGTTGACGAGGGCCGCGTGGGCGCTGGCATGCGTGGCGGCGTCGACGTGGGGGTCGTGGTGGTCGCCGAAGTCGAGGCCGTCGAACAGGGTGCTCATCTCGGGGACCACCCTACGTCGACGCTGCGACGTCCCTCCGGGCCCGGCGGGTGGCGCGCCGGCTGTTCGCGCCCTGAGGGGCTCAGCGGGTGGTTACCGGCGGGACGACCACACCGACGGCGCCGGCGCCCTCGAGGGGCTGCCCGGACCCGGTGGCGACGGTCACGGAGACGTCACCGGATGTCGGCGGGGCGGACGGACCGGGGAGGGTGAAGGCGGTGGCCGCCGCCCCGACGACCACCACCCCCACGGCTGTGTGCTCCCAGGCCCGCGCCGAGTCCCGCGCCTGGGCGGGATTCGGCTCGCGGTGGAAGGGGGAGAGGCGACGCGGGCGACGACGGAACATCGCGGCCTCCTCGACAGTGGTGGATGCCAGCCCTCCGACACTAGGTCGCCCTGACCTTCTTGTCTAGTGTTTGTCGAAGGAATGCCGGCGGGTCGGTCGTCGGTCGGCCCGTCTGCGTCACCACGACCCAATACCGTGGTCGTCATGGCCTCACGCACCGGTGGCTTCGGGGAGCCCGTCATCCTCGACGTCGACGGTCTGGACGTCCGGCTGTCCAGCCCCGAGAGGGTCTACTTCCCGGCCCGGGGCGAGACCAAGCTCGACCTGGCCCGCTACTACCTGTCGGTCGGCGACGGCATCGTCCGGGCCCTGCGCGAGCGGCCCTGCATGCTCCACCGCTTCCCCGACGGTGTCGCCGGACAGAAGGTCCACCAGAAGCGGCTCCCCCGTGGGGCCCCGCCGTGGGTCGAGACGGTACGGCTCCACTTCCCCCGGTACGGCCTGCATGCCGACGAGCTGTGCGTCACCCGGCTCGCCGACGTCGTGTGGGCGGTGCAGATGAGCACCGTCGAGTTCCATCCGTGGAACAGCCGTCGCGCGGACACCGAGCGGCCCGACGAGTGGCGCATCGACCTCGACCCGATGCCCGACGCCCCGTTCTCGCGGGTGCGGCGCACGGCCCGCGTCGTCCACGAGGTCCTCGACGAGCTCGGGGCCACGGGGTGGCCGAAGACGAGCGGCGGGCACGGCCTGCACGTGTACGTCCGGATCCGGCCCGATCACGGCTTCCGCGACGTGCGCCGCGCGGCCCTCGCCTTCGCCCGCGAGGTCGAGCGGCGGCTCCCCGAGGACGTCACGACCACGTGGTGGCGTAAGGACCGCGACCCCGAGGCGGTGTTCGTCGACTACAACCAGAACGCCCGTGACCACACCATCGCGGCCGCGTACTCGGTGCGCGGCAATGACATCGGCACGGTCTCGACGCCGATCGCGTGGGACGAGGTGGACGATGTCGAGCCCGGCGACCTGACCATCGCGACCGTCCCCGAGCGCTTCGCGCGCCTCGGTGACCTGCACTCCGGGATCGACGACGCCGTCTTCGACCTCACTCCCCTGCTCGAGTGGGCCGAGCGTGACGAGGCCGAAGGCGCCGAGACGCCCCCGGACCCCGAGGACGACGAGCAGGGCTGATGGACCTCGTCGTGCAGCCGGGCCCCGGTGTCCCGCGCGGCCTCGTGGTGCCGGCCGCCCACCTCGTCGAGCGCTTCTCCCGGTCGTCGGGCCCCGGGGGCCAGGGGGTGAACACGAGCGACAGCCGGGTGGAGCTCGAGCTCGACATCACGGCCCTCGAAGGTCTCGACGAGCGACGTCGCCACCGGCTCGTGGCCGTGCTCGGCCCCCGTCTCGTCGATGGTCGGCTGCTCGTGGTCACGGCCTCGGAGCACCGCCAGCAGCGGCGCAACCGGGTGGCGGCCCGCGAGCGGATGGGCACGGTGCTGCGCGAGGCGCTGGCCCCGCCACCCCCGGCCCGGCGGGCAACGCGGCCGACCCGCGGCTCCACGGAGCGCCGCCTGAGCGAGAAGCGTCGTCGGTCCGACACCAAGGCCACCCGCTCCCGGCCCGCCCCGGACGGCTGACCGCGGGGGGCCGTCAGGCGGGGACGCCGGTGTCGTCATCCCCGGTCCAGCAGCTCCTCGCAGATCGTCACCGCCTGGGTCCGGCTACGGGCACCGGTCCGCGCGAAGATGTGCTCGAGGTGCTTGGCGACGGTTCGCTCGGCGATGTGCAGCCGCCGGGCCACCTGGGCATTCGTCAGTCCCTCCCGGACCAGCCGGAGGACCTCGAGCTCCCTCGCGCTCACCGGCACCTCGGGCCGTGTGACCCTGCGGATCGCGGCGTCCACGTGCGGACGGAGCAGGAGGAGGACGAGCCGGTCGCGCTCGTCGAAGACGGCGCCCGGGCCTCGGGAGAGGACCACGACGTTCATCTCGGACCGGCCGTGCGAGAGCTCCAGGCCGATCTCGCTCTCGAGCCCCGCGGGGGCCAGCGCCTCCTGGTACAGCCATGTCCGCTCGAGCTCGCGACCGCGCAGGAGGTCGCTGACCATCGTGACGGGCCCGTGCCGGCCGGACATGATGGGGTGCTCGTCGAGGTGCTCGAGCCACGGGCCCAGCGGCGCGCGCTGGGGTTCGGCCCGGCGCGGAGCGGCCACGAGGGCGTTCTCGACGAGATCGTCGTCGAGGGTGAACCAGTTCCAGAACGCCACGTCGCAGGGCACCAGTTTGGTCAGCGCGTCGAGGACGTCGGCGACGTGCTCCTCGGGAGCCCCGGACGCGGTTCCGCACCGCCCGGCCGCATCGAGCAGCTGACCGAGCTCCCGGTCCGAGAGGGTGATGGTGGTCATCGGCGTGTCCGCGAGGTCCGGTCAAGTATCCCGCCCCGGAGCGCAATACGCACTAGTTCGTATGGACCCTCGCGACACGCCGGCGGGACGGTGGTCGATGCGGGGGAACGGCCCCCGCACGACCTCAGGAGGCCCACCATGCGCCGGAGCCGTGTGCTGCTGCTCGTCGCCGCCCTCGTCACCGCCCTGGCCGTCCCGTCGACGGCGTCCGCGGCGGGGACCGTCGACGTCATCGCGTCCCTCCCGGGAGCGTCCGGGAGCGCCATCGGACCCGGGGGAGACCTCTTCGTGGCCTCACCGGCCTCCGGCACCGTCTATCGCATCGACCGTCACACCCGGGCCGTTTCGGTGTTCCACACCGGGCTGCCCGCCCAGGTCCTCCCCCTCGGTGGCGTCATGGACATCGCGTTCCAGGGCTCGACCGCGTACGCCCTCGTGACCCTGGTCGGACCCGACGTCGGTGGGGGCTCGGTCGTGGGGCTCTACCGCCTCGACGGGCCGACGACGGCGACAGTCGTCGCGGACCTCGGCGCCTGGTCGATCGCCAACCCGCCCGAGCCCGCGTACTTCGTGCCCTCGGGCGTCCAGTACGCGCTCCAGGCGGTCCGGGGTGGCTTCCTGGTGACCGACGGGCACCACAACCGGGTGCTGCGCGTGGGCACCGACGGCTCGGTCGCGACGCTCACCGCCTTCGACAACATCGTGCCCACCGGGCTCGAGACCCGAGGGGACCACGTCCTCGTCGGTCAGGCGGGACCGAACCCCCACCTGCCCGAGAACGGGCGCATCGTGTCCGTCGACATCGGGACCGGCGACGTCGAGGGCGTGGTCGCCGCGGGGGTCCCGCTCCTCGTCGACGTCGAGCGCGGCCGGGGCTCGGCCCTGTACGCCGTCGGTCAGGGCTACTTCGCGCCCGGCGGCGAGGACGGGTCACCCGCCGAGCCCGACACGGGCGTGCTCGCCCGGGTCCTTCCGGGCGGCGGTGTGACGACCGTCGCCGACGGGCTGGACCGTCCGACCTCGCTCGAGGTCCAGGGCGACACCGCCTACGTCATCGGGCTCGGCGGAGCCGTGGTGTCGGTCGCCCTCGGCTGAGCCGACCGACCCAACCCCCCGTCCCGGTCGACGGCCGGGACGCGCGGCGCGGAGCGTCCCGGCGTCAGCAGAGGGCGCCCACGAGGCCGGCGACCTCGTCCGCACACCCCCACGCCAGGGTCACCCCGGCTCCCCCGTGGCCGGCGTTGGTCACCACCGTGCGGCCGTCGACCGTGCACGTCCCGAGGGAGACCTCGGCGGCGACGGGGCGGGAGCCGACCCGCGAGCCGAGCACCTCGGCGTCACGCAGCACCGGCACCGCCTCGCGACACCGTGCGACGACAGCGGCGTGCGCGGCCGGGTCGGGCTGCTCGTCGGGGTCCCCCACGACATCGGTGCCCCCACACACGACCCAGCCGGGGTGCGGCAGCACGTAGGTGAGGCCACCGGGGTGGGCCTCGTCGACGTACCAGCGGTCGACGCCGGGGTTCGACAGCAGAGCCACCTGACCACGGGAGGGCGTCATCCTCAGGCCGGGGACGAGGTGGCTCGAACGGGTCCCCGCAGCGACGACGACGACCTCCGCCTCGACGTCGGCGACGGACGCCACCGCGCGCTCCACGAGCCGCACCCCCGCCGCCACGCACCGGTCCTCCAGCCAGTGCAGGTGCACCGGCATCGTCACCACGGGCAGCCGCACCACGACCCCAGAGGACGCACCATCGGGCAGCTCGCCCGCACCTACCTCGCGCCAGCCGCCGATGCCGTCGAGCCACCAGCGGTCGGCATCGCCGCGCTCGACGAACAGTCCCTCGCGCAGTACGACCCCGGCCTCCGGGTCGGCGGCGAGGGCGTGGAGCTCGTGCAGTGAGGTGGCCGCCCAGCGGGACACCCGCTCCCGCGGCTCGACGCGGTACGGGAACCACAACCCACCGGCGAGAGCGGACACGGTGTCGGCCACCGGCAGGTCGCGGATGCAGTCGACCTGGTGGCCGGCCAGTGCCAGCCGCAGCGCGGTGGTCAGGCCGACCACACCGCCGCCGACGACGCCCAGGTGTGCCACGTCGCCATCCTCCCCCCGCAGCCCGTGCGGGAGCCGGACCTCGGGGCCGACATGCGGCGGCGGCCGTGGAGTCCCGTGGGCGGAGGCCGGCCCACCTACGGTGGGTCCATGGAGCCGCTCGAGCCGCACCCGGTCACCGGCGTGCCGTCGACGTCCCCGGCGACGCCGGGGGGTGGGTGGCCGGGCGACCCGGCGACGGCCGCGACACCGGTGGCGCGCACCGCCACCCGCGTCCGACGGCTCGCTGCGTCCTCGCCCCACGTGGCCGAGCTGCAGGCGCGGATCTCGGTGTGCCGCGCCTGTCCTCGCCTCGTGCGGTGGCGCGAGTCCGTGGCTCGTGACGGGCGCCGGGCCGCGTTCGCCGACCAGCCCTACTGGGGTCGTCCGGGCCCCTCCTTCGGAGACCCGGAGGCCGAGGTCCTCCTCGTCGGCCTTGCACCGGCGGCGAACGGCACGAACCGCACGGGACGGATGTTCACCGGCGACTCCTCGGGCGACTTCCTCTGGTCCGCCCTGCACCGCACGGGGTGGGCAGCGCTCCCGACGTCCGTGGGCGCGGGTGACGGCCAGGCTCTCACCGGTATGCGGATCGTCGCCGCCGTGCGGTGCGCGCCACCCTCGAACGCCCCCACCGGGGCCGAGCGTGCGTCCTGCGCGGCGTGGCTCGAACGCGACCTGGAGCTCTCTCTCCCCCGGCTGCGCGCCGTGCTCTGCCTGGGCGGCATCGCCTGGGACGCCGCCCTGGCCGCTGCCCGTGCGCTCGGCTGGGCCGTTCCGCGGCCCAAGCCGCGCTTCGCGCACGCCACCGAGGTGCCTCTCGAGGTCCCCGGCGGGCCGGTGGTGCGCCTAGTCGGCAGCTACCACGTGAGCCCGCACAACACCTTCACGAAGCGCCTCACCCCCACGATGCTCGACGACGTGCTCACCGGGCTGCGCCGCTGACGGCACCTCCCGCGGGGTCGGCGACAACCCGCCGGGTCCGCGACACCGCCCCGGTAACCCGGTGGAGACGGCTCTTCCGGGCTCGTACCCTCGAGCGATGATCCTCCTCACCCGGCCGGACGCGCGCCTCGTCCCCTCCTACCTCGAGGCGCACGACGAGTTCGAGGCCGCGGGCGAGGGGCACCGCGACGGCGACGGCCTGTGGGTCGAGCAGCCCGACGAGGGCGGCTACCCTGGCATCGCCTTCACCCGCGCGGAGCTCGAGACGCCCGAGGGGGCGCAGCGGTTCGCCGAGTTCCGGCGCTCGCGGGCTCTCGAGGAGACCGCGCGGCCCATCGACCACGTGCCCTGCACCTTCTTCTGGCTCGTCGACGGCGACGACCCGGGCACCTACCTCGGGTCGCTCTCGATCCGCCACCGGCTGACTCCGTTCCTCCTCGAGGTCGGTGGCCACATCGGGTACTCGGTGCGTCCGTCCGCCCGTCGACGCGGGGTCGCGACGGCGGCCCTGCGGGGCGCGCTGCCGGAGGCGGCGGCACTGGGCATCGAGAAGGTCCTGGTCACCTGCGACGACGACAACATCGGCTCGGCCCGGGTCATCGAGGCCAACGGTGGCGTGCTCGAGGACGTGCGCGGCGTCAAGCGGCGGTACTGGGTCGCCAGCGCCTGACGCCGGCCTCGAGGCGGTCGGCGACCACCGCGCGGGTCAGAGCAGCCGGCGAATCGCCTCGGCCACCTCACGGGGGCGGGTGATCGTCGGGGCGTGGCCGGCACCCTCGAGGATGCTCAGGTGCGCCCCCGGCAGCCGGGCCGCCAGCTCGTGCGCGGCCGTGACGGGCACGACGACGTCGGCGGTGCCGTGCACGATCGATGCCCGGACACCCAGGCCGGAGACCTCGGGGACCGGCGTGCTCGTGACGGCCTGGAGCAGCTGCACGGCCGTGACCGGGCGGGTGGCGAGGAACAGCTCCTCCGCCCACGGCTGCAGGTGCTCGGTGCCGGGCTCGGGCAACGAGGTCTGCACGAAGGTGCGCACCGTGGCGGGGTAGTCGGCCAGGGCCCCCTCCGCGAGCGCGTGGGTGGTGCGCGTGTCGAACGCGACGGGAGACGCCACGAGGCAGATGCCCGAGAAGCGGGAGGGGTGGCGGGCCAGGGCGTGGAGCGCGACGAGGCCGCCGAGGGACTCGCCGGCGATGACACAGCGACGCACGTCGAGCGCGTCCAGCACCCGGAAGACGTCGGCCACGAGGTCGCCGAGCGTCACCGGTCCGTCACCCTCGGCCGACCACCCGGTGCCCCGGGTGTCGGGGGCGATGCAGCGGGCATGCCGTGACAGCTCGGACACCGTCGGCTCCCACGCCTCCCAGGACGAGCTCCAGCCACCGACGAGCAGCACCGCAGGTCCGGCTCCCACGGCGATCACGTGGAGTCGGGGGTCGCGGTCGACCAGGAACACGGGACACCTCCGGGCGGCTTCATCACCCGCCGGGAACTCTAGGGGGTGCGCGGGCCGGCTCGACGTAGGCTCGCGCCATGAGCGAGCGCCACGGACCCGCCCTCGTCGTCACCCGGCACGGCGGGCCGGAGGTCCTCGAGGTCCACGCCCGCACCACGTCCGACCCCGGCGCCACCGAGGCGGTCGTCGACGTCGCTGCCGCGGGGGTCAACTTCATCGACGTCTACCAGCGCGAGGGCGTCTACCCGGTCCCGCCACCGTTCGTCGTCGGCAGCGAGGGCGCAGGGACCGTGGTTGCCGTGGGTGACGACGTCGACCACCTCTCCCCCGGCGACCGGGTCGCGTGGGCGATGACCCTCGGGAGCGCGGCCCGCCACGCCACCATCCCGGCGGACCGGCTGGTCCCGGTGCCGGATGCCGTCGAGCTCGAGGTCGCGGCGGCGGTCATGCTCCAGGGGATGACGGCCCAGTACCTCGTGACGAGCACCTACCCCGTGGCCGAGGGCACGGTGGCCGTGGTCCACGCGGCGGCCGGCGGTGTGGGCCAGCTCCTCGTGCAGATGCTCAGGGCGAGGAGGGCGACGGTCGTGGCCACCGCGGGCGGCGACGCGAAGTGCGCCACGGCCCGCGAGCGCGGCGCCCACCGGGTCATCGACTACACCGCCACCGACGACCTCGCGGCAGCCCTGGGCGACGCGGTGGGCGACCCGGGGGCCCACGTGGTCTACGACGGCGTCGGCCGCGACACCTTCGACGCCTCGCTCGGGGCCCTGCGACCCCGCGGGACGATGGTGCTCTTCGGCGCCGCGAGCGGCCAGGTGCCCCCCTTCGACATCCAGCGGCTGAATGCGGGCGGCTCGCTCTTCCTGACGCGGCCGACGCTCGGGCACTACGTCTCCACCCGCGACGAGCTCCTGGGACGGGCCGCGGACGTGCTCGGCGCCGTCTCCGACGGCTCGCTCGACGTCGTCGTCGGCGGCCGGTACCCGCTGGCCGACGCCGCTCAGGCCTACGGCGACCTCGAGGGGCGCCGCACCCAGGGCAAGCTGCTCCTCATCCCCTGAGCGGACCGGTGCCCTTCCCTGCGGCGGTCAGGAGGCGGAGGTCCAGAGCACCGCGACCGCCGCGTTTAGCACCGCGAGCCACCCGGCGGCCTGCACGAGCTGCGGTCGCTCGCCCTCGTTCTTCCGGGCCTTGCTCGCGGCGATCTCGGCACACGCCGCCACGGCGATCGCGACGAGGAGCTTGACGCCGATCTTCACGTGGTTGACCGGCTCGTCGCCCATCTCGAGCAGGCCGACGAGCACGATGCCCGTGAGGAGCTGGGCGCGGGCACCCCAGACGAGCGCCGGGGTCGCCCGGCCGCGCGCCACGAACACGGCGCTGCCGATGATCGCGGCCATGCCGAGCAGGTGGGCGAGGACGAACAGGTGCTCGACGATCTCCATTCGGCACAGCGTAGGTGGTGCGTCGCCGCGTCCCCACGCCACCCCGACGTGCGCCCCGGCGTCCGCCCGCAAGCTCCCCCTCCCTCCCTCTCCCCCCGTCCCCCGCTTTCCCGCCGGGTGCGGGAAACCCCGGCATCGCCTCGGAAGGGTTCCGGCGCGACCCCCGGGGTTCAGCCATGGGGCGGGAAACCCGGGGTGGGAGGGGATCAGAGGAGGCGGCGTCCCATCGCCCACGCGGTGAGCTCGTGCCGCGAGGAGAGCTGGAGCTTCCGGAGCACCGAGGAGACGTGGGTCTCGACCGTCTTGATCGAGATGAACAGCTCCTTGGCCACCTCTTTGTACTGGTAGCCGCGGGCGATCAGGCGCATGACCTCCCGCTCGCGGGCCGACAGCCGGTCGAGCTCCTCGTCGACCTCGGCGATCTCGCCGGCCGCCGCCCCGAAGGCGTCGAGGACGAACCCGGCCAGCCGGGGCGAGAACACCGCGTCGCCGTCGGCGACCCTCCGGATGGCGGTCACCAGGTCGGTGGCGCCGATGGTCTTGGTGACGTAGCCCCGGGCGCCCGCCCGGATCACGGCGATGACGTCCTCCGCGGCGTCCGACACCGACAGGGCGAGGAACCGCACCGGACCGCCCGCCGGCGTGTCGACCCCGGCGCAGCCCCGGATGACGTCGACTCCGCCGTTGCCGGAGCCTCCCGGGAGGTGCACGTCGAGGAGCACGACGTCGGGCTGCTCGCGGCGCACGACCGCGACGGCGCTGTCGACGTCCGGCGCCTCGCCGACGAACTCACACACCGGAGCCGTGCCCGACATCACCTCGGTGAGCTCGGCGCGCACGCCGGTGCGGAACATCCGGTGGTCGTCGACGAGGACGACGCGGATGGGGGTTCGGGGTGTCCCGCCGGCGGTGGGTCCACCGCTCTGCTGGGTCATGGCTGGTCCTCTCCTTGCAGGGCCGGCAGGCGCAGCTCGACCTCGGTGCCGTCCTCGCGGCGGCGCACGCGGGCAGAGCCGCCGTGACGCACCATCCGGCCGAGCAGCGACTGCCGCACACCGAGCCGGTCGTCGGGGACGGCGTCGAGGTCGAACCCGTCGCCGCGGTCGCGCACGAAGGCCTCGACCCCGGACGGGCCGATCTCCACGTAGGCGGTGACAGGGGGCCGCCCGTGCCGGACGGCGTTGAGCAGCGCCTCGCGCATCGCCCTCGACAGCGCGGACCCGTGCTGCTCGTACGGTCGGTCGCCGGTGACGACGAGGTCGATCGGCACCCCGTGGAGGTCCTCCACCTCGTGCGCCACCTCGGTCACCGCCGCCGCGAGCGACTCCTGCGAGCCCTGGGGGCCGGCGTACAGCCACGAGCGCAGCTCACGTTCCTGAGCGCGGGCGAGGCGCATGACGGCGCCGGCGTCCGACGACTGGCGCTGGATGAGCGCGAGGGTCTGCAGCACGGAGTCGTGCAGGTGGGCGGCGATGTCGGCCCGTTCCGTGGCGCGGGCCGCGGCCACCTGCTCGCTGCGGAAGTCCTGCCACAGCCGGACCGCCCACGGCGCGGCGACGAGGAGCACTCCGACGAGCACCGCGGTGGCGGCGAGCAGCGCGTCCCACACGGCCGAGAGCGACTGCCCCCGGGTCAGGATGACGAGGATCCCGGTGAGGGCCAGCGCCAGGCCCAGGACCAGCCGCATCCAGCCGCCCCCACGACCACCCCCCAGCCACCGGGAGCGCTGGGTTTCGTCGAGGTTCGACCACGCGACGATCGCGCCGACCGCGATGACGAACAGGGGGAGCAGCACCGAGTCACGCAGCGACCCGCCGAGCACCGGCGTGAGCAACGCTCCACCGACGAGCACGAGCCCGACGCCGCCGACGAGGAACAGCACCCAGCGGCGGCGCTCGGGCGAGACCCGCGGCTCGATCTTCGCACCGGGCACGGCCTCCCCCGCCAGGTCCTCCTCGGGCGTCATCGCCCAGAGGAAGAGGTAGGCGGCGACCCCGGCGCCGCCGGCGAGGGCGAGGAGGACGAACACCCAGCGGACGACCCGCCGGGAGACCCCGAGGTGGCGGGCGATCGCGCCGCAAACACCGGGGGTCCACCCGGAGGCGCGGTCGCGGACGAGCGGCGGACGCTGCGGGCCCTCGGGCTCAGTGGCGCCGTCGGGTCGCGCGCCGGCCGGGCCGGAGAGGCGGGCGCCGGCGGTCGCGGGCTCGTAGGGGGTGGGCACGACTCCATCCTGACGCACGCCGGGGGCGGAGGGCGCCGATCCCGGGGTCCGGTCAGGGGGGTCTCAGGGTCGACCCTCATGGCGGCCGGCCGCGGTCGGCGGGACGCTGGAGTCATGACGCAGAACCCCGACGCCACGACCACGGCACCTCCCCGCAGCACCCTCGACGACCTCTTCGGACGCCTCCGCTCGAGCGGCTTCCACCGCGACACCGACCGCCGCTGGTTCGGCGGCGTCTGTGCCGGGCTCGCCGGCCGCTTCGCGGTCGACCCGCTCCTCATCCGGGCGGCGGCCATCGTCCTCGTCTTCGCCGGCGGCGTAGGACTGACCGTGTACCTCGTCCTCTGGCTCCTCCTGCCGGACCGGTCGGGCGACCTCCTGCTCGAGCGGGCGCTGCGCCGCGGCGACGTCGGGCCGGTCCTCCTCCTGCTGGTCACCGGCCTGGTCATCATCGGCGGGCTCGTCTCGATCGGCCAGGGCGGATGGGGTGGCCCCCTGTGGGTGCTGCTGCCGGTCGCGCTCATCGCCTGGTTCGTCATCGAGCACGGACGCGGGAACCGCACCGGGCAGGCAGCCCTGCCACCCGGGTCTCCCACCCCCACGAACCCCACCCTCCCGGCGGAAGCCACCGCCACGTCCACCCCTCCCGGAGGCACCACCATGTCCGCACCGACCTCGTCGTTCGCGCCGGCCCAGCCGCACCCGACGTCCAACCCCTATGCCCGCCCCCCGACGTCGCCGTACGGCGTGCAGCCGCCAACGAACCCTCCGCGTCCGGTCGCACCGCCCCCGCCTCCCGGACCGCGGCGCCGCCGCCCCAGCGGCTTCGTGGGGCTGATGTCCCTCGGCGTGGCCGTGGCGCTCTTCGGTGCCGGTGTCGCCCTGGACGGCCCCCTCGGCTTCCCCGGCACGCCGGCGGTCCTCGGGTTCGCGCTCGCCCTGACCGGTGTCTCGGTGGTCGCCCTCGTCCTCGGTCTGCGCGGCCGCGCCGGCGGCTTCTCGAGCTTCCTCGTCATCGCCCTCGGGTTCCTGCTCGTCACGTCGGCCGGAGCCTCCCGCATCCACGTGGCCGACGGCGTCGGTGAGCGCACCTGGGCGCCGGTGTCGAGCAGCAGCCCCTCGAGCTACAACCTCGGGGCCGGCGACGCCACGCTCGACCTCGGCCGGCTCGTCGGGTACGACACGCCAGAGCCGCAGCAGATCTCGGTGCACCTCGGCGCCGGCGACCTCACGGTCGTCGTGCCCGACGGCCTCAACGCCCGGGTCGACGCCCACGTGGGCATCGGCGACATCCAGGTGGACGACGGTGTCGGGCCCACCACCGAGCGGTCGGGTAGCGACCGCAGCCTCTCGGCCACCATCGGAGAGCCCGGCACCCCCGACGTCATCGTCACCGCCGACGTCGGCCTCGGCCAGATCACCATCCAGGAGCAGTGAGATGAACACCCACGACGACCCCACCACCCCCACCAGCGGTCCGACCCCCACCGCGACGGACACCACCACCGCGATGACCGCCGCACCCGCGGAGCCGACCTACCTCACCGGACCGGCACCGTTCCCCGTGGTCCTCGGCCTGCTCGGCCTGCTCACCGCGATCGGCGTGGTCCTGGCCGACCTCACCGACGTCTCCTTCCCGTTCCGGGACCTCGGTCCGTGGACCGTCGTCCTCGTCGGTGCCGTGATCATCGTCGTGGGCGCCCTCGGGCTGCGCAGCAGCCGCGGTCAGGACTGAGGACCCTCGTGACCCCACCCCACCCCGGCGGCAGACAGCGCCACCGGGACGGTGGGCACGAGGGGGAGGCCGGACACCTCGCCGAGCGGCACCCACCGCGAGTCCGACGTCGACCCGCCCACGTCGTGCACGACGGGGCGGGTCGGCCGTGCGCAGCGGGCGGTGTGCAGCAGCCGCACGGCGTGGTAGTCCTCGGGTCCGCGGTGGGAGACCCCCACCCAGTGGGCCGTCGTCACCTCCAGCAGCCGCACCTCGTCGACTTCCTGACCGGTCTCCTCGTGGACCTCACGCAGGACGGCGGCCGCCGGCTCCTCGCCGGGGTCCACCCCACCCCCCGGAAGGGTCCACCGGCCCGCTGCACCCGGGCGTGTGGACAGCAGGGTGAGCAGCAGCGCGTCGCCGGCGATGACGACGGCGTAGGCGGCCACCCGCTGGCGCGGCCGCGCCGCCGCCCGCTCGTGCTCGGTCAACCCCGGCCCGTGCGCAGTGGTCCGGTCGGGTCGGGGCTGGACGGGGACGACGTCGTAGCCGAGCGTGAGGTCCCCGAGCCCTCCGAGCGCCCGTACCCCGCGGGCTCCCCAGCCACGGGCCGCGAGGCCTGCCACGGGGTCGTCACCGTGGCCGAGGCCGAACCGTGCGACCTCCCGGCCGCCGTGCTCGCCGACGACCGTGATCACGCGGCGGCGCCGGCGCGCCGGTACTCACCGACTGTCGAGCGCACCACCGACGACCAGTCCTGGCGCGGCATGGTCGAGAGCAGGTGAGCGCGCATCCGTTCCCGCTCCGGGGCATCCGCGGCCAGCCGGGCCACCGCCCGGGCCACCGCGATGTCGGACGGCTCGAGCAGCCCGTCGACACCAGGGGTCACGAAGTCCTCGACGCCCGTGCCGCGGGGGGCCACCACGGGGAGGCCGGCCGTCTGTGCCTCCAAGGCCGCGATGCCGAAGGCCTCCAACCTCGCGGTCGACAGGTAGAGGTCGGCGGACTGGTGCAGCGCGCGAACTCCTTCGCGGTCGAGCCTGCCCGGCAGCTCCACCCAGTCCATGTCGTGACGGGAGAGGTAGCGCTCCATGAGCCGCCGCTGAGGCCCGTCCCCGGCAATGGTGGCCCGCAGGGGGACCGACGGGTCGAGCATGTCGCGGGCGCCGCGCAGCACCCGCAGCAGCGACCGGGGCCGCTTGCGCGAGACCAGGCGCATCACCGTTGTGACGTGCACGGGACGGTCGACCGGCCCGTCGGGTCGCTCGGCCAGCGCCCCGGCCAGGCCCTCGCGCCACCAGCGGGCGTCGATGCCGTTGCCGACCACCTCGACCGGGGCGTCGCCGGCCGCAGCGCTCACCCGGGCGGCGGCCATGGACGAGACGGCGTTGAGGGCCACGCCCCGCCGGGCCCAGCGCCGCAGGTGGCCCGCGGCCCTGAAGGCGGCACCGGAGCGGTCGATGACGCAGTGGAAGGTGGCGACCACCGGCAGTCCGGCCGCCAGGGCGACCCGCGTGAGGTCGGTGGCGAAGGGGCTCACGACCCCGAGGTGGGCATGGGCGACGTCGAAGCCCCCGGCATCGAGCCGCCGCCGCACCTCCTTGGGGGCCCAGGGGTTGACCGGCACTCCGCCCGGCAGCGCAAGCGCCATCCGGTGCACCCGGACCCCCGCATCGTCGGTGGTCGCGCCCCCGCGCTCCCCGCCCGGTCCGGCCGTCGCCGTGAACACCTCGACCTCGTGGCCGGCGGCCACGAGGTGGTGCGCCAGGTCGTGCACCTGCCGCTCGATCCCGCCGACCCTCGGCGGGTAGCAGTCAGACAACAGGGCGACCCTCACGGGGGCCCAGCCTGCCATGCGACAGAATCGGCGGCGATGCCCCACACCCTCGTGGCCTTCCACGCCCACCCCGACGACGAGGCCCTCCTCACCGCCGGCACGATGGCGCGGGCCGCGGCCGAGGGGCACCGGGTCGTCCTCGTGCTCGCGACCGACGGAGGAGCGGGGCTGGCCGCGGAGGAGTGGCAGCGCGACATCCCCCTCGGCGACCTCCGGCTCAGCGAGGCCCGACGGTCCGCGGCGGCGCTCGGGGTGGCCCGGGTCGAGTGGCTCGGCTACGCCGACAGCGGCAGTGGACCTGAGCCCGAGCCCGACCTCCCCGGCCGGGCCCGGTTCTGCCGCGCGCCGCTGGAGCAGGCAGCAGAACGGCTGGCTGCCGTGCTGCGCACCGAGCAGGCCGATATCCTGCTCTCCTACGACGTCAACGGAGGCTACGGCCACCGCGACCACCGCCGCGTCCACGAGGTCGCGGCCCGGGCGGCCGAGATCGCCGGGACCCCTCGCATCCTCGAGGCGACGGTGCCCCGTGACGCCCTCGTGCGCGCCATCCGGCTCGTCGGGCGCGTCTACCGCTTCCCCGAGGAGTTCGACCCCGCGAGCTTCGAGCGGGCCTTCTCCGCCCGCGCCGAGATCACCCACCGCATCGACGTGCGGCAGTACGCCCGGGCCAAGCGCGAGTCGATGCGGGCGCACGCCTCGCAGGCCTCGGGCGGGGGTGCCGCCGAGGTCGGCGAGGGCGGCCAGACCGGGGACCGGACGCTGGCAGCCTTCCTCCGCATCCCCAGGCCCCTCTACGATCTCGTCTTCGGACGGGAGTGGTTCCGCGACCCGTCACGACCACCGGGGGACGCCGTGTGCACGGACGTGTTCGAGGGGCTGCCGTGAGCCCGCGCACCAAGCAGGTGCTCCAGTTCGGCCTCGGCCTGACCCTCGCTGCGGTGCTGCTCATCTGGGGCCTGCCGCACTTCGCGAAGACGACGTGGGGCGACATCTGGCAGGTCATCCGCTCGATCCCGCTCAGCCACGCGCTCTTCTTCCAGTTCCTCATGCTGGCCGGGCTGTGGTCCTACACGTTCACCTTCACCGGGTCGCTGCGCGGCCTCTCCCACGGGCGCGCCCTCGTCATCAACCTCTGCGGGTCCTCGGTCTCGAACCTCCTCCCCGGGGGCGGTGCGGTCGGCCTCGCCGCCACATACGCGATGTGCCGCTCGTGGGGCTTCTCCCGGCGGGCCACCTCCACCTCGGTCATCGTCACCGGGGTCTGGAACGTGCTGGCCAGGATCGCGCTGCCGGTCGTGGCCATCGCGGTGCTGTACATCGGCGGCGTCACGCTCCCGGGCGCGCTCACCGAGCTCGCCGTGGCCGGGTCGCTCACCGGCATCGGCCTCATCGCCGCCTTCGCCGCGATCATGGCGAGCGAGCGGGCGGCCCAGGCGATCGGCTCGACCATCGACCGGGCGCTGCGCCCGCTGACCCGCCGCCGGGCGAGCGCACGGACCATGAGCATCGAGGAGCTCGTTCGGGACCTGCGGGCCCGCATCAACGACGTCGTCTCGCACGGCTGGCTGCAGATGACCCTGGGCATGGTCGGGTTCTTCGGCATGTACTACGTGCTCTTCGTGCTCATCATGCGCGACACCGGCGTCGAGCTGCCGCTCAACCTGCTCTTCGCCGCCTACGCGATCGGGCGGCTCCTGACGGCCGTGGGCATCACCCCCGGCGGCGTCGGTATCACCGAGACCGCCACGACGGTGGTGCTCGTCGGCTGGGGCGCGGACAGCGCCGGGGCCACCGCAGGCGTGGTGCTCTTCTCGATCTTCACCCACGTCATGGAGGTGCCGCTCGGCGCCATCGGCTGGGTGCTGTGGTCGATGAGCGACAAGGTCACGCCGCCCAAGGAGGGCGAGGAGCCCGCCTTCACCGCGTGACCGCGCCGCCCGCCGGCCGGACCGACGTGCCGGTGGCGCGCGGACGGCGGTCAGGCGCGGTGGCCGACGAGGCGGCGCACCTGGCGATCGCGGGCCTCGTCGGCGAGTGGGTCCTGGACCTGCTCGGGCTCGAACGGCCGGCCCGTCGCGCGCTCGGCGGCCACGGCGACCAGCGCGTCGGACACCATCGGGTTGGCAGGCAGGAGCGGCCCGTGGAGGTAGGTGCCGATGACGTGGTGCGTGCGCGCGCCCTCGGTGCCGTCCTCACCGTTGTTCCCGTGCCCGGCCAGCACGTGGCCGAAGGGCTGCTGGCCGCTCCCGAGCACGGTCGAGCCCGAGTGGTTCTCGTAGCCCACGACCCGGCCGTGGCGGGTGTCGAGGCACACCGGGCCGATCATCCGCTTGTGGTTGCCGCGCGTCGTGACGTCGAGGATGCCCAGGCCGGGCAGCACCTGCCCGGTCACCGTGTGGAACGAGTTGCCGAAGAGCTGGTACATCCCGCAGATGACGAGCATCGGCACCCCGTCCGATGCCATGGCCACCAGCTCGGGCCCGACGGCCTCGAGGTCGGTCTCGACCCGCGCCTGACCGGAGTCCTGCCCGCCGCCACCCATGAGGAGGTGCGCGTCGGTGCGGAACGCCTCGCCGGGCTCGTGCAGCACCACCTCGGCGGTGTACCCGTGGCGCCGGATGCGTGAGGCGAGCGCCTGGGTGTTGCCGCGGTCGCCGTAGATGCTCATCTCGCGCGGGTAGAGATGGACCAGGGTGATCGTGCCCTTGCTCGGGCCCGCGGGCTCGAGGACCGTCGTGGTCGTCATTCCGGCACCTCCTCGCCGAAGTGGGCCAGCCCGTACCGAGCGGCCAGGGTGCGGCGCAGCGCCATCATCGCCGTGTACGTGCAGAAGATCCGCCGGGGCTCGTCGGGGTGGGCGGCGACGAACTCGTCCAGGGCGTCGTCGAGGTCGGGGACGACCCGCTCGGTGCGGACGTCGTCGTAGTGCAGGCGCAAGGCCATGTCGTACGCCCGGACGCCACTGGTCATCGCGACGCCCCGGTCGCGCAGGGACTCGAAGGAGACGTCGTACAGCCACGAGACATCGCGGCCGTCGGCGTCGTTGTCGTTGATCGCGATCATCGTGGCGACGGGGGTGGTGCCGTACGTGCTCAGCGCGACACCGAAGCCCGCCGGGTTCTTGACGAGCACGAGCTCGAGCGGCTGCCCCTCGACGTCGACGACCTCGCCGCGCCCGAACGGGGGCCGCACCTCGGCCAAGGCGGTCGCCGTCGTTCCGGCACGGAAGGAGTCCCCGAGCAGCATCCGCGCCGTCGTGCAGGCCGCGGTGGCGTTGATCATCGCCGCGAGCCCGCGCTGCTGGAGCGTCACCGGACCGACGACGAGGTCGTCGAAGACGATGTCGAAGGTGCGTTCGTCCCGAGGGCGCAGCCGCGCGTCGCCCGGGGCCGCCTCGCGGGCGACCGGCGCCTCCTCCAAGCGGGAGTCGTGCTCGGTGAGCTCGGGGAGGCGGTCGGCGATGGACTCGTCGAGCCCGAACCAGCGCACCGGCACCGCGAGGTCGGAGGCGGCACGCGAGACGAAGGGGTCGTCGGCGTTGCCCACGACGCCCTCGGTGCTGGCCGCGGCGAGCCGGGCCAGGAGGTCGGCGGTGTGGTCGATCTCGGCGAACCGGTCGAGCTGGTCGCGGGCGACGTTGAGCAGCAGGGAGTGCGTCGGCCGCACCTCGTCGATGAACCGCATCGCGTGCGCCTCGTCGAGCTCGACGACCACCGTGTCGACCGAGAGCCGACCCGACGCCACCGGCAGCTCGGGGAGCATGTCGGACAGCACGCCACGGGTGAAGTTCGACCCGGTGGGGTTGGTGAAGACGGAGCGTCCGTGCGCGCGGAGGACGGCGACGAGCATCTTGGTCGTCGTCGTCTTGCCGTTGGTCCCACTGACGACGACGATGCCGCGGTGGACGTCCGCGAGCGCGTTGGCGAGGACCTCGGGGGCGATCCGCTCGGCCACCAGTCCCGGGAAGGCCGAACCGCCGCCACGCAGCCGGGCCGCCGCTCGCACGACCTTTCCCGCGACGATGGCGGCGGCGTTCCTCAGCACGGGACGACCCTAACCACGCAGGTCCCTCCGCTCCGAACCGGGCAGGTCACGAGGGCAGGTGGGCCTCGAGCCAGGCGAGGAGGTCCGCGATGACCTCGGCGCGGTTGGTCTCGTTGAAGATCTCGTGCCGCGCCCCGGGGTACAGGGTGCACGTGAGGTCGTGGACGCCGGCCGTCGCGTACTGCTCGCGGGTGGCCCGGGGCCCCTTGCCGGCGGCGCCCACGGGGTCGGCGTCGCCGGCCATCAGCATGATCGGCAGGTCGGGCCGCACCCGGGCGATGCGGTCGGCGTCGTTGACCGCCCGGATGCCGGGCAGGAAGTCCGCCCAGAACCCGGACGAGAAGACCTGCCCACAGCGTCGGTCGGCGACGTAGGAGTCGACCTCGGCCTCGTCGCGCGAGAGCCAGTCGAACTCGGTGCGGTTGGGCTTGAAGGCCGAGTTGTACTGGCCGAAGGACAGGGTGTTGAGGAGCCTGCTCGTGTGCCGGCGCCCGCGCAGCCTCGACTCGAGGCGGGCCAGCCCGACGCCGGCCAGCCCCATGACACCGGGGTCGACCAGCGAGCCGGAGAGCACGAGGCCGGAGAGCTCGTCGCTCCCGCCGATGACGTACTCACGGGCGACGACGCTGCCCATGCTGTGGCCGAGGAGGAAGAGCGGCGCATCCGGGTACTCGTCGCGGATGGTGGCGGTGACCCTGCGGGCGTCGTCGACGACCTTGCGCCACCCGTCCTCGTCGGCCAGGTAGCCGTGGTCGTCGTCGCCACCGGTGCGACCGTGGCCGCGGTGGTCGTGCGCGTAGACGGCCCAGCCCGCCCCACACAGCGCTTCGGCGAGGAGGGCGTAGCGGGCGGAGTGCTCGGCCATCCCGTGGACGACCTGCAGCACCCCGCGCACCGGGCCGTCCGGGAGCCAGCGGTGCGCGAAGAGGGCGGCGCCGTCGGGGGCCGTCACGGTCGTGGTGGTGCTCTGCATGGGTCGCCGTCCTGTTACCGGGGGGTGGGGCCGGAGGCCAAGCCTGCCACCCCGCGTCCCGGCACCGGGCAGCGGCCGGTCATCCGCCCCGGCCGGGCACCGGTCAGGGGTGCGAGCGGACGAGGCAGCCCGGGGGCGATGCGCCCTCCGCGGGAAAGGCGACGGCCAGGGCGTTCGCGACCCGCCGGGACCGCTGGGCGTAGCCCGCCGTGGAGTAGTGGATGTCGTCGTAGATGAACCACGAGCCGTGCACCTCGGAGCGCCAGTCGTACACGCGCATGTTCGGGTACCGCCCGCACCCAGCGACGAGGGCGTCGTTCCACCGGCGCATCTGCGCGTCGCCGTACGGTCCGTCGGAGAGCAGCGTCCGCACTGTCAGCCAGAGCACCGGGGCGTCGGCGGGGATGTGCCGCATGACCCGGTCGATCCGCTCGGCGAAGGGCACGACGCCGCCGACGTACTCGTTCGCGGCCTCGTTGACCCCCATCGCCATGGTCCAGCACCCGTCGTACCCGCGGTCGGTGCGCGCCTCGACGGCCTCGAGGGCGTTCGGGCGGTTCTTGTAGTGCTCGACGATGCTGCGGGCCCCGGAGATGTCGGCCGTGAAGTCCTCGACACCGACCCGGGCGTACTGCGCGTCGATGCGGGCCTTCGGGTCGGGCTGGTACGCCGGGTCCATCAGCCCGATGGAGGTGGAGTCGCCGACGTGCACGAGCTCGGTGCAGCGGGTGCGCAGAGGGTCTGCCGCTGGGCGCGTCGGCGGCGCCGGGGCCGCCGCGCGCCGACCGGTGTCGGCCGAGGTCGCGCGGGGCGTCGGGGTCGGGGCCGGCGTCGCGTCGGGCGGGAGCGGCGGGGCGTCGTCCCCCACCGGCCCGGCGGCGAGGTGGGGCCGGGTCCCGTTGCCCACGAGTGCCTGGGCGGACAGCGCGCTGGTGGCGACGAGGACCAGGGCGCCGGTGGCGGCGGCCACGGCGGGCACTCCCCGCCGGCGGGCGTCGCCCCCGCCCGACTCGCCACGCCAGACCGCGCGGAGTCCGTGACGACGGATGGGGTCCTCGACGAGCGACCACGACAGGGCCGCCAGCCCCACCGTGAGCGCGACGAGCGCGGCCGCCCGAGCGAGGGGCGCCTCCTCGAGCACCTCCGTGGGGGTGAACACGACCACCGGCAGGTGCCAGAGGTAGATGCCGTACGAGCGCTCCCCCACCCACGTGAACGGGCGCCACCCGAGCACCGCCCCCACCCTCGACTCGGGCTGGACGACCACCGCCACGACGGCCGCCGTCGCGAGCGAGAGGACGAGGAGCCCGCCACGGTAGAGGAACATCGAGTGGTCGTCGGTGGCCACCGACATCAGGGCGATCACGGTGAGGCCGAGGACGGCCCACCGGTCGACGCCGGAACGGTCCATACCCTCGAGACGCGGCCGCTTCCCCGACCGGTACATCAGCAGGGCCAGAGCCGCGCCGACGAGCAGGCCGCCGGCGCGGGCGTCGGTGCCCTCGTACGCGCGCGTGTTGTCGAAGCCCGGCGACGCGAACCACCACATCAGGCCGAAGGAGCCCGCCGCGAGCCCGGCGGTGACCCAGGCCGCGATCCTCGGGCTCACCCACGGGATGACGGCGAGGACGAGCAGGACGAGGGGCCAGACGAGGTAGAACTGTTCCTCGACCGCGAGCGACCACAGGTGGTCCAGGGGGCCCGGGCCGGCGAAGCGCTCGAAGTACGACTGGCCCGCGGCGATCGCCTGCCAGTTGCTGACGTAGAGCAGGGCACCGACCGCCTGGGCCCCGACGGTGGCGAGTGCTGCGGGGTCGACGAGAAGGACGGTGAGGAGGACGACGACGAGGACCACGACCACCGCGGGCAGCAGCCGCCGGGCGCGCTGCAGGTAGAAGCGGCGCAGCGAGTACCGGCCGGTGGTGTGCCACGTCGAGAGCAGCACCCCGGTGATGAGGAAGCCGCTCAGCGTGAAGAACACACCGACACCGAGCAGGCCGCCCCCCATCCCGGGGACACCGAGGTGGTAGCCGACGACGAGGGCGACAGCCAGCGCGCGCAGGCCATCGAGGGCGGGGACGTACCGCCCGTCTCCCTCGACCGGTCGGGGCACCCCTGCCTCCCGGGGACGCATGGCGTCCGGTGCCCTCGCACCGGACCCTCCGACGGTACGGGAGTGAACTCCTGTGACGAACGTGACACACCGGGGCGACAGTGATCGCCGCCGGAATCCGAACGACGCGAACCTTCACCGAAGGACGCGATCGCTTCCCGTCAGCCGGTGAAACTTGCGGCATCCGGAGGGAAAGTGCCGCCCCGGGTCACTCCCACTCGATGGTGCCGGGCGGTTTGCTCGTGATGTCGAGGACGACCCGGTTGACCTCACGGACCTCGTTGGTGACCCGGGTCGAGATCTTCGCCAGCACCTCGAAGGGCACCCGGGTCCAGTCGGCCGTCATGGCGTCCTCGGACGACACCGGCCGCAGCACGATCGGGTGCCCGTAGGTGCGCCCGTCGCCCTGGACGCCCACCGAGCGAACGTCGCCGAGCAGTACCACCGGGCACTGCCAGATCTCGCGGTCGAGCCCGGCCTCGGTGAGCTCCTCGCGGGCGATGGCATCGGCGGCCCGCAGCACGTCGAGCCGCTCACCGGTGACCTCGCCGACGATGCGGATACCCAGGCCGGGACCCGGGAACGGCTGCCGCCAGACGATGGCCTCGGGCACGCCGAGCTCGAGCCCGACCTGGCGCACCTCGTCCTTGAAGAGCAGCCGCAGCGGCTCGACGAGGGTGAACTGGAGGTCGTCGGGCAGGCCGCCGACGTTGTGGTGGCTCTTGATGTTGGCCGTGCCGCTGCCGCCCCCGGACTCGACGACGTCGGGGTAAAGCGTGCCCTGCACGAGGAACTCGACCGGGTGGTCGCCCGCGCCGGTGTGCGAGCCGACGACGTCGCGGGCGGCCTGCTCGAACACCCGGATGAACTCGCGGCCGATGATCTTGCGCTTCTCCTCGGGGTCGGAGACGCCGGCGAGCGCCTCGAGGAAGCGCTCCTTGCCGTCGACGACGACCAGGTCGACGCCGGTGGCCGCGACGAAGTCCTTCTCGACCTGCTCGGCCTCCCCGGAGCGCAGCAGCCCGTGGTCGACGAAGACGCAGGTCAGCTGGTCGCCGACGGCGCGCTGGACGAGCGCTGCCGCCACCGAGGAGTCCACCCCGCCGGACAGGCCGCAGATGACCCGTGCGTCGCCGATCTGGTGACGCACCGTCGACACCAGCTCGTCGACGACGTTCGCCGCGGTCCAGTCCCCGTCGAGGCCGGCGCCACGGAGGAGGAAGTTCTCGAGAACCTGCTGCCCGAAGGTCGAGTGCAGGACCTCGGGGTGCCACTGCACGCCGTAGAGGCGGCGCTGGTCGTCCTCGAACCCCGCGACCGGCGCACCGGACGTCGTCGCCGTGACGGTCGTCCCGGCCGGCGCCGCCGAGACCGAGTCACCGTGGCTCATCCACACCGACTGGTGGTCGGGCTGGCCCTTGAAGAGCGTCGACTCGGTGTCCAGGATGCTCGCCGGGGTCGCGCCGAACTCGGAGAGGCCGGTCTTCTCGACCGTGCCTCCGAGGGCGAGGGCCATCGCCTGGAAGCCGTAGCACATGCCGAACACCGGCACCCCGGCCTCGAGGACCGCCGGGTCGAGGCGCGGCGCACCCTCCTCGTACACGGACGAGGGGCCACCGGAGAGGATGATCGCCGCCGGGTCCTTGGCCAGCATCTCGGCCACCGGCATCGAGTGCGGGACGACCTCGCTGAAGCAGTTCGACTCGCGGACCCGCCGGGCGATCAGCTGGGCGTACTGCGCCCCGAAGTCGACGACGAGCACGGGCTGGTCGGCGAGGCGGACAGGTTCTCCCCCCTCGACCAGGGCGTGGTCGGGGTCGTCGTGGTGGGGGGCGTCCTGCGCGGGGGCGTCGCTCACGGCCTCAGGCTACTGGCGAGCGGCCGCCATTCCCGCCTCGACCTCCCGGGCGACCCGGTGCTCGACCCAGAAGGAGAGGAACGGCACGCACCCCGCGAGCATGACGAGCACCATCTTGGTCAGCGACCACCCCACCTTGAACCCGAGGAGGGCGGTGGCGACGAGGTAGAGCATGTAGATGAAACCGTGCGGCTGGGGCCACCAGGACAGCGGGTTGGCGTCGCCCTTCATGTCGAACCCGTACGAGAGCACCATCTCGACGACGAGGAGCAGCAGCCCCACGCCCACGACGAAGGCCATGACCTTGAAGAAGGCCAAGCGGCGCTGGACCGTCTCCACGTCGGCCTCGGCGATGGGGCCGGTGGGTCCGGAGGGCTCGGTGGGACGGGCCTCAGAAGTGCTCACGCACCCCATTGTCACCCGCGGGCTCCTCCGGCTCCACGTCGCCCTGACGGATGTGCTCCTCGCGCACCATGCGCCACCACAGCCACAGGGCGAAGGCGGCGAACACCCACCACTGCACGGCGTACAGCGCGTTGCGCCACTGGATGCCGGTCGTCCCGACCGGTGTCGGCACCTTGGTGAGCTGCGGGCCGGTCGCGGGGTCCTCGGACTCGAGGAAGAGGAAGGCGTTGTAGAGGTCCCCGGGCCAGGTGTTGACGAGCACCGAGGTGTCGACCGACCCGATCTGGCCCGGTCCGACCGGGGTGTCGGCGGGCGACTCCGGCGGCGCAAGTCCCCCCGCGACGGTGAGCCTGCCCTCCGGCGGCGAGCCCGCATCGGCCGGCTCGGTGACGAAGCCCCGTAGGACGGCGATGGTGGCCTCGTTCGCGTCGACCACGAACGGGGTGACCACCCACGACCCGTCTCTCCCGTCGAGGCGGCGGCCGGGGAC
Source organism: uncultured Actinomycetota bacterium (assembly GCA_963726295.1). Lineage (GTDB taxonomy): Bacteria > Actinomycetota > Actinomycetes > Actinomycetales > Dermatophilaceae > DASSQJ01. The sequence goes on from CAVSBW010000002.1 coordinate 443,879, forward strand.
GAGGAGCTGGCCGCCGCGGGCGTAGTGCCCGATGGCCGTGACCGGCCGGGAGGACAGCGAGCCCGGGAAGTCGGAGTGCGGGGCGAGGACCGTGGTGAGGTCGGCCGGCTGCTGCGCCCGGGCCTCGGCGACCGCCTCCTGCGCCGCCCTGCCCTGGGCGACGCCGAGCTGCCAGCGCCCGAGCTGGACGAAGACCGCTCCCACGACGAGGACCAGCCCGAGCAGGGCGAGGAACCTCGGCTGGAGGGCGGTCCGCAGCACGGTTCGAGGGTACGTGCCGGCGCCTCGACGGCACCGGGCACTCCGGGAGGGACGTGGTCATCTCACGCCACCCGGTGCTGGCGCGAATGGGTTTCCCGGCCGATGAGGGGCGCCCGTGCCGTTCCTAGCGTGGAGGGACCACCTACCGAGGAGGACTCCCATGGACACCGTCACTCACGTCGACACCGTCGTCGTCGGGGCCGGCCAGGCCGGTCTCGTCGTCGCCCGAGAGCTGCACGAGCACGGCCGCGACTGCGTCGTCCTCGACCGCGCCACCCGGGTCGGGGACGGCTGGCGCCACCACTACGACTCACTGCGCCTGTACAACCCCGGCCGGTACGTGTCGCTGCCGGGGATGCCCTTCCCGGGCGACCCGGACAACTGCCCGACCAAGGACGAGCTCGCCGACTACCTCTCCGACTACGCGGCGCACTTCCGACTCCCGGTGCGCACCGAGACCACGGTCGACCACGTCGGGCGGGCGGCCGACGGCAGCGACGGCTTCGATGTCGTCACGAGCCGCGGTGCCTACCGGTGCCGGAACGTGGTCGTCGCCTCCGGCGGCCACGGCCGTGCTCCCGCCGTCCCGGACCTCGCCGACGACCTCGATCCGGGCATCCTCCAGCTGCACTCGAGCGAGTACCGACGCCCCGGGCAGCTCCAGGAGGGGCCGGTGCTCGTCGTGGGCGCGTCGCACTCGGGGTGCGACATCGCGCTCGAGCTCGCCGAGGGTCGGGAGGCCCACCTCGCCGGGCGTGACTGCGGGCAGCTGCCGCTGCGCTGGAAGGGGTCGTCCGCGCCGCGGGCCTTCCCCGTGGTGCTCTTCGCCTGGAACCACGTCCTGACCCGCCGGACGCCGATCGGGCGCCGGGTGATGCGGGAGGTCCGCGGCCACGGCGGTGCGCCGATGCTCCGGGTCAAGCGCGAGCACCTGGCCGAGCGGGGCGTCGTGCGGCACCTGCAGCGCGTCGAGTCGGTGACGGACGGCCGGCCGACGCTGGCCGACGGCACGGTGCTCGACGTCGCGAACGTGCTCTGGGCCACGGGCTACCGGCAGAGCCTCGGCTGGCTCGACCTCCCGGTTACCGGTGAGGACGGCTGGCCGCGCGAGTACCGGGGAGTGGCCGCCGACGCGCCGGGGCTCTACTTCTGCGGGCTGGCCTTCCAGTGGTCCTTCTCCTCGATGGTGCTGCCGGGGGTCGGCCGGGACGCGCGGTTCGTCGTGGACCACCTCGTGCGTCACCGGAGCCTTCTCGAGTCCGCTGCCCGTCAGGTCGCCTGACCGCCGCCCGGGCGCCCGACGCAGGGCGCCCGGGGCGATGCGTGAGGCCCGGGCTGCGTGCGCCGTCGTCCACGGAGCCCGGGCTTCACGGACCGTCCCACGACCAGGGGCCAGCCGGCCCGATCGGGAGGGCAGAGGCGGGGGCAGTCCGAGGCCGGGGCGGCGGGGGCCGGGGCCGGGAGCAGGCGGGGGCCGGTGGGTGGGATCAGCGCTCGACGAGGTCGTGCTCGAAGGCGAAGGCGGCCGCCGCCGTGCGGCTGCCGACACCGAGCTTGGTGAAGATGTTGCTCAGGTGCCTGGCCACGGTGCGCTCGCTGAGCACGAGCCGGGCGGCGACCGCGGCGTTCCCCAGGCCGGCCGCGACGAGGCGCAGCACCTCGACCTCCCGCGCGGTGAGGCCGGCCGGCAGCTCCGCACCGGGCGGAGGCGCGTCGAGCGAGCGCAGGTCGGCGGTGGCCCCGATGGCTTCCAGTGCGTCGTGCCCGGTGGCGAGCTCGTGCCGGGCTGACTCCTCGTCGCCGGCCTCCCGCAGCGCCAGGCCGGCCGCCACCCCTGCCCGAGCCGCCACGTAGGGCAGGTCCGCACGCGCAGCGAGGCGGCGGGCCTTGCGCAGGTAGGGCAGGGCCCCGAGGGGGTCGCCCGCGGCGCGGAGGGCCGCGCCCGCGGCGAGGGCGGCCTCCGCGAGCATTGCATCGCCGCCGAAGCCGGCCGAGAGCACCTCGAGCTCGTCGGCCGCCCGCCGAGCGCCCTCGACGTCGTCGGCCGCGACCAGCACCCGCACGGCGCCCGGCAGGATGCGGCTGCGGGCCACGTCACCGACGGTCTCCGCGAGGACGCGACGGACCGCGGACGTGGCCGCCGCGACCTCGCCGCGGTCGAGCCAGAGCTCGGCCATGGCGGGTTGGGGGTCGAATCCGCGCTCGGCGCAGAGCCGGAAGGACCGGTCCGCGCCGTCGAGGTCGCCACGCAGGCGCAGCAGCTCGCCGCGCTCGTACGCGGCCTGCCCCACGGCGTCGACGTACCCGGCACGCTCGTACCGCTCGATCGCCGCGTCCAGCTCGCCCAGCGCTTCCGACCACGCGCCTCGCGCGCGGAGGATCTGCCCACGGTGCAGCGAACACTGACCCGTGAAGACGACGAGGTCGGGATGGCGCTCGCACCACTCGTGGAGCACGGCGGTCCACTCCGTCACCCGGCCGATGTCGGAGACCTCCTGACCCCCTTCGATGGCCGTGCAGTAGACGTGGCCGACGGTCACCGGAGCCAGAGCCGGCGTGCTCGCCTCCACCATCGACTCGTCGAGCAGCGAGAGGCCGGCGCGTACCCGCCCGCCGTAGATCGAGAGCCGCCCCTGCGCACCCAGGCCCATCGCGAGCAGGCCGCGATCCGCATGCGCCCGCCCGCACTCGGTGGCCTCGAGCGCACACGCCGCCGCCTCCTCGAACCGGCCCGTGCGCAGGTGGCCGAACATGCGCGCGAAGGCGACGTACCCCACCGCGAGCGACCCCTGCGGCAGGGCTGGCACCAGCCGCTCGGCGCGGCTCACCCAGCCGGCCGCGGCCGACAGGTCACCCGTGGTGCCGGCGATCATCGACAGGTGGAAGGCGCACCGCACGGCTCCCTCGACGTCGCCGGCGGCCAGGAGCCGCTCGTGGGCGCGGCGGTACAGGTCGACGCTCTCCCTCATCCGGCCGAGCAGGTTCGCGGCCTCGGCCGCCGACGTCAGGTCGTCCCCGCGCAGGCTCTCGGGGTCGACGCCGCGCCAGCGGTCGAGCGCGCTGGCCCACTCGCCACGCTCGAACTCCGCACGCGCCCTCATGAGCTCGTCGACACCGGCCATCGGTCCTCCTCAGGCCGAGGGTACGCGCGGGCGGGCTCCCACCCGGCGCGCCGACGGCATCCGCCGCACGCGACCATGGGCACGTGCACACCGAACCGGAGCCGTACCAGGTCGTGGCGCTGCACGTCGCCAAGGGCAGGCGCCTGCCGATGCGGGAGGTGGCGCGGGTCGAGGCGGAGGCCGGCGCCGGGCTCGTCGGCGACCGCTACCACGGCAGCCGACACCGCCACGTCACCGTGCAGGCCGCTGACGAGCTGGCCGGGGCCGCCGAGCGGCTGGGGGCGCCGGTACCCCACGACGGCACGCGGCGGAACGTCACCGTCAGCCGAGGCCCCCTCCCCCGGCGTCCGGGAGAGCGCATGAGGGTCGGCGCGGTTCTCCTCGAGGTGGTCCGCCCCGCCGCACCCTGCCGCGTCCTGGATGACGAGATCGGCCCCGGAGCGGCCCGGGCGCTGCACGAACGCTGCGGCACGGTCTTCCGCGTCCTCACCTCCGGCACGATCAACGTGTGGGACCCCTGTCGCCCCGGGCCCTCACCGCCTCGCGACGACGGGCTCCACCCACCCGAAATCCGTTCGCCGCGTGGGCCCGTGGACGCCTAGCGTTGAGGGGTCATGCCGACGAGACCACCGTGGCCGTACGGCGTGCGACCCCACGACGAACCGCCGGCGGACGCGGACCGCCTGCTCGTGTGGCTCGCGCGCCGTCAGTGGCGCACCCTCGTGGCGGGGGCGAGCTTCGGGATCCCGTGGATGCTCTCGGTCGCGCTCGTGCCCGCAGCGGTCGGGCAGGCGGTCGACGCGGGCATCGTCGAGCACGACGCCCGCGCTCTCGTCCTGTGGTCGCTGGCGGTCATGGGCCTCGGCCTCGTCTCGGCCGCCGTGGGCAACGGGCGGCACTGGTTCGCCGTCAAGAACTGGCTGGTCGCGGCATTCCGTGCCGGGGCCGTCGCCGACCGGGCCGTCCGTCGCACCGGGCCGGCCCTGACCCGCACGATGCCGGCCGGGGAGGTCCTCGCCAGCTTCACCAGCGACTTCGGCCGGATGGGGCACTCCTTCGACGTCTTCGCCCGGTTCATGGGTGCCGTCGTCTCGTTCGTGGTCGTCGCGTTCATCCTGCTGCGCGGCTCGCTGCTCCTCGGACTCATCATGCTCGTCGGCGGGCCCCTGCTCGTCGCGTCGCTCGCCTTCGTCATGAAGCCGCTCCAGCGCCGCCAGAGCGTCCAGCGCGAGGAGGCGGGACGCCTCACCGCGCTCGGCGCCGACACCGTCGCCGGCCTGCGGGTGCTGCGCGGCATCGGTGGTGAGGACTCGTTCCTCACCCGCTACCGGGCCCAGTCGCAGACGGTCAAGCTCGCCGGATGGCGCGTCGCCGGGAGCCAGGCGACCCTCGACTCCGCGCAGGTCCTCCTGCCCGGCATCTTCGTCCTCGTCGTCACCGGGGTCGGCGCCCACCTCGCGGTGGCCGGTGAGATCAGTCCCGGTCAGCTCGTGGCGTACTACGGGTACACGGCGTTCCTCACCATCCCGCTGCAGACCGCCGTCGAGATGGCGGACAAGCTCATCACCACGCGGGTCGCGTCACGGCGGATCGCCCGCATCCTCGCCACCGAGCCCGACCACCCCGGCGGCCGCCACGAGGCGGACCGACCGGCGGCCACCGCTCCCACCGGGAGACTGCTCGACCCGCCGTCCGGCGTCGTGGTCGAGCCCGGCCTGCTCACGGCGCTGGTCAGCGTCCGGCCCGAGGAGACGGCAGCCGTGGCGGCCCGGCTCGGGCGCACGCTGCCCGGGCGCCACGGAGTCACGTGGGGCGACGTCGTCCTCGACGACCTGCCGGTCACCACCGTTCGCGAGCGCGTGCTCGTCTCCCCGGCCGACCCGCGCCTGTTCAGCGGCCCGGTCCGGCGCGAGCTGGGCGGTACGGACGACGGGGCACGCACGGCGGCCCTGGCCGTGGCCGACGCCGCCGATGCGGTCTCGGCAGTGGACGGCGGGCTCGACGGCGAGCTCGAGGAGCGCGGCCGGTCGCTCTCGGGCGGCCAGCGGCAGCGCCTGGCCCTCGCCAGGTCGCTCCTGCGCGACCCCGAGGTCCTCGTCCTCGTCGAGCCCACGAGCGCCGTCGACGCCCACACGGAGGCCCGCATCGCCGAGCGCCTCGCCGCGCACCGGCGCGGGCGGACCACCGTCGTCGTCACGGTGAGCCCGCTGCTGCTCGACCACGCCGACGTCGTCCACCTCGTCGAGGACGGCCGCGTCGTCGCCACCGGAACCCACCGTGAGCTCTCGCGGTCCCACCCCACCTACCGCTGGGTCGTCGTCCGAGGGGAGGAGGAGTAGATGTCCCCGTTCACCGAGCGCCTCGACCACGCCCGACGCACCCTTCCGATCGCGCCGGGCAGGGTCGTCCGCGCGCACGTCGGCGTGCTGCTGCGCGAGCACCGGCGGGCCCTGGCGTGGGTCCTCCTCTGGCACCTCCTCGCGGCGGTCGTCGGGCTGGCCGGGCCGTGGGTCATCGGCCAGGTGGTCGGCACCGTCACGACCGGCACGGCCGTCATCTCCGACATCGACGTCCTCGTGGGGCTGCTCGCCGCCGCCCTGGTGGCCGAGACGGTGACCACCTGGGTCGCGCGACGCGGCTCGTTCATCCTCTCCGAGCAGGTCTTCGCGCGGCTTCGCGAGGACTTCGTCGCGTCCGCGGTGCGCCTTCCGCTCCCCACGGTCGAGCGGGCCGGCACCGGCGACCTCCTCGCCCGGACCACCAACGACATCGACGCCATCAGCTACGTCATCCGCTTCGGCATCCCCACGGTCGTCGTCTCGTGCACCACCGTGCTCGTCACCGGTGTCGCCACCGTGCTCGCGTCGCCGCTGGCCGCGCTGCCGCTGCTGCTCACCCCGCTCATCTGGTTCCTCCCGACCCGGCGGTACCTGCGCAAGGCCGGGCCCGGCTACCTCTGGGAGCACGCGACCTACGCGCGCCTCAACGGAGTCGCGGCCGAGACGGTCGAGGGTGCCTCGACCGTCGACGCGCTGGGCCTGCAGGGAGAGCGGGGCGACCGGTTCGCGGAGGCACTGCGCGAGAGCCACGACGCCGAGCGCTACACCGTGGGCCTGCGGCTGCGCTGGTTCCCCTGGCTCGAGGTGGGCTTCTTCGCACCCATCGCGGGCGCCCTGGTCTGGGGCGGCTGGCTGGCCTGGCAGGGCGTCCTCACCGTCGCGACCGCCACCGCCGTGGTGCTCTACGTGCAGCGGCTGCTCGACCCGCTCGGCGAGCTGGTCGGGATGCTCGACGAGATCCAGTTCGCGGCGACGTCGATGTCGCGCATCCTCGGGGTCGGCGAGGTGCCCCCCGACCGCGTCGCCACCGCCGCCGAGCCCGACGACGACCGGATCAGCGTGGAGGGAGTGCGCTACGCCTACCGTGCCGGGCAGGACGTCCTCCACGGCGTCTCGCTCGACCTCGAACCCGGCGAGCGGCTGGCCGTCGTCGGGCCGTCCGGAGCCGGGAAGTCGACCCTCGGGCGGCTGATGGCCGGGGTCGACGGGCCGCGCACCGGACGGATCACGGTCGGCGGCGTACCCCTGGTCGACCTCGAGCTCGACGAGCTCCGCGGTCAGGTGGCCCTCGTGACCCAGGAGCACCATGTGTTCGTCGGGACGCTCGCCGACAACCTCCGGCTCCCCCGACCGGATGCCGGTGACGACGCGCTGCGCGACGCCCTGAAGGCCGTCGACGCCCTCGACTGGGCGGAGCGGCTGCCGCAGGGGCTCGAGACCGCCGTCGGGTCGGGTGGGCACCCGCTCACCGAAGCCCAGGCGCAGCAGGTGGCGCTGGCCCGGCTCGTGCTGGCCGACCCGCACACGCTCGTCCTCGACGAGGCCACGTCGCTGCTCGACCCGAGGGCGGCCCGGCACCTCGAGCGCTCCCTCGGCGCGGTGCTGACCGGTCGGACGGTCGTGGCCATCGCGCACCGGCTGCACACGGCCCACGACGCGGACCGCGTGGCGGTGGTGGAGGACGGCCGCGTCCGCGAGCTCGGACCGCACGACGACCTGATCGCGGCCGACGGCTCCTACGCGGCGCTCTGGCGCTCGTGGCGCGACGAGGGATGACGCGGGCGACTCACCGGCCGGCGAGGCGGAGGGCGACGCCCGTGGCGTCACCGACCTCGGCGTCGACCTCGTCGCTGACGTCCTGCGGCACCGTGACGAAGTGCCACGCAGCCCCGTCCTTCCAGCGCCACGGGGTCGCCGAGAACTCCCAGCGGTGGTCGGGCGCGGTCCCTCGTCCATCCCGGCATGGTCCCACCGCCCACCCACGGCGGCGGGGCTGGCCGTAGCCTCGGGTGGACGCACAGGAAAGGTGAGGACCGTGGAGCGACGGATGTGGCTGGTCATCGGCGTCCTCGCCGTGGTGCTGGCCGGGTGGGAGGCCGCCCGGGGCCACGGGCCGACCGCAGCCGTCACCCTGCTGGCCCTCGGCGTCCTGGCCTGGTGGATGTCGCCGTGGCGGGCCCCGGGTGGCGCCAGCCAACGCGAGGTCGACGGCCGTCCTGCGGACGAGCGGGGGGTCGTCGTCTACTGGCGGCCCGGGTGTCCGTGGTGCGAGCGCCTCCGCCACGGGCTCGGGCCGGACGGGCGCGACCTGGTCACGTGGGTCGACATCTGGAGAGACCCGGAGGCTGCCGCCTACGTCCGAAGCGTCAACGACGGCGACGAGACCGTGCCGACGGTGCTCGCGGGGGGCGTGGCCCACACGAACCCCGCCGTCTCCGACGTCGTCGAGATGCTGCGCCGCTGAGCGAGGCGCCGGGGCTGCCGCCTCGCTCACCCCGCGACGGACGACAGCGACGGCACCGCCGGACGCCGGGCCGGCACCGGTTGCACCCGCAGGTAGCCGCGCCCCCGGAGCAGCGAGTCCTGGTCCGGACGCCGTTCCGGCTCACCGCGGTTGGGCCACAGGGACATCGCCCGTTCCGCCTGCGCGGTGATGGTCAGCGACGGGTTGACGCCGAGGTTCGCTGAGACCGCCGACCCGTCGAGCACCGAGATGCCCGGGTGGCCCCACACCCGCTGGTAGGGATCGACCACGCCGTCCTGCGGTGACGCCCCGATCACCACGCCCCCGAGGAAGTGGGCCGTCAGGGGCACGTCGAAGACCTCGGACCACGACCCGCCCGCCACGGCGTACCGCCCCGTGGCCTCCTGGAGCCGGGCGGCCAGGGCCTCCATGGCGCGCTGCCCCTCGGGCAGCCACGTCGGGTTCGGCTCGCCGTGCCCCTGCCGTGAGGTCAGCCCGGGGCGCCCGCTCCGTCCCCGTCGACCGGACACACGGAGGCTGTTGTCGCGCGTCTGCATGACCAGCCCGATGACGGTCCGCTCGCTCCAGTGCCGGACCAGCGGCAGCGTGCGCAGCAGGGGGCGCGGGTCGCGCAGCACCGACCGGAGCATCTCGACCCAGCGCGGGCGACCGGTACCGCCGGGCACGGCCACCGTCGCGAGCAGCCCCATCGCGTTCGACCCGGGTCCGAAGCGGCAGTTCTCGACGTGCGTCTCGGCATCGGGGTGGAACGAGGAGGTGATGGCGACGCCGCGGGTCAGGTCCACGCCGTCCGGAACCCGGTCGGTCATCGCCCCGAGCAGGGCCTCGGAGTTGGTGCGCGAGAGCACACCCAGGCGGTCCGAGAGCCCCGGCAGCTCGCCCTCGGCGCGCATGGCGTGCATCAGGGTCTGCGTGCCCCACGTGCCGGCGGCCACGACGACCTGCCGGGCGGTGACGACCTGCCGGTCGCGACCGGGGCGCGGGCCGGTGCGCTCGTGGAGAACCCGGTGCACCGCGGACGCGCCGCCCGTGCCGGGGACGGTCCCGAGCCGCACCACGGTCCGCATGGGGCGCACGTTCACCCCCAGGCCCTCGGCCAGGGCCAGGTAGTTCTTGACCAGCGTGTTCTTCGCCCCTACCCGGCACCCCACCATGCAGTTGCCGCACTGTGTGCACCCGGTGCGACGCGGGCCGGCCCCGCCGAAGTACGGGTCGTCGACGGTCTCCCCCGGCCTCCCGAAGTGCACGCCCACCGGCGTCCGGCGGTAGGTCTCGCCGACCCCGATGTCCTCAGCCGCGGCCCGCATCATCGCCTCCACCGGTCCGTCGCACGGGTTCTCGACGACACCGAGCATCCGGCTCGCCGTGTCGTAGTGGGGCGCCAGCTCGGACTCCCAGTCCGTGATGTCGCGCCACTGCGGGTCCTGGTAGAACGCCCGCGGCGGGCGGTAGAGGGTGTTGGCGTAGTTGAGCGAGCCCCCGCCCACGCCCGCGCCGGCGAGCACGACGACGTGAGGGAGCCGGTGGATGCGCTGCACGCCGTAGCACCCGAGGGTGGGCGCCCAGAGGTAGCGGCGCAGGTCCCAGGAGGTCTCGGCGAAGTCCTCGTCCTCGAACCGCCGGCCCGCCTCGAGCACGAGCACCGAGTACCCCTTCTCGGCCGCCCGCAGGGCAGCGACCGAGCCTCCGAAACCGGAGCCGATGACGACGACGTCGACGTCCGGCGCGGTCGGTGCCGCCGGTGCCGCGCGCTCCGCCGTGCGGCTGGGGGGCGGGATCACGGGCGGCGCATTGCCTTCATCGCCCGCAGCGCGCCGGTGAGGGCGGTGGCGTAGCGCTCGCCGTGCAGGCCCGGGATGTCGGCGACGTTGACCAGCGACTGCACGGCGACGTTCTGGCTCTCCGTGTACTTGAGGATGCCCTCGCGTCCGTGGCGGCGGCCGAGCCCCGATGCCTTGACGCCTCCCATCGGCGACCCGGTGCTGCCCCAGGCGGCGCCGTACCCCTCGTTGACGTTCACGGTGCCGGCGTCGATCCGGGCCGCGATGGCCCTCCCACGCCGGACGTCGCGGGTCCACACCGACGCGTTCAGCCCGTACTCGGTGTCGTTGGCGAGCTGGACCGCTGCGTCGTCGTCCCGCACCCGGTAGAGCGCGACGACCGGACCGAAGGTCTCCTCGTCGCGGCACGCCATCGCCGCCGTGACCCGGTCGAGGACGGTGGGCTCGTAGGCGTAGGGGCCGATGTCGGGCCGGTGCCGGCCCCCGACGAGCACGCGTGCACCCATCGCCCGGGCGTCCTCCACGTGCTCGCGGACCCGCTCCAGCTGCGCGGGCCCGACGAGGCTGCCGACATCGGCGGTCCAGTCCAGCCCGGTGCCGAGCCGGAGCCCGCGGACCGCCTCGAGGAACCTGCCGACGAACTCGTCGTAGACCGCCTCGTGCACGACCACGCGCTCCGTGCTGACGCACAGCTGACCGGCGCCGGCGAAGCAGGTGCTGACCGCCCCCTGGACGGCGCGGCCCAGGTCGGCGTCGTCGGCGACGTAGAGGGTGTTCTTCCCCCCCAGCTCCAGGCTGGCCCCGACGAGCCGCCGCCCGGCGACCTCGGCGACGCGACGGCCGGTGGGAGTGGACCCGGTGAAGCAGACGTAGTCGGTCTGCTCCACGACGGCGGCGCCGGTGGGGTCACCGGGGCCGAGCACCACCTGCACGAGGTCCTCGGGGACACCGGCCTCGACCATGAGGTCCACCGCCGCGAGGGCGGTGAGCGACCCCTGCGGGTCGGGCCGCAGCACCACGGCGTTGCCGGCGACGAGCGCCGGGAGGGAGTCCGTGACCGGGAGGGTGAGGGGGTAGTTCCAAGGCGTCAGGACCCCGACGACACCGCGTGGGCGGTGGTGCTCGGTGCTCCGGGTGAGCACCGGGAACAGGCCGTGGTGCCGCTCGTCGCGCAGGTAGCGGGCCCCACGGCGGCCGTAGTGCCGCGAGACCAGGGCGATGTCCGCGACCTCCTCGAAGGCGTGTCGACGCGACTTGCCCGACTCGAGCTGAACCAGGTCGAGCAGGCCAGTGCGGCGGTCGAGGACGAGGTCGTGGAGCCGCAGCGCGACCGCGGCCCGCTCGGCGACGGGGACGCCGGCCCACCGTCGCTGAGCGGCCCGGGCCCGGGCGACGGCTTCCGTGACGTCGGCGGCCGTCGAGACCGGGAGAGCCGCGAGCGGGGCGCCGGTCAGCGGCGTGCTCGTCGTGACGCTGCCCCCGTCCCCCGAGGCGACCACCCGGGCGGTGAGCCCGGCGACCACCGTCGGCTCGAGCGCGTACGTGGCACGCGGGTCGGTCTCGGGGTCGACGACGGTGAAGCCCATTGCCGCAGGGTAACGATCGCCGGCCTCCCGCGCCGCCCCGACCTTCCCGCCCGGGGCGAGAAACCTCGGGATGGCGCCACAACCGTTCCGGCGCGATCCCTGGGTTTCCGAGGCGAACCTGGCTCCCGGGCGAGCCGTCAGCTGCGCTCGTACGGCGCGATGACGACCTCGACCCGCTGGAACTCCTTGAGGTCGAGGTAGCCCGACGTCGCCATCGCCCGGCGCAGCGCACCGACGAGGTTCGTCGTGCCGTCGGCCACCCTGCTCGGGCCGAAGAGCACCTCCTGGAGCGGGGCCACCGCCCCGACCTCGACCCGCTCACCACGCGGCAGCTCGGGGTGGTGCGCTTCCGGGCCCCAGTGGAACCCCCGGCCCGGTGCCTCCGTGGAGCGCGCCAGCGCCGCTCCGAGCATCACCGCGTCGGCGCCGACCGCCACGGCCTTGACCACGTCGCCGCTCGTGCCCACCCCGCCGTCGGCGATGACGTGCACGTACCGGCCGCCGGACTCGTCGAGGTAGTCGCGGCGGGCGGCGGCGACGTCGGCGATGGCGCTGGCCATCGGGGCGTGGATGCCGAGCGTGCGGCGGGTCGTGTGCGCGGCCCCGCCGCCGAAGCCGACGAGCACCCCTGCGGCGCCGGTGCGCATGAGGTGCAGCGCGGCCGAGTACGACGCGGCGCCGCCGACGATGACCGGCACGTCGAGCTCGTAGATGAACCGTTTGAGGTTGAGCGGCTCGGCCCGGCCGGAGACGTGCTCGGCGCTGACCGTGGTGCCGCGGATGACGAAGAGGTCGACGCCGGCGTCGACCACCGTCTTCCACAGCTGCTGGGTGCGCTGCGGGGTGAGGGCCCCGGCGACCGTGATGCCAGATGCCCGGATCTCGCGGAGCCGCTCGGTGACGAGCTCGGGCTGGATCTCCTCGCGGTAGATCTCCTGCATCCGCTGGGTGGCCAGGGCCGGGTCGAGGGTCGCGATCTCCGCGAGCAGCGCGGTGGGGTCCTCGTAGCGGGTCCAGAGCCCCTCGAGGTCGAGCACCGGCAGCCCACCGAGGTTTCCCAGTGCGATGGCCGACTGGGGCGAGACCACGGAGTCCATCGGTGCGGCGATCACGGGGATGTCGAAGTGGTAGGCGTCGATCTGCCAGCCGGTAGACACCTCCTCGGGGTCGCGCGTGCGCCGCGAGGGCACGATCGCGATGTCGTCGAAGGAGTAGGCGCGGCGACCGCGCTTTCCACGGCCGATCTCGATCTCGGTCACCCGCGCAGCCTACCGACGCACCACCCCCGCTCCCTCGCGGACGCCCCCCAGCTCACCGGGCGGCCGGCCCCGGTCGATGTCGCGGAATGCCGGCGGCCGAAATTCGGTTCGGCCTTGTCAGTGGGGTGGGTCACACTCAACCCATCGGCAGCGTTGCCACCCTCCGCGCCGCACCGGGCGCGGGTCATCGTCCCGACCACTGACATGGAGAAGTCGTGTCAACCACCCCAGCCCCCGCGGCCGCGCCCCAGTACCCCGACAAGATCGATGCCGCGGTCCTCAAGGTCGCGGGCGTGGTCGTCCTCGGCGCGATCATGTCGATCCTCGACATCACCGTCGTCAACGTCGCGCTGCGCACCTTCCAGACGGAGTTCGGCACCGACGGTGTCCCGCTCCCCTACTCGACGGTGGCGTGGACGGTCACGGCATACACCCTCGCCCTGGCCACGGTCATCCCCCTCACCGGCTGGGCGGCCGACCGGTTCGGCACCAAGCGCCTCTACATGACGGCGGTCCTGCTCTTCACCGCGGGCTCGGTGCTGTGCGCCACGGCCACGAGCATCGAGATGCTCATCGCCTTCCGGGTGCTGCAGGGCCTCGGCGGCGGGATGCTCATGCCGCTCGGGATGACGATCATGACCCGCGCCGCCGGCCCGGCGCGGATGGGCCGGCTCATGGCCGTGCTCGGCATCCCGATGCTGCTCGGACCGATCTTCGGCCCGATCCTCGGCGGCTGGCTGATCGACAACTACAGCTGGCACTGGATCTTCCTCATCAACGTGCCGATCGGGATCGGCGCGCTCGTCTACGCGTTCGTCGTCCTGCCCTCCGACCGGCCCGAGCCGAGCGAGACCCTCGACTGGATCGGGGTGCTCCTCATGTCACCGGGGCTGGCGCTCTTCCTCTACGGCATCTCCTCGATCCCGGCCGAGGGCGGCATCCGCCACGCCAAGGTGCTCGTTCCGGGGATCGTGGGTGCGGCGCTCATCGTCGCCTTCGTGATCTACAGCTTCCACCCGAAGCACCCCCTGCTCGACCTGCGGCTCTTCCGCAACCGCAACCTCACCATCTCGATCGTCACCATGTTCCTGTTCGCCGCGTCCTTCTTCGGGGGCCTGCTGCTCATGCCGCAGTTCCTCCAGCAGGTGCAGGGCGAGACCCCCCTCCAGGCGGGCTGGCTCATGGCCGCGCAGGGCCTCGGCGCCATGCTGACGATGCCGATCGCGGGGGCGCTGGTGGACCGCTTCCCCGTCGGCAGGATCGTCCCCGTCGGCATCGCCCTGATCGCCGCCGGCATGTTCACGCTGACCCAGATCGAGGCCGACTCCTCGCACTGGGGCTTCATCATCCCGACCCTGTTCGTCATGGGCCTGGGGATGGGCGCGACGATGATGCCGCTGATGACGTCCGCCCTGAAGACCCTCAAGCACCACGAGGTGGCGCGCGGCACCACGCTGCTCAACATCTCCCAGCAGGTGGCGAGCTCGGTGGGTGTCGCGACGTTCTCGGTGATCCTCACCAACGCGTTCAACGACACGCCGATCATCGCCCAGGGCGGGCAGTTCCTCACCGAGGTCCAGTCCAAGGGACCGGACGCCGCGGCCGGGCTGCTCCAGCAGCTGCCGATCGTCGGTGAGTTCATCGCCCAGAACGGCGGCAACCCCGCCCAGGCGCTGCCCGCGCTTGCCCAGGCCGTCGCCGACGCCGCCGCAGCGGCGTACGCGCACACGTTCTGGGTCGCCGCGGTCCTCGTGACCCTGACGCTGATCCCGGCGCTCATGCTGCCCAAGCGGCGCGAGGTCTCGCACCTGCTGGACGACGAGGCTCCCGAGGACGTCGCCCCGCCGGCCGTCCTGCACTGACGAACCGGCGGGAGGCCCGCGGGCGCGAGCCCGCGGACCTCCCGGCCGCTCCTCGCGGAGTCAGGAGGAGCCCGCCGAGTCATGATGCAGGTGCGCCCTGGCTCGACGCAGCCCTCCTGACTCCGCGGCGGTGGGCCATGCTGGGGGCATGCGTCCGGGACCCCACAACGACCTGACCGACGTCCCCGGTCTCCGGGTGGGCCACGCCACCCGGGACGAGGAGGGCTGGCTCACGGGGGTCACCGTGGTCGTGCCACCTCGGGGCACGACCGCCGGCGTCGACGTCCGAGGGGGTGGGCCCGGCACGCGGGAGACCGACCTGCTCGACCCCCGGGCGCTGGTCGACACCGTGGACGCCGTGGTCCTCTCCGGCGGCAGCGCCTTCGGCCTCGGAGCCGCCGACGGCGTGGCCGGTGCGGTGTACGAGGACGGGGGCGGCTGGCCGGTGCTGCCGAACCCGCAGGCCCGGGTGCCGATCGTGCCCGCCGCCATCCTCTTCGACCTCGGTCGAGGCGGTGCCTGGCTGCACCACCCGGACGCCGCGGACGGCGTCATCGCGTACCGGGGGGCGTCCGACGGTCCGGTGGCCCAGGGGTCGGTGGGCGCGGGCACCGGGTGCCGCGCCGGCGGGCTGCGTGGCGGGCTGGGCTCGGCCTCGGTGCTGCTGTCATCGGGCGCCACGGTCGCCGCCCTGGTGGCGGTCAACGCCGTCGGCTCACCCGTCTCCCCCGACGGCACGCTGTTCGGTACGCGGTCGGGGCTCGGTGACGAGTTCGCCGACGTCGCCGACCCCGACCCCGAGCGCGTCGCCGCACACTGGGCTGCCCGCGCGGACGAGGCGGACGCGATGCGGGCCGCCACGGCGACGACGCTGGCCGTGGTCGCCACCGACGCGACCCTCACCAAGGCGGGGTGCCAGAAGCTCGCCGGGGTGGCCCACGACGGCATGGCCCGCGCCGTCTCACCGGTCCACACCCCGTTCGACGGGGACACCGTCTTCGCGCTCGCGACCGGTGCCCGACCCCCGGCCGCCGGCCTCGACCTCCTCGAGCTCCACGACGCCACCGCCGGCTGCCTCACCCGCGCGATCGCCCACGCGATGCTTGCCGCCACCTCGGTGGATCGCGCGTCCGACGGAGGGCTGGTGGCCCGGTCGTGGCGGGAGGCCCTCACGCGTGGGTGAGTGGGCACCGCGCCCCACGACGTACCGCCGGCCGCGACCGCCGGCCACGACCTGACGGGCCGGCAGGTGGCGACGGTCGACGACGTCCTGGACCTCGGCTCCGGGCTGGAGCGCTCGTACCCCGCTTGGGTCCGCGGGCGGTTGCGATTCCGTGTCGGGCAGCTGGTCTACGTCGCGTTCTCCCTGGACGAGGCCGTCATGGGCTTCGCGTTCCCGAGGGAGGAGCGGTCCGCCCTCGTCGAGGGCGACCCGCACCGGTTCACCATGCCGTCGGACTCGGACCTGCGGTTCAACTGGGTCCATGCCCGGCTCGCGGCCTTCGACCGTACCGAGGCCCGTGAGCTCGTCGTCGACGCCTGGACCATGGTCGTCCCCCAGAAGGTCGCGCGGGCCTGGTTCCTCACCCACCCTGACGGGCCGTGACCTGCGGCCACGGGCCGCCGCACCCGCCGCCGGGCGCGGTGGGTGTCGCCGTCACCCGAGCCGTCGCGCGAGCAGCGCGGCCAGCCGGTCCATCTGCCACACGTGCGCGGAGTCGCCGTCGGTCTGCACGACGGCCGGCCCGACCCCGACGGTGATGATGGCGACGGCGTAGCCCCCCACGATGCCCATCTGCCGGGTCTCCGACTGCGGCGTGAGCCAGCCACCCTTGAACGAGGAGGCCCCGATCCGGCCGAGACCCCAGCGGTGCTCAGGGATGGGCTGCATCTGGTCGAGCAGGTAGCGGCTGGCAGCAGGGCTGACGACCCGCCCGGCAGCGAGAGCGGCCATGAAGCGCACCTGCTCGCGCGGGCTCCACCACATGGCCCCCTGCGAGGTGTCCGGCGCGGTGGTGGTCGTGTCGCCGACGGAGCGCAGCACGGCGCCGATGGCGGCGCCGGGACTCCCCGGGATGCGGTCGCGCACCGCCACCACGGCGTCGCCGTCGCTGCGGGTGAGCGCGGCGGCGATCCACCCACGCTCGGTGGCCGGGATCCTGCTGGGGTCACCGCCGACAACGGTGTCGAGGTAGGCGGCGATGACGAGCACCTTCGACGTCGACCAGGCCTGCCAGCTCGGCACCGAGCCCTCGGAACGCACCGCGGACGGGTTCGACAGCGGTGCCCAGTAGATGGCGCTGCGGGTGTCGCCGACCAGCGTGGTCAGCAGGTCGCCGCCGGTGGGAACCGGGACGGGTGCACCGGGGACGGGCGCCGCGGGCGCGCTGGGCGTCGGCGCGGGCACCCCGACGACGAGCTCGTCGCTGGAGCTCGGTACGGGCCGGGGGGAGGCGCTGGGGGCTCGCAGCGGCCGGGGCGAGCCCCCCGAGGGGGACGCCGACGGCGCCTCGCTGGGGCCCACGGGAGCCGGCTGCGCACCGCACCCACCCACGAGGGCGAGCGCGGCGAGGATCAGGAGGGCCGCCCGGCGCACGGGCCGACGATACGTGGGCCGGGCCGGGGACACGACCGGGAGGGGGTTTTGTGCCCCCGTGGTGAGGGCCGGGTCACCGGGCGAGCTGGACGAACTCCGGGCGGCCCACCTCCGGGTCGCTGACGAGCCGCTGCAGGTCGGTGGTGTTGCGCGAGATGGACACGAGCAGGTCCCCGGTGTCCAGCCGCACCTCGGGGTGCGCCAACGGCGCGTACTCCAGCTTCCCGGTGTCGTACCCCGCCGGAGCCTCGAACTCCTTGATGGGGGTCCACGGTCCCTGCGCCTCGGGCGCCGTCCACTTGTACACGAAGTTCGCGGCGTCGCCGTTGCGCTTCGAGACCGCGACGAACTGCCCGCCCGTCGCCTGGACCGACAGCGTCTGCGAGACGCCGCCGTCGCTCGGGATCACCGCGGCGGCCCGGTCGCGCTCCTTCTGCCAGGAGCTCCCGTCCCAGAAACGCCAGGCACTGCGGGTCCCCGGCTCCGAGACCGGCGCCCGGGCCACGTACAGCTCTCGGCCCACATCGCCCGTCCTCCCGGTCAGGCGGGTTCCGTACACGTACAGCGTGGACCCGTCGACCGTCGCCGCCGCCCCCCAGTTCACCTGGGTCTCGTCCGTGGAGTCCGGGGTGACGTCGACCACCCGGACCAGCCTGGGCACGGCGTCCTCCCCTACCGAGAACACCGCCGCGCTGGTGCCGAGGTAGGTGAACCCGAAGGCCCCCGAGTCTCCCCGCCGGATACGCGAGCAGAGCACGACGACCGCGTCGTGCCCCGCGTCGGGCACCACGACGACGGACATCGGCCACCGCACGACGCCCTCCGCCGCGTCAGGGATGACCGGGCCCATCTGGGCGTCGACGAGCTGTGAGACGCAGCGGCCGGAGGACACGAGCACGGAGTTGGCCACGACCACCGGCTGGAGGTCGGGCCGGACGGTGTCCCCGAACACCCAGACGATGCGTCCGTCAGCCAGCCGTGCACTGGCCCCGATGTCGGCCGCCTGCCACGCGGGCAGGTGGATCGACCCCGAGAGCGCACGGTTCAGGGCGTCGACGTCGACGCTCGCCTCCTTCGCGGGAGGGGCCGGGCAGGACGGGGACAGCGCGAGGTCCGAGGCATCCGCCGTGGTGGAGGGCGCCGCGGCGGACGACGAGGCGCTGGCACCCGAGGCAGTGGGCGCTGCCGGTGGCGCCGACGAGCAGGCCGAGGCCAGGGCGAGGACGGTGGCTCCGGCCAGGACGGCGTGGCTGGGGCCGGCCGGCCGCCGGGGGGGTCGCGGCCGCACCCGCGGGGGCAGGCGGGAAGGGAGGTGCACGGCCACGGGCGCCCTGCCTAGCCCGTGAGCAGGCGCGGTGGCGCGGCGACCGGACCGGCCTCGAGGACCTCGGCGGAACGGTCTGCGCGGAGGGGTCGACCGACCTTGACCGCGGACGGGGACGCGCCGAACCTCGCGGTGAAGAGCCGGTGGAAGTGGCTCGGGTTCTCGAAGCCCCACCGGGTGGCGGTGGCACCGATGGGGAGGCCGGCCGCGGCGGGGTCCAGCAGCTCGTCGAGGCACCGGTCCAGCCGCCGTTCGCGCACGTACCGGCCCACGCCGCCGTGGTCCTGGAAGACCCGGTAGAGCGTGGCGCGCGAGCAGCTGAACCTGGCGCACAGCACCGGGGCGGCGAGGGCGAGGTCGTCGAGGTTCTCCAGGACGTGCTCTCGGACCGCGGTACCGAGCTCGGTGCCCCCTGCGGGCGCACCGCCCGGCCGGGGTGCCGGGGCGGTGAGCGCCGACCGGAGATCGTCGACGAGACCCCGCGCCAGACGCCGGGCATCCTCCGGCGCAGGCGTGCCGAGCCGTCGCCCCACGGCGAGGGCGGAGTCGCGCAGTGCACGTCCGCTCCGTGACCGGATGGACACGTGACGGACCGGTGGTCCGGCAGCCAGCGCCCCCTCGAGCCGGTGGCGTGGCACGAGCACCCAGAACAAGTCGACCTCAGTCGTCACGGCGCCCAGCGGCTCGGCCAGGTCGATGACGGCGACGTGGTCGGCGTCGGTGTGCAGGGGCTCGTCGCCGACGTGCCCTCGCCAGTCGCCACGGAGGCAGACCTGGACCCCGATCGCGTCGTGGGAACCGTCCCGGCGCCGGCGGGGCCGGAGCACGCCCCTGGCCCCGTGCACCTCGTGGCCGACGAGCACATCGCCGACCGGCTCGACCGGGGCGCGAGACGCGGTGCGCTCTCCGCCGATCGGAGAGGAGTCGAAGAGCGGCACGACGGTGTCCGGGCCGAGCAGCGGGTCGGACCCCACGAGGACCCGCGGGTGCTCGAGGCCGACCGGGCTGGTGCGCGACGCCACCGTCAGCATGCTAGGTGGACACTCGGTGGGCCGTCGATGGCCCGTTCTGACCAGGGCCGGCGCTGCCGCGGGCCGGTGTCGGGGTGGCGCGGCGACCAGGCCGGGTCCCGGCACCGTGAGACGGGCGTGCCACTGGCGCACATGCTCCCGCCGCTAGCGTCGACAGCGTCCCGCACCGTGGGGCGGGTGTGGTGCGCGCCCAGGCACCTCCTCCCACACCGTCGAGGGAGGGGTCGCTGGATGTCGTCGTTCCTCTACTCGCTGGGCCGCGCGGCGTTCCACGCCCGGTGGCGGGTGGTGCTCGGCTGGGGCGGGGTCCTCGCCGTGCTGCTCGGCGCGGCCGTGACCCTCGGGGCGGGGACCAACAACACGTACAGCTTCCCCGGTACCGAGTCGCAGAACGCGCTGGACTCCCTCGCGCGAACCTTCCCCCAGTTCGCCGGCACCTCGGCGCAGGTCGTGGCGGTCGCACCCACCGGGTCCACGGTCACCTCGGACGGCTTCACCACCGCGGTGGACGACGCGGTGGGCCGGCTGGGCCGGGTCGCCCAGGTGCAGAGCGTCTCCTCGCCGTACACCGGCGCCTCGTCCGGCAACGTCGCCCCGGACGACTCGGCCGTCATCATCCCTGTCCAGATGACTGTGGTGGCCGCCGACGTCATGCCGAGCACCATCGAGAAGCTGCAGGCCGAGGGCCGCACGCTCCTGGCGGCCCTGCCCGACGGTTCGCAGGTGGTGGTGGGGGGCCAGCTCTTCGCCCAGGTCAACCCCGGCATCGGGATCAGCGAGGTGAGCGGCCTCGGCATCGCGCTCGTCGTCCTGCTCTTCACCTTCGGCACCCTTGTCGCGGCCGGGATGCCGATCGTCACGGCCGTCGTCGGCGTGGGCGCGTCGGTGGGGATCGTGCTCACCGGCACCCGGTTCCTCACGGTCACCTCGACCGCCCCGCTGCTCGCCGTCATGCTCGGGCTCGCGGTGGGCGTGGACTACGCCCTCTTCATCATCAGCCGCCACCAGGACCAGCTCCGAAACGGGATGACGCCGGAGGAGTCCGCCCCGCGGGCGGTGGCGACGGCCGGCTCGGCGGTGGTGTTCGCGGCGACCACGGTCATCATCGCCCTACTCGGCCTCTCGGTGGCCCGGATCCCGTTCCTCACCATCACCGGGCTCGCCTCGGCCCTCGGCGTCGCGTGTGCCGCACTCGTTGCCCTGACGCTCACCCCCGCACTGCTCTCGTTCGGTGGCTGGCGGATGGTGCGCCGCCGCGACCGGCCGGGCGCGGCGGCGGCGGCCGAGGGGGCCGAGGACGACGGGGAGGACCCGGAGCAGCCGGACTCCGGCGGTGCGGCTCGCGACATAGCGGACCGGGCGGCCGACGAGCGGTCACCGGCGGACGAGCCCGACGACCCCGGTGAGCCCTCCGCCGCTGGCGCCCGGGACATCCCCGCAAGCAGCGCCGAGGCCACCGCAGGGAGCGACACCGGCGACCCCACCCGGCCCGCCGACAGCGGTGCCCGGGAACCCGCGCAAAGCACGGAGGACGCCGGCCAGGGCGGGGTCTTCGGTCTCTGGGTTCGCGCGGTGACCCGTTGGCCGCCGGTCACCGTGGTCGTCGTCACCGTCCTGCTCGTGCTCGTCGCCCTGCCCGGCACGGGTCTGCGCCTGGCGCTGCCCGATGCGGGTGCCCTCGCGGCCGACGAGCCGGGACGGGTGGCGTACGACCTCGTCGACAAGCACTTCGGGGCGGGGTACAACGGTCCGCTCCTCGTCACCGGATCGGTCATCCGCAGCACCGACCCCGTGTCGCTGGTCGGCGACCTGGCCGGCGACATCGCGGGCCTAACGGGTGTCGCCGCCGTGCCGCTGGCCACCCCGAACGAGAGCGGCGACACGGCGGTCATCCAGGTCGTGCCCGAAGGCGCCCCCGACTCCGAGGCCACCGAGAACGTGGTCAACGCCCTCCGTGCCCGGCACGATGAGTACCTCACCGACTACGGCGTCGATCTGTCCGTCACCGGATCCACGGCCCTCGGCATCGACATCTCGACCCGGCTCGGGGATGCCGTCCTGCCGTTCGGGCTCCTCGTCGTCGGGCTGTCCCTCGTGCTCCTCGCGATGGTCTTCAGGTCCATTGTCGTCCCGGTGACCGCCGCCCTCGGCTACGCCCTCTCGATCGGCGCCGCCTTCGGGATCACCTCGCTCGTCTTCATGCACGGCATCCTCGAGGATCCGCTGCGCATCCTGCACGTGGGGTCGGTCACCAGCTTCATGCCGATCATCGTCATGGGCGTCCTCTTCGGTCTCGCGATGGACTACGAGGTCTTCCTCGTCAGCCGGATGCGGGAGGACTACGTGCACCACGGCGAGCCGTTGGCCGCCATCCACCGAGGGTTCCACGCGTCGGCCCGGGTGGTGACGGCGGCGGCGCTCATCATGACGGCGGTGTTCGCCGGCTTCATCCGCAACGGCCAGGCCTCCATCCAGCCGATCGCGGTGGGCCTGGCCGTCGGTGTGGCCATCGACGCCTTCGTCGTCCGGATGACGCTCACCCCCGCCGTCCTCGCGTGGTTCGGCCGCGCGACCTGGTGGTTCCCTGACGTCCTCGACCGGGCGCTGCCCCACTTCGACGTCGAGGGCGAGGGCCTCTCCCGGGAGGAGGAGCTGGCCGCCTGGCCGGAGGTGGAGGGACCGGTCGCGGCCGCGGCCGAGGGTCTGCGGCACCCCGGGATGCCTCCCGGCGCCCCCGCGATCGACCTTCTCCTCCGGGAGGGGGAGGTGCTCGTCGTCGAGGGCGGCGCCCCCGACGAGCGCACCGGTCTGCTCCTCGCCCTCACCGGCCGGGCCCCCGTGTCTCAGGGGCGGTGCAAGGTGGCCGGCCTGGTCCTCCCGGTTCGAGCCGCCTCGGTGCGTGGACGGACGGCGTTCGTCCGGATGGACGCCTCCCGCGACCCCGTCTCCGCGGTCGCGGCGGCGGTGCTGGACGACGTCGTCCTGGCGGGACTGGACGGTGCCGACGCAGTCACCGACCCCGCGACCCGCCGGGAGGTGCGCGAGGTCCTCGAGGAGACCCGACACTCACGAGCGACCGGCACGGGCGGGGGGCTCACGGTGGTGCTCACGGCCGCAACCGCCGAGGGTGTCGTCGACCTGGTCCCCGAGGGCTCCTCCGTCGTGTGGCTCTCGCTCGACCGCTCGGCCTCGCCCGACGCGAGGCCGCGGGTGGAGGTGGCCCTGACATGACGACCCGACCACTGGGGGCCCTGCGTGGCGAGGAGCGCCTCGGCGGGCGCGTCGTGGCCGGGCTGGTCCTCGTGCCGGTCATCGTGGCGGTGCTGCTCGCGTGGGGTCTGTCCGCACCCCTCCAGCACCTCGACCGGGTCACGGCAGCAGTCGTCAACAACGACGCACCGGTCACCGTGAACGGCCAGACGGTTCCCCTGGGCCGCGAGCTCGCGGGGGGCCTCATCGGTGGCCCCGAGGGCACCGGCGCCTCCGACGACCCGGGGTCCGACGCCACCGCGCGCCCGACCGACCTCGACCCGAACTTCACGTGGGTGCTGACCAACGCCGACGACGCGGCGGCCGGCCTGGCCGACGGCACCTATGCCGCGGTGGTCACCATCCCGCCGTCCTTCTCGGCCTACGGAACCTCGATCTCCGGGCCTGCCGCCGAGGCGGTCCGCGCGACCATCGAGGTGGAGACCACCCCCGCCACCGCCTTCGTCGACCCCGCCGTCACCGACGTCATCGTCCAGGCCGCGCTGCGAACCCTGAACACCCAGCTCACCGAGCGGTACCTCGGCAACGTCTACCAGGGGTTCAACCAGATCAACTCCTCGATCGGCCAGGCATCCCAGGGTGCCGACCAGCTCGCCTCGGGCGCGTCTTCCCTCTCCTCCGGCGCCGACGAGCTGTCCACGGGTGCCCAGCAGCTCGCCGACGGGCTGGACTCGCTCGACTCCGGCGCCGCGTCGCTGGCCTCGGGACTCGACCGGCTGGACTCCTCGGTCGCGCCGCTGCCCGGACAGACCGCGCAGCTGGCCCGCGGGGCCGACGAGGTCGCGGCCGGTGTCGACGCCGAGGCGGCGGCGCTGGCCAAGGTGACCGGCGACCTCTCGAGCGTGGTCACGACGATCTGCCGCGACCCCGGGCGGCTCTGCGACCGGGCCACCGCCGCCCTGGCCGCAGCGCAGGCCGCGTCCGCCGACGTCGACCGGCTGGCCGGTGGCGCCGACGAGGTGGCAGCCGGCAACCGTCGTCTTGCCCAGGCGATGCCGAGCCTGGTCCAGGGCGTCGACGAGTCGGCGGCGGGAGCCTCGGAGCTCGCGAGCGGCGCGGACTCGTCGGCCTCCGGGGGTCGCTCGGTCGCCGACGGCGCCGACAACGTCGCGTCGGGTGCGCAGCAGGTCGACAGCGGTGCAGCGCAGCTGTCGAGCGGGCTGCAGCAGGCCGTGGAGGAGATCCCCACCTACACCAAGGACGACATCTCGGTCCTCTCGGCCGTGGTGGCGCAGCCCGCAGTGGCCAGCCTCGACCTGCCACCGACGGGTACCCAGTCGATCCCACTCTTCGCCGTCGTCGCCCTGTGGGTGGGCGGAGCCGTCGTCGTCCTCGCCCACCGCTCCGTCGCCGGGAGCCGACTCCTCACCGCCGCATCGAGCGCGGCGCTCACCCGGCGGGCGGCCTGGCCGGCCGCGCTCCTCGGCGGCGGCATCGGAGCCCTCGTGGCGCTGCCCCTGGTCCCGTTCATGGAGGTGAGCGGGGCCGCTGCCCTGCGGTTCGGCGCGGCCTGTGTCCTGCTCGGCGCCGTCTTCGCCGTCGTCAACCACGGGCTCGCGGCGCTCCTCGGCGGAGTGGGTCGCACCGTGGCGGTGGTGGTCGCCGTGCTCGCCCTCGTCGTGGGCACCTCCTCGACGGCGCCGCCGGCCATCGAGACGGCTGCGGCGCTCGCACCGACGGGCCCGGGACGCACCCTGCTCCTCCAGGCCCTGGGCGTCGGGAGCGGCTGGGGCGCCGTGGTCGCTCTCGCGGTCTGGGTCGCGATCGGCGTCGGGCTCGCGTACGCCGGGACGGCCCGCCGGCGGGGCAGCGTCGCCCTGGCGGCCTGAGCCCGGCTGGACGCAGCCGACATCGAGGTGCCGGTCGACCCCGGGGATCCCGCGAACGGGCGGTTGGCCGACCTCGAGGACCCGGGGCAAACCCGCTGGCGGTGGGAGCCCGGCCTCATCGGCCCGGAGGTGAGCGGGCTCAGCCCGTGCCGGAGTAGTTCGGGGCCTCGACGATGCCCGTGATGTCGTGCGGGTGCGACTCGCGCAGCCCGGCGGTCGTGATCCGGATGAACCGGCCCTTCGCCTTGAGCTCGGGCACGGAACGCGCCCCGACGTAGAACATGGACTGGTGCAGCCCACCGACCAGCTGGTGCACCACGGCACCGACCGGCCCGCGGTACGCCACCTGGCCCTCGATGCCCTCCGGCACGATCTTGTCGTCGGAGGCGACGTCGGCCTGGAAGTAGCGGTCCTTGCTGTAGGACTTCTTCCCGCGCGAGGACATGGCCCCGAGCGAGCCCATCCCCCGATAGGCCTTGTACTGCTTGCCGTTGATGAACACGAGCTCGCCGGGAGACTCCTCGCACCCGGCGAGCAACGACCCGATCATCACGGTGTCGGCGCCGGCTACGAGAGCCTTGGCGATGTCACCGGAGTACTGCAGGCCCCCGTCGCCGATGAGCGGCACCCCGGCCGGCCGGGTGGCGAGCGAGGCCTGGTGGATGGCGGTGACCTGCGGCACGCCGACGCCGGCCACGACCCGCGTGGTGCAGATCGAGCCCGGCCCGACCCCGACCTTCACCGCGTCGACTCCGGCGTCGACCAGGGCCTGGGCACCCGCCCGGGTGGCGACGTTCCCGCCGATGACCTGGACGTGGCGCAGGGAAGGGTCGTTCTTGACCCGCTCGACCATCTCGAGGAGCAGCCGGGCGTGCCCGTGCGCGGTGTCGACGACGAGCACGTCGACCCCCGCCTCGACGAGGGTGGTCGCCCGCTGCCACGCCTCCCCGAAGTACCCGACGGCGGCGCCGACGAGCAGCCGCCCGTCGGAGTCCTTGCTCGCGTGGGGGTACTGCTCGGACTTCACGAAGTCCTTGACCGTGATGAGCCCGCGCAGCCGGCCCTCGTCGTCGACGATGGGCAGCCGCTCGCGCTTGTGCTGACGCAGCAGGAGGGTGGCCTCCTCGTGGCTGATGCCGACGTGCCCGGTGATCAAGGGCATCGGCGTCATGACGTCGCGCACGAGGGTGTGACCCCACTCGGCCACCGGCGTGAAGCGGAGGTCACGGTTGGTGACGATCCCGAGCAGATGGTCGCCCTCGTCGACGACGGGCAGCCCGGAGACGCGGTACCGGCCGCACTTGTCGTCGAGCTCCTCGAGGGTGGCGTCCTGGCCGATCGTCACCGGGTTCGAGATCATCCCGGTCTGGGTCCGCTTGACCAGGTCGACCTGGTAGGCCTGGTCCTCGATCGAGAGGTTGCGGTGGAGGATGCCGAGCCCACCGTGGCGAGCCATCGCGATCGCCATCCGTGCCTCGGTCACGGTGTCCATGGCCGCGGACACGAGCGGGACGCGCAGGGAGATGCCACGCGTCAGCCGGCTCGTGGTGTCGACCTCGCTCGGGATGACATCGGTCTCGCCCGGCTGCAGCAGGACGTCGTCGTAGGTGAGACCGAGCTCGGCGAAGGGGGACGCGGGGGCCGGCTCGGCGGATCCGGCGTCGACCGCCGCGGCGGCAGGCTCAGCAGCGTCGCGGGCTGGGAAACGGAACTGCTCGTCGAGACCGAGGCTCATTGCCCGATTCTACGTGCTCCAGCGCGACGAACCCGACCACCCCGCCGTCCCTCCCGGACGCGGCAGGCGGGCGGCTTGCCGCGCACTCGACGGCCTCCCCATACCCCAGGGGGTGCCCTCGCGCGGACCGGCTGCGATGTCGCAGGTCAGGACCCTTGACCAAAGCCTTACCCGTGGTTTGCCCACCTCCTACCAACCGCTGCCTACGGTGAATCTCGTACCGCCGCAGGGAGGCCGGCGGGTCATCGTGGAGGTTGTCAATGGCCGAGATCACCCGGCTCCCGGGCCCCGTCGCAGATCTGTGGGACTGGCAGCTCGATGGGGCCTGCCGGCGAGTGGGACCCGAGGTGTTCTTCCACCCGGAGGGGGAACGCGGCAGCAAGCGGCGGACCCGGGCGACGGCCGCCAAGGAGATCTGCCTCGCCTGCCCGGTGCTCGAGCAGTGCCGGCGCCACGCGCTCGCCGTTCGGGAGCCCTACGGCGTGTGGGGAGGCCTCACCGAGGACGAGCGCGAGTCGCACTACGCGCGAGCGGGGCACATGGCGTCCTGACCACCGCGGGTCGACGTGGACAGGTCGACCGGGAGCCGGGCTGGGGGGAGGTCAGGCTCGGGACGGGCCGTGGCAGGCGAGAGCCGCGGCCCGTTCCCGCGTCCCGGGGTGGCGGCGGGGCACCCGCGTTAGCCTGAGCGGGTGCCGCAGGAGCTGACCGTCCCCATCCGTGACGGGTCCATCCGGCTGGGCCAGCTGCTCAAGCTCGCCGGCGTCGTCGACGACGGCGCGATGGCGCGGGAGGTGGTCGAGCGCGGGCTCGTCACCGTGGGGGGCGAGATGGAGACCCGCCGGGGACGTCAGGTGCGCCCGGGCGACGTCGTGACCCTCGAGGACGTCACGCTGCACGTCACGTCGGAGGACTGAGCACCCGACGTGCCGGGCCGGACCCCCGTGCGCCACCGACCGGCGCGACGGAGCGACGCAGCGACGGCGGGAGGTCGTGCCGGCGCGGTCAGTCGGGCATCACGCGGAACGGCGTGCCGTCAGGGTCGGCCAGCACGACGACGTCGCCGTCGCCGGTGCCCACGCGGGTGGCGCCGAGGCCGAGCAGCCGGTCCACCGTCGCCACCTGGCCCGAGACACCCGGCGCGATCTCGAAGGGCTGCCGTCGTACCCCGGCGGGCCGGACCGCCGTCGGTGGGCCTCCCCACGCCACCTTGGTGCCACCGCGCGGCGACTGGACCGCCGTCTCGTCGTCCTGGTCCCAGACGAGGGGCCAGCCGAGCGCCTCGGCCCAGAACAGGCCCGTGGCCCGGCTGCCGTCGCACGCGACCTCCCCGAGGAAGCCGGTGCCCTCGAGGTAGGCGTTCCGGGCCTCGATGACACAGAACTCGTTGCCCTCCGGGTCGGCGAGCACGACGTGTCCCTCCTCCGGGCGCTGCCCGACATCGAGGTGGGTGGCACCCAGCCGGAGTGCGGTCTCGACGGTGCCCGCCTGGGTCCGGCCGTCGTCGCTGGTCAGGTGCAGGTGCACCTGGTTGGGGCGGAACCGCGGCGCGTCGCTGGCCAGGAAGCGCAGCCCCACCTGGGCGTCGCTGCCGGCGAGCAGCGGGCCCCCCGGGTGATCCGTGACCGGGCGGGCGAGCAGGGCGGCCCAGAACCCGGCCAGCAGATGCGGGTCGGCGGCCTGGACCGCGACCGCGGTCAGTCGTGGCAGCACCCCCGCACGATAGGGAGGTGAGCCCGCGCGCGACAACCGCACCTCCGCGTCAGCGTGCGAGGGGCCGAACCGGGGCCGACGTCAGGCGCACAGCCAGTCGACGCCTGCGGCCACGTGCAGCACGGTGGTGTCGACGAGCGGGAGGTCGGTGTCACCGTCGTGCAGGAGCAGCCCGATCTCGGTGCAGCCCAGGATGACCGCCTCGGCGCCCGCCGCCCCGAGTCGCCCGACGACCTCGCGGTAGGCGTCGCGCGACTCCTCGCGCACGACGTCGACCACGAGCTCGTCGTAGATCACGCGGTGCACCATCGCCCGGTCGGCGGCCCCGGGCACGACGACGTCGAGGCCGTGGCCGCGCAGCCGCTCGACGTAGAAGTCCTCCTCCATCGTGAAGCGGGTCGCGAGCAGCCCCACACGACGGTGTCCGGCCACGAGGAGCGCGGCCGCGGTCGGGTCGGCGATGTGGAGCAGCGGGATGCCCGCCGCCTCCTCCACCGCCCCGGCCACGGCGTGCATCGTGTTGGTCGCGAGTAGCAGTGCACCGGCGCCGGCGGCGGCCAGGCCGGCCGCGGCGTCACCGAGGAGCCCCGCGGTCAGGTGCCAGTCGCCCGCGTGCTGGGCCTGCGCCACCGGGGCGAAGTCGACGCTGTGCAGCACGAGGCGGGCCGAGTGCAACCCGCCGAGCCGTGCCGCGACCCCCTCGTTGAGCCCGCGGTAGTACGCCTCGGTCGACGTCCAGCTCATCCCACCGAGAACCCCGAGCAGCCGCATGCCCGAACCCTACGACCGGCCCCCGCGTGCGGCCGGTTGTCCGCAGGAGGCCGGGACGACGATGCCGCCCGGCCCCACGAGGGGACCGGGCGGCATCCGGAGCGGCGCGACCTCAGTGACCGTGCCCGTGGCCGTGGCCGCCGGCGGCCTCGTCCTCGCCCTCGGGCTTCTCGACGACGAGCGTGTCGGTGGTGAGCACCATCGACGCGATCGACTCGGCGTTGCGCAGGGCGGAGCGGGTGACCTTGACCGGGTCGATGACCCCGGCCTTGATGAGGTCCTCGTACTCGCCGGTGGCGGCGTTGAGGCCCTGGCCCTTCTCGAGCTCCTGGACCCTGGCCACCGCGACGTACCCCTGGAGACCGGCGTTCTCGGCGATCCAGCGCAGCGGCTCGGCCGCGGCCTTCTGCACGATGCGGGCGCCGACCGCCTCGTCACCCTCGAGCCCGAGCCCGTCGATGACGCGGACCGCCTGGATGAGTGCGGAGCCCCCGCCGGAGACGATGCCCTCCTCGATCGCCGCACGCGTCGCCGAGATGGCGTCCTCGATGCGGTGCTTCTTCTCCTTGAGCTCGACCTCGGTGTGCGCGCCGACCTTGATGACGCACACGCCGCCGGCCAGCTTTGCCAGGCGCTCTTGGAGCTTCTCGCGGTCCCAGTCGGAGTCGGTGCGCTCGATCTCCTGCTTGATCTGCGCCACCCGTCCCGAGACGTCGTCGTGGGCGCCGGAGCCGTCGATGATCGTCGTCGAGTCCTTCGTGACCACGACGCGGCGTGCCTGGCCCAGGGTGTCGAGACCGACCTGGTCGAGCTTGAGACCGACCTCCTCGGCGACGACCTGGCCGCCGGTGAGCACGGCCATGTCCTGGAGCATCGCCTTGCGGCGGTCACCGAAGCCCGGCGCCTTCACCGCGACGACGTTGAAGGTGCCGCGCATCTTGTTGACGACGAGCGTCGAGAGGGCCTCACCGTCGATGTCCTCGGCGATGATGAGCAGCGGCTTGCCCGACTGCACGACCTTCTCGAGCACCGGGAGGACATCGGCGATGGCCGAGATCTTGCCCTGGTTGATGAGCACGTAGGCGTCCTCGACGACGGCCTCCATGCGCTCCGGGTCGGAGACGAAGTACGGGGAGATGTAGCCCTTGTCGAACTGCATGCCCTCGGTGAACTCCAGCTCGGTGGAGGCGGTCGAGGACTCCTCGACGGTGATGACACCGTCCTTGCCGACCTTGTCGAACGCGTCGGCGATGGTCGAGCCGATCGTCTCGTCCTGGGCGGAGAGCGCCGCGACCTGCGCGATCTCTTCCTTGGACTCGATCTCGCGGGCGACCGAGAGCAGCTCGTCGGACACGGCGGCGACCGCCTTGTCCATGCCGCGCTTCAGGCCGGAGGGGGCGGCGCCGGCCGCGACGTTGCGCAGGCCCTCCTTGACCATCGCCTGGGCGAGGACCGTCGCGGTCGTCGTCCCGTCACCGGCGATGTCGTTGGTCTTTGTGGCGACCTCCTTGGCGAGCTGAGCCCCGAGGTTCTCGAAGGGGTCGTCGAGCTCGACCTCACGGGCGATGGTGACGCCGTCGTTGGTGATGGTCGGGGCGCCCCACTTCTTGTCGATGACGACGTTGCGGCCCTTGGGGCCGAGCGTCACCTTGACGGCGTTCGCGAGGGCGTCGACGCCCCGCTCGAGCGCCTTGCGGGCGGAGTCATTGAACTCCAGTTCCTTGGCCATGGGTGTCCTTCGTGCGTGCTGGGGACGGGTGCGAGAACGCGTCCCGTCGCGGGTCTGTGGTCGGCCGGCCGGCCCGGGCCCGGCGGCGCGCGGCCGCCGGGCCCAGGTCACGGCATGCGGTGGCTCAGCCGACGACGGCGAGCACGTCACGGGCGGAGAGGATGAGGTACTCCTCGCCGCCGTGCTTGACCTCGGTGCCGCCGTACTTGCTGTAGATGACGCGGTCGCCGACGGTGACGTCGAGCGGGACGCGGTTGCCGTTGTCGTCGATGCGACCGGGACCGACGGCGAGGACCTCGCCCTCCTGGGGCTTCTCCTTCGCCGTGTCCGGGATGACGAGCCCGGAGGCAGTGGTCTGCTCGGCCTCGAGGGACTTGATGAGGATGCGGTCCTCGAGCGGCTTGATGGAAACCGACACGGTGTGCTCCTCCCCTGTGGGATGAGTCGAAGTGGACGTTGGACGTGCGCCGCGGTCCGTGGTCGCCGTCGCGGGGGTCGACTGCGGGCCGGTGGCGCTGGCACTCACAGGGTGTGAGTGCCAATGGGGCAAATCTAGGTCGCGCGTTAGCACTCGGTCAACTCGAGTGCCAGCCGTCTCGCGGGTGACCGGGTCGGCGCCGCGCCGGGGCGCCTGTCACCACCGACCACACCACGCCGTCCGCACCCTGGCTCGCGAACTCCTGTCAGCGCTGCGGACCCCACCGGGCGTTGCCCCGTCCCCCCGGGATGCGGCGACGGCACGGGGTGGCAATATGACCCGCCGTGGACGTCGGCATCGTGCGAGCGCTCGGTTCCCCCGACGGCCAGGCGGTCCTCCGCTCCCTGCCTGCCTACGACGAGAAGCAGGTGATGCGCCTCCAGACCGAGCTGCGCCGCAAGGGCCACTCCGCCGACTTCGTCGCCGCCGTGCTCACCCAGCAGCGGCTTCGTTCGCGGGCCGTCTCGAAGTTCGGCGAGTTCGCCGGCGACATGCTCTACACGCAGGACGGCCTCGAGCAGGCCTCTCGGCTGGAGGTGGCCGCCACGCACGCCGGCCGCTTCTACAACGCCAGCCTGGCCACCGTCCACGACCTCGGCTGCGGGATCGGCAGCGACGCCGTGGCGATGTCGGCGCTAGGGGTCACCGTCCACGGCGTCGACCTCGACCCCGTCACCGCCGCGGTCGCCGACATCAACCTGCGGCCGTGGCCCGACTCGCGCGCCCGGCAGGGCATGGCCGAGGAGTTCGAGGCCCCCCGCGACCCGCTCCGGGCCCGGGTGGGCGTCTGGCTCGACCCGGCCCGGCGGGTGCCCGGCCACATCGGGCGGCACGGCCGCATCAAGCGGGTGTTCCGCCTCGACGAGATCCGCCCGACGTGGGAGTTCGTTCTCCAGGTCGCCACCGCGGTGCCGGCCACCGGCGCCAAGCTCTCGCCGTCGATGCCGCACGACGCCATCCCGCTCGGGACCGAGGCCCAGTGGACCTCCTTCGCCGGCGAGGTCCTGGAGTGTGCCGTCTGGTGGGGGCCGCTGGCCCAGCGTCCCGGCCGCAGCGCGCGGATCCTCGGGCCCGGAGCCTCCCCCGTCGAGGTGGACGAGACGATGGCCGAGCCCGACACCCCCGTGGTCGGCGACCTCTCCGCGGTGGGTGCCTGGCTCTACGAGCCGGACCGGGCGGTGACCCAGGCCGGGCTGCTCGGCGCCGTGACGGCGGCGACCCTCGGCTCCGAGGTCGACCGCGGCCTGGGGTACGTCGTCTCCGACGCCGAGGTCGACGTCCCGTTCGCGCGCCGGTACGCCGTGCGCGAGGTGATGCCGTTCTCGTCCAAGGTGCTGCGGGCCTGGCTGGCCCAGCACGGGGTCACCGGGCTCACCATCAAGAAGCGCGGCGTGCGCCTCGACGACGACGAGCTGCGCCGCCAGCTCAAGATCGGCCGCAAGGCCGGCGGCGGCGCCCAGGCGACCGTCATCCTCACCCGGGTCGCGGGCCAGCAGGTCGTGCTCGTCGTCGACCCGGCCTGACGGCTACTCCCCCACCAGCTGCTCGGCCCCGAGCACCTCGTCCGGGATGCCGTACGCCTCGACGAGTTCTCCGGCCACGGGACGCAGCCGACGGAGGAGCCGCCCGACCTCGCGGGTGATCTCCTTCGAGCGCGGTGCGGAGAGCCGGCCGTGCTCGAGGAACCAGCCACGGTCGGCCTCGATGGCGGTCAGGGCGAACAGGTCGCTCAGGGCGGTGAGCACGTCACGGGTGGGCGATGGCGGCAGGTCACGGACGCGCTCGACGAACGCCTCGAGGACCAGCCGCTCGACGTGGGAGCGGGCGGCGGTGATGACGTGGTCCTGGACCTCGGCGAAGACCTCAGCGCCGGGGCGGCCGGCGTCGACGCCACCCTTGAGGCGGCGGCCCACCCCGCCGACCTGGTGCTCCTCCCGGAACCGCAGCATCGCCAGCTGGTAGTCGGGGTCGAGCAGGCCCGCCTCCTGGTCCCAGTGGTCTGGACCGCCCGGCAGGACGTCGCGGATCCGCTCGAGGAGCTGGTGGGCGGACGTCCGCTCGACGAGCGCCTCCACCGCGAGGGCCGCGACGGCCCGCACCATCGCGACCTGGTCGAGGTGCTCGAACTCGGTGGCCTGGTCGGTGAGCAGGCCCTTGGCGACGAGCTGCAGCAGGACGTGGTTGTCGCCCTCGAACGTGGTGAAGACGTCGGTGTCGGCCTTGAGGGCGGCGAACCGGTTGGCCGCCAGGTAGCCGGCGCCACCGCACGCCTCGCGGCACTCCTGGATGGTGCGTGTGGCGTGCCACGTGGCCAGGGCCTTGGTGCCTGCGGCGCGCGACTCGAGGTCACGCCTGGCCCGCTCCCCGGCCTCGGGGGTGTCGGGCGAGAAGACGTCGTGCAGCTGCCGGACCGCCTCCTCCTGTGCGCAGGAGAACGCATACGTGCGGGCGAGAAGCGGGAGCAGCCGGCGCTGATGCATCCCGTGGTCCAGCAACAGCGCCTCCTCCCCGGGCGTCGCCCCCTCGAACTGCCGGCGCCGCAGGGCGTAGCGGACGGCGATGGTCTCGGCCACCTTCGCGGCGCTCAGGGCCGCCCCGGCCACGCTCACCCGGCCCTGGACGAGGGTGCCGAGCATCGTGAAGAACCGGCGGTCGGGGTTCTCGATGCTCGACCGGTAGCGCCCCTCGTCGTCGATCGTGGCGAACCGGTCGAGCAGGTTGGTTCGGGGGACGCGGACGCCGTCGAACCACAGCCGGCCGTTGTCGACCCCCTCCAGTCCGAGCTTGGCGCCACAGTCCTCGATGCGCACCCTCGGCGCCGGCTGGCCGTCCTCGCGGATGGGCACGACCAGGGCGTGCACGCCGTGGCGCTCGCCGCCGACCTCGAGCTGGGCGAAGACGACGGCCAGCTCGGCGTGGCGCGCCGCACCACCGATGTAGTCCTTGCGGGCGCCCTGGCCCGGGGTGGTGACGACGAGCTCGTCGGTGGCGGGATCGTACCGGGCCACGGTCCGCAGGGCCTGGACGTTGCTCCCGTGCCCGGTCTCGGTCATGGCGAAGCACCCGAGGACCCGCCCGGCGAGCACGTCGGGCAGCAGTGCCTCGTGGTGACGCGCGGTGCCGAGCTGGAGGACGGCCCCACCGAAGAGCCCGTACTGGACACCGGTCTTGACCAGCACCGAGAGGTCGCCGAACCCGAGGGTCTCGAAGGCCGCCACCGAGGCACCGACGTCACCACCACCGCCGAGCTCGGCGGGGAAGCCCAGAGTGGCCTGACCGCTGGCGCCGAGGGCCGCGACGACGTCGCGGACCCGGTCGCGCAGCACGTCGCGCGGCAGGTCCCGGGACTCGTCGAGGAGGTCGGCCTGGTCGGGGAGCCGGCGGCGCACCTCGTCGCGCACCGCAATGTGGGGGCCGTCGAGGAAGGCCCTCAGGCCCGCGACGTCGGCCCCGAGGGGCGGTGGGGCAGATGCGGTCGCGCCGGTGGCCTCAGCTCCGGGGTCCGCGGTCCCGGTCGGACGCACCCGGTGGTCGGTGTCGCTCATCCCCCAACCCTCGCACGGGCGGGAGGCGGCCGGTCCGTGCGGCGGGCATCGCTCAAAGGTCCGGGTCGAGCTGTGCTCCCTCGTGGCGCACCGCCGCCGCACCTGCCGCCTGGGCGGCGGCCAGCGCCTCGTCCCGTCCGGCGCCACGGGCCAGGGCCGCGGCCAACGTCCCGCAGAACGCGTCGCCGGCCCCCGTGGTGTCGACCACGTCGTCCGCCTCGACGACCTGGGCCGGCGCGATGGCTCCGTCCCAGGAGGCTCCGTTGGCCCCGAAGGTGACGAGGAGCGAGCTCGGCGGTGCCCCGGCCTCGGCCAGCGCCTTCATCTCGTGCTCGTTGGCGACGACCGGGTCGGCGAGGGCCACCACGTCCACGGGCAGCGAGGCCCAGGGGGCGACGTTGAGGACGACGCGTGCCCCCCGGCCGGCGGCGCGCCGGGCCGCGCTGCACACGACCGGCACGGGCACCTCGAGCTGGAGCAGGAGCACGTCACCCGCTCCGAGGCGGTCGACGCCGGCCACCTCGCGCTCGTCGGGTGACGCGTTGGCCCCGGGCACGACGACGATGGTGTTCTCGCCGTCGTCGGCGACGGCGACCAGGGCGTGGCCGGTCGGCTCGCCGGTCACCACCCGCACCGCGGAGACGTCGATGCCGCGTGCGGCCAGCCGCTCCAGGTAGGCCCGTCCCCCGGCGTCGTCGCCCACGCAACCCGCCATCGACACCCTGGCCCCGGCCGCGGCCGCGGCCACCGCCTGGTTCGCCCCCTTCCCGCCGGCGAGGCGTCGCAGCCCCTCCCCCGGGACGGTCTCGCCCGGCCGGGGGTGCCGGCCGACCCGGGTCACGAGGTCGACGTTGAGCGACCCGAGGACGAGCACCTGCCCACTCATCCGAGCCACCCGCCCACGGTGCGCACCCAGAGGTCGGCGACGGCCGGCCCGTCGATGCCGAGCGCCACGTCGACGCTCGCCGGGGCCGGACCGTGCGGGTCGTGCTCCATGTGGCCGCCCCAGTCGCGGCGGTCGACGATGGTGCGGCCGCGGGTCCACGTGCCGGCCAGCTCGACACGCACGGGGAGCCTCTCGGTGCGCACCGCGCCGGGCAGCAGCAGCGAGGCCACCGCACCGGCGTCGCCGATGGTCGCCCCGGCTGCGGAGAAGCGGCGGTGGTGGAAGGAGATGAGCCCCGCGGCGAGCGTCGCCGCGGGAGTGCCCACCTCGCGCAGCCGGTCCACCTGGGCGTCGGTGACCAACGGGCCGTGGAAGACGTCGAGCCCGTACATCGTCACCGGCACGCCAAGCGTGGCGCAGGCGTCGAGGACGATCGCGGCGGCCTCCGGGTCGTGGAAGACGTTGAACTCCGCGGCCGCCGTGGCGTTGCTCGCGTCGGCGCCGCCACCCATGAAGACGACCCGGCCGAGACGGGCGAACGACCGCGGGTGGACCCGCGCGAAGAGGGCGATGTTCGTCATCGGCGCAAGCGGCACGAGGGTGAGGGGGCGGCCGGCGCCGGCGGCCGCGTCGACGGTGTCGCGGAGCAGGTCCAGGGCCACCCGCACATCGGGCTGCAGCCGGGGTGCCGGGTAGCCGAGGTCGGCCAGGCCGTCGCCGCCGTGCACGTGGCGTGCGTCCACCGGGTCCTCGAGCAGCGGACGCTCCGCCCCGACGCCGACCGGAACGTCGGGGCGGCCCGCGACCTCCAGCACCGTCAGGGTGTTGCGCACGACGTCGGCGAGCGGTGCGTTGCCCCCGACGCAGGTGACGGCGCGCAGGTCGAGCCCCGGGTGCAGGGCAGCGAGGAGAAGCGCACAGGCGTCGTCCACGCCGGTGTCGACGTCGAGGACCACGGGGAGCGTGTGCACACCCCGATGATGGCGGATGCGGTGCCGGGTCACCGCCGCGCCGGTGCGGCCCCGCACACAGGCGCCCGAATTGGCGGCCGCCCCCGCCTCATCTACCGTGCTCGGGTGAGCCCGCTCCCCCGCCGCAGTACCCGGCCGCGCCACGTCCTGGCCCTCGTCGCCGCCGGGCTCGTGGCGACGGCCCTCGCCGCGTGCGGGGGCGAGCCGGCCCCGGAGGCGGCTCCCTCGACCTCGTCCGAGCCCCAGCCGACCGAGAGCTCACCCAGCCCCCGACCGAGCGTCGACCCCACCACCGCCTGCGTCCGCAACACGCTCCGCACGATGGACGCCGCCCAGGAGCGCGGCCAGCTGCTCATGGTGGGCTTCGACACCAATGCCCCCGAGGGGGCCCTCGACCAGCTCGTCGGCGACCGGCACGTCGGCAACGTCATCTACCTCGGGGGCTGGGACGGCGCGCCCAAGGTGACCTCGACCTCCGACCACCTCCAGGGGCTCGTCTCGGAGGACGCCACGGCGGACGTCGGCCTCCTCATCGCCGCGGACCAGGAGGGCGGCGAGGTCCACCAGCTGCGGGGCGAGGGCTTCACCTGGCCGCCGTCCGCCCTCGAGCAGGGCCAGATGGACCCCACGGCGCTCACCGAGGCGGCGACCGGCTGGGCCGAGGAGCTCGAGGCCGCCGGTGTCAACGTCAACCTCGCACCGGTGGCCGACACCGTCCCCGAGTCGCTCGGGCGCGGGAACGGCCCCATCGGGCAGTACGGGCGGCAGTACGGCTCCACCCCGAAGACGGTGGAGCGGGGGTCTGTCGCGTTCCTCGAGGGGATGCTCGCCGGCGGCGTGGAGCCGACCGTCAAGCACTTCCCGGGCCTGGGCCGGATCCAGAACAACACCGACTTCTACGACACCGGCATCACGGACCACCAGACCGGCCCGAAGGACCCGTACCTCCGGCCGTTCCAGGCCGGCATCGACGCCGGCGCGGGGCTGGTCATGGTCGGGTCCGCGTACTACACGAAGCTCGACCCCGGCGTGCCGGCGATGTTCTCGGAGAAGATCGTCACCGGGCTGCTCCGCGAGCAGATGGGGTACGAGGGGGTCGTCGTCACCGACGACGTCAACGCCCAGGCGGTGCGGCAGACCCCGTCGGCCCAGCGCGGGGTCGAGGTGCTGAAGGCTGGTGGCGACATCGTGCTCACCGGCGACGCCTCGCTCGCCCCCGGCATGCTCGACGCCCTGGCGGCCGAGGCGAAGTCGGACCCCGAGTTCGCCGACCTCGTCGACGCGTCGGTCGAGCGCGTCCTGCGGCTGAAGTACCGCATGGGCCTGCTGCCCTGCTCGCCCGCCGAGGACTGACCGAGGTCGCCCGCCGCACCCGCCGAAGGGTCAGCGGGGCCAGACGATGGTGACGTCCGCCGGCGACCCGGGTGTGCCACTGCGCCGCGTGCGGTACTCCGGGACGCCGACGCACGTCCACAGCAGCCCGTCGACGTCCTCGCCGAGCAGCGCGGGCAGGTCGGTGTCGCGGAAGGTCATTCCCGACGCCGCAGCGCCGAGGGCCCACGCCATCAGGTGCAGCCGCCCCTCGACGAGCCCGGCCTCGAGCTGCGCCACCCGGTAGGCGTGGTCGTCGAGCGCGCAGACGTCCGTGCCCGCCATCACCACGAAGGCCGCGTCGCCGGCCAGGCCCTGCTCGAGGGCGGCGCCGTACAGCTCCTCGCGGGTGCGGGCCTCGTCGAGCGGCCGTACCGGGTGCTCGAGGTCCGGCCACCGGTGGATGCCGCACGCGACGTCCTCGACCGCGCTCACCCCGACCCAGTGCGGCACGTCGATGCCGCGCGTCGCCACCGTCAGGGAGTCGACGAGCAGCTCGCGGGTCACCGGGGTGTCGCGACGAAGCCGGCGCACCGAGCCCTTGCTGGTGACGACCTCGTCGACCGACGCGGAGCGCGAGCCGCCCGCCGGCACCTGGACGCGGGGGCCTCGGCCGATCTCCGGGCCGAGCGCCGTGCGCCGTCCGGCCCGCTGGGCGTCGGTGACGAGGGGCAGCACCCGGCCGTCCGCGTCGTGGTGCCCCGACATCGCGTCGCCCGTGGGGTGCAGCGCCGGGTGGCCGTCACCCAGGGCCACCACCGCCACCGGCCACTCCCGCACCGCGTCGGCACCGACGAGCGCCGCCACCTCGTCGTCGGGGAAGGCCGCGTACAGGTGGGCATCCACCCCCGCGGAGGCGGTGAGGGCCAGCAGCTGGCTGAGCATCGTCCCCGCGTCCCAGTACACGTGCCGGAAGGCGCGCTCGCGGTAGCGCCAGGCCGACCGCCACGGCACCCCCGTGACGACGAGGGTCGGCACCTCCCCCGCGGGCGGCGGCCCCACGAGGACGAGCGCGTGCGCCTCTGGGTCGTACCAGTGCACCCCCTCCGGCAGGTCCCCACCGGAACCCGCCGGCACCGCCACGTACACCTCGAGGGGGAACCTCGCCCCCGCGGAGCCCGCGGCACGGAAGAGCATCCGCACCCCGTCGCGCACGGTCGTCCGGGTGACACCGGCGGACAGGAACAGGATGCGAGCCAGCCCGGCGAGGTCGAGAGCGGCCGGCGCGACGTCCGCGGTCCCCGCCAGCACATCGACCAACGACGCCGTCGCGGCCGGCAGGTCGGTGGGCAGGAGGAGCCGCCGCAGGTCGTCGTCGTACCGCTTGTACGGCATCGGCCGGTGCGCCTCGTCGTTGAGCTCGTACCCCTCATCGACGCGTTCGTCGTCCAACGGCGCGGTCCACTCCCGGTCGGGGTGATAGCTCGTGAGCCGGTGGAGGAGCTGGGTGGGCGTCTCGTCGTCGGCCATCGGCCCATCATGCTCCGCGACAGGGGGTGCGCAGGGCGCCTACGCTCGACGGGTGAGCGCGTCACCCACCGCAGAGCTCCCCGTCATCGTCCTCGTCTCCGGCGAGCACACCGACGCCCTGCTCGACACCTTCTGGCGCTACTCGCGCGAGTACGACCTGCGCAGCGCGACGTCCTGCGGCGGCGCGAAGGAGCTCACCCGCTCCCTGCTCGACGACGGCCGCCGGGTCGCGATGTACGTCTCCGACACCGGGCTGCCCGACGAGGAGAACGTGCTCGCCGCCTTCCACACGTGGCGCCAGCTCGTGCCGACCGCCCGGCGGCTCGTCGTGGCACCCTACGACCGGTTCCTCGCCGACGCGCCGCGGCTGCGGTCCGGCATGGCCAAGGGCAAGTACGACGCCTACCTCCTCATGCCTCGCGGCGAGCGCGACGAGGAGTTCCACCACGCCGTGACCGAGCTGCTCAGCGACTGGGGCTCGACCTCCACGGACCCCGATGTCGTGGTCGCCAAGATCGTCTCCCCCGACCACGACCCGCTGGCCGTCGGCATCCGCGACTTCTTCGACCGGATGGGGCTGCCGAGTCGGATCGTGCACCCGGACAGCGAGGTGGGACAGCACGTCCGGGAGCTCTTCCCCGAGGACGCGGCCTTCCCCCTCGTGTGGGCCGCCAACCGCGACCCGATGCAGCCCCGCACCGTCCGTGACGTCGCACGGGGGTTCTTCGAGACCTCGGGTGAGCGCGAGCTGGACGCCGCCCGCTCTGCCGGTGCGCGGGGCGACGTCGTGGACGTCGCCGTGGTCGGCGGCGGGCCGGCCGGTCTGGCCACCGCCGTGTATGCCGCCTCCGAGGGCCTCACGACCACCGTCCTCGACACCAGCGCCATCGGGGGGCAGGCCGGTACCAGCTCGATGATCCGCAACTACCTCGGGTTCCCCCGCGGGATCTCCGGCATGCGCCTCGCGCAGCGGGCCCGCAACCAGGCGCTGCGCTTCGGCACCCGATTCCACACCGGGTGGGAGGTCGAGGAGCTCGTGGCCGGTGGCGCCGACCGCCCGCACCTGCTCCTCGGCGAGGACTTCGAGGTGCGGGCACGCACGGTCGTCGTCGCCTCGGGGGTGTCGTACCGGACCCTCGGCGTCCCGTCTCTGGACGCGCTCGTCGGGCGCGGCGTGAACTACGGCGCGGCGATGTCGCTCAGCCGCGAGATGGAGGACCAGGACGTCGTCGTGGTCGGCGGCGGCAACTCCGCCGGCCAGGCGGCCGTGCACCTGGCGCGTTTCGCCCGCTCGGTGACGATCGTCGCGCGCCGCCCCGCCCTCGGGGAGACGATGTCGGCGTACCTCGTCGGCGAGATCGAGTTCAACCCCCGCATCCACGTGGAGACCAGCACCCGGGTCGTCGACGGCGGCGGTGACGAGCGGCTCGAGTGGCTCTGCCTCGAGGACACGCGGACCGGTGGGCAGGAGCGCCGCCAGGTGGGCGGGCTGTTCCTCCTGCTGGGCGCGGAGCCGCACTGCGGATGGCTGCCCGACGACGTCGTCCGTGACGACCGCGGCTTCGTGCTCACCGGCCGGGACGTGCCGAAGAACCGGTGGCTGGACGGCCTCCCGCCGGCGAGCCTGGCCTCCAGCGCCCCCGGTGTCTTCGCCGCTGGTGACGTCCGCGCGGGGTCGATGAAGCGGGTCGCCGCCGCCACCGGGGAGGGCGCCTCGGTCGTTCCGCTCGTCCACGACTGGCTGGCCGGGGGGCCGGTCGCCCCCTGACCCCCGTCCGGCCGGCACTTTCCCTCCGGATGCCGGAACCTTCACCGAACGACGCTCACGGAAGGCGTCGTTCGGTGAACCTTCCCTCCGGCGGTGGGAACCGGACCGCGGGAGGTCAGGCGGAGACCTCGGTGACCGGCATCGAGGAGTCGGCGGGCATGCCGAGGCCGGACGCGGGCCGGCCCTTGAGCACCATCTGCGCGCCGAGGGCGGCCACCATCGCGCCGTTGTCGGTGCACAGCCCGGGGCGCGGCACCCGCAGCTCGATGCCGGCGGCGTCGCAGCGCTCCTGCGCCATCGCCCGCAGCCTCGAGTTCGCCGCCACGCCCCCTCCGATCTGGAGGTGGTCGACGCCGTTCTCGCGGCAGGCGAGGAGCGCCTTTCGGGTGAGGACGTCGGTCACCGCCTCCTGGAAGCTGGCCGCGACGTCGGCCACGGGCACGGGCTCGCCCGAGGCCTCCCGCGCCTGTACCCAGCGCGACACCGCCGTCTTCAGGCCCGAGAACGAGAAGTCGAAACGGTGTCGCTCGAGGTCGCGCCCGGTCGTGAGGCCGCGGGGGAAGTCGATGACCACCTCACCCTCACGCGCTGCCCGGTCGATGTACGGGCCCCCGGGGAACGGCAGTCCGAGCACCCGGGCCACCTTGTCGAACGCCTCCCCCGCCGCGTCGTCGATGGTCGAGCCGAGGCTGCGGACGTCGTGGGTGACGTCGGGGACCAGCAGGAGCGAGGAGTGTCCACCGGACACCAGCAGCGCCAGGGTCGGCTCGGGCAGCGGACCGTGCTCGACGATGTCGACGGCCACGTGGCCGGCGAGGTGGTTGACGCCGTGGAGGGGGACCCCGAGGGCGAGCGCGAGGGCCTTGGCGGAGGCCACCCCCACCATGAGGGCACCGGCCAGCCCGGGGCCGGCGGTGACGGCCACCGCGTCGACGTCGCGCAGCGTGACCCCCGCCTCGCGGCAGGCCCGCTCGATGGTCGGCACCATCGCCTCGAGGTGGGCCCGCGACGCCACCTCGGGGACCACGCCACCGAAGCGCGCGTGCTCGTCGACGCTGCTGGCGATCGCGTCGAACAGCAGCGTCTCGCCGCGGACCAGCCCCACGCCGGTCTCGTCGCACGAGGTCTCGATGCCGAGCACCAGGGGTGCCTCACCCATCCGCCCGCTCCTTCCGCACCGCGTCGTCCCCCAACGTCCTCCGCATCACGAGCGCGTCGACGCCGCCCGGCTGGTAGTAGCCCCGGCGCCGGTTGAGCACCACGTAGCCGGCCCCCTCGTACAGGCGGAGAGCCGCGTGGTTGTCCGCGCGAACCTC
This sequence comes from uncultured Actinomycetota bacterium, assembly GCA_963726295.1. Taxonomy (GTDB): domain Bacteria; phylum Actinomycetota; class Actinomycetes; order Actinomycetales; family Dermatophilaceae; genus DASSQJ01. Next base: position 486,377 of record CAVSBW010000002.1, read on the forward strand.
CAACATCACGTGGGCGGCCCCGCGGGCGGCGGCACGGGCCTCGAGCTCGGCGAGCAGCACGCCGCCCAGTCCCGCGCCGCGCCCGGCAGGGGCGACGACCACGGTCATGACGTCGGAGACCTCACCGCCGTGGTCGAGCCCCCCGTAGCCCAACAGCAGCGGCTGCGGCGCACCGGACGCACCGTCCCGAGGGGCGCCCTCTGGGGGCGCTGCGGCCACACCGGCCGGCACGGCCACCACGTACTCGCGGCGCGGCCGTCCGGCGAGCTCGGCCCACCAGGACCGCTGCGACCACGCGTCGTCCGGGAAGACCTCGGCCTCGAGCTCCGCGAGCGCCGGGAGGTCGGTCCAGCGCGCGTCGCGCAGGTCCACCCGGACCCGGGGGCCGCTCGCCACGGCCCTCACCGTGCCGCTCGCTCGGCGGTGGTCAGCGCGTCGGGCCGCCGCAGGTAGAGCGGCTCGACCGGCAGGGGCAGCCCCTCCGCGAGGCAGCGCAGTGCGAGCCAGCCCAGCGCCGACGGGTCGACATCGAGAAGGGCCTCGTCGCCCAGGCCGCCGGTGAGCGCCTCCGGGTAGAGCAGCGGGCCGCGCCCGGCGGTGGGCAGGGCGCGCACCGCGGCCGGCAGGTCGGCGGGCCGGTCGACGGCCGGGTCGGACACCCGGTGAGCCCGGCCCCCGGAGGCCGTGTACCTGGCCCAGTACACCTCCCGCCGGCGGGCGTCCGTGGCCACGAGCAGCTCGCCGTCGACCGTGGCGGCGGCCTGCTCGGCCAGGGCGTCGAGGCTGCACACCCCGTGTACGGGGACGCCCAGGGCGTAGCCCATTGTCACCGCCGTGACCATGCCGACCCGCAGGCCGGTGAACGGCCCCGGGCCGGTTCCCACCGCGACGGCGGTGAGGTCGCGTGGCGTGACGCCGGCGTCGGCCAGCACGCGCTCCACGAGCGGGGCGAGCAGCTCGGTCTGGGCCCGCGGGCCCTCGGCCCCGGCGCTCACGGGGTCCGCGTCGCCGCTGAGCACGGCCGCCCCCACCCGCGAGGTCGACGTGTCGACGGCCAGCATCAGCACGGCACACCCCCGAGAGCGGCCAGGTCGTCGTCGGACCAACGACCACCGAGGGCCGTGACCTCCGCGGTGCGCACCTCGGTGTCGGGGTCGGCCTCGAGCACGACCTCCAGGCGGTTCTCGGCGAGGCCCTCGGCGAGGCCGTGGCCCCACTCGACGACGGTGACGCTCGCCCCCACCCCGGCGTCGAGGTCGAGGTCGTCGAGCTCGAGGGCACCGCCGAGGCGGTAGGCGTCGACGTGGACCAGCGGCGGCCCGCCGCTCGTCGAGGGGTGGACCCGGGAGATGACGAACGTCGGCGAGGTGACCGGCCCACGCACCCCGAGCCCCTCACCGATGCCCTGGGCCAGGGTGGTCTTGCCGGCGCCGAGTCCACCGGTCAGCACGACGAGGTCGCCGGCGCGCAGCATCCGTCCGAGGGTCTCGCCGAGGCGCCGGGTGTCCTCGACCGTGGAGAGGTCGAGGCGACGGCCGCTCACGAGGCCGCCTCCCGCCTGCCGCGGCGCTTCTTCTTGATGTCCTGGACGGTGCGGCGGACCCGAGGCTTGCTCGTCACGGCCACGCCCTCCGCGATGCCCCGCTGGGCGCGGGCGATGAGCATGAGGATCTGCTCGGTGACCAGCTCGGCGTGCTCCAGCATGATGATGTGGCCGGCGTCCTCGACCACGACGTGCTCGGCGCCGGGCAGGATCCGCACGATCGTCTCGCTGTGCGACGCCGGGGTGATCAGGTCGCCCTCCCCGTTGAGCACGAGGGTCTCGACACCGGTGAGCGCCGCGATGTCGGGAGCGAGGTCGAGGGCGTCGATGTCGGGGAGGAACGCCGCCATCACGTCGAAGGAGGTGCCGAAGATCATCTCCGCGACGTGGTCGACCAGCGCCGGGCTCACCGGGCTGTCGAAGGCCCACCGCGCGACGACCGCGTCCTGGACACCCTTCCCCATGCGGCGCACGAGGTTGATCGGACCGGGGTGCCGGGACAGCCGGGTGAGCACGCCCGGGCCGAACGAGCCGACGACCCGGCTGGCCATCGACCCGAGGCCGAGGGCGGTGATGTCGTGACCTCCCGGGCTGGTCGAGACCAGCCCGACGGCCAGCACGCGCTCCCTCACGGTGTCGGGGTGCTGGCCGGCGTACGACATCACGGTCATGCCGCCCATCGAGTGGCCGACGAGCACGACCGGCCCCGTGGGGCAGGTGGTGGTGAGCACGGCGTGGAGGTCGCGTCCGAGCTGGTCGATCGTGCACGACGCGAGGTCTGGCAGGGACGAGCGGCCGTGCCCCCGCTGGTCGTAGGCCACCACCCGGAAGCCGGCGTGCACGAGGTCGCGACGCTGGCGGATCCAGCAGTCCATCGACAGGGCGAAGCCGTGGACGAGGACGACGGTCGGGGCGCGCCCGGCGAGGTGGCGCCGTCCCCGGCTGGAGCTCTCGGGCGCGTCGATCTCGACGTGCAGTGCCACCCCGTCCTCGGTGGTGACGGTGAGCGACTCGCTCGGGGTGTGGGTCCAGTCGGGGGCCCGGCTCGACCGCAGGCCGGTGCTCGCGCGCTTGAGCCGCTCGGTGACGGCGCCGGCGGCCGCGCCGAAGGGGGTGAGCGGGGTCATGCCGGCTCGCCCCCGACGACCACCCGAGGCAGCCGGGGCCCCATCCGCGTGACGATCTCGTAGTTGATGGTGCCGGCGGCCTCGGCCCACTGCTGGGCGCAGGGCTCGTCGTCGGCGGACCGCCCGAGCACGGTGACCTCGTCGCCGGCCGCGCCGTCGAACGCGGGCCCGAGGTCGATGACGCACTGGTCCATGCACACCCGACCCGCGACGGTGTGGCGGCCACCACGCACGAGCAGCGGGCCGCGGTTCCCGGCGTGGCGCGGGATGCCGTCGGCGTAGCCCATCGGCAGCAGGCCGAGCACGGTGTCGCGGTCGGTCGTGTACTCGTGGCCGTAGCTGACGCCCTGTCCGGCGCGGGCACGCTTTACGAGGGTGAGCCGGGCCGTCACCCGCATGGCCTCACGCAGGCCGAAGTGGGCGGGGTCGCCGAGGTCGGGAGTGGGCGAGAGGCCGTAGACGGCCAGTCCCGGCCGGACGAGGTCGAAGTGCGCCGACGGGTTGGTGAGGGTGGCGGCCGAGTTGGCGAGGTGGCGCAGGCCCGGGTCGACACCGGTGCGCTCGAGCCCGGCCACGGCCTCGACGAAGCGCTCCTGCTGGTGGCGAACGGTCGGGTGCTGCGGCGCGTCGGCCCAGGCGAAGTGCGACCAGGTGCCGGTCAGGGTCACAGAGCCCTCCGCGACGGCCCGGGCCAGTGCCGCGACCATCTCGGACCAGTCCTCCAGTACGCCTCCGCGCCCGAGGCCGGTGTCCACCTTGACCTGGACGGGAACGGTCCGGCCCCGTTCGCGGGCTGCGGAGACCACCGCGTCGAGGCTCCACCGGTCGCCCACGGTGAGCTCGACATCGGCGTCGAGGGCCCGCCCGACGTCGGCCTGCGGCGGGTAGATCCAGGTGAGCACGGGGGCGTCCACGCCGGCGGCCCGCAGCCGGAGGGCCTCCTCGAGCTGGGCCACGCCGAGCCAGGACGCACCTCCGGCCAGAGCCGCCCTGGCGGCGGTGACGAGCCCGTGCCCGTAGGCGTCGCCCTTGACCACGGCCATGACCTGGGCGGGGGCACTGCGGCGCACCAACTCGGCGACGTTGTCGCGGATCGCGCCGACGTCGATCGTCACCCACGCCGAGGCGCCCGCAGGCACGGGTGGAGGGGCGGATGGCGCGTTGGTCATGGGCCGGGCCAGTCTAGGGCGCGTGCTGGGGGCGTCGGTCGTGTGGCCCGAGGGCGCGCCGGGGCGGCATCGGCGCGGTGAAGGTTCCGGCATCCGGAGAGACCATTCACCCGACGACGCCTTCGGAAACGGTCCCTCGGTGAAGGTTCCGGCATCCGGAGAGAACAGTGCGTCAGCGGGCGAGGAGGGCCGCGACCGTGGCCGGGAGGGCCTCGGCCACCGCGAGGGCGCGCACCGGGCCACCCGGGTTGGCCCGCTGCGCGGCCACACCGTGCACGAGCGCACCCAGGGCTCCGGCGACGTCCGGCTCCAGGCCGGCGGCGAGGAGGGTGCCGAGCAGCCCTGCGAGCACGTCGCCGGCACCGGCCGTGGCCAGCCAGGAGGGCGCATCGGCCTGCGACCACACCGGGGCGCCGTCCTCGGGCGGCACGACCAGGGTGGTCGACCCCTTGAGCAGGACGGTGGCTCCGGTCACCTCGGCCAGGCGACGGGCGTGGTCGAGCGGGCCCGCCTCGACCGCGGCGCGCTCGACGTCGTCGCCGGTGAGCCGCGAGAGCAGCCGGGCCGCCTCCCCGGCGTGCGGGGTCAGCAGCGTGCTCCGTCCCTCGCGGGCACGGAGCACCCTGGCGTCGAGCAGGTCCAGCCCACCCGCGTCGACGCACACCGGCTCCTCGCCCGCGAGCGCCTGCCGAGCCACGTCGAGCTGGGCGCCGCTACCCCGTGCGCGGGACGCGGTGTCGAGCCCGGGGCCGACGACCCAGGCCTGCACACGGCCGGGGCCGTGCACGGCCTCGGGCACCCGGGCCCGCACCAGCCCCTCCGGCGCGGGCGTGCCGACGTAGCGCACCATCCCGGCGCCGGCCTCCACGGCCGAGGTCACCGAGAGCAGAGCCGCACCGGTGAACGCCTCGCCCCCGGCGACGATGCCCACCACCCCGCGCGAGTACTTGTCGTCGGTGGGGACCGGCGCCGGCCACCAGCGGGCAACGTCGTCGTGGTCGAGCCGGCGCACACGGGGCCGCGCGTCGACCTCGATGCCGATGTCGACGACGGTGAGGGCCCCGCACGCCTGCTCGGTGGGCGGCAACAGGTGCACCGGCTTGGCCACCGAGAAGGTCACGGTCTCGTCGGCCAGCACACCGTCGGCGTCGAGCACGCGACCTTTGGGGTCCTGGCCCGAGGGCAGGTCGACGGCCACGACGTAGGCCGACTCCGGCACGGCGTCGACCCACTGCCGGGCCCACTCGGGCAGCCCGGGGCGCGCACCGATGCCGAGCACGCCGTCGAGGACCAGGTCGGCCTCGGCGAGGGGCGCGGTCTCGGTCCCCAGGACCACCCCGGCGGCCTCGGCGGCCCGTCGGGCGGCCTCGTGGACCCTCTCGTGGTGCACCGCCGCCGCGGCGTACCCGCCCTTCGCGAGCCGGGCGCACGCGAAGAGCGCGTCGGCACCGTTGTTGCCGGGTCCGACGAGGGCGACGACTGAGGACCCGCCGCGCTCCTCGAGCCGGGCGGCGGCCACGGCGGCCAGCCCCTCGACCGCGCGCGCCATGAGCTCGCCGTCCTCGAGGGTGGCCATGAGGGCCTCCTCGGCGGCGTAAACGTCGTCGGTCGCGTAGGCCTCGATCACCGGGCACCGCCCTCACGCTCGGCGACGACGACGGCCGAGGCGATCCCCGCGTCGTGGGACAGGGAGACGTGGAGGGCGTCGATTCCGTTCGCCCGCACCTCGGCCGCCACTGTCCCGGACACCTCGAGGTGCGGGCGGCCCTCGGGGCCCCGGTGGACCTCCGCGTGCTGCCAGTGCATCCCGGCCGGCGCGCCGAGGACCTTGGCGAGGGCCTCCTTGGCAGCGAACCGGGCGGCGAGCGACCGCATCGGGAGCACCCGCTCCCCAGCGGTGAAGAGGCGCTCGCGCAGCGCCGGGGTCCGCTCCAGCGCCGCGGCGAAGCGCGCGACGTCGACGACGTCGATCCCGACGCCGACGATCACCGCGCCACCGCCCTCACTCGACCGTGACCGACTTCGCGAGGTTGCGCGGCTGGTCCACGTCCAGGCCCTTGGCCGTCGCGAGGTGCAGTGCGAACACCTGGAGCGGCACCACCGCGAGCAGCGGCGCCAACATCGGCGAGCACTGCGGGATGCGGATGACCTCGCTGGCGAACGGCACCACGTCCTCGTCACCGTCGTGCGCCACGACGATCGTGCGCGCCCCGCGGGCCCGGATCTCCTGGATGTTGGAGACCACCTTCTTGTGCAGGTCGTGCGGGGCGTCGGGGCTCGGCACGATGACGAAGACCGGCTGGCCGGGCTCGATGAGGGCGATCGGGCCGTGCTTCAGCTCGCCGGCAGCGAACCCCTCGGCGTGGATGTAGGCGAGCTCCTTGAGCTTCAGCGCCCCTTCCATCGCCACCGGGAAGCCCACGTTGCGGCCGAGGAAGAGCACCGAGCGCGAGTCCGCCATGAACTCGGCCATCTCGGCGACGCGGCCCATCCGGTCGAGCACCTCCTGGACCTTCGCCGGCATCTCCCGCAACTCGGTCATCACGGCCTTGGCGTCGTCGGCGTAGGTCTCGCCACGCAGCTGGGCGAGGTAGAGCCCGAGGACGTAGCAGGCGGTGATCTGGGCGAGGAACGCCTTGGTCGACGCCACGGCTATCTCCGGGCCCGCGTGCGTGTAGAGCACCGCGTCGGACTCGCGCGGGATCGTCGAGCCGTGGGTGTTGCAGATCGACAGGGTCAGCGCGCCGAGCTCGGTGGCGTGCTTGACCGCCATCAGGGTGTCCATCGTCTCGCCGGACTGGCTGATCGAGACCACGAGCGTGCGGTCGTCGACGATGGGGTCGCAGTAGCGGAACTCGTGGGCGAGCGACACCTCGACGGGGATGCGGGTCCAGTGCTCGATGGCGTACTTGGCCACCATCCCGGCGTAGGCCGCGGTGCCGCAGGCGACGACCGTGATCCGGTCGACCCGGCGCAGTCGCTCCTCGGAGATCCGAAGCTCGTCGAGCACGAGCTCACCGTCCTCCTTGGTGCGCCCGAGGAGAGTGTCCGCGACGGCGTGCGGCTGCTCGTCGATCTCCTTGGCCATGAAGGTCGCATAGCCGCCCTTCTCGGCAGCCGAGGCGTCCCACGTGACCTCGTAGGCCTTGCCCTGGGCAGGGGTGCCGTCGAAGCCGATGACGTCATGGCCCTCCGGCGTGATCGTGACGATCTGGTCCTGGCCGAGCTCGAGGGCGTGCCGGGTGTGGCCGATGAAGGCCGCGACGTCGCTGCCGAGGAAGTTCTCGCCGTCGCCGACCCCCACGACGAGGGGGCTGTTGCGGCGGGCACCGACGACCACACCCGGCGCGTCGGCGTGCACGGCGAGGAGGGTGAAGGCGCCCTCGAGGTGGCCGACCACCTCGCGCATGGCCTGGGTCAGGTCGCCGAGCCGGTCGTACGCCCGGCCGACGAGCTTGGCGGCGACCTCGGTGTCGGTCTCGGAGGCGAAGGTCACCCCGTCGGCCTCGAGCTCGCCCTTGAGCGAGTGGAAGTTCTCGATGATCCCGTTGTGGATGAGCGCGAGCCGGTCCCCCTCACCCCCGAGGTGCGGATGGGCGTTGCCGTCGGTGGGGCCGCCGTGGGTGGCCCAGCGGGTGTGGCCGATGCCGGTGCGCGACCCCTCGAGCGGGTGAGCGGCGAGCTCGGAGCGCAGGTTCTCGAGCTTGCCGGCCCGCTTCGCCGACGAGATGCCCTCGTCGGTGACCAGCGCGACACCCGCCGAGTCGTAGCCGCGGTACTCGAGCCGGGTCAGGCCCTCCATCACGACGTCCAGGGCCGTGCCGTCCACGGTCGGGCCGACATAGCCGACGATTCCACACATGGGCGCCAGCGTAGACGCTGTGGGGCCCCTCCCCCGACACGGCGGGGAGCGGTGCCGGGGGCCGCTGCGAGGACGGTCACGTCGCCGCCGGTGCCCGTTCGGCGCTGGTGTGCGACATGATGACGGGCGTGACCGCGGCCGACCAGGTGCTCGCACGCCTCGGGCTCGACGAGCCCGGCGCGGCGACCCCGTACGTCGACCTCGACCGCGCCGCCTGGTCGCGGCTGCGCGAGAACCACCCGATGAGCCTCACGCAGGACGACCTCACCCGGCTGCGCGGCCTCGGCGACCGGCTCGACCTGCGCGAGGTCGAGGACGTCTACCTCCCGCTGTCCCGGCTGCTGGACTTCTACGTGGAGGCTGTCCACGGCCTGCGCCTGGCGACCAGCGAGTTCCTCGGCGAACGACCGACCCGGGTGCCGTTCGTCGTGGGGGTGGCGGGGTCCGTGGCCGTCGGCAAGTCGACCACCGCCCGCATCCTCCGCGAGCTGATGAGCCGCTGGCCCCACACACCGCGGGTGGAGCTCGTCACCACCGACGGCTTCCTCTACCCGAATGCCGAGCTCGAGCGGCGGAACCTGATGCAGCGCAAGGGTTTCCCCGAGTCGTACGATCGGCGCGCGCTGCTGCGCTTCGTGGCCCAGGTGAAGTCCGGCATGCCCGTCGTCGACGCACCGCTCTACTCGCACCTCACCTATGACGTCGTCGACGACCCGGTGCACATCCCCAAGCCGGACGTCCTCATCGTCGAGGGGCTCAACGTCCTCCAGCCGCCCACGGTGAGCAGCGACGGATCCAACGCCGGCGCGATCTCCGACTACTTCGACTTCTCGGTCTACGTCGACGCGCCGGTCGAGGACATCCGCCGCTGGTACGTCGAGCGGTTCCTCCGGCTGCGGGAGACCGCGTTCGCGGACCCGCAGTCCTACTTCCACCGCTACGCCGACCTCAGCGACGCCGAGGCGCGGGCCACGGCGGCCTCCATCTGGGGGTCGATCAACGAGCCGAACCTCGTCGAGAACATCCTCCCCACGCGCGATCGCGCCACGCTCGTGCTCACGAAGGACGCCGACCACGCGGTGTCGCGGATCCGGCTGCGGAAGGTGTGAGGGCGGCTCAGTACCAGTGCGGCGAGCGGGCCAGCCACTGGTTCAGCGCGTTGCAGGGGGAGCCGTAGGACGACCGGATGTAGTTCAGGCCCCACCTGATCTGGGTCACCGGGTTGGTGAGGTAGTCGTCGCCCACGCTGGCCATCTTGCTGGCCGGGAGCGACTGCGGGATGCCGTAGGCGCCGGACGACTGGTTCTCGGCCCACCAGCGCCAGTCGCTCTCGCCGATCCACAGCTGGTCGAGGCAGGTCCACTGGCCCTCGTCGAAGCCGTACTCCGGCATCAGGATCCGGGCCACGGACTTCGGGTCCTCCTGGGCGTTGGCCAGGATGCGCTTGCGCTGGGCCTCCCGGGCAGCGCGCGCCGCCTCGGCCGCACGCTTCTTGGCAGCCGCCTCGGCACGGGACCTCTCGATGGCGGCGTTCTTCGCGGCGACGACCGACACCTGGGCGTTGCTCGCCGCGCGGTCGGCGGTGACGCGAGCGGCGTCCTCGACGGCGACCCGGCTCTGCTCGGTGGACGCGGAGGTGGTCGTCGAGTCGATCGCCAGGGTCAGGGTCGACGCACTCGCGGTCTCCTCGGTGACCGCCGCCGTCATCGCGGCCCCACCGACGACCGCCGCCAGCACACCGGTGGTGAGCACCGGCCGGACGACGGTTGACCGGCGCCGGCCCGCTCCGTGCGCCCCGCGACCACGACTGCGCGCCGGGGTCGCGGCGTGGCGCGGCGCGTGGCGGGGCGTGTAGCGGGGCATGAGGCAGGGAGGTCCTGATACGTCGGAGATGGTCGAGTCGGTTCGTGTTGCAGGGGCGTTACCGAATCGAGACCCTACTGTAGGGGCGGCGGGGCACTGGCCGAAATCCCCCGCTCAGGGTCCGCTCAGCCGACCACGGGGTCGACCGTTCGGCGTGGAGCCCGCCGATCAGACCTCCAGGCCCTCGAGAAGGTCGGTGACGAGGGCCGCGATCGGGCTGCGCTCGGAGCGGGTCAGCGTCACGTGTGCGAAGAGCGGATGGCCCTTGAGCGCCTCGACGACGGCGACGACACCGTCGTGCCGGCCGACCCTGAGGTTGTCGCGCTGCGCGACGTCGTGGGTGAGGACGACGCGCGAGTTCTGGCCGATCCGGGAGAGCACGGTGAGCAGGACGTTGCGTTCGAGGCTCTGCGCCTCGTCGACGATGACGAACGCGTCGTGGAGGCTGCGGCCGCGGATGTGCGTGAGCGGCAGCACCTCGAGCATCCCGCGGTCGAGGACCTCCTCGACGACCTCGCGCGAGACGAGTGCGGCGAGGGTGTCGAACACGGCCTGGCCCCACGGGTTCATTTTCTCGGCCTCGGTCCCGGGGAGGTACCCGAGCTCCTGCCCCCCGACGGCGTAGAGCGGGCGGAAGACGACGACCTTGCGCTGCTGGCGCCGCTCCATGACCGCCTCCAGACCGGCGCACAGGGCGAGTGCGGACTTGCCGGTGCCGGCGCGGCCCCCGAGGCTGACGATGCCGACGTCCGGGTCGAGGAGGAGGTCGAGGGCGATCCGCTGCTCCGCACTGCGGCCGTGCAGGCCGAAGGCGTCGCGGTCACCGCGCACGAGCCGCACCTGCTTGTCGGGGCCGACGCGGCCGAGACCCGAGCCCCGTGGCGAGATCAGCTTCAGGCCGGTGTGGCAGGGCAGCTCGGCCGCCTCGACGTTCTCCAGGCGGGCGTACTCGTAGAGGTGGTCCATCTCCTCGGTGGTGACGTCGAGCTCGGTCATCCCGGTCCAGCCGGACTCCACCGCGAGCTCGGCCCGGTACTCCTCGGCGTCGAGGCCGCACGCGGAGGCCTTGACCCGCATCGGCAGGTCCTTGCTGACCACCGTGACCCGGTGGCCCTCGTTGGCGAGGTTGCGGGCCACCGCGAGGATGCGCGTGTCGTTGTCGCCGAGGCGGAAGCCGGCGGGGAGCGAGGTCGGATCGGTGTGGTTGAGCTCGACCCGAAGGGTGCCGTCGACGTCGCCGACGGGCACTGGAGCGTCGAGGCGGCCGGCGGCCACGCGCAGGTCGTCGAGCATCCGGAGCGCGGTGCGGGCGAAGTAGCCGAGCTCGGGGTGGTGGCGCTTGGCCTCGAGCTCGGTGACGACGACGACGGGCAGGACCACCTCGTGCTCGGCGAACCGCAGGATCGCCCGCGGGTCGGACAGCAGGACCGAGGTGTCGAGCACGAAGGTCCGGCGCACCTCCTCCCCCGTCGAGATGACCGATGCCGTCGCCGTGCTCGAGGCCATTGCCGCTCCTGGTGGTCGGGGAGGTGCCGTGTTCCTCGACGCTACGACTCCCCCGAACGCGCGGGTCGCTCATCGGTCCGGCGTGTCGATGCTGGTGTTCTCGGTGTGACTGGTGGTGCACATGTGGCGTTTGGTCACGAGATGTTCACACGGCGCCCGGGAGGCGCACGCACCGCGAGAGACGGAGGACCACCTCTGCGACAGGACGGCATGCGCCGCGCCCGTCGGGCGACGACGACACCGCGGCCGACGGCGCGGACGGGGCGCTCTCGGTGCCGACCGAGGTCAGGCGCCGAACCGGCGATGCCGGTCGCCGTACGCGCGCAGCGCCCGGAGGAAGTCGACCTTGCGGAAGTCGGGCCAGTAGGCCTCGCAGAAGTAGAACTCGCTGTGCGTGCTCTGCCAGAGGAGGAACCCGCCGAGGCGCTGCTCCCCGGAGGTGCGGATGACGAGGTCGGGGTCGGGCTGCCCCTTGGTGTAGAGGTGCTCGGCGATGTGCTCGACGTCGATGACCTCCGCGAGCTCCTCGATGCTCGTGCCACGGCCCGCATGGTCCTGGAGCAGCGAGCGCACCGCGTCGGCGATCTCGCGGCGCCCGCCGTAGCCGACGGCGATGTTGACCAGCATCCCGTCGACGTCGCGGGTGCGGTCGTCGGCGTCCTTGAGCCGGCCCGCCGTCGCTGCCGGGAGCAGGTCGAGCGCCCCGACCGGGTGGATGCGCCACCGGTGCGTGTCGGCCAGGGCCTCGACGGCGTCCTCGATGATGCCGAGCAGCGGCACCAGCTCGCCCTCCTGCCGCCCGAGGAGGTTGTCGGTGGAGAGCAGCCACAGGGTGACCACCTCCACCCCCACCTCCTCGCACCACGACAGCAGGTTGGCGATGTTCTCGGCCCCCGCCTTGTACCCCTCGCTCGTGCTGTTGCCACGGGCCCGTGCCCACCGGCGGTTGCCGTCGAGCATCACCCCGACGTGGCGGGGGCGGGGGGCGTCACCGAGCTGCTTGGCCAAGCGGCGCTCGTACGCGGCGTACAGCACGTCACTGAACCGCATCCGCCCGCGTCCTCCCACCTGCTCCGGAGCCGTCCCGGGGGGTCCGGGTCGTCGGGGCCACGCTACTCCGGACGTCCGCCGAGCCGGTCGACCCGGGCGACTCGCCGTCGGCTTCGTAACTTACGCTTGCGTAGGTTACTCTGAGTCAATGAACACGCAGCCCGACGCCCCGAGTTCGCCCCCGGGGCCGGTGGAGTCCACCGAGCGCCGGGTCGATGCCGTCGTCGAGCAGGTCAAGCCCCGGCTGCGCGGCTGGCTGCACGCCGCGATGACGCCGATCGCCGTCCTGGCCGGCATCACGCTCGTCCTGCTCGCGACGACGACCACCGCGAAGGTGTCGGCAGTCGTCTTCGGGGGCGCGGCGACGCTGCTCTTCGCCACCTCGGCGGTCTACCACCGCGGCACCTGGTCGCCGCGCGTGGCCGCGGTGCTGCGCCGCCTCGACCACTCGAACATCTTCCTCATCATCGCCGCCACGTACACGCCGTTCGCCCTGCTGCTTCCGACCGACCAGGCCCGCACACTGCTCCTCATCGTGTGGACCGGCGCGGTCGTGGGTGTCCTCTTCCGGGTGCTCTGGGCCGGTGCTCCGCGCTGGCTCTACGTCCCGGTGTACGTGATGCTCGGCTGGGTCGCCGTCTTCTACTTCGGCCCCCTCCTTCAGCACGTCGGTGGCGCCGTCATGGCGTGGGTCGTGCTCGGCGGTGTGCTCTACAGCCTCGGTGCGGTGGTCTACGGCACCAAGCGCCCCGACATCTCACCCCGGTGGTTCGGCTTCCACGAGGTCTTCCACGCCCTCACCGTGCTCGCGTTCTCGGCCCACGTCGTGGCCGCGTCGCTGGCGTTCAGCGCCGCCTGAGCCCGCCGGGGCACTCCCCCGACCCACTCGGGCGGTCGGCTCACCGGTCCGGCGGGGGCGCCGGGTCGTCGCCGACGAAGTCGTCGCCGTCGGCCTCGTCGCGCAGGTCCTCGGGCCCGGCCTGCGGGTCGTCCTTGCCGCGGTGGGCGGCCTGCTGGCGGTACGACATCCGCCGCATCCGGGCGTTCATGTTCCGCATGAGCAGCCAGAGGGCCACGGCGAGGAGCGCGAACGCGAGGAACGCGAGGAAGCCCTGGGTGCTGGTCGTGGACTCGGTCACGCGGCCCTCTCCTTTCGCGCGTCGTGCACGAGGCGCAGGCGCCCCGACGTCGCCATCGCGTCGGCCTCCGCGACGTCGTCGGGAAGCCCGGCGAACAGGTCGTCCTCCTCCTCGGCGACCGGCACGTACGACGCCGCCGCCTCGAACTCCTCGGTGGGCCAGACCTGCTGCTGGACCTCTCGGGTGACCTTGAAGAAGGAGCCGTCGGGGTCGACCTGTGTGGCGTGCGCCAGCAGGGCGGCATCCCGGCGGTCGAACCAGCGTGAGCACTCGACGCGGGTGGTGATCTCGCGGTCGGGACGGTTCCAGTTCTCGAGCCACTCGGCGTACGGGCTCTGCTCGCCGAGAGCGGTGAGCGCCGTGTGGAACGCCTCGATCCGGGCCCGGGTGAAGGTCAGGTTGTAGTAGAGCTTCAGCGGCTGCCACGGGGCGCCCGCGCTCGGGAAGGCGTCGGGGTCGCCCGCCGCGGCGAAGGCCGCCACCGAGACGTCGTGGCAGCGGATGTGGTCGGGGTGGGGGTAGCCGCCGTTCTCGTCGTAGGTGGTGAGCACGTGCGGGCGGAACCGCCGGATCTCGCGGACGAGGGCCTCGGTGGCCGCGGCGAGCGGCGCGAGCGCGAAGCAGCCGGGCGGCAGCGGGGGCAGCGGGTCGCCCTCGGGGAGCCCGGAGTCGACGTACCCGAGCCACGTGTGCTGGACGCCGAGGATCGACTGGGCCGCCGCCATCTCCTCACGGCGCACCTCGGCCATGTCGCGGACGATGTGGGCGTCCTTCTGCAGCCGTGGGTTGAGGATGTCCCCCCGCTCACCACCGGTGCAGGAGACGACGAGCACCTCGTGGCCGGCGTCGACGTACTTCGCCATCGTCGCCGCGCCCTTGCTCGACTCGTCGTCCGGGTGCGCGTGGACGCACATCAGCCGGAGCCGCTCGGACATGCGGGACCCTTCCGTGACGGTGGCTCGGGGCGTACCCGAGAATGATCACCGAGAAGTCTCTCATCCGACACCGACCCCCCACGCAGGAGCCACCGTGCCGTTGCCCCGGCCCGAGCCCGGTACCGCGCGCTGGTGGGTCGTCGGCACCGTGGGGATCGCGCTCGCGGTCGCGGTGGTCGTCTGGTGGGGCTGGACACGCACGGCGGGGGCGGTGACCCCGGAGGTGGTCTCCTACCAGGTGCGCTCCGACACCGAGACCTGGGTGGAGTACGACGTCGCCCGACCCGAGGGGGTGGCCGTCGACTGCCGGGTCGCCGCACTCGACGAGCGCAAGGGACGGGTGGGTGTGGCCGACGACCACGTGCCGGCGGAGGGGCCGCGGGTGGTCCGCCGCGAGCTCGTGGTGCGCACCAGCACACGAGCCGTCACAGGGGTCATCGAGTCCTGCGTGCGGGTCGCGGGCACCGGGGACTGACCGATTCCGATGTGATCCGTGCGGCCGACGTTGCTACCATGGTGGCTTGCAGCACTGCGGGTCCGGGTCCGTCCACCACCACAACACCGACGGACGTCCGGGCCCGTTGCCGTAGCACCCGCGAGCGGGTCCGGCGACGACACGACGACCAGGAAGTGAACCCCGTGACCGAGACGACCAACCAGAGCTACCTGACGCAGGCGGCCCACGACCGCCTCAAGGCCGAGCTCGAGGAGCTCTCCGGTCCGGGTCGCACCGAGATCGCCAAGCGCATCGAGGCGGCCCGGGAGGAGGGCGACCTCCGTGAGAACGGTGGCTACCACGCGGCCAAGGAGGAGCAGGGCAAGATGGAGGCCCGCATCCGCCAGCTCACGCAGCTGCTCGACAACGCGATCATCGGGGAGACGCCGGCCGACGACGGTGTCGTCGAGCCCGGGATGATGGTGACGGTCGAGATGTTCGGCGACGAGGAGACCTTCCTCCTCGGCTCGCGCGAGATCACCGACCCCGCCCTCCAGGTCTTCTCCGAGAAGTCCCCGATCGGCGCCGCCGTCAACGGGTGCACGGTGGGCGACACCGTCTCCTACACGGCGCCCAACGGCAAGAAGATCGACGTCAAGGTCGTCCACACCACGCCCTACACCGGCTGAGCAGAGGGCCCCGAGGCGGCCCGGACCCCCCAGGGGTCCGGGCCGCCTCCGTGTGCCGGTGCGGCCGACCCCCGTCGTGGGAGGTCAGGTGGGGCGGGCGCCGACGACGAGGGTACGGGTCGCGCCCCCGACCAGCACCCGACCGCCCGGATGGTCCACGCCGACGTGCACCCTCCCGGCGCGCCCGACGGCCGTGCCCTGCGCGACGACGTAGCGCTCGGGCAGGTACCCGGAGGGCACGAGCCACTGCGCGAGCCCCGCGTTGAGGCTGCCCGTGACCGGGTCCTCGCCGACTCCGCCGCCGTCGGAGTAGAAGGCACGGACCTCGAGGTCTACGCCGTCCTGCCGCGTGCCCTCGACGTACCGCGCGGCGAGGCCCACCTTCATCCCGCTCGCCCGGACCGGGTCGGGGTCGGCACCGAGCACGGCGTCCGGCGAGCGGAGCAGCAGCCCGCACCAGCCGGGGCCGTTGTCGACCCACGCCGCGTCGACGACGTCGGCGGGAGCCAGACCCATCGCGTCGACGACCCGCCCGAGCTCGGCGTCGTCGACCGGCCCCGACCGCAGGAGCGGTGGCGCCACGAAGGCCAGCCGGACGTCTCCGCGCTGGACCTCGACGAGCCCGGCCGCGCACTCCTGGACGACCACGCCCTCACGGGCCGGCACGCCCCCCGCCTCGAGCCACGCGTGGGCGGTGCCGAGGGTGGGGTGCCCCGCGAACGGCAGCTCGCCGCCGGTCGTCCAGATCCGCACGCGGTAGTCGGCTCCCGGCGCGGTGGGCGGGAGGAGGAAGGTCGTCTCCGACAGGTTGGTCCAGCGCGCGATCGCGCGCATCTCGTGCTCGTCCAGCCCCTCGGCGTCGTGCAGCACCGCGAGCGCGTTGCCTCGGAACGGCTCCTCGGAGAAGACGTCGACGAACCGCACGGCACCCACACCGCCATCGAACCACGGGAGGACCCACACCGGGCGCAGTGGGCTGGGCGGTTCAGCCCTGCGCCGCCGCCCACTCGGCGACCCGGCGGGCGCTCTCCTCCTCGGAGAGGTCCTCGACCCGGGTCATCACCGACCAGCGGATGCCGAACGGGTCGCGGATGCTGGCGAACCGGTCCCCGGAGACGAAGGTCGTCACCGGCTCGCGCACCCTGGCGCCGGCCGCCTCGGCCCGCTCGACGACGCCGTCGGCGTCCTCGCAGTAGAGCCCGAGCGAGTAGCAGTCGTCCTCCCCCCGAGGGGGCGGCACGAGGTGGTAGTCGGGAGCCGGCTCGCCGAGCTGGAGCATCCCGGAGCCGAGGTCGAGCACCGCGTGCGCGACGAAGCCGCCCATCTCGGTGACGTCCACGACACGGGCGCCGAACACGTCGCGGTAGAAGTCCATGGCCTCACGGGCCCGGGGCACGACGACGAACGGCGTGAGTGCGGTGTACCCCGTGGGGATGCCGTGCGCGGTGTGCTCGCCGTGGGCGGCGGTGGTCTGGTGGCTATCGCTCATGCGGGCGACGCTACGGCCGCGCCTGCGAGGGCGCTTGAAGATCCCCGACGCCCTACCGTGGCCCCGTGGACTGGGCGGACGGTCGCGGCATCCTCTACCCGGCGCGGCTGCCGACCTTCGAGCGGCTGCCGGCACCGGAGCACGTCGCCGACCTCGTCGTGCACTTCTGGGTACCGGAGTGGTCACTCCCGCCGGGCCGGGTCTCGCGCCAGCACGTGATCTCCCACCCCGCCACCAACCTCGTCGTGGAGCGGGGCCTCGTCGGGCGCGCGGGGCCGACCACTCGGCGGTCGCACCGCGACCTCTCGGGCACGGGGTGGGCGGTGGGGGCGCTGCTGCGGCCGGCCGCCGTCCCGGTGCTCACGGACGACCCGGCCGCCACGGTCGACGACTACGCCGCCGTCGACGCACCCGACCTGCGCCGGGCCGTGGAGGCGGCCATGGACAGCGGCGCCGACCTCGCCCGGCGGCGGGTCGACGCCGTCGCGGCCTTCGCCGACTGGCTGCACGTGCGGGCACCCGACCCCTCCCCAGAGGCCCTGCTCGCCAACCGGATGGCCGAGCTGCTCGCCACCGATGCCGGCGTGCTGACGACCACGGCGGCCGCGGAGCGGCTGCACGTCTCCGAGCGCACCCTCCAGCGACTGGCCACCCGGTACGTGGGCCTCCCCCCGGCGGCGATGATCCGGCGCCGGCGGCTCCAGGAGGCCGCGGAGAGGCTGCGCCGCGACCCCACCACCGGTGTCGCCGCCGTCGCCCACGACCTCGGGTACGCCGACCACGCCCACCTGACCCGTGACTTCCGCACCGTGCTCGGCTTCACCCCGAGCTCCTACCGGTCCGGCGAGAACCCGCCCCCGTCGGAGGTAGACGTCACCCGCTGACGTGGCCCCGCAGCGCGGTCCCGAGCCGCTCCGCCTCCGCCACCGTGTTGTGCAGGTGGAAGGACACTCGCAGGCGCCCGGCCCGCCTGGCCGCCACGACCCGCTCGCGCTCGAGGACACCGGGCACGGCGTCGTCAGCGGTGAGGGCCCGTATCGCGCGCCCGGCCGGAGGCAGCCCGGCGGCCGCAGCGAAGGACGCCTCGGTCTCGAGGGCGTGCGCGTGGACCGCGTCGACGCCGACTGCCTCGAGGAACTCGAGGGAGGCGCGGGTACCGACCCACGCGAACCAGGCCGGCGACACGTCGAGGCGGCGGGCGTCGTCGGCGAGGCGCAGGGGCGACCCGTAGATCGACGCCCAGGGGTCGGGGCCGGCGTACCAGCCGGCGGACGCCGGGGTCAGGTTCGCGAGCAGGTCGGCACGCACGGTGAGGAAC
This sequence comes from uncultured Actinomycetota bacterium, assembly GCA_963726295.1. GTDB lineage: Bacteria > Actinomycetota > Actinomycetes > Actinomycetales > Dermatophilaceae > DASSQJ01. The sequence goes on from CAVSBW010000002.1 coordinate 504,503, forward strand.
GCAGTGCCGCGTGGGGACATCAGCCACTTGTAGCCGCCGCAGACGGTGTACCCGACACGGCCGGCGTCCACGGGGCGCCAGCCGACCGCCTGGGTGGTGTCGAGGAGCACCTCGGCGCCGTGCCGCGCGGTGGCCTCCTCGATCTCGTCCAGCGGCGCGAGGGCGCCGTCGGCCGACTGGACCAGCGACACCGCCACGAGGGACGTGGTGGCGTCGACCCGCTCGGCGAGCCCGGCCAGTGGTGCCTCGACGACACGGACCCCTCGCCCCTCGCGCGCGAGGAAGGGGAAGGTGACGCTGGTGAAGTCGCCCTCGGCCACGAGCACGGTCGACCCCTCGGGGAGGGAGGACGCCACGAGACCGACGAGGGGAGACACCTGGTGACCCACCGCGACCGAGGTGGCATCCACCCCCACGAGTCGGGCGTAGGCGGCCCGGGCGCCGGCGACGACCGGGTCGAAGTCGGCCGCCTGCACCCGACCCCGCCGCCACCCCTCGTGCACCGCGGCCACGGCGTCCGCGGTTCTGCGTGGCGGCAGGCCGATGCTGGCGGTGTTGACGTACACGCCCTCGGGCTCGAAGTGCCGCGCCCACGGCCACGGGTCGGTCACGCCGACGACCCTACGACCCTGCCGCCGTCCGCGATGCGCTGGGCGAGCGCGCTGGCCGCGATGGCGTGCTCGGGTGCGAGCAGGCCGACCGCGAACAGCAGGTACTCCCGGTCGACCACCGCCGACGAGGCGGACGGCACCCTCCAGCCACCGCCGTGGTCGGCCAGGGCCCGGCCCAGCACCCGGTCGCCGAGGTCGGCCGGTGCGTGCCGGAGCACGCCACCGGAGCCCACGAGGAGCGCGACGTCTCCGAGCGGGCGGGGCTGCTCGGACGGGGCTGCGGCCCGCCCGTGGCGGCGCAGGGCCAGCAGCACGGCAGTGGTGGCCAGGTGCTCCTCGGCCGCCCAGTCGTCGCGGGACGTGGCGAGGCGGCCGGGGTCGGCCGCCACGGCGGCGGCGTGCTCGGCGACGCCGTCGGGCACGGGCATCCGTTCGCGCCGGGCGGCATCGACCACCCCCTCGGCGTTCCACCGCATCCCGAGGTCTGCCTCGACGGTCCGGGCGTGCCACAGCGTCCCGACGACCTCCCGGTGGATGACGGCGTCCTCGCCGCGGGGGGTGATGACCGAGTACACGTCGGTCGTCGCGCCACCGACGTCGACCACGAGCACATCCCCCGCCAGCACCTCGGCGAGCACCTCGACCCCTCCGAGCACGGCATCCGGGGTCGGGGCCCGCACGAGGTCGGCGAAGCCGCGGCCCCGGGAGAGCCGGGAGCCCCCGATGACGTGGTGGAGGAAGGCCTCGCGGATGGCGGCGCGCGCGGCATCAGTGGCCACCACCCCGATCCGCGGCAGGACGTTGTCGGTGACGACGAGCCGGCGGCCGGTCGCCTCGAGCTCGGCCGCAGCCTCGGGAGCGGCCTGCGCGTTGCCCGCGAGCACGATCGCGGCCCGCAGCCGAGCCCGGGCCAGCCGCCGCGCGTTGTGGAGCAGGACGTCGGCGTTGCCACCGTCGGTACCCCCGACGAGCAGGACGATGTCGGGGGTCGCCGCCCGCAGCCGGCCCACGTCCGCGCCGCTCATCGGCCCGTGGGCGATGTGCACGACCCTGGCCCCGGCGGAGAGGCCGACCCGGTGGCCGGCCTCCGCCGTCACCTGTCGTTCGTGGCCGACGACCGCCAGGCGAAGGCCCCCACCGGCACTCGAGCAGACGAGCGTGTCGTCGGGTCGGCCGACGTCGCGCAGCGCGAGGCGCACCGCGTCGACGGCGTCCATGACGTCGGTGTCGACCGTGGTCCGATGGCTCGCTGTGCCGAGGACGGCGCCGTCGCCGGCGTCCACCAGCACGGCCTTGGTGAACGTCGACCCGACGTCGACGCACAGGACCCCGGCCACGGCCGCACTCTAGTGAGCCGGGGCACCCGTCGTCGGGGCGGCCCCGGGCCCGACGGTCCTCAGGTGAGGCGGTCCAGGGCCTCGCGCAGGTCGGCGACGAGGTCCTCGACGTCCTCGATGCCCACCGACAGCCGGACGAGGTCGCCGGGCACCTCGAGCTCGGTGCCCGCGACCGACGCGTGCGTCATGCGCCCGGGGTGCTCGATGAGCGACTCGACGCCACCGAGCGACTCCCCGAGCGTCCACAGCCGGGTCTCGGCGCAGACCTTGGTCGCCACGTCCTCGCCGCCGCGGACCCGGAACGCGACCATGCCCCCGAAGCGCCGCATCTGCCGCGCGGCCACCTCGTGCCCGGGGTGGTCGGGCAGCCCCGGGTAGTGCACCTCGGTGACGGCGGGGTGCGACCGGAGGAAGTCCACCACCACCTCGGCGTTGTCGCAGTGCCGCTCCATCCGCACCGCGAGGGTCTTGAGCCCCCGGAGGACCAACCAGGCGTCGAAGGGTCCGGCCACCGCGCCCATCGCGTTCTGGTGGAACCCGATCCGCTCGGTCACGCTCTCGCCGTCGCGCGTTGTGGCGCCCGGGGCGACGACGACGGCACCGCCGACGACGTCACTGTGGCCACCGGCGTACTTCGTCGTGGAGTGCACGACCACGTCGGCACCGAGGGCGATCGGGCTCTGCAGGTAGGGCGAGGCGAAGGTGTTGTCGACGACGAGGAGAGCCCCCGCCTCGTGGGTCACCTCGGCCACGGCGGCGATGTCGGTGATGCCGAGCAGCGGGTTGGTGGGGGTCTCCACCCAGACGAGTCGGGTCTCCGGCCGGATGGCTGCCCGAACCGCGTCGAGGTCGGAGCCGTCGGCCACCGAGTGCGGGACCCCCCAGGGCTCGACGACCCGGGCGAAGAGCCGGTAGGTGCCGCCGTAGGCGTCGGACGGGACGACGACGTGGTCCCCCGGCCGGAGAAGGGCGCGCAGCACGGCATCCTCACCAGCGAGCCCGCTCGCGAAGGCGAAGCCCCGCTCGCCCCCCTCCAGCGCGGCGACGCACTCCTCCAGCGCAGTGCGGGTCGGGTTGCCGGAGCGCGAGTACTCGTAGCCGCCGCGCAGGCCACCGATGCCGTCCTGCTTGTACGTGCTCACCTGGTGGATGGGGGGAACCACCGCGCCGGTCGTGGGGTCGGGCTCCTGGCCGGCGTGGATGGCGCGCGAGGAGAAGCCGAGCTCGTCGTGGGGGGTCATGCCACCGAGGGTAGGTGCTGCCCCGACGAGGCCCGAAACCGAGGCCGCCCGGCGCCGGAAAGGCTGTGGGCGGGGGTCGAGGTGATCCCCTGCATCACCTCGACCGCCGCCCACAGACCGACAGCGAGGGCCTGGGCACTCCGTCGGCGTCCCGGGGCCGTTACTCCCCGGTACAGGGACAGGTAAGCACGGACCTTGACCCGAGTGTGGGATTTCCTTTACCTCCTCTTTAATGTCTGGCCGTTCGGAGGAACCGGCAACGGCTGTTGGTGCGGGGATGACGACCGCGCCTCGGGACGTTGACCCCAACATGCTCTTCGGATCCCGCGCCAGGACGACCCTGCCCACCCGCGACGAGGCCCTTCCGGGCCGCGAGCACCGCCCCTACCCGGTGCCGGTCACGCACGAGGTGCTCGACACACCGCTCGAGGGGCCGTGGCCCGACGGCACCGAGGTGCTCTACGTCGCGATGGGCTGCTTCTGGGGCGTCGAGCGGATCTTTTGGAAGCTCCCGGGGGTCGTCACGACGGCGGCCGGCTACATGGGCGGATTCACCCCCAACCCCACGTATGAGGAGACTTGCACCGGCCGCACCGGGCACGCCGAGACGGTGCTCGTCGCGTACGACCCCAGCCGGACCAGCCCCGAGCTGCTGCTCAAGGCGTTCTGGGAAAACCACGACCCGACCCAGAGCAACCGGCAGGGCAACGACATCGGCACGGCGTACCGGTCGGCGATCTTCACGACCACTGCGGGGCAGGCCGCCGCCGCGCAGGCCACGCGTGACGCCTTCCAGCGGGTGCTCACGGAGGCGGGCGCCGGCGCCATCACCACCACGGTCGCGTCGGCCGACGCCGCCGGGCCCTTCTACTACGCCGAGGACTACCACCAGCAGTACCTGCACAAGAACCCGAACGGGTACTGCAACCACGGCCCCAACGGGCTGACCTGCCCAGTGGGCGTGGCCAACCTGCCCGCGCAGACCGAGGTCCGGCCACCGGCCTGAGCCGCGGCGGGTCGGCGGCCAAGGTGGTCCGGGTGGTCACGGCTGACGGGGGGCGCCGCGACGACCCGCGTGCCGTGTCACCCCTGCCCGCGCTCACTCGAGGAGCACACGCATCAGCCACGAGAAGGCGTAGATGACGAGGAGGCCGGCCGTCAGCACCACGAGCAGGTAGGCGGGGACCGCAGCGCGGTCATCACCGCCGGAGCGGGCCCGACCGTGGAGGCGCCGGGCGAGCGCGGTCACGATCGCGAGGGGCAGCACACCGCAGGTCAGCGCGACGCCACCCACCCACCAGGGCGGCAGCCCCGCACCGTCGTAGCCGAGGGCCGCGACCACCGCCTCACCGCCGACGAACCCGACGACGGCGGCGGGTAGGGCCGAGGCGACGCACCACCACGCCCCGCGGACGTCCCGTCCGGTCGACCCGCGCCGTTGACGTGGGCGGAGATCACTCAGGTCGCTCATCGCGCACCTCCTCGATGGAGGCCTCGGAGCCACCGAGTCGGCTCCGGCTCAATCATCCCGCGCGGGCCGGCCGCGACCCGGCGCCGGTGACCTGAGCGACACCCACCAACACTGCCCCCGTGATCTCAGATGCGAGCCGCCACCTCGGTGCCCTGGCGGATGGCTCGCTTGGCGTCGACCTCCTGGGCGACGTCGGCCCCACCGATGACGTGGACCCGGATGCCGTGCGCCTCGAGCGGCTCCGCAAGGCCGCGCATCGACTCCTGGCCGGCACAGATGACGACGGTGTCGACGGCGATGGTCCGCTTCTCGGCGCCGCCCTCGCCCAGGGAGACGTGCAGCCCGTCGTCGTCGATGCGCTCGTAGGCCGCGACACCGGTGACCTGCTCCACGCCCTTGGCCCGCAGGTTGGCGCGGTGCACCCATCCGGTGGTCTTCCCGAGGCCCTTGCCGATGGCAGTGCTCTTGCGCTGTAGGAGGACCACCTCGCGCGGGCTGGGCTCCGGCGCGGGTGGGACGACCCCGCCACGGGTCTCACCCGGGTCGCCGACCCCCCACTCGGCCCGCCAGGCGTCGCGGTCGAGGGCGGGCGAGGCCCCGGTGGTGAGGAACTCACAGACGTCGACGCCGATTCCCCCGGCCCCGACGACCGCGACCCGGCGGCCGGCGGTGCGCTCGCCGCGGACCAGCTGGTCGTAGGTGACGACGCTCGGGTGCTCGATGCCGGGGATGTCGGGCAGGCGGGGCGTGACGCCGGTGGCGACGACGACGTCGTCGAAGTTCGCGGCCGCGAGCTCGTCGGCCTCAGCCCGGCTCGACAGGTGCACCTTGACGCCGGTGAGGTCGAGCTGGCGGGTGAAGTAGCGGATGGTCTCGGCGAACTCCTCCTTGCCGGGGATCCGCATCGCGATGTCGAACTGGCCCCCGACGTGGTCCCGCGCCTCGAACAGCTCGACCTCATGACCGCGGCCGGCGAGGGTGGTGGCGGCAGCCATCCCGGCCGGGCCCGCGCCCACCACGGCCACGCGGCGACGGTGCGGCGTCGGCTCGATGACCAGCTCGGTCTCGTGCGCGGCACGGGGGTTCACCAGGCAGGTGGCCCGCTGCTTGCGGAAGGTGTGGTCGAGGCATGCCTGGTTGCAGGCGATGCACGTGTTGATCTCGTCGGCCCGGCCCTGCTCGGCCTTGAGGACGAACTCGGGGTCGGCGAGGAAGGGTCGCGCCAGCGAGACCAGGTCGGCGCCGCTCGCCAGCACCTCCTCGGCCACCTCGGGGGTGTTGATCCGGTTGGTGGCGCACACCGGGATCTTGACGTGCTCCTTGAGGCGTGCCGCGTAGTCGGTGAACGCGGCGCGGGGCACCGAGGTGACGATGGTGGGGACGCGGGCCTCGTGCCATCCGATGCCGAGGTTGAGGATGCTGGCCCCGTTGGCCGCGACGTCCCGGGCGAGACGGGTGACCTCGTCCCACGTCTGGCCGTCCTCGACGAGGTCGAGCACCGAGATGCGGTAGACGATGACGAAGTCGGGTCCCACCGCCTCGCGGACCGCCCGGACCACCTCGATGGCGAAGCGGCGTCGGTTCTCCGGGGTGCCGCCCCAGCGGTCGGTGCGCTGGTTGGTGCGCGGTGCGAGGAACTGGTTGACGAGGTACCCCTCGGAGCCCATCACCTCGACGCCGTCGTAGCCGGCCTCCTGAGCGAGCGCGGCGGCGCGGGCGAAGGCGCGGATCTGGCGGCGGATCCCGCGGTCGCTGAGCGCCTTGGGCCGGAAGCGGCTGATCGGGCTCTTTATCGCCGACGGGGCGACGCACCAGGGGGTGTAGGCGTACCGACCGGCGTGCAGCAGCTGGAGCGCCACGAGGCCACCGGCCTCGTGCACTGCCCCGGTGACGCGGCGGTGCCGAGTCACCTCGCGGCCGGTGGTGAGCTTGGACGCGCCCGGGTACAGGGTCCCCTCGACGTTCGGTGCGAAGCCACCGGTGACGATGAGGCCGGCGCCGCCCCGGGCCCGTTCGGCGAGGTACGCGGCGAGCCGCTGGAAGTCCGTGGCCCGGTCCTCGAGACCGGTGTGCATCGAGCCCATGATGACCCGGTTGGGAAGCGTGACGTGCCCGAGGTCGAGCGGCTCCAGCAGGCGGGGGTACTCGCTCATCGGGCCTCTTCCGGTCGGGGACGGGCACCGCGTCGTGGGCGGGTCCGGGGCTGCTCAGCCGTCGTGCCGGTCGGGACGACGACGGCGGCGCCACCAAGGGCGCCGGGTTCGAGCCTCTCCCGAGGTTACCCGTGGGTCAACCTCGGGAGGCTGTGAGTCTGCTCGCAGCCCCCGCCAGCGCTCCACCAGGGCGTCCACGTCGACCGTCGGCGCCAGCAGCTGCGGCATCCTCGGGTCGGGCGGGCGCAGCCGGTCGCGGCGCACCCGGAGGTTGTAGTCCTCGAGCACGGCCCGGACCGACTCCTCGGACGCGAGCTCGACGAGGGACTCCGGGAAGGTCGCAGCCTCCTTCCGCAGCGCCACGGCCGGAGGAAGGGCGCCGGTGAAGTCGAGCTGCTCGCGCTCGGCGAGCTGCCGCACCCACCACATCGGGTCGTCGGTGTTGCGCAGCTCCAGGGGCCGGCCGGCACCGGGCAGGTCGTCGAACTCGCCCCGCTCCTGCGCCTCCCGGATCACCCGCTCCACGGGCGACTCGTACCGCGGTCGCTCCATGCCCCCATCCTGCCCCGCCTCCCCCACTCGCGGAGTCAGGAGGATCCCGTCGACTCCGGATGCAGTTGCCCTGAGCCGGCGAAGTCCTCCTGACTCCGCGGGATGTGGGGCGGACCCTGCGTTCGGGAGGTCGCTCCGGTCACGTCTCAGTCGGCGAGGAAGGACAGCAGGTCGGCGCGGGTCAGGACCCCCACGGGCTTGCCGTCCTCGACGACGAGCACGGCGTCGCTCAGCTCGAGCTCGGCGCGCGCGGTGGCCACCGGCTCTCCAGAGCCGACGAGGGGCAGGCCGGCGCCCATGTGGTGCTCCACGGAGTCGGCGAGGTGGGCCTTCCCGGTGAAGAGGAGCTCGAGGAGGTCGCGCTCGGACACCGAGCCGGCCACCTCGCCGGACACCACGGGGGGCTCGGCCTTGACGACCGGCATCTGCGAGACGCCGTACTCCCGCAGGATGTCGATGGCGTCGCGCAGCGTCTCGTTCGGGTGCGTGTGGACCAGCGCCGGAAGGGCGCCCGACTTCGCACGGAGGACGTCGCCGACGGTGCGCTCCCCCTCCGCGTGCAGGAAGCCGTACGACTGCATCCACTCGTCGTTGAAGATCTTCGACAGGTAGCCGCGCCCGGAGTCGGGCAGCAACACGACGACCACGGCGTCATCCGGCAGGCCCCGGGCCAGGCGCAGGGCCGCCACCACCGCCATCCCGCAGGATCCGCCGACGAGCAGGCCCTCCTCGCGGGCGAGGCGACGCGTCATCGCGAACGAGTCGGCATCGGAGACCGGGATCACCTCGTCGACCTGCTGCGGGTCGTAGGCCTCGGGCCAGAAGTCCTCGCCGACACCCTCGACGAGGTACGGACGGCCGGTGCCGCCGCTGTACACCGAGCCCTCCGGGTCGGCGGCGACGATGCGCACCCGGCCCCCGGCGCGGTCGGCGGAGACCTCGCGCAGGTAGCGACCGACCCCCGAGATGGTGCCACCGGTGCCCGCGCCCGCGACGAAGTGCGTGACCCGGCCGTCGGTGTCCTCCCAGATCTCCGGGCCCGTGGTGCGGTAGTGGGAGAGCGGGCCGTTCGGGTTGGAGTACTGGTCCGGCTTCCACGACTTCGGGGTCTCCCGAACCAGGCGGTCGGAGACCGAGTAGTAGGAGTCGGGGTGCGACGGGTCGACCGCGGTGGGGCAGACGACGACCTCGGCGCCGTAGGCCCGGAGCACGTCGCGCTTGTCCTGCGAGACCTTGTCGGGGCACACGAAGATGCACGAGTAGCCCCTGCGCTGCGCGACCATCGCGAGCCCGACGCCGGTGTTGCCCGAGGTCGGCTCGACGATGACCCCTCCGGGCTCCAGCGCCCCCGACTCCTCGGCGGCCTCGACCATGGCGAGGGCGATGCGGTCCTTCACGGACCCGCCGGGGTTGAGGTACTCCACCTTCGCGAGGACGGTGGCCCCGATGCCGTCGGTGACCGATCCGAGCTTGACGAGGGGCGTGTGGCCCACGAGGTCGACGATGTGTTCCGCGTACTTCACGTCGGTCATCCTCGCACGAGGCACCGGAGGCCCCACCGGGCGGAAACGCGGTGGTGAAGCGGCCGCTGGCTCGGGAGGATGTGAGGATGCCGACCACCGACGAGTCGTCCCCCACCGGCGGCGACTACCTCGCCGTCAACCGTGCCAACTGGGACGACCGCGCCCCCGCGCACGCCGCGAGCACCGACTACGGGGTCGAGCGGTACGTCTCCGACCCCGGGCACCTGAGCAGCGTCGTGCGCTTCGACCGGCCGCGCCTCGGCGACGTCGCCGGGCTCGAGGGCGTGCACCTGCAGTGCCACATCGGCACCGACACGCTGTCGCTGGCGCGGCTCGGCGCGCGGATGACGGGGCTCGACCTCTCGCCCGCGTCCCTCGAGCAGGCCCGCGAGCTGGCTCGACGCACGGATACGGCCATCGAGTACGTCGAGTCGGAGGTCTACGCCGCGCCGCAGGCCCTGGGCGGGCGCACCTTCGACCTCCTGTACACCGGGATCGGGGCCATCTGCTGGCTCCCCGACATCGACCGCTGGGCCGGGGTGGTGGCGGCGCTGCTGCGGCCGGGCGGGCGGTTCTTCATGCGCGAGGGCCACCCGGTGCTCTGGGCGATCGACCAGGAGCGCGCCGACGTCCTCGCCCTCGAGTACCCGTACTTCGAGACCGGCGAGGCGCAGGTCTGGGACGAACCCGGCACGTACGTCGAGACCGACGTCGAGTTCACCCAGAACGTGTCGATGGAGTGGAACCACGGCCTCGGTGAGATCGTGGGCGCCCTGCTGCGGCACGGACTGGTGCTGACCGCGCTCGAGGAGCACCGCTCCATCCCCTGGGACGGCGTGCCGGGCCAGATGGTGTGCGACGAGGACGACGAGTGGTGGCTGCGGGAGCGCCCCGAACGGATGCCGCTCAGCTACACGATCCAGGCCGTCAGACCGGGCTGACCAGCGGGGTCAGGGGTCGCAGCCGTCCGCCCGGGCTGGTCAGCGGCGCTCCAGCCCCGCGAGGAAGCGGTCGGCGTCGACCACGACCCGCTCCACGGTGCCCCGCGCCAGGTGGGTGCCGTCGGACGCCGTCGCGGCGACCTCGATCACGAGGCCTCGACCCTCGACGGCCGTCACCTCGGCCCTGACCGTGACGCGGTCGCCGACCGCACTGGCCGCCAGGTGGTCGAGCCGGATCCGCGTGCCCACGCTGGTCTCGCCGGGTGCGAGGGCGTCCGCCACCGCGTCGCAGCCGACGCCCTCGCACCAGGCCAGCAGGCTCGGGGTGCCGAGGACCGCCAGTCCCCCCGAGCCCACCGCCACCGCCGTGTCGTCCGCGGTCACCTCGATGACCCGTTCGGCGGTGGCACCCGGCCTGACGTCCATGGCGCCATCGTACGGAGGGCCGGAGTCGGGACGGACCCGAGAATGCCCGGTCGGCGCTCGGCGTTACCGTGGTGTACCGGCCACCGCGAGAGGGGATGGCGCCCATGGGCCGCGCACGTCGCGCTCGCAAGATCGCCGCCACCGCCGCCTACGGCGGTGGCGGGGTGGCGGCTGCCGGGGCGGCGGTCGGCGCCCTCGGCTACGCAGTCATCAAGGTGGAGGCGGCCCTGGCCCGGCGCGTCATCGGCGCGCACTTCGACAACTCCCCCGACGACAACGGCGTCTACGGCGCCGGCACCGGCACCCCCTACGAGCTCGTCGTCCTCGGTGACAGCTCGGCCGCGGGGATGGGCGCGGACGCGCCACACGAGACCGTGGGGGCGATCGTCGCAAGTGGGGTCGCGGCGCTCACCGGCCGTCAGGTCCGCGTGACCAACCGCGCCGTCGTGGGTGCCGAGTCCAGCGACCTGGAACGCCAGCTCGCGAGTGCCCTCGAGGACGTCGTGCGCCCCGACGTCGTGCTCGTCATGGTCGGCGCCAACGACGTCACCCACCGCGTCGACCGCGCCACCGCCGTGCGCCACCTCGAGCAGGCCGTCCGCCGGGCCCGCTCCCTCGGCACCGAGGTCGTCGTCGGGACGTGCCCCGACCTCGGCACAATCCAGCCCATCCAGCAGCCGCTGCGGTCGCTGATGAAGCGCTGGTCCCGCGACCTCGCGGCAGCGCAGACCGTGGCGGTGGTCGAGGCCGGGGGCCGAACGGTCTCCCTCGGTGACCTGCTCGGCCAGGAGTTCGCGGCCTCCCCTCACGAGATGTTCAGCCGCGACCGGTTCCACCCCTCGGCCGCCGGCTACGCGCGGGCCGGGGCCGCTCTCCTCCCGAGCGTCTGCGCGGCCCTGCACGTCTGGGGCACCGACACCGGCGACCGCGCGCCCGAGCTGCGCCGTGGCGAAGGTGTCGGCCCGGTGGCCGTGGCCGCCGGCCAGGCCGTGCGCGAGGCCGGCACCGAGGTCGCCCCCACGGAGGTCGCCGGGCAGGCCCGTGGCCCCAGGGGACGGTGGGCCGTCCTGCTGCGACGCCGCACCGGTCCGGTCCCACGCGCCACCGATCCGGCACCCGAGCCCGACGACACCACAGCCGCGGGCGGAGACCAGCACAGCGACGGCGCGGTCAGCGGCCGCTGAACCCCGGAGCGGGCGCCGCGGCCCGTCTCGTCAGTCCTCGACGATGGCGTCGAGCTCCACCTCGACCTTCCACCGGTGGTCGACCAGGCCGGCGACGCGCACCATCGTGCTCGCCGGGCGGATCTGGCCGAAGATCTCTCCGTGCACGCTCGTCACCGCGTCGATGACGTCGTCGTCGGTGATGAAGTGGCGGGTCCGGATGACGTCCTCGGGCTTCCCCCCGAGCTCGGCGAGCGCGCCGAGGGCGATCTCCCAGCACCTCCTCGCCTGCCGAGCGGGGTCGATGCTCACGTGGCCGTCCGGGTTGATGGGGGCCGTGCCGGATACGGCGATGAGGGGGCCGACGCGGACGGCCCGGGAGAACCCGACGGTGCTCTCGTACGGCGAGTGTGACGACGCGAGGCTGCGCATGGTGTCCATGGCCTCATCATGTCGGTCCGCGCCCGCCGGCACGACCCTTGCGTGACACCTCGTCGAGAGACGGACCCCACACGGTCCCCGCGGTGCCCCACGGGCCGGTCGCCGCCTAGGCTGGGAGGTCCACTGAGCGCGCGCTCACCGGCCGACCGGCCGCCGCGCCGCCGACCGAGGAGGTACCCGTGACCGAGGCCGTCATCGTCGCCACCGCCCGCACCCCGATCGGCCGGGCCTTCAAGGGATCGCTGCGCGAGATGCGCCCGGACGACCTGTCGGTGCAGGTGGTCCGTGGCCTCCTCGACCAGCTCCCGTCGCTCGACCCCGCGACCGTCGACGACCTGTACTGGGGGTGCGCCGAGCCGAGCGGCAAGCACGGCTCCAACATGGCCCGCGTCATCGCCGTCCTCGCCGGGATGGACCACCTGCCGGCCGCCACGGTGAACCGGTTCTGCGCGAGCTCCACGCAGACGATGCGGATGGCCTTCCACGCCATCAAGGCCGGTGAGGGCGACGCGTTCCTCGTCGGCGGGGTCGAGTGCGTCAGCCAGTACACGAGCTTCACCGGCGCCGGAGGGAGCGACGGCGACACCCAGAACCCGCTCTTCGCGGGTGCCGCGAGCCGCACCGCAGAGTACGCCCGCACCAACGACACGTGGCACGACCCTCGCGAGGACGGGCTGCTCCCGGACGTCTACGCCGCGATGGGGCAGACCGCCGAGAACGTCGCCACGCTGCGCGGCATCTCCCGCGAGCGCCAGGACGAGTGGGGGGTCACCAGCCAGAACCGCGCCGAGAAGGCCATCGCCGACTGCTTCTTCGAGCGCGAGATCCTGCCCGTGACGCTCGCCGATGGCACGGTCCTGACCCGCGACGACGGCCCTCGCGCGGGAGTGACCATGGAGGCGGTCAGCGCCCTCCAGCCGGTGTTCCGCCAGCAGGGGACGATCACCGCGGGCAACTGCTGTCCTCTCAACGACGGCGCCTCCGGAGTGGTCGTCATGAGCGACGCGCGCGCCGAGTCCCTCGGCCTCGCCCCGCTGGCCCGCATCGTCTCCACGGGCGTCTCCGGCCTCTCCCCCGAGATCATGGGGCTGGGGCCGGTGGACGCCTCCCGACAGGCCCTGGACCGGGCCGGGCTCACCATCGAGGACATGGACCTCTACGAGATCAACGAGGCCTTCGCCGCCCAGGTGCTGCCCAGCGCGGACGACCTCGCCATGGACCCCGAGAAGCTCAACGTGCACGGCGGCGCCATCGCCCTGGGCCACCCCTTCGGCTCCACCGGCACCCGCATCATGACCACCCTCCTGAACGGGCTCGAGGCGCGTGACGGCCGCTACGGGCTCGAGACGATGTGCGTCGGCGGCGGCCAGGGCATGGCCATCGTCGTCGAACGCCTCACCTGACGCTCACCGGGCGTTGCCGCCCCACGACGCACCGGGGCAACGACGGCGAGCCGCACCGAGCGGCAGGCAGTGGCGGCCCCCTCGGGGCCGTCCCGGGCCCGGACCGCCGGCAGCCGGCCGCCACTGCACGCCCGTCGGCGCGGTGGGCAAACCGACCGACCACCTACGGAAGGGCGCGCCGGAGGGCGGTGAGCCGCTCCCCCACGTCGTCTCCGTGTCCGGACGCACAGGCGTCCCAGACGACCACGGCGAGCTGGTCGGCCAGCGCGTCGTCGCCGAGGTCCGGCAGCACCGCGCCCGGCGCGCAACGCGCGGCCAGGTCGGCGACGACCGCTCGCACCTCGTGCGCCGCCTCAGCGGCGCGGGCCAACGACAGCTCGCCCCACCGGCGACGGATGCGCTCGAGCTCGGTGCGCGCTCCGGGTGGTACCGGGTCGAGCGACGACGACGCCGGGACGGGGTGGCCCGTCCCGGCGTCGTCGGTGTCGGTCATGCTCAGCTGCGCATGCGCCCGAGCAGACGAAGGAACTCGATGTACAGCCAGACGAGCGTCACGATCATGCCGTGGGCGAGCAGCCACGAGTACTTCTGCGGCGCCCCCGTGCGGATGGCGTACTCGATCGAGTCGAAGTTCAGGGTCAGCGTCAGCGCGGCGAGGCCGACCGCGAAGACCGAGATGCCGATGCCGAGCATGCCGGTGCCGCCGAAGCCGAACGGCGTGTTGGTGACGACGGCGAAGATGAAGTTGACGACGGCGAAGATGGCGTAGCCGATGAGCGCCATCGACATGATCCGGCGGAACTTGGCGGTGACCTTGATCAGGCCGGTCTTGTACGCGATGAACATGCCGCCGAAGGTCGCGACCGTGGCGAGCACGGCCTGGGCGACGATGCCGGGGTACATCTGCTCGAAGTACTGGCTCACCGCGCCGATGAACAGGCCTTCGACGAACGAGTAGGAGAGGATCAGCGGCACGCTGAGCGTCTTCCGGAAGGCGATGACGAGGCCGATGATCAGGCCGAGGATGGCGCCCCCCATCCACAGCGCCAGCCCGAGGGTCTCGTTGCTGGCCGCGACCAGCCAGCCGACGGTTCCGGTGACGAGGACGATGGCGAACAGGCCGAGCGTCTTCATGATGACGTCGTCCATCGTCACTGGACGGTCGGTGCCCGTGCGTACGGCCGAGGGCTGGTTGTACAGGTCCTGGAGCTCCTGGGCGCTCATCGCGCCGGTCGCCGCCTGCGCAGATGTGGCGGCGTCGGTGCGGAATCCCGCGTACCCGGTCTGGGCGTCCTTCTCGATCCGGTTGAAGGCCGGGTTGTTGGCCATCGATCCTCCGTGATGGTCGTGGCGGCGTCGGTCACCGCGTCGTCACAAGACTAGACGTGCCGGGCTTGCTCCATGTTCCCCTGCCCGACCACGCCGCCGGTGTCCCCGGTCGAGGCCCCCGACGGGAACCGTCCCCCTCGGGCTCGCTGCGCGCCCCTGACGGGAACCGTCGCCCTCATTCCGTGCCCCCGACGGGAGTCGAACCCGCACCTGGAGCGCTTTTAAGGCGCCTGCCTCTGCCGGTTGGGCCACGGGGGCGACGTCACTGTAGCCCGGGCGGCCAGTGCGAGCCGGGGCCTCCGCCCGCCCGCCGCAGCCGACCGGAGCCCCACCTCGTGACGGACCAGCTGCCGACTCCCCCGAGGCCGTTCGAGTCGATTCCACCGGCCCACGGTCCGGTCTGTGCCGACCTGTCGCCGGGGGCCGGACCAGGGGGACACGAGGTGCTGGTTGCATGCCTCGGGGTGGTAGCAGGGCTCGGGGACACTCTGATGGGCGTCGTTGTCCTTGCCCGCGCCCTGGCTCCCGTATCGGCCCCTGGTCGCAGAGCCACCCACCCGAACCGGCTCTGCCGGTCAGGGACGACCGAGCGAGAGGGCGATGCCGTCGAGGATGTCGTGCTCGGAGGTCACGACCTCGACGCCGGGTGAGCGCAGCGCCACCCGGCCGAGCACCTCGTGCCACACGAGCGCGCCGGCACCGATCACGTCGACCCGCCCGGGGTGCACGTACGGCAGGGCCGCCCGCTGCTCGCGCGTCATCCCCCACAGCTCACGGCAGGCCGCGCGGTGCCGGTCGAGCGACACACGGGCGAGGTGCACGGCGGACCGGTCGTAGGAGTCCAGGCCGAGGGCGTGCGCCGTGATGGTCGTGATGCTCCCGGCGAGCCCCACCACCGCCCCGAGGCCGGAGAGGTCCACGCGCTGGTCGGCGGTGTCGAGCGTGGCGGCGACGTCGGCACGCGCGGCCACGACCTCGTCGTCGCTGGGCGGGTCGCCCTTCAGGCGCCGCTCGGTGAGGCGGACGCTGCCGACGTCGACCGACAACCCCGCCTCCACGTGGTCGGTGCCGCGAACGAGCTCGGTGGACCCGCCCCCCAGGTCGACGACGAGGTACGGGCCGTCCACCCGGGCCTCCGCCAGCCCGCCGGTCGCGCCGGTGAAGGAGAGCTCGGCCTCGGCATCGCCGGTGACGACCTCGGGCACGACGTCGAGGTCGCCGAACGCCTCGCGCACCCCGGCCACGAACTCGGCGGCGTTGCTCGCGTCCCGGCTCGCGGACGTCGCGACGAACCGGACCGCTTCCGCACCCAGCTCCCGACAGCGGGCGGCGTAGGTCCGGCTGGCGGTCAGGGTGCGCTCCATGGCGTCCGGTGCGATGCGCCCGCTGACGTCGATGCCCTGGCCCAGCCTGACGATCTCCATCCGCCGGTCGACGTCGGTGAGGCGGCCGTCCGAGCCGACGTCGGCGACGAGGAGGCGGATCGAGTTGGTGCCGCAGTCGACGGCGGCGACCCGGTGCGTGCCGCCCGTCACGACGGTCCACCGTCCGGGCCGGCCTCCGAGCACGGCGCCCGCTGCCACCAGGGGTCGAGGGCGGCGAGCGCCTCGTCGCCCAGCGGGTTGACGCCGGGTCCGGCGGCCAGGGCGTGCGCGACGAGGACGTGGAGGCACTTGACCCGGGTCGGCATCCCCCCGGCCGACGTGCCGTCGATCTCGGGCACCGTCCCGAGCTCGGCCCGGCTCGCCAGATACCCGCGATGGGCCTCCTCGTAGGCGGCCCGGAGGGCCTGGTCCTGCCCCAGCCGGTCGGTCATCTCCCGCATCAGCCCGCTGCTCTCCAGCGTCGAGACGGCGCCGGTGAGCCGCGGGCAGGTGGCGTAGAAGGTCGTCGGGAAAGGGGTGCCGTCGGGCAGGCGGGGCCGGGTGCGGACGACGTCGGGCTCACCGCAGGGGCACCGGTGCGCCACCTCGACCATTCCCCTGGCCTCGCGGCCCAGCTGACGTCCGACGGCGTCGAGGTCGGCCTGCGCGACGGGTGGCAGGTCGGCTCCCGAGGTCACCGACGCGCCCCCGGGGCGTCGGCGGTGCGCGCCGACTCCCAGACCGTCTCGTACCAGGGCAGCCCGGAGGAGGGCTGGACCACGTCGGTGTCGGCCAGGACGTCATCCGAGCCGGCAGGCACGGGGTCGAGCACGGTGTACGACCGTTCACCCGGCTTGACGAACTTCAGCCGCTGGCGGGCCTGCTGCTCGACGTACGCGGGGTCGGTCCACCGCTCCTGCTCGGCACGCAGGTCGGCGACGTCCTGCTCCTGCGCCGCCACGTGGTCACGCAGTGCGGCGATCTCCGTCTGCTGGTGGAACCACGCCGCGACGGTCGAGCCGAGGAGCACGGCGAGGAAGAACGCGATCGACAGCAGCACCACGCCACGGCGGGCGAGGCGATGGGTGACCGCACCCCCGACCCGACCGCGCCAGCCGGAGCCGGTGCGGCGCACCACCTTGGCCGTGGTCGGGCCCCCGGTGGTGGACGCCCGACCGGCCGCGGTGGCCGAAGGTCCCCGACGTGCGGGCTTCGCCCCGACGGAAGCGCCGTCACCCGAGCCGGCGGCCGCCGACGTCGCGCCGCCCTTGCCCGTGCCCTTGGCGCCACTCCCGGTGGACGACCCGCGGGCCGCGGTGCCGTTGCCCTTCGTCGCCGGCCCGGTGGTACCCGTTCCGGATCCGCCACGGGCAGCCGGACGGGCCGCGGAGGGGCGCCGCGGAGGTCGCGACGCCGGCCCGCGGGAGCGTCCGGTGGTGGCCATCGGTCGGGCGTCAGCCCCGGGTACGGGCCGCGAAGCGGGGGAACGCGCCGGCACCGGCGTACACGGCGGCGTCGTCGAGCTCCTCCTCGATGCGCAGCAGCTGGTTGTACTTGGCCACGCGCTCCGAGCGGGCCGGGGCGCCGGTCTTGATCTGCCCGCAGTTCGTCGCGACCGCCAGGTCGGCGATGGTGACGTCCTCGGTCTCCCCGGAGCGGTGGCTCATCATGCAGCGGAAGCCGTTCCGGTGGGCGAGGTCGACGGCGTCGAGGGTCTCGGTGAGCGAGCCGATCTGGTTGACCTTGACGAGCAGCGCGTTCGCCGTGCCCTCGTCGATGCCCCGCTGGAGCCGGTCGGGGTTGGTGACGAAGATGTCGTCCCCGACGATCTGGACGCGGTGGCCCAGGCGCTCGGTGAGCGTCTTCCAGCCGTCCCAGTCCTCCTCGTCCAGGGGGTCCTCGAGCGAGACGAGCGGGTAGTCCTCGACGAGGTCGGCGTAGTACTCGGTCATCTCCGTGGCCGACTTCGTGCCGCCCTCGAAGGCGTACGAGCCGTCCTCGAAGAACTCCGACGCGGCGACGTCGACAGCCAGTGCGACCTGCTCCCCGGGGGTGTAGCCGGCCTTCTCGATCGCCTCGAGGATCAGGTCGAGCGCGGCGCGGTTCGACTCGAGGTTCGGGGCGAACCCGCCCTCGTCACCGAGCCCGGTGGCCAGACCCTTCTCCTTCAGCACCCCCTTGAGCGCGTGGTACACCTCCGCGCCCCAGCGCAGCGCCTCGCGGAAGGACTCGGCGCCGATCGGCGCGATCATGAACTCCTGGATGTCGACGTTGGAGTCTGCGTGGCTGCCGCCGTTGAGGATGTTCATCATCGGCACGGGGAGCACGTGCGCGTTGGGGCCGCCGACGTAGCGGAACAGCGGCAGGTCGGCGCTGTCGGCCGCCGCCTTGGCCACGGCGAGCGAGACACCGAGGATGGCGTTGGCGCCGATCTTCTCCTTGTTCGCGCTGCCGTCGATGGCGAGCATCTCGGCGTCGACCAGCCGCTGCTCGCTCGCCTCGAAGCCGAGCAGCTTCGGGCCCAGCTCGTCGATGACGGCGTCGACCGCCTTCTCGACACCCTTCCCGAGGTAGCGCCCCTTGTCGCCGTCACGCCGCTCCACGGCCTCGAAGGCCCCCGTCGACGCGCCACTGGGGACGGCCGCGCGGGCGACGGTGCCGTCGTCGAGGGCGACCTCGACCTCGACGGTGGGGTTGCCGCGCGAGTCGAGGATCTCCCGCGCGCCTACTGCCTCGATGCTGGCCACAACGCACTCCTGGATGGGGGTCTGGTGAGTTCACCTCCGAGCCTAGTCCTCGCACGCCGCCATCCCCCCGACCGACCCGCTCGGGTCCGGGCGCTGGACGTGCCGGGACCCCACCGCCGCTGCGGCACGGCGCGCGCGGCCTCAGCGCAGTCCGGTCAGGGCGGTGGCGACGGCGGCGCCGATCCGTGCGTTGTGGCGCACGAGCGCGATGTTGGTCTCCAGCGAGCGACCGCCGGAGAGCTCGACGATGCGCCCGAGCAGGTAGGGCGTGATGTCCTTGCCCCGCACGCCCACCCGGTCCGCATCGGCGAGTGCCTGCGAGATGACGTCGTCGACCTCCGCCCGAGGCATCTCGTCCGCCTCCGGCACCGGGTTGGCGACGGCGACCCCGCTGTCGAGCCCCAGGTCCCACGTGGCGCGCGCGAGCCGAGCCACCTCCTCCGCGGAGTCGACACGCAGCGGGACGGGCACCCCCGAGGACCGTGAGAAGAACGACGGGAAGTCGTCGGTTCCGAGGCCGACCACGGGCACCCCGAGGGTCTCGAGCACCTCCAGGGTCCGGGCGATGTCGAGGATCGACTTCACGCCGGCGGACACGACCGCCACCCGCGTCCGCGACAGCTCGGTCAGGTCGGCCGACACGTCCATCGACGACTCCGCTCCCCGGTGCACCCCGCCGAGTCCGCCGGTGACGAACACCTCGATGCCGGCCAGCCCGGCGAGCCGCATGGTGCTGGCCACCGTCGTCGCGCCGTGCCCGCCGGTGGCGACCACGTGCCCGAGGTCGCGGACGCTGACCTTGCGCACGGAGTCGTCCCTCCCCAGCAGCTCGAGCTCGTCGTTGCCGAGCCCCACTGTGGGACGGCCCCCGAGGACCGCCACCGTGGCCGGAACCGCACCACCTTCCCGGACGATCGCCTCGACCTCGCGGGCCATCTCGACGTTTCGCGGGTACGGCATCCCGTGGCTGATGATCGTCGACTCGAGCGCCACGACGGCGCGCCCCTCGGCGAGGGCGTCGGCGACCTCGGGGGCGAGGCTCAGGACGGGATGCGGCGCCGGGCGCGGGTCGGTCATCGGAGCTCCTCCACGGAGGGGTCGGTCGGGGTGAGGTGCGCCGCGACGAGGTCGGGGTCGAGGTCGGAGCGGACGGTATCGGACGAGGCGCAGGTCAGGGCCGCGCACACCTGACCGAAGCGGACCGCGGTCGGCGCGTCGTGCCCGGCCAGGAGGGCGTGCACGTAACCGGCGGTCATGGCGTCACCGGCTCCGGTGACGTCGACGACGGAGGTCGCCGGGGCCGACACCGCGAGCACCGACGGCTCCCCGGCCGCCGGACGCGTCGACAGCAAGCTCCCCGCCGACCCGCGCCGCACCCACACGTGCTGGACCCCCCGGGCGTGGAGCGTGCTCGCGGCCGCCAACACCTCGTCGGTCGACCGCGGCCCCGCGCCGCCCACGAGCGCGCCCAGCTCGTCGGCGTTGGGGGTCACCGTGTGCAACGGGGCGCTTCCGACGGCACCGGCCAGGCGTCCGGCCTTGGCCACGCTGACCGGTTCGAGCACCACGGGCACCCCTGCCTGCGCGGCCGCACGCACGAGCCAGGTGACGACCTCGGCCGGCGGGTTGGCGTCGACGACGAGGAAGGCCGCACCGGTGAGCAGGCCGGGCACCGCCTCGAGGTCGGCGGTGGTGAGCCGGTCCGAGGCGCGCATGTCCGCCACGGCGACGAGCAGGTCCCCGTCCTCGCCCAGCACCGCGGTGTAGGTACCGGTGGGGGACGGCGTGACCACCACGTGCCGGCAGTCCACCCCCGCCGAGGCCGTGCGCCCGACCACCGTCTCGCCCGGCAGGTCGTCGCCCACCGGAGCCACGAGCACGGTCGGCGTGCCGAGCCGGGCCAGGTTCTCGGCGATGTTCCGGCCCACGCCGCCAACCCCCGCAACGGCCGTGCCGGGGTTGCTCGTCCCCAGGACCGGCGGGCCGTCGGTCCGCAGCTTCTGGTCGAGCACGGCGCCACCCACGACGACGACACGCGAGGTGGTGGGCACCGGAGCAGACTAGAGGGAGTCCGCCACGCCCCGGAGGGCCGCACGCGCCAGTGCCTCGGCCGCGGCGGCCTCCGCACGCGCCGCCTCCAGCCGCTCGAGGGCCTCCGCGGGGGGCTCGAGCCCCCGGCGCCGCACGCGGGCCAGCACCTTGCGGGCGGCGAGGTCGACCGGCAGCGAGGGTGGGATGCCGTGCAGCAGGTCATCCCCTCCATCCTCGCCGGACTTCTCCTCGGCCTTGATCCGCTCCCACTCGCGCTCCACCTCGTCGGGCGTGGCGGCGTCGCCGTCGGCGAAGACGTGAGGGTGGCGCCGGACCAGCTTGTCGACGAGGAGCCCGGCCACGGTGTCGACGTCGAACGCGTCCTCGGCGGCCTCCTCGGCCACGCGGGCGTGGAAGACCACCTGGAGCAGCACGTCGCCCAGCTCCTCGGCGAGGTGCCGGCGGTCCCCGGACTCGATGGCGTGCACCACCTCGTGGGCCTCCTCGACCAGGTAGGGCGCCAGGCTCTCGTGCGTCTGCTCGGCGTCCCAGGGGCACCCGCCGGGCGAGCGGAGCCGGTCCATCGCCGCCACGACGTCGAGCAGGCGGCCGCCCTGGACGTCCCAGGACCCGACGACGACCTCGACCTCGGGGGGCTGCTCGAGCCGCGAGACCTCGGAGGCGATTGCGTCGGCGAGGCCCGGGTCGCCGTCGGCCGAGCCGCACCACAGGACGTCCGCACCGGCGGCGAGGTCGACGAGCGCGCGGGCCAGGGCGGCCGGGGACAGGTCAGCCGACACCGGGCCGGTCGACCCCGCGTCGGCGGCGAGCCCGACCTCGGCCCCCGCCTCGACCAGGGCATCGGCGAGGGGCTCGTCGGCGCCACGGGCCAGCACGTGGTCCGCCCGCTCCACCGCCTGCCAGGCCTCCCGGGAGAGCAGTCCCGGCGCGACGCGGGGAGAGGTGAGCAGCAGTGAGAGCCGCCCGCTGGTCACTGCGTGCTGTTGTACGGCTCGATCCACCCCGGGACCGTCGGGGCGATGGCAGCGCTCTCGGAGTCGAACTCGCCGTAGCGCGGGTTCACCACGACGTCCTGTGCGCGCAGTGCCTCGCTCAGCTCGATGGTCTCGGTGTCGCCGAAGTTGCCACTGGTGTTGGCGTCGGTCAGTGCGGTGGCGAAGCGGATGATCTGGAGGGTCCCGTCGCCCGGGTCGGGGACACCGCGGTCACGGGCCTCCTGGCGGGCCCGGGACTCCGAGGCGACGAAGCCCTTCTTCCCGAGGTAGTCGAGGATGACCGGCGCCCGCACGAGCGCGGTGAGCGTGCCGCTGGGCGTGAGCGCCTGCTGGAACAGCGCGGGCTGCATCTCGTTGATCTGCGCCATCGCCTCC
The DNA here is from genome assembly GCA_963726295.1 of uncultured Actinomycetota bacterium. Classification (GTDB taxonomy): domain Bacteria; phylum Actinomycetota; class Actinomycetes; order Actinomycetales; family Dermatophilaceae; genus DASSQJ01. Next base: position 526,627 of record CAVSBW010000002.1, read on the forward strand.
TGGACCTCGGTCTCGGGGATGACGTGACCGTCGACGACGGCCGCTCGGTTGGCCTGGGTGTTGCCGCAACCGGACGTGACGAGCGCGGCACCGAGCACGAGCGCAGCCGCGAGGCGGCGAACCGGGAGGGTCACGAAGTGTCCTTTCACGACGGGGTCGCCCCCTGTGCGGAGGCGGTCGCCACACGGGCGGCCTCACCGACATTGTCCATGACCACCGACCGGATGACGTCGGCGGCCCAGTCGAGGATGGCACGGTCACGCAGGGGTCGGCCACCGACACGGGCGGTCCGGGGGGCGGGGACGAGCACCGTACCCAGGGCCTCCTTGACCACCGACCCCGGGTGGAGCCGGTTCAGCCGAAGTCGCTGGCTCTCGCGCAGCGAGACCGGCCCGAAGCGAACGAAGTTCCCCTGCACGCTGATGTCCGCCACCCCGGCCGCGCGGGCCACGGTGCGCAGCCGCGCCACCTCGAGCAGGTTGCGGACGGCCTCGGGAACCGGTCCGTAGCGGTCGACGAGCTCGGCCTCGATCCCGGCCAGCTCGGCCTCGTCGCAGACGGCGGCCAGCTTCTTGTACATCTCCAGCCGGAGCCGCTCGTGCGGGACGTAGTCGTGCGGGAGGTGCGCGTCGACCGGCAGCTCGATCTTGATCTCGGCCGGTGCCTGTTCGCCCTCACCCCGGAAGTCGGCGACCGCCTCGCCGACCAGCCGCACGTACAGGTCGAAGCCGACGCCGGCGATGTGCCCCGACTGCTCCCCGCCGAGCAGGTTGCCGGCGCCACGGATCTCGAGGTCCTTCATCGCCACCTGCATGCCGGAGCCGAGGTCGGTGTGGCTGGCGATGGTCTGGAGCCGGTCGAGGGAGGTCTCGGTCAGCGGAGTCTCGGGTGGGTAGAGGAAGTACGAGTAGGCGCGCTCGCGGCCCCTGCCCACGCGGCCGCGCAGCTGGTGCAGCTGGGAGAGCCCGAGCCGGTCGGCCCGCTCGACGATCAGCGTGTTCGCGTTGGGGATGTCGAGGCCGGTCTCGACGATCGTCGTGCAGACGAGGACGTCGAAACGCTTCTCCCAGAAGTCGACGACGACCTGCTCGAGCCGATGCTCGCCCATCTTCCCGTGCGCGGTGGCGACTCGCGCCTCGGGCACGAGCTCGCGGATGCGCGCGGCGGCCCTCTCGATGGTCGACACCTTGTTGTGCACGAGGAAGACCTGCCCCTCGCGCAACAGCTCGCGGCGGATGGCCGCGGTGACCGTCTTCTCGTCGAAGGCCCCCACGTAGGTGAGCACCGGGTGGCGCTCCTCGGGCGGTGTGGCCAGCGTCGACATCTCGCGGATGCCGGTGACCGCCATCTCGAGGGTGCGGGGGATGGGCGTGGCCGACATCGCGAGTACGTCGACCGAGGTGCGCAGGGCCTTGAGCTGCTCCTTGTGCTCCACCCCGAAGCGCTGTTCCTCGTCGACGACGACCAGCCCGAGGTCCTTGAAGCGGACGTCCTTGCCGAGGAGCCGGTGGGTGCCGATGACGAGGTCGACGGAGCCGTCGGCGAGGCCGGCGAGGACCTCGCGCGCCTCGCGGTCGGTCTGGAACCGCGACAGGCCGCGCACCGTGACCGGGAACCCGGCGTACCGCTCGGCGAAGGTGTTGAGGTGCTGCTGCACCAGCAGGGTCGTGGGGCACAGCACGGCGACCTGCTTGCCGTCCTGAACCGCCTTGAACGCCGCCCGGACCGCGATCTCGGTCTTGCCGTAGCCGACGTCGCCGCAGACCAGGCGGTCCATCGGGACCTCCCGCTCCATGTCGGCCTTGACCTCCTCGATGGTGCTCAGCTGGTCGGGGGTCTCGACGTGGGCGAAGGCGTCCTCGAGCTCGCGCTGCCACGGGGTGTCCGGCGGGAACGCGTGCCCCTTGGTCGCCATCCGTGCCGAGTAGAGGCGGATGAGCTCGGCGGCGATCTGCTTGACGTAGCGGCGGGCCCGGCTCTTGGTCTGCTGCCAGTCGGAGCCACCCATCCGGCTCAGCGTCGGCTGCTCCCCGCCGACGTAGCGGGTGACCTGGTCGAGCTGGTCGGTGGGGACGTAGAGGCGGTCACCGGGCTGGCCCCGCTTGGAGGGGGCGTACTCGAGGACGAGGTACTCGCGGGTGGCGCCCTGGACGGTGCGCTGCACCATCTCGACGAACCGGCCGACGCCGTGCTGCTCGTGGACGACGAAGTCGCCGGGGCGCAGCTGGAGCGGGTCGACCTGGTTGCGGCGCCGCGACGGCATCCGGCGCATGTCCTTCGTCGACGTGCCCGAGCCGCCGGCGGCACCGGTGAGGTCGGCCTCGGTGATCACCGCGAGGCGCTCCGCGGGGACGAGGAAGCCGGGGCCGACGGCACCCGTGGTGACCGTGACGACATCGGGCTGGGGGTCGGCGTCCTGCGCCACGAGCCGGGCCGACACCTCGTGCTCGGCGAGCACCTCGGCGACCCGCTTGGCCAGGCCGGGCGCCTCGGTGACGAGCAGCACCGACCAGCGGTCCGCCACGAGGCGGCGCATCTCCTCGACCGCCTCCTCGGTGCGGCCCCGGAAGGTGGGCGACACGGTGAGCCCCAGGTCGACGGTGTCGTCGTCCTCGTCGCCGGCGAACGGGGTGAGGTCGAGCCACGACACCCCGAGATCGCGGGCCTGCTCGCGCAGCTCGGCGATGGTGTGGAACGAGGCGGTGCCGAGGACGGCCTGCAGGTCGATGGGGACGGCACCGGCCCCCGCGGCGCTCGACCAGCCCGCCTCGAGGAACTCCTCGCTGGTGGCCACGAGGTCGTGGGCCCGGGTGCGCACGCGCTCGGGGTCGGCGACCACCACGGCCGAGCCCGTCGGCAGCACCTCGAGCAGGGTCTCCATCCCGTCGACGAGGGCCGGCGCGAGCGACTCCATCCCCTCGACGGCGATGCCGTTCGCGACCTTCTCGAGCAGGTCGCGGGCACCCGGCAGGACGTCGGCGAGCTCCGCGGCCCGGGCACGGACTCCCTCGCTGAGCAGGAGCTCGCGGCAGGGCGGGGCCCAGAGACCGTGCTGGGCGACCTCGAGGGAGCGCTGGTCCGCGACCTTGAACCAGCGGATCTCCTCGACGGTGTCGCCCCAGAACTCGACCCGGAGGGGGTGCTCCTCGGTGGGCGGGAAGACGTCGAGGATGCCGCCCCTCACCGCGAACTCCCCACGGCGCTCCACGAGGTCGGTGCGCGTGTAGGCGGCCGCGGCGAGGTCCTCGACGACCTGCTCGAGCGGCGCGTCGTCGCCCGCGGAGAGCGACACCGGCCGCAGGTCTCCCAGTCCTCTGGCGATCGGCTGGAGCACGGACCGCACCGGCGCGACGACGACACTGACCGCACCGTGGCCGGCGTCGGCGACGGTCTCGGGGTGGGCAAGCCGACGGAGCACCGACAGGCGCTGGCCGACGGTGTCGCTGCGCGGGCTCAGCCGCTCGTGCGGCAGGGTCTCCCATGCGGGGAAGAGGCTGACGGAGTCGTCCCCCAGGTCGGCGGCGAGGGCGTCGTGGAGGTCCTCCGCCTCGCGGCCGGTGGCGGTCACGACGAGCACGGGGGCACCCGAGGGGCGCGGGGCGAGGGCGGCGACGACAGCGTGCCGGGCACCCGGGGGTGCCGCGGCCGTGACCTCGGCGGAGGGCACGCCGAGGGCCTCGGCGACCCGCGCGAGGCCCGGGAGCGCGGCCACGCGGGCACGCAGGAGGGCGAGGGAGGACATCCTGCTCATCCTAGGTCGGCGGACCGACGTCCCCGACCACGAGTGCGGGCGTCAGCCCTCGGCGTGCGACGTCACCGAGCCGGGGCGCCGTCGGGGACGTCCGGAGGGTCCACTGAGCCGCTCGGGTCCGGCGTCGTCGGACGGCATCGCTTCACGCGTGCGGCGTCCGTCCGCCCCGAAGCGGGCGTGGCCGGCCGGCGCCGGTGACTCGTCCTCGTACCCGCCGTCGTGGGGGTCGACCGTGGTGACCGGCGCGTCGTCGAGCAGCGGCACGTCGGGGTCCTCGTCGCTCAGGGGGGGCTTGGGCGGCGGGGCCGGTCGATCCCTACGGCGCCGCCGGTGCCCGCCCTTCTTGTCGCCGTGGTAGTACCCGTAGGTCTCGTAGCCGTAGACCCCGGCCGCCCGGCCCTGCGGGATGCCGTTGAGGACCACCCCGAAGACCCGGGCGTTCACGCTGGCCGCCAGCTGCAGGACACGGCGCAGGTTCTCCTTGCGGCTGCGGCCCATGTGGGCGACGACGATCAGGCCGTCCACCCGCTGGGCCAGGATCATGGCGTCCGTGACCGGGAGCGCCGGTGGGGCGTCGACGACGACGATGTGATCGGCGGACAGCTCGGCGAGCAGGTCGCGCATCCGGGCCGACCCGAGGACCTCGCTGGGGTTGTGCGGGATGCGGCCGGCCGGCAGCACCTTCAGCCCGACGGTGTCGGTGTCGGCGATGGCCTCGTCCAGCGGCACGGCGCCGGAGAGCACCTGGGTCAGCCCGACGCCGCTGGTGACGTCGAACAGGGTGGCGACCATCGGGCGCCGCAGGTCGCCGTCGACGAGGATCACCGGCTCACCGCGCATGGCCAGCGCGCGCGCGAGCAGGGCCGACACGGTCGACTTGCCCTCGGCCGGCAGCGGGCTGGTGACCGCCACGGACCGCGGCGGATGGTCGGGGTCGGCGAACATGAGGTTCGTGCGCAGGTGGCGCAGCGCCTCGCCGACGGCCCCTCGGAGCAGGTCCTCCGAGTGCAGCCGCTGCTTGAGGTCGCGGGACCGCGGGATGGTGCCGATGAGCCCCAGCCCGGTGACGTCGGCGATGTCCTCGGGGCGTCGGATGCGGGTGTCGAGGCGCATCCGGATCATGACGACGACGTAGGCCAGCACGATGCCGGCGGCGAGGCCCACGAGCAGGATCCGCGGGACGTTCGGGGACGACGGCGCGGACGGGGTCACGGCGTTGGTGACCGGGACCAGCTGCACGGTGTTGGAGCCGCTGTCCCGGCCGGACTCCACGAACGAGGCCGCCTCCGCGGTGGCCCCGACCACGGCGTTGGCGATGTCGCTGGCCTGCTGCGGCGAGGTGGAGGTGACCGAGACCTGGATCCGGGGGCTGTCCGGCTCGACGGAGTAGCTGATGCTTGCCGCCACCGCCGCCGGGGACAGGTCGAGCCCGAGCTCGTCGACCACCTTCTCGGCGACGAGGCCGCTGCTGGTGAGCGGTGCGTAGGCCTGGGCCTTGGCGCTCGCGACGTTGTTGCCCACCGACGCCTCTGCGACGGACCCCTCGCCGGTGCCGACGCGGACGAACGCCTGGGCGGTGGCGGTGTAGATGCGCGGTAGCTGGGCGGCGTAGGCGGCGGCAGCGCCCACGGCGATGAGAATGCAGAAGGCGATGGTCATCCAGAACCGTCGCGCGATCCGCACTCCGTCGAGCAGCGTCATCGGGTCCCCTGTCGAGGTGGCGAGAGCCACCACGGTAGCAACAGGCGTCCCACGGGGAGCCCTGATCAGGAGGAACGTGGGGCGTGCACCCGTTGCTGGGCGTCGAGCAGCCCGAGGGTCACGAGCTCCTCGACGGCGTCCGCGGCGTCGCCCACGACGAAGGGCAGCTCCTTGTGCTCGGCGGGCGAGAAGTCGCGCAGCACGTAGTCCGCGGGGTCCATCCGGCCGGGGGGCCGGCCGATGCCGACGCGGACGCGCAGGTAGTCGCGGGTGCCCAGCGCCGAGCTGACCGACCGCAGCCCGTTGTGGCCGCCTTCCCCGCCGCCCCGCTTGAGCCGCACCACCCCGGGGTCGAGGTCGAGCTCGTCGTGAAGGACGACGAGGCGCTCCGGGGGCACGGAGAAGAACGACAGCAGGGCCTTGACCGGCCCTCCTGACTCGTTCATGTACGAGCTCGGAACGGCGACGACGGCCGGAGGCCCGGGAACCCCACCGGGGCCGGTGCCGATGCGCACCTGGGCGGCGCTCGCACGGGCCTTGTGCGTGCGCAGCGAGGCCCCGGCGCGGGCCGCGAGCTCGTCGACGACCATGGCGCCCACGTTGTGGCGCGTGCCCGCGTAGCGCGGGCCTGGGTTGCCGAGCCCGACGACGAGCCACGGCGCGGTGTCGGTCACGGCGTCGATCATGCCAAAGGTCGTGGGGACGGCGACGGGGCCCGGTGCGTGCCGGACCGGGCCCCGTCGGTGAGCGGGTGGCTCAGGACTCGTCGGAGGACTCGCCCTGGCCGTCGCCCGCGGAGGAGTCGCCCTCGGCGGTCTCGGCGGCGGCGCCCTCGGACTCCTCGTCGGAGTCCTCGCGCTCGATGCCGGCCTCGGCCTCGGCCTCCTCGAGCTCGGCGTCCAGGTCCTCCTGCGACTGCTGCTGGCTGACGTTGACGACCAGAGCCTCGGCATCGGTGACCAGCGTGGAGCCCTCGGGGAGGGCGACCTCGCCGGCGAGGATGCGGGTACCGACCCCGGCACCCTCGACGGACACCGTGACCCACTCGGGGATGGCGGTGGCGTCGACCTCGACGAGGAGGCTCGAGTGGTCCATCGTCACGACGGTCTCGGGAGCGGCCTCGCCCTCGAGGTGGACCCCGACCTCGACGGTGACCTTCTCGCCCTTGCGCACGACGACGAGGTCGACGTGCTCGATGACGGGACGGATCGGGTCGCGCTGGACGTCCTTGGCGAGCGCCATGTGCTCCTCGCCGTCGATGACGAGCGTGAGGAGGGCGTTGGTGTGCTTCAGCGCGAGCATCGCCTCGTGGCCGGGCAGGGTGATGTGCACGGGGTCGGTGCCGTGGCCGTACATGACGGCGGGGATCTTGTCGGCGCGGCGGATCTTGCGCGCTGCGCCCTTGCCGAACTGGGTGCGCGGCTCGACGACGAGCCGGTTGACCTCGGTGGACACGGGAACTCCTGGGGATCTGGGGGAAACGGACGGATGGGGTCGGTCCTCGACGCGGGACGCGGCACCGAACCGGCGCGCGAACGGCCCACGGGGCCCCAGGGGGCTCGCGTGCCGCCAGCGTCGATCACGGATGTGTCGCGGTGTGCTCACCGCGCGCAGCGGACACCTTCGTCCGGTGCGACGTCCCTCGCCGAGGCAACCACCCGAGTCTAGGGGACCGGTCCGGCATCGTGGAAATCGGCGTCGCCGGGCCCGTGGAGGCTCGGCGGGTGCGGGCCGACCGTGGGCGGACGCGGACGGACCTCAGGGGCCGCCCAGCGGTTCCAGGGCCCGGTCCTCGCCGGTCACCGCCGGGGTCGACGGAGGCACGTGGCGCTCCTCGCGGGACCGCTCCCCCAGCCGGACCGCGACGATGCCGGCGAGGATGACCGCTCCGCCCACGAGCTGCCACGGACCGGGCAGCTCGCCGAGCACGAGCCAGGCGAAGAGCACCGCGAAGAGCACCTCGGTGAGCCCGACGAACGAGGCCAGCGTGGAGCCGAGGTTGCGGGCGCCGACCACCCCGAGGACGTAGGCCACGACGGCAGCGACGACGACGAGCTCGACGAGCGCGAGCCAGGCAGGCACCTCGGCGGAGGCCACCGCGACGTGACCGGCGCCGGTGTGCATCGGGATGATTCCGGTGGCCCCGAGAAGGGCGAGGGCCGACCCGCCCGCGGTGAGCCCGAGGGCGGCGAAGGAGACCGGCGGCAGCGTCGTGGGGCGAGCCGCGAGCACGTAGTGCCCGGCGAGGCCCATGGCGGCGAGCAGGGCCCAGGCGACCCCGACGAGGTCCGGGGTGGTCTGGCCGGTGATGTCGAGGACGAGGACGAGACCGGTGACCGCGAGGAGGATGCCCACCCCGGTCAGGCGGTGGGGCGCCCTGCGGGTGAGGAACCAGACCCAGAGGACCACGAGGACGATGCCGAGGTACTCGATGAGCAGGGCCACACCTACGGTGAGCCGTTCGATGGCCTGGAAGTACCCGAGCTGTGCGGCGGCGACGGCGAGGAGGCCGTAGGAACCGGCGAGCGGGATCTCGCGCACCAGGGCCCGCAGGTCGTGCCGAGCCCTCCACAGCGCCACCGGCAGCAGCAGGGCCGCGGCACCGACGATGCGGATGAGCACCACCGCCCCGGGGGTCCACCCCGCCTCAATGAGCGCCTTCGCGAACGGACCCGACGTGCCGAACGCCGCACTCGACAGGAGCAGGGCGAAGAGCCCCGTCCCGAGGTGCCTGCGCACGGTGTCGACCATGGTTGAACCTCCCTCCGGCGCCTCCCCCACCCCGCTGCGGCCCGTCGCCACCGGCGCGTGTAAGGAGTCATTTGTTAGATTGGTCGTGACACTACTGGCCACCCCTGTCAGGAGTCAACTTGATCTTCACCCATGACACCGACCTCAACCTGCGCCATGCCGCAGCGCTGGTGAACACCGCCCCCGGGCACGGCTCGAGCAGTGCGGAGGACCTGCCCGACGTCGCGGCCGTGCTCGAGTGGATGGACCGGTGGGGCTGGACCGGCAGCCGCCCGGCCTCCGAGGCCGAGGTCGCCCAGCTGCATCGGGTCCGGGCCCGCGTGGAGCGGCTCTGGCGGGCCCCGCTCGAGGAGCAGGTGGCAGAGGTCAACGCCCTGCTGGCGGCGGGCCGCGCCGTGCCGCGGCTGGTCGAGCACGACGGGCAGGGCTGGCACATCCACGCCACCGACGACGACGCGCCGCTGGCGGAGCGGTTCGCGGTGGAGGTGGCGATGGGGCTGGTCGACGTCATCCGCGCCGGCGAGCGCGACCGGCTCAGCGTGTGCAGCGCCGACGACTGCGACGACGTCTACGTCGACCTCTCGCGCAACCGCTCGCGCAAGTTCTGCGACGGCACCTGCGGGACCCGGGCGAACGTCGCCGCCTACCGTGCGCGCCGGGCCGCCGGCGCCTGACCGCCTCGAGACTCAGGAGGCGGTGCCTCCGAAGAGGCTGGTGACCGAGCCGTCCTGGAAGACCTCCTTGACCGCGGCACTGATGAGCGGCGCGATCGAGAGCGTCGTGAGGCAGTCGATGTCCTTCTCCGGCGAGATCGGCAGGGTGTTGGTGACGATGACCTCGCGGGCCGCGCACGCGGTGAGCCGGTCGACCGCGGGCTCGGAGAGGATCGCGTGCGTCGCGGCGATGACGACGTCCTTGGCGCCGGCCTCGATGAGCGCGTCTGCGGCCTTGGTGATGGTCCCGGCGGTGTCGATCATGTCGTCGACGAGGATGCAGACCCGTCCCTCGACGTCACCGACGACCCGGTTGGCCACCATCTCGTTCGGACGGTTGATGTCGCGGGTCTTGTGGATGAAGGCCAGCGGCACCCCACCGAGGCGCTTCGACCACTGCTCGGCCACCTTGATGCGGCCGGCGTCCGGGGAGACGACGGCGAGGTACTCGTCGCCGTACTTCTGGGCCACGTACTCCGAGAGCACCGGGATGGCCATGAGATGGTCGACCGGGCCGTCGAAGAACCCCTGGATCTGGTCGGTGTGGAGGTCGACGCAGATGAGCCGGTCGGCCCCTGCGGTCTTGAACATGTCGGCCATGAGACGAGCGCTGATCGGCTCGCGTCCGCGGTGCTTCTTGTCCTGACGGGCGTAGCCGTAGAACGGCATGACCACGGTGATCCGCTTCGCGCTGGCCCGCTTCAACGCGTCGACCATGAGCAGGTGCTCCATGATGTTCTCGTTGATTGGGCTCGTGTGGCTCTGGATGACGAACGCGTCGGAGCCGCGTACCGACTCCTCGAACCGCACGTAGATCTCGCCGTTCGCGAAGTCGTAGGCGCTGGTCGGCACCAGCTCGGTGCCCAGCTGCGCGGCGACCTCCTGGGCCAGCTCCGGGTTGGCTCGCCCGGAGAACACCATCATCTGCTTCTTCGGCCGCTTCCGGATGTTCGCGGACGGGGGTCGGTTGCTGCTCACCGGTGGTCGCCCTCCGCCGCCGCGCCCTGGTCGTCGGGAGGCACTGCCCCGGTGGCTCGCTGCCTGGCCTCAGCGGCCGCGGCGGCGGTGGCCGTGCCCGCCCGGGCCCGCTCCACCCAGCCGTCGACGTTGCGCTGGCGCCCCCGGGCCACGGCGATCTGGCCGGGCTCGACGTCGGCGGTGAGCGCCGTGCCCGCTGCGACGTAGGCACCGTCGGCGATGTCGACGGGGCTCACGATGACGGTGGACGAGCCGACGAAGGAGTGGCTGCCGACGGTGGAGTGGTGCTTGGCGACGCCGTCGTAGTTGGCGAAGATCGTGCCGGCGCCGATGTTGGCGCCCTCGCCGATGGTGACGTCGCCCGCGTAGGTGAGGTGCGGGACCTTGGCGCCGTCGCGGATGTCGGCGTTCTTGGTCTCGACGAAGCCGCCGATCTTCCCCCTCGCCCCGAGCCGGGTGCCGGGTCGGAGGTAGGAGTACGGACCGACGGTGGCGCCCGGCCCCACGACCGCGAGCCTCGCCACGGCGCGCTGCACCTCAGCGCCGTCGCCCACCTCAGTGTCGGTGAGCGTGACCTCCGGGCCGATGACGGCCTCGGAGCCGATGCTCGTGGCACCGAGGAGCTGGGTGCCGGGAAGCAGTGTGGTGTCGCGCCCTATCGACACGTCGACGTCGATCCACGTCGTCGCGGGGTCGACGATCGTGACTCCGGCCCGCATGTGCCGCTCGCACACCCGGCGGTTCAGCTCCCTGCCCAGCGCGGCCAGCTGCACCCGGTCGTTGACCCCCTCGGTCTCCAGGGCGTCGTCCACGACGTGGGCGCGCACCTCCTGGTCGTGGCCGCGCGCGATGGCGACGACGTCGGTGAGGTACTTCTCGCCCTGGGCGTTGTCGGTGCCGACCTCGGCCAGCGCCGTGCGCAGCAGGGCGGCGTCGAACGCGTAGATGCCGGAGTTGATCTCGGTGATCGCGAGCTCGTCGGCCGAGGCGTCCTTCTGCTCGACCACGCGCTCGACGCGGCCGGCGGGGTCGCGGACCACCCGTCCGTAGCCCGTCGGATCGGCCAGGTCGGCGGTGATGATCGAGACGGCGCTGCCGGCGGCCTCGTGCTCGGCGACCAGGGCCACGAGGGTCTCGCCCGTGAGGAGGGGCACGTCGCCGTACGTCACCAGCACGGTGCCCGTGAGGTCGGCGGGCAGTGCGTCGAGCCCGCACTCCACCGCCCGGCCGGTGCCCTTCACCTCGTCCTGGTCGGCGATCACGAGTCCGTCGTCGAAGGCGGTGCAGAACTCGACGACACGGTCGCGCTCGTGCCGCACGACGACCTCGACGTACTCGGCCCCGGTGCGCCGGGCGGCCCGGACGGCGTGCCCGAGGAGGGTCGTGCCGCCGATGTGGTGGAGGACCTTGGGGGTCGCTGACTTCATCCGGGTGCCCTCGCCAGCAGCGAGGACGATGACGGCGGCAGGCCGTGAGGTGCTCACGCGTGGTGCTCCAAGGGGTCGGGGTGCCACGGGGACGGGAGCAAGGTTACCGCCGCGCGCGGGCCGGCCTCCCGGTCGGGCCCGTCATCCGCGATGATGCACACGAGCAGCCGGCCCGACCGTGGTCGCCGGCGAGGACGGAGGACCCCGATGGCCGAGCCCGGCGCAGCAGCGGTCGCACGATCCCGCAACGGCCGGACGTTCCGGTACACCGCGCCGACGAGCGTCGTCCTTGCAGCCGGGGACGTCGTCGCCGGCATGCTCGACGACGGTCGCACCGTGCTGGGTCAGGTGGTGGACCCCGGCGACGAGACCACGGCCGCCGGGGACGGCGAGGGGGTGGTCGTCGGCGCCCTCGACGCCGACGGCCGCTTCGACCGTCGTTCCCGTCCCCCGTTCTCCGGGCTGGCCATGCACTCGGCGAGCCCCGAGCAGCTGGGCGCGCTGCGCGAGGCCACCGGGGCGCGGACACCCGTCGGCACGTGGCTCACCGGGGAGACCGCGACCGCCGCCGTGCGGGCCGCGGGGTTCAACCGGCACACCTTCCTCTGCGGCCAGAGCGGCTCGGGCAAGACCTACGCCCTCGGCGTCATCCTCGAACGGCTCCTCATCGACACCGACCTGCGGATCGCGGTGCTCGACCCCAACGCCGACTTCGTCCACCTCGGGCAGACCCTGCCGGGGGTCGACGCCGAGGACGCGGCCCGCGTCACCCGACGACCGGTGCGGGTGCTGCGCGGCGACCGCTCCCGCTCGTCGGAGGGCGAGCACTCGCTGCGGATGCGGTTCCGCACGATGCCCCGGGCGGCTCAGGCGGCCGTGCTGCAGCTCGACCCGGTACAGGACTCCGAGGAGTACAACGCCTTCGTCCGCTTCATATCGACCGTCGCCACCCCCGACCTCCACGTGCTCTTCGACGGGCTGCGGAACGGGACCGATGCCGAGCAGCGGCTCGCGCGCCGGATGGAGAACCTCGGGCTCGACCGGTGGGAGGTCTTCGCACTCACGGACACCTCGGCGGCCGACGTCGTCACGGGGGACGTCGGGGTCACGGTGATGGACCTCGGGGGGTTCGGGTCGCCGGGCGAGCCGGTCGCCGTCGCCCTGGACCTCCTCGAGGAGCTGTGGACCCGGCGCGAGGAGCGCGTCCCCACGCTCATCGTCGTCGACGAGGCGCACAACCTCGCGGGGGTGGCCCCGGAGACACCGGCTGAACGCCTCCTGCTCGAGCGGATCATCCGGGTGGCCGCCGAGGGCCGCAAGTACGGTCTGTGGCTGCTGCTCTCCTCGCAGCGGCCGTCGAAGATCCACCCCCAGGTGCTCTCCCAGTGCGACAACCTCGTCCTCATGCGGATGAACAGCCCCGGCGACGTCGCCGAGCTGGGCCGCGTCTTCGGGTTCGTGCCGGCGGCGACCCTGGAGGCGTCGACCGGCTTCCTCCAGGGCGAGATGCTGCTCGCCGGGCCGATCGCGCCGCTGCCCATGCTGGCGCGCGTCCGCCAGCGGCTCACCGTCGAAGGCGGCAGCGACGTCGCCGTGCCCCTCGTGACCGCGCAGCCCTGACGTCCCGGCGCCCAGACGCGGAGACGCCCCGACGCGGAGTCAGGACCACTCCGTCCACTCAGGAGGTCCCTGCCTCCTGAGCCCGCGGGGTCCTCCTGACTCCGCGACGTGGCGCGGGACGGGGGGTCAGAGGAGACCGGTCAGCTCGCTGCTCGCCCGCTCGCGCACGGCCTCGAGGGCGGCCGAGGCCGTGAGGGCCGAGCGGGCCACGGCGGCCAGTCCCTGGCATTTCGCGAGGTCGTGGAGCGAGAGCGCCAGCCGGACCACCGACACCTTGCTCGGCGCCATCGACAGGCTCGACACCCCGAGTCCCACGAGCACCAGCGCGAGCAGCGGGTCCCCGGCGGACTCGCCGCACACGCCGATCGGCACGCCGGCGCGGCTCGCGCCCTCGCACGCCGCGGCGACGACGTCCAGGACGGCCGGCTGCCACGGGTCGAGGAGGTCGGAGAGCTCGCCCTGCATCCGGTCGGCGGCCATCGTGTACTGCGCGAGGTCGTTGGTGCCGAGGCTACCGAAGTCGACCGCTGCGAGGACGTGCTCCGCGCGCAGGGCGGCACCGGGGACCTCGATCATCACTCCCGCCTTGGGCAGCCCGTTCTCGCGGACCCGCCGCGCGAACCACGCAGCCTCCTCGACCGTCGCCACCATGGGGGCCATGACGCGGACGTCGGCGCCGGTGTCGCGGGCCGCGATCGCCAGGGCCTCGAGCTGGGTGTCGAGGAGCTCGGGGCGCTCGGCCGAGAGGCGCAGACCACGGCGCCCGAGCGCCGGGTTCTCCTCCGGACCGAGGTCGGCGAAGGCGAGGGGCTTGTCGGCTCCCGCGTCGAGGGTCCGCACGACGACGCGGCGCTCGCCGAACGGCGCGAAGACCTTGCGGTAGACGTTCGCCTGGTCCTCGACCGTGGGCGCCTTGTCGGCGGAGAGGAACACGAACTCGGTGCGGAAGAGCCCGACGCCCTCGAGGTCCTGGGTCCCGGCCTCCTCGGCGTCCTTGACCCCGCCGATGTTGGCGAGCAGGGCCACGGGGTGGCCGTCGCGCGTGGCCCCGGGGCCGCGACTCCCGGCGAGCGCTGCGGTACGGCGCTCGCGGCGGCGGGCCTGCTCGGCGACGAGCTCCGGGTCGGGGTCGATGGTGACCTCGCCGGTGTCGCCGTCGAGGGCGACGGTCGTTCCCGGCGCGATGGCGGTCGCCGCGGCCACCTGCACCACGGCGGGGATGCCCATCTGCGCGGCCAGGATCGCGGTGTGGCTGGTGCGTCCCCCGGCCTGGGTGACGATGCCGACGACGAGCGAGCGGTCGAGCGTCGCGGTCTCGGCCGGGGCGAGGTCCTCGGCGACGATGACGCTCGGCTCGGTGAAGTGGGGCACGCCCGGGGCGGGCACCCCGAGCACGGCCGCCACGGCCCGCGAGCCGACGTCGCGCAGGTCGGTGACCCGCTCGGCGAAGTAGCCGCCGAGGGCCTCGAACTGCGCCACGTACTCCTCCACCGCACCCGCGATGGCGGTGGCCGGGCCCTTGCCCGCGGCGAGCTGCTTCCCCGCCGCCTTGAGCAGGCCCTTGTCCCGCGCGATGAGGGCGGTCGCCTTGAGGATCTGCTGGGCCGTGTCGTCGGCGTGCCGGGCGCGGCCCTCGAGGGCGGCCGCGACGGACTCGAACGCGGCCTTCACCTCGGCCAGGGCGGCCTCGGTGTCGGTGGGCGCCGGCTCGGCCTCCGGGGGCCGGACCGGCGGTGCGACCTGCACCACCGGCCCGTGCGCCGTGCCGGGGCTGACGCCGATGCCCTGCCTCGTCTCCGTCGCGGCCACCGGACTCACTCCGCGTCGAGGTCGCGCGAGAGGAGCTCGACGAGGCCGTCGAGGACGGCGTCGGCGCCCTCGCCCTCGGTGGTGAGGACGACCTCCTCGCCGTGTTTGGCGCCGAGGGCCATGACCCCGAGGATGCTCGTCGCGTCGACGGGCTCCTCACCGGGTCGGGCGATCTCGACGTCCAGCCCGGACTCGCTGGCCTGCTCGACGAACAGGGCAGCGGGGCGGGCGTGCAGGCCGACGGACGAGGCGATGGTGGCGGTGCGCTGTGGCATCAGGGTGCTCCTTGGGTGGGTTCGGACGAGCGTTTCAGACGGTGGCGGCCGCGTCGACCTCGGCGAGGTTGCCCTCGCGGGACTTCAGGGCGATGACGATCCCGGTCATGACGAGCACGCCGACGGCGAGAGCGACGAGGAAGAGCAGGAAGTTGCCGATGAGCGGCAGCACCCAGATCCCACCGTGGGGCGCGCGCAGGGTGGCGCCGAAGAGCATCGACAGACCACCGGTGATCGAGGAGCCGATGACCGAGGCCGTGATGATGCGCACCGGGTCGGCGGCCGCGAACGGGATCGCGCCCTCGGAGATGAAGGACGCTCCGAGCAACCAGGCCGCCTTGCCGTTCTCCCGCTCCGGCTCGGAGAAGAGCTTGGGGCGGACGGTCGTCGCGAGCGCCATGGCGAGCGGTGCGACCATCCCGGCCGCCATGACCGCCGCCATGATCTTCAGCTGCGGGGCATCGGCCGCCGTGCCCGCCGTGGCGAGGCCGGCCGTCGCGAAGAAGTAGGCGACCTTGTTGACCGGGCCGCCGAGGTCGAAGCCCATCATGGCGCCGAGGATCAGTCCGAGGACCAGGGCGCTGCCGCCGGTGAGGCCACTCAGCCAGTCGTTGAGCGTGTTCGTCAGCCAGACGATCGGGCGTCCGAGCACGGTGATGAACAGACCCGCGGTGATCATCGTCGAGAGCAGCGGGATCACGACGACCGGCATCACGCCGCGCACGCCCTTGTGGACCTTCCACCCGGCGACCCACCGGGCGATGAAGCCGCCCAGGACACCGGTGGCGATGCCGCCCAGGAATCCGGCGCCCATGGTCGCGGCGATCGCCCCGCCGACGATGCCGGGGACCAGCCCCGGCCGGTCGGCGATGGCGAAGGCGATGAAGCCGGAGAGGATCGGCACGAGGAACCCGAAGGCCGCGCCCCCGATGACGAAGAGCAGGCCGGCCCACGACATCAGGGACAGGACGTCGAAGTTCTGGGCGATGTTGAACTCACCCTCGGCCGTGAGGGAGTAGTTGACCACCTCGATGGGGCCCTGGTCGCCGATGGCCACGGTGGAGAGCATGAACGCGAGGGCGATGAGGATGCCGCCCGCAGCGACGAAGGGGATCATGTAGGACACACCGGTCATCAGCCACTGCCGGATCTTCGTGGCCGTGCTGGCCTCGGACTCGACCTTGCTGGTGAGCCCACCGGACGCACCGCCGGCGGCGGCGGCGGCCGCCTTGCTCGGGTCGGCCTCCCACTCGGCGACGAGCTGCTCGGCCTGCGTGATGAGCGCCGGCCCGTCGGAGATGCCGCGCTTGACCCCGACGTCGACAGTTGGCTTGCCGGCAAACCTGCCGACGTCCTTGACGGGCAGGTCGTGGGCGAAGATCACCGCGTCCGCGGCGGCGATCTCCTCGGCGGGGATGGGGTTGGAGCCGGCCGAGCCCTGGGTCTCGACGGTCATCGTGTGGCCGGCGGCCTTCGCCGCGTTCTCGAGGCCCTCGGCCGCCATGTAGGTGTGCGCGATGCCGGTGGGGCACGATGTGACACCGACGAGCTTGAGCGAGCGGGTGGCCGGGGTCGCGGTGGCCGTCGGCGCGGCGGGCGTCGCGGCGCCGGCGTCAGCGCCCTCGGCCGTGGCGGCCGTCGCCGCAGCGGCGGGCGCGGTCGCGGCTGGCGCGGTCGCGGCGGGGGCGGTCGCGGCGGGGGCGGCGGCCTCGTCGAGGCCGACCTCGGCACTGACGAGGCGGACGACCTCCTCCTCCGTCGTGGCGGCCCGCAGCGAGTCCTTGAAGTCGCTCTTCATGAGTGCGCGGGCCAGCTTGGGCAGCATCTGCATGTGTGCGTCGCCGCCGCCCTCGGGGGCCGCGATGAGGAACACGAGCGTGGCCGGGCCGTCCTTCGCACCCCAGTCGATGCCGGCGGAGGAGCGGCCGAAAACGAGCGACGGCTCGGTGATCGCGGCGCTGCGGGCGTGCGGGATGCCGATGCCCCCGGGGAGGCCGGTGGCCATCTTCGACTCGCGCTCGCTCACGTCGGCGAGGAAGGTGTCGAGGTCGGTGCAGCGCCCGGTGGCGACGAGCCGCTGGGCGAGGGCACGCGTGGCCTCGTGGCGGTCGGCACCGGTCAGGTCGAGGACGACCTGCTGCTCGGTGATGAGGGACATGGTGTTCCTTTCGGGTCTCACCCGGCGAGGCGGCGGGTGGGGTCGGGGCTGCGGGTGAGGTGGACGGGGATTCGGGGGAGGTCCTCGGGTGAGGGGACCCGGCTCCCGGGAAGGGTGACCGCGGCGGCGCCCCAGGTGACGGCGCCGGCGAGGGAGTCGGCGGCACTCAGTCCGCTCGACAGACCGTGGAGCAGGCCGGCGAGCATGCAGTCGCCGGCGCCCACGGTGGACAGGGGGTGGGTGATGGTGGCCTGCGCGTGGACCTGCTCGTCCGCCGTGACGAGCAGGGCGCCGTCGCCACCGAGGCTGACCGCGACCACCTCGATGCCGTGGCCCACGAGGTCGAGCGCGGCGGCCCGGACATCACCGAGGGTCGGGAGGTCGTGGCCGACGAGCTCGGCGAGCTCCTCGTAGTTGGGCTTGACGAGGTGCGGGCGGGCCGCGACGGCGTGCGTCATGGGGACCCCGGAGGAGTCGACGGCGACACGGGCGCCGCGGGAGCGCGCCTGGGTGACGAGCCGGGCATAGAGGTCGTCGGGGGCACCGGGAGGGAGGCTCCCGCAGCCGACGAGCCAGGCTGCCCCGGCGGCGGCGTCGGCGGTGGCGGCGAGCAGGGCCTCGACCTCGGCGGCGGACAGTTCGGGGCCGGGCTCGTTGAGCTTGGTGGTGGTGCCGTCGGGCTCGAGGACGCTGACGTTCATCCGGACCGTGCCCGCGACCGGGACGCTGCGTCGGGCGACACCGGCTCCGTCGAGGAGCTCCTCGAGGAGGTGCCCCTCGGGGCCGCCCACCGGGAGCACCGCGAGGGTGTCGGCCCCCTGCGCCGCGAGCGCCCGGGAGACGTTGACGCCCTTGCCGCCCGGGTCGATCCGGCTCTCGGTGGCGCGGTGGACCTCGCCGCGGTGCAGGGCCTCGATGACGATGGCCCGGTCGATCGACGGGTTCGGGGTGAGGGTGACGATCATGCCGTCACGACCTCGGGGCCGGCGCTGCGGATCTCGGCGACGACGTCCTCGGCGAGGTCGATGTCGGTGACCACGACGTCGACCTCCTCGAGCGCGGCGAAGCGGTGGAGGTGGTCGTCGCCGGCCTTGGTGCTGTCGGTGGCGACGACGACCCGGCGGGCCGCGCGCACCATCGCCCGCTTGACGAGCGACTCGGCCTGGTCGGGGGTGGTGAGGCCGCGGGTGACCGAGAGGCCGTTGGTGCCGAGGACGGCGACGTCGACCGTGACGCCGTCGAGCGCGCCGGTGGCCCAGTCCCCCACGGCCGCAGCCGTGGTGCCGCGGACTCGACCGCCGAGGAGGTAGAGCGTGATGCCCGGGTGGGTGGCGAGGACCGCCGCGGCCGGGACCGAGTTCGTGAGGACGGTGAGGTCGGCGTCGGGTGGGAGCAGCTCGACGACGGCCTGCGTGGTGGAGCCGGAGTCGAGGAGGACGGTTCCTCCGGAGGGCAGCTCGTCGAGCACGCGGGCGGCGATGCGGCGTTTGACGTCGGCGTGACGGGTGGAGCGGGTGGCCAGCGTGGGCTCGATCTCGAGGCGCTCGACGGGGATGGCGCCCCCGTGCACCCGGCGCAGCGACCCGCGACGCTCGAGGCTGGTGAGGTCGCGACGGATCGTCTCGGCGGCGACCCCCAGCGAGTCGGCGAGCGCGGCGACCTCGACCCGGCCGGCGCGGCGCGCCTCGGTGAGGATGCGCTGCTGACGCTCCGCTGCGTACATCGGACTCCCTCGTCCAGTGGTGATGTGACGGCCTCGTGGCCGCGTGTGCTCCATGAAAGCATCGACTCGGGTAGAAGTAAAGGGATACGGGTGCCCGTTTTTGTGGTTTTTCCCTCTGACCCAATGAGCCATGACGATCCGGCGAGGTGGCGAGACAGACCGGTGGTCGGGACCTACCGTGGTGGGATGTTGCGGACCGCGGGCCGAGCCCCCGCCTCGCGAGCGCCCCGGACGCGGCCGCTGCCGTTCGTCCTCGCGCTTCTGATTCTCAGCGCCGGCCTCGTGGGCGCAGCGCCCGCCACGGCGCTCACGGCCACCGCGCCCAGCGTCGGGACCATGTCTGCCAGCACCTCGTTCTCCGACGTGCCTCCCGGTCACAGCTACTACACCGAGATCTCGTGGCTGGCCGGCACCGGGATCGGCACGGGCTACAGCGACGGGGAGTACAAGCCGTTGAACCCGGTGACCAGGCAGGCCGCCGCCGGGTTCTTCTACCGGTTCAGCGGCTCCCCGGCCTTCACTCCGTGGCGGGTGCCGGCATTCTCCGACGTGCCGAACCGCAACTCCTCCGTCGAGGAGATCTCCTGGACGGCCTACACCCGCATCGCCACGGGCTACAGCGACGGACGGTTCAAGCCGCGGAACACCGTGACCAGGGGGGTCGTGGCCGCCTTCCTCTACCGCCTGGCCGGCTCACCGTCGTACACACCCCCCTCGAGTCCCGAGTTCTCGGATGTGTCGAAGACCAACAGGTCCTACAAGGTCATCTCGTGGCTGGCCGACACCGGCATCGCCAAGGGCTACAGCGACGGAAGGTTCAAGCCCGGGTACGCGGTCACCAGGCAGGTCATGGCCGCCTTCCTGTACCGGTTCGACGCCACGTTCGGCGCGCCTGGCTTCGTGCCCCCGCCCAATCCCGGGGACGTCAAGAACTGCTCCGACTTCAGTACCTGGTCAGGGGCGCAGAACTGGTACGAGAAGTACTACCCGTTCTACGGTGACGTCGCCGGCCTCGACGTCGACAACGACGGGTACGCCTGCCCCTCCCTCCCCGGCGCCACCTCGGGTGATGTGTGCACCAACCCGACACGGAAGCTCACCGGACCCCCGAGCAGCGGGTACAGCACGCAGGGCTACTACCTGCACAACAACATGTGGAACACCTCGTACGCCCTCGGACCGGAGACCCTGGCCGCCTGCTCGTACCGCTCCTGGTACGTCACCTCACGCCAGACGAACCACGCCGGCGCTGTGCTCACCTACCCCAACGTGCACAAGGACTACACCGACTGGGCCGGCTACGCGGGCCCGCGGGTCAGCTCCTTGAAGTCCCTGACGAGCAGGTTCGCGGCGAAGGGGCCGCGGGTCGGCATCTACAACATCGCGTACGACATCTGGCTCAACGGCGTCGCCGACAGCACCTCGACCGAGGTCATGATCTGGACGGAGAACTACCGCCAGGTCCCGGCCGGGTCCAAGGTCACCAGTGCCACGTTCGGTGGCCGGACGTACGACGTCTGGAAGACCTCGAGCAACCGGTACATCGCGTTCGTGCCGCGAACGGTCATGTCCTCCGGCAACCTCGACCTGCTCGCCATGCTCAAGTGGCTGCAGAGCCGCGGGTGGCTCTCCAGCACCGCGACGCTGGGTCAGGTGTGCTTCGGTGTCGAGGTGGTGCACACGGGCGGCACGACGGCGCGTTGGGACTTCACGGACTTCAACGTCGTCGACAGCTGAGCCGGCCGCTCGCGGTGGACGCTGCTCCCCGGGTAGGAATCGAACCTACGTCGCTTGTCCTGATTCAAAGTCAGGCGGGCCCTGCCAGCAGACCAACCGGGGACCGCCGCGCGCACGCGGCTGCATCGAGGGTAGTCGAGGCGGTCGGCCGGCCCACGTGCGCCACCATTCCCCCCACCGTCGATGTCGCCGGTCGCGGCGTCCGGGCCTGCCGCCGTTCCGGCAGGCCCGAAAGGGCGCAATGTCGGGCAGGTCCACCAGGCACGGCACAATGCAGGGGTGAGTGACGAGCCGGCCGCGAAGAAGTCACGGGGGTCGCGGTCCCGGATGACCGGGCGTGAGCGCCGTGAGCAGCTGGTCGGCATCGGCCGGAAGCACTTCGCGGACCGGGGGTTCGAGGGCGCCACGGTCGAGGAGATCGCGCACTCGGCGGGGGTCTCCAAGCCCGTCGTGTACGAGCACTTCGGTGGCAAGGAGGGCCTCTACGCCGTCGTCGTCGACCGCGAGATCGACGCGCTGCTCGGCGCCGTCACCGCCGCCCTCGACTCCGGCGGGACCTCGCGGCAGATCATCGAGCGCGCGGCCCTCGGCCTCCTCGACTACGTGGAGTCCTCCACCGACGGCTTCCGGATCCTCGTCCGCGACAGCCCGGCCGGGCAGGCCACCGGGTCGTTCGCCAGCCTGATGAGCGACATCTCGAGCCAGGTCGACCACATCCTCGCCGCCGAGTTCAAGCGCCACAAGCTCGACCCCAAGGCCGCCCCGATGTACGCCCAGATGCTCGTCGGGATGATCGCCCTCACCGGCCAGTGGTGGCTCGACAACCGCAAGTTCAAGAAGCAGGAGGTCGCGGCGCACGTCGTCAACCTCGCGTGGAACGGCCTCACCGGCCTCGAGCCCAAGCCGACCCTCACCCCGGGCACCATCGAGAAGGACTGAGCCGCAGTCACACCCGCGCCACGCAGACCGGCGCCGTGGGGCAGACTCGGCGGATGACGGCGCCCCGCCCCACCCGCCGGGAGGCGGCGACCGCCGCAGGCCTGTCGGTCCTCTCCCTCGCCGGGTGCTCTGCCCGGCCCCCGGCGCGGTCCACCGCGACGACCCCGGCGGCCGAGCCACCGCTCGCACCGACGCCCACGGAGTCACCTGCCGGGACCACGGCGGCTGCCGGCTACGCCGCCGAGGGCATCATCCGCGACCCCCTCACCGGGCTCGTGGCCGTCGGGGTCCGCCGGCCGAACCGGCTGCTCGTCCTCGACCCGGACTCCCTCGAGGTCGTCCGCTCCCTGGAGGTGCCGGGCACCATCCGCCACCTCGGTGTCAGCGCGGCCGGCGGCAGCGTCCTCGTGCCCAACGAGGCCGCGGACAGCCTCACGGAGGTTGACCTGCGGACCGGTGCCCTCCGCGAGACCCTCGTGGGTCACGTCCCCCACGACACCCACGGGGCCCCGGGCGGCGACGTCCTCGTCGGAGACGAGTTCGGCGGCTCGGTCACCGTGGTCCGCGACGGGCGCGTCGTGCGCACCGTCGACGACCTGCGGCAGCCCGGAGGCGTCGTGGCCACCGACGCGCTCGCCCTGGTCGTCGACGTCGGTGCCTTCACCCTCAGCGCCTACGCCCTCGACGGGATGGAGCGCGTGGCGCGTGTCCCCGCCGGCGACGGACCGACCCATGTGGCCGTGGCCGGCCCGGGCCGGGTCGCGGTCGCCGACACCCGTGGGCGTCGGCTGCGGGTCTTCTCGGTGGAGCCCCTGCGCGAGGTGGCCTCGCTCGACCTCCCGGCCGCGCCCTACGGCCTGGCCGCCGACGCGCGCGCGGGCACGGTCTGGGTGACACTCCCCGAGCGCAACGAGGTCGTCGGGGTCCACGTCGGCGGCGCTGCCCCTCGGCTCACGGCCCGGCACCCGACCATCCGCCAGCCGAACACCGTCGCGACCGACCCGGGGTCGGGCACCCTGTGGCTGGCCAGCCGCACCGAGGGGACGGTGCAGCGGATCAGCACCTGAGCGCCAGGGCACCGCGGCCCGCGGGCACCGGGCTGCCTGACCCCCGCACTCAGGGCTTGCGCGCGACGGCGAAGACGCGGCGGAAGGGGAAGTAGACACCCTCCGCGCTGCGGGGGTAGGCCTCGGCCAGGGCCGCGGCGTAGGGGTCGACGAACGCTGCCAGCTCGCCGTCGTCCTGGAGGATGTCGAGCACCGGGCGCAGCCCCGTGGCCCGCACCCAGTCGAGCACCGGGTGCTCCTGCTCCCCTGCCGGGTCCAGGACGTGGAGGTAGGTGGTCTCCCAGGCGTCGACCGAGCAGCCGAGCCGGGAGAGGAAGCGGTGGTACGTGGTCGGCTCCCCCACCGCCGGCAGGTCCAGGGCGGCGGCCAGCTCGCCCGAACGGGGGTGGCCCTCGGCGACCTCGCGCATGAGCCGGTGGCTGGGGGCGTCGAAGTTGCCGGGCACCTGGAGCGCGAACCAGCCGTCGGTGGCGAGGGCCTCGACCCAGCCGGGAAGGAGGTCGAGGTGGCCGGGCACCCACTGCAGCGTCGAGTTCGTGACGACGACGTCGGGCGCCTGCCCGAGGGATGCCGGGTCCCACCGGCGAAGGTCGGCCTGCACCCACTCCACGCGGCCGTCGCCGTCGTGCTCGCGAGCTGCCTCGAGCATCGACTCCGAGGAGTCGACACCGACCACACGGGCCTCCGGCCACCGACGCGCCAGCGAGGTGGTCGCCGGGCCGTTGCCGCAGCCGAGGTCGACGACGAGGGAGGGCGTTCGTGCGCCGATCCGCGCCGTGAGGTCGGCGAAGGGGCGGGTCCGCTCCTTCGCGAAGTGGGCGTAGGCGCCCGGGTCCCAGCTCGGCTGCTCGCTCATCGCGTCCTCCTGCACTCGGGCTCGACCTCGGCCGGCTCCGTCGTCTCGACATCAAGAAGTTTGACGCGGAGTACAGTCTGGGCATGGCCGCTGACGATGTCGACCGTATCGTCTCCGCGTGGCGGCGCGAACGGCCGGACCTCGACGTCACGCCGCTGGAGGTCCTCTCGCGGGTGTCCCGGCTGGCCAGGCGGCTGGACCTGGGCCGGGGTCGCGCCTTCGCCGGCCGGGGGCTGGAGAGCTGGGAGTTCGACGTCCTGTCGGCCCTGCGCCGCACCGGGGAGCCGCACGAGCTGAGCCCCGGCCAGCTCGTCGCCGAGACCCTGGTGACGAGCGGGACGATGACGAACCGCGTCGACCGGCTCGTCGCACGGGGCTTCGTCGAGCGCCACCGGGCCGTCGGCGACCGGCGCGGTGTCATCGTCCGCCTCACCGAGGAGGGGCGCCGCACGGTCGACGCCGCCCTCGCCGAGCTGCTGACCGACGAGCACGACCTGCTCGCCGAGCTCGACCCCGCCGAGCGCGACGTCCTCGCGGCGTTGCTGCGTCGGCTGCTCCGCTCGCTGGAGTCACCCCCGGCCTGACGCCACGGTCGCCGGGGCGCTCCCGGACGACCCGCGGTGCGGCGGCCGGGCCGGGCCACAGCGTCAGCCGACGAGCTCCGCGGCCTCCAGCCACTCCAGCTCGAGCGCCTCGCGCTCGTCGACGACCTCGCGCAGCTCGCGGTTCAGCTCGAGCACGCGACCGTGGTCGGTGGCGGCCTCGGCCATCGCGGCGTGGAGGCGGTCCTCGCGCTCGGCCAGGCGGGCGAGCCGTCGTTCCACCCGGGCCATCACCTTGCGGGCCTCCCGCACCTCGGCCGGCGACGCCCCGGCACCCTCGGGGGTCGGGACCGCAGCCGGCGTCCCGGGCGGGGACGGCGGCGCGGTGGCTGCGCCCGGCGCGGACCGGACGCCCTCGCCCCGCGACACCAGCTCTGCCCGCCGGCGCAGGTACTCCTCGACCCCGCCCGGGAGGTCGCGCAGCCGGCCGTCGCCGAGCAGCGCCATCTGACGGTCGCACACCCGCTCGAGCAGGTAGCGGTCGTGGGAAACGACGACGAGGGTGCCGGCCCAGCTGTCGAGCACGTCCTCCAAGGAGGTCAGGGTGTCGATGTCGAAGTCGTTGGTGGGCTCGTCGAGGAGCAGCACGTTCGGCTCGTCCATGAGCAGCCGGGTCAGCTGCAGCCGACGTCGCTCCCCGCCTGACAGGTCGCCGACGCGGGTCCGCTGGCGCGGTCCGGTGAACCCGAGCCGCTGGGCGAGCTGCGAGGCGGTGAGCTCCTTCTTGCCGAGGCGGACCACCGAGCGCACGTCCTCGACGGCCTCGATGACCCGCCGATCGCGCCAGGGCTCCAGCTCGCGGACCTCCTGGGTGAGCATGGCCAGGCGCACGGTCACCCCCACCGTGCGCTTCCCGGCGGCCAGCGGGTGCTCGCCCGCGATCGCCCGCAGCAGTGTCGACTTGCCGGCCCCGTTGACCCCGACGAGGCCGACCCGGTCCCCCGGTCCGAGGCGCCAGGTGAGGTGGTCGAGCAGCAGGCGGTCGCCGACCGTGACCGTGGCGTCGAGGAGATCGACGACGTCCTTGCCGAGCCGCGTTGTGGCGAAGCGCATCAGCTCGACGTCGTCGCGCGGCGGGGGCTCGTCGGCGATGAGCGCGTTGGCGGCGTCGATGCGGAAGCGGGGCTTGCTCGTGCGGGCCGGCGGACCCCGCCGCAGCCACGCCAGCTCCTTGCGCAGGAGGTTGTCGCGGCGCTCGGCGAGGACCCCGGCCATCCGCTCGCGCTCAGCCCTGGCCAGGACGTAGGCGGCGTACCCGCCGTCGTACTGGTGCACGGTGCCCGAGTCGACCTCCCACGTGGCCGTCGCGACGGCATCGAGGAACCAGCGGTCGTGGGTTATGACGACCAGACCGGTGTCGGGTCGCGAGTACACCCGGGCGAGGTGGTCGGCCAGCCAGGCCACCCCCTCGACGTCGAGGTGGTTGGTGGGCTCGTCCAGGAGGAGCAGGGCGGGCCTCGCGACGAGGAGTGCGGCCAGGGCGACCCGACGCCGTTCGCCGCCCGACAACGGGCCGACGGCGGCGCCCATCCCGCCCACGACCGGGGCGTCGAGGCCGCCGAGCAGCCCGGTGAGGACGTCGCGCACGGCGGCCACCGAGGCCCACTCGTGCTCGGCGAGGTCCCCCAGGACGGCCTGCGCCACGGTGGCGCCCGGTGGCAGGGTGTCGTCCTGGGTGAGGACGCCGGTGGTGAGTCCACCCGTCCTGGCCACCCGGCCCTCGTCGACGGCGAGGCTGCCGGCCAGCACGCGCAGCAGCGTGGTCTTGCCGCCGCCGTTGCGCCCGACGACGCCGATCCGGTCCCCGCCACCGACGCCGAGCGAGACGGCGTCGAGCACCTGGGCGGTGCCCAGGGCGAGCGACGCCCGCTCGACGGAGACGAGGTTGGCCACCGCGCGACCCTACCCACGCCGTCGTGGGCGCCGGCACCCGGCACCGCCTCGGAACCCCCGGGGTCGCGCCACAATGGTTCCGGTGCGGACCCGCGGTCTCCCGCCCCCGGGAAACCTGGGGCGGGCGTCAGTCGACGCGGTGGGGGATGACGTGGGCGCCGTGCACGGGACCGGCGGCTCGTCGCACGTCCCGGACCACACCGGACGCCGTCAGTGCCACCGCCAGGTCGATGCCGGCCTCGTTGTCCTCGACGAGGAACGCGACGGTCGGCCCGGAGCCGGAGACGATCCCGCCGAGGGCGCCGTACTCCATGCCCGAGGCCAGGACCTCGGCGAGTGCCGGCCGCAGCGAGACCGCGGCCTCCTGCAGGTCGTTGGCGAGCTGCGGCGCGAGCTCGCGGGAGTCGCCGCTGCGCAGCGCCGCCATTAGCGCGGGGTTGGGCCCTGGCTCGGGCACCTCGGTGTCGCCCCGCAGCCGGTCGCACTCGGCGTACACGGAGGGGGTCGACAGCCCGTCGCCGCCCAGGGCGAAGACCCAGTGGTAGGTGCCCCGGGCCAGCACCGGCATCAGCAGCTCACCGCGACCACTGCCCATCGCCGTCCCGCCGGCGACGAGGAAGGGCACGTCGCTCCCGAGCTCGGCCGCCACCTCCTCCAGCTCCACCCGGTCCAGCTGGAGGTCCCAGAGCTGCTCCAGTGCAACGAGGGTCGCTGCGGCGTCGGCAGACCCCCCGGCCATGCCGCCGGCCACGGGGATGCCCTTGTGGATGCGCACGTGCACGGGCTCGCAGTCGCGACCGTCGCCGAGAAGGCGCGCGGCGCGCATCGCGATGTTGTCGTACCCGAGGGGCACGTCGGCCGCGAGCGGGCCCGACACGCTGACGCCCCACTCGTCGGCCGCTGACACCGTGACGTCGTCGTACAGGCTCACGGCCTGGTAGACCGTGGACAGCGTGTGGAAGCCGTCGTCGCGCAGCGGGCCCACCAGGAGCTCGAGGTTGACCTTGGCCGGAACGCGCACGGTCACGGGGCCGGGCACGAGGGGGGCCGAGGTCATGGCCTCACCCTAGCCAGACCGGGCGGCCGTTCCGGCGGACGCGATCCGGGCGAAGTCGGCGACGCCGAGCTGCTCCCCGCGGGCCCGCGGGTCCACGCCCGCGGCCACGAGCACGGCTTCGGCCGCGGAGGGCGAGCCCGCCCATCCCGCGAGGGCGGCCCGCAGCGTCTTGCGGCGCTGGGCGAAGGCGGCGTCCACGACGCGGAAGACCTCCTCCCGGGGGGCCGCCGAGGGCGGCGGCTCCCGGCGGGTCAGCCCGACGAGTCCGGAGTCGACGTTGGGGACCGGCCAGAACACCCCCCGCGGCACCTGACCAGCGAGCCGGACCTCGGCGTACCAGGCGGCCTTGACGCTCGGGACGCCGTAGGTGCGCGAGCCGGGCCCCGCAGCGAGCCGCTCCGCGACTTCGAGCTGCACCATGACGAGGACCCGCCCGATAGAGGGGAAGCGCTCGAGGAGGCGCAGCACGACGGGCACCGAGACGTTGTACGGCAGGTTGGCGACGAGGGCCGTGGGGGCCGGACCGGGCAGCCCGGTGAGGGCCAGTGCGTCGCCGGCCACGACCTCGAGGCGGTCGGCCAGCGCGGGGGCGTGCGCGGCCACGGTGGCGGGGAGGGCCTCGGCGAGCGTGGGGTCGACCTCCACGGCCACGACCCGCCGCACCACCGGCAGCAGCGCCAGGGTGAGGCTGCCCAGCCCCGGGCCGACCTCGACCACGACGTCGTCGGCCCCGACCCCCGAGACGCGCACGATGCGGCGCACGGTGTTGCCGTCGACGACGAAGTTCTGGCCCCACTGCTTCGTGGGCCGGATGCCGTGCCGAGCCGCGAGCGCACGGACCTCGCTCGCCCCCAGGAGGGCGGCACCGGGGGTCTCGCTCACGGGCTCACCCTAACGACGACGGGGCCCCGGACCGTGCTGGTCCGGGGCCCCGTCGGGTCGTGGGTCAGGCGGCCGAGGCGCAGCCCCACGGAGAGAGACCGGCCTTGGCGTAGAGCCGGTTCGCCACCGTGATCTGCTCGGCGCGGGAGGCCAGGTCGGCGCGGGACGCGAAGTCGGCGCCACCGTTGGACAGCCAGGTCGCGCTGGCGAACTGCAGCCCGCCGTAGTAGCCGTTGCCGGTGTTGATGCTCCAGTTGCCACCGGACTCGCACTGGGCGATGCGGTCCCACATCGCGGCGTTGGCCAGGTTGATGCCCGCGCCCGAGGTGTTGCCGGCGCTCGGGGCCGGAGCCGGCGCCGGGGCGGGGGCGGACTTGGTCCCGACCTTCACCACGGCATCGACCGGCTTGGTCACGACCGTGGAGGAGATGACCTTCGAGGAGTCGAGCTTGCCGTCGACATAGGTGTTCTCGCGGACGACCTTCTTCGTGCCGGCGCGGCCCGCGGTGACGACCTTGGTCTGGCCGACGGTCAGCGAGGAGTCGTTCTGCCTGGTCGTGGAGTAGCCGATCGACTCGGTGTCGGTGACCTTCTTGACCTTGACCCGCTTGACGACGATCTTCATGCCGTCCTCGACGGGGCGGTTTAGCCCGGGCCGGACGCGGTCGAGGGCGGAGCGGTTGACGCCCAGCTCGCCGAGGACGCCCGCGACGACCGGGGCCGCCGTCGTGACCTTCTTCGTCTTCCCGTCGACGACGACCTTGACCGTCTTCGGCGTCGTCACCGCGAGCTCGAGACCGCTGCGGCCCAGGGGCTGCGAACGCGACGCGGTGAGCACGGCGCCCTCGGTGCGCAGACCGATGTCCTGGAGGGCGGCATCGACCGTGGTCGCGGTCGTCCAGTACTCCTTGGTGACACCGTCGACGGTGACCGTGAGCTTGCGGCCGTAGCGGACGGAGACGTGGTCGCCGTCGTCGATGGCGCTGTCGACCGACGGGACCACCGTGTCGTGGTCGCCGAGCTCGATCCCCTGCTTGTCGAGGACGTCGCCGACGGTCGAACCGAAGACGTGGACGGAGGACTGGCTGCCGTCGACGCTGAGCGCGACGGCCTTGTCGTAGTGGGCGACGCCCACGGCGCCGAACGCGACGACGAGCGCCGCGACGCCCTGGGCGGTGTAACGAAGGGGACGGGACAGCACAAGAGCTCCATGGTCGGTGGTTCCGGGCACGGGTGGCCGGTCGGCAGCCATGACGGCCGCGGGGGCGTCGAGCCGCACTCCCGCGCGTGCAGGTACGGGCGCCGACCGCGGTGTCGGAGACGCACCTACACGTACCAACCGGGGCTCACCAGCCCCGGCCATTTCATCTACCGTGCAGGAAACAGACACCGAAGGTCAAATTTCGGTAACGCTTCGTCGCGTCGATCACATCGACCGGATCGCCCCATGGATCACACCAGTCACACCGCTACCGCTCGCCGACCTCGGACCCGCAGGTCTCACCACGGCCCGTAGAGCCGCTCCGCGTTCTCGCTCAGGGCCTGGCACAACGTCGGCACGGCCACGCCGAGAACCGATGCCATGGCCCGAACGGTCAGCGGCACGAGCATCGGGCTGTTGGACGCGCCCCGCCACGGGTGCGGCGTCAGGTACGGCGCATCGGTCTCGACGAGCACCCGCTCGAGGGGGGTCACCGACAGCGCGTCGCGCAACCCCTTGGCGTTCTTGAACGTCACCGTCCCCGCGAACGACAGGTGGTAGCCGCGGCGGACGCACTCGGTCGCCATGTCGACGTCGCCCGAGAAGCAGTGCAGCACCGTGCGCTCCGGGGCACCCTGCTCGGCGAGGACAGCCAGCACGTCCTCGTGGCTGTCGCGGTCGTGGACCTGGAGGGTGCGGTCGAGTCGCTTGGCGAGGTCGATGTGCCACCGGAAGGACTCCTGCTGGGCGGGTCGCCCGTCCGGCCCGGTGCGGTAGTAGTCCAGACCCGTCTCCCCCACCACCCGGGTCCGGGGATGGCGGGCGAGCTCCTCGATGCGCGCGAAGGCGTCGTCGAGCCCGCCGCGGGCGGCGAGCCCGGGGGCCTCGTTGGGGTGCAGCGCGACGCCGGCCAGCACCGCGGGGTGGGCCTCGGCCGAGGCCACCGCGAACTCGGCGCCCGGCACGTCACAGCCGACCTGAACCACCCGGTCGACCCCGACTCGCGCGGCCGCCGCCAGCACCGGCCCGAGGTCGTCGACGGACACCGCCTCGCCGTCACGCGAGATGTCGAGGTGCGTGTGGTTGTCGACGACGGCGATCGGCAACGCGTCCGGGGCCTCCGGCTCCCCGCGCCGACTCGGCTGCGACGACATCGGGCCTCAGCCCTGCGCCCGGGCCAGCTCGTCGTCGACGACGGACTCGTCGAGCTTGGTGAACACCGGCGCCGGCTTGCTGATCGGGGTGCCCGGGATCACCGGCCGTGACTCCCACCGCGGCGTCCCGGAGTACTCGCCCGTGATGACGGGATACTCGCGCTCCTCGTCCTCCGGGTCGAGACCGCGCACCGTCTCCAGGCGCGGCATCGGGACGAACTCCCCCTCACCGCCGAGCGCGGCGTGCACCCGGTTGGCCGCGTGCGGGAGGAAGGGTGCCAGCATCGTGTTCAGGTCGGACACGCACTGGACGAGGGTGTGCAGCACCGCCGCCAGACGCTCGCGCTGGTCCTCGCCCTTGAGCTTGAACGGCTCCGTGCGCGAGACGTAGGCGTTGACCTCACCGACGACGCGCATCGCCTCGGCGATCGCCGCCTTCTGGCGGTGCCGCTCGAGCAGCCCACCCACGGTGTCGAAGCCGGCCAGGACGGCCGCGCGGACCTCCTCGTCCACCGGCTCGAGCGGGCCCGGGGTGGGCACCTCGCCGAAGTTCTTGGCCACCATCGCCGCTGTCCGCGAGACCAGGTTTCCCCACCCGGCGACGAGCTCGGAGTTGTTGCGCTGCACGAACTCGCGCCAGGTGAAGTTGGCGTCCTGGCTCTCCGGCCCGGCGGCGCAGATGAAGTAGCGGATGCCGTCGGGTCCGTACCGCTCGAGGACGTCGCGGACGAGGATCGTGTAGCCGCGCGAGGTCGAGAACTGCTTGCCCTCCATGGTGAGGAACTCGCTCGACACCACCTCGGTCGGCAGGTTCAGCTCACCGAATGTACCGGGCTCGCCTCCGCGAGAACCCTTTCCGGCGTAGCCGAGCAGCTCGGCCGGCCAGATCTGCGAGTGGAAGGTGATGTTGTCCTTGCCCATGAAGTAGTAGGAGACCGCCTCGGGGTCGTTCCACCACTCCCGCCAGCGGTCGGGCTCACCCTGCCGTCGGGCCCACTCGACCGACGCGGACAGGTAGCCGATGACCGCGTCGAACCAGACGTAGAGCCGCTTGGCCGGGTTGTCACGCCACCCGTCGAGGGGCACGGGGATGCCCCAGTCGATGTCGCGCGTCATCGCCCGCGGCTTGATGTCGTCGAGGATGTTGAGACTGAACTTGATGACGTTGGGCCGCCACGTGCCGGAGGCGTCGCGTCCCTCGAGCCACTCGCGCAGCGCGTCGGCGAGCGCCGGCAGGTCGAGGAAGAAGTGCCGGGTCTGGACGAACTCGGGCGTCTCGCCGTTGATCTTGCTGCGCGGGTTGATGAGGTCCTCGGGCTCGAGCTGGTTGCCGCAGTTGTCGCACTGGTCGCCGCGCGCGTCGGGGTAGTGGCAGATGGGGCACTCGCCCTCGATGAAGCGGTCGGGAAGGGTGCGTCCGGTCGACGGCGAGATGGCCCCGAGCTGGGTGCGCTCGACCATGTAGCCGTTGAGCCAGTTCTGGTGGAACAGCTCCTGGGCCACGGCGTAGTGGTTGGCCGTCGTCGTGCGCGTGTAGAGGTCATAGGTGCAGCCGAGGTCGGCCAGCTCGCCGGCGATGACGGCGTGGTTGCGGTCGACGAACTCGCGCGGGGTGACCCCCGCTCCGTCGGCCAGCACGAGGATCGGCGTGCCGTGCTCGTCGGAGCCGCTCACCATGAGCACGTCGTGACCCGCCATCCGCATGTACCGGCTGAAGACGTCGGACGGCACGCCGAACCCGGCGATGTGGCCGAGGTGGCGTGGGCCGTTGGCGTACGGCCAGGCGACGGCGGAGAGCACCTTCATGGCCCGAATCCTAGGTGCCGGGCGGGGCCGACCCGCGCGCCCACCGTGGAGAGCGGTCACCTGGTCCATTCGTACGGGGTGGTCGTGGTGACCTTGACCAGGCCCGAGCGTTCGAGGATCGGCCGCGAGTCCTCGGTGGAGTCGCTGTGCAGGATGGCCTTGCCCAGCGCGAGGGCGGAGCGTGCCCGCACCGCGGTCAGCGCACGGTAGATGCCCCGGCGCCGCCATGCCGGGAGGGTCGCACCGCCCCAGACGCCCGCCACGTCCGTGCCCGGCACCGGCTCCAGCCGCCCCGAGCTGACCATCTTCCCTTCCGCCTCGGCGACCCAGAGCTCCATCCCGTCGTCGCGTGACAACCGGAAGAGCAGGTCCTCGGCGCGCCGGGTCGAGATGGGGTCCCCGAAGGCCTCGTCGGCCATCGCGCTCATCTCGCGCACCTCGGCCTCATGGGTCAGCCGTCGCAGGGTCACCTCGTCGGGCAGCGGCACGTCGACGGCGAGCCCGGCAGCCGGGCCCATCATCACGGACTCGGGCTCCCCGGGCGCGAAGCCGTGGTCGACGAGCGCCTCGTGCAGCCCCGGGGCCACGTCGTGCCCGCGGGTCTTCCACTCGACGTCGACGACCGTGGGGTCGGTCCGGAAGTGCTCGAGCACCTCGGCCACCCACCTGCGCACGGCCGCCGCGTCGGCACCCCCGAGGTCGCGGTAGGAGACGAAGCCCCGGCCCCCGGGAAAGACCGCCATCCGGATCGGCCCGAGGCGGGTCACCGACAGCGCACCGGGGGTCTCGGCGTCGGTCCGGAGCTGGTCGTCGTACACGCGCAGGAGGGTGTCGCGGTCGTAGTCCACGAAGACAGATGGTGGCGCCTGCGGGGGGTCGGGGTCCAGCGGGTTGCGGGCCTTCTCGTGCCGTGGCAGGGCAACGTATCGGTCACGCCGGAACCGGCAGGGATACGCTGGCGTCTGAGCGGCGTTGACCCCTCGGTCGCGACCACGAGGGGTGGTCGCCGCGGTTAGGAGGACGCCGTGCTGGCAGCCCTCACCGGGATGGGCCTGTCCGCTGCCGCGGGCCTGAACGCCTACATCCCCTTCCTCGTCGTCGCGCTGCTCGCGCGCCTCACCGACGCCGTCGTGCTGCCGGTCGGCTACGAGTGGATGGAGAGCAACTGGGCCATCGGCATCGGGCTCGTCCTGCTCCTCACCGAGATCGTCCTCGACAAGGTCCCGGCCGTCGACACCGTCAACGACACGATCCAGACGTTCATCCGGCCCAGCATGGGTGGCCTGATCTTCGCGGCCACCACGGCCGCCTCCGAGCTCGACCACTCGACGTGGATGCAGGAGAACCCCTGGGTGTCGGTGGTGCTGGGCGTCACCATCTCGGGGCTCGTGCACGCCGGGAAGATGGCCGCGCGCCCGGCGATCAACGCCGTGACCGTCGGGGCCGGAGGCCCGGTCGTCTCCACGGTCGAGGACGGTGCCTCGATCGGGTTGTCCTTCCTCGCCATCCTCGCGCCGGTGCTTGCCCTCGTGGCGATGGTGCTCCTCGCGTGGCTGCTCATCTGGATGTGGCTGCGCGTGCGCCGATGGCGGCGCTCGCGCCGCGACCCCGCGTTCGCGCCATCCTGACCCGGCCAGGCGCGGGAGTCTCCCAGTGGTCCCCGGCGCCCCCGGGCCGCCGGGGCGTGGTCAGGACCGGCGGACCGTGTCCGGGTCCGGGGCGGGCAGCCGCTCGATCCGCTCCCAGTCGGTGAAGGCCAGGTCGGTGCCGCCCGGAACGCGCAGCCGAATCAGCTCGGCGCTGCCGTCGGCGGCCACCCACAGCTGCGGGCCGCCGGACCGCCCCAGGAGCCACAGCCGTCGCCCACCGTCCTCGCGAAGCCTCACCGGGGAGGGGTCCGACTCCAGGGCGAGCACGTCAGCCCGGCCGAACCGGTCGGTGAGCAGGGTGCGCAGCGTCCACGGGGCGACCCTCGCGGCCTGGCCGGGAGTCAGCGCGAGCCAGCCTGACGTCGCCGCGCGGGCCTTCGCGGGCCCGAGCCCGCGCGACCGCCAGAAGTCGAGGTCCCCGGCGAGCCAGTGGCGGTCGTCGACGGTGAGGACCTCCGCCAGTCCGGCGCCCTTCTGCTCCACGACGACGTGCTGGTCGGTACCGGCCGCGTCACCGGCCACCTCGACCTCGACCGGACGCCCGGCCCGGCGCAGCGTCCCGCGCGCGCGACCGGACTCGGCGGCCAGCGCGAAGGTGCGGGTGGCCCGGAAGGCCTCGGCGGTGCTCGGCAGCTCGACGGCGGCGGACGACGAGGGTGGCGGAGCGCTCGTCGCCGGCCCGGTCGAGGCTGCGGGCACGGGTTCGGTCGAGCTGCACCCGCACAGGACGAGGACGGCCCCGAGCGCGACCCGCCGCGGCACCACCCACGCCATCGAGCACACCTCCTCCGACGCACACCCTGCCACCGGGCCGGCGCTCACCGGAACCGCGCGACCATGGCGACCGCACGGCCTCAGGGGCCGGCACGGCGACGTGCCGTGCGTGCGGCGCCGGCGGCTTCCCGGCGCCGTCTCACTCGGAGGCGGGCACATGGGAACCCATCGGGCGGCACGCGGAGCGACGACCCTCGATGCCGGGTCAGGCGGCCGCGTGCAGGGCCCGGACCAGTGCGGGGACCGCGTCCTCGACGAATCCCCGCCGCTCTCCCTCCGGCATCCGGGCGGCCGTGACGAGCACGCCCTCGAGCGCCGCCACGGCGACTGCCGCCCGGTGGGGGTGGGTTCCGGCACCCTCGGCGACATCCTCGACCACCCCGAGCATCCCGCGGCGCCACTGGTCGAAGACGGTCATCAGGTCGGGGTCCCGCGCGGCCTCCAGGGCGAGCTCGGCCTGGGCCCGCACGATCTCGGGGTGCTCGAGCCAGCCGAGGAAGAGGCCGGTGACCGCAGCGGCCACGGCGTCGACCCGGTCCTCGTCAGGACCGTCGCACACCGCGCCCCCGGTGCGGGGCAGGGCGGCGGCCATGGCGTCGACATCGCGGGCCAGCCGTCCGCCGACGTGCGCGGCGAGGGCCGTGAGCAGCGCCGACCGGGTGCGCAGGTAGGCCGAGCAGGTCCCCTCGGGCAGTCCGGCCGCCGCGTCGACCGCGCGGTGGGTGAGCCCTCGCAGCCCGGAGGCGGCCAGCACCTGCACACCGGCGACCAGCAGCTGCGCGCGCCGGCCGGAGGGTGCGCGTGCCGGCCCGGGGTCGGTGGTCGTGATCATCGGGCCCATTGTGCCGGGAACACCCCGGCGCGCCTGTGGGTTCTACGGATGTAGAGTTGTACTACAAACGTAGAAAGGAGCTCACCATGGGCCCCATCACCGGACTGGCCACCATTGCCACGACCCTCCTCGTCGCCATGAGCGTTCTCGGCGTCGTCGTCGTCGGCCTCACCCTCGGCGTCGTCCTGCCCACACTCGCGCGGCACCGCGGCGAGCGGCTGCGCCGGGGCGTCACCGTCCCGGCCTACTACCGAGTGGCGGCCGCTCACTGACGCCGGCACCCGAACGGGGCTCAGAGGGTGAGGACCTTCCTGGGCTTGGAGAAGGTCCTGGCCTCGCCCCACCGGTCGAAGGTCAGCGTCCCGCCGGCCTCGTCCGTCGACACCAGCGGGACGAGGTACCTCGTCTCGGTGCCGACCCAGAACTCGTTGCCCCGGAGGTCCGTGGCGACCCACACCTGGCGCTCACCCTCGGTCCGTTTCGAGACCGAGCCGCCGATGGTGTCGCGGACGCCCGAGGGACTCCTGCTCGAGCCGCCCCGTCCGGCGTTTCGGCCATGATCGGTGCGTCCGGACGAGCATCCCGGGTCCCGTCGACCCGACCGTTCCCAGCCGACGTCCAGGCCGCGCCCAGCGAGCCCCATCCGCAGCCCCTAGCCTGTCGGGCATGCGGCGCCGACACCTCACCGAGTCGTGGCTCGTGCTCGGCGTCTCGCTGGGGGCCTCGGCCGTCTGGGCCCTGCTGGCCATCGTCGACCGGCTGACCCGGCAGGAGGCGCTCGCGCAGCAGACGGCGGCGATGAACACCTCGGTGACCCCCGACCGACCGTGGCTCGACCTCACCTACCAGCTCGTCCGCATCGTCCTCCCCCTCGTACCGGTCCTCCTCGCCCTGCACCTGCTGCGCCGGGACGACCCGGACGAGCCGCACACGATGGGCTTCGACCTGCGCCGTCCCTGGCAGGACCTGTGGCGTGGCGCCGCCCTCGCGGCCGTCATCGGCATCCCGGGCCTCGGCCTGTACCTCGTGGCCAAGGAGCTGGGCTTCAACACCACCGTGGCTGCCGCCAACCTCGCGGGTGCGTGGTGGACGGTGCCGGTTCTCGTCCTCGCCGCGGCGCAGAACGCCGTGCTCGAGGAGGTCATCATGGTCGGCTACCTCTTCCGGCGGTGGGGCGAGGCCGGTTGGGGGACGTGGCGGGTCATCGTGACGAGCGCGCTCGTCCGCGGCTCGTACCACCTGTACCAGGGCTTCGGGGGCTTCGTCGGCAACGCCGTCATGGGCATCGTGTTCGGCTGGATCTACACCCGCACGAGACGGGTGATGCCACTCGTGGTGGCGCACACGATCCTCGACGTCGTCGCCTTCGTCGGGTACACCCTGGTCAAGCCACACGTGTCCTGGCTCTGAACGCCACCACGCCCGCCCGCACCCGCCCCGGAGGACGGCACCCGCCGCCCTCAGGCGTGGCGCAGGGCCGAGCGGAGGTCCTTGTTCAGCGTCGAGATGACGTCCTGCGGGATCCCCTTCGGGCAGGCCTGCGAGCAGGCGCCGACGTTGGTGCACCCGCCGAAGCCCTCGGCGTCGTGGGTGCCGACCATCGAGAGCACCCGCGAGGCCCGCTCCGGCTGACCCTGCGGCAGCTCCGAGAGGTGGGTGACCTTGGCGCCCATGAAGAGCATCGCCGAGGCGTTCGGGCAGGCTGCCACACAGGCACCGCAACCGATGCACTCCGCGGCCATGAAGGCGCGGTCGGCGTTCGGCTTGGGGACGGGGGTGGCGTGGGCGTCGGGTGCGGCCCCGGTGTTCACCGAGATGTAGCCGCCGGCCTGGATGATCCGGTCGAACGCGCTGCGGTCGACGACGAGGTCCTTGATGACCGGGAAGGCGTTGGCGCGCCACGGCTCGATGGTGATGACCTCGCCGTCGGTGAAGCTGCGCATGTGCAGCTGGCACGTGGTGGTGCGCTCGGGGCCGTGGGCCTCGCCGGAGATCATCAGCCCGCACATTCCGCAGATGCCCTCGCGACAGTCGGAGTCGAACGCCACCGGCTCCTCGCCCGCGGCGTTGAGCTGCTCGTTCAGGACGTCGAGCATCTCGAGGAAGCTCATGTCCGGGCTGATGTCCTTGACCTTGTAGGTCTTCAGGTCACCGTGGTGGCGGGGGCCGGCCTGCCGCCAGATCCGCAGGGTCAGGTTCATCGGGGTCCTCGCGACGGGTCGGGGTCCGTGCCGGGCACGGGCCGGAGGGACGTCGACCTCCGGGGGGTGGTCACTTGTAGCTCCGCTGCTTCAGCTCGATCGCCTCGTAGGCGAGATCCTCCTTGTGGAGCACCGGCTGGCCCATCACGCCGTCGCCGTCACCACCGGTGAACTCCCACGCCGCGACGTACAGGAACTCGTCGTCGTGGCGCAGCGCCTCGCCGTCCTCGGTCTGCGACTCGCCGCGGAAGTGGCCGCCGCAGGACTCGCGGCGGTGGAGGGCGTCGATGCACATGAGCTCGCCGAGCTCGAGGAAGTCGGCGACCCGGCCGGCCTTCTCCAGACTCTGGTTCAGGGTGTCGGCGGCCCCGAGGACGCGGACGTTGCGCCAGAACTCCTCGCGCAGGCCACGGATGAGGTCGATGGCCTTGAGCAGGCCCTCCTCGGTGCGCTCCATCCCGCAGTACTCCCACATGACGTGGCCGAGCTCCTTGTGGAAGGAGTCGACGCTGCGCTCGCCGTTGACCTCGAGCAGCCGCTGGGTGCGCTCCTCGACGGAGGTGCGGGCCTCGGCGACCTCCGGGTGGTCCTCCGGGAGCGGCTCGAACGGGCCCCGGGCCAGGTAGTTGCGGATGGTGTTCGGCAGCACGAAGTAGCCGTCGGCCAGGCCCTGCATGAGGGCCGAGGCGCCGAGGCGGTTGGCCCCGTGGTCGGAGAAGTTGGCCTCGCCGGTGACGAACAGTCCGGGGATGGTGGCCTGGAGGTCGTAGTCGACCCACAGACCGCCCATCACGTAGTGCACGGCGGGGTAGATGCGCATCGGCACCTCGTAGGGGTTCTCCCCGGTGATCCGCTCGTACATGTCGAAGAGGTTCCCGTACTTGGACTCGACGGTCGCGCGGCCCATCCGGCCGATGGCGTCGGTGAAGTCGAGGTAGACCCCGCGCCGGAAGTCGCCGACCACCGGGCCCACACCGCGGCCTTCGTCGCACACGTACTTGGCCTGCCGGGAGGCGATGTCGCGGGGCACGAGGTTGCCGAACGAGGGGTAGATCCGCTCGAGGTAGTAGTCGCGGTCCTCCTCGGGGATGTCGCGCGGGTCCTTGTCGCAGTCCTCGCGGTTCTTCGGCACCCAGATGCGGCCGTCGTTGCGCAGCGACTCCGACATCAGGGTCAGCTTCGACTGGTGCTCGCCGGAGACGGGGATGCACGTGGGGTGGATCTGCGTGTAGCAGGGGTTGGCCATGTACGCGCCCTTGCGGTGCGCCCGCCACGACGCGGTGACGTTGGACCCCATCGCGTTGGTCGAGAGGTAGAAGACGTTGCCGTACCCACCGGAGGCGAGCACGACGGCGTCGGCGAGGTGGGTCTCGATCTCGCCGGTGACCAGGTCACGGACGATGACGCCGCGCGCCCGGCCGTCGGCGACGACGAGCTCGAGCATCTCGTGGCGCGTGTACTGCGTGACGGTGCCGGCCGCCACCTGCCGCTCGAGCGCCTGATAGGCGCCGATGAGCAGCTGCTGGCCGGTCTGGCCGCGGGCGTAGAAGGTCCGCGAGACCTGGACGCCGCCGAAGGAGCGGTTGTCGAGCAGGCCGCCGTACTCGCGGGCGAAGGGCACGCCCTGGGCGACGCACTGGTCGATGATGTTCGCGCTGACCTCGGCCAGGCGGTAGACGTTGGTCTCCCTGGAGCGGTAGTCGCCGCCCTTCACCGTGTCGTAGAAGAGGCGGTAGACGGAGTCGCCGTCCTCCTTGTAGTTCTTGGCCGCGTTGATGCCGCCCTGGGCGGCGATCGAGTGGGCACGCCGCGGGGTGTCCTGGAAGCAGAACGACGCCACGTTGTAGCCGGCCTCGCCCATGGTCGCGGCGGCCGAGGCGCCGGCGAGGCCGGTGCCCACGATGATGACGTCGAGCTTGCGGCGGTTCGCGGGGTTGACCAGCGATGCCTCGAACTTGCGCGTCGTCCACTTGTCCGCGATGGGGCCGGGGGGTGCCGCGGTGTCGGCGATGGCGTCGCCCTCGGTGTAGAGGCCGTGGGCGACGCCGGCGTTGACGGTGGTCTCGGTCATGTCGGTCAGTGCCTCACTTGATCAGGCCGAACTGGATCGCGAGCGGGGGGATGAGGAAGCCGATGACGATGAGGGCGGCGATGGCGTGGCCCACCACCTTCGCCCGCGTGTAGGCCCTGGCGTCCATCGTCCAGCCGAGGGTCTGCTGCGCGCTGAAGGCCCCGTGCGAGAGGTGGAAGGCCAGCGCCACCATCGCCAGGACGTAGATCACCGTGTTCCACGGCACCTGGAAGCTGGCCACGAGCAGCTCGTAGGGGTTCTGGGTGATGTTCACGCCCTGCTCGGACGGGTTCACGGAGAACTTGACGATCGTGAACTGGAGCAGGTGCCAGACGACGAAGAGGAGGAGGAACACCCCGCCCCAGCGCATCCACGCGGTCCGCATCGCGACCTTGGCGGCGGCGTACTTGGTGCGGCGCGCGGTGCCGGCGCGGCTCCACAGCTGGAAGGCGGCGTAGGCGTGCCCGACCAGACTGACGACGAGCACGATGCGGATGACCCACAGGAGCCCGCCGTACGGAAGCATCGGCTCGCCGAAGGTGCGCAGGTGCTCGGCGTAGGTGTTGAAGGCCTCCTCGCCGGCGAGGGCCTTGAGGTTGCCGTACATGTGCAGCAGCACGAAGCCGATGAAGACGATGCCGGTTGACGCCATCAGCAGCTTCAGGGCGATGGTCGTTCGCCGCGCCGTCACCGGGCGCGCGGAAGTCGTTGTGGCCACGCTGGCACCCTAGCCCTCGGTCACGACGGGATCGAGTGCTGTCGAGGGGTGTGCGGGTGTGACATTGGCCCGGTTACCTCCCGGTACACGGAGTCCCGTCGCGCCCGACGCCGCCCCGCGACCGTCGACGTCCGCGCGCCCCGGCAGTACCGTCGACGGAAGCGCCCCGGGGAGGTACGCATGTCGCCCACCAGCCCCGCCGCCGGTCGCGCCCGACCGGCGGTCCCCTCCCGGCCCGGCGCGCCGTGAGCACCACGCCCGCCCCGGAACGCCTCGGTGGTACGGCCGTCCTCACGATCGCCGCGCTCTCGCTGGGCATCTTCACGGTGGCGAACGACTTCACCGCGCTGTCGGTGGCGGTCCCGCGCATCGAGCAGGACCTCGACACGACGCTCAACCGGGCGCAGTGGGTCGTCAACGGCTACACCGTCGTGTTCGGCGTCCTCATCGTCACCGCCGGCCGGCTCGCGGACGTCCTCGGCCGCCGCAGGGTGTTCCTCGTCGGGGCCGCTGTCTTCGGCGTGTTCTCGCTCCTCGGCGGGCTGGCCCCCGACATCAGGCTGCTCATCGCCGCACGCGCGGCGATGGGCGTCGGCGGCGCGATGATGTGGCCGTCGGTCATCGGGATGATCTACGGCATCGTCCCGGCCGCCCGCAGCGGTCTCGCGGGCGGCATCGTCATCGGCGTCGCAGGCCTCGGCAACTCGGTCGGGCCGCTGCTCGGCGGCGCGCTCACCGAGCTCGCGTCGTGGCGCTGGATCTTCTTCGTCAACGTGCCGGTCGCGCTCCTCGCCTCGCTGGTCGTGCACCGCACCGTGCCGGAGAGCCGGGCCCCGACCCGCGGGCGGATCGACTACCCCGGCATCGCGACGCTGTCCGCGGCCGTCGTCCTCGTCCTCGTGGCCCTCGACCTCGGCAGCGGCTCCGGGTTCGACTCGGTGGCCGTCGTCACGATGCTCGTGCTCGGCCTCCTGCTCCTGCCCGTTTTCGTGCTCATCCAGCGGCGCCGCGGCGACGACGCGCTCGTGCCCCGCCGCGTGATGTCGAGCCCGGTGTTCACCGGGGCCGTGCTGTCGGTCGTGTGCATGGGCACGGTGCTCTTCGGCATCCTCCTCTACGTGCCGCAGTACCTCGAGAAGGACCTCGGCTGGGGCGCCTTCGCCGCCGGGGCCGCGCTGCTGCCGCTCCAGGCCGTCTTCGCGGCGGTCTCCTTCGCGGCGGGGCCGCTCTACCACCGGATCGGCGGCCGGGTCGTCGTCGTCGCGGGCGCGGCGTGCATGACGGTCGGGGCGGCGCTCCTCGCCGTCCTGCTCGGACGGGGCTACCCGCCGCTCGTGCCCGGTCTCGTCGTCACCGGAGTCGGCATCGGGCTGTACTTCTCGGCCATCACGACCACGGCCATCACCGCCGTGGAGCCGGATGACGCCAGCCTGGCGGGGGGCGTCGTGTACATGGGCAACGTCGCCGGCGGATCGGTCGGGCTGGGCGTCAACACCGCCGTCGTGCTCGCCGCGGGGACGCTGGCCGCCGGCATCCAGCACGCAATGGTCCTCGACGCCGTCCTGGCCGGTGTCGCCACCGTCGTCGTCGTCGCGCTCGTCACCGAGGGGCGGTCTCCCCGGGACGCGGCCCAACCCGCCGAGGACGTCGGCTGAGCGCGCCCGGACCGCTCCGCCCAGCTCCGCTCCGCCCCGCCCCGCCGCGCCGGCCGGTGGCGGTCAGGGCGCCCGGGCGACCACCGCGGCGTCGTAGAGGGCCTTGCGGGAGAGCCCGGTGGCCGCCGCCACGTCGGCGCAGACGTCCTTGAGCCGCTCCCCCGCCGCGACCCGGTCGAGGATGTCGGGCAGCTCGCTCGCGACGTCGGTCGAAGGCCCGCTCGCGCCGGCCACGACGAGGGTGACCTCCCCGAGGACGCCCTCCTCGGCCCAGGCGGCGAGCTCGGCGACGCCGCCGCGCCGGACCTCCTCGTGGGTCTTGGTCAGCTCTCGGCACACCGCCGCCGGCCGGTCGGGGCCGAACGCCTCCGCCATCGCCGCCAGCAGCCGGGCCAGCCGGTGGGGTGCCTCGAAGAACACCATCGTGCGCGGCTCCGCCGCCAGAGACCCGAGCAGCCGAGCGCGCTCCCCCTCCTTGCGCGGGGGGAACCCCTCGAAGCAGAACCGGTCGACGGGCAGCCCGGAGACCGCGAGCGCGAGGAGCACCGCGCTCGGCCCGGGCACCCCCGTGACCCGGCAGCCGGCGTCCACGGCGGCCCGGACCAACCGGTAGCCGGGGTCGGACACCGACGGCATCCCGGCATCGGTGACGACGAGCACCCGGTCTCCCCGGCGCATCCGCTCGACGAGGTCCGCGGTGCGCCCCGCCTCGTTGTGCTCGTGGAACGAGAGCACCCGGCCGCGCGGCTCGACACCGAGGTCGCGGCACAACCGGCGCAGCCGGCGCGTGTCCTCGGCGGCCACCACGTCGGCGGCCTCGAGCTCACCGCCCAGCCGCGGGGCGGCGTCGCGCGGGTCGCCGATCGGGGTGGCCGCCAGGACGAGGACACCGGCGCTCATGGGCCGATCCTCGCACGCCGCTCGACCCGGGAGACGCAGGTCGGGGCCCCCGCCGGGCGCCACCGCCGCGCCGCTGCGGCTCGCGTCGGCCGCCGGGGTGGCCCACCTACGATGTCCCGGTGACCCGGACCGACGAGCTGCGATCTCGCCTGCTCGGGTTCCGGCCCACGGACCGGCTCTGGGGGTGGCTGGGCCCGGGGCTGGTCGCCCTCGTCGGTGGTGTCCTGCGGTTCTGGAACCTGGACCGACCGCACGCCCTCGTCTTCGACGAGACGTACTACGTCAAGCAGGCGTGGTCGATGCTGCGCTACGGCGTGGAGATGCGCGTCGCGAGCTCCTTCGGCGACGGCGACGCCGCCAACCGCGCCTTCGTCGCGGGGCAGCCGAATGTCTTCTCCAGCGCCGACGGCGACTTCGTCGTGCACCCGCCGGTCGGCAAGTGGGTCATCGCCGTCGGGGAGTGGCTGTTCGGCGCCGGCAGCGGGGTGGGGTGGCGGTTCTCGGTCGCGCTCGTCGGGACCCTCTCCATCCTCGTCGTGGGGCGGGTGGCCCGGAGGATGTTCGGCTCGACGGCGCTGGGGACGATCGCGGCGTTCCTCCTCGCCTTCGAGGGGTCGCACTTCGTCATGTCGCGCACCGGGATCCTCGACATCATCGTCATGTTCTGGGCGCTGCTCGCCTTCGCGGCGCTCCTCATCGACCGCGACCGGAGCCGGGAGGTCCTCGCCCGAAAGGTCGGGGAGCTCGGGCGCGGCGAGTGGCCGCGCGGCGGCGGGCCGTGGCTCGGCCTGCGCCCGTGGCGCTGGGCGGCGGGGGTCTCGCTCGGGCTGTGCACCGGTACCAAGTGGTCGGGGCTGTTCTTCCTCGCGGCCTTCGGTCTCATGACCGTGTGGTGGGACATGGGTGCCCGGCGGGCCGCGGGGGTGCGGCACTGGGTACGCGGGGCCCTCCTCGTCGACGGCCCGTCAGCGCTGGTCTCGATGGTGGGGGCGGCGGCCGTCACGTACACGCTGTCGTGGACCGGCTGGTTCGTCTCCGACAACGGCTACCACCGCCACTGGGACACCTTCCATCCCGGCGAGGGCCCGCAGTGGCTGCCGCCGGTGCTGCGCAACTGGCTGAAGTACCACCAGGACGCCTTCGACTTCAACACCACGCTGGAGACCCCGCACCCGTACCAGTCGAACCCGTGGGCCTGGCTGCTGCAGAGCCGGCCGACGTCGTTCTACTACGAGAGCCCCACCCGGGGCACCGATGGCTGCACGGTGGAGCAGTGCTCCTCGGCGATCAACCCCATCGGGACCATCTCGGTGTGGTGGCTCGGCATCCTCGCGGTGCTCGTCGTCCTCTGGTGGTGGCTCGTCCGCCGCGACTGGCGGGCCGGGGCGATCGCGGCCGGGCTCGTCGGGGGCTACCTGCCGTGGTTCTTGTACCAGCACCGCACGATCTACACCTTCTACGCGGTGGCGTTCGAGCCGTGGGTCGTGCTGGCGGTCGTGTTCGTCATCGGCCTCTGGCTCGGCCGCCGCGAGACCGACCCGGTGCGGTGGCGACGTCGCTGGTTCGTGGTCGGCGGCTACCTGCTGCTCACCCTGGCGCTGTTCGCCTTCTTCCATCCCGTCTACGTGGCCGACACCATCCCCTACGAGCAGTGGCACTGGCGGATGTGGCTCCCCAGCTGGGTCTGAGCGGCGCGGACACCTGCGCACCAGCCCGGCGCAATCCCACCCGCGGGCGGCGCGAGACCCGCCCCGTCGACACCGGCCCGGACGAGCAGCCAGGCCGCCACCGAGTTGGAGTTCCACATCTCCCCCAGGCGCTGCTCGTCGCGGCCCCAGGTGTGCGCCGGGACCTGCGCGGCCGCCGCGAGGACCGCCGCACAGGTGGCCGGGTCGCTGGCCACGCGCCGGGGCCCTCCGA
The DNA here is from genome assembly GCA_963726295.1 of uncultured Actinomycetota bacterium. Lineage (GTDB taxonomy): Bacteria > Actinomycetota > Actinomycetes > Actinomycetales > Dermatophilaceae > DASSQJ01. The sequence goes on from CAVSBW010000002.1 coordinate 571,447, forward strand.
CGGCGTCGGCGAGGTCGGAGATCCTCCCACCCGGCAAGCACCCGACCTCGTAGCGGAAGAGGGGCCACCGGCCGAGCGCGCGGAGACCGACCGGCCCGACGACGGTGACCCCCCCGGTCGACCTCACGGCTCTCCTGCTGCCACACCGGGGCGACCTCGATGGCGGTCTCGAGGCCGCCCCGGCCCACGACGAGGGCGGCGTGGTAGAGGTCGGTGGCGGGTCTCCTCCCCCGGAGCGCGTGCAGGGCCTCGTAGGCCCGGCCGCAGCCGCGGACGCAGTGGCCCCCCGCGCCGAGCGGGACCAGTGGAGGTCGACCGAGGCGGTCGTCATCGCCTGGCCGCCCCCGGCTCCGGGTCCTGGGCGAGCAACGGCCGGTACGACCACACCGCCAGGGCGAGCGCGGCCAGCGCCACGACGACGAACCCCACGGTCAGTCCCCACGACGCCCCTGCCGCGCCCGTCGCGAGCATGACCACCGCCATCGAGGCCACCGCCCCGCCGAGGAGCGCGCACCACCCGACGACGGGGGCGCGCAGCCGGGCGGCCCACGGACGGTGCCTGAGGAGGCCGACGCCCACTCCCACGAGGACGGGGACGACCACGCCGAGGTCCATGACCTTGACCAGCCAGAACAACCCGGGGTCGGCCAGGTACTCGGCGCCGGTGGGTTCGTCCCGCCACGCGTCGACGAGCCCGGGGAGGTGCAGGCCGAGGACGAGGAAGACCGCGACGGCGAGGAGGAACCAGGCGGTGACCCGCCGCAGGGGCAGGGGTTGAGGTGTGAGGCCCTCACGGAGCACGGCCCGCCCCCCCAGGGCCAGGGCGACGCCGCCCAGGACGACGAGGCCGAGCAGCAGCGGGAACCAGCGCTGGCTCGTCCCGTCGTAGCGCTGCACGTCACCGCCCGACGCGAGCTGCGTGTACGTGTAGACCGAGTAGCCGGCCGGCGCCAGGGCCAGGGCCGCACCGGCGGACCGGCCGCGCCGCAGCAACCACGCCGCGGCGAGGCTGCTCGGGGCGACGAGGAGGAGCGCGGCGAGGTCCCCACCGGCGGCCTGCGCCGACGCGCCCTCCGAGACGTGGTAGCGGATGACGTCCAGTCCCAGCGGTCCGAGAAGAGCGGTCACGACCGCTCCGGTCGCGAGGAGCACCATGACGGTGGCCAGGCCCGTCGGGACCGCGGGGGGTGGTGGAGACGGGGCGGCCCCGTGGGGCGAGTGCGTGGGGGCCGTCCCTGACGGCGTGAACGGTGTGGTGGTCATGTCGCGCCTCCGTCGACGTCGGGTTCCGTGCGGCGTGGCTCGACCGGTGGGGTGCGCCCAGAGGCGGGGGCCGTTCGGACCGCGGGTCCGGCGGCGCCCCTCGGCCCCGCACCCCGTCCGGTCGGGTCACTCCCACCGGACGGTTCCATCGTCCCACCGGGCCGCACGGGCGACCACGGGCCCGGGCCGTGACGTGCGCGACACGCGCCGGTGGCGCCGGGATCGTCCGGGCCCGTGTCGGCCCCGCGGCGTAACTTCGAGACATGTTCCTCCTCGACGACGGGCGCCTCGTCATCAGCGCCAGCGACCTGCGCACAGCCTCGGCGTGCGAGTTCGCCCTCGTCGCCGAGCTCGACGCCCGCCTAGGCCGCCGCCGTCGGGTGGCCGAGCCCGAGGACCCCATGCTCGCCCGTGTCGCCGCTCTCGGTGACCAGCACGAGCAGTCCGAGCTGCGCCGGCTCTCGCGCGAGCACCCCGGCCGTGTGGTGCAGCTCGAGCGCCCCGACTACACCGCCGACGGCCTGGCGGCCTCGATGGCCGGGACCCTCGACGCGCTCGGCAGCGGAGCCGAGGTCGTCTTCCAGGCCACCGTCTTCGACGGTGGCCTCGTGGGGCACGCCGACTTCCTCGAGCTGACCCCGCAGGGCTGGCTCGTCAGCGACACCAAGCTCGCCCGGTCCGAGAGCGTCGCGGCACTGCTACAGATCGCCGCGTACGCCGCCATGCTCGACGCGCAGGGGGCCGACGTGGCCCCGTCGGCCCGGCTCGTGTTCGGCAGTGGCACGGTGCACGACATCCCGCTCGGCGATGTCGTCCCCGTGTACCGCGCCCGCCGCGCGCGGCTCGACTCCCTCCTGGCCGAGCACCGTGCGGGGCCGCAGCCCGCCGCCTGGGGCGACGAGCGGTGGGTGGCCTGCGGACGCTGCACCACGTGCGAGGCCGAGGTCGAGGTGACCCGCGACCTGCTGCTCGTCGCGGGGATGCGCGGGCCCACCCGACGACGGCTGATGGATGCCGGGGTGCGCACGGTCGAGGAGCTCGCCGTGCACGAGGGACCCGTCACCGACGTGCGGGCCACCACCCTGGACCGGCTCCGGGCCCAGGCCAGGCTCCAGCTCGAGCAGGACCGCGACCCCGAGGGCGGGGTGCGGCACGAGGTCGTCGACCCGGGGGCGCTGCGCCGGCTGCCCGCTCCCACCGACGGCGACATCTTCTTCGACTTCGAGGGCGACCCCTTGTGGCAGGAGCGCGGGTCGGCGATCTGGGGTCTGGAGTACCTCTTCGGGATGGTCGAGGTCGACTCCGGCACACCGGTCTTCCGCGCCTTCTGGGCCCACGACCGGGCCGAGGAGCGGCAGGCCCTCGTCGACTTCGTCGACCACGTCACCGAGCGGCGCCGGCGCTGGCCCGGCCTGCACGTGTACCACTACGCGCCCTACGAGCCGTCGGCGCTGTTGCGGCTGGCCGCCCGGCACGGGGTGTACGAGGACGAGGTCGACCAGCTGCTCCGCGACGGCGTCTTCGTCGACCTCTACGCCACCGTCCGCACCGGCGTCCGGGTGTCCCAGCGCTCGTACTCGATCAAGAAGCTCGAGCCGCTGTACATGGAGCAGCGCGAGGGCGAGGTCCAGGGCGGTGCCGAGAGCATCGTCGTCTACCACCAGTACTCGGCCGCCAGGATCGAGGGCCGCGACGACGAGGCGCGCCGGTTGCTGGCCGAGATCGCGCACTACAACGAGGACGACTGCGTCTCCACCTACCTGTTGCGGCAGTGGCTGCTCGGCCTGCTCGGCGAGGGGGCGGAAGCGGACAGCCCCACGACGGCCGAGGACCTCGGGGCCGAAACCGAGTCGAGCTCGCCCAGTGAAGAGCGACGTGCGGCACTGGCCCTCGAGCGCTCGGTGCGTGACCTGGTCGAGCCCCTCCCGGTGGCCGGGTGGGGACCCGAGGAGCACGCCATCGCGCTCGTCGCCGCCGCCGTGCTCTTCCACGCCCGCGAGGACAAGCCGAAGTGGCAGGAGCACTTCGAGCGCCTGCGGCTGCCGGTCTCGCAGTGGCGAGGCGGCGACGGGGTCTTCGTCGTCGAGCGGACCGAGATCGTCCAGGACTGGCACCGCGACACCCCGAGGCAGCGACCCCGGCGCTCGCTGCGCCTCGTCGGCGAGCCGTTGCGCGGTGTCCCGCTCGGGCCCGGCAGCCGGGTGTCCGCGGTGTACGCGGTGCCCGCCCCGCCCGGGATCGAGGCCGAACCGCTGCACGCCAACGCCCGGAGCTCCGCCGGTCTTGCCGTGCTCGAGACCGAGGACCACCTCGCCACCAACGGACGGCTGCACCAGGTGCTGGTGGTCGAGGAGCTCCAGCCCAAGGACGGCTCGCCCCACGCCGCCCTGCCCGTGGGCCTGGTGCCGAACGACACCATCCGCACCGCGCCGATCGACCGGGCCATCGCCGAGCTCGCCGAGCGGGTCCGTGCCAGCGGGACTCTCCCCGAGTGCGCCGGCGTCGACGTCCTTCTGCGCCGTCCGCCGCGGATGCGCGACGACGGTCACCTGCCGGCCGTGGGGCGCGGTCCCACCCGGCACATCCACGCCATCACCGAGGCCCTCGTGGGGATGGACGACTCCTACGTCGCCGTGCAGGGCCCCCCGGGCACGGGCAAGACGCACGTCGGCGCGCACGTCGTCGCCGCACTCGTCGAGCAGGGCTGGCGCGTGGGGGTGTGCTCGCAGGGCCACGCCGCCGTCGAGAACCTCCTCACCGCGGTGGTCCGAGCCGGGGTGCACCCGGGGCAGGTCGGTAAGGAGGCCAAGGCCACCGAGCACCCGACGTGGACCGCCCTCGCCAAGGCCGACCAGCTCGCCACGTTCGCGGCCGAGCACGAGGCCGCCGGGCGCGGGTACGTCGTCGGCGGCAGCGCCTGGGACCTCACCAACGAGGCCCGGGTGGCGCGCGGCCGGCTCGACCTCCTCGTCATCGACGAGGCCGGCCAGTTCTCGCTCGCCAAGACGCTGGGCGTCTCCGCGGCTGCGCGCCGCCTGCTGCTCCTCGGTGACCCGCAGCAGCTGCCGCAGGTCACCACCGGCACGCACGCCGAGCCGGTCGACGACTCGGCGCTCGGCTGGCTCGCCGACGGCGCGGCCGTTCTGCCCGCGGAGCTCGGGTACTTCCTCGAGACGACGTGGCGAATGCACCCCGCTCTCACGGAGGCGGTGTCGCGGCTCGCGTACGCCGGCCGGCTGCGCTCCGAGGAGGACACCACCGCGGCCCGCACGCTCTCCGGCGTGGAGCCGGGGCTGCACGTCCACGTCGTCGACCACCGCGACAACTCCACCTGGTCACCCGAGGAGGGGGTGGCGGTGCTCGAGCTCGTCACAGACCTCCTCGGCCGCACGTGGGACGACCCTTCGGAGCTGGCCCCCGACGGCGGCGCCGCGGGGCCGCGGCCGCTCGAGCCCCGCGACATCGTGGTGATCACCCCGTACAACGGCCAGGTCGGCCTGTTGCGCCGCCTGCTCGACGAGGCCGGCCACGAGGCCGTGCGCGTGGGGACCGTGGACCGGTTCCAGGGTCAGGAGGCGCCGGTCGCCATCCTGTCGATGGCGGCGTCGTCGCACTCCGACGTCTCCCGGGGCATGGGCTTCCTCCTCGACCGGCACCGGCTCAACGTCGCAGTGTCCCGCGGCCAGCACAGTGCCTTCGTCGTCCGGTCGGCACGGCTCACCGACTTCCCCCCGCGCAGCGCCGACGAGCTGCGGGCGCTCGGGGCCTTCCTCGGGCTGTGTGCTCGCGCCGTGAGCACGGTCGAGGCCGGGCCCCGCGTCCTCGAGCCCGTCTGAGGCGTCACCGCACCGCCGCTGCCGGTCCGGACGTGCGACCTCGCGGGCAGCAAGGCCGCGCGCCTCCTGGCAGCAGCTCAGTCGGCAACGGCCTCCGGCGCCTCCGACGACTCCGTTGCCGCCGCGTCGGGTGGCAGGTGTTCGCGCTGCCCGAGCCGCTCGAGCCAGCGCACGAGCTGACGGTGGACCGTCTCCGCCCCCCGCAGCCGTCGGCGCTCGTCGAGGAGGTCGTCATCGACCTGCCACTGCGTCGGGTGCACGAGCAGCGGGCGGGTCTGCCAGCCGCCCAGACCGCCATGACAGCCGACCAGCTCCTCGAAGGCCGCCACCTCGTCGAGCACGGGGTCGTACAGCGAGTTCACGTAGATGTCCGGCGCGTCGTCGAAGGAGCAGACCCGGAGGAAGTCCCCGGCGGCGTCGGGACCGAACGGCGCCAGCGGGTCCACACCGATCACCTCCCCGGTCAGGAGGTCGTGGGTACCGCCCGCGCCCAGCGCGACCGGTCCGTCGTCCCCCCGGGCCACGACGAACCCGATACCGGGATGGGCCGCGAGCGCCGCGAGCAGGCCGGGGTGCGCCCGCTCGATGTCGCCGGCGGACTGCCGCGACGGTTCGCGGCTGAACCAGATCCCCCCGAGGTTCCCGGATCCAACCACCGTGATCTCCCCGGGCTCGTCGTCCGCAGGCTCCCCGCCGGTGACGGCGTCGGGCCCCATGGGCGCCTCGGGGTCGCGGTCGGCGATGGCGCGGCGGGTGATCCGGCCACTCACCGACTCCTGCCCTGCGAGCTGCCCGACCAGGAGGTTGACCGGTCCCCAGGCCTCGACCTCGCCGGTGGCGGCGGTCACCGAGTCTCCCTGCATGTGATCGAGCACCAGCTGCTCGAGCGACTGCCCGTAGCGTTGGAGGAAGGTGGCGCCCTGGCTCTGCCCGTGGTCGGAGACGAGGGCGACGTGGTACGGCCGCGGCGTGGCGCCCGAGGCGATGACCTGCTCGATGCTCCGCAGCGCGTCGTCGAGGCCGTGAGCGCGGAGAGTGACTCGGCCCGGGTGACGCCGGCGTGGTGGGCGATCTCGTCGTAGTCCACGAAGTCGACGTAGACCGACCTCGCTCCGCGCACCATCGCCTCGACCACGAGCGCCACGTTGAGGTCGCGCAGGAAGACGTTCGTGACCGCGCGGAGGACGACGTACGCGCCGCCGCGGTGGATCCTCGGCTCCACGCCGCGGCGTACCTGCGCCCGGGCCTGGAAGACCTCCTTGACCATCTCGCCGACAGTGAGGATGAAGGCCCGCAGGATGCCGGCCGGGTGCGTGAAGAACGCGGCGTAGGACCGTGAGGGGCCGAGTCCGAGGCCGCTGCCGCGGCGCAGTCCGCTCATCGTCAGCAGCGAGGTGGGGGCGTCACCGGAGAACAGGTTGGAGATGCTCACGCCGTCGTCCGCGAGGAGTCCGCGACCGTCGCTCACCCGCGCCTCGATCACCGTGGCGTCGGCCGGCTTGTTGGCCACCAGGAGACGTCCAAGCTCGCGGTCGTACCAGCGGAACGCCGGGATGCCGTCAGTGTTCCCGTGCAGCAGCCCGGCCTGGCTGACCGGTGTCGTCGACGGGACCCGGGCCGTCCACTCGGTCCAGGTGTGCGACCCCGACCGGACCCACCGGCCGATGGTGGGCAGGTTGCCGGCACGGATCTCGTTCTCCAGCAAGGGTGCCGGGACGCCATCGAGCTGGACGAACACGACCCCCGGCACGTCCGAGGGCTTCACCGCGCCGCCCCGCACACTCATCCGCATCGCATGCACCGTCAGGTAGTCGCGGCCGTTGATGCTCAGGGCCCACGAGAGCACGGTCATCACCAGCGCGTAGACCCATGAGGCGAGGAGCACCGACAGCACCCCGTCGACGTACACACCCGGCGTCAGCCACAGGCCCAGGCCGAGGACCGCGGCGTTCGCGAAGAGAGCCAGCAGCACCGCTCCCACCCAGCCGAAGACCAGCGCGACCCGCAGGAAGACCGGCTCCAGGACCCACCCGGCCAGCGAGATCATCAGCACGGCCAGCAGCAGGGCACCCGACGTGCTCGCCCGGATGCCGGGAGTGAGGACGACCGTCCCGCTGAGGACGGCGAGGCGGATGACGAACTCGAGCAACCGGGGACGCCCGGGGTCGGGGGCCCCGACGGCCCCGGCCAGGCTCGAACCGCGCTCACCCTCGAAGCGGCGCGACGACGTCGGGGACCAGAGCAGGCCGAGGATGACCAGGGAGCTGAGGAGGCTGAGGATCCCGTTCCACGACTGGGCGTCGAGCTGCGAGACCAGCAACCACGCCTGCGCCTGTCGGAGCGCCAGCAGCAGGGTGAGCACCAGGCGGGCGGCGTTGACCCCGCGGAGGAGGAGGACGGCGAGCACGATCTGAGCCACGCCCAGGACCACGACACCGGTGCCGAGGACCACCAGGGCGAGGCGCGTCTGGTCGATGGTGAGTCCTTCGATCGCGTCCAGCTCGGCGCTTCGCGCGGCGAAGAGGAGGAGTGCTCCGGTCGCGTCCTCGAGTATCCCCACGAGGACGGTGAGGACGACCACGGCGGTCACGGCCCTGGGCCGGCCGGTGGGCCGCGGCGAACTCATTGAGGCAGCCTGTCAGGCCGGGATGAGGACCACGAGCAGCAACACGACCCGGTGAGCCGGCGCCTGGGAGGTTTCGTGGTCGCTGTGACGCGGGCGGCGAGGATGCCGGCGCGGCATCGTCCGTTCGGCCCTCCTCGTGGGTGTCCACCTGCACGGTCGGTCGCCCCGGGAGGACGATCAGCGGCACCTCGTCCCCTGCACCGGAGGTCCCGTCCCCATGTCACTGTCCAGAGTGGGCGTCGCGCTCGGAGGCGCGGTCGCCGTCGTCCTCGGAGGAAGCATCGCGGCCGTGGCCGCGACCGGCCCCGACACCAACGTCACCCAGCAGCAGCCGCCCGACGAGTCGACCTCCACCGCGCAGGAAGAGGGCGACCCGCAGGACGGGGAGAACTCCGACGGCACCGACACCGGTGACGACACCCCGGCAGGTGGCGACACTGCGACCGGGGAGGGCGCCGAGGAGGACGGCACCGGGGAGGAGCCGGCCGACGCCCAGGAGGGCGACGGCACCGACCAGGAGCCGGCCGACGCCGAGGCCACCGACGTCGCGGAGGTCACGTACCTCCAGGGCCCCGACCCGATGGGTCCGGCCCACTTCGGCCTCTGCAACGCGTGGTCGCACGTCATGAACTCGAACGCCAAGGCCCTCGAGCGCTCACCGGCGTTCCTCAACATCCAGTCGGTCGGGTGCGACGACGTCTGGGGCACTGCGTCGGCGGACACCACCACCACGGAGCAGTCCACCGAGGAGGAGACGCCCTCGGAGGGCACCGCCGCGGACGAGGAGTCCGGCGACGACGCGGCCGCGGAGCCCCAGGAGGAGCAGGCCGACGACACCGAGACCGCCAGGACCTCGGCCAAGGCCACGAAGGCCACGAAGGCCACAAAGGCTACGAAGGCCACGAAGGCCACGAAGGCCACAAAGGCCAACAAGGCCAAGAAGACGACATTCTCGACCCGCCACACGACGACGTCCCCCGGCAAGTCCGGGACCAAGGGCAAGTCCGGCACCAAGGGCAAGTCCGGCACCAAGGGCAGGTCCGGGGCCCGCGGCCGGGGCTGACCCGACCCGCACCACGCCGGAGGGGGGCCGGTGGCACGACGCCGCCGGCCCCTTTCGCTGTGTGCAGATGATTCCGTCACGACCGGCTTCATACCGCGCGGGGCACTGCAGGCGTTCGTGGTCACACACCGGACGGGGGTTGTCCGGCGGACGAGCCGACTGTCGGTGTCACAAGGACCGGGGTGGCGTCGGAACGACAACGGGAGAACCCAGCCCGACCGGATGTGCCTGCGCTGGTCGGACGGGGTTCCCGTCGAGTGGAGCTGCGGGGATTCGAACCCCGGACCTTCTCATTGCGAACGAGACGCGCTACCAACTGCGCCACAGCCCCGAGTGCGGGAGAAACGATAACACCAGCGTGCGGGGCGTCCGTAACCGGCGCAGACCCACCGGGACCCCCGATGGCGGAGCCACCGCCTAGGCTCACGCCCATGCGACTCCGACTGCCCGACGCCGCTCGGCGACGCCCCGGGCCGGCCGACCTGCCCAGCACGCTCGGCGGGATGGAAGACGCCCACCCCTGGCTCGAGGACGACCAGCGCAGGCACCCCGAGTGGTCGGTGCCGCTCGGCGTCCGGACCGCGAGCGAGTGGGCATGGCGCGCCATCATCATCGCCGTCGCCGTCATCGGCGTCCTCTACCTCACCAGCCTGCTGTCCGAGGTCGTCATCCCGCTGCTCGTGGCGCTGCTGCTCGCCGCGCTGCTCGGACCGGTGCACCAGACCCTCTTCCGGATAATGCCTCGAGGACTGGCGGCGTTCCTCACCGTGGTCGGCACCCTCGCCGTCATCGGCGGCCTCCTGTCGTTCGTGGGGTCGCAGCTCATCAGCCAGCTCGACGACATCACGACCAAGGTGACCGAGGGCATCGCCACGACGCGTGACTGGGTCCGCACGAGCTTCGGCGTCACCGACGACCAGATCGAGCGCTGGCTCGACCAGGCCCGCGAGGCGCTCAGCTCCGGCAACCTCACCGACACCGCCGCGAGTGCCGGCCTGACCGCGGGCCACCTGGTGGCGGGCTTCTTCCTCGCCCTGTTCACGCTGTTCTTCTTCCTCTACGACGGCAGCAGCATCTGGGGGTGGGCGGTACGCCTCTTCCCGCGCGGCGTTCGCCAGAGGGTCCACTCCTCCGGCCTGATCGCCTGGGGCCAGCTCTGCGCCTTCAGCCGGGCGACGATCTTCGTCGCCGCGATCGACGCCATCGGCATCGGCGTCGGCGCCGCCATCCTCGGTGTCCCGTTCGCGTCCGGGATCGGCCTCATCGTCTTCTTCGGCGCCTTCATCCCGATCGTCGGTGCGACGATCTCGGGCGCCGTCGCGGTCCTGCTCGCCCTTGTCGCCCTCGGCCCCATCCAGGCCCTGATCATGCTGGGCATCATCATCGGCGTGCAGCAGCTCGAGGCCCACCTGCTCCAGCCGCTGCTCATCGGACGCGCGATGCGCATCCACCCGCTCGCCGTGATCCTCGCCATCGCCGCGGGCATCATGCTCGCCGGAATCATCGGCGGCCTCATCGCCGTCCCGACCGTCGCCGTGCTCAACGCCGTCGGCCACCACCTGCTCGACTCCCCACCAGCCGAGGACGGCATCCCCCCGGGAGGCCGCCGCACTCCCGGGGGCATCATCGGCGCGGACGGCGTCAGCGAGGCCGAGGAGGACGCGGAGGACGTCGAGGGACGCACGGAGGCCGCCGACGAGGTCGGTACCGAGCTCCCGGAGCGCCGGGCCTCGCAGGACGACGGGGATCCGACACGCGCCTGAGCCCGGAAGCGTCGCGGGCGCACGCGCCTCCGCCCACCGGGGCGGGTCCGGACCGGCCCGGGGCCGGACGGGGGGTGCCGCCGGCCGCGGGCTCGCTCAGGCGCCGGCGACGCGGCGCTCGGGCACGCCGTCCTCGTCCGGCAGGGGCACGGGCTTGGGGTCGGGCGTCACCTCGGCGGGCTGCACCTCGGGGCGCTCGGCCCGCGCCTTCATCGTGTAGGTGGGCCGCGGGACCGGGACGGGCTCCCAGGTGAGGGGGATGTCGTCCTCGTCGACGAGGTGCACGTACTCGATGCGCTCGGGCTCGTCGGGGACCACGTCCTCGAACACAGCGGTGGCAGCGGGCTCCTCGGCCGCCGGCTCCTCGGCCGCGGGGGCCTCGACGACCGGGGTGTCGGCCGGGGCCGGCGCCGCGGTGGCGTCCCCTGCCGTGGCGGGAGCCGTGACGACCGCCGGCGAGTCCTCGACGACCGGGGTCGACAGGGGGTGGGCCGAGGCCGAGGACCGGGCCGTGGCGGGGCGCGCGCCTGTGGCGGACGTCCTGCGGCGCACCGTCGCGGCGCGGCGACGAGCCGCTCGCAGGCGCTGCTCGGCGCGGACGCCGGCGCGCACGTAGGCGAATGAGGCGACGAGGGCGAACCCAGCAGGGGCCAAAGCCCAAGGCGCCAGCGAGCCGAGGCTCACGAGGACCGAGATGCCCACGAGCTCGACGAGGGCCACGAGCATGAGCAGGGCACGCACCCTGCGGGACGGGCGGACGCGGGCCGGCGCCGGCAGCCGGGCGGACCGCTCGCCGGAGGGGGCGGGCCCACCGGACGACGCGGGTGCGGAGGCGGGCGCGACGGGGCGCGGGGTGGCAGTGGCGGTGGCAGGCGACTCGGTGCCGGAGGGGCGGCCGGCCGCCCTCTGGGGCGACATGGTCCGCGGCTCGGCCTCGTCGATCCGGGTGGTCATCATGGGGTTCAGCGGCTCGCTCGCGACCGCGCGCTTGACGAGCACCTGCGGGCGCGTCGTCGCCTTGGCGGGGTGGACGTTCCAGGACCGCGGCGCCGGCTCGGAGAGGTCGGTGCGGGGGGTGGTGTCCCGTCGCTCGAGGACGCGCATCGCCTCACTGAACTGCTCGACGGAGCGGGCGGTGGCCAGGTGGTCGCGCCGCCGGATCCAGTACTGCAGGAAGTAGGCAGCCCAGACACCGAGGAGGACGATGAAGATCAGACTGGACGGCGACCACACGCCTAAGACGGTAGGCGTGGGTCCGCGTCCGGTCTCGGACCTGAGTCGGTGTGTCGCGCAAGTGACTCGTGTGACGACTGTGTCTGGCGAGCATCGGCCTCCCCGACGACCAGCCGGGCCAGTCGCTCCTGCAGCGTCTCGCCCGCGAGGTCCTCGGTCGTGAGCGCGAATGACAGGTGGTCGCGCCAGGCTCCGGCGATGTGGAGGTAGTGCGGCCGGCGCCCCTCCGACCTGAACCCCAGCTTGCGCACGACGGCCAGGCTGGCCGTGTTCTCCGGACGGATGTTGACCTCGATGCGGTGCAGCCCCTGGCCCAGCACGAGGTGGTCCCCGAGCACTGCCACGGCGGTGGGCGTCACCAACTGACCGGCGACCGACCGGCTCACCCAGTACCCCATGGTGCAGGAACGGAAGGACCCGAGCACGATCGTCCCGGCGTTGACCTGGCCGACCAGGCGTCCCTCCACCTCGACGACGAGTGGAAGCCCCCGACCCGCGGTCGCCTCGGCCTCGTACTGGACGAGGAGCTCCTCGAAGGTCTTGGCCGGAGAGTCGGGATCGGGCGAGGTGGCGTCCCAGGGCTCGAGCCATGACGCGTTCGCCCTCCGCACGCTCTGGAAGACCCCTGCGTCGGCCGGAGTGAGCGGCCGGAGCACGAGGTCCACGCCGGTGGGGGTGCGACCGCGGAGCCGGACCGGCCACTGCCAGGCGGCAGGCGCCGGCGCCTCGAGCGCGGCCTGATGCGCCGGCGCCAGCCCGCGCCACCAGCGACCCACCGCCCCTCCCCTCGTCACGGCCGGCCCCTCAGTGATCCCCACCGCGCACCTGGTCCAGGGCGTGCGGCAGCACCTCGGCGAGCACCGCCATGGCGTCGCGGACGCCGCCCGTGGACCCCGGCAGGTTGACGACGAGCGCCCGCCCGGCCAGCCCCGCGAGGCCCCGGGACAGGATCGCCGTCGGGACGCCCTGGGCGACCCCGCGGGCGCGGATGGCCTCCGCCAGCCCCGGCACCTCACGGTCGATCAGCGGCCGGGTCGCCTCGGGCGTGCCGTCGGTGGGGGTCAGGCCGGTTCCCCCGGTCGTGACGAGCAGGTCGGGGGCGGTGGCGAGTGCGGCGGCGAGGGCCTCGGCCACCTGCGGGCCGTCCGGGACGACGGTGGGGTCGGCGACCTCGCAGCCCCACTCCCGCAGTGTCTGCGCGACGAGCTCGCCGCCGCGGTCGGGGTAGACGCCCTCGGCCGCTCGAGTCGAGCACGTGACGACGACGGCCCGGCGGCCGGAGAGGTCGGTGCCGCCGCTCACGAGCCCTCCTCCCAGTCGCCCGAGCGCCCACCGGACTTCGCGGTGACCCGCACGTCGGTGATGCGGGCGTGCTTGTCGACCGACTTGACCATGTCGACGAGGGCGAGGGCGGCAACCGACACGGCCGTCAGCGCCTCCATCTCGATGCCCGTGCGGTCGGCGGTGCGGGCCTCGGCCCGGATGGCGACGCCGTCGTCGAGGACCTCGAGGTCGACCTCGACCGCGTGCACGGCCACCGGGTGGGCCAGGGGGACGAGCTCGGGGGTGCGCTTGACGGCCTGGATGCCCGCGATGCGCGCGACGGCGAGCGCGTCCCCCTTGGGCACGGTTCCGTCGCGGAGCGCCGCCACCGCCTGCGGCGAGAGCCGCACCGTCCCGCGGGCCTCGGCCCGCCGGGCCGTGACGGCCTTGGCGGAGACGTCGACCATGTGGGCGCTGCCGTCGGAGCGCACGTGGGTGAGCCCCGCTGCGGGTCGGTCCTCAGCCACGGGCCCGGTCCCGTCCGAGGAGGGGGACGCACCGGAGCCGGTCGCCCTCACGGACACCGTCGGCCTCCGCGGGGACCACCGCCAGTGCCGTGGCCGAGGCGAGAGCGCCGAGCATGTGCGAGCCCTGTCCCCCGCTCGGCATGGCGACGCCGTCCTCGACGACGACCCGCGTCATCTCCGTCCGCCCGACGACCTTCGACCACGCGCAGCCGGCGACGGCCCCGAAGGACGCGTCGTCGTCCGGGTCCAGGCCGGCCATGGCGCGCAGCGCCGGGAGCACGAACACGTGGAAGGACACGAACGAGCTGACCGGGTTGCCGGGCAGCGTGACCACGGGGATGCGGCGTGGCCCGACCAGGCCGCATCCCTGCGGCATCCCCGGCCGCATCGCGACCTTGACGAACTCGACGCCCCCATCGGCCGCGAGCACCTCCTTGACCGTGTCGTACACCCCCATCGACACTCCGCCGCTGGTGATGACGAGGTCGGGGTCGCCCTCGGGGTCAGCCAGGAAGCCCCGCACGGCGGCGGCCTCGTCGGGAAGGTGGGGCGAGCTCGCCACCTCACCCCCCGCGGCCTCGACGAGGGCACGGAGCATGACGTTGTTGGAGTCGATGATCTGCCCGTGCTCGAGCGGGCTGCCCGGCGGCACCAGCTCGTCGCCGGTCGACACCACGCAGACGCGCGGGGCCCGCCGGGTGCGGAGGTCGGCGACGTTGACCGCGGCCGCCAGGCCGAGGTGGCCGGGGCCCAGCCGCACCCCGGCCCGGAGCACGACGTCCCCGGTCCGGACGTCCTCGCCCCGTCGGCGTACGTGTCGGCCGAGCTCGGGCTCCAACCGCACCACGACCTCGCGGTCCCCGCCGTCGGTGCGCTCGACCGGCACGACGGCGTCGGCCCCGTGCGGCATCGGGGCGCCGGTCATGATCCGCATCGTGCGCCCCTCCGGGAGGACGTGGCGGGTCGTGTCACCGGCGGCAACGTCCCCGTCGACCGGCAGCGTCACCGGCGATCGCTCGGTGGCGCCGGCGAGCTCGCCGGCCCGCACGGCGTACCCGTCCATCGCCGAGTTGTCGAAGCCGGGCAGGTCGACTGCGGCGACCACGTCCTGCGCCAGCACTCGCCCGAGCGCCGCGCCCACGGGAACGGTCTCCACCGACAGTCCCTCCACCAGGGCGAGCACGGCCGCCCGGTGCTCCTCCACGCTGCGCATTCAGACGACTCCTTCCAGCCGCGCCCCGTCGGGGACGTCGCCGTCCGCGCCGGTGACCCGCACGTCCCCGACGCACACCACGCCCCCACCGAAGGTGACGTCGCCCTCGACCCGCAGGCTCGTGCAGTCGCGCATCGAGGGCACCCCTCGGGGGAAGCGCTTCTCGAAGCCGACGAGCATCTTGTAGGAGTCGCAGAGGTCGACGAAGGGCTCCGGGTGGTCGATGGTCGACTCGACGGCACCGTCGGGAGTGACGCGGTAGATGTCGCTGCGGACGAGGAGCAGCTCATTGGTCGTCTTCACCGGCCGGAAGCGCGACCGGTCGACCTCCACGGCCCTCGCCTCCTCGAACAGCTCGATCGCGGCACCCATCGCCGACTCGACCTGCACCACCGGCGTGGACCCGGGGTCGGTGGGGTCCACGGTCTTCCGGTTCACGATGATCGGGAGCCCGAGCACACCGTCGCGCTCCTCCAGCTGCCGGTGGAGCGCGTCGACCTCGACCCACAGGTTGTTCGTGTGGAAGTAGGGGTGCCGCTCGACGTCCTGGAAGGCGTCCTCCTCCCCCGGCTCGACCATCGCGTTGTCGCGCAGGACCAGGCGGCCGTCGGACCGGCGGACCACCAGGTGGCCACCCTTGCGGTCGTTGGCCGTGCGCCGGCAGACCTCTGCGAGGTAGGTGACCCCGCGGGCGGCCATCCAGGCCGGGAGCGCGCCGTCGCAGGTGGCCCCGAGGTTGTCGGCGTTGGAGAGGAACAGGTACCGGTAGCCGAGCCCGCGCAGACGGGTCAACAGGCCCGTGCTCCAGAGGGCCACGTAGACGTCGCCGTGGCCGGGAGGGCACCACTCCAGCTCGGGGTCGGCAGGCCACGACACCGGCTCCAGGGTGTCGGCCCGCAGCTTGGGCTCCTTGCTCTGGACGAAGTCCAGCGGCAGCCCGTCGACCTCGATGCCGGGGTGGTTCGCGAGCAGGTCGAGCGACATCTCGCGGGTGCGGAACGAGTCCATGAGCAGCAGCGGGGTGTCGGTGTCGTACCGCGCCCGCAGTGAGAGAACCTGCTCGACGATGACGTCGAGGAAGGTCCGGCCGTCGCGCACCTCGAGCGCGCTCTTGGGGCCCTGCACCCCCATGCTCGTGCCGAGGCCGCCGTTGAGCTTGAGGACGACGGTGGCGGCGAGGGCGGCGCGGACCGCGTCCTCGTCGGGGAGGTCGTCGTCGAGCCGCGGCACGTCCGTGAGGGGCTGCACCGAGGCCTCGGGGATGGTGCCCGTGGCGTCCGCGCGCAGCTGTTCGTGGAAGTCGCTGAAGACCCGGATCGCGACCTCGGAGACACCCTCGGCCCGCATCGCGCTCGTCGCCGTGCGCAGGGCCTCGCTCGTCATGGCGCCCACCCTACGATGCGGGCATGACCCGAAACCGCGTCAAGGTCGAGCGCCGCCGCGAGCTGCGGGCGGCGCGGCGCGAGCGCGTCGGCAGCCGCGACCCGGTCGCCGACGCCGAGGGTCTCGCGCGGGCCGTCCTCGACCTGGTGGACGAGGAGGGCCTGGGGCCCGGCGCGGTGGTCCTCTCCTATGCCTCGGTGCCGGGCGAGCCCCCCACGGGCCGGATGAACGCGGCGCTCGCGGAGCGCGGGGTGCGCGTGCTCCTTCCGATCACCGAGCCCGACCTCGACCTCGACTGGCACGAGGCCGCCGACCCCCTCTCGACCCCCTTGGGCCGCGACGCCCCATCGGCCGCCGACCTCGTGCTCGCGCCCGGGCTGTCGGTGGATCGCACCGGCACCCGGATGGGGCAGGGCGGCGGGTGCTACGACCGCGCCCTTCCCCGGCGGCGGGCCGGGGTGCGGGTGGTCGCCGTGCTGCATCCCGGCGAGCTGCTCGGACCCGACGAGCGGCCGCTCCCCCGCGACCCCCACGACCAGCCGGTCGACGGCGTGGTCACCGCCGACGGGGTGCACTGGCTCTCACCCGCCGGGTGACCGGGGCCGCCCGGCGGCCCACGTCGCCCGGGCCCGGAGACCGGCCGGGCGCATCGGCTCAAGGATCGGTCAGCCCACACCCTCGGGTCGCAGGGTCATCTCATCGGGGTCGGTGGCCCGTACCGCCTCCTCGGTGAACGGCCACGGGCGCTGGATCCCCGCCACCCAGTCCTCCACCTGGTCGGCGTAGTGCTGGTCGGTCGGGTGACCGCTGACCCCGGTCTGGTTGATCCACGTCGAGGCGTCGAGGTCGGAGAGGTCGACGACCATGCGCATCGACGGTCCCGCCGTCACCTCGTAGCCCTCGCCGGCATCCCAGCCGTTGGCGTTGACGATCGCCGACCCACCCGGCATGTCGTACGGACCCTGGTTGAACAGCCAGCGCACCGCGTCGGGCACGTCCTCGCCGCCGAGCACCTTGTGGTTGAGGGTCAGCCGGTGCAGCTTTCCCCAGTCCCACTTCGAGGGGTCCTTGCCGAGCTCACGGGTCAGCTCGAGGCGGGCCTGCGCGAGCGCCTGGCGGAGCACCTCGTCCTTGCCCTCGGTGACGTTCGGGGTGAGCGCGTTGTCCCACCACTCGCTCTCGGGGTCGGCGAGCAGGTTCTGCGTGGCGGCGCGCCAGCGGGCGCCACCGTCGGCGGTCATGTCGCCCGGCAGCTCGTCGTCGAACAACAGCTCGCAGAGGTTGCGCCACACGGCGTTGAAGTACGCCGCGGCCGCGGCGGAGTCGGAGTCGTCTGCCGGGGTGGTGCGGTCCCAGTCGCGCAGGAGCTCGCGGGCCTCCTCGGTGAACTTCAGCAGGTCCTGCCGGTCCGGCTCGGTGTCGCGGGCCGACAGCGGCACTCCGAGCAGCGCGGGGACGAGGGCGTCGGCGAACAGGTCCTTGTCGTCCATCTGGATGTCGGCCATGTCCTGCGGTGTGACCTTGTCGAGCTCACCGAGCCGCTGCATGATGCGCGTCGAGCGCCACCCCGCCGCCCACTCGGTGGTGAGGAACGGCGACCGGCCGGCGGTGACGGCCTGGTTGGCGGTGACGATCTCGCCGTCCGCGGGGTCGAGCGTCCACGGCAGGTCCTCGAAGGCCACGAACCCCTTCCAGTCGTAGTCGGAGTCCCACCCCGGGGCCGGCCAGTAGCCCGGGGGGGTGCGCGGCAGGGCCGGCTGGCGCACGGGCACCTGCCCCGGTGACTGGTAGCCGATGTGTCCTTCTGTGTCGGCGTACACGAGGTTCTGCGCGGGGACGGCGAACGACCTCGCGGCCTGCCGGAACTGGTCGAAGTCGGTCGCGAGGTTGAAGCCGAGGATGGCGTCGGCGGTGCGTCCGGGCAGGAGGCCGGTCCACGCGAGGGAGACCGCGTACCGCGCGGACTCGTCGCCCTTCTGCCGGGTCGGGGCGCGTGCCCCCGCGTCCTCGAGGTCGGCGATGACGTCGGAGAGCACCGGTCCGTGCAGGGTGCTGCGGACGGTGATCTCCTGGTCGGCCGCGCCGGCGACCTTGATCGTCTCGGTGCGGCTCTCGATCGGGAGCCAGTCGCCGTCGCGCTGGTAGGTGTCCCCGATGATCCGCTCGAGGTAGAAGTCGGAGACGTCGGGGTTGAGGTTGGTGAAGCCCCACGCGATGTGGTCGTTGTGGCCGATGACGACGCCCGGCACCCCCGCGAACGAGAAGCCGGAGACGTCGAGCGGGCAGTCGCTGCTCACCTGTCGGCAGCTCAGGCTGTTCTGGATCCAGATGCCGGGCTGGCTCACCGCGAGATGCGGGTCGTTGGCGAGCAGCGGCTTGCCGGTGCTCGTGTGCGACCCGGCGACGACCCACGAGTTGGAGCCGATGCCCTCCCCGCGCCCCACCAGCTGGGGCACGGCGTCGAGGGCCGCCTGGACCGCGGCGTAGGCGGCCCGGGCGCCGGCGGTCGTGGTCTCCTCCTCGACCACTGCGCGCGAGGTGGCCGGGCCGGCGGCTGCGCTCGCGGTGGTGGCGGTTGCGGCGCTGTCGGCCCTGGTGAGGGCCGGGGGCACCGCGGAGGGCGCCGAGCCCTCCAAGGTCCACTCGTCCTCCGACAGGATCGGTGGGTGCGCGTTGCTGTCGTACCGCGGATAGATCTCGGCGATCTGCTTGTCGCTCACCCGTCCCGACAGCCGCGCCCTCGCCAGCTCGTCGCTGTAGTCGCCTCGCAGGTCCCACGCCATCGCCTTGAGCCAGGCAAGGCTGTCGACCGGAGTCCACTCCTCGATGTCGCCGAGCGGTAGCTGAAGGCCGAGCACGGTGTACTCGAGGGCCACGTCGCCGGGGCTGCGACCGCGCAGGTAGGTGTTCACCCCGTCGGCGTAGGCCTGCAGCACCTGGCGGGTCTGGGGGGCGAGAGTCGGCAGCTCCTGCTCTGCGATGCCGCGCCAGTTCATCGTCCGGATGACCTTGTCGGTCTCGACCCCGGCGGAGCCCACCAGCTCGGAGAGCCGCCCGGCGGTGATGTGGCGCCTCAGGTCCATCTCGAAGAAGCGCTCCTGCGCGTGCACGTAGCCCTGGGCGCGGGCGAGGTCGGTGATGCTGTCGCCGTAGATGTGCGGGACGCCGCTGCCGTCGCGCAGCACGGTGACGTCGGCGGAGAGTCCGGGGAGGGCCGACTCGCCCCTGGTGGTGGGCAGTGAGGCCCGGACACCGTTCCACGCGACCACCGCGAGCACGAGTGCGGCCACGACGACGGCGGCGACGACGCCCAACAGGACACGGCGGGCGACGACGGCTCGACTCACCCTGCGAGACTATGGCACCACCGCCGACGACACGAGGATGGTGCCCGTGCTGCGCAGCTGGTCGCTCCCTGCGAGCACGCCTGCGCCCGAGGGGTACAGCCTCGACGACCTCGCGGTGGCGCTGCTCATCGGGAGCGCCGTGCTCGTCGTCGCCGTGGCGGCGGTGCGGCTCTCGAACCGCTCGGGCCTGCCGTCGCTCCTCATCTACCTCGCTATCGGGCTGGCTCTGGGCGAGTCCGGCCTGGGCATCGACTACGACTCCGAGCAGCTGACGCAGGTGCTGGGGTACTCAGCCCTCGTGCTCATCCTGGTCGAGGGCGGGGTGACGACCCACTGGCCGGAGATCCGCCGGTCGGTGGCGCCGGCAGCGGTGCTGTCGACCGTGGGCGTGGGGGTCAGCGTCGTCGTGGTGGCCGTGGTCGCGCGGGGCGTGCTCGGCTGGTCCTGGGAGGTGGCGCTGCTCGTCGGGGCAGTGCTCGCGTCGACGGACGCCGCCGCGGTGTTCTCGGTGCTCCGGCGGGTGCCGCTGCCCCGGCGGGTCACCGGGATGCTGGAGGCCGAGTCGGGGTTCAACGACGCGCCGGTGGTGCTGCTCGTCACCGCTCTGTCGGCCAACCTGGCCCCGGAAGGCCACCCCGATCCGTGGTGGCAGCTGGTGCTGGTGGCCGTCGGTGAGCTCGCCGGGGGCGCGGCCGTCGGGCTCACGGTGGGGTGGGTCGGCAGTCGGGTGATGAGGCTGGTGGCCACGACGTCGTCTGCCCTGTTCGCCATCGGCGTGCTCGCGGTCGCCGTGCTGGCCTATGGCGCCGCCGACGTCGTGCACACCTCGGGCTTCATCGCCTGCTACCTCGCCGCCCTCGTGCTCGGCAACCAGCAGCTGCCGCACCGTCCGTCGGTGGTCGGCTTCGCCTCCGCGATGGGCTGGCTGGCCCAGATCGGGCTGTTCGTCCTCCTCGGGCTGCTCGCCTCGCCGAGCGGGTTCGCCGACCAGCTGGTGCCCGCTCTGGTCGTCGGGGTGGCGCTGCTGCTCCTCGCGCGGCCACTCTCCGTGATCGTCTCGTGCACGCCGTTCCGGCTGCCGTGGCGCACGCAGGCCTTCCTCTCGTGGGCGGGGCTGCGCGGCGCGGTCCCCGTCGTGCTCGCCACGGTGCCGGTGACGGCGGGCGCGGCCGGCACGACATGGATGTTCGAGCTGGTCTTCGTCCTCGTCGTCATCTTCACCCTCGTCCAGGCTCCGACGCTGCCGTGGGTGGCCAGGAAGCTCGGGCTCGACGCGTCGCACCACCGCGTCCCGCTCACGGTCGAGGCGACGCCGCTGGAGGACCTCGGTGCCGAGCTCTTGGAGATCGACGTGGGGACGGAGTCGCGCATCGGTGGGGTGCGCGTCTTCGAGCTGCGGCTGCCACCCGGCGCGAACGTGGCGCTCGTGGTGCGTGAGGGCCGCTCGTTCGTGCCGCGGTGGCAGGACGCGCTGCGGCACGGTGACCAGCTGCTCGTGGTCGCCCCGGCCGCGGTGCGCGAGCGGGTGGAGAAGCGGCTGTACCAGGTGAGCCGGGGTGGCCGGCTCGCCGACTGGAAGGACACCTGACCCGTGCGACCCGCCGCCCGGCGCGCGGCACCGCGCCCCGGCCGACGCGGTGCCGCGCGTGACGGAGCCCGGCGCCACCCGGGGCGAACCCTGAGCGACCCCGAGCGGGATCAGGGTCGCCTCAGGTCGGGCCCCCATGGCGGCGGTGACGGTCCCGACGGCACGGTGGTGGTCATGATCACGGTAGACAGACTGACGAAGCGCTACGGCGACTTCACCGCACTGGAGGAGGTGTCCTTCACGGCTGAGCCGGGCCGGGTCACCGGCTTCCTCGGGCCGAACGGCGCCGGCAAGACGACCGCGATGCGCGTCATCGGGGGCCTGACCCCCGCGACGTCCGGCAGCGCGACCGTCCTCGGCAGCGGGTACGACCGCCTGCCCAACCCGGGCCGCCACGTCGGCCTGCTGCTCGACGCCTCCGCGCAGCACGCAGGACGCACCGGCCTCGAGGTGCTGACCCTCGGAGCCATGCTGATGGGCGTCGACCGGCGCCGAGTTGCCGACATGGTCGAACTCGTCGGCCTCAGCGAGACGGAGGCGCGGCGGCGGGTGCGCCACTACTCCCTCGGGATGCGCCAGCGGCTCGGCATCGCGCACGCGCTGCTGGGGGACCCCGAGGTGCTCGTGCTCGACGAGCCCGCCAACGGCCTCGACCCGGCCGGTATCCGCTGGATGCGCGACCTGCTGCGGGGGTTCGCCGACCGCGGGGGCACCGTGCTGCTCAGCTCGCACCTGTTGAACGAGATCGAGCGCGTGGCCGACGAGATCATCGTCATCGGCCAGGGCCGGATCGTCGCCCGCGGCACCACCGGCGAACTGCTGGCCGACGCCGGCACGCTCGTGCGCTCCGCCGACGACGTCGCGCTGCGGGCGGTCCTCGCGCACCGCGGCGGCGAGGCCGAGCCTCTGTCGACCGGCGGGCTGCGCGTCCCGCTCGACCCGGCAGAGGTGGGCCGTGCCGCCCTCGACGCAGGCATCGCCCTGACCGAGCTGCGTGCCGGCGACGGCCGCGGCCTCGAGGAGATGTTCCTCGATCTCACCGCCGAGTCCGCCCGAGAGGAGGTGGCGGCATGACCTCCACGGCCACCACCGAGACCACGACCACCCGTGCCACCACGGCGGCGAGCCGGCTGCCCGCGCCCATCCCCGGACCGCGGCCGACGACCGGCGTGCCTTTCCACCGCCTGCTACGGGTCGAGCTGCGCAAGATGCTCGACACGCGGGCCGGGCGGTGGCTGCTGATCGCCATCGGCGTGGTCATCGCCGGCGCCCTCGTCATCATGTTCGTCGTCGACGGCGGCGAGCACCCGTACGGCGACTACCTCCAGGCGACGATGATGCCGATGGCGATCCTGCTGCCGGTGGTCGGCATCCTCGCCGTGACATCGGAGTGGTCGCAGCGGACTGCCCTGGTCACCTTCACCCTCGAGGCCCGGCGGCTGCGGGTCGCCTGGGCCAAGGTGTTCGCGGCCCTGCTCGTCGGTGTCGCCGCCGTGGCCCTGTCGCTGGCGCTCGGCACCGCGGCGCACGCGGCCGCCATCGCCGTCCGCGGCATCGAGGGCGACTGGACGATGTCCGGGCTCGCGCTCACCGGGGCGGCGGGGTACGTGCTGCTCGGGGTGGCGCAGGGCCTGGGCTTCGGGATGCTGCTGCGCAACACCCCGGCCGCGATCGTCCTCTACTACGTGCTGCCGACCGCGTGGTCGATCCTCGGCTCGATGGTGTCGTGGGTCGAGGACGCCGCCCGGTGGCTCGACCTCAATCGCACCATGGAGCCGCTCTTCAGCGGAGCCCTCACCGGCGAGCAGTGGGCGCAGCTCGGGACCTCCGTCACCGTGTGGGTGCTGCTCCCACTCGCCCTCGGGATGTGGCGGATCACGCGGGCCGAGGTCAAGTAGCCCCTCCTGCGACCGCGCCTCCCGCTCCCCGCCCGCTCCGCCCCCTCCCCCCTCCCCCTCCCCGCTCCGCTCCCCCTCCCAGAACGTGGGTGAAGATCGTCGCCTATCCGACGATCTTCACCCACGTCCGCGCGTGGGGACGGGGCACGACCGGGCTCGGTGGGCGTGGTCGGGACGGTCGGCCGGCTCGCCTAGAATCGGAGGCCGATGCCGTCACCGTTCGAGCGGTGCCTCGCCGGGCGCCCGGGTGACGGCCCGCCTGCGCCAGGAGGACACCGTGCCCACGTACGCCTACGCGTGCACCGAGTGCGACCACCGTTTCGAGGTCGTGCAGTCGTTCAGCGACGACTCCCTCACCGTCTGCCCCGAGTGCGGCGGACGCCTGCGCAAGGTGTTCAACGCCGTCGGCATCGTCTTCAAGGGCGGCGGCTTCTACCGCACCGACTCCCGGTCGGGCAGCTCGGTGCCCAACGGGACGAGCGGCTCGTCCGGGTCCTCCGACAAGGGGTCGGACTCGTCCTCCTCGTCCGGGGCGGGCGACTCGGGCTCCGGGTCGTCGGGCTCGTCCGGTCCTTCGGGCTCGTCGGGCTCGTCGGGCTCGTCCGGCTCGTCGTCGGCAAGTTCGTCCACAGGCGCGGCGTCCTCCGGGGCGTCGTCCACAGCCTCGTCCTGACCCCTCCCTGACCCACGCGACCGGCGCCTAGCGTCGGACGGTGGCCACCCTCCGCCGGCCCCTGCCGGGGCTCACCGGGCCCGGGCGCCGCGCCCGCTGGCGCCGCTCGGTGCTGCGCCGCGCCCTCGCCGCCCTCTGCCTGGCCACGGCCGTGTGGCTCGTCGTGCTCGAGCTCCGCCCGCCACCGCCGCCTCGGCTCGCGGTCGTCAGCGCGGTCCGTGGCGTGGAGCCCGGTGCCGTGCTCACACCCGCAGACCTCGCCCTGCGGGCCATCGTCGCCGACGCCGCGCCGCCGGGAGCGATCACCGACGTCGCCGACGCGGCCGGTCGGCGCTCGGCGTCCGCGCTCGCACCCGGTGAGGTGCTCACGCGCACCCGGCTCGTGCCCGGCTCCCCCGTCGAGGGCCTCCCCGCCGACCGGGTGGCCCTCCACGTCCTGCTGGCCGACCCGCGGACCGCGGACGTCGTGAGGCCCGGACAGCGTGTGCTCGTCTTCCCCGGGGCGGGAGGCCCCGCGCTGGCGCGCGCGGCGACGGTGCTGGCCACCGACCCCGTGGATGCCGAGGCCGTGCCGGGTCTCGGCGGGGAGACCTCCCGCGGCATCCTGCTGGCTCTCTCCGGGACCGAGGCCGAACGGGTCCTTGCTGGGCACGGCGGGCTCGAGGGCCCCGTCGTGGTGAACCTCGTCGCCGTCGGCGGCACGTGAGCCGCTGTCTCACCTGCGTCCATCCGGCGCGCCGGGCAGCGTGGGTAGCCCTACGCTGTCGGCGTCATCCTTCAGAGAAAAGGGGTCACCATGAAGGGTTTCCGGGACTTCGTGCTGCGCGGCAATCTCATCGAGCTCGCCGTCGCGTTCATCATCGCCGCCGCGTTCGCGGCCGTCGTCACCGCCTTCACGCAGGTCGTCCTCGAGGCGATCGCCAAGGCGGGGGGCGCGCCGAACTTCGACGAGTGGCAGCCGGGCGGCTTCACGACCGTCGGGCCCTTCCTCACCGCGGTCGTGTCATTCGTGCTCATCGCCTTCATCGTGTACTTCTTCATCGTGAAGCCGTACACGCGCGCCAAGGCGCGGTACTTCCCGGACGAGCCCGAGGCCGAAACCGTCGATCCCAACACCGAGCTGCTTCGCGAGATCCGCGACGCCCTCCGCTCCGAGCGCCCCTGAGGACGTCCTCCTGAGGGCGGGGCCGGTGGTCGAGGCGGGCCGCCGGCCCCGCCGGATGCGGACGAGCGCACGGGAGTTGGCCCAGGACCGGTCAGGGACCGGCCAGGACCCTGACCGGCTGCGTGGCCACCGACCGAGGGTCACTCCCAGTGCGGCGGGCGCTGCTCGCGCAGCCACCGGTCACGGTCGGACCCGCCCGGCGCTGAGTCGTCACGCGCGTCCGCGACGTCCGGTGCGTCGTCCGCGTCCGGCTTCGTCCCCGGGCGTACGGCCCGGCGCGGGCGGCGCCGTCGCGGCTCGCGGCCGGCGTCCGAGGGTGGACGACCCTCAGTCACCGGGCGCCTCCCGGACGCCGACGGCGTCGAGGATGCGGGCGACGTCCCGCGCCGGGTCCCGGAAGAGGTCGGTGCTCCACACCCGCAGGTGCTCCCAGCCGCGGCGCCGCAGCTCCTCCGCACGCAACCGGTCGCGGTCACGGGAGTCACCGGTGGCGACGTAGCACGGGCCGTCGGACTCCACCGCGAGCAGCAGGGTGCCCGGCCGCTGCGGGTCCTCGACGGCCAGGTCGACCGGTGTGGGGCCGACCCCCACTCCCTCGTGCACCGTGAGGCCGTGGTGACGCAGCCGGCGGGCGAGATCGGCGACGAGCACCGAGCGGCACGGCCGCTCGTGTGCGCCGGCCGGCGCCGCGTCCGCCGCCGCGAGCTCGGCGAGCAGGGAGCGCAACAGCTGTGGCCCGCGCGCCTTCAGCCGGTCGGGGTCGAGGTCGTCCGCGGACAGCGTCGACACCACGGTCATCGACCGACGCGCCCGGGTGAGTGCCACCGTGAGGTGGCGGTGACCGGCCTCGGTGCCGAGCAGCCCGAAGCGGTGCAGCACACGGCCGTGCGGGGTCTTGCCGAAGCCGACCGCCACGAGGACCACGTCACGCTCGAGGCCCTGGGCGAGATCGAGCGGGCGGATGACGAACGGTTCGCGGAAGTCGGCGTCGAAGAAGCGGCGGGTGGGTCCGTCGGCCTCGGCCAGGGCGGAGCGAAGCGCGGCGTCGAGGTGGTCGGCGTGCGCCCGGTTGAGTGCGACGACGGCAAGCGAGCGACCCGGGCGCCGGCGGGCGTGGTCGAGGACGAGCTCGACGACCCTGTCGACCTCGGCGTTCGTGGTCTCCACAGCGGCGTCGCCGGTCGACACCGCTCCGTGCCCCTCGACCAGCTCGAGCCGTGTCACCGGCGAGCGGTCGACGTCGGGCACGGTGACGAGCCCATTGTCGTAGACGTGCTCGGAGACGAACGAGACGAGGCGTCCGTCGCGGGAGCGGTGGTGCCACTGCAGCGACCGCGTGGGGAGAACCGGCTCGAGGAGCTCGAGCACGGATGCGGGGGGGAACTCGTCGTCGGCACCGGTGCCGGAGGCCGCGCCTGCGCCGGGACCGGCGACGAACGACGACGGCGGCGACTGCGAGGCATCCCCGACGACGACGACCCGCCCCGCCCGGGTGATGGCTGGCACGGCCTCCGCCACGGCGAGGGCCGAGGCATCCTCGAGCACGACGACGTCGAAGAGGCGGCCGGCCGGGAGCACGGACGGCACGTCCAGCGCGGCCATCGCCCAGCACGGGCGGACAGCGGTGAGGAGGTCGGACGTCGAGGCGATGAGCTCGGGCAGCGGCACCGGGCGGACCTGCGCGGCCTCGGAGCGCAGCCAGGTCTCCTGCTGGGCATGCCGACGGCGGGCCGCCGACAGCCGGCGTGCCACCGAGGCTCGCACCCTGGCCGGGGTGGCGGCGAGCACCGTGGCCTCGGCCCGGGCAAGCTCCTCGACCCGCTCGCTGAGCACGCGGCCATCGTGCTCGGCCACTCGCAGGTCGGCCCGGCCGATGTGCTCGGCGATGGAGCACCACCAGACCCACTCGACCTCGGCGGCCACGTCGACGGGCGGCACGCCGCGCGCCCGCAGGTCGTCGGCGAGCGGGCGGAGCCCGCGGTCCCCGAGCGCGTCGAGGGCGGCCCGCTCCTCGGGGAGGGCGTCGAGGTGCGGTGCGGCGTCGGACAGCGCCCGGACCGACCGGCTCAGCTCCTCGAGGTCGAGCTCCACCAACCGGCGATCGGACCCGCCGTCATCCGTGCCGGGCAGCCGTTCGTCGAGCCACCGCAGGTCGTCGAGGAGGGCGGTGTGGGCCTCGCGGGCCCGGTCGAGCTCGACCGGGATCTCCGGGCGACCGCCCGAGCCGGCGAGCTCGCGCCAGGCGTCCCGCTGTTCATGGGCTGAGGCCAGGGCGTCGTGGAGACTCGCGGGAGGTCTCCCGGGCCGCAGCAGCGCCCGCGCCTGGCGCCGGAGGCGCCAGCGGTCCATCGTCGTCAGCTCCACCCCGGCGTGGCGCCGCTGTGCGGACGACCCGGTGGCCGCGACGAGGTCGCCGAGCGGGATGTCGAAGACCTCGGGGCCGAAGACCTCGAGCGTGTCGCGGACCTCGCCGACCGTGCGCAGGACGCGCCCCCAGTCGAGGACGGTGGGGTGACGCGGCAGCTGGATGCCGCGGAAGACCTCGCCGAACGTACTGCCCGCCTCGGCCACCAGCCCACCGGCGAGTCGCTCGACCCGCTCTCGGGCCTCGGCGACGTCGTCAGGCCCCTCGAGCCGGGCGCCGAACCAGGGATCGTCGGCGCCGTCGCCGTCCCACCGGCTCAGCTCGGCCAGGCGGGTGATCGCCCGAACGGTAGCGGCCAGCGTCGTCGGGTCCAGCCGGTCGAGCACGTGGTCCGGCAGGCGGATCCGCGACCGTGGGGGTGCCTCGGTGCCTGCGAAGGCCGAGACCGCCTCCTGCACCTCGTGCAGCGAGACCCTCCACGGGGGCCGTGCCTCGTGCAGCGCCGCCGCCTGCTCGTCGAGCACGGCCACGGCCTCCGCCCGGTGCACGACGGCTCGGCCCGCGCCCTGGGGGTCGTCGTCGGGCTCGGCGGTGAGCCGGTCGAGGCCGTCCACCAACTCGCGGACCACCCGGCGACGGTCGTGGCCACCGCGCACGTCGAGGACGAGGTCGCCCAGGCCGACGGCGGCCAGGCGGCCGGTGACCGAGTCGAGGGCCTCACGTCCCGGCGCCACGAGGAGCACGCGCAGCCCGTCGGCCGCGAGGCCCGCGACGAGGTTGGCCACGGTCTGGGTCTTGCCGGTGCCCGGCGCGCCGAGGACCACGAGGTGCGACCCGGCGCGCGCGTCGGCGACGGCGGCGCGCTGGGCAGCATCCGCGTCGAGGACGAACCGTTCGGCGGCGTCCGATCCCGCTCCACCCCCGGCCGGGGACGGCGTCAGGGACTCACCCGCGAGCACCGCCACGAGGTCGTCGGCAGCGAGGGATGACAGCTCGCGGCCGACGTCGGCGACCAGTGGGGCCTTGAAGTAGGGGAAGGTACCGATGACGACGCGCGGCGCCACCGAGAAGTCGGGGACCTCGGCGCAGGCGTCGGCGAGCGCCGCGTAGGTGGGGTAGCCGTCGATGGTGGACCCGGTGAGCGCCAGCTCCTCCAGCCAGGCCGCGTCGAGCTCGATTCCGTGCGCGGACGACATGTACTGGGCGAGCACCGGGTTGAGCCCGAGCTCGTCCCCCGGCTCGATGACCCAGTCCGTGCCCAAGGCATCCGCGCGCCGCAGCTCGCAGGAGCGCAGCAGCACGGGGGCGTTGGCCTCCACCGGCTTCGAGCCGTCGGTGGGGCGGCGCACCGTCCACGTCGCCATGCCGATGGCGAGGAAGCAGGTGCGGGTGCCGTGGGCCTGTAGCACCTCGTCGCTGGTGCGCGCGATGGCCCGGGCCCGCCGGCGGGCGTCGTCGAGCGCGGCATTCTCGCGGACCAGGTCGGACAGCCGGACGGTCGTGCCGCCGAGCAGCTGGCCGCGGGCCCCGAGGTGAGCGCGGCCGAGGTCCAAGGTGCCCGCGCGGTGGTCGTGGAACCAGAGGAGGGTGTTGGGCCCGCCGAGCTCGACGAGGCGACGGTTCCACTCCGCCCGCGCGGCCTTGACCCGGGCCGAGCGCGGCTCCGGGGCAACAGCGAGACGCGGCCCGTCGCCACGGCCCGCGGCGCCGGCCGCGACATCCGCGTCGCGGGGCCGCTCCTTGCGCGCCGGCCCGGTCGCAGTCACCTCAGCAGGCTAACAACGCGGTGGCGCGTGCTCCGGGAGGCGCGGCGCCGGGCCGGACCACCGCGGGGGCGCCGGTCTCGACGACGCTCCCTCACCCGGTCAGGCGACGAGCGTCGCCGCGCGCCGGGCCGCCGGCGTGAGGACCGCGAGCAGGCCGATGAGCAGGGCGAACCCGAGGCCGATGAGGGAGAGCACGTGGTACGAGGAACGGTCGAGGACGATACCCGCCACGGCGCCGCCACCCCCCGCAGCGAGACCCATGAGCAGGTCAGACGCGCCCTGCGCCCCCGGGCGCTCGGCGACGGGGAGGGCGTTCGTCAACATGGTCGACCCCGAGACGAGCGTGCACGACCAGCCCAGGCCGAGGAGGAAGAGACCGGCGACGAGCGTGCTCGACTCCCCAGGGGGCGACAGCGACGCGAGCACGGCCGCGGCGGCCAGGACCCCTGAGCCGACAATGGCGACGGCGCGTCCGCCGAAGCGGTCCACGGCCATCCCCGTCAGGGGCGAGAAGGCGAACATCCCGAGGACGTGGATGCTGATGACGAAGCCGATCACCGTCAGGGCGGCGTCGCCGTGCCGCATGTGGACCGGCGTCATCACCATCAGGCCCACCATGACGGCGTGCCCAAGGGCGAGGGTGACGATGCCCAGCCGGGCGACGGGCCTCGAGAACGACTGCCGCAGCCCTCGCCACA
This sequence comes from uncultured Actinomycetota bacterium, assembly GCA_963726295.1. GTDB lineage: Bacteria > Actinomycetota > Actinomycetes > Actinomycetales > Dermatophilaceae > DASSQJ01. Next base: position 601,117 of record CAVSBW010000002.1, read on the forward strand.
CCGACCCGTGGGTGGGCTCCCCCGGGTCATCGAGGTCGTCGAGGGCGCGGCGTCGGGACTCCAGCAGCGGGTCGGGGCGGAGCCGCACCTGGAGCAGAGTGATGGCCAGCGCCACGCCGACGAAGGAGAAGACGAACGGCCCGGTGAGCACCGGGATGCCGAGCGTCCGGGCCACCGGTGCGCCGGGTCCGACGAGGTTGGGCCCGAGGACGCTGCCGAGGGTCGTGGCCCACACGACGATGCTGATGTCGCGACCGCGCCGGGCGGGCAGCGCCAGGTCGGCTGCCGCGAAGCGGGTCTGGCTGTTGGCGACGAAGGCGCCACCGAAGAGGAAGCTGGAGACGAGCAGCAGCGCGAAGCTGCCGATGACCCCGGCGACGACCAGCCCCACGGCACCGAAGGCGGAGAGCACGTAGCCCATGACGAGCCCGGGACGACGTCCGCGGGCGGCCATGACGCGGGCCATCGGGATGGCGATGAGCGCCGAGCCGAGGACCTGCGCGGTGCCACCGAGGCCGGCGTACTGGACCGAGCCCGAGACCTCCTCGGCCAGCAGTGCGCCCACCGCGGCGCCGGACGAGACACCGACCCCGCCCAGCATCTGCGAGCCGACGAGGGTCCACACGACGCGTCGCTGGACGGCGGCACGCTCGGCCGCGACTGCCTCGGGGGGTCGGGTCGTCGTCACCGGAGCAGTATGACGCCGAGGACCGACGCGCCGGTTGACTGATCACCGCGCCCGGCACGGCAGGGCAGGCGTGCTGCCGTCGGTGTGTAGACGGTTAGGCTGGTCCGCGGTCTTCCCGCCCTCGTAGCTCAGGGGAAGAGCACTTCTCTCCTAAAGAAGGTGTCGCAGGTTCGAATCCTGCCGGGGGCACCCACGAAACCCGCTGTGAACAGCGGGTTTCCGCGTTTCCTGAGACGCCGCTCGTGGGCCAGGACTGGACAGGAATGCCCATGGATTGGGCACCACCGCACCGAGGTCCCCGTCCCACACCGGCCACAGTCCGCGACGGCCTCGGAGCCCTGCCGTCGCCTTGACGCGAGCGGCGGGACCTCTGCGAGGTGTCGGTAGCCTTGGGCCATGGCACGCCGCACGGTAGCGGCGATCGCACTTGCCTGGCTGGTCACGATCGCCATCGACTTCGTGATCTTCGGTGGCGTATTCGCCGGCGTTCTGGAGGGCGCTGACGACCCCGCCGTGCTCGCGCCGCAACAGCTGTTCGTGCGGATTCCCGCCGGGTACGCGTCGTTCCTGCTGGAGGTCGTGCTCCTGCACTGGCTGCTCCAGGCAAGCCGGCGACCCGGGATCAACGGTGGGCTCGTCACCGGCCTCGCGGCCGGTCTCGTGTTCGCCACCGCCGTGACGCTCGGCGTGTGGTCCTTCTCGACCGTGCCGGTCAGTGCGCTGGGGCTGTGGTGGCTCACGCTCCTCCTGCAGTTCGCGGGCGCCGGCGTGGTGCTCGGTGCCGCGAACACCCCTCAGTGGCCGCGCGTCCGCACCTGGGCGATCTGGGGCACAGTGGCCCTGGTCGTCACCGGGGTCGTACTGCAGAACGTCAGGTGAACGATCCGACGTCGCGTCCCCGGTTGCCGGTCGACACGCGGCTGACTCGAAAATGGGTCGGTGAGCGGGCAGGCCGAAGGCACCCGGCGTAGCCGGGTGTTGTGAGCCACGCTCAGGCGGTGGGTCGCAGGACGACGGTCTGTCCGGTGAGGTGTTCGAGTTGGCGGATCAGGTCGCGTTGGCGCCTGCGGGGGTTGGCGTGGGATTGGTGATAGTCGGCGCCGAGGTCGTGGAAGCGGCTTCCGGGGTCGGAGAGCAGGTGCCACAGGATGGTCATCACCGAGTTTCCGACCGCGACCAAGGCCCGCTTCTTCCCCCGGCGGCGGGCCAGGCGCCGGTAGCGGTCTCCGAGGAAGGTGTGGGTGCGGGCCAGTCCGGCGACGACTTCCCCGAGCGTGGCCGCCAACCACGGGTTGCCCTTGCCGGTGGAGCCGCCCTTCCTGGTGCCGGCGGACTGCCGGTCGATGGGCGTGAACTTCGCCCACGACACCAGGTGCGCGGCCGTGGGGAAGACGCTCATGTCCACACCGATCTCGGCGATCAGCTCCTCGGCGGCGCGGGTACCGACCCCGGGAATCTCGTCGAGCCGCTGCACGGTCTCGGCGTAGGGCTCGCAGTGATGCGCGACGACACTGTCGAGGCTGGCGATCTCACCGGTGAGGGCATCGATGCGCCGCAGCATGGTGGCGCACAACGCGTGGTGGTCATCGAAGTTGCCGGTCAACGCGTCGTCCAGGCGAGCAAGCTTGGCCCGCATCGGGCCGCGGGCCATCTGCGCCAGCACCGCGGGGTTGCGCTGCCCGGCGACCATCGCGTCCAGCATCTCCCGCCCGGACACCCCGAGCAGGTCGGTGATCACCGAGTCCAACTTGATCTGAGCGTCCTCGAGGACCTTCTCCAGGCGCGCCTTCTCCCGGGTGCGTTCCCGCACCAGGGTGCGTCGGTACCGGGTCAGGTCCCGCAGCCGGCGGATCGGCGCGGCGGACCTGCTGTGCCCGCCGCCCGGGGACGCTCTCGTGCGGGACCCGCACACACGCGACCAGGGCGGCCTTGCCGATGTCGATCGCGCACACCCTCGCGACCACCGGCTCATCAACCATCACCGACACCGTCACCACCTCCTGAGGACGACCACCGACGGTGGCCACCTGCAGGAGCGGTATCTATGACGAGGCGGACTCGCGTGCTCGAAGCGACAGTTCAGGGCCTCTGGGGGTCACGCTCCCCGCGTCAGACTACTTGACGGCCTCACAGACCAAGCAGCGCCGACGTCGGCAGGTGACCACCCCCATTTTCACGCGCGACAGGGCGTGCCGACAGGGACAGCGGGGACTACTTGACGATTGTCGATAGGACGCTATGACGCGGGCGACCAACTGCAGCTGGTAGATCGCGTCCTCAGCCTGGTTCGCGCCCGGTCCAGCCATCACGACGATGGCGTGCTTCAGATGGACGTTGCCGTTGGCGCCATCGAATCGGTGTTCATGACCCTTCAGAGCTCCGCACCGAGGGGGAAGAAGTCGACCGCGGACACCGCGTTGACCTGGTGCAGCGGCTCTGTCTCGTCGTGCACGGTGGGGTCGGCCACGAAGGGCGCCAGCGGACCCTTCTCGGGCCAAGCGGACAGCGACGTGGCGCGGTGTCAGGTGTAGAGACGACCAGCGGTCCGCCGCTCAGATCGAGCGATGCGGAGGAGTAGAGGGTGTCGAAGTTCGGCCGCACCACGACGCGGAAGTCCGCGGCCGGAAAGGAGCGAATGTGGACGAAGTGGTTCATGGGCCTGCGGCCGGGCCGTTCGCCGACAACCGAGTTGGTCATCTGGCGACGGGTCAGCTCCATCGTCACCACGGGGTACAGGTATGTCCACCCGGTCGTCATCTGCGAGTCGACCATCGTGAGTGGCGCCACTCGGATTCCCCGCAGCGGCACCGTCGACGCCGGCAGCGGCGATCATGGAGAGCGTCGGCCGTCGCCTCGTAGCGGTCCGTCAGCTCAGAACCAGATGAATGACGCCGGGAGGCCGACTGATGCACAACGGACAGGGACTTGCCATCGGTGACTGGCAAGTCGCCGAAGCCATCTCCGAGTGGATCGAGATCATCGCCATCGCCGTCATCACCGTCGCCGTCGTGGCAGCGTTCGTCACCGGCGCCCGAACGCTTCGACAGCTCGGGGCACACGAGTCCGTCGAGCGGGTCAAGCGGTCAGTGGGTCGCGGTCTGCTGCTGGGCCTCGACCTGCTGATCGCTGCCGACGTCATCCGGACCGTCACCCTCGAGCCGACTCTGGAGAACGTCGCCGCGCTCGGTCTGCTGGTGGTTGTGCGCACCTTCCTCTCCTGGTCGCTGATGGTCGAACTCCACGGTCGCTGGCCGTGGCACCGCTCCGACGAGGTGCGTGAGGAGTGATCGACGGCCCACACGAGCCGGGTCTTGGTGGTGCAGAGCAAACCTCTGGATCGCCGCGAGCGGAACACGCGGCGAAGCACGCGCTCCGGTCCGGCCCGGGTAGTCCTTCCGCACGTTCTCCAGGAGTCGTTCGCGGCCGCTGTGGGCTGACGGGGACCCCGGGGCCGCTCGACGGCGGGTGCTGGTCGTCAGGACGGGAAGTCCGGCCCGGCCTCCAGCCGCAGCCGTAGCAGGACGTCCAGGGCCACCGAGTCACCGTCCCGGCCACCCGCTCCGACCTGGAGCGGGGCGTCGGTGGGCTCGATGTGGACGCCAGCCAACCGTCCGCGCAGGCTGGGCGCCACGACGAGGACGTACCAGCGGCCGTCCGTGCCGACGGCAGCCCGGTGGTCCCGCCGCACGTACCAGCCGACGACGTCGGTGCGCAGGCTCCCGCCGCCGCTGTAGGGGCGTGCCCGTAGCCGGGTGGGTTCGACGCCTGCCGACCGCATCGCCTCGGCGAAGCCCGCCACCATCGGGGCGGTCCGCCGTGCCTCGGCCTCCGCCGCCCGCGCTGCTGCCGCGTGGTGGTACTCGGCGTTCTTCCGCGCCTGGCGGCGACGGGCGGCGCCCGGGTCCGTGGGCTCGCTCTCCGTGCTCATCGGCCGATCATCGCAGCGGTGAGGCCATCTGCCGACCCGGGCGCCGGCAGATGGCAGGCGAAAGCCGCCGACCGCGTCAGGCGGACCCGACGGTGTTCGCAGACGACATGCCAGAGGTACGCACCCCGGCAACCGTGGTCGCGCCGCCTGCGGCGTCGGACGCGGTTCTCTGGTACGAGTCGCCCGGGAGCGAACCGATCGTTCAGACCTTCACGATCGCCCTCGTCGAGCTCAACGCGGCGCACGGGGTGGCGGAATCGGCGCCCGGACTTGTCGTCTTCGGGTCCGACAGCGGAGGCGAGGCCTACGCGTTTGCCGAGGTGGATTCCGCAGTCCGAATCGTCCAAGTCCCATTCATCGGTTGGGACGCGAGACTCGGATCGTGCTGGCAGGCGGGTTCGAGGACTTCCTCGAGCGGATCGCCGCACCCGACCGGGGTCGCCCGAAACGCCGTGACTGGACTTCACGACCGGCGGGACGCGCACCCTGGAACTCGCAACGCCGTCCCTTCTCAGAGGCGTCATCACGCGGCGAAGAGACCCACCCTGTGCTCGACGTGGGTCAGTCGACCCGCGGACGTTACGCCAGGTCATCCAGGCCTGGGTGAGCCTTCGGCACGTCGATTTCCCGGCGAGCTGGGCCACCCTCGACCACCGCGCTGAAGCGCACCGGGGAACGACTGTCTCAAGGTCGAGCTCCGGCACTCGCCACCCGATCAGATGCACAGTCGTGGTGACGAGGGGGACGAGCACCCGCTCCAGAAGGTGCAGCAAGACGGCCTGACCAGGCAGCGTCCCGCGAAGACCAACGGCGTCGGGGGCGACGTCGGTCGATCGAGTGCTCAGTCCCAGAGCGCCAGTTCGGCGTCGCGGGGTGCGTTTGTCAGCTCGGACGCGGCGTCGAAGACCATCACCGACGGCTCATCCGGCGTCCAGGCGCGCCAACCCGGTTCTCCGTCCCGTGCGAAGGCAACCCAGGCCTGGTGCACCTCGTCGGCGAGGTGTTGCGGGGCGGTCTCGCCGACCATGGGCGTTGCCTCGGCGAGGGTGTCGAACACGAAGGCGAGCTCGAGGGCATGGCAGGCCCCCAGGCCTTGGACGGGCGTCGGCCAGGCGAACTCGTAGGCATGCACCGTGCCGCCCGCGGCGTGCTGGGCGGCGGCGAGGCGCACCGAGGGTGCCCGGAACGCAGCGTCCGTGAGGATGGCACAGGCGATGTCCCCCGGTGAGGCGCCCGGCCGGTTGGCGGCGTAGGTCTGGACGGCGCTGGCGGGCCAGCCGTAGCGGGCGGCCAACAACGGCAGCGCCTCCGAGGTCACCGTGGCGGCGACGCCGGTAGGTACGAGGAAGAGCCGGAACTCCTCCCGCGTCGTGCCGATGAGCAATGGCATCACCGCGGCCGCCCCCTGGGCGATGCGCGCCAGGGGGACGTCGGGCACCAGCTCGCCGTCGATGACGGGGAAGAGGGTCATGATGCCCAGCCCGCCCCTGAGGACGGTTTCGCCCCAGCGCCGCGGGTCGGGATCGGCCTGGACGGCCAGGGCCACGGCCGACTGCGCCGCAGTGACCACCTCGGGATCGAGGGCGGCGAAGGCTTCGGCCGTCGCCGGCACGCCGAGGTGGGCCGCGACCTCGGCGCTCACCCGCCGGGCGTCCTCCAGCGTGCAGACGGCGGTCCCGCCTCCGCTCTGGATGACGGCACGGTGGAAGAGGCCTTCCGCTGCGGGGCAGCCCATCAGGGTCGCGACGCTCATACCGCCCGCGGACTCGCCGAACACGGTGACGTCGTCGGGATCGCCGCCGAACGCGGCCACGTTCTCGCGGACCCATTCCAGGGCCGCGATCTGGTCGCGGAGACCGAGGTTGGTCGGGGCGCCGTCGAGAACGGCGAACCCGGGGACGCCGAGCCGGTAGTTGACCGCCACGAGCACGATGCCGTCGCGGGCGAACGCGGACCCGTCATAGATGGGCACGGTGTTCGCGCCCCGCACGAAGGCGCCCCCGGGAAGCCACACCATGACCGGGTGGCCGCTCCCCTCGGCGGGGGCCCAGACGCTCACGTTCAGGTAGTCCTCACCCGGCGCCACCGAGCTGGGAAGCACGGTGTCCATCGGGGGTGGGTACGCCGCCTGGGCCGCGGTCGGCCCCGGCGCGGTCGCGTCCCGCTCGCCATCCCACGCCACTACCGGCCGCGGGGGACGGTACCGGTCCTCCCCGACGGCGGGGCCGGCATAGGGGATACCGAGGAAGGAGTTGACGCTCTCGCGGCTCGAGCCGCGGACGCGGCCACCGGTGACACGCACGACGGGATCCATTGGCCCATCCAACCAGCCCACGACTGTGCGGAACGTCCGCCTGTGTGCGTCAGCACGGGCGGGATCGGCCGGCCTGTGGACCGCCGCCCGGCGGTGCGCAGCCACGATGGCGGCGACGGTGACCGCAGCTCTCGCTCCGGCGGTGTTTCGCTGACGTCAGGCATGCTGCACCGAGCCTTCGCGGGGGCCGGCGCATTCGTCTTCTGCACGCGACCCCGCCGGAACCCGCACTTCTCCAACACGCGCGGGGAGCCGACGTTGTGCGCCGCGACTTGGGCGTGCAGCGGCCGGATCGGCAGCTGGTCACAGAGCAAAGCCACCGCACAGGGCGCGACCCAAGGCCCCAGCACCGGCGTCCAACCCGGTAGCCGAGTAGTTGCTGCCCGTCCTCCTGCCACCTGTCGACGTTGCCCGCCACCAGGCCGTAGGCAACGATGCGCACACCAGTGCCGGGTTTGGAGGCGGTTGGACCAACCTATGGGGACGAAGTCAAGAGCTCGGTTCTTGTTGAGTTGTGCAGGGGTGAGCGGCTCGCTGGGTTCGCCAGCGGGCTGCTCGCTCGGGAAGGGTGGGAACGCGCTCGTGCGTGGGCGAGGGCCGTTGTCATCAACAGTGATCCAGGTGCCGTCGGCCCGGCCTCGTGCCGTCGGCCAGGGCGGCAACAGCCCTCAGGTCAGGGCGCGGTCGACGAGGGCTCGGGCCGAGGCCTTGGCCACCACGGGCGCCTGGGGGTCGGCGTCGAGGGACCCGCTGGCCAATCCACCGTCGAGGAGCAGGCTCAGGGAACGGGCCAGCGACGCCGGGTCGCGCGCCCCGGCGTCATCGGCGAGGTCGCGCATCCAGGCAAGCACGGCCGTCTTGTGGGCCACCGTGCGATCGTGAACGGCGGTGCCGGGCTGGGTCTCGGCGGCGACGTTGATGAAGGCGCATCCGCGGTAACCCTCCCGGCGACAGGCGTTCGTGAGCGCGTCGAACAGGCCGACGAGCTGGTCGGCCGGGTCCGGCCCGGCGGCACGGGCCGCCTCCTTGAGCTGGCCGAACCACACGCCGTCCACCGTGTCGAGGTAGGCCACGACGAGATCGTCCTTGGACGGGAAGTGCTTGTAGAAGGTGGCCTTGGCGACGCCGGACTGCGCGATTATCAGGTCGACCCCGACCGCGCGGATGCCGCGCGCGTAGAACAGCGAGAACGCCGTGTCGAGGATGCGCTCGCGCGCGGCGCTGGATCGGACCGTCGTGACAGGGTCGGCGGGCATCGGTGCTCCTCGGCGTTGACGACTGACCTCAGCATACATTGCAAATAGACAGACCTGTCTGTTAGCGTGCAGGGAGGCAGACAAACCTGTCTACCTCCCTCGACCCCCTCCCAGGAGCTCGCATGAAGATCGCCGTCCTCGGCACCGGCATGGTCGCCCGCGCCCTCGCCGGGCGGCTGTCCGGTCTCGGCCACGACGTCACCATCGGCACCCGCGACCCGCAGGCCACCCTCGCCCGGACTGAGCCGGACGGCATGGGCAACCCGCCGTTCCGTACGTGGACCACCGATCACCCCGAGGTCGCTCTCGCCCCCCTTGGCGAGGCCGCGGTCCACGCCGAGCTCGTGGTCAACGCGACCAGCGGGTCGGGCGCCCTGCCGGCCCTGGAGCAGGCCGGCGCCGACCACCTCGCCGGGAAGGTGCTCATCGACATCTCCAACCCGCTCGACTTCTCGCAGGGCTTCCCGCCCACCCTCTTCGTCAAGGACACCGACTCGCTCGGTGAGCAGATCCAGCGGGCCTTCCCGCAGGCCCGGGTGGTCAAGGCGCTCAACACCCTCACCGCCGACCTCATGGTCGACCCCGCCTCGCTCGGCGCCGAGTCGTCGGTGTTCGTCTCCGGCGACGACGCCGCCGCCAAGGCCACCGTCACGGCGTTGCTGGAGAGCTTCGGCCACACCGACGTCATCGACCTCGGCGACATCAGCACCGCCCGCGGTACCGAGATGTACGTCCCCATCTGGCTGCGGCTCATGGGCGCGCTCGGCACGGCGGCGTTCAACGTCAAGGTCGTCCGCTGAGATGGCCACCATGACCGGCAAGACCGTGCTGGTCACCGGCGGGACCGGCGGGATCGGGCTGGCCACCGCCGCCGGCCTCGCCGGCCTCGGCGGCCGGGTCGGGATCGTCGGACGCGACGCCGCCCGGTCCGAGGCCGCCGCCACGAACCTCCGGGGCTCCGGCGCCGAGGTCGACGTGTTCGTCGCCGACATGTCCTCGCAGCGCGAGGTGCGGCGCCTCGCGGAGGAAGCGCTCGCGGCCTACCCCCGGCTCGACGTGCTGGTCAACAACGTCGGCGGGTACTGGGCCACCCGACGCACCACCGTCGACGGCCTCGAGCACACCTTCGCCGTGAACCACCTGGCACCGTTCCTGCTGACCAACATCCTGCTGGACCGGCTCCGGGCCAGTGCGCCCGCGCGGGTCGTCACCGTGTCCTCCGGGGCCCAGGCCATGGGAACAATCGACTTCGAGGACCTGAACGCAGAGCGGGCCTACAACGGCCAGCACGCCTACAACCAGTCCAAGCTCGCCAACGTGATGTTCACCTACGAGCTCGCCCGCAGGCTCCAGGGCTCGGGCGTCACCGCGAACGCCCTCCACCCCGGCGTGGTCCGCACCAACTTCGGCCGCGAGGACTCCAAGGGCTGGATGCGGCTCATGCTGCCGATCATCCGACCCTTCCTGAAGAGCCCCGAGCGCGGGGCCGCGACCTCGGTGTACCTCGCGTCCTCCCCCGAGGTCGACGGAGTGACCGGCCAGTACTTCGCCAACAACAAGCCCAAGACCTCGTCCAGGGCCTCCTACGACACCAACGCCGCCGCCCGACTATGGGACGCGTCCGCCACCCTCGTCGGCCTCTCACCCGCGGCCTGAACCGCCAACGCGGGTCGTCCACCCGGGCCTGCACATCCACCTTCGCATCTGACAGTCGACGCGCTGACTCCGCAGTCGCCCCCAACGGTCGACAGGCGGCGGACTGCAGCAAGTTCGAGGCCCTCGCGCCGGTGGTCCTCCGGCCGGCGCACCACCACCGGCAAGAAGCCGTTGGCGATTCGCAGAACCTGGTCGGAGGGCGAGTGAGTTGAACGAGCCTCGGCACACCGAGCTGGGCCCCGCCCGCGGTGGATCCGAATGATGAGAACAATCGAACGGACGCCTCAGGCGCCCATCAGCAGCATCATCAGGCCCACGACGGCGGCGGCGTAGTAGACGTAGGACGTACCCGGCTCGTCGCGCCACGGATACGGGGCAGCCATCAGCAGCATGCCCACCATGAAGACCACGATCATGGGCGCGAGCCTGCGGCCGGTGCTTTCCCAGATCGCGGCCTCGAGCTTCGCCTCGTCGTCAGAAGCCCGCTGTGCCACAGCGTCTACTTCTTCCATCTGGTGATAACCCCGCGAAGTTGCCCAACCAACGGATCACCTGACAGGACGCTCTGATGTACCCGCGTGTGCGGGCGTTGCTCGCAACGGGCGGCGCACCCCCCTGAGGGGCTCGCGGAGACGTTGGCACCCCGGCGCGAGCCGACCTCACGGGGCCTGGTCAGGACGGGGCTCGTATTCGCGTGCTGCGGCAAGGCGTTCCACGGTGTCCGGATGAGTGGCGAACAGCATGTACTCGATCCGGGGAGGCTGGACGTCGGCGAGGTTGACCTCAGCCAGGCGCAGCTGCATCGCGGCGAACTCTGCAGGGTCACCGGTCAGCCGTAGCGCATGCTGATCGGCGCGGGCCTCGATCCGGCGGGAGACAAGGTTCTGCACCGGGCCGCTGACCAGGCCCGCGAGTGCCAGCACGGCGAGCACCAACCCGATCGCCGTCGGCGCAGCGATGGATTCCACCCCGGCTCGGCCCAGGAGCGCGTCCCACTGACCCAACAGATACAGCGCCACCACGGCCGCCGCGGCGCCGATTGCCCCCAGTAGCGCGCCGACGTCGGAGTCACGCTCTTTGGTGTGGCCCAGTTCGTGCGCGACGACGCTGCGCACCTCACCTGGGGTCGCCTCGCGCAGCAGCGTGTCGTAGACCACGAGCCGCCGGGTGGCCCCCAAGCCGGAGACGTACGCGTTCAGCCCGCGGGTGCGCCGTGAGGCGTCCGCGACCAACACGTCCCGCAGCGGGATGCCGTCCCGAGCCGCCATCGTGACCAGCTCCTCCCGCAGCGGCCCGTCCGGCATCGGCGTGAAGGTGTTGAACAGCGGCTCCACCACGACCGGGAAGACGAAGGACAGCACAGTCGTCAGGGCGGCCGCAGCGACGGCACCGAACGCCCACCACCAGGCTGGCGCGAGCCGGGTCAACGTGTAGAACCCAGCGAGCACGACCGCACCGGTCACCGCTGCGACCGCAAGGCTCTTGAGCAGGTCGACCGACCATCCGGCCCAGTCCTGGGTGGACAGCCCATAGTCACGCAGCACGATGTGGCGCCTGACCGCGAACGGCAGAGACACCAACCACAGGGTGAACAGAAGGACCAGACCGCCCAGCAAGGCCTCGGCCAGCCATTGCCCGTGGAATGGCTGGGCCACCCACGCGACCATCCGGGCACCGGCCGGAGTCAACCCGAGCAGCAGGAGCACCGCCACTCCCGCCAGCAGAGAACCGAAAGAGCTGGGGCGCAGGGCAGCGCGCAGCGCCCGACCCCGTGTGACCACGCCGTCCGGTAGATCGCGCAGCGCCGCCGCTCGGGCCTCACGGGTCGGACCCAGCACCCGCCAGGGCACCAGCATGATCGCCGCGACAACCAGCCCGATGCCGAGCCCGACCAGCACCACCAGGGCCCACGATCTCGGGGTCACGGCCATCCCCTGCCCCGACACCGCAAAGGCCGGCTCAGCCACCCATTCACAATCGCCACACCACCACCGAGAGCAGCGCCCAGGCATTACGGCGGAGCCAAGCCGGCTCACGACATCCGTACAGGTTACGCGCAGGACTCACTGGCACGCCGGTCCGCTCAGATCACCACCCGGTGCCGCCCGTCCGGATGCGCCCCCGCCGGCACTTCGACGCCAGGGCGCCGACGTCGAAGTGCCGGCGCTGAGGGAGCTCCCTCACGACGTCGTAGTGGGGGAGGATCTGCTCGCCCGCCCACGTCACCGCACAGAGTGATTTCGTGGGGCGACTCGCGGGCGGAGTGCAGCAGGTACCGAGCGGGCCGGATCAGGCTGTGAGTGGATGCTCTGTGAGGTCTGGTTCAGGCTTGGTCAGCGGTGGCTGCGGGGAAGGTCCATGAGCCGTCGAGGACCTGGCTGTGCGGCCGGTAGAGGCGCACGAGGTAGTTCCAGCCCTCCACGACAGGCAGGGTGTTCGGGCGGTCCTCGGACCCGCCGAAGTGAACCGTGACGCTGCCGTCGTCGTTTGGCGTGGCGGTCAAGCTGTTGACGCTGACAGGCTTTCCGTTGTCCGGGAAGTAGCCTGCGGCGTCGTACAGCGAGATTGACCAGAACGCGTCGACCGGGACGTCCCTGACGGTCAGCGAGTACGCACCGACCGGGAACCCTGGGTCGACGTTCACGTAGTAGGCCTCGGACTCGGGCAGCCCGCCCCACCCCGCAGCGGTCCCGAGCAGGTGGCGGATCGCAGAGACGTCTTCCCGTCTGCCGAAGGCTCCGCCGAAGTCGCCCACGCCTTTGGCCAGGGCCAGCACAGCCTCACGGGTCGCGGTGAACGTCTCGACGTCATAGTCAGGTGTGGAGAACGGAACCGCGGAGGCGGCAGTCAAGAGAAGCTGATCCTGTAGCGCGTTGACTGCCTCCACATCCGAGGGGTCGGCCGGATCGACCATCGTGCGAGCCGCGACCAACACGTACGGGCTCTCGAAGGTGGCCATGTCGAGAGTGTGCTCACCGGGGTCGTGAAGAACCTGGTTGATGTAGTGATCCTGGTTGATCATCATGACCGACAAGTAGCGTTCGCCAGCATCCGGGATGCTCAGCACGGCCCCATCGCGGATGTCCGCCACCACGGCGCTGTACAACGTGTCGCGATTCATCCGGATCACCGTTTGCTGGTCCAACGGCGTGGGAACGCGAAAGTGCAGCCACCGGTTGATCCCTCCAGCCTGCTGCCCGATCGCGGCAAACATGCGGTCGGTCTCGGCGCGAACGAAGTTGTCCACATTCACCGGAACGGAGGTCATGACGGGAAGTATTGCCCGTCGCTGCCGACCGCGTCTCCCGACCACCGGAGAACGTCAAGGCAAACCGGCCCCTCGACCCCCCGGACCCGCACGTTCGAGCTGTCGTCCAACCAGGCGAGCAGACCCTGGTCCAGCTCCTCTCGACCGGGCCAGGTCGGGACGCGGCGGTGTAACCAACTTCCGGCTGGAGAGCATCGGCTGCGCTCATGACGATTGCCGCAGAGTCGGGCAGCGGTGAGCGGCTGGTCAGTCCGAGCAGTCGACCGCGACAGCCAGGGCCGCGCAGACCTGCCGCATCCGGGCCTGGGCCAGCCGGCCGAGACGTTCGACCAGGATTGCGATCGAGACGGATTCCACCGAATCCAGGTTGACCGCCGAACGACGCGGCACCGGGTCCTCACCGGCCTCGAGGAGGACCTCGCTCGGGAGGTCTCGGATGGTGGTCGTGCATGGGGCGATCAGTACTCGACGATGGCGCGGGATCACGACATCACGAGACAGAACGACGACCGGCCGGCGGCCGATCTCGGCCATCTCGCACCACCACACCTCCCCGCGTGCGGGCAGGTCGGTCACGAGGCCGCGACCGCACGCCGGAACGACGCCAGGTCTCCCCACTCGTCCGGCTCGTCGAGCGGGTGAGCATCGTAGGCGCCGTAGCTGGCGTCCACTTCGGCTGCGCGGTGCCGGGCGAGCAGGGCTGCGAGGGCTTCGTCGACGAGTGCGGAGTCCGGCTTACCAGAGGCCTGCCGGGCGCTTTCCAGAAGGTCGGCGTCCACCGTAGTGCTCAAGCGTGTGCGGCTCATGCCACAATCATGCCACGGCTGACCTGGCCGGCGAGTGTGCCCTCTACGCGGCGGAGTGACGCTGTGGCTCCGAAGTCGACGAGCAGTCACTCGACAGCAGGTGGCTCGTGCGCGGCGAATCTGAAAGTGTGGACGTGACCACGACCGCAGGACTGTCTCCCCCAACCGGAGCGAATGATGACGATCAAGGACATCGGGCCGGAACCTCAAAGCTTCGACCTCGAGAAGGCCACGCTCGAGAACACGAACTACCGCGCGGTCGCCTGGTCCGGGAAGTACCTTCAGTTGACCCTCATGTCGATCCCCGTGGGTGCCGACATCGGCCTTGAGGCGCATCCGGAGACTGACCAGTTCCTGCGCCTCGATGCCGGCCGCGGACGCGTCCAGATGGGGCCGACGGAGGATCGACTCGAGTTCGACCGGGAGGTCGAGGACGGCTGGGCAGTCTTCGTGCCCGCCGGCACCTGGCACAACGTGACGAACATCGGTGACGAGACCCTGCAGCTGTACACCGTCTACGCGCCGGTCCACCACGCCTCGGGCAAGATCCAATCCACGGCGGCCGACGCGGAACGCGACGAGGACTCAGGCAACGACGAGCCCCCGGGCTGGTCGATCCAGCCTCCCCAGATGCCATCGGACGAGCACGCCTGACCAGGGGTGCCAGCAGCGTCGGGTTGACACCTGGACGCCTGGAGGTGAGGCATGCCCGTATCGCGGCGGCTACCACCCACTACCTCTTCGGGGCGACATCCGGGACCGAGCCGCTACGCGGCGGTGTGACGCGCTCTCCGCGGCAGATGAGCACTGATCCAAGGACGGTCGTCGCGTGACACTCCTGCTGGCCGGATCGGACATCGTTGCCCTCGGCAAGCACACGTTCATGTGGGTCGAGATCATGCACTTCGCCATCGACGTCTCCCACGGAGATGCCGAGGTCCTTGCGCCCTTGATCACCAGCCCCGAGTACGCATACGACTACGCACGCAGTTTCCCGCCACAGAGCGCGCCATTTGAAGAGCGGATCCATGGTCGCTGGGTGCTGGGCGCGATCGACGTCGGCCGGTTCGAGCCAACCACAGCCAATCGTGCGCAAGCCGACCTTCACCGCTGGGCTACCGAGCAGGACTGGACAGATCCTGGCTACCGGCAGCCGCCGGAAGTCATGCACCGACTCCGAGCGGTCTATGCGTTGCTCAGAGCGGGAGACATCTACAAGCTTCGCAACCCTGGCCCCGAGGCAGAACACGACTATGGCTTCGTCACGGGCGGCATGGGCTTCCACGAGTTCATCGTCATCGACCGCGCCAAACGCGACTCTCCACGTCAACGTCGCGACACCAGACACGGCCCCCCAGACCCGCCCGCCGCGACCGCGGCTGGGCTCAGGACGGCGACGACGCTAGACCTCCCACCGACAAAGGAACAGACCCGTGACGCGGCGGGGTGGGGCACCCAGGACCCCTACCGTCGGCCCCCGAGAGGCCACATCCCACGATTGAGTGATGTTCCCCGACGGGACTGTTCGTATCTTCGGCTCCACTCGGCACGAGACGGAGGAGCGCCATGCCCAGCAGCCAGCGGCAGGGGACCGCTCGAGTCCAGCGGACCATGTGCAGCACGCCCGAGAAGGCGTGGAGCCTCTTGGCCGACATCACGCGCATGGGCGAGTGGTCACCCGAGACCACGGGCGCCGTCTGGCGGAGGGGGCCAAGAGTCCCGCCGTGGGTGCCCGCTTCAAAGGCACCAACCAGAAGGGCTCGAAGAAGTGGAGCTCCTACGGCACCGTGACCGCTTGCGAGCCCGGGCGACGCTTCGCCTTCCATGTCTCGATCGGGCCGTTCAGTGTGGCGGACTGGGCCTACGAATTCGAGCCGACAGACGACGGGTGCCTGGTATCGGAGATGTGGCAGGACCGCCGAGGCGCCCTGGTGACGTGGCTGTCACCGTTCATCACCGGGACGAGGGATCGGGCGCGTCGGAACGAGGAGACGATGACCGTGACCCTCGACCGGCTCGCCGCGTCAGCCCAGAATCTCTAGCGCGGAACGCCATACGGGCCTCGCCCGTCCCGGGACTGCACCGAGCACGCGGTCCCGGAGGGTGCGCTTGCGGCGGAGTGCAGCAGTTCTGATCGCGGCTGCCGCATGCCCTCGGCGGGCTGGGAGAACTCAATGACCAATCGGCCGATCATCGAGAGCCACCTCCTCGCACTCGCCAGAAAGCCCGTCCTCCGCCCAGGGCGTCACGCCCCCCGGACGAACACGACAACGGCCACGCCGACAGCCAGCCGCACCGGCCTGAGGAACTAGCGTCGGCCAAACTACGACCCTTTCGGAGTGAGCCGGATGACCGGGATCTCGCGGTCGGTCTTGGTCTCATAGCCGGCGAACCGTGGCACGGCGGTCGTGATGTGTTCCCACGCCCGCGTGCGATCATCCCCGTGCAGCTGCTCGGCGACGACGTCCAGCGTCTCTCCCTCGACGGTGATCCGCACCTTGTCGGGGTTAGCCGCGAGGTTGTGGTACCAGTCCGGGTTGCGCTGCGCCCCAGCCGCGGACGCGACGACGAGGAAGCTGCCTTCGTCCCACGGGAACCGGGAGACAGGCGTCGTCCGCTCCTTGCCAGACGTTCGGCCGACCGTGGTCAGCATGAGGACGTCCATCCCGTTCATCCTGCCTCGGGAACCGGCCCGCTTCGCCATGAGACGGTTCATGGCGGCTAGGGCCGGCCGGAACGGAAGGTGCGCGCCACGGGTGCCCTGCGGATTGTCGAAGCTCATGGATGACCTGGTCTCCTCGGCTGGATGGCGTCGCGTCGTCAACACCGAGCGGCACGGCGGTGTTCCGCCGAACCACCTGCGGCAGCAGATCGGCAAGTGCGGACGATAGCGACGCAATGGCGCAGCGCCTCCGGAGCGCGGCCCTTCGGTCTCGGCGAGGCCGGGTGCGGGACCAGCGCTATCGCGGTGGTGGGGTCCTTCCGCCCGTCTTCGGGTGCGCATCGGCTGACCGAGGTCCTTGCCGGCCGGGCGCTCGCCGCCGCGTTTACCTTGCTGTTCGACTGCCTGCGGCTGCTCGGCCCTGCCCCGCGGGCTCGGGCTCGCCCAGCACCCCGGCCACGGCAACGGCCTCGCTCGATATATTCAGGGATGTCGGCGGGCAGCCGCTGGGTAGCGGGAGGTCATGATGAGAGAGTTCGCCGATGACGGCGGCCTGTCCTCGTTGAGCGGGCCGCTGATGATCAGCGTCGCGCTGGTGCTACTGGCGCTACTGCTGACCGCGACGCTGATCGTGTGGCGGGTGTACCGACGCGTCCGACGCTGGCGGGGATGGCACGGGGGCGTGGCCGCGTTCCAGTCGCGGACGCTGAGGCCCGGGCCGGGACGTGACGTCGCCCGGTTGCGTCGTGACTTGCGTGACGAGGTCGAGGCCGCCGACGTGATGCTGTCTCGCGCGAAAGACGGCCGGCTGTTCGTCGCCGACGCACGTGCCCTCCTGAACGAGCTCAAGATGAACGCCGCGGCGGTGGATGCCGACCTCGCCAGCATCCAGGACTACGCGGATGTGACCCAGCAGCGCGGCGCCCTGGACGCGCTTGCTCCACAGGTCGCGCGGCTGATCCAGACCAGCTACCTGGCTCGCCAGACGATGCTGCACACCGAAATCACGGACCGCGAGCGACACCTCACCTACCTCAGTGAGCACGTCGAGCGGCAGGCCGAAGCGTTGAAGATCTATCGTCAAGGGGCGCACGGTCTCGACCTGGGCGATCCGCAGGCCAACCTAGCCAACTCGAGCGACTCGCAGTCCCCGGGGCCCAGCCAGTAACACGACATACCCACCGGGCAAGTCCTCGCCGAGCTGGGGATCAGCCGGGATGGGCTGAACAGCTGCAAGGTGGCGACCTAGATCAAGGACGGCCAGGGACCGCGGCTGGGCTCAGCACGTCTGCGGGCTGGCGGCGAGCTGCAGCAGTTCTGGGAACACCCACGGTGGGGCTCCGGGGCGGGTCTCTCGGTGGGAACCGGGCCAGTCAGAACGTGGCGCGGAAGGCTGGCCTGCGACGGGACATCGGAATGGATGACGAGGGTGAAGACGGTCTCGATTGGGCGCTCACGAACCGCAAGCCGCCCTGACCGGGTCCGCCGCAGACGGAGTGGTTCAGGCCCGTGCCAGACGCCGAACAAGGCAGCGGATCACCTCACGGCGTCAGCTGGGCCGGGTCGACAGGCGGCGCTGTGACGCCGCTGAGGACCGTGCCCAACGGCAAGGGCCGGAGCGCGAGGACGGGAGGAGGGCAAGTCTGTTGTCGGGGGAGCGCTGTCGACGATAGGTTGCCGGCGGCCGTGGACGACAGCGAGGAGGTGGTACCCGTGAACCGACCGACAAGGGTGCCCCCCTCGGCAGTCACGGTCGGACGGTAGGTCGTCCGGGAGCGCCGTCCACGAGCACTCCCGAAGGGCACGACCATGCGATTCACCTCCGAGCACCGTCTGGGCGATGGCGTCCTCGAGCGCGAGTTCACCCTCGGCGAGATTCCTGGGATCCTCTGGACGCCAGGGTCCTCGCCCGGATCGGTCCCGCTGATCCTCCTCGGCCACCCCGGTGGACTGGACACCATGCGGCCCCGGCTGCTGGCTCGTGCCCGGAGCGCCGCGGCGGACGGCTTCGCCTCGGCCACCATCGAACTTCCCGGCAGCGGCGACCGGCCACCCATACCCGCGATCGAACGGGCCCGCGTCGACCTGCGGAAGGCCCTCCGGGCCGGCGAGAGGGTGCCGGACGAGCTCATCGACCGGCTGATCCTCCCGCTCGTCGAACGGTCCGTCCCGGAGTGGCGAGCAGTTCTTGACGCGCTCCTGGCACTGCCTGAGCTCGATGGCCCGGTCGGCTACTCGGGAGGGGTGATCTCGATCGGCATCCGACTGGCGACCGTCGAGCCGCGCATCGCGGCTGCCGGTCTGTTCGCCGGGAGCTTCGTGCCGCGCACCATGCTCGAGGAGGCTCGCCGGGTCACGATTCCCCTGCATGTCCTGCTCCAGTGGGATGACGAAGGGAACGACCGCCGGCGGGCCCTGGACCTCTTCGACAGGTTCGGCTCCAAGGACAAGAGCCTGCACGCCAACATGGGCGGCCACACCGGCGTCCCGCAACACGCAGGCGACAGCGCCGCGGGATTCTTCGCCAGACATCTGAAAGGAGGTGCAAAAGCGTGACTCCCGCCGCCAGGGCATCCACCCAGCACGACCTCAAGCACCGCGCCTCGCGGCGCTGGGACGCTCACCCGTCATGTCGTGTGAGTAGGACACGCCGTCTGCGAGGCGGGCTTCCTCAGGGGGTGAACGCAACACGACCTGTGGCTGCGTGTTGTGACGTTGAAGTTGGCTCGTCGGTTCGAGGACGCGTTCTGGCGGGAGTACCGCCGGGACGGGAACGTGGAACGAGCGGCGGCGGCGGCCGGCGTGGGAAGCCACATGGGCCGCCGCTGGGTCCGCGAGAGTGGCGGGGTGATCAGGATGCGCGTCGCGGACTCCGGCCATCGGCTCTCGTTCGAGGAGCGGGAGCTGATCGAGGAGATGCTCGCCCGTGGGCATACCCGTGCCGAGATCGCCCGGGCCACCGGCCGGGCCCGCTCGACGATCTGCCGGGAGGTCGCCCGCAACAGCCGCACCTCGGGCACGCTGCCCTCGGGGCGGTCGAGGGTGCGGGACTACGCGGCGCGGGTGGCGCAGCTGAAGGCCGAGGGCAACGCCCGCCGCCCGAAACCGACCAAGCTCTCCGAGCACCGCGTGCTCGCCGCGACCGTGCAGGCGTGGATCGGCGGGCCGCAGCGGATGAGTCCGCACCAGGTCAGCAACCGGCTCAAGGTGGACTTCCCCGATGATGACTCGATGCGGGTCAGCCACGAGACGCTCTACCAAGAGCTGTACGTCCAAGGCCGCGGGACGCTGCGCGAGGACCTGCACAGCGCGCTGCGCACCGGCCGGGCCCGCCGCGCCCCACGCCGAGCCGCGAAACGGCCCCGGGTCCCCGGGGAGCTGCTCATCGCCAACCGGCCCAAGGACATCGACGCCCGCACCGTGCCCGGGCACTGGGAGGGCGACCTGGTCATCGGCAAGAACGGCGCCTCCGCGATCGGCACCCTGGTCGAGCGCAGCACCCGGTTCGTGATCCTGCTGCACCTGCCCGACCGGCACGACGCCGAAGCCGTCGCCGACGCCATCGCACAGCAGATCACCCGGCTGCCCGAGCACCTGGCCCGCTCCCTGACCTGGGACCAAGGCACCGAGCTCGTCGGCTCCCACGAACGCCTGCGCGCCGAGACCGGCCTGACCATCTGGTTCTGCGACCCCGGTTCACCCTGGCAACGCGGCACCAACGAGAACACCAACGGCCTGCTCCGCCAGTACTTCCCCAAAGGCACCGACCTCTCGGTCCACACCCAACAAGACCTCGAGGACGTCGCCGACGGCCTCAACGCCCGACCCCGGATGACCCTTGGCTGGCGCACCCCAGCCCAAGCACTGGCCGAAGTATCCTGAACACCCCGGTTGCGTTCACCGATGGAATCCGCCCGGGGCCGGACGGCGTGTTCTGTTCACTCGACGGGGTGTTGCCGGGGTAGCCCAACGTGGGTGCAGCCATGCGCCCGGCTCGCGGCTGAGTGGGCTACGCGCGGTGGATCAGGCGACGCCGCCCAGGGGGCGCACGTTGTGAGAGCCGGTGGCCCGCTCGGCCGCCAGGTCGTAGGCGGTCTGCATCGCCAGCCAGGCGCGGGCGGTCCCGACTCCGGCCTCCTCCAGGCGCACGGCGAGGTTCGGGCTGATCCGGGCGTGGCCGTGCAGCACTCGGCTGAGCGCCACCCGGGAGATCCCCAGGCGCGACGCGGCCTCACCGACACCGAGGCCGAGGTCGGCCAGGACGTCCTCGCGCAGGATCTCACCGGGATGCACCGGGGTCTTCATCGTCACGGTCCTCACCTTCTCCTTCAGTGGTAGTCCTGATAGTCCACGAGCTCGACGTCGTTCTCGACGAAGCGGAACGTCACCCGCCAGTTGCCGTCGACCCAGATCGACCAGTGGCCCGCCAGGTCGCCTTTGAGCCGGTGCGTCCGAAACGAGGGAATCGACAGGTCCTCCGGCGCCTGGGCCACGTCCAGTTCCGAAAGGATCCGCAACAACTTCGGCACGTGCCCGGCTTGCACGCCCACCTTCGACCCGTCCCGGTAGAGCCGTTCCAGGGCCCTGTGCCGGACGCTGACCATCACGACAACCCAACGTATCGCGTAGCGCTACACGATACAAGCGATCGAGCGGTCACGCCCCAGCCGCTGCACGCCAGCCCCGGTGCGGGCCTTCCCAGCGGCGTAGCCTCCCGCCATGGCCAGCAAGGAGGAGCGGCAGGCGGCGCGCTCGGTGGTCGCCGAGTACCACCAGGCCCAGCTCGCGGTGTTGGTGGCCCGCGTCGGGGAGGCCATGGATCGGTACCGCGCCGGCGAACTCGGCCCCTTCGACCTCGACCGCGTCCTGTTCCAGTACTCCCGGCCGGCGAAGGAGCTGTGGAAGTTCTGCAGCTACCACCCGGTCGAGTTTGCGGCATCGGCCGTCCAGGAGCGGCCGCCGGACGACTGGTGGGAACGCGGCGCCCCAAGGGAGCGATAGCACCGCATCCAAGGTGCACCTGGGGTCCTCACACCGTGGCCACGGGCGCCCATCTCGCGGCGGATGGACGCTGTTACGGAAGTCGCGGGGACGCTGCCGAGCACGCCTGTTGGCGGCAGAACCGGCCCGCACCACGCCGGCCCGACGGATCACGTCCAATCACGGATCCACCGAGGAGCCAGAAGGAAGGGTCCGCGGCCCAGCACTGACACGTCTTGGTGCTGAATCGCCTCGCCTCGGTGGATTCGAGGGCGTTGAGCAGCTGCGATCCCGATCGCGGCTATCCGTGCAGTCGAAGCCATTTGCGGCTGTGGATGTCCATCATTCACGCCGATCTTCGATCGGTCCGGCGCAAACCCCGCATCGGTGAGCTCTCTGCTTGCAACTGAGCTGGTCGAGGAGGATCGCAGTGACGGGGTGCCCCGCACGGTCATCTGGTTCGCCGACGGCGACGGCTTCATCACGGATGTCGAGTGCACTACGACGAGGCGATCCCAGAGTGGCCGGACCCCGCCCGCTGCTCGGTCTTCGTCCGTGGCGCTCAACGAGCGCCGGTGACAGTTGCTGGCCGTAGCGAACAGGATGGTCGACTGGCGGCGCGGTGACGCACTCGAAGCTGACCGCACTGTGCTCGGCGCTGGTAGCTGCCAGCGTCCATGCCCACCCCGCCAATTGGGGAGAGCCCTTCTCGGTAGCGGCGGAATCGACCCATCCCGTGGTGGACGTGACAGGCGAGGCCATCGGCGCGCACTCGGGCTTGGTTCCGGCTGAGGTTCAGCCGGTGAGCACGGCCCAGCCGTGCGCTGGTAGGTGCACGGTCGCCGCGGCGGTACCTGGTGCGGTGACCTCGCCGTGCCCGGCGATCGCACTGCCGGCGCCGGGGACCGGAAGAGCAGCCGGGGTATGCGCCGTGGAGAGGGCGACCAGCAGGCGGTGCGTGCCGTCGGTGCTGGCGTAGGCGAGCTCCTTGTTGGAGACGTGGAGCACCTCCGTGCGGGCCGTGTGTAGCCACGGATGGCGACGGCGTAGGCCGAGCATGGCCTGGTGGTGCTGGAACGTCGGCAACCCCTCCGGGGCGAGGTCGCCCGGGCCGGGAGGGAACGGTGGGCGCACGGCGTCGTCCCCGCCTTCCCGGTCCTCCTTGATCCCGCGGAAGGCGTGCTCGTCCCCGGAGTAGACCGCGGGCGTACCGGCGATGGTGGTCAGCACCACCATCGCGTGCTCGAGGTGACGCGGGTCGTGCAGGCGCGAGGCGATGCGGGTCACGTCGTGGTTGCCGACGAACGTAAACGGCACGAATTCCTCGAGCAGCGCGTCGTGACGGCCCAGTGCGTGTGCGAGCTCGTGGAAGTTTCGGTCGTTGAGCGCTGACCAGATGGCCTTCCAGAGCTCGTACTGGGTGACCGAGTTCAGGTGGCTCGCCTCGACGAATCCGGGGTAGTCGCCGTGGATCACCTCACCCATGAGGTACGCGTCAGGGTGGCGCGCCCGAACCCGGTCGGCGACCTCCGCCCAGAAGCCTTCGCTCACCGCATAGGCGGCGTCCAGCCGCCACCCGGCGATGCCGCGGTCCAGCCAGTGGGTCATCACCTCGACCACGTGTTCAACGACGGCCGGCTCTGCGTGGTTGAGCGCCACCAGGTGGTGGTGACCCTCGAAGTCCTCGTAGTCGGGCTCCGAGCCGGGCGTCCACGCGTCCGCACCTTCCGGCCAGTGCAGGCGGAACCAGGAGGCGGTCGGGGCCGACGGGCCTTGGGCCAGCACAGCCGCGAAGGCGCCGTGAGACCGGGCCACGTGGTTGAACACCCCGTCCAGCATCACCCGGATCCCGCGTCGGCGTGCGGCCTCGACCAGCGCTTCCAGGTCCGCCTCGTCGCCCAGGCGTGGGTCGATCCGGAAGTGGTCGACCGTGTCGTAACCGTGGCTCTCAGAGGCGAAAACCGGCCCCAGCAACAGCCCCGAGGCGCCCAGCTCCAGCACGTGGTCCAGCCACCCCTCGATCGCACCGAGCCGGTGCTGCACCATCTGTCCGGACGGTTCGGCGCGTGGTTCCGCACCGACGAACCCCAACGGGTACACGTGCCACCACAGGGCATGGTGGACCCATTCAGGTTCGCGGTGCCGCACCGACCCGGTCATCGACGCTGTCCCTCTCGTTACGGACCGTGAGTGTCTCACCGACCGCGCGGCGTCACCTTGCCGTCGCTCGTTGCGGTCAACCCAGCGGTTCGCACTGGACATCCGCCGACCGATGCGAACCATGCGGAGAATCGGTCGTTAGCAGCTGGTCCAGGCGGGCGCATCTCGGAGACGATGTCGGTCCTGGCGCACAAGCCGCCAACGTCATGGCCGCAACGCGGCGGTGTGACACAGCATGAGGTCACCCGAGCACGGGAGGGAGGGTTCGCTCGTCGGTGTTTCCGGCGTTCATCTTCTTCAGAGGTTCTCCGCCGCTGGCGTGCGGTCGGAGAGAGTGGCCTCGTGCAGACTCGGAGTCTCGGCACGCGGCGGAACGACATACATCGCTCGCCCCCGATGTTCCGGTCGGGACTCCACGATCCTGACTTCCTTCAGGAGCTGGGTGACGTCATCGTCCAACCCACTTCGGTGATGGCCCTACCCGCCTGGCGTCCGGTGACTGGTCGAGGCGAAGCCGAGCCAGGTGTGTCGGTTGCCGGCCCAGCACCATCCGACCTTGGGGGCGTTCTTGTGGCTCTTGCCGTCGCGGCCGGTACCGCCACTGATCCAGATCGCAGGGATACGGGCGTCCGGTCGAGCGCCGCGGGATACCCGTGACGCGATGGTCATGAAGCAGTGGTTGGGGTCGAGGCGCTTGGGCTCCTGCAGAAGCCAGCTGATCCCCTCGCTGATGGTCAGGGGATTGCGCCCCATCGAGGTGATGGCCGGCAGTGCCTCCTGGGGGCTCCAGTTGCGCATCTCGTCCCCGCTGTGGACGTCGTGGATCAGGTACAGCGGGGTGTCCGGGATCTCGACGCCCTCGATGGGGGTGAACTGGTCGAGGTCGGTCATGTCGGTGACGACGAAGCCTCTCTTGTCGAGTCGCTTCAGGAGGCGTGTCAACCGGCTCGGTGGGACGAGGGAGGGGTGCACCGTGATGATCGCGTCGGGGTGGTCGGGCAGCGCCCGGGCGTAGGAGCACAGGGTCTCGACGGAGGTGCCGGCACTGTCGGCGACGCCCAGGTCGATGAGGGTCCGGACCTGCTCGGTGACGGTCATGAGGCTCCTCCTGAAGAGAGTAGGTTCGTACCGTCGCAGCCATCAAGACGTAGGCCACAACAGGACATCGACCGTGCCGCACCATCCTGGACCGATCGAGGGGAACCCGGCGACATCGGGGGCCAGGCACGGCAGGCGCACCAGTCCGTGCGCCACCAGAAGCCCCCCCCCCGACGACGCGAAGCACGACGCCCACCGCCACGACCTTCCTGGTATTCGTCCACCGTCGCGATGAGCTCCGGCGGGCCCCCGCAACATTTGTCGGGGAGACACCACTATCCGTGCTGAGATGCCGACGGGATGACCGGGTGTTCGTCATGGCCGAGCTCGCGGGAGCGCCAGTGGTGTCGTCTCCGGCGCGCTGAGGTCGAGCCCCGTGCCCGAGCCCCGTCGGGCCGCCGATCCGTCGCGGTGGGCGGATCGGTCCCAGCAGCGCGCACTCGCCAGTCGCGGCGACGCCAAGACCGCCTGAGGTCTGCCTCACTGGGCGGTAGATGGGGACGTTGGCCCGTGGCATGCGGCCCATGATCGAGCTCCGCGCCCGGGGGCTCCCTCGCGTCGAGAAGGGAGAGCACGAAGGACCGGATGCGGTGCTTCCCCCGACAGCGAGGAACGGGGACGCTGGACTCGTCGTACCACGTCGGAGGGAGTGCCAAATGGACATCGACCGGCAGGAGATCGTGGACCAGCTTCGCGGTCGCAACGAGGACGAGGTCGCAGACCTCGCGGAACGCGAGCTACCCGAGGTTGTCGACACGGAGGAGCATGCGGACCTCCTCCATCGGCTCGGCATCAATCCTGCGGCTCTGTTGGGTGGGATCGGTGGCACCTTCGGCTAGACGACCCCAAGGCCGGACGTGCCGCGCGCTGTGGACGCGGCGAACACTGGGGCAACCTTCGCCGGCCACCAGCGATGAGCAGGCCTTGCGGCGCTGGGACGCAGACAGCAGCCCCGATGTCATGCCTTGAACGGTGCTCGTCGCAGGCCGCGCAAAGTCTCAAGGTGAGTACGGATAGCGACCTCCGCGAGCGGCTAGCCAGAGCCGCCTGGCGCGCAGTTCGATCCTGGGATTTCGGCAACGTCGCGGAACTGCCCGCGGCCCGGCGGGCCATCGAGGCGGGGGCCGCACCCGATGACCTCGCACGGGCCGTGGTGCAGCAGCCCACGAAACCGCGTTCCGCCTGCAGTTTCTGCTGTCGGCAGCGCATGCCGAGGAAGACTCAGACACTCAGACCGGCTGGATGATCGTCGGAGCATCGCTCGACGACGAAGGGTAGGCCCGCCCGGTCCCCGACGTCGCCCTCGACTTCATCCACGAGGATCTGCTGAGCGCAGACCCCACCGGGGCCGAAGGCCGGGACTTGTGCGCCTGACGCACTTACCGCCGGTATCAAATAGTCGGCTGGCGGCGAAGAGACTCACGACTTCCGGCAGCCACGCTTGCACGCCAGGTCCGTGGTCGGTGGGCAATGACAAGATGACGACGTGGCATCGGACTCCCGCATGGTGGCCTTGGGCTTCGGCAAGTTCGCGCGCGCCGACCGCATCTTCGCCCTGGAGCGAATCACCGGGGAGGAACGCGGCGATGGCCGCCGGACTCGAGTCTGGATCGACGGGGTCACCGAGCCCTTGATCGCCTCCAGGACAGAGACCACCATTCTTCGCGACATGGGACAGGAATCCGCCCTTGCTGCACCCGAGCTCGACGAGGCATTAGACCTCGCCGCGCGCCTGGCGGCCGCAGCCGAGGAGGGTCGAGTGGATCTGAGCGACCTCGGTCGTCGGGCGCGACGACTTCTGGCCGCGACAACCTCATCCTCATCGAGTTCCGGGGACCTCGACAGCCCGCCGCTTCGGTGAGTGACCGGCCGGCGGCGGCGTGACATGGCCGCCTTCGGGGCGGAAGGACGCAGCTTCTTGCCCTGCCGACCCCAACCCCTACTGCAGCAGACTGGCGAGGGGACTCTCGGCAACCTGGCTGCTCAATGAACGACCAATTCGAGGATCGACCCACTCCGGATCGCCGCCTGCATCCAAAAGGGCACTGAGGACCCGCTGCAGGTCGTGTCGCAGCTCTAGGGAGAGCGATGGGGTGCAGCAGTCCCGTCTCCCGATGAAAGTGCGGTGAAATGGGCGTGGTGTGCAGACCGACGGCGAGCGCCAGACTCATCGCCGTTGCAAACCTACGAGATCGAGCGGCTGTCCCGGATCCGGTCGTGTGCGACGCCGACAGGCGGCGGAATGCCGCAACTTCGTGACCGCAAGGCGCAGGCGATACGTCACAGAGCCCGATAGCGGCCCCTCAGCTTGCTGCCGCGATGGGCCTGACCGGCTGCGCGCCCAAGAGGTGCGACCGGACGCTCAGTGGATCAGCCGCTCAATTGCTCGCCTCGTCGACGGACTCGGCCTGATCGGGTGTCGACGCCGTCGCCGGGACCTCCGGCACGCTCTGCGGGATCACGCACGCGATGGCCAGCACCGCGAGGAGGGAGAAGAGCAGCACGGTGATCCAGGCTGCCCGCGGGTCGCCCAGCTCGCGGAGGCTGCCGTCGGCCACCGCCACCGCGGCAAAGTACGCCGGGACCGGCAGCACCGCGCCTGCGCCCAAGGTCCACCGGGCGCGCCGCGATCCCTTCCCGGCCAGCACGTACCCGCCCGCGAGCGCGGGCAGCGTGACCGCCAGCGAGGCCGGGTCGACGGTGAACAGCAGTGGGGCGAGTCGGTGGATGCGCCGCGTGCGCCCGCCCGTGCGGCGCAGGTGGTCGGCCCACCCCAGCAGAGCGCCGACCACGCCGCTGATGGGCAGGATGACCCCGAAGGTGCCGAGCCAGCTCACCACGGAGGCCGAGTCCATGTTTGCGGCGGCGGCCATGAACCCCCGCATGCCCGCGCCCCACGCCAGCCCGCAGACGACGCCCACGACCACCAGTCGTCGCCGGGAGGTGAGCAGCTCGGCCGGAGCGCGGTGGGGCAGCGTGCAGCCCAAGGCGAGCACCGCCAGCAGGGACAGGAACAGCACGGCGAGCCAGGCGCCCCGCGGCGTGCCGAGGGCCAGCGGACCTCCGATGATCGTCGCGGTGACCAGCCAGCCGGGGACGGCGAGCAGCGCGAACGCGCCCGCCGCCCAGCGGGTCCACCGCGGGCCCCGCCCGGCCAGCGCGTAGCCGCCCGCCATGCCGAACAGCGGCACGGCCAGTGCGCCGCCGCCCAGGCCGTCGACGAACACCGACACGAGCACGGACGGCGTCGCAAGCGGGAGGACCAGCGGTGCCGCCACAAGCCAGCGCGGCGCTCCACCCCGCGACTGCCGGTGCAGGGCCCACCCGAGCAGGCCGCCCACAACGGCGCCGGGCAGCAGGACGCCCTCGAACGTGCCGAACCAGGCGAACGTGGAGCCCGGTCCGGCGAACTCCGCCATGACCGCCCGCAACGATGCCGCCCACGCCAGCCCGCACACCGTGCCGACAAGCACCTGCAGCGTCCACGGGACGGGCCCGCGGTAGTGGACGGCCGAGGCGGTCGCCTTCCCCTCCAGGCCGCCCGGCACCGTGGTCGAAACCTCAGGGAACGGCGCGGCCATCACCGGCCTCCTCGGTAGCTCCACGGCTCACGCGGGACCGCGGGGTCGATGACTGCGAGGTGCACCCCCGAGGCGGCTCCAGGCAGCAAGGCCCAGAGGCAGGGCCGGCCGGCGCGCCTCTGGGAGGGTGGTGGATCGGGGTCGTGAGGTCGATCGCCATGTCTCCTCCAAGGGCCATGCACTAGAGCCACGCTCTAGTGCAATGCTCCGGCTAGGATGGCCCTCGTCATGCCAGAGGTCAAGGGGACCCGTCGCGACAAGGCCGCCACCACGCGACGCGCCATCATCCGGGCGGCGCACGTCGAGTTCGTGCAGAACGGCTTCCAGGGAGCCACGATCGCGGCCATCGCCCGACGAGCCGGCGTCGCCCCGCAGACGGTGTACTTCGTGTTCCACACCAAACCGGAGCTGATCAGCGCCGTCATCGACACCGCCGTAATGGGTGAGGCAGACCCTGCCCCGCCCCAGTCCACCGACTGGTGGCAGGCGATGGCCCGGGAGCCGGACGCGGTCGAGGCCCTGCGCATGTTCGTACGGGGCTCGGGCCAGGTGTTCGCGCGGGCCGCGACGGTCGCCGAGGTCTTGCGTGCCACCGCACTGACCGACCCCGAGGTGCGTCGCACCCACGAGCTCCACGAGAACATGCGGCGGATCGGGTTCAACCAGGCGCTCGACCTCCTCGAGGCCAAGGCGCCCCTTCGTTCCGACCG
The DNA here is from genome assembly GCA_963726295.1 of uncultured Actinomycetota bacterium. Classification (GTDB taxonomy): domain Bacteria; phylum Actinomycetota; class Actinomycetes; order Actinomycetales; family Dermatophilaceae; genus DASSQJ01. Next base: position 630,224 of record CAVSBW010000002.1, read on the forward strand.
GACCCGCGAACAGCTGCTCGCGACCTTCCTCGTCGTGTGCGGCGACGCCGTCTACCACCTGTACACCGTCGAGCAGGGCTGGTCACACGACGACGTCGTGCAGTGGTGGTGCGCAGTCCTGCCCGGACTGCTCCTCGACGCCTGACGCCCGGCCCGCAGCGCAGGCCGACGGCGGGAAAGGCCCAGTCCTCCTCGCTGCGCTCCACGAGATCGGCAGGGGTTGTGCGCGTCAGGGCGCGGAGGTTCCACAGCCCGCCGCGAATACCCCTTACTGGGCGGTATGCGGCAGGTTGCGGTGTGGTTCCTTCCGCCGGCCTGGGGCGGACTCCGGTAGGGCGAGCCAGCACCATCCGCACCTAGGATCGACCGACGAGCCATCCCGACTGCGACGCTCCGCGTGCCGACAGGCACGCCGCCGAATTCTTTGGGCACGTGGTGGGCACGAAAGCGTCGGGGCAACCCGCGCGGTAACCGCTTCCCAGTCCAGCCCCACGCCGATTCCTCTGCGCCAGCTACCTCCTAAAGAAGGTTTCGCAGGTTCGAATCCTGCCGGGGGCACGCACGTCCGCTGGACGGTCATCGCGGCACGTAGGTGTCTGCAGCGACCAGGGATCCGATGTGTGCGGCGTCGAAGAACTCCGGCACTGGTACTGCGCCGGCGAACATGCTGGCGAACTCGTCCATGGCCCTCTGGTGACCGGCGATCGCGGCGAGCAGTTGCTGCATCTCCGGGGGTGGGGGCACAGACAGGTCCGCGAGCTGACCGGTGAACTCGTACATGGGTAGGACGCGCTCGTCGCGCTGCTGTTGGTATTCGCCCAACGCTGTGTCGTAGCGACGGTCCCCCTGCCAGGCCGCGTGGAGCGCGTCGGCGCACATCTCAGCGTCGTGGAAGGCGTCGCTGATGCCTTGGCCGGTGACCGGGTCCTTGACGTACCCGGCGTCACCGACCAACGCCCACCCCGGCCCGTACGGTTGACGGAAACGACCCGGGATCCCTTCGCCTACGACCCGGGTCTCCTGGCGGCCGCCATCGAGCCAGTCGCCGAGCGCTGAGGTGACCTCGCGCAGGTAGTTGCTCTGAAGTTCCCGCTTCACTCCCGCTACCTCCGCCTGCGGCCAGGCAGCGAGTACCAGCGTCACGTCGTCATTGGTCGGGATCAGGCCGAAGCCACGACCCGGCCGGATCGTCCACCGGACCCCGGTGGTCGGTACGCCGGACCAGTACGCGTAGTAGGCAGTGGCCAGGACCGGGGTCTCGTGGTACCGCGGCGCGTTCACTCGCTCGGCCACCCGCGAATGCACCCCGTCGGCGCCGATCACCACCCGCGCGTACACACGGACCTCTCGGCCGCCTCGAGCATGCCCGCGGAGGCCGACGACGCGGTCGCTCTCGACAATCAAGTCGGTCACGCTGAATCCCTCGCGGAGCGTGGCGCCGGCCTTCTCGGCGGCCCGGACGAGCAGTTCGTCCAGGACGATCCGGCGCGGCGCCAGGGCACCCGCTGTGTCGTCGGTCGCCCGCGGTGTCCCGGTGATCACCACGGGGCCGAAGTCGAAGGTGTACGTCGGAAGCCACGGGCAACCCGTGGCGACGAGATCGTCAAGCAGTCCCCACCGCCGAAGGGACGTGAGCCCCGGTGGATGGATCACCTGCGTCGAAACGGTGTCGGAAGGGAAGCTCGCCCGGTCCACGACCAACACGGAATACCCCCTGCCGGCGAGCAGCATCGCAGTCGCGGCACCGGCGCAGCGGGCCCCGACGACGATCACGTCATAGTCCTTGCGTGCGAGATGACTGGTCATGATTCGCCTCCAATAAGTCCTCACGGCCTGACCTCGTATACGAGGTTCCTCGGGGTCGAAGCCACCACCCTCATCGTGCTGAAACCCGCCTCGGCGAGCAGTTCCCGGGTGCGGGTCTCACCGACCTGGCCGAGGCCTGATCCGCCTTGGCTGAGGGAGCACGGGATGCAGATGAGCGTCGACGCCCCGTAGGCCAGCCGGCCGAACGGGTGCAGGTTGTCTTCGAGGCGGTCGCCGGCCGCGGGCTCCACGAGCAGGACGACGCCGTCGTCCGCCAACGCGTGGCGCGCCGCGCGGGCCACGCCCACCGGGTCGCCGGTGTCGTGCCATGCATCGAAGAAGGCCACGAGGTCGAAGCGCCCGGCGAGGTCGATGGCATCGGCCACCTCGAAGGTCACCCGGTCGGTCAGACCGGTCTTGGCGGCGTTCTCGCGGGCCGTTTGGATCGAGGGGGCATGTCGGTCGATTCCGACGAAGGTCGACGTCGGGTAGGCCTCGGCGAGCATCAGGGTCGTGGCCCCGCGACCGCAGCCGACGTCGGCCACGGCGGCACCGACGGTCAGCCGGTCGGGCAACCCCGCGACCGCGGGAATCCACTCGCGGACCAACGATGCCTGGTACCCGGGCCGAAAGGCCCGCTCGGTGGCGTCGAACAGGCTCTGATGGTGCTCCCCCCAGCCAAGTCCGGTGCCCGTGCGGAACACCTCGAGCTCACGGTCGATGCTCTGGTACACCGCAACCACCATGTCCAGCAGCCCCTGCACGAGCACAGGACTGTCCGCGACGGCGAGGGCGAACGCATGCTCGGGAGGCAGCCGGAACTGCCCCGTTTCCGGGTCATAGGTGGTGTACCCACCTGCCGACTGGTTGGCCAGCCACTCCTGCACAAGTCGTTCGTTGGTCCCGGTACGAGCCGCGAGCTCGGCCGGAGTGACCGGTTCGGAGTCCCCCATCGCGGCGTAGAGACCCAACCTGTCACCCAGGTGACCGAGCAACACCGAGACCGCCGCACCGGCGTCTGTCACCACCCGCCCCAAGAACGCCTCGAGCTTCCTCTCCTCGACCACGACCTGGGTCATCGCAGTTCTCCCATCCGCGCCCGGGCCGTTCGGCCCATGGAGGGATGCTCACCTGCCCGACGCCTGCCAACATCGGGCGAAACCCTCAATCCTTGGCTGATTCCCCCGCCAGGTCATGCCGGATCGCGTACGCGGCCGCCTCGGTGCGGTTGGCGACGCCCAGTTTCGTGACCACACTCCGAACGTGATGCTCGACCGTCTTTCGGCTCAGGAAGAGCCGCTCAGCGATCTCCCGATTGGACATCCCCTGCTCGATGAGCGCGAGCACCTCCAACTCGCGACGGGACAGGGTCGCCTTGGCGAGGGAGCCGCCGCGCACCACCGAGACGCCGAGGCGTCGCAGAACGGCCGCAGCCTGGTCCGCGTCGGTAGCAGCCCCGAGGGACTCGAACGTCTTCAGCGCCGCACGGGCTTCGACCGTCGCGTTACCGCGGTCACCCTCGCCACGCGTACTGGACAGCAGCAGGTGCACTCGAGCCGCCTCATAGGGCAGGCCCAGCCCGCTGAACAGATCCAGCGCCCGATCGAGGCGACGGCCTGCGGCCTCAAGGTCCCCGGCCACACTCAGTGCGTGTCCGTACACCCGCTCGCCACGGGCCACCATCACGGCGCACCCGCCACGATCCCCGCGCTCGACGAGCCGGGCCCCCCGGGCCGCCGCGTCCTCGACGTTCCCCAGCGCCAGGTCGGTCTCGGCTCTCAGCTCACACAGCGCGGCGACCTGCAGGCTCTCCTCGCCAAGGTCGTCGAGTCGGCGGTCCAGGCAGACTGCCGCGACCTTCGGCTCGCCCCGACGCAAGAGGACCTGCGCCTGCGGGTACGTCGCGGCCGGATGGTCCTCGAAGCCCTCCAGTAGCCGCACCGCTTCGCTCAGCCTTCCCTGCCCGACACGCACCTCGGCCAGTTTGGCGAGAGCCTCGCCGTACACGGCCGGCTCAGCGGCATGTCCGATCCGCAGCGCCTCCCGCAGCTCTTGCTCGGCCTCATCCCACTTCCCCTGCCCGAACAGCACCGACCCGTACTGGGTGCGACACGTCGTGTAGAGGTGGAGCGCCCCATACCGTTGGGTGAACGGCTCAGCGGCCCGGATCCACTGAACGGCCCGCTCGACCTCGAGTGCGCGACTGCACGACACGATCGCTCGACACGCGGTGAACACCACCGTCGTCAGCTGCCGCGCCTCACCGGCGAGCGCACCAGCCATCGCCTCGTCCAACAACGCGGTGCCCTCGGCCACCCGGCCGGTCTGCATCAGGGCATAACCCGCCTCGCTCAACGCGCACAACTCAAGATCCGTGTCGCCGGTGAGCCGAGCGGCGCCAAGCGCCTCGGTTGCCCTCGCCTCCGCCGTCCGAGAATCGTTCCCGTCGTTGGCGGCGACGGCGCGACACAGCGCGAGCCAGCCACGCATCGGCGCCAAGTCGTGCTGGTCAACAAGGCGGGCCAGCCGGGCTACCCACCCCCCGGACGCGGCGTAGTTGCCGAGGCTGGCACGGTAGGTCAAGCAGACCGACATTGCCGCCAGTGCGGCGGATGGAAGGTCCTGCCGCGCACGGAACGCGACGTAAGCGCGCTCCTGTGCCCGGACTGCCCCTCGCGTCTCGCCAAGCCACCACAAAGCCATCCCGAGACCGAACAGCGCCTCCGGCGACTCCTGCCGCGTGAGCGCCGCCTCGAAACCCTCACGGGCCGTCAGCCAATCGCCGCTGGCAAGGGCCGCGGCCGGGCTGTCAGGCTCCGATGCCGGCACCACCTCACATTACAACCGCATCTCGGTGCCGGCTCCGTCCTCCTCGTGGCCCCGCGCGACGGACCTCGGTCTCCGAGGTGGGAGCCCCGGCGCGGCGACACTGAGCTCGCCGCGACCGTCGTGAACGAGCAGGCGGGCACCGTTGCGCGCCGAGCCCCACGGCAACCCTCACGGCCAACTTGCTCGTTCCGGAAGCGCCAGCGGCTCGGCGATCGCCCACGCCTTCTGCCCACTCGCCACGTCATCACCTGAGTCAACATCGGCGGAGAGACGCACCCGAGGACACGGCCGGTCCCCCGGCCCTCTGGGAGGCTGATGACGTGACGGGAGCAGAGCGTGATCGGGACGCACAGGGTCGTGCTCGCCAGGCAAGGCCTCGAGACGCGTTGGGCCGGCCGCTGCCCTATGGCGCTGAGGGTGTCGAGCCGGTGCCTGAGGAACCCCTGCCGCCGCGCGAGGCGCTCGAGATGGCCAGAGAGCTCATCGACGCCGGCCGCCCTTTCGCGGCCCACGAAGTCCTCGAGGCACGTTGGAAAGCCGCGCCGACCGAGGAGGGGGATCTGTGGCAGGGACTGGCGCAGGTCTGCGTGGCTCTCACCCATGCCGCCCGCGGGAACCTGATCGGCGCTCAGCGGCTCTTCGAACGGGCCGGGGACAAGCTGGCCGCATTCGCGTCGACGGGACGCGAGGCTACGGCGTCGACGTGACGGAAGCTGCCCGGCAGGCGCGAAACCACAAGGGCACCTTCTGAGGCGGCGCATCCCAAGGCCTCACGATCGGCGCGGCCACACGATCGGGCTCTTCACAGAGGAGCCACGATTCCCGCCTCGGTTTCGTCTGCCATCCCCCAGGGAGTCCGCCGCGGGGCACGCCCGGCAGGCGGCGGTGTGTCGCAGGTGCGAACCGCACCAACATAATGCCGATGAGCGGATGTCGGCCCCTCCGCTCACCTCGACGGCGAACCCGAGCGACTCGACCACCAGGAGCGCCGGAACGACGGTGTTGCCCGCTTGCACGATGCGTTCCTCGATCGCCCACGGCCGTGCCGGTGGTCCGGACCACGTCGGGTGGTGGGTGGACGACGAGACGGATAAGCAGACATCCCGCCTCGGGCGCTGCCAGGTCGCGGCCCGACTCGATCGCCTCCCCCGGTGGGGGTGATGCGTGGAGCGGTCAAGGATGGTTGTGTGGTCCGGTGACGCCGGTCGCGACATCGAGCGCCCCGTCGCCATGACTGCACCCCCGAAGAAGGAGACCAGCGATGAGCCTGCTCGAGCTCCAGGAGAAGCGACGGCTACGCCGAGAGGAGGCCGCTGCCCGCCTCCACGCCCTGGCAGATGCCCTCGCCAGCAACAACGAGGTGGAGTTCGAGCGCGGCGACCTGCGCTTCACGGTGCACCTGCCCGACGAGGTGGACTTCAAGCTCGAGATCGAGATCGGTGACGAGGATCGGGAGATCGAGATCGAGCTCACCTGGTGACGGCTCTCGACGACCCTGGTGACCCCGTCGCCCCACCGAGGGCCGGCCGGTAGGCATCGAGATGACCTGAAGCCCACCACGCCGTCGGGACTCCCTCGGATCAACCGATGAATCCCGACGGTCGGGTGTGATGCCGTAGGTCACGTCGATGTCGTCGTGGGGCCCTGCTTCTGGGCAGTTCGTGTACCGGCAATCCGGGACCCGCCCGAACAGGGGGCGAGGGCACCGGTGGAGCTTCCGGCCGGTGGGGTTGGCTGTCGCGACCCGGTCGTCGATCCGACAGACATGCGGCACCTATGCGGCGTCGATCTTCGTCACCATCCTCGTCAGCATGGTGACGTTGCGACTGGTACTGCTCAGCGGGCCCAGGATCTTCTCCCAGTCACGCTTGGACAATCTGGAGTCGGTGGACTTGCCGCGCATCCGCCAGTGCACATCGGCGCCGTGGACGATGAGGGTGTCGACATCGTTCGACAGTCCTTCCAGACGCCTGGCATCGCCAGCGGTCGGTGCCTTCTTCAAGAACGTCACGAAGTGCGTGTCGCCGGCTGCGAGCGTGAAGGGGTCGGCCTCCAGGGCCCGCTTCAGTTGCTTCCCCGTCCGGACGAAGGTCGTGCACTCGAAGCCGAACTCGTCCTCCAGTGCCTTCTCCATCGCGGCTTCCACCGAGGCGCGCGGTCCGGTTGTGTCGAACACGACGTTGCCACTGTTGACGAAGGTCCACACGTCGGCGTAACCGAGGCCCTCGCAGACCGCCACCAGGCGGCTCATGGGCACCCGCCGGCGCCCGAGGTTCACGGCGCGGAGGAATCCGACCCGGATGCTCATGCGCCCCAACTGTAGAGGCGGCCGCACGCCCATCGCCTCGCAGCAAACGGCTGTTCGCCCAGCCTTCCGCGTTGACGGGCAGCACCGGGGACGTCGAGCCCGTCGTCCGCGCGCGGCGGAAGGATGCAGACGGATCGTCCTGTCGTTCCGCTGAGCGGACCGACCGGTCGGACTCACCCTTGGGGCCGTCTCCCGTTCGAGCCAGGCCCTCGCGACTCAGATGCCGCGGGCTTGCCGAGCGACTCCGCGTAGGCAATCTCCCGTCGGGTTGACTCACCCACGTAGCCGCCCGGATCCACGATGTACACCTCGTCAGCCATGCGGATCTTCTGGAAGTGCACGCCGCCCAGCCGCCCCTTCAGATGCGAGTTGTCGGCCGTCCAGTCGTGGTCGGGCAGATCGGGGAGGCTGAACACTCCGAGGCTGATCACGACGCAACCTTCCATAGTGAGCCGCCGGTTGACCTCCGCGTACTCAGCCTCAAACGTGGCCGAGCCGCAGAGCGTGATGACCTTCGCCTCACCCTCGGCCGCCAGCGGCGCCACCTGGTCCTCCATGAGGTCATGATCGCTGAGCATCAGGACGAGTCCGTAGCGGGCCCCCTGGACGTCCGCTCATCGGCGTGAGGCGTTTACCGGAGTTGCCGCGATCAGGGCGGTCGACATGCCGTTGAAATAGGCGCTACAGGGACGTGGGAAATGGGCAGTTCTACGGATGTAGGCCACTGAGACCGCGTACTACCTTCGGGATCGGGAAGGGCCATCGGTGTATCCGGACCGCGTTGCCGGCCGCTCTCCTTCTGTTCCGGGCCGCGGCGCGAAGGCGTCATCCGGTTGCCTGCCCGCAACCGAAAAGGAGCACCCATGTACCGGCTGACCTCGAGGGCCGCTGCCCTCGCCCTCCCGTTCCCCCTGGGCTGGCCGCGGGAATAGTCGCGACACCCGCTGCAGCGATCCCTCCACGAGCCGAGGAAATCGCCACGCTCGCATGGATCTATCCCGACATCGACAACAACCTGATCGGCTTCCTCAATATCTCCCGCGCAGACATCTGCGCCTGGGTCGACGCAGGAGCCCAAGGGCCACCGCCCCTGAAGGACCCCCTGTCGCCCGGCTGGGTGCACGAGCGCGGTGACGGCGGGGATCGGCGCCGTGGCCATCGATGACCTGTACCTCCAGCTGTGGCGCCTGGACGAGGGGGCCGTACCCGAGGACGCGTGTGCGGACACCGACGCCAGCGAAAGCCCCGATCGCCATCGGCACGACGCACATGGTCGCCATCGACCACCTCTTCGACTTCATCGAACACGGAGCAATCGGCGCACAATGGAACGGCACCGCAAAACTCACGGGCCCTGATGGAACCACCTACAGGTACCAGTTCTTCTCCCTCGAGCTCCACAACCCTGACGGCACCTTGAGGCACGACGACATGCTGCGGAGCACCTTGGTCGAGATCTGAGCCGGCGACCGGTCGTGTCTAGCCGCGAGGCGATGGTCGGTCACCGTGGTCGAGCCGGAGGCGTGGCCCAAGGCGTTCGTGGCCGGAGTCCAGCTGTCGAATTCGTGTGCGCGGCGTCAGATTCGGGGGAGTACCCCTATCCCGTCCCGATGGGTCGGTGGTAGTCATGGCGGGTGCCAGGTCGGCAGGTCGACCGGTGAGCCAAGGAAGAGGTGCCAGTGCATGGAGGTCCGGGAACTCGGTCATCTCGTGCTGTACGTGCGAAACCTTGAGCGGTCGGCGCACTTCTACCGCGACGTGCTCGGCTGGCGTTCGCTGCAGGACCCCGACGATGTGCTCGCATCCCCCGCTGTGGCCTTCAGCGCGCCGTCGGGTCGCACGCATCACGAGTTGCTGCTCATCGAGGTGGGCGAGGACGCGGCGCCGATGCCCGCAGGCCGTCGTCTCGGGCTGTACCACTTCGGGTTGAAGGTTGGCGACAGCGACGACGACCTACGCGAGGCGCTGGCGTCGCTGCGTGCTCATGGGGTGCCCGTCCTCGGTGCGAGCGATCACACCGTGACCCACAGCCTCTACATTTCCGACCCCGACGGCAACGAGATCGAGCTGTACATCGACGTGCCAGGTGTCGACTGGCGCAACGATCCGAGCCTGCTCATGTCCCCGGTCAGGCCCCTGACCCTCTAACCGTCCGAGCCGGCGCCTTGGGTCGTGACCCCACGCACGTATCAGGGTCATCACGTGGCCAAGAGGCGCCGCAGCCGACACGTTTCGGCACGCCGTCGGGCGCCCCAGCCAGAGCACCAGCAACAGCCGGGGCTGAGGCGGCGTAGTGACTCAGCCTTCGCGCGGAGAGGTGGAGGTGTCGTCGACGGTCAGCACGATGAGCGGGCTGTGCAGCAGCATGTTCTCGATGTCCGTGCGACGCCAACGCCTGGCGGCCATCTCGATGAGCGGCCGGCGTTCGTCCGGGTCTTCGACGACTCGCGCTGTCGCTGGCACATCGGCGACCACGGACTGCTTCAAGTGCACGACAACCTGCGGGTCGGCGGCGACGTTGTAGATCCAGTCACGCGTACGCTCAGCGCGAGGCATTCCGCTGATGAAGAGCTGCCCGTCGTCGTGGTGCAGGAATATCTCGATGCGCCGCGGCTGGCCCGTCTTCCGGCCCTTGGTCGTCAGGTCGATGACCTGACTCTGGTTGAGAGCAGCGCGGACAGTCTCACTCACAGCACTCTTCGCGGCCACCACACGATCCTTTCGACTGAACCATCGGCTGGGGCCGGGTAGGTCGGCCCGGTTCTCCAGTCATGCGAACAGGTCTCCGGTTGGCGTTAGTCCCGACCTGCGCCGACTCGGTGCCATCGGACGAGCCCGCTGCAACCCCCAAGAGGTGACGCAGGTGCGAACTGCACCACATGCCGATGAGCGGGCTATCGAAATGGGGGCGTCGCTACCGTCCGTGACGTGGACCACGAGCGACTTCTTGTCACTGCTCGACCGATCCTCGACGGGGATGAGTCAACACGGGCGGCACAAGCGTTGGAGGCGGTCGTGATCGACGAGTACCTGGGTGACGAGCGGTTCCAGGAGGTGGGCGAGGTCCCGGCTCCATACGCAGGTGGGCAAGCCCGTCCGTTCTCGCCTGCGCAGGCAGCCCTACTCGCCGGGGACGCTGAGTTCTACGCGGCGATGGCGAGGGACAAGGAGGCCGCGGCCCACGCGTGGACGGAGTACTACGCCGGGCGAGGGAGGACCTCGCCCCGGCGACAAGCACCCGCTGTAGCGAACGAAACGCGCGCTGAACACCTCACGCTGATAGGAAGACGCTCAACGTCTTCCTATGCTTGTTATCCGGTAGGTCGACAGGCGGCGATAGGACCCAGGTCCGGGTGGCACCGAGTGGTGTACCTGCGCCCTACCACCCCTTCGTCCGCCCCTGCGCGCAGAGTTCGGACGGGCCGCCGGGAGCCGAAGCACGTGGCCTGCGGACGGGAGACCGATGGAGCGGACGATCGCCCGGTGGCGCGGAGCTGGCCCGGCACCACGGCCGGTCCCCGACCGGCGGTTACCGCGACAGCGGCCGGCCCGTTCGCACCGAGCCGACGACCTCGAGGATGGCCCGGCTCGTGGTGGCGGCATGCATCGGGTCGCCGACCAGGGCCTCGTGACTGGCACCCTCGACGACACGGTGCACGCTGTCGGATGAGAGGGCGGCCAGTCGCTGCTGCTTCTGCGGCCAGTCGGCGTCGCTGCCCAGGCCGGCGCTGAGCACCACGAGCGGCTTGTCGCCGAAGTCGCGCAGGGAGGCCGCCTCCTGCATCGAGTCGTTGGCCCGCAGGTACTCCTCGATGGTGCTGCGCATCGTCCCCGGCATCGCGGTTCCGACTCGCAGCTGGTTGCGCTCTGCTGGCGGGAGGTCGACAGGGGCAAGCATGGCGTACAGCCGGCCTGCGCCGATCCGGGCCGCCGAGGAGTTCAGAGCTGCGAACCGGCGCACGACGTCGTACGACTCCGAGCCGGCCGCGTTCGGCACGTCGTCGGCGCCGTCGTAGTGGGGGGCGGTGGAGTCGATGAGGACCATGCCGGCGACCTCGTCCGGGTGTCGGGCCGCGAAGGTCAGCGCGTAGAGCCCACCGAATGAGTGGCCGGCGATGACGTAGGGGCCGGACACGTCGGCGCGGTGGAGCAGGGTGTGCAGGTCGGTGGAGATCGCGACGGCGTCCTGAGGGGTGTCGGCATCCTCGCTCCAGCCCCGGCCGGCGCGATCGTAGACGCAGATCGTGGTGTCGTGGGCAACGGCTGTTGTGATCCAGCCCAGGTTGGCGGCCATCTCGCCGCCTCCGGCCTCGACGACGACGGCCGGGCTGCCGGATCCGGTGCAGCTGAGGTGAAGGCGGTGCCCGCCGACGTCCACCAGCCGGCCCGGCATCGCAATCGACCACGAGTCGGCGGCACTGCCGACGGTCTGGTAGGCGCCGCCCACGGCGGCGACGCCCATGGCGCCGACGACCGGGTAGAGGAGCCAGCGCGCGGACCTGCTGCCCAGGTCGCGACGGACTCGCGCGGCCATCCACAGGGCGAGTCCGATCAGCACCGGCGGCCAGACCCAGTCGACCACCGGGTGGGCTGAGGACCCGAGCGCCAGCAGGGCGATGCCGCCTGCGCCCAGCAGCACGGCCGGGACCGTCGCCCATCGCTGCGGCTGGTCCGTGAACCGTGACGAGAGTCCGACCAGTGCGGCCCAGCCGAGCGCGAAGCCGCACAGGACCGCCCCGGTCAGCGCACTTTCGGTGGCAGGCAGGAGGGGTGCGGCGACGAGGGCGGCAGCGGCCAGGAACCCTGCGACCGCAGATCCGACGACAACGAGGGCCAGGGGGGCGCGGCGTCGGGGCGCCCAGCCCTCGGGTGGCGCGGCCGTGGGCGAAGCGGCGGCGGGGTTCTCGTTGGTGCGGGTTGGTGCGGTCACGGCGGGCTCCTGAGGTGTGGTGAGGAGGAGTGGGTGGAGCAGCCACGGTCCTCGGGGACGCGGTGCGTCGCCCCGGTCGATTGGCCGGGATTTCGTCACGGGGCTCGGCCCTAGGGGGGCTGGAGCAGTCGAGGTCGACGCCGAGGCCGGGCCAGGCTGCTGCGCCGGTACGGCGCCTTCACGGGGCCATCGCCTTGGCGCCCTTCGACGAATGAGCTCCTGAGCCTCCTTCGAGCAGGGTCGTTCGCCGGCGAGCTCCTCGGGGTTCGCTCCCGGTGCGAGCGCGAGCACCCGTCGGCGAGCCCTGGACCCAACCAGTGCAGCCGACCACCACCAGGTCGTCGTCGCTCGTCCCCGCAGCATGCACCTGCGCGACCCGCCACGTCTGTGCCGAGGCGATCTGAGGCACTGCTTTGGGGCGGCAGGTTGGAGGGGAGCGGTACGGTGGCTCGTGCTTCACGGCCGCGAGGTAGAAGGCGCGCTCCTTGCCGCCATGATCGACCACGCACGGGCCGGAAGTGCTGACGTCCTCGTCGTCGTCGGTGAGCCCGGGGTGGGCAAGACCGCCCTGTTGCGTGACCTGGTGGCCTTGCAGGACGTTGCCGGGGGCGCGCGCGTGCTGGGCGCCGCCGGTGTGGAGTCCGAGTCGCCCATGCCGTTCGCCGCCCTGCACCGGCTGCTTCGCCCGGTCGCACACCTCGACCTGCTGCCGCCTCCCCAGGCACGGGCGCTGCGGGTCGCCTTCGGTCTCGAGGACGGCCCCACCGTCGAGCCGTTCCTGGTCGGGGTCGCGACCCTGTCGTTGCTGACCGAGGCGGCCGCTCACGGCGCTCCTGTGCTCTGCGTGGTGGACGACGCGCAATGGCTGGACTCCGCCTCCGCGGATGCGTTGCTCTTCGCGGCCCGGCAGCTCTCCGCCGATCCGGTCGCCGTGGTCTTTGCGGCCCGTGCCGAGGATGTGGGCGCGGCTGGGTTCGTGGCTGAGGGGCTTCCCGTGCTCCGGGTCGGCGGTCTGAGCGAGGAGAGTGCTCGGCAGCTGCTGGACGAGCTCAGCGACACCCCGCTGCCCCGCGACGTGGCCGACCGCCTGGTCTTCGAGACCGGTGGGAACCCGCTTGCGCTGCTGGAGCTGCCCACCGGTCTGAGCCCCGACCAGCTGCACGGAAGGGCGCCGATGCCGCATCAGCTGACCCTGACCGCGGGCGTGGAGCGCGCCTTCCTGGACCGGTGCCGCCGGCTCAGCGAGGCGGTGCAGACCTTGCTGCTCGTCGCGGCCACGGACTCCACCGGACGCGTCGACGTCGTCCGTCAGGCAGCCGACGCCTCGGGCGTCGACCCCCGTGGGTGGGAGGACGCCGAACGCGCCGGTCTGCTCACCGTCACTGGTGACGTCGTCGCGGTCCGTCACCCGTTGGTTCGCTCGGCGGTGTACCAGGCAGCCACCAGCTTCGAGCGGAGGCAGGTGCACCGGGTGCTGGCGGACGTTGTCGCTCCGGACGACCCAGACCGGGCGACGTGGCACCGCGCCTCGGCGGCCGACGGCCCCGACGCCGAGGTTGCCGACGCCCTGCGCCAGGTCGCGCTCCGGGCCGAGCATCGTGGCGGCCACGTCGCGGCGTCGGTTGCGTTCGAGCGCGCGGCGGCCCTGACGGTGGACGAGGCGGCACGCGCGTCTCGGCTGTTCGGTGCCGCCCGCACCGCCTGGGCCGCCGGGCAGGCCGTCCGGGCCCGGGCGCTGGCCACGTCGGCCCGCGAGCTTGCCTCGGACCCGCTGCTCCGGGCGGACGTCGACCGGCTCCGAGCCCGGATCGAGATCTACGTCGGCTCCGCGGCCGACGCACACCGCATCTTCACCACGGGGGCACGTGCGGTGGCGGGCCTGGACCACGGTCGGGCCCTGGAGATGGCGTCGGCAGCCGCGCTGACCCGCACCTTCGGCGGCGACAGCGGAGCCGGCCTTCCCGACGAGGTGCTGGCGAACCTGCTGGAGCCGACCGATACCGATACGGCCCGCACGGCCTGCCTGCGGCTCCTCCTCGGCACCCTCACCGCCTCTGCCGAGCACGATTGGGCTCGCGCGACGGCCACGCTCGAGCGGGCCCTGCATGCGGGGCGCGAGGTGGAGGACCTGGATGTGATGGGCAACCTCGGCAACGCAGCGCTCGACCTCGGTCACGACGACGGTGCCCGGTTCTACTACTCCGCCATGGTGTCCGCCGCACGCGAGCTCGGGGCCGGCATGGTGGTCATCTACGGGTTGGAACGGCTCGCGTTCGCACAGCTCCCCGCCGCCCCGTGGACGGCGGTCCGCAGCTCGGTGGACGAGGCGCTGACCCTGGCGCGCAGCGTCGGACAGCCCACCCTCGCTGCCGCCCCCCTGGCATGGCTCGCCCTGCTGGCGGCGCTGACCGGCAGCGACGACTACGACCACCACCTGGCCGAGGTCGAGAAGGTCGTCGCGCAGCACCCGCTGGGCATCCTCACCGACCCGGTCCACGATCTGACCCGCTGGGCCAAGGGCGCCCGGGCCGCCGCCGCCGGGGACGCGCCCGCAGCCCTGCACCACTTGGGCGCGTTCCGCGTGCCCGCACTGCAACGGATGGCCACCGTGGACCGCCTCGAGGCGGCCGTGCGCGCCGGCGCCCGCGACCAGGCCCTGGCCTGGGTGGCCGAGCTGACCCCGTTCGCGATGACGGCGAACCGCTCGTGGGCCCTGGCCGACATCCACCTGGGACGCGCGCTCACGGCGGCAGATCCCGCAGAGGCCGTGGAGTCGTTCGAGAGCGCGCTGAGGCACTTCGCGCTGGCCTCGCGCCCCTTCGACCTGGCGCGGGTCCGCCTCGCGTACGGAGAGTTCTTGCGCCGCGCCAACCACCGAGCGGACGCCCGCGGCCACCTGCGCTCGGCGTTGGAGACGTTCACGGACCTGGGCGCCTCCCCCCTGATGGCCCGAAGCACTCAGGAGCTGCGGGCCTCGGGGGAGACGGCCCGCAAGCGAGACCCGTCCACGCTGCTCGACCTCACACCGATGGAGCGCAAGGTCGCCCAGCTGGTCAGCACCGGGCTGTCGAACAAGGACGTGGCGGCCCAGTGCTGGGTGTCGCCGCGCACGGTGGCCTTCCACCTGCGGAACGTGTTCGCCAAGGCCGGAGTCAGCTCACGCACCGAGCTTGCCCGGCTCGACGTCGGCTGAGCCCTCGGTCGGCTCGCTCCGTGCGGCGCGATCCCGGTCGCCGACGCCACCTGGCCCCCGCGTTGGCCGTCTGCGCGTACCTGCGGATGCCAGCAGTGCGAGCCGAGGGCGCCGCCATGCACATGTACCACTGACCAGTCGACCAGCGGCCGGGCGCGGGGGCATGTCCGCGCCCGGGTCGATTGCGCTGCCGTCAGCCCCGAGATGCGCGCGAGCGGTCGTCCATGCCGGGCAGGGATTCCCGCGGCGGGCCGCCCCGACGCGAGGCCGCCCGCGAACGCGACCGAGATGGCCCCGTCGCCGGGTCACGCCCCCTGGCTGGGTCCGATCAGCCCTGGACAGCGACGACGACGGTCAGTGCGCAGAGCACCAACGCGACGGGAGTCATCACCAGTCGCTCCGAGCGGCTCCTGGACGCCAGGTTGCCGGCAGAACCGAGAAGGAGAAAGCCGGCAATCACCCACATGGCGATGCCCAGGATGCCGTGGTCCCCGTCTCCGTCCTGCCCGGCGCGGGCGAGTATCAGCCAGCCGACCGCGACGTAGACGACCATCGAGGCCGCGCTGCCTACCCGCAACGGCGTCGGCAGCACTTCGTGCTGACCACCCCAGGCGAACCTCCCGAGCGGCACTCCGCAAGCCAGCAGCGCCTGGAACACCGCCAGCGCCCCTAGGAGCGTGCAGGCGGCAACGGCAGCGGCAAAGGTCACATCCGATGAGCGTACGTTGCTCGACGCTCGCGCGTTGCCGACAGCCAAGGACCGCCGGCTCCACTTGCGCCTGTCGGTGCCCGGTCTCGAGCAGTTTGCGGCGGCCTCAGCCGGCCCCGCACCCCAGACGATGTGAATTCGCGGTCACCCAGCGTGCGGCTGGCTGGCGCGGCGCGATGTTTGAGGTGAGGCCACGTGCGGCCTTGATCCCTCTCGGCCGGACGCTTCGGCTCCACCAAGGAGCCGTGACCTCAGCGAGAGGAGGAAATGATGAGCGTTCTACATTCCAGTGACGGGGCGCCGGTGGGTACCACCACGGCGGAACTGCATGATGCGAACGCGCCTGGGCAGCAGCGAGCAGGGGGTGGGGCCGCCCTGGCCAGTTCCCGACTCGGGTGGGAGCCCGCCGCCATGACACCGCTGGACGCGCCACGGGATCCCGGTTGCCGGCAGTTCCTCGACGTCGTCTCGGGTGAGGGGGCCTTCGACATCGATTCGCACCCCAGTCGTGGACTTGACGCCTAGCGACGCAGAGCCCGAGGCCACGTGCGAGACATCCGCAGATGCCACTGGCGGTGCGCTGCCCGGGCTTCTTGATGTGCGAGCGCTTCGTGGGGGTGGCCGGGAGTCCCGCAGTCTGGACGTGCTTGCCCGAATCGACGCCCACCACGATCACGGGACCGCTACGCTGCACACCGGCGCGATTCGGCCAGCAGGATGGGAGCCTGCCGGCCGCCGCCACCTCTGAGTTTCAACGCCTGGCCCCACGACGCGCGAGGGTCCGGTCAACCCACTAGTGGAAGCGAGCCACGATGACACAGGACAGCACCAGCGTTCCTCAGGGCGCCACGTCGGAGCATTCAGCGTCGGCACCCAACCACGCGACCGACGTTCCGACGACTGCGGCAACCGCTGCCGCACCTGAACCCGACGACTTGTCGACGCCGGCCGCCGACGGGCTCCTTGCTTCTGCGGATGCCGCTGCACTGGTCCCGACTCCTGCTGCTCCTGCACCGCCGGACGGGCGTGGTGCCACTGGAACCGGCCCCCAGGGCAAGACCCGCAGCCCGATCGGAGGATGGTTGCTCCTGATCCCGACCTTCGGCATCTACTACCTGTTCTGGTACCACAACATCAACCGGGAACTGCGCGACTACGATCCCTCGGTGGAGGTCAAGCCCGGCCTGGCCGTCCTGTCGCTGTTCATCCCCGTCGTCGGGCTGATCAGCATGTACAACACGGGCAACCGAATTCGACAGGCACAAGCCACCTCCGGAGGGGCATCCGAGGCGTCTGGCCTTCTAGGACTCCTGGGGTCGATTGTTCTTGCGCTGAACGTCCCGTACTACAGCGCGCAGCTCAACCGGGTGTGGCACACCTGATTCTGCGGCGCCATGGCACCGGTCGAGCATCACGGCCGGCAGCGACTGAACAGCCAAGCCTTGGATCGCCTGTAGCTGACGGCTCCCCCACGATGCCCACCTGCTTGAGGCTCGCCACGGCCCCGACCGCGTCGCGGACCCGCTGGCGAGCTCGCCTCAGGTCTCAGGCGGCCCAAGGACGCGCCCTACCTGCACGTCGCCCGGCGTGGATGTGAAGGCCGGCTACAAGCGCTCGAGCAGGTGTTGTGATGGGGAGTAGTCGATCTTCCAGTCGGTGTAGCAGCCCAGCACGCCATCTCGAACGCAGCGCAACCCCTCGACGTCATCCGAACCCGCGAACGACATGCGGCCGACAGGCGGCGCCAGCCCCAGATGTGCCTCCGCCATCACAACGCACGCGTGGTGTGACGGGGACGGACCTTGGGAGGGGCAGGAGGTCCGGCGCCAGCTCGTGTCGGATTGCCGTTGCTCGCTCGGCCCCTGACATCGAATTGATCTTGGCGCAGGTGTGCCGCAGAGGTGAGCGGTGCGGGCATGCCGTCGGGGGGCCGGCTCAGAGGCCGACGAACCACCATGTCCAGGGCCTCGTGGCGGAATGCCCATGCTTCCCGATCACTGCGGTCAGACCGAACCTCCAAGCACCCATCCGAGAAGGTGGACGAGCAGTCACGTCGAATGCGGGGTCGCAAGAAGGGCGCTCGCGTGGCCTTCCTGCCGAGACGCGGTCGAGGCCCGCGCTCGCTAGACGAGTGGTTCGAAGGAGGAGGTGAAGTGCCTCAACGTGTTCGGCTCCACCACGATCCGGTATCCCGGCAGTGCGTCGGCCTTCGCGGCCACCTCCTCGCAGACCTCGATCACGTAGTCGATGTGACTCTGTGTATAGGTACGCCGCGGAATCGCCAGCCGGACCAGGTCCATGGCGGCCGGCACCTCCGTGCCATCCGGTTGCCTGCCGAACATCACCGTGCCGATTTCGCACGAGCGGATCCCGCCCGTCTCGTAGAGTGCGACGGCTACCGACTGCCCGGGGTACTCCAACGGGTCCAGGTGAGAGGCCAGCGCACGCGCGTCGATGTAGACGGCATGCCCACCGAAGGGGCTGAGCACCGGGATGCCCCGCTTCTGAAGTGCCGCCCCCAGGTAGGCGGTCGACTGGATCCGGTACCGCAGGTAGTCGTGGTGCACGACCTCCTTGAGTCCCTGGGCCAGCGCCTCCAGGTCGCGCCCCGCTAGGCCGCCGTAGGTCGGGAAGCCCTCGGTGAGGATCAGCGTGTTGCGGCAGGCGGTGGCGAGGTCGTCGTCGTCCATGGCGAGCCAGCCACCGATGTTGCCCATGGGGTCCTTCTTGGCACTCATGGTCATCCCGTCCGCCAAGGCGGCCATGTCGCGCACGATGTCGGCGACCTCTCGCTCGCCCTGGCCCTCCTCGCGTTCGCGGATGAACCAGGCGTTCTCGGCGAACCGGCACGCGTCGAGGAAGAACGGCTTGCCGTAACGGTCACAGATCTCGCGGACGCCCCGCAGGTTGGCCAGTGAGACGGGCTGCCCGCCGCCGCTGTTGTTCGTGATCGTGACGAAGACGCACGGCACGTCGTCGGCTCGGCTCGCCAGCAGGTCCTCGAGGGCCGCCAGGTCCATGTTCCCCTTGAACGGGTGCTGGGAGGAGAGAGCGAGGCCCTCGGGGATGGGGAGGTCAGTGGCCAGGGCACCGGTCGCCTCGACATTCGCCCGCGTCGTGTCGAAGTGGGTGTTGTTCGGGACCACCTTGCCCGGCCCACCGATGACCGAGAAGAGGATCTTCTCCGCTGCCCGGCCCTGGTGGACCGGGATGACGTGCTCGAAAGGGAACAGTTCGCGAACCGCGTCGGCGAAGATGTAGTACGACGGGGAACCGGCATACGACTCGTCACCGTGCTGGATCGCCGCCCACTGGTCCCTGCTCATGGCACCGGTGCCCGAGTCAGTGAGCAGGTCGACCAGGACATGCTCGGCGCGTACCTGGAAAAGGTTGAAGGCGGCTTCTCTTAGGTACTCGCGACGCTGGGCGCGCGTGCTCATCCGCAACGGCTCCACCGAATGAATCCGGAACGGCTCGAAGATCGTGCGGAATGTGGGCTCGTTCATACAGCCATCGTCGCGTAGCCAGGCCCCGAGTGGAACGGACTGCGCAATAGGTCCGCCGTCGGCGCTTTGACTCGAGGCTCATCTCGCCATGGCTCAACCAAGACCGACACAACGGCGAACCACGTCTGAAGGAGCGCCAGCGTGGCGTCGCCGATCACGATCCGGGACTGCACGCCTCACGACGCACCCTCGGTTGGCTGACACTCGGCTCCCTGCTACATCGATCAGGTCGACAGGCGGCGGTTCACTTGGAGGCCGGCTGGTAGCAACAGTTCTGCGGCTAGGGGTACCAGAAGCGGTTTGTCGTTCGGGCAGCGCCGAGCGGCTTGGCGGTGGTGGGCGTCGCCCGGTGCTTCGTGCAGCGACTGGTGCCGGCGGAGCAGGTCGCCGGCACGGCTGCAACCGGTTCCTTACCCGCTGGTGTCGGTGGGCTCGGCGTCGGAGACATCCGGTCGGCGGACGAGGAGCTCGAGCCTCACGAACGTCTGGTCGTAGGTGTCGCCGTGGCGGCTCAAGCGCTCGACCGAGGCCACGGCCTGCTCGACGATCTCCCGGACGGGGGTCCAGAGGTATGCCGGGCCCGCCGCCGGGTCAGTCCCTGCTGCTGGAGAAGGCGGCGTCGAAGGCCGCCTCCGGCGCGTCGAAGGCCAGGCGACGGACGAACTCCAGCGCCTCGGGGGCGCCGACGAGGCGGTCCATGCCGGCGTCCTCCCACTCCACCGAGATCGGCCCGTCGTAGCCGATGGTGTTGAGCATCCGGAAGGATGCCTCCCACGGCACGTCGCCGTGCCCGGTGGAGACGAAGTCCCACCCGCGGCGCGGGTCCGCCCACGGCAGGTGCGAGCCCAGTCGCCCGTTGCGGCCGTTGCCGACCTGCTTCTTGGCGTCCTTGCAGTCCACGTGGTAGATCCGGTCCTTGAAGTCCCAGATGAAGCCCACCGAGTCGAGGTCCTGCCACACGAAGTGGCTCGGGTCCCAGTTGAGACCGAACGCCTCGCGGTGGCCGATCGCCTCCAGCGTTCGCACCGTCGTCCAGTAGTCGTAGGCGATCTCGCTCGGGTGCACCTCGTGGGCGAACCGCACCCCGCACTCGTCGAACACGTCGAGGATCGGGTTCCACCGGTCCGCGAAGTCCCGGTACCCGGCGTCGACCATCTCCTGGGAGGCCGGCGGGAACATCGCCACGTACTTCCAGATGGCCGAGCCGGTGAAGCCCACGACCGTCTTCACCCCGAGCCGCTGGGCGGCCCGGGCGGTCATCTTCATCTCCTCCGCGGCCCGCTGGCGTACTCCCTCGGGGTCGCCGTCGCCCCAGACCCGCGGCGAGAGGATCGCCTCGTGCCTGGCGTCGATGGGGTCGTCGCAGACGGCCTGGCCTTTGAGGTGGTTCGAGATGGTCCAGACCTTCAGGCCGTACTTCTCGAGCAGGTCGAGCTTGCCCTGCACGTAGGAGTCGTCCTCTGCGGCCTGCCACGGGTCGAGGTGGTCACCCCAGCAGGCGATCTCCAGCCCGTCGTAGCCCCACTCCGAGGCGAGGCGAGCGACCTCCTCGAACGGCAGGTCGGCCCACTGGCCGGTGAACAGCGTGATCGGTCGTGCCATGTCCACGTTCCTCTTCTCTCGTGGCCCCGTCGGGAGCCGGGTGTCGTCCGTGTGTCAGGGGGTCTGTCGGCGTGGTCCACCACCTCAGCGCACGCCGAGGAGATGCTCCATCGCGAGCTGGTCGAGGGCCTCGATGGCCACCGAGCGCTCACCGAGCGCGTCGAGGTCGTGTTGCTCCGCCCGCAGGTCATCGAGCGACTCCCCTGCGCCGAGAGTCGGCTCCGAGAGCTCGGCGACCTTCGCCGCCGCGAGCGCGTCGCGGACCTCGGGGTCGGCGCGGAAGGCCTGGACCTTCTCGCGGAGGATGAGGTAGTTACGCATGCATGCCCGCGCGGACTGCCAGACCCCGTCAATGGCCTCGGCGCGCGGTGGCTTGTAGTCGAAGTGGACGTAGCCGTCGTAGCTGAGGTCGGTGCCGCTGCCGAGCATTGCGTCGACGGCCCAGAAGGCACCGCGCAGGTTGCCGGCCCCGAAGCGCAAGTCCTGGTCGAAGCGCGGTCCGTGCTGACCGTTGAGGTCGATGTGGAAGAGCTTCCCGTGCCAGAGCGCCTGGGTGATCCCGTGGGCGAAGTTGAGGCCCGCCATCTCCTCGTGCCCCACCTCGGGGTTGAGCCCCACCATCTCCGGGTGCTCGAGCTCGCCGATGAGGGCGAGCGCGTGCCCGATGGTCGGGAGGAGGATGTCACCGCGCGGCTCGTTGGGCTTGGGCTCGATGGCCAACCGCAGGGAGTAGCCCTGGTCGATGACGTACTGGCACACGGTGTCGATGCCCTCGACCATCCGGTCGAGGGCCGCCCTCACGTCCTTGGCTCCCCCGTGCTCCGAACCCTCGCGGCCCCCCCACATGACGAAGGTGTCGGCACCGAGCTCGGCGGCGAGGTCGATGTTGCGCAGCACCTTCGCGAGGGCGTACCGACGCACGCCGCGGTCGTTCGCGGTGAGGGCGCCCTCCTTGAACACCGGGTGGCCGAAGGTGTTGGTCGTCAGCATCTCCGCCCGGAGGCCCGTCTCGGCCAACGCCTTGGTGAACCGGTCGAGCGTCTCCTGGCGCGTCGACTCGTCGGGGAGCAGGTCGTCGTCGTGGAAGCTCACCGCTGCCGCCCCGAGCTCGGCGAGCTTGTACGTGGCCTCGATCGGGTCGAGCAGGCTCCGGCTCGCCGGACCGAACACATCGACCCCCCGCCACCCGACGGTCCAGAGGCCGAACGAGAACTTGTCCTCCGGGCGCGGTGTGTAGCTGCTCATGCGGGGATCTCCTGCCAGGTGCGGGTATGTGTGCTGGTCTCGACCGCGTCCAGCACACGCTGGACCTGCAGGCCGTCGTCGAAGGTCGGCCGAGCGTCCTCCCCCGCCGCGACGGCGGAGACGAGGTCGACGACCTGGTGGGTGAAGCCGTGCTCGTAGCCGAGCCCATGGCCGGGTGGCCACCACGCAGCCACGTACGGATGGTCGGCCTCGGTGGCCAGGATGCGACGGAAGCCGGCGGTGCGCGCGGGCTCGGTGGCGTCGAAGAGCTCGAGGACGTTCATGTCCTCGAAGTCGAACGCGAGTGAACCCTTCGAGCCGTTGACCTCGATGCGGATGGCGTTCTTGCGGCCCGACGCGAAGCGGGTCGCCTCGAAGACGCCGAGGGCGCCGTCGCCGAAGTGGCCGAGGAAGGCAGCGGCGTCATCGACGGTCACCGGTCCGCGCTCGGTCCCGGCGGACCCCGAGAGCCCGGCGTGCTCGGTGGCGACCGGGCGCTCCTTCACGAACGTCTCCATCTCGCCCACGACACTGGTGAGCCGGTGGCCGGTGATGAACTGGGTGAGGTCGACGATGTGCGCCCCGATGTCGCCGAGCGCCCCCGAACCCGCCTTGGCCTTGTCGAGCCGCCACGAGAGCGGCGCCTCCGGGTCCGCTATCCAGTCCTGGAGGTACTGCGCCCGGACGTGCCGGACCTGGCCGATCCGCCCCTCCGCGACGAGCTCGCGGGCGAGCGCCACGGCGGGGACGCGCCGGTAGGTGAACCCCACCATCGCCACCACGCCGTCGGCGCGGGCGGCCCGGGCTGCGGCCGCCATCTCCTGCGCCTCGGCCACCGTGTTGGCGAGCGGCTTCTCGCACAGGACGTGCTTCCCCGCTCGCAGCGCCGCCACGGCGATCTCGGCATGACTGTCTCCGGGCGTGCAGATGTCGACGAGGTCGACGTCGTCGCGGGCGATCGTCGCCTGCCAGTCGGCCGAGCTCTCCTGCCATCCGAGCGCGTCGGCGGCAGCGGCGGCACGGCCGGCGTCGCGGCCCACCACGACCTTCATGACCGGGTGGAGGGGCAGGTCGAAGAACCGGGGCGCGGTGCGCCAGGCCTGGGAGTGGGACCTCCCCATGAAGGAGTGGCCCACCATGGCGACCGCCAGGGCGCCTCGTGGTTCGGTCATCGTCGGTCTCCGTTCCGGTCGGGCGTTCGGACCTGCAGCTGGGGTCCCGTCCCTCCCGGCGACCTGGCACCGGGAGGGACGGGCGTTCCCGTGGACGGCGCTCTCATCGGCCGACCACGGGATCGGTCAGGACTCGAAGGCCGTGGGGAGGTACTGGTCGACGTTGTCCTTTGTCACGACCGGGGCGTAGAGCTGGACCTCACGCGGCACGGCGACCTCGACGAGGTCACCCATGGCCTTCTCCTGCACGAGGAGACGGGCCATCTTGATGCCGTCGGCCGCCTGGGTCGACGGGTAGATGACCGTGGCCTTGAGCACGCCACTGTCGTCCTTGATCTCCCGCATGGCGTTGTCCGAGCCGGCGCCACCGACCATGACGAACTCGCTGCGGCCGGCGTTCTTGATGGCGGCGAGGACACCGACACCCTGGTCGTCGTCGTGGTTCCAGATGGCGTCGATCTTCGGTGCCGCCTGGAGGAGGTTGGACGCCGCCTTCTCCCCGCCCTCGACGGTGAAGTCCGCGGCGACCCGGTTGTCGACGTCCTGGCCGCACTCCTGCAGGGCGTCCTTGAAGCCACGGCTGCGATCCTGCGTCAGCGGCAGCGAGTCGATACCGGCGATCTCGGCGACGACGGCGTCCTTGTTGTCACCGACCTGGTCGCAGACGTACTGGCCCGCGGAGACACCCATGCCGTAGTTGTCACCGAGCACGGTGACCCGGGCGGCGTTGGGGTCGTCGAACTCACGGTCGACGTTGATGACCGGGATGCCGGCCTGCATGGCCTTCATGGCCACCGGGGTCATCGCGGCCCCGTCGAACGGGAGCAGCACGATGGCGTCGACCTTGTCGTTGATGAAGGTCTCGACCTGGCTGATCTGGAGGTTGACGTCGTTCGTGCCCTCCGCGACGCGGAGCTCGACGTCCGAGTACTTCTCGGCCTCCTTCTTCGCGGACTCGGTGATCGAGCCCATCCAGCCGTGGTCGGCGGCGGGGGCCGAGAAGCCGATGACGATCTGGTCGCCGGGCTCGTCGTTGGCGACGCCGGCCGCCGTGGTCTGGTCGCCGGACGAGCCGTCGCTCGTCGACTCCGTTGGACTGTTGCTCGTGCAGGCGGCGAGGGCCCCGGCCGCGAGGCAGACGGTGAGCCCGGCGCCGAGGCGGCGGGTGCGGCTGGTGGTGGACAGGGTGTGGGACATCGTTGTGCTCCTTGTTCTGCTCCAACTAGCGGTGTTCCGTGACGCCAGCCGCTGCTGCAGGAGCACGGCGACGACGATGATGACGCCCTTGAGGAGGGCTTGCTCCGAGATGGAGCGGTTGTTGAGCGTGAAGACGTTGGTGAGCGTCGTGAAGATGAGGACACCGAAGACGGTTCCGACGATCGTTCCGCGGCCGCCGGAGAGCAGCGTCCCGCCGATGACGACGGCCGCGATGGCATCGAGCTCGTAGAGGGTGCCGTGCGTCGAGCTGCCCGTCGTCGTGCGGTTGACGAGCATGAGCGCGGCGATGGCGCAGCACACCCCGACGAGCACGTAGAGCATGACCGTGTGGCGCCGGACCGCGATGCCGGCAAGGCGCGCGGCCTCGGGGTTGCCGCCGACCGCGATGGTCCTGCGCCCGAACGTGGTGCGGTTCAGCAGGATCCAGCCGGCGATCGCCACGAGGGCGAAGATGTAGATCTGCACCTCGACACCGAGGATCCGGGCCCCGAAGAAGTCGGAGAAGCCCGGCACGCTGATGATCTGCGTCTTGCGCTCGGAGATGATCTCGGCGAGCCCGCGGGCACTGGCCAGCATCGCCAGCGTCGCGATGAACGGCACGATCCGCCCGTAGGAGATCAGCACCCCGTTGACGAGTCCACACCCTGCGCCCACGGCCAGCGCGGTGAAGACCATGGCGATCCAGTGGGTCTGAGCACGAAGCGAGCCCCACGTCAGGGATGTGAACCCCGTCGAGCACTCACATCGCGGGGTTCCCCCGACGGCCCGTTCCGCTCGCCGGACCGTCGCCGGGAGGTACCCGCCCGTGGCGTGGGGCCACTGGCCCGCGCCGTCAGCGAGTGGAGCGGAGCGCCTCCTCCAGCACGTCCATCCCGTCGTGGAGGAGCGCGTCGTCGATGGAGAGCGGCGGGAGGAACCGCAGCACGTTGCCGTAGGTGCCGCAGGTGAGCACGATGACCCCCTGCTGGTGGGCGGCAGTGGCGGCCTGCTTGGCCAGAGCGGCATCGGGCTCGATGGTCCCGCGGCGGACCAGCTCGACGGCGAGCATGGCCCCGCGCCCGCGGACCTCGCCGATCCGCGCGTCCTGTGACCGCAGGCGCCCGAGCCGCTCCTTCAGCAGTGCCTCCACCTCGCGGGCGCGCTGCACCAGACCCTCCGCCTCGATGGTGTCGATGGCGGCCACGGCCGCGGCGCAGGCGAGCGGGTTGCCACCGTAGGTTCCCCCGAGGCCGCCGGCGTGGGCGGCGTCCATGAGGTCGGCCCGGCCGGTGACCGCCGACAGCGGGAGGCCGCCGGCGATGCCCTTGGCCGTGACCACGAGGTCGGGCACCAGGCCCTCTCGCTCGCACGCGAACAGGTCGCCGGTGCGCGCGAAGCCCGTCTGCACCTCGTCCGCGACGAAGACGACGTCGTTCTCGCGGCACCAGAGGGCGATCGCCGGCAGGAAGCCCGGCGCGGGCTCGATGAACCCGCCCTCGCCCGCGATGGGCTCGATGACGACGGCGGCGAGGTTGGCCGCACCGACCTGCTTCTCGATGACGTCGAGGGCGCGGGCGGCGGCCTGTGCGCCGTCCATCCCGCCGTCGCGGAAGGGGTACGAGAGCGGTGCGCGGTAGACCTCGCCGGCGAACGGGCCGAAGCCGTGCTTGTACGGCATCGACTTGGCGGTCATCGCCATCGTGAGGTTGGTCCGGCCGTGGTAGGCGTGGTCGAACACGACGACGGCCTGCCTGCGCGTGGCGAGGCGGGCGATCTTCACGGCGTTCTCGACGGCCTCGGCGCCCGAGTTGAACAGGGCGGTGCGCTTCACGTGGTCGCCGGGGGTGAGGGCGTTGAGGCGCTCGGCGACCGCGACGTACCCCTCGTACGGCGTCACCATGAAACAGGTGTGGGTGAACGCGCCCACCTGCTCACGGACGGCGTCGACCACGCGCGGCGCGCTGTTCCCGACGGTGGTGACCGCGATGCCGGAGCCGAGGTCGATGAGGTGGTTGCCGTCGACGTCGACGACGATCCCGCCCCCGGCCCTCGCGGCGAAGACCGGCATGGTCGTGGCCACACCCGAGGCGACGGCCGCGGTCTTGCGCGCCATGAGCTCGACGGACCGCGGGCCCGGGATCGAGGTGACGAGCCGGCGCTGCTGGGTGATCTCCGGAGCGGACGCGGCGATGGTCATGGGCCCTCCTGGGGGCACGCGGGACACACGGATGCGCCCCAGTCTGAAGAGCCCGGACCTATGCTGTCAAAGACCAGTTCAGGATGGACGTGATGCCCAGGAGGCATGATCGAGCTGCGCCATGCCCGCTACTTCGTCGCCACGGCCGACGCCGGCTCGGTGAGCGGTGCGGCGGCCCGCCTCCACGTCGCCCAGCCCTCGCTCTCGCGCCAGCTGCGGCAGCTCGAGCGCGAGCTGGGTGTCGACCTGTTCGTGCGCGCGGGGGGCCAGCGCCTCACCCTCTCCCCCGCCGGCCGCGACCTGCTCCCGCAGGCCCGGACGGTGCTCACCGAGGCCAAGCGCCTCGTCGACGCCGCCGGGTACCACGCATCCGGTGGCCTGCGCCGCCTCTCCGTCGGCGCCCCCACCGTGACCCTCACCGACGTCGTCGCCCCGTTCGTCGCCACGCTGGGCCAGGAGGACCCCGACGTCGACGTGCTGCCCTCCGACGGGCTCACTCCCGAGGAGGCCACCGAGCGCGGCGCCGACCTCGTCATCACCACCCGCGCCCCGGGAGGCTCGTTCGTCACCGCGCCGCTCGCGGAGCTCCCGGTCTGGGCGTACGTCGCTCCCGACCACGGGTGGGCGCACCGACGGCGGGTCGGCGTCGAGGAGCTGTCGGGGACCCGGGCCATCGTCCTGCCGCCGGGCGCGACGGCGCGCCAGGTGCTCGACGTGGCGCTGGCCTCGCGCGGGGTCGGTCTGGGCGACGTCCTCGAGGCCGCCAACGGCACGCTGGCCCAGGCGCTCGCCGCGGCCGGCCGCGGGGTGGCGCTCGTGTCCGACGACCCGCGCTACGGCCTGCGCCGGGCGGCGCTCGTCGACGGCGAGACCCCGCTCGGCATCCGACTGCTCGCGGCCTGGGACCCGCGGCACGCCGGCGCACCCACGATCGCCGCCACCGTGGACCGCCTGCGCGAGTTCATCGCCCACCGGTACGGCGTCCCGGCGGCCCCGTCGCCCCGGGGAGGCTCGATGGAGGCGAGGGGGTCATCGGGACCCGCACCGACCAGCGGCGGGAACCTTCACCGACGGACTGACTGAATACCGGTCGCTCGGTGAAGGTTCCGGCATCCGGAGAGAAGGTGCACCGCCCCGGGGCGGGCGGAGACCACGTACGGCGAGGGGCATGCCCACACTGTGGACCTCCCCGCTGTCAGTAACATTGCGTTATACCTTCGACAACAGACAGTGATCCATCCGCCTCACGAGGGACCTCCGGTGACCACCACCACATCCCGTGCGCTGCGCACGCCGCGGTCCGACCGCTCGAACGGCCAGTGGGCCGTCGACGGCCGGACCCCGTTGAACGCCAACGAGGAGCTCAAGCTCGCCGGGGGCGGCCTCGAGGTGCGCGAGCGCATCGAGGGCATCTACGCGCGCGAGGGGTTCGCCTCCATCCCGCACGACGACCTCCACGGCCGCTTCCGCTGGTGGGGGCTCTACACCCAACGTCGCCCCGGCATCGAGGGCGGCCGCACCGCGACCCTCGAGCCGCACGAGCTCTCCGACGAGTACTTCATGCTCCGTGTCCGCCTCGACGGTGGCGCGCTCGACCTGGATCAGCTGCGCGTGCTCGCCGGCATCTCCAGAGACTTCGCCCGCGGCACGGCCGACATCAGCGACCGGCAGAACATCCAGTACCACTGGATCCGCGTCGAGGACGTCCCTGAGATCTGGCGTCGCCTCGAGTCGGTCGGGCTGCAGACCACCGAGGCCTGCGGCGACACCCCGCGAGTCGTCCTCGGCAGCCCGCTGGCCGGCATCGCCGCCGACGAGATCCTCGACCCCACCCCCGTCATCGACGAGATCGTCCGGCGCTTCGTCGGCGACCCCGAGCTGGAGAACCTCCCCCGCAAGTTCAAGTCGGCGGTCACCGGGCACCCCAGCCTCGACGTCGTCCACGAGATCAACGACCTCTCGCTCGTGGGAGTCGTCCACCCCGAGCTCGGCGCCGGCTACGACCTCTGGGTCGGTGGGGGCCTGTCCACGGCGCCGCGGCTGGCCGAGCGTCTCGGTGTCTTCGTGCGGCCGGCCGAGGCCGCCGACGTGTGGCACGCGGTCATCCGGATCTTCCGCGACCACGGCTACCGCCGCCTGCGCACCAAGGCCCGCCTGAAGTTCCTCCTCGCCGAGTGGGGGCCCCAGGAGTTCCGCCGGGTGCTCGAGGAGGACTACCTCGGGTACCCCCTGCCCGACGGCCCCGCCCCTGCCACCCCCACCGGGCCCGGCGACCACGTCGGCGTCCACCTCCAGAAGGACGGCCGCTACTACGTCGGCGCCGCGCCGGTCGTCGGCCGGGTCACCGGTGAGGTCCTCGAGGGGCTCGCCAGGCTCATGGCCGATGCCGGCAGCCGGCGCGTCCGCCTGACGCCGCACCAGAAGCTGGTCGTGCTCGACGTCCTCCCCGCGCGCCTCGACGGGCTCGTGACCGGGCTGGAGCGCCTCGGGCTCTCCGTGTCGCCGAGCCCGTTCCGGCGCAGCACCATCGCCTGCACCGGCATCGAGTACTGCAAGCTCGCCATCGTCGAGACCAAGGCCACCGCCGCCACGGCGATCGCCGAGCTGGAGCGCCGCCTCGCCGACGTCACCGACGAGCTCGAGTCCCCGATCACGCTGCACGTCAACGGCTGCCCCAACTCGTGCGCCCGCATCCAGGTGGCCGACATCGGTCTCAAGGGACAGATCGTCACCATCGACGGCGAGCAGCACCCCGGGTTCCAGGTGCACCTCGGCGGCGGGCTCGCCGCACCCGACCGGGACGAGGCCGAGCTCGGCCGGACCGTCCGGGGACTCAAGGTCACCGCCGCCCAGCTTCCCGACCTCGTGGAGCGTCTCGTGCGACGCTTTCTGGAGAACCGCCAGGACGGGGAGTCCTTCGCCCACTGGGTCCACCGAGCCGACGACGAGGAGCTGCGATGAGCGCCACCCCCACGACCCGCCGCACCACCAAGGAGCTGCGCGCCCTCGCCGAGGACGCCGCCGCGCGCCTCGGTGAGGCCAGCGCCGACGAGGTCGCCGCCTGGGCAGCCGACACCTTCCCCGGCAGCCTCGCCGTCGCGTGCTCGATGGCCGATGCCGTGCTGCCGCACCTCGTCGCCCAGCACGCGCCCGGTGTCGACGTGCTCTTCCTCGACACCGGCTACCACTTCGCCGAGACCTACGGCACCCGCGACGCGGTGGCCCACGCGCTCGACGTCACCATCGTCGACGTGCTCCCCCGCCGCACGGTGGCCGAGCAGGACGCCGAGTTCGGTCCACGCCTCTACGAGCGCGACCCGGCCGCGTGCTGCCGCATGCGCAAGGTCGAGCCCCTCCACGAGGCGCTCTCGGGCTACGAGTGCTGGGTCACCGGCGTGCGCCGCGAGGAGGGGCCCACGCGGGCCGACACCCCGCTCGTCACCTTCGACGACGCCAACGGCCTGGTGAAGGTCAACCCGCTCGCGGCGTGGACCTTCGACGAGCTCCTCGGCTACGCCACCGACCACTCCGTCCCCGTCAACCTCCTCCTCTCCAACGGCTACCCCTCCATCGGGTGCGAGCCGTGCACGGCCCGGGTGGAACCGGGCGCCGACCCCCGATCCGGCCGCTGGGCCGGATTCGCCAAGACCGAGTGCGGGATCCACACATGACCATCACCCAGACCCCCTCCCCTGCGGGGCGTCTCGACCACCTGCCCACCCTCACCCAGCTCGACGTGCTCGAGGCCGAGGCGATGCTCGTCATCCGCGAGATCACCGCCGAGCTCGAGCGGCCCGTCCTGCTGTTCAGCGGCGGCAAGGACTCCGTGGTCATGCTGCACGTCGCGGCCAAGGCGTTCTGGCCGGCCCCGGTGCCGTTCCCGGTGCTCCACGTCGACACCGGCCACAACTTCCCCGAGGTCATCGACTACCGCGACGCCACGGTGGAGCGGCTCGGGCTTCGGCTCGAGGTGGCCCGCGTCCAGGACTGGATCGACGACGGCCGACTGCGCGAGCGCGCCGACGGCACCCGCAACCCGCTGCAGACGCAGCCGCTGCTGGAGGCCATCACGCGCCATCGCTTCGACGGCGTCTTCGGCGGCGGCCGGCGTGATGAGGAGAAGGCCCGCGCCAAGGAGCGGATCGTCAGCCTCCGCGACGACTTCGGCCAGTGGGACCCGCGCAACCAGCGGCCCGAGCTGTGGAACCTGTTCAACCCGCGGCACCGGCCCGGAGAGCACGTGCGGGTGTTCCCGCTGTCGAACTGGACCGAGCTCGACGTCTGGCGGTACATCGAGCGCGAGGGCATCGAACTCCCCGAGCTGTACTACGCCCACGAGCGCGAGGTCTTCGAGCGCGACGGGATGCTGCTCGCGGTCGGCCCGT
Organism: uncultured Actinomycetota bacterium; assembly: GCA_963726295.1. Lineage (GTDB taxonomy): Bacteria > Actinomycetota > Actinomycetes > Actinomycetales > Dermatophilaceae > DASSQJ01. The sequence continues at coordinate 661,303 of CAVSBW010000002.1, forward strand.
GGTCCCAGCCCCGTGCGGGCGAGACCGCGCAGCCCCGTGTGGTCCGCTACCGGACCGTGGGCGACATGTCGTGCACCGGCGCCGTCGAGAGCCAGGCCTTCACCGTCGCCGACGTCGTCGCCGAGGTGGCGGCCACCCGCGTCACCGAGCGCGGCGCCACCCGAGCCGACGACCGCGTCTCGGAGGCCGCCATGGAGGACCGGAAGAAGGAGGGGTACTTCTGATGAGCACCCTCCTGCGCCTCGCGACCGCGGGCTCGGTCGACGACGGAAAGTCCACCCTCGTCGGTCGCCTGCTCCACGACAGCAAGTCGGTGCTCACCGACCAGCTCGACGCCGTCGAGCGGGTGAGCCGTGACCGCGGCCTCGAGACCGCCGACCTGGCGCTGCTCACCGACGGCCTGCGGGCCGAGCGCGAGCAGGGCATCACGATCGACGTCGCGTACCGGTACTTCGCCACCGCGAACCGCTCGTTCGTCCTCGCCGACTGTCCCGGGCACGTCCAGTACACACGCAACACGGTCACCGGTTCGTCCACCGCGGACGCGCTCGTCCTGCTCGTCGACGCCCGCAAGGGCGTGCTGGAGCAGACCCGGCGCCACCTCGCCGTGGCCGCGCTCATGCGCGTTCCCCATGTCGTCATCGCCGTCAACAAGATCGACCTCGTCGAGCACAGCAAAGAGGTCTTCGACCAGGTGGCCGCCGACGTGCGTCGCGTCGCCCACGAGCTCGGCATCCTCGACGCCCACGCCGTGCCCGTCTCGGCGCTCCACGGCGACAACGTGGTCGACCGCTCCGGTGTGACGACCTGGTACGACGGGCCGTCGCTGCTCGAGCTCCTCGAGTCGCTCTCCCCCGACGCCGAGCCGGCCGGGGAGCCCTTCCGGATGCCCGTGCAGCTCGTCATCCGGCCGCAGGGGGCAGCCCGCTCCGCCGAGCACGTCGAGTACCGCGGGTACGCCGGTCAGGTGGCCTCCGGTGCGGTCCGGGTGGGCGACGAGGTCGTCGTGCAGCCCTCGGGCACCCGCAGCAGGATCGCGGGCATAGACCTCGGTGACCGGTCGTTCGACATCGCGGTGGCGGGGCAGTCCGTCACCCTGCGGCTCGCCGACGACGTCGACGCCGGTCGCGGCGACGTGCTCGTGGCCGCCGACGACGTCGTGCCGCTCCGCCAGGAGGTGCAGGCCCTGGCCTGCTGGCTCGGCGACGACCCGCTGCGTCCCGGGGCACGCGTCCTCGTCAAGCACGGTTCCCGCACCGTGCTCGCGGTGGTGCGATCCGTCGACGGCCGGCTCGACCTCGACAGCCTGCGGCTGGTCGGAGCCGACGGCCTCGCGCTGAACGACATCGGCCGGATCACGCTGCGCTTCGCGTCGCCGCTGCCGGTGGAGGACTACGCGCGGTCCCGTCGCGGCGGAGCCTTCCTCGTCATCGACCCCGACGACGGCCGCACCCTGGCCGCCGCCATGGCCGACGCACCGGCGCCGGGTGAGAGCCGGCCGTGAGCCTGCCCCTGGCCGTCGACCTCGCCGGCCGACGGGTCGTCGCAGTGGGCGGGGGGCCGGTGTCGGCCCGCCGGGTGGCGGCATTCGTCGACGAGCGTGCCCTCGTGACGGTCATCGCCCCGTGGCTGTGCGAGGAGCTCGACGCCCTGGCCCGCGGCGGCCTGCTGGCGTGGGCGGAGCGCGACTACGCGGGTGTGGGCGACCTCTCCGGCGCGTGGCTCGTGCACAGCGCCACGGGGGACGCGGCGGTCGACCGAGCGGTGCGCGCCGACGCGGACCGCCTGCGGGTGTGGTGCGTCGACGCCACTGACGCTTCGGCCACCCGCGCCGCGGTGCTGGCCCGGCGCACGGTCACGACGCCCGACGGCACGGTCACGGTCGCCGTGCACGCCGACGGCGACCCCCGGCTGGCCCGTGACGCCGCCCGTGGTGTCGGCGAGATGCTGGCCACCGGGGGGCTGGACCTGCGGCGCCGTCGTCCGCGCCCGGGCCCCGGCTGGGTGGCCCTCGTGGGCGGCGGGCCCGGTGCGACCGGGCTGCTCACCGCCCGCGGGCACGAGCTGATGGCCTGCGCCGACGTCGTCGTCGTCGACCGGCTCGCCCCCCGGGCACTCGTCGAGGCACTCCCCGCGTCGGTGCGTGTGGTCGACGTCGGCAAGGCGCCGGGCCACCATGCCGTGCCCCAGGACCAGATCAACGACCTGCTCGTCGAGGAGGCCCTCGCCGGCCGTGGGGTCGTGCGCCTCAAGGGAGGCGACCCGTACGTGTTCGGCCGCGGAGGCGAGGAGCGGCTCGCCTGCGAGGAGCACGGCATCCCGGTCGAGGTGGTCCCGGGCGTCACCAGCGCGGTCGCGGTGCCGGCTGCGGCGGGGATCCCGGTCACCCACCGTGGCCTGGCGCGCGGGTTCACGGTGGTCACCGGCCACGCAGACCTCCCCGACGTGCCGCCGGGCTCCGACCACACCCTGGTGCTGCTCATGGGCGTCTCCGGCCTGCGGCGGTCAGCGGAGGTCCTGGTGCAGGGCGGTCGGGGTCCCGCGTGCCCCGTGGCCGTCGTCGAGAGCGGCTTCCTCCCGGGACAGCGGACGACGGTCGGGACGCTCGCCGACATCGCCGACCGTGCCGAGGCAGCCGGTGTCGCCAACCCCGCGGTGGTCGTCGTCGGCGACGTCGTGAGCCTCGCCTCCACGCCGGCCCTGGCGGGGTGACCCGGTGCCCACGCTTCTCACCTTGGCGATCGTCGGCGTCGTCGCGCAGCTGACCGCGGGCTCGCTCGGCATGGGCTACGGCGTGATCACGACCTCGGCCCTGCTGCTCACCGGGATGGCGCCCGCCGTCGCCAGCGCCTCCGTGCACGTCGCCGAGATCGGCACCAGCGCATCCCTCGGGCTCTCCCACTGGCGGCTCGGCAACGTCGACCGGCGCCTCGTCCTCCGCCTCGGTGTGCCCGGGGCGGTCGGCGCCTTCGTCGGTGCCGTGGCCCTCAGCTCGCTGTCGGCCTCGCTGTCCCGCGTGGCGATGGCCTCGGTCCTCGTCCCGCTGGGGCTCTACCTCGTCGTCCGGTTCACGCTGCGACCCGTCCGGGCAGTGCACGGGGCTGCCGGCACACCGTCGCATCGGCTGCTCGTCCCCCTGGGCGTCCTCGGCGGCGTCGTCGACGCCATCGGTGGGGGCGGCTGGGGCCCGGTCACGACCACCACCCTGCTCGCCGCCGGTCGCACCAGCCCGCGCACGGTCATCGGGTCCGTCGACGCCTCCAAGCTGCTCGTCACGCTGTCGGCGTCGCTCGGCTTCGTCCTCGCGCTCGGCTGGCACGGCATCCCCCTCGACGTCGTGCTCGTGCTCGTCGTCGCGGGGACGGTCGTGGCACCGGTCGCCGCCTGGCTCGTGAGCCGCCTGCCGCACGCCGTGCTCGGCATCGCCGCCGGTGGCCTCGTGGTGCTCGTCAACCTCCACCCGCTGTACGTGCTCACGGGGATGCCGCAGGGGGCGGGCACGGCGGGGCTCGGCGCCTTCGTCGTGCTCTGGGCCGGAGCACTCGTCCTCGGGGTGCGCCGCTCGCGGCGGCTGCATGAGGAGCAGGCGGTCGCCGAGCCGCACCCCGGGTCGGAGCCCGCCCCGGTCGGCTGACCCTGGGGAATCAGCCACCGTCCCCCGAGGTTGTGCGGTCATGGACGAGATAGACCTCGAGCGGAACAAGCGCAACGTCGTGGCCTTCTACGACCTGATGTTCAACGAGAACAGGCCGGCCGAGGCCATGGAGCGGTACGCCGGCGACGACTACCGCCAGCACAACCCGGAGGTCGGTGACGGCAAGCACGCGTTCGTCGAGTACTTCGAGCGGATGGCGGCCGAGTACCCGGGGAAGCGGGTGGAGGTCGTCCGCGTCATCGCGGAGGGGAACCAGGTGGTCCTGCACTGCCACCAGTACTGGCCCGACGAGGAGTACGCCGGCATCGACATCTTCCGGCTCGACGACAGCGGCCGCGTGGTGGAGCACTGGGACGTGCTCCAGGTGGTCCCGGCGACGTCGGCCAACGACAACGGCATGTTCTGACCCCGGGGCGACGGTCCTTCGGTAGGGCCCGGCCCGTGGCCAGACTCGGCGCATGGACTTCACCGCAGATCTGCAGGCCGCCGGCGGGACCACGACCGGCTTTCGTCGTCCCGGACCACGTCGTCGAGGCCCTGGGCGCCGGTCGGCGACCCAAGGTGGCCGCGACCGTGAACGGGTACTCGTGGCGCACGAGCATCGCCTCGATGGGTGGCCGGCTCATGTTCGGCGTGAGCGCGGCGGTCAGGGAGGCCACCGGGGTGGACGCGGAGGCGGTGCTCGCCGCGAAGAGGCCGGAGACCCGTGCCCGGCGGGTCGCGTCGGTGGTCGCCACGCTCACCGACTGACCCCGGACAGCACGACGCCCCGGACACCACGGGTCCGGGGCGACGTGGAGGCGGGTCAGAAGCGGCCGTAGCCGGAGACGCCGGAGAAGATCGAGCGGTACTGGACCGACGTGCCCGGCTTCGGGGAGTCGATCATCATGCCGTTGCCCACGTAGATGCCCACGTGGTAGGCCGGGTAGCCGAAGAACACGAGGTCACCCGGCTGCGGGCTGCTCACGGGGGTCGCGGAGGACTGCTGGGCTGACGCCGTGCGCGGGATGGAGATGCCCGCCTGACCGTAGACGTACATGGTCAGGCCCGAGCAGTCGAAGCCGGACGGCGAGGAACCGCCGTAGACGTACGGGACACCGATGTACTGCTGGGCGATGTTGACGATGCCGCTCGACGACTGCGGGATGTTCGCGGCAGGCGGCGGGGGGGCCGGCGTGGTGGAGCCGCTGGTCGTGGACGAGGTGGTGGGGCTCGCGACGGCGGGGGCGACGGTCTCCACGACGGGCTGGGGCTTCGGCTTCGGCTTGGCGACCGCCTTCACACCGGCGACACCGACGGTCTCGACCTTCGCCGGCGCGGCCTCCTCGGGCGCGGTGACGGCCGGAGTCTCGAGCGGGGCGCGGGTGCCGGCCCTGCTGGCGGCGGCCTCGGCGCGGGCGGCGAGGGCGCTCTCGCTGGCGGTGGAGGTCGACGCCGACGCGGGGGTGGCCTGGGCCGGGAGCGCGAAGGTGGCGACCAGCCCGCCGGAGGCGGCGAGGACGGCGGATGCGCGGACACCGGTGGTGCCTGCGGTCTTCATGATGGAGGAGAGCTCGGAGACCGCGCTGTACCGGTTCGCGGCGCGGTGACGCCCGTTGCGTGTGGGGTGGGACACAGGAGAACCTCTCAGTGCCTGCGGGGTGAGCTGTCGGGTTCGGGCTGAGGTTGCCCGGCCGGTCCGACCCTGGTGGGGCCGTACCGGCTTCACCCCGAGGAACTCCGGCTGACCGGAGATCCGAAGGTGGTTCCCCCGCTCCTGCCGTGCGGTGGTGTGGTGTGTCGCCCCGATGACGTGGCAGGACTCGGCGTCCGTCCTCGGGAGCTCGCCCCAGGGGGAGGCGAGCCAGACGAACGTAACACGGCTCGAGGGCCCGGTCACAATTCGGTCACGGGCTGTGGATCATCCGCTCTCAGGGTCCTATCAAGCGGTACCCGTGCGGGCGCCCCCGCGGGCGGAAACCCGCGCTGACGTGCGCAGACGACCGAGCGCATGCGAACCCCGCCGCCCGGCGGGGCGTGCGGGGTTCCGGCGACCGGGCCAGTCAGAACGCGATCGTCACGTGCACGTGGTCGTAGTGGTTGGCGGTGATCGAGCCGCGGTCCTCCATCGGGCTCCACGAGCTGCCGGGCTCCCAGTACCTCTGCTGCCAGATGACGTACTGGACGTTGAACTCGGCGACGTGCTGCTGCACGTACGCCGCGATGGCGTCGCCCTGGGCCGGGCTGCTGATCATGAAGTCGATTGCCTGGCCGGTGCCGTGCTCGTCGCCCCCGGGGCGGTAGCCGCCGATCGAGGTGAGCCCGAACGTCGTCTGCACGGCGCTGCAGATGCGCTGGGCGTTGGGGATGAGGCCGATGCTGGCGCACGTGCTCGTGATGCCCCCGCCGTAGGAGCCGGTGGCCACGGCCGGCGCCTCGGAAGACGCCTCGGCGGTGGGGGCGGCCTCGGTCGCGGGCTTCGGCTTGGGCTTGGGCTTGGCGACCGCCTTGACCCCCGAGACACCCACCGGTGCGGCCTGGACCGGTGCCACCTCGGCCGGCGCGGTGACCGCCGGGGCGGTGCGTGACCCGTCGCGGGAGGTGCGGTCCGGGGTGGCCCGCTGGTCGAAGGCGACACTCGTGAGGGCCATCGAGGGGGACGTGGTGGCGGCCTCGGCACTCGCCTCGAGAGGGATGGTCAGGGCGACGGCGGCTCCACCGACGACACCGAGTCCGGCGGCGGACTTTGCGGCGAAGGCGGTGGCACGGCTACGGCTCAGGCCGTCAGGCAGACGCTTGACGCGACCTGGCGCAGCACGGCGGCCGGGGGCACGGTGACGTGACACGAGGAATGGTCTCAGCTTTCAGGGGCGGAACGATCGGGCCCCACCGTAGCCCGAGGGGACACCGAAGTCACATTCCGGTAACGCCATGGTGGTGCGTGTCGCACCACGTGCGTCCCACACGTCACACCCGTCACGACCTGCTCTCAGGTGCGCCTCAGGTGACGGCCACGAACACGTGCGAGGCGATGTCGTCGGGGAGTGAGACACCGTGGGCCTCGTCCCCGCCGTCGCCCCAGACGAGCACACGCGACCCGTCCCGCCGCACCCGCGCGGAGCTGCCGGGCAGCAGCCCGGCACCGGTGAGCAGGGCGAGCGCCTCACCGTCGACCTGCACCGGCTCGCCGATCCGCCGCACCACCACGACGGCGGGCTGCGCCGTCGCGACCTCGTCCAGCGAGGTGAGCCCGGAGCGGAAGTCGACGAGCTCTCCGACCTCGCCCAGCTCGTCGAGGCCGGGGATGGGGTTGCCGTACGGCGACTCAAGGTGGTCGGGCAGCATCGCGAGGATCTTGCGCTCGACCCGCTCGGACATCACGTGCTCCCAGCGGCATGCCTCGTCGTGGACGAACTCCCACTCGAGGCCGATCACGTCGACGAGCAGCCGTTCGGCGATGCGGTGCTTGCGCATGACCCGGGTGGCCAGCAGCCGGCCCTGGTCGCTCAGCTCGAGGTGGCGGTCGCCGGCGACGCTGAGCAGGCCGTCGCGCTCCATCCGGGCCACGGTCTGCGACACGGTGGGCCCGGAGTGACCGAGGCGCTCGGCGATGCGCGCGCGAAGAGGGGTGATCCCCTCCTCCTCGAGCTCGAAGATGGTGCGCAGGTACATCTCCGTGGTGTCGATCAGGTCGGTCACGGAACCAACCCTACGTGTCCGGACCCCCGGGGCCCCCCGGCCGCGACCGCGGTGGACCCACCGGTCGGCTCGCGCGCGGGTCGTACCGCGGGAGCCAGCGCAGCAGCCACGCCCCGCCGGCCAGGGTGAGCAGGCCGACGGCCACGCTCGCCACCGCGATCGACGCGATCGCAGCCAGGGCACCGACGACGACGGCGGCCCCGTTGTGGCCCACCAGCGAGATGAGCCGCCACACGCCGAGGAAGGGGGCGCGGCCCTCCGCCGGAGCGGCATCGGCGCCGAGGGTCATGACGATCCCGGAGCCGAGGCCGTTGCCCAGCGCCATGACGACGGCGACGGTGCCGACCGCGGCGAGGGTCGACGTCAGGGGCAGCGCGACGAGGCCCGCGCCGAGGAGCACCGTCACGGGCAGCGCCACCCAGACCCGTCCGCGACGGTCCATGATCGAGCCCGCAGGGTAGAAGAGGAGCACCTCGACCAGCCCGGCGACACCGAAGACGACCGACGTCTGCGCCGCACTCAGCCCGACGGTCTCGGCCCAGAGCGGGACGACGACGACGCGGGACGACCGCGCCAGGCCGATGGCGAGCACGCCGACCCCGACTGTGAGCAGCACCCCGCGGTGGCGCCGCACGACCTCGAGCACGGGCACTCGGACCGGTGCCGGCGCGTCGCCGCCGGTGCCGGCTCGCGGCACCAGGTCGTGCGAGAGGCCCGCGACGACGGCGGCGAGCACCCCCGACGCCGCGGCGATACCGAAGGCCGCCTGCGGGCCCCACCTCGCGACGACCGGCGCGCCGAGAAGGGGCCCCACGAACAGGCCGATCCGCGCGACGCCTCCGAGCGTCGACATCGCCCGGGCCCGCCGCAGCGGGGGCGCCGCGGCGGTGAGGTAGGACTGGCGGGCGAGCAGGAACACCGCTCCGGTCGGCCCCGAGAGGGCGATGGCGAGGGCGAGCACCCAGAGCGACGGCGCGACGAGGGCGAGCGCAGCGGTCACGGCGTCGGCCAGGCCGGCCATCACCAGCGCCCGCCGCTCCCCCATCCGGTCGACGACGACGCCCGCGGGGACCGCCGAGAGCAGCTCCGCGACCGACCCGATGCCGACGAAGAGCGCCGCCACCGCGACCGAGGCACCGAGCGCCCGGGCGCTCAGGGCCACGACCGGCAGGACCGCCCCCTGCCCGACCGCCCAGAGCACTGTCGGACCGAAGGCCGGCACCGCGATGCGGCGCAGCGAGAAGTCGTCGGTCGTCACGAGCACATATCTTGACATCAAGATATCGGCGACGGGCCGGAAGGGCCCGGACGGATGCCGGTCCGTGCCGCGTCGGCCGCGGCGCGGGCATCCGCACGAACGGGCGGGCGGCCCGTCGGCGTAGGTTGGCGGTGTGCAGCTGACCATCCCCCGGCGCTTCTGCGGCCCGCCCGAGTCCGGCAACGGCGGTTGGGTGAGCGGGTCGCTCGCCGCCTTCGTCACCACCGGCACCGACCGACCGGCCGTCACGGTACGGCTGTCTGCGCCGCCCCCGCTCGAACGGCTGATGACGGTGGAGGTGGCCGACGACGACGGGGTCTCGACCGCCCGGCTGCTCGACGACGCTCACCTCGTCGCCACCGCCACCGCGGCCATGGAGCCCGGGCCGGTGGACCTCGAGCCCGCCACCCTCGACGAGGCGCTCGCGGCGGAGGAGCGGTACGAGGGCCGCGACGAGCATCCGTTCAGCACGTGCGTGGTCTGCGGCACGGCCCGGCAGCCGGACGACGCCCTGTGCCTGCGGCCCGGACCGCTGGACGACGGGAGCGGCAGGTACGGCTGCGCCTGGCGGGTGCGGGACGACGTCGACGCCGCCCTCGTCTGGGCCGCCCTCGACTGCCCCGGCGGCTGGTCGGCGGGCATCGCGGGCCGGCCGATGGTGCTCGGCACCATGACGGCCGTCGTGCACGCGCTGCCCGCGCCGGGCTCCACCTGCGTGGTCACGGCTCGCCAGACGGCCGGCGAGGGTCGGCGGCACTGGTCCGCGACGGCCCTGCACTCCCCCGAGGGGCACCTGCTGGCCCGCGCCGAAGCCGTGTGGATCACGGTCGACCCGGCGATCTTCCGCCCCCGCCCCGCCTGACCCCCCGGCACTTTCTCTCAGGATGCCGGAACCTTCACCGAGGGACCGGAACGAAAGCCGTCGCCGGGTGAAGGTTATCTCCGGATGCCGGAACCTTCACCGAGGGACGCGCCCGTCCTCCACAGGTCAGGGCTGGCGCCGGTGGACCTCCCACGAGGACGCGTCGTCGAGGTCGCCATCGCCGGTGCGGGAGTAGACGAGCCGGTCGTGCAGCCGGTCGCGCCGGCCACCCCAGAGCTCGACCTCGTCGCAGCGGATGCGGTAGCCGCCCCAGAAGTCGGGGATGGGCACGTCGTCGTCCCGCCCGTGGTCCGGGAACTGCGCGGACCGGCGCTCGTACTCGGCCTCGAGCTCGGCCCGTGACGCCACCGGCTCGGACTGCTTCGACGCCCACGCCGAGATCCGCGAGGCCCACGGCCGCGAGCGCCAGTACCGTTCCACGTCCTCGGGGTCCAGCGGCTCGGCGCGACCCCGGAACCGCACGGCGCGGTACATCGCCGGCCACGTGAGCGAAGCGGCCACCGCGGGGTTGGCGTCGAGCTCGCGTCCCTTGAGCGACGTCGTCGCGGTGACGAAGCCCGGGCCGCGCTCGTCGAGGAAGCGCATGAGCACGACGCGCACGTTGGGCCGTCCGTCCGCGTCCGCAGTCGCCACCGCCATCGCCATCGGTTCGAAGACGTCGGGCTCGCGCTCGGCCCGGTGAACCGCGTCGTCGACCCACGCCCGCACCTGCGCGTAAGGGGTCTCGAGCAGTTCGGACTCGGCGATGCCCTCACCGGTGTAGTCGACGCGTCGGTGCTCCATGTCGGGATCGTAGGCGGCGCGGGCTCAGGGTGTCGGCCGGCGGGCGTCGTAGCGGAGGAACCCCGGCTGACGCAGCGACAGGAGCCCCACGGCGAACACGCAGGCCACACCGCCGGCCACCGCCGTCCAGCCCTCGCCGATCCGCTCGGCCACCCCGCCCCCGACCAGCTCGCCGAGCCGCGGCCCGCCGGCCACGACGACGATGAACACGCCCTGGAGCCGCCCCCGCATCCGGTCCGGAGCCGCCGTCTGGAGGATCGTCGTGCGGAACACCGCGCTCACCGAGTCGGCCGCGCCCGCCACCGCCATCGCCGCCAGGGACGCCACGAACGCCTGTTGGCGCGTCAGCACGCCACCGGCGCCGAGCAGGGCGACACCGAGGCCGGCGATGCCGACCCCCCACGCCGAGACGCTCACCATGATGGCCAGCCCCTGCCGCCGCACCCCACCGAGCCGACCCGACAGCAGCATCGCGAGGATGCCGCCGACCGCCGCGGCCGCGTAGAGCGCGCCGACCGTCGTGGCGCCGCCGCCGAGGATGACCGCCCCCGCGGCCGGGAAGAGCACGCGCGGCTGGGCGAGCACCATCGCCGCGATGTCGGCGACGAAGGTCATCCGCACGTTCGGGGCGGTGCGGAGAAAGGCGAAGCCGTCGAGGACCGACCGGAACCCGGCACGCCGGGTGCTCGCCCCCTCGCCGTCGGCGTCCGGCGGCACCGGGCGGAGGCGGATGAGGGACTCGACTGCCGCCAGGGTGAGCAGGGCGTCGACCGTGTACGCCGCCCGGTAGCCACCGACGTCGATGAGGACGCCGGCCAGCAGCGGACCGGCCGTGAGCGCCGTGTTCATCGCGACGACTCCGAGCGCGTTCACGGCCGGCATCAGCTCGGGCGGGAGCAGCCGCGGGTAGATGCTCGTGCGTGCCGGCGACGAGACCGCGGTGGCTCCGCTCCACACCGCGACGATGCCGTAGAGCAGCCAGGTCTGCGTGCTGCCGGCCCACGCCTGCGCGGCGGCCACGACACTCGCGCCGAAGGCGACGAGGGTGGCGGCGAGGCCCACCAGCCGCCGGTCGTGGTGGTCGGCGAGCGAGCCGCCGTAGAGGCCCATCACGACGAGCGGGACGAGTGCGAAGAGACCGACGACACCGACGGCCGCCGTGGAGCCGGTCTGCTCGTAGACCTGCAGCCCGACGGCCACGACGGCCATCTGCGAACCGATGTTCGACAGGGTGAACCCGGTGTAAAGGCGTCCGAACTCGGGGCTGGCCCGCAGCGGCGTCAGGTCCGGGAGCAGCGAGCGCAGCACCCGCGCATCATGCCCCGGCACACCCCCGGGGCCACGCCCCTGCCCACGGCGGGTCCCGCCGCGGCCCGAGGTGGATCCCGCCGCGGTCACAGGTGGGTCCCGCCGCGGTCACAGGTGGGTCCCGCCGCGGTCCGAGGTGGGTCGGGTCAGCCGGGAGGCGCGCGGAACGAGGAGAGCGCCTGGTCCAGGCGGTCGCGGGCGTCGAACAGGGCCGCGGCCGTGGCCGGCGAGGGGTCGCCGGCGAGCCGCGCGCGGGCATGTGCCTCAGCGGCTCCCTGGAGCGACGCCACCGCGTCGCGCACACCGAGCACGGCCCCACCCCGGTCGGCGGGGGTCTCGCGCGCCAGCGTGTGGACGTTCGCCGACAGGGCGACCAGCGCGGCGTCGAGGCCACTCCACGCCTGCTGGGTGGCACCCGGGTCACCGGCTCCGATGAGCTGACCCACGCCGTGGTCGACCACCCACTGACCCCGCTGCTCGATGCCGGCCACCAGCTCGGCCTCCTCGCGGCGGCGCCGAGCCGACCGAGCCAGGACGAACCAGATGATGCCGGCCAGGAGGAGCAGCACGAGCAGCACCCACCACCACGGCGAGACCCCGTCGTCGGTGCCCTCAGCCGGGCCGGCCGCCTCACCCGACGGGCTCGGCGACGGCGAGGCCGGTGACGCCTCGGCCGTCGCGGTGGCCGTCACGGTCTCGGTCGGCGCCGCCGTCGGCGTCTCGGTGGGCGCCGTCGTCGGCGTCTCGGTGACCGTCGGTTGCTCGGTCTGGGTGGGGGCGTCCGTGGGCGCCTGCGTCGCGGTGTCCGTGGGCGCCGAGGTGGAGGGCCCTCCTCCGGGAACGGAGACCGTGGCGGTGCCGTTCGGCCCGGTGATCGTCGCCGTCCCGGACGGCAGGGAGATCCCTCCATCACCACAGCCCCCCAGCGACACCGCCACGAGGGCGGCCGTCGCCACCACCACACACCTGGTCCGCACTCGCACGTCGGGCTCCTGCCGTCGCTGGCTTCGGGTGACGCACACGCTACCGAACGCCCTCCGGCCACCGCCTACCTCTCGGGCTAGGGTCCGGGGCATGGACACCCCTGCCCGCATCGCCCTCCTCATCGACGCCGACAACGCCCGGGCCCGCCGCATCGACGTCATCCTCGGCGAGCTGTCCTCGTTCGGCGAGACGAGCATCCGTCGGGCGTACGGCAACTGGACCAAATCCGGCCTCAAGGGATGGCAGGACGTGCTGCACGACAACGCCATCCGACCCGTGCAGCAGTTCGACCCCGCGAAGGGGAAGAACGCCAGCGACATGGCCCTGGCAGTGGATGCGGTGGAGATCCTGCACACCCAGCGGCCGGACGCGTTCGCCATCGTGTCCTCCGACGCCGACTTCACCCCCCTCGTCATGCACCTGCGCGAGCACGGCGTGGCGGTCTACGGCTTCGGCGACGCCAAGACCCCGTCGCCCTTCCAGAGCGCCTGCACCCGCTTCCTCGTCCTCGACCGGCTCACGGAGGAGAGCGACCGGCAGGCCGGCGACGGCGCCCCCGGTGATGCGGCCGGCGACACCCCGCTGCGGGTCTCGCCCGAGCAGCTCCGGCAGGACGCCAAGCTCGTCGCCCTGCTGCGGCGGGCCGTCGACCGCGCGGCCGACGAGGACGGCTGGGCGCGGGTCGGCACGGTGGGCAACCACATCAACAACCAGTCCTCGTTCGACCCGCGCAACTACGGCTACGCCAAGCTCAGCCGACTGCTGGAGGCGAGTGGGCTGTTCGACGTGCGCGACTCCGGGGAGACCACCGTCGCGGTTCGCGACAAGAAGTCGACATCGCCCCCGCCCAAGGCCTCCCGACGAGCGCGCTCGACCGCCACCAAGGCCTCGCCTCGTTCGGGCGACTGAGGGTTCCGTGCAGAATGGGCCCCGCCCGACGATGGTGACGAGCGATTGGACCACCCCATGACCACGACCCCCACCGCCAGCGACCCGGACTTCCGCCCCGGGCTCGAGGGCGTGATCGCCTTCGAGAGCGAGATCGCCGAGCCCGACAAGGAGGGTGGGGCGCTGCGCTACCGCGGCGTCGACATCAAGGACCTCGTGGGCCGGGTGTCGTACGGCCAGGTGTGGGGCCTGCTCGTCGACGGTGAGCTCGACCCCGGCCTCCCGCCTGCCGAACCGTTCCCGCTGCCCGTGCACACCGGCGACATCCGGGTCAACGTGCAGTCGGCCGTCGCGCAGCTGGCCCCGATCTGGGGCTTCCGGCCGCTGCTGGACGTCGACGACGACGAGGCCCGCGAGAACCTCGCGCGCGCCTCGGTGATGGCCATCTCGTTCATCGGGCAGGCCGCTCGCGGCCTCGACAAGCCGATGGTCCCCCAGTCCGAGGTCGACAAGGGGCACACCATCCCCGAGCGGTTCATGATCCGCTGGCGCGGCGAGCCCGATCCCCGGCACGTCGAGGCGATCGACGCCTACTTCATCTCCGCCGCCGAGCACGGGGTCAACGCCTCGACCTTCACGGCCCGTGTCATCGCCTCCACCGGCGCCGACGTCGCGGCCTGCCTGTCCGGCGCCATCGGGGCGCTCTCGGGGCCGCTGCACGGCGGGGCGCCCTCGCGCGCCCGGCACATGATCGAGGGTGTCGAGGAGCTGGGTGACGCCACGAGGTACGTCAAGGCCGTCCTCGACCGGCACGAGCGGCTCATGGGCTTCGGCCACCGGGTCTACCGGGCCTACGACCCGCGGGCCGCGGTGCTGCGCGACACCTGTCAGCGGCTCGGCGCGCCGCGCTACGAGGTGGCGCTCGAGCTCGAGAAGGCGGCCATCGCCGAGCTCGCCGACCGCTACCCGAACCGGCGCATGGAGACCAACGTCGACTTCTGGGCGGCGGTGCTGCTCGACTTCGCCGACGTCCCGGGCGAGATGATGACGCCGCTGTTCGTCTGTGCACGGACGGCCGGCTGGTCGGCGCACGTCCTGGAGCAGAAGCGCACCGGACGCCTCATCCGGCCGAGCTCGCGGTACGTCGGCCCGGGTCCCCGCCCCCTCGACGACGTCCAGGGGTTCCGCAGCACCTGACCGGGCCCAGCGCAGCACCTGGTCGCGCCTAGCGCGGCGCGTCCCCCGGGCCTTCGCGCGGCGCCGCCGCCCGCCCACCAGATGGACCCGTGGCCGGATGTTGGGAGCGCACCTGTGAGGATGGTGCGCGGTCGCCCGCGTCGATGACGCCGCTCGGGCGGACCGCCCCGTGGCGTCCCGAGCACGCCGCGCACCCGCCGGAGCCTCCCGGTCCGGCGCAACCACCGACACGGAGACCCTCGTGAGCGACGCCCAGATCCGCATCCCCGCCGACCTCCTGCCCGCCGACGGACGGTTCGGGTCCGGTCCCTCCAAGGTCCGGCCGGCGCAGGTGGAGGCGCTGTCCTCCATCGGCCGCACGGTGCTCGGCACCTCGCACCGCCAGGCCCCGGTGAAGAACCTCGTCAAGTCCGTCCGTGAGGGCCTCGGCACGTTCTTCGACCTCCCCGACGGCTACGAGGTCGTGCTCGGCAACGGCGGCACCACGGCGTTCTGGGACGTCGCCGCCTTCTGCCTGGTGCGCGACCGCGCCCAGCACCTGACCTTCGGCGAGTTCTCGAGCAAGTTCGCCACCGTCACCCGTAAGGCGCCGTTCCTCGGCGAGCCGACGGTGATCTCGTCCGACCCGGGCACCCGCCCGGATCCCCGGCCCGAGGCCGGTGTCGACGTGTACGCCTGGGCGCACAACGAGACGAGCACGGGCGTCATGTGTCCCGTGGAGCGGGTGGAGGGCGCCGACGACGACGCGCTCCTGCTCGTCGACGCGACCTCCGGTGCGGGTGGCATTCCGGTCGACGTCTCGCAGGCAGACGTCTACTACTTCGCCCCCCAGAAGTCGTTCGCCTCCGACGGCGGGCTCTGGCTGGCCCTGATGTCGCCGGCGGCGCTGGCCCGGGTCGACGAGGTCGCCGCCACTGGTCGCTGGGTGCCCGACTTCCTCAGCCTTCCCACGGCGCTCGACAACTCGCGCAAGGACCAGACGTACAACACCCCGGCGGTGGCGACCCTGGCGCTGCTGGCCAACCAGGTCGAGTGGCTCAACGACAACGGCGGCCTCGACTGGGCGACGTCGAGGACGGCCGACTCCTCCGGCCGCCTCTACGACTGGGCCGCGCAGGTCGGGTACGCCAGCCCGTACGTGGCCGACCCCTCGCACCGCAGTCAGGTGGTGGCCACCATCGACTTCGACGATGCCGTGGACGCCGCGGCGATCGCGAAGACGTTGCGCGCCAACGGGGTCGTCGACGTCGAGCCGTACCGCAAGCTCGGCCGCAACCAACTCCGCGTCGCGTGCTTCCCGGCCGTGGAGCCGGACGACGTGAGCCGGCTCATCGCGTCCGTCGAGTACGTGGTCGAGCGGCTCGGCTGACTCCACCTCGCACCATCATCCCGGGAACCCCGGGGTCGCACCGGAACCTTCCGAGGCGACCCGGGGTTTCCGGCACCCGGCGGGAAAGCGGTGGGTGCGCTCAGCTCACGAGGGCGTAGATGAGCGCGACGACGAGCAGCAGCGCGAGCACGCCGAGGGTCATCCGGCGCCGGAACAGCGGGGTCACACCGTCCATCGTCGCAGCCGCCCCCCGTCGACGAGTGATGTGGTGCCCGGTGGCGTCAGCGGGCAGCCTCGGGCACCGGCACCGTGGGCCGGCCGTGGTCATCGGCCGTGACGCTGCTGACTGCGAGCCGGGGCCGGCGCTGCGACTCGTAGCTCACCCGCACGTTCTCGGACCGGGCCAGCCAGACCGACACCCCGACGAGGGTCAGGGCCACTGCGAGCGACCCGACCCCGATGGTCCACCGGGGCCCGAACTGCTCCGAGATCCACCCGATCATCGGCGCCCCGGCCGGCGTGCCGCCCATGAAGATCGCCATGTAGAGCGCCATCACCCGGCCGCGCATCTCGGGCGCGACGCGGGTCTGCACCATCGCGTTGGCCGTCGTGATGGCCGTGAGCGCCGTGAGGCCCACGGGAACGAGCGAGGCCGCGAAGAACCAGTAGGACGGTGCCGCGGCGGCCACGGCCGAGGCCACACTGAACCCGACGAGCGCGAGCAGCAGCACCCGCAGCCGGGGCAGCCGTCGACGGGCCGCCAGCAGGGCGGCGGTCAACGACCCCACGGCCATGATCGACCCGAGCAGCCCGAACTCGCCGGCCCCCTTGCCGAACACCTGGGTGGCCATGAGCGCCATGGTGATCTGGAAGTTCATCCCGAAGGTTCCGAGCACGAAGACGAGCAGCAGCACGAGCTGGAGGTCGCGGCGGTGGCGCACGTACGCGAAGCCCTCCCGGATGCCGCCGCGCGCGCGGCCGCGGGGGATGCCCCGCAGCTCGGATCCCCGGATGCGGAAGAGCGCCACGAGCACGAAGACGAAGGTCAGCGTGTTGAGGAGCAGCGCCTCACCCGTCCCCCAGGCCGCGATGACGAGCCCGGCCAGGCCGGGGCCCACGAGCCGCCCGAGGTTGAACGAGGCCGAGTTGAGCGCCACCGCGTTGGCCAGGGTGTCGGGCGGCACGAGGTCGGACACGAACGCCTGCCGCGCCGGGTTGTCGATGGCCGTGGTGACGCCCTGCAGCAGCGCGATGAGGTAGACGTGCCAGAGCTGGGCCGTGCCGGTGACGGCGAGCAGCCCCAGAACGAGGCTCGACAGCGCCAGCATCGACTGGGTGAGCACGAGGATGCGTCGGCGCGGGAAGCGGTCGGCGATGAGCCCGGCCCAGGGCGCGAGCAGGAGGAACGGGAGGAACTGCAGGCCGGTGACGATGCCAAGGGCGGTGGCGGACCCGCTGGTCAGGACGGTGAGGACCAGCCAGTCCTGGCCGACCCGGCCCATCCACGTCCCGATGTTGGAGACCAGCCCGCCGCCGAACCACAGGCGGTAGTTGCGCACCTCGAACGAGGTCCACGTCGGGCTCATTCGGCCGCCACCTTCTCGAGGATGGCGGTGGCCTCGGCCAGCAGGGCGCGCTCGTCGTCGTCGAGCCTCTCGAGGCGCACCGCCAGCCACTGGTCACGGCGCCTGCGGGTGTCCCGGATGAGCCGGCGGCCGGCGTCGGTGAGCGACAGGATGACCTGCCGGCGGTCCTCGGGGTCGTCGGCCCGCTCGATGTAGCCGAGGTCGACGAGGGAGGCCACCGTGCGGGTCATGCTCGGCGCGCTGACCCGCTCGATCTCGGCCACCTCGCTCGGGGTCCGGGGCCGGTCCTTGAGCCGGAGGAGCACGGAGTACTGGTGCGGAGCGACGTCGCTGGTGCTCTCGAAGCGAACCCGCCGCGAGATCACCATGCACGCGATGCGCAGGTCGCTCGTCAGCTCGTCCTTCTGGGTGCGGGTCAGCGGACGCCGGGTCGGCGTTGTCGTCACGCTGTCAGAGGCCATGATCCTGCTCCGTGGTGGTGGATGATGCTGAGGTCAACTCATTACCCTGCCTAAGTATTTCACTTTCAACCACCACGGCGGCTGGGGGTGGCTCGTCGCCGACGGAGGCCCGCGAGCACCCCGGGGGAGGTCGTCACGGGGACGGCGGCGATGTGCACGGCGGGCCGCGGGGCTCCCGGTGCGGGTGGCTACGCTGCGGGGGTGACCGACGAGACGACGCCCGACCAGCCGCGAGGCGCGGCGACCCCGCTCGGGGAGTCCGCCCCGGTCGAGCCGCCCTCGCTCTCGACCCGCACGATCGTCATCGTCGGCATCACGATCTGGGCGGTCGCTCTCGTCGTCACGCTGCTGGTCCCCGCCCTGCACACCGGGGAACGCTCCTGGTGGCCGTGGACATGCGTCAGCGGTATCGCGCTGGGCCTCTTCGCCGGGTGGTACGTGCGCCGCGGGCGCGGCAACGCGGCCGGGGCCTGACCGCACTGACCGCGGCGGGGGCTGCCCCGGTCAGTCGGTGTCCACCTCGAAGTCGTCGAGGATGGGCGGCGCCACCTTCTCCGCGGGCGGCCCGGGGGCGTCGGCCTCCGAGTGGGCGCCACAGCCGTGGTCGAGGCTGACGACCCGTCCGTCGGAGGGCGACCACTCGTTGGCGCACACGCCGAACACCGACCGGAGCGCACCCGCCATCGGCACGAGGAAGCCGCAGGACGAGCACGGCATCGGGGCCTTGACCGCGATCGGGGCCGAGGGGCCGGCGTCACCGTCGTACCAGCGCTGGGCGGCGACGTCGCGGCCCTCCGCGGACAGGACGCGGGGGCGGCCGAGGCCGAGCTCCCAGAACGCCATGGCGTCGACGTCCTCGTCGCCGGTGGCCTCGAACCCGGCCTCGAGCAGCGGGTCGTCCTCGACCAGCGGCGTGACGTCGCTGGGGCCGAGGTCACCCGGGGCCAGCCGGGCACTGTAGGGAAGCCACTGCGGGGAGAGGAGCGAGTCGTCGCCGGGGACCAGCCCGGCCTCGCAGACCGTGACCGTCTTCGACCGCGGCACGCGGGCGACCGACACCGCCCACCGCCAGCCGCGGTAGGAGGCGTGGTCACAGGCGAAGTAGTGCGTGGCGAGCCGGTCCTCGACCATCTCCACGCCCAGGTGCTCGCCGACTGCGCCCGGCTCGGCGACGTCGACGGCCGCCGCCCGGGCGACCTCGACGGCACCACGCAATGTGGCGTCGGGGCGGACGGCGGTGACCATCACAGCTCGAGGTCCCCCGCGACGGCACGGAGGACCTGCGCCACCTTCTCGCCGTGGCCCTTGTCCGGGTAGTGACCGCGGCGCAGCGACTCGGAGACCGAGTCGAGGAGCTTGATGAGGTCCTCGACGATGACGACCATCTCCTCCGGCGGCTTGCGGTCGCGCACCTTGCGGCCGACGGCCACCGACGGAGCCGGGTCGAGGAGCCGGACCGAGAGGGCCTGGGCCCCGCGCCGCCCCTCGGCGATGCTGAACTCGATGCGCTGACCGCTCTTGAGGCCGGCGACGCCGGCGGGCAGGGCACTGGACGGGACGAAGACATCGCCCTCGCCGCCCTCTCCCGACACGAATCCGAAGCCCTTCTCGGCGTCGAAGAACTTCACCTTGCCAGTCGGCACGGTCCACCTCTTGCATCTGTTCGCAGGGTCGACCCCCTCGTGGGGACCGACGTCAAGGCTAACCGCTGGCGGGGGTTCGCCGCTCCCGGGTTGCGAGGGCCCGCCGCCGGCCCGGGAAGCCGGCACGAATCGGTGAAAATGCCGTCGCCCGCTGTCGGTCGTCCGTGGCACCGTGTGACGGTGTCCGAGAGTCCCTCCGGCGGCGCCTCCGCGATCCCACGACTGACGATGCGCGCGTTCTGGGACCAGCTGCCCCCCGCGGGCCGGTGGCTGCTCTCCACCACGGCCATCTCGACGCTCGGGCGTGGCATGACGCTGCCCTTCACGGTGATCTACCTCCACGAGGTGCGCGGGGTGTCCCTCGACGTCGCCGGCCTGCTCATGGGCCTGATCGCCGTCGTCGCGGTCGTCATCACCGGTCCGGTCGGCGCACTAACCGACCGGCTCGGGGCCCGCGTCGTCGTCATCGCCGGTCAGGTGGCACACGTCCTCGGGGCCGCAGTCCTCGCCTTCGCCACCACGCTGCCGGTGTTCGTCGCCGCCTTCGTCCTCCTCGGCGTCAGCTTCGGCATCGGGTGGCCCGCCTTCAACGCGATGATTGCCTCGATCGTCGACGGCCGGCTGCGGGTGCAGTACTTCGGGGTCAACTTCGCGCTGGTCAACCTCGGCATCGGGGTCGGCGGCATCATCAGCGGGCTGGTCACAGACATCACCCGTCCCTGGACGTTCACCGCGATCTTCCTCGCCGACGCCGGCTTCATGCTCGTCCCGGCCCTCATCCTGCTCGGCCCGCTGCGCCGAGTCGCTGGCCGGCCGCTGCCCGCCCAGGGCGAGGTGGCGGGCGGCACGGGCTACCTCTCGATCCTCCGGCGCCCCGCGGTGCTGTGGATCACCGCGCTGACCTTCCTCTCGAGCTTCGTGGGGTACGGACAGCTCGAGGCGGGCTTCCCGGCCTTCGCCCGGCAGGTGAGCGAGGTGTCGACCCGGACGATCGGGTTCGCCTTCGCCGCCAACACGCTCGTCATCGTGGGGTTGCAGTTCCTCGTGCTGCGCCTCATCGACGGGCACCGCCGGACCCGGGTCTTCCTCGGCCTGGTCGGTCTGTGGGCGGCGGCGTGGACGATGCTCGGCGCCACCGGCTTGGTGCCCGGCACGCTGCTCGCGGCGTTCGGGGTGGTGGCCTTCCTCGTCCTGTTCGGGCTCGGGGAGACGATGCTGCAGCCCACCGTGCCGGCGATCGTCAACGACCTATCGACCGACCGCGAGCGCGGCCGGTTCAACGCGGTGTCCGCCGGTGCGTTCCAGCTGGGGGCCATCACGGCCCCGGTCGTCGCCGGGTGGCTGCTCGAGCGCAGGCTCGGCGGGGTGTTCATCGGGGTCCTGCTCGTGTCGCTCGGTCTCGTCGCGGTGCTCGCCCTCGCCCTGGAACGGACGATCAGCCCGGAGACCAACGGTGTCGCGACACGCGGACGAGCCCCGGCGCCCGAGCCCGTCACCTGACCCGCGAGCTGTCCGGAAGCGGCCCGCACACCCGCCTTCCCGGCTCTGGCTGAACCGCCCGGGTCATGGTGCTGGAGCACCGCCAGCCCGGCACAACGACCAGAGCCGGTCCGAGCGACCAGAGCCGGCCCGAGCGACCAGAGCCGGCCCGAGCGACCAGAGCCGGCCCGAGCGACCAGAGCCGGCCCGAGCGACCAGAGCCGGCCCGGCGGACGGCCGGAAGAACGGAGACCGGGCTCAGGAGCCCTGGCCGACGGTCTGCACGAGCACCGCCGTGTTCCCCTGCTTCGCCGCGACGACCCGTACCTGGTCCCCCGTCACCGGCGACCCGCCGACCGTGCTGGTGGCGGTGTCGAGGGTGTAGGTGGCTTTGAAGCCGTCGGTGCTGCGGACGGTCAGGCTCGCGCCCTCCGTGACGGCGGTGACCTCTCCCACCTGGAAGAGCATCACCGCGGGCCGGCCCGTCACGGTGGTCGTGAACTCGCCGTGGAGCACCGCACCGAGGCCGGGGAGCATGCCGCCCCCGAGACCGTTGCCCTGCCCCTGAGCCCTGCCGTTGCCCTGACCAGGACCGTTCCCCTGGCCGAGACCGTTGCCTCGCCCGGGACCGTTGCCGTTGCCCGGCCCGCGGTCCGACCCGCCCTGGCCACCGTCCTTGCGACCGTTGCCGTTGCCCCGGCCGTTGTTGCCGAACGGCGTGCTCCCTCCGCGCTCTCCGTCATCGCCCCAAACGCCGTGGTCCTCGGAGGCCGACGCGGACACGGCACGCTGCACGCGGTGGAGAACGAAGGAGCCGACCAGGCCCGCCCCCGCGACGAGGACCAGGACCACCAGCGCCGCCGCCGTCACGAGAGCGATGCGGCTCCCCGTGGACGCGGTCGCCTCACCCCACCACCGGCGCGGGTGCGACGGTTCGCGGGGGCCTGCGGGCACCCCGTAGCCGGTGGCCGGCCCGGGCTGCGGCGCCCCGGCCGGGTGCGCCGGCGGAAGCGGCTCGGTGGCGCCGGTGGGCGGTGGGACGGCCTGCTCCGGAGTCTGCTCCGGTTGCGGGTCCTGAGGTGTCGGGCGGTCGGCCATGGCGACCATGATGCCTCCCCGAGGGGCATCGACCTCCCGGCTCCGGTGTCTTCACATGCAGGTCACAGGCTCCCGTGACCCGTGCGAGACGGGCACGAGCCCGGGACTGCACCCCGCGCCCCCTGGGCCCACGCCGGATGGCTCGTGCCGCGCGGGCACGCGGCCTCAGCCTCCGGACAGGGCGCGCACCACCCGCGAGGGCGACGGTCGGCCCAGGTGCCCCGCCATCCACGTGCTCGTCTCGACGAGGGCGTCGAGGTCGACACCGGTCTGCACCCCGGCACCGTCGAGGGCCCACACCAGGTCCTCGGTGGCGAGGTTGCCGGTGGCCGACTTCGCGTAGGGGCAGCCACCCAGTCCCCCGGCCGAGGCGTCGACCACCGTGACGCCGTCGCGCAGGGCCGCCATCGTGTTGGACAGGGCCTGGCCGTACGTGTCGTGGAAGTGCACGCCCACCCGCTCGGGGCCGATACCGGCCGCGTCGAGCCCCTCGAGCAACCGGTGCACGTGCCCGACCGTGCCGACGCCGATGGTGTCGCCCACCGAGAGCTGGTCGCACCCGAGGTCCATGAGCCGAGCACAGACGTCGACCACCTGGGCCACGGAGACCGGTCCCTCCCAGGGGTCGCCGAAGCACATCGAGACGTAGGCGCGCACCCACATCCCCTCGGCACGTGCGCGCTCGACCACCGGCGCGAACATCTCCAGGGACTCGGCCACGGTCCGGTTGAGGTTCTTGCGGGCGAAGGTCTCCGTCGCACTGCCGAAGACCGCGACCGCCTCGACCCCGGACGCCAGGGCCCGGTCGAGGCCGCGCAGGTTTGGCACGAGCACCGGTCGCGTGGGGGCTCGGCCGTCGCCGCCCAGCGCCTCGAGCACCTCCTCGGCGTCCGCCAGCTGCGGCACCCACCGCGGGTCCACGAACGAGGTGGTCTCGATGGTCGTGAGGCCGGCCGCCACCAGCCGACGGACGAACTCCGCCTTGACCGCGGCCGGCACCACCGCCGACTCGTTCTGGAGGCCGTCGCGCGGGCCGACCTCGTACACGGTCACCAGGGCGGGCAGCGCGGGGTCGACCTCGACCTGCGGGAGCGGGAGTCTCACACCGCGATCCTGACACGCGGGTCCGGCCACGGGCGAACGGCCGCAGCCAGTACCGTTCTGCTGGCGACCGTCGCGCCGCCGACGGGGACGAGACGCACGAAGGGCACGACCATGAGCAGCACCGACGACCACGGGCGCGAGGACGAGCTGCGCGACCCCACCGCTCCTGCTCCGGAGCCGGCCGACGACACCGCGTCCGAGCCGCCGACCGGCAGCGCGGAGTTCGACGGCGCCGACGCCGAGGCTCCCGGAGACGCCGGGACCGACCCGTCGTGGACCGCGTCCGACACCCCGTACGCCGGGCCCTCGTACAGCCAGCCCACCTCCACCCAACCGATCCACGAACAGCCGGGCCATGAGCAACCGGTGTACGGCCGACCGGGCCACGAGCAACCCGCGTACGGCCAGCCGACCTATGGCCAGGGGACCCCGTACCCGTCCTACGGCCAGCCCGCTGGCCAGGGCTACGGATCCCAGCCGTTCTACGGGCAGGGCCAGCCCGGCGTCCCGACCGCCCCGGGGAACCCCTCCGCGGGTGCGCCGGTACCCCCGCCACCTGGCTACCCGGTGCCCTACCAGCCGGACCCCTACGCCGCCGCCCCCGGATACGCACCCCCGCGGCAGAACACCAGCGCCCTCGTGCTGACGATCGTCTCGGGGGCCACCATCCTCCTCTGTGCAGGCGTCCTCGCCATCCCCGCGCTCATCTTCGGGATCATCGGACTCAGCAAGCAGAACCAGGACCCCGAGGCCTCGAGCCGGATGAGCCGCTACGGCTGGTGGGCCTACGCGGCCGGCGCCGTGGTGGCCGTCATCGGCGCGATCATCTTCTTCGTGGTCGTGTTCGCGTCGGCCACCAGCTCCTCGGTGTCCTACGGGTACTGACGAACACCCAGCGCACATCCAGACAACTCACAGGTTTCCGGAGCAGACTGGGGCCGTGACCACGACCCAGCCCTCCGAAGCACGGCTGCTCGTCGTCGAGGACGAGCCCAACATCCGCGAGCTCCTCGCGACGTCCCTGCGCTACGCCGGCTTCGACGTCGCCACGGCCGGAAGCGGCTCGGAGGCCCTGCGGGTCGCCGACGAGCACGTGCCCGACCTCTGTGTCCTCGACGTCATGCTTCCGGACATGGACGGCTTCACGGTCACCCGCCGTCTGCGCGACCAGGGTCGCCAGCTGCCCATCGTCTTCGTCACCGCCCGCGACTCCGTCGACGACAAGATCAAGGGCCTGACCGTCGGTGGCGACGACTACGTCACCAAGCCGTTCAGCCTCGAGGAGGTCGTCGCCCGCATCCGCGCCGTGCTGCGCCGCACCCGAGGCGACGTCGAGGACGACCGACACGTGCTGTCCTTCGAGGACCTCGAGCTGGACGAGGACTCCCACGAGGTGCGCCGGGCCGGCCGCGTCATCGAGACCAGCCCCACCGAGTTCAAGCTGCTGCGCTACCTGCTGCTCAACCCCAACCGGGTGCTCTCGAAGGCCCAGATCCTCGACCACGTCTGGGACTACGACTTCCGGGGCGAGTCCGGGATCGTCGAGTCCTACATCTCGTACCTGCGCCGCAAGATCGACACCGACGGGCTGCCGGCGCTCATCCACACCAAGCGTGGCGTGGGCTACGTCCTGCGGATGCCGCCCGCGTCCTGATGGGCGAAGCGTCCGGGCCGGTTCCCGGTCTCGTCCGCCGGCTCGAGCGCGTTCCGCTGCGCTCGCGCCTGCTCGTCATCGTCGGGGCCCTGGTCGGGGCGGCCCTCGTCGCGACCAGTCTGGTCACCGCGTACCTCACCCGTTCCGACCTGCTGGACAGCATCGACAACGAGCTGCGCAACGTGGCCCCCACCGTCACCCGGCAGACCATCTCGGACATCCTCCGCTTCGGCGACGACGGCCTCCCTCGCGGTTACGCCTTCGTCCTGTCCCAGGGCGGCCGGCAGGTGTCCAGCTCCCCGTCGAACGTCTCGGCGGAGCCCGACGTGCCGATCCTCGCTCCCGAGGACCCGCGGGTGGTGGGCCAGGAGCCCTTCACGGTCGGGTCGACGAACTCGACGATGAAGTGGCGGTTCGTCGCCGTCCGGGTCGGTGACAGCGACGCCACGGCCGCCATCGGGCTCCCGCTGCAACCGGTCACGCACACGGTCACCCGCCTGCTGCTCACGACGGGACTCATCGGCACCCTCGTGCTGGCCCTCACCCTGGCCTTCGCGTACTTCGTGGTCCGCCGCGCCCTGCGCCCCCTCACCCGGATCGAGGACACGGCCGCGGCCATCGCCGCCGGTGACCTCACCCAGCGAGTCCCCGTGCGCGAGGCCGACGACGAGGTGTCCTCGCTATCCCACAGCCTCAACGTCATGCTCTCGCGCATCGAGTCCTCGTTCGCGGTCCGCGAGCAGAGCGAGGAGCGGATGCGGCAGTTCGTCGCCGACGCCTCGCACGAGCTCCGCACGCCCCTGGCCACCGTCCGCGGGTACGCCGAGCTGTACCGGCAGGGCGCCGTGCCCGACCCTCAGGCCGTGGGCGCCGCGATGGAGCGGATCGAGGCCGAGTCGGGCCGGATGAGCGTCCTCGTCGAGGACCTCCTGACCCTCGCCCGGCTGGACGACGCCCCCGAGTCGGAGAGGGTGCCGGTCGACCTCACGGTCCTCGCGGCGGACGCCGTCGCCGATGCCAGGGTCCGGGCGCCCGAGCGGCGGATCAGCCTGCTCGGCCTCGTCGGCCCCGTGGGGCCGACGGTGGCCCAGGGCTCCGAGAACCGGCTCCGCCAGGTGGTGACCAACCTCGTCGCCAACGCGTTGCGACACACACCCCCGGGAACGCCGGTCGAGGTCGCGGTCGGCACCGACTCCGAGGGCGTCGTCCTCGAGGTGCGCGACCACGGTCCCGGTGTGCCACAGGACATCTCGGTGAAGGTGTTCGAGCGGTTCTACCGCGCCGACCCCTCCCGTGGACGTGGCAGCGGTGGCAGCGGGCTGGGCCTTGCGATCGTCGCGGCCATCGTCGCCGCCCACCACGGTCGGGTGGGGGTCGCCGAGACACCCGGAGGTGGGGCCACGTTCGTCGTGCGGCTTCCACAGGGGACTCCCAGCGTCTGATCAGCCCCCACTCACCGGGGCCCTGTTGACTCCTTCCAGACAGACCAAGAAGGAGCATGAACCATGAACGAGCAGCACCCCACGCCTCAGTGGTACTCACCCCAGGGCGGCACCCAGACGGTGCCTCGTCCCGACGGCTCCTACGGTGCCCCGGCGCACCCCCAGACCCCCCCGACCGCCCCGCCCCCTCACGGGCCGCTGGGGCCGACGGGGCAGCCCGGAAGCGGTTCTCCCTCCCCGCGTTCCGGGCGTCGCCGCACGGCGGAAATCACCGCCGTCGCGGTTCTCGCCGCCCTCCTGTCCTCGGGCGGCACCCTGGCCGCGGCCCGGCTGTGGAACGACACGCAGACTCCCTCCTCTGCGTCCTCGTCGGCACAGCTGGGCCGCGGCACTGACCAGGGCCCGGTCACCCAGGCGGCTGCCAACGCGCCGAACTGGACCGCCACCGCGGACGCCGTCTCGCCCAGCGTCGTCTCCATCACCGCCCAGCTCGCCCAGGGTGAGGCGCAGGGGTCGGGCGTGATCATCGACGGCGACGGGCACGTCCTCACCAACAACCACGTCGTCTCCGGTGCGCAGAAGCTCACGGTGACCCTGTCCGACGGCCGCACCTTCTCCGCGACCGTCCGGGGCACCGACCCGTCGACCGACCTGGCCGTCGTCACCGTCGACAACGCCCCGAGTGACCTCACCCCGGTCGCCATCGGCAACTCCGACGACCTCAAGGTCGGGGACCCGGTCATGGCCGTCGGCAACCCGCTGGGCCTGGCCGGCACGGTGACCACCGGCATCGTCAGCGCCCTCAACCGCCCGGTGACCACGCAGGCCGAGGAGACCCAGAGCCCGTTCGGTCAGGGCCAGGCGTCCGGCTCCGACGGCCCGGTCGTCACCAACGCCATCCAGACCAGCGCCGCCATCAACCCCGGCAACAGCGGTGGCGCACTGGTCAACGGCGAGGGCCAGCTCGTCGGCATCAACTCCTCCATCGCCTCGCTGGGCCAGTCCTCCTCGTCGGGCCAATCCGGCAACATCGGCATCGGGTTCGCCATCCCGGTCAACGAGGCCACCGCCATCGCCCGGCAGCTCATCGACACCGGAACCGCCGAGCACGCCTTCCTCGGGGTCACCCCGCAGGACGGCACCGCCTCCGACGGCTCCGCAACCCGCACCGGGGCCGAGATCACCTCGGTCAGCGCCGGCTCCGCCGCCGAGAAGGCCGGTCTGCAGAAGGGCGACCTCGTGACCGCCGTCAACGGCGAGCCGGTCGACTCCGCGCTCTCCCTCGTCGGCTACATCCGCGAGCAGTCCGTGGGCAACACGGTGACGCTGACCGTCGTCCGCGGCGGCCAGACCACCGAGATCAAGGCCACCCTCTCCGCCCGCAGCCAGAACGGCTGACCCGGTCCCGCCAGGGGAACCACGGAGCGCCTGGGCACACCTGAGTAGGTGTGCTCAGGCGCTCCTGCGTGCGGACGCGGATGCTGTCCGCATGAGCACGCAGGACGACGTCGCCCGCCTCGAGCACGAGTTCGCCGAGGCCATGCAGCGCCTCTACACGGTGGGCAACGGACTGGCGCGGCTGCGCACCGACCTCGAGCGCTCTCCCCGTGCGACGGCGGCGACCGCCGCACCGAACCGCCCGACGCCGGTGCCGGTGCCGGTGCCGGTGCCCACCGTCGCCGCACCGGTCCAGGCACCGACCGGCACCGCGGCCTCCACGCCGGTCGGCCCCCCGGCCCCGGCGCTAGGCCCGGGGTCGGCGGGGCCGCCCGCCGCAACAGGTCGGCCGATCCCCCGCGAACCGTGGTACCGACGCGAGGGTGCCGTCACCCGCGTGCTCGCGGTCGCCGGCGCGGTCGTGACCCTCGCAGGTGTGGCCATGCTTCTCGTCATCGCCGTCCACTACCGCTTCTTCGGACCCGTCGCTCGGGTCTCGGCCGGCGCCGTGCTGGCCGGCACGCTCGGGGTGCTCGGCGCCCGCCAGGGCGCCGTCGAGCTGGGCCGGCGCGGCCGGGTCGGCGCCGCACCGGTGGCCCTCGTCGCGACCGGCGGGGCGGCGGCCTACCTCGACGTCGTCGCCATGACCTCCGGTTACGGGTGGGTGCCCGGACTCGCCGGGCTCGCGCTCTCCGGCGGCGTCGCGCTCTGCGGCCTGTGGCTGGCACGCGGGTGGTCCAGCGAGCTGCTCGCCGTCCTCATGGTCGCCGGTGCCGCCGGCTTCTCCCCCGTCGTGGCCGGCGGACCGGGATGGGTGCTCTCGGGCTTCCTCGCCGTGCTCGCGGGTGCCGGCTGGTGGGCCGGCGGCACGCACACCCGCCCGGTGCTCACGCTGGTCCGCACCACCCCGGTGGCCCTCTCGATCGTCGTCGGCGCCGTTGCGGCCGGGTCGACCGGCGAGCGGCTCGGGCTGCTGGCGATCGCGCTGACCGTCCTGCTGGGCACGCTCGCGACGTCCACGGTCTCGGTGCACCGCGACCCCCGTGACGCGACGGCAACGGCGGCCGTGGCCGCGGCGGCGGTCGGGACGCTCGCCGTCACAACCTCGCTCCCGGACCCGGTGCGGCCCACGGTGCTCGTCCTCACCGCCGCCGTCCTGCTGCTGGCGGCCACCGCCCTCGGACGGCCGCCGGTCGGGCCGGTCGCCACGCACCTCGTCGTCGTCACCGCCGTCAGTGGCTCCACCGCCGCCGTCCTGGCCGTCGTCACCGGTGCCCCCACCCGGTTCGTCACCACCGGGCTGCTGCTGCTCGGCGCCGGCCACCTCGCCGGTGCCGCCGTCACCCGCACCCGTGTCGCCCTCGGGCTCGGGGCCGCCACCGGCGGGTTCGCGCTCCTCTGGTGGCTGCATCACCCGCTGGCGATCCTCACGGTGGACACCGCGGTGCGACACGACATGGCCGTGGCGCTGCTCGACAGCCTGCTGGCCGTCGTCGTCGTGGTCCTGGGCGCGTGGGCCACCGCCTCGGTTCGGGGGGTCGGGAACGGCCTGCGGCTCACCGGGCTGGTCGTGGCCTGGGCCGTGGGCCTCGTGGCCTCCGCGACCGCCCTCGTGGCCCTGGGGGTGCTCGTCGGCGACCGCTGGCTCGACCCCGACCTCGGCTTCCTCGTCGGCCAGGCACTGGCCACCATCACCTGGATGCTCGCCGCCGGGTGGCTGCTCCTCCGGTCGCTGGCGCAGGTGCGGTACGCCGACCTGGCCCTGAGGGGCGGCCTCGGGCTGGCCGCCGTCGCCGTCGCCAAGCTCTTCCTCTACGACCTCGCAGCCCTGTCCGGTGTGGTCCGCTCGGTGGCCTTCATCGCGACCGGGCTGCTGCTCATCGCCATCGGCAGCCGGTACTCCCGGGCCTACGAGCGGAGCCGGACGACCGGCTGAACGCGGCGGTAGATCCGGAGGCCGACGGCCCACCTGTCTGGGACAGTGGACGGATGGACGCGTTGAGGGGGCGCTGGGCCTCGGACATGGCCCGCGCGGTACCGGGGGCGGACACGACGGCGGTCGAGGCGGTCGGGGAGGACCTGCTGCGGCGCTGGCGCGAGCCGCACCGGATCTACCACGACGTCGGCCATCTCGCCGAGGTGATCGCGGCCGTCGACACCCTCGCCCGGACGGAACGGGTCGGGCCTCGTGGGCACGCTGCTGCGCTGCTCGGCGCCTGGTTCCACGACGCGGTGTACGCCGTGGACGACCCCGGCGGCAACGAGCAGCGCAGCGCAGAGCTGGCATCGGAGTCGCTGGAAGGGCTCGGAGCGCCGGGAGTGCTCGTCGAGCGCGTCGTCGGCCTTGTGCTCGACACCGCGGATCACGACCTCGGCGGTCGGGTCCGCGACCCCGCCCGAGTGCTGCTCCACGACGCCGACCTCTGGGTGCTGGCCGCCCCGGTCGACCGGTTCGACGAGTACTGCCGCCAGGTGCGCGAGGAGTACTCGCGCGTGCCCGCGTCCGCGTACGGCCGGGCGCGAACGGAGGTGTTGCGCCCCTTCCTGTGCCGCGAGCACGTCTACCGCACGCGCCATGCGCGCTCGGAGTGGGAACCGGCTGCCCGGGAGAACCTCGCCCGAGAGCTCACCAGGCTGGCGGCCTGAACACCGCCTCGACGAGCGGCCAGTGGAACTGGTGTCCGCAGAGCGCCACCAGCTCGTCCCACTTGACCCACCGCCGGTCGTCGGTGTCGTCGAGCGCCGACCGGAGCGGGGGACGGACCGCCACGAGGTCGACCGCGTAGACCTGCATGAGGTCCTGCCCCTCGCGCCACAGCCCACCCGTGGTGTCGGGGCGGAAGCGCTCGTATCCGACCGGGCGCAGCGCGGCCGGGTCCACGACGAGCCCGCTCTCCTCCGCCACCTCGCGGACGGCGTTCTCGCGCACCGACTCCGGCGGCTCGCGCCATCCCCCCGGGGCGCCCCACTCGTCGCGGCGCACCGACCGGACCGCCAGGTGGTCGGAGGCGGCGTCGCGTACGAGCACGACCGCAGCGAAGACCCGCCGCTCGTCGGCCTCGCGCTCTGACCGGATTAGGTCCACGTCGGCCGTGGTGCCGTCGGGGAACCGCACACCGGACACCCGGGCCACCCCCTTGTCCCCCCGGCGCTTCTGCAGGCGCAGCCCGCCGGCCACGAGCGCCTGCAGCAGCTCACGGGGACCGACCGGGCGGGCGCCCGCCGCGACCACCTCCGCGTAGCGCTCCTCGGGGACGTCGTAGTGGTCCCCCTCGAAGGCCCGGCGCGGGATGCCGACCGCCTCGGCGAAGACGTGGAGCTCCGTCGTGCTCGTGTCGCTCACCAGGTGCGACCACCGACGGCCGTGCGCCTCGGTGTGGGGCGGGTCGATGAGGATGGCCACGGGGTCGATCGTAGGAGGGCCGGGCCTGTGGACAACCGCGCGGACCCCCGCTCGGTCCGCCGTAACGTCGTCGTGAGTGGTCGCCCACCGGGGCGGCCTCCGACACCGGGGGGACCCATGGCAGCCCAGTTCCAGGTCGACACCGACCGCATCGCGTGCGCCGCCGGCGACGTCGCGCGCATCTCCGCCGAGATCGAGGGCGAGGTCGCGCACATGCTGGCCCGGCTCACCGGCCTCCAGGACGCGTGGACCGGTTCGGCGTCCGCTCAGTTCCAGGGGGTCGTCGCGCAGTGGCGGGCCACCCAGCAGCAGGTGCGCGAGTCACTCGACACCATCGGTCGCGTGCTCGCGGCGGCCGGCACGCAGTACGCCGAGACCGAGGCCCAGGCGACCCGCATGTTCACCTGACCCGGCACGGGCGACCCGTGACGTCGCGGGCACCGGTCGGGCGGCAGGGGTCGGTCCGAGGCCGAGGTCTCTCGATTGCCGGCACAGGGTCCCGGGCGCCGTGCCGGCCGGCGCTCACTCGGTGGCAATGGCGCGCAGCACGTCGAGGCGGGCGGCTCGGCGACCGGGCCAGAGGGCCGCGAGCACCCCGACGACGGCGGCGACGGCGACGAAGAGGACGAGCTGCCCCCAGGGCACCGCGAGGACATCGATGCCGTCGTCGATGAGCGACCGCTGCAGCGCCACGGCGAAGACGAGGCCGAGACCGATCCCGAGCACTGCCCCGAGCACGGCGATGGCCACCGACTCCAGCCGCAGCATCATCCGCAGCTGGCGGCGGCTGAGGCCCACCGCCCGGAGCAGCCCGATCTCGCGCACCCGCTCGACCACCGAGAGGGCCAGCGTGTTGACGATCCCGAGGACGGCGATGACCACGGCCAGCCCGAGCAGGGCGTAGACGATGAAGAGCACCTGGTCGATCGGCTGGCGCTGCTTGGCCGCGAACTCGGCCTGGTCGCCCACGGTGACGGTGGGCAGGTCGGCCACGACACCCTCGAGCGCCGACCGGAGGGCGGTCCGGTCGGCACCCGGCGCCGCGGTGATGAACACGGTGCGGTCGGTGGGGGGCACGCCGAGGGCCTCGAACCCGGCGAGTGACATCGTCACGTCCGTCTGGAGCACCGCCCCGGTGTCGTAGGTGGCCACCACGGTGGCCGGCACCTCGTCGCCGGCGAAGCCCACCGTCACGGCCGACCCGACGGCCAGACCGTGGTCTTCGGCGTAGCCGGTCGAGAGCGCCACACCCTCGGTGCCCAGGTCGTCGAGGGACCCGGTCACGACGGCGGGTCGGGCGATGCCCGCGAGGGCGCCGGGGTCGATGCCGCTCGCGAACTCGCGGTCGCCGCCCACCTCCACGCGCGTGCCACGGACGCGCAGCACGTCGGCGACGCCCGGAACCCGCTCGATGTCATCGGCGATGGTGGCGGAGAAGCCCTGCCCGACGACGCTCGACACCACGTAGTCCGCGACGACGTCGTCGGCGAGGGCCTTGTCGATGCTGGCCTTGGCCGACGCCCCGAGCACCGACATCATCGTCACCAGCGAGACCCCGATCATCAGGGCCGAGGCGGTGGCCCCGGTACGGCGGGGGTTGCGGCGGGCGTTCTGCTCGGCCATCCGCCCGACGGCACCGAAGCTGCGGCGGTACCCCCACCCGAGCGCACCGAGCACCGGGCGGCCGACCACGGGGCTCACCAGCGCGGTGCCCACCAGCACGCAGAAGATGCCGGCTCCGAGGACGTAGGTGGGCTCGCTGCTCCACCCCGCGAGGCCACCGGCCATCCCCGCGACACCCGCGACGAGCAGCACGCTGCCGACGACGAGGCGCCAACGCATGCCGCCCTCGGCGAGCACCGCGTCGTCGCGCATCGCCGCCACCGGAGGCACCCGCCCAGCACGACGCGCGGGCAGGTAAGCGGCGACGACGGTGACGAGCAGCCCCACGACCAGGGCCACCACCACCGTCCGCGGACGGAGAACGAGCTCGCTGGCGGTGAGGTCGAGACCCACGCGGCCGAACACGGCCTTGATACCGATGGCGAGGAGCACCCCCAGACCGACGCCGACCGCCGACCCGGCCAGCCCCACGACGGCGGCCTCGAGCAGCACGCTCCACGCGACCTGTCGTCGGCTGGCCCCGATGGCACGCAGCAGCGCGAGCTCGCGGCTGCGCTGGGCCACGAGGATGGAGAAGGTGTTGACGATGAGGAAGGCGCCCACGGTGAGGGCGACCCCGGCGAACACGAGCAGGAAGGTGTTCACGAACGAGAGCGCGTCGCCGATCCGGCTGGCTGCCCGGGCGGCCGCGGCCGCGCCGGTGGTGGCCTCGTAGCCGTCGGGGAGCACGGCGTCGACGGCCGCCTTCAGCTGGTCCTGGCTCGTGCCCTGGGCGGCGGTGACCCAGGCGGTCGACCAGGCGTCCTCGCCGCCGACGTACAGCTCCTGTGCCTGCTGCGGCGAGAACATGACGATGCTCGCGCCGACGAGCGAGGCGCCCGCGAAGTCGGCCGTCCCGACCAGACGCGCCGTCACGCGCGGCTGCTCGGTGGAGGTGATGATCGAGACGTCCTCCCCGACGAGGTACCCGGCCTTGTCAGCGGTGTCGCTGTCGAGGACGACCTCGTCGGGAGCGGTCGGCCAGCGCCCGCCCTCGAGCGTGGCCGTGGGCACGCCATCGGCCGCCGGGCCGTCGCTGTAGCTGAGCGCGATGCCCGGTGGACCACCACCGCCGATGAGCTTCCCGCTGGTCGAGACGACGAAGGTGCCGAAGGCGGTGACACGGCCGTCCGCGCGAGCCGCGCCTCGCAACCCTGCGAGCTCGGTGACCAGGGACTGCGGCACGGTGCTGGCCCCTCCCTGGCCGGCCAGGGGCGCGCCCCCCGTACCCCCGACCGGACGCACGATGACGTCGCCGACGGCCCCGCTCGTGATGCCGGTGAAGGCCCTGTCGAGGGTGTCGGTGAAGACGTACGACCCCGCGACGAACGCGACACCCAGCACGACGGCAACCATGCTGAGGAGCAGGCGCAGCTTGTGGGCGACGATTCCCCGCAGGGTGGCGCGCAGCACCGTCAGGCCCCGCCGGGGCGGTCGAGCGCGGCCATCCGCTCGAGGACGCGCTCGGGCGTGGGCTCGCGCAGCTCGTTGACGACCTTGCCGTCGGCGAGGAAGACAACCCGGTCGGTCCAGCTGGCGGCCCCCGGGTCGTGGGTCACCATGACGACCGTCTGGTGGTGCTGGTCGACCGCGGCACGGAGGAAGCCGAGCACCTCGGCCCCCGAGGTCGAGTCGAGGTTGCCCGTGGGCTCGTCGGCGAAGACCACGTCGGGGCGGCCCATGAGGGCCCGCGCGCACGCGACCCGCTGCTGCTGCCCACCGGACAGCTCACCCGGCCGGTGCCCGAGCCGGTCACGCAGGCCGACGGTGTCGACGACCTCGTCGAACCACGCCGGGTCGGGCCGACGGCCCGCGATGGCCAGCGGGAGGACGATGTTCTCCTCGGCGGTGAGCGTGGGCACGAGGTTGAACGCCTGGAAGACGAACCCGATGCGGTCACGCCGCAGCTCGGTGAGGGCGCGCTCCTTCAGCGTCGTGAGGTCGACGTCGCCGAGGAACACCTGGCCCGACGACGCGTCGTCCAGGCCGGCCGCGCAGTGCATCAGGGTGGACTTGCCCGAGCCCGACTTCCCCATGACCGCGGTGAACTCCCCGGCGGTCAGCTCCAGGGTGACGTCGTCGAGCGCGACGACCTTCGTCTCGCCCGCCCCATAGACCTTGGAGAGTCCGACGACACGGGCCGCCGCCGTCCGGGGCACGGTCTGCTCGTCGGTGGGTTCGGCGATGGTCATGCGGGGTCGACCTCCGGGGGTGGGGACTGCGACAACGCTAGGCGACGGCGTGCGAGTTCCGGGCGCCGGGGCGGTTGTCGAAGGTCGGCCCGGTCTCCGGGGACCACGCCCCGTCGATGCGCACGGTCTGCACCTCGCGCAGCCGGGGGTTCGCGTAGTCGCCGTCGACGACCTCGCCGGTGACCCAGCGCAGGTGCAGCCCGTCGTCGCCGACCCTGCAGATCGCGACGTTGTTGTCGAACCACGGACCGTGGGTGACCCGCCACGGGTAGGCCGGATCGGGCACCGTCTCCGAGCGGGAGGCGAGGAAGCGCATCGGCCGCACGAGCGACTTGGCGAGGAGCGACATCATGACGCGCACCCCGACCGGCATCGGGTTGCGGATGGGCGAGCACACCGCCTGCAGGATCCGCGACCGCGCGCCGTGGCGTCCCCGGTCGGTGACCTCCGCGAGGTAGGAGTTGTGGACGTCGCCGGAGAGGAAGGTGACGGTGGCCGGCGGCACGCCCCGGTCACCGCGGGCGACGCCCATCACCATCTCGAAGACCTGGTCGAAGCCCTCGTTGAAGGCCGCCCAGTGCTCCAGGTCGACCCGCCGGCGCAGCCGTTCGGCGTAACGCGACGCCCGGGGGCCGAACCCGCCGTCGGCGACCGCCTCGTCCAGGGCCTCGAAGTCGTGCAGCCCCGGCGGGAGCAGGAACGGCAAGGAGGTTCCGACGAAGACGTGGCGGTGACCGCCCCGCAGGGTGTCGTCGAGCCACTCCAGCTCCACGGGGTCCAGCATCGACCGGCAGTCGGGGTTGAGGTCGCGGGCCGCCCGGGAGTCGACGACGACGAGGAGGCAGTCACCGAGCCCTCGCGTGTAGCTCCAGCGGTAGGTCTCCGGCTCGGCGTCGGCCCGGGCCGCGAGCGCGCGCAGCTGGTCGGTGACGTCGAGCTCACCCTCCGCGCCCGACGCCGCGTGGTCCAGCACCCGCCGGTAGAGCTCCTCCTCGGCCAGCTCGGAGGGCGAGAGGTTGCCGAGGTGCTGGTAGACCCAGTACGACGACAGACCACTGACGATCCGCTCCTGCCACCACGTCGTGGCGCGGATGTCACGCCGCCAGGACCACGAGGTGTTCCAGTCGTCGCGGATGTCGTGGTCGTCGAAGATCATCGCCGTCGGCAGCGTCGAGAGCACCCACCGGATCACCTCGTCGCACCAGGCGAGGCGATAGAGCTCGGCGTACTCCGGGTAGTCCTTGATCTCCTCGTGGGGCGGCTCGGAGACGTCACGGCGCGCGCGCATGAATGCGTCCAGCTCGGGGTGTGGCGTGGTGTCGGCGTACACCTGGTCGCCGAGGAGCACGAAGAGGGACGGCCAGGTCGCGTCCGGGTCGTCACGCAGGGCGAGGGCCAGCGTGCGCAGCGCGTCGACCCCGTGCTCCTCGGTGCCCGCCTCGTCGTGGGTCCCAGTGGTGCGGCAGGAACCGAACGCGAACTCCGGGAGGCGGTCGGGGCCGAGGGTCCGGATGCGGCTCTCCGGGGTACCGGGGCGCGGCCACACCCGCTCGTCGCCCAGCCGCACCTCGTAGGGGTCGTCACTGCCCGGCTCGAGTCCGTCGCAGACGACGAGGGCGAAGTGGTCGTCGTGGAAGCGGAAGGTCGGGACGGTCCAGGAGCGGCCGGCCCGGGTCACAGTCACGGTCGTGGCATCGCGGGTGCGCACCCAGACCGTGGCCGAGGTGTCGTCGACATAGCGCAGCATCGGGCCGAGGACGAGGGGTTCGTTCGGGTCCGGGCCGAGGTGTGGCATCCCGCCATGGTGCCGCGTGAGGCTGGGTGGTGGCTGTGGAGTGACAGGCTCCCTCCACCACGACGACGGGCGCCCCTCCCGGAGGAGGAGCGCCCGTCGGCGACCGTGGTGGGTCGGGCTCAGAAGCCCATGCCACCCATGTCGTCGCCACCCGGCATGGCCGGAGCGGCCTTCTCGGGCTTGTCGGCGATGACGGCCTCGGTGGTGAGGAACAGCGCGGCGATCGACGCGGCGTTCTGGAGCGCCGAGCGGGTCACCTTGGCCGGGTCGATGACACCGGCGGCCACGAGGTCCTCGTACTGGCCGGTGGCGGCGTTGAGGCCGTGGCCGGTGTCGAGGCCCGACACCTTCTCGGCGACGACGCCACCCTCGAGGCCGGCGTTGACTGCGATCTGCTTGAGCGGGGCCTCGATGGCGACCTTGACGATGTTGGCACCGGTGGCCTCGTCACCCTCGAGCGCGAGGTTCGCGAACGCCTTGGCACCGGCCTGGATGAGGGCGACGCCACCACCGGCGACGATGCCCTCCTCGACGGCGGCCTTCGCGTTGCGGACCGCGTCCTCGATGCGGTGCTTGCGCTCCTTGAGCTCGACCTCGGTGGCCGCACCCGCCTTGATGACGGCGACGCCGCCGGCGAGCTTGGCGAGGCGCTCCTGGAGCTTCTCGCGGTCGTAGTCGGAGTCCGACTTCTCGATCTCGGCGCGGATCTGGTTGACCCGGCCCTGGATCTGGTCGGCGTCACCGGCGCCCTCGACGATCGTCGTCTCGTCCTTGGTGACGACGACCTTGCGGGCGCGACCGAGCAGGTCGAGCTCGGCGGTGTCGAGCTTGAGCCCGACCTCCTCCGAGATGACCTGGCCACCGGTGAGGATGGCGATGTCACCGAGCATGGCCTTGCGGCGGTCACCGAAGCCGGGGGCCTTGACGGCGACCGACTTGAAGGTGCCCCGGATCTTGTTGACGACGAGCGTCGACAGGGCCTCGCCCTCGGTGTCCTCGGCGATGATGAGGAGCGGCTTGCCGGACTGCATGACCTTCTCGAGGAGGGGCAGCAGGTCCTTGATCGTGCCGATCTTGGAGTTCACGATGAGGACGTAGGGGTCCTCCAGCACGGCCTCCATGCGCTCGGTGTCGGTGACGAAGTAGTGGCTGATGTAGCCCTTGTCGAAGCGCATGCCCTCGGTCAGCTCGAGCTCGAGCCCGAAGGTGTTGCTCTCCTCGACGGTGATGACACCTTCCTTGCCGACCTTGTCCATGGCCTCGGCGATCATCTCGCCGATCTGCGGGTCGGCGGCGGAGATCGACGCGGTGGCGGCGATCTGCTCCTTCGTCTCGACGTCCTTGGCGCCGGCGAGGAGCTCGTCCGAGACGGCCGCGACGGCCTTCTCGATCCCGCGCTTGAGCGCCATCGGGTTCGCACCCGCGGCGACGTTGCGCAGGCCCTCGCGGACCAGCGCCTGGGCGAGGACGGTGGCCGTCGTCGTGCCGTCACCGGCGACGTCGTCGGTCTTCTTGGCGACTTCCTTGACGAGCTCGGCCCCGATCTTCTCGTAGGGGTCGTCGAGCTCGATCTCCTTGGCGATCGAGACACCGTCGTTGGTGATCGTGGGTGCGCCCCACTTCTTCTCCAGCACGACGTTGCGGCCCTTGGGGCCGAGGGTCACCTTGACGGCGTCGGCGAGGGTGTTCATCCCTCGCTCGAGTCCGCGGCGCGCCTCCTCGTCGAAAGCGATCAACTTGGCCATTCGGGTGGTTCCTCCCACGCGAATCGAAGGTGGGACCGGGCGGTGCCCGCGACGGACGGACCGGGCGCCTCGGCTCACGTCACCGTCGACTCCCGGACCTCACCGGACCGGTCGGCTGCTGTCACTCTCAGCATGAGAGTGCTAACGACATTATTGGCACTCTCACCCGGAGAGTGCAAACGGCGGTCCGGCTCAGACCTCGGGGTTGTGCCCCTCGAAGGTCACCCGCATCGATGCATCGGCCTCGGAGGTCACCGCGTCCTCGAGGTCGGCGACGAAGACGGCGACCGCCGTGCGGGCCGGGTTGGAGTCGAGCTCACCGAGGACCTCCCGCCAGGCCGCGAGGTTCGGCTGCGCCAGGGAGGTGCACGCCTCGGCCGGGGCGAGCGACTCGACCGCGGCCTCCAGGTCGGCCCGCGAGAGGTCGAGCGTCGCGGTGGACCCGTCGTGCCCGACCACCGTGGCCAGCACGACGGCCGGCAGGGCATGGGTGCCACCCGGCACGTTGACGTGGTGGAAGACCCACTCGGGCGAGGACGACGCCGGCGACAGCCCCACGGCCCAGGCCACCGGCCGCGCCCAGCCGTCGATCCGGTCCTCGAGGTGGGCACGGATGGCGGCCAGCCCCTCGGGGGTGCTCCAGTCCAGGTCCGTCATCGCCCCATCGTGTCAGGTCCGCCGTAGGTGAACGGGAGATGAACGACATCCCCGGTGTTGGTGAACGCGCCGTGTCGACCCCACACTGGGCGCTCGTGGACGGAGCAACCATCACCCTCGTGCTCGTGATCGTGACGGCACTGGCCTTCGACTTCACCAACGGGTTCCACGACACCGCCAACGCGATGGCCGCCTCGATCGCGACAGGCGCCCTCCAGCCCAAGGTGGCCGTGGGGCTGTCCGCGGTGCTCAACCTCGTGGGTGCGTTCCTCTCGGTCCAGGTTGCGCTGACCATCACGAACTCGGTCATCAAGCTGCAGGACCCCACGGGGGCCCCGGAGCCCGAGCTGCTCGCAGACGGTGGCGAGGCGGTACTGCTCATCGTCCTCGCCGGCCTCGCCGGCGGCATCATGTGGAACCTCTTCACCTGGCTCCTCGGCCTCCCCTCCAGCTCGTCCCACGCCCTCCTCGGCGGCCTCACCGGCGCCGGCGCCGCGGGTCTGGGGCTCGCCGGCGTGAAGTGGACCGGCGACGGCACCACGCTGGACGGGGTCTTCGGGAAGATCCTGCTGCCGTCGCTCCTCTCCCCCGTGGTCGCCCTCATCGTCGCGTTCGTGGGCTGCTGGCTCGTCCACAAGGTCACGAACAGCGTGATGGACAAGCTCCAGGACCGGTATTTCAAGTGGGGCCAGGTCGGCAGCGCCTCCCTCGTCTCCCTGGCCCACGGCACGAACGACGCCCAGAAGACGATGGGCGTCATGACCCTGGCTCTGATCGCGAGCGGCCACTGGACCCAGACCGACGCCGTGCCCCTGTGGGTCAAGGTCTCCGCCGCCGTCGCCATCGCCCTCGGCACGTGGATCGGCGGCTGGCGGATCATCCGGACGCTCGGCAAGGGCCTGGTCGACATCACCCCCCGTCAGGGGATGGCCAGCGACGGGGCGACCGCGGCGGTGCTCCTCACCTCGAGCCACCTCGGCTTCGCGCTCTCCACCACCCACGTCGCCACCGGGTCGGTCCTGGGCGGCGGACTGGGCCGCGGCACGCAGGTCCGGTGGGGCACCGCCGGCCGGATGGTCACCGCGTGGGCGATGACCTTCCCGCTCGCCGCGTTGATGGGCGCGCTCGTCTGGTGGATCGGCGACCTCCTCGGCGGCGCCGCGGGCGCCATCCTCATCGTCGTCATCCTCAGCGTGTCCTCGTGGTGGATGCTGCGCCGCTCCCGCCTCTCCCCCGTCGACGCGCACAACGTCAACGACGACTGGGAGCCGCCGAAGGGCGGCACCGGAGGGTCCGGGGACCAACAGGACACGACTCCCACCACGACAACCACGCAGCGCTGAGAGGCAGGACGCACCGTGAACAGCATCGAGCTCGTCCTCAAGAGCGCCACCAACGTCCTCATCGCCGGACTCGTCTTCGGCGCCGGGCTGCCGGTCCTCTACGCCCTGGCGCTGCGCGCGCTGACCATCGGCTCCACCGAGGTCGTCGAGGGCGACGGGACGGTGCGCTACCGTCCCAGCCTCCTGGGACAGGCCCTCGCCGCCGTCCTCGTCGCCGTCGTCATCGGCGGAGTGGTCCTCGGACTGCTCCTCATCGTCTCGAAGGGGGTCGGCCTCGAGGTGAGCTTCGAGCACGTGATCCCCACCATTTCCGTGAAGGACTGACCGACCGATGCCGCAGCTGTCCGCCTCCGTCATCCAGTGGATCCGTGAGGGCTTCCCCGACGGGGTCGCCGACCACGAGGCGGCCGCCCTCGGGGCGGTCCTGCAGGAACGCCTCGGCACCGATCCGGCGCTCGACGTCCTGCGCCGGCTGGAGAACGACGGGCTCCTCTCCCACGAGGCGGCCCGGGCACTCATCCCCGACGACGCGGAGATCCGCCGCGTGTCGGCTCGGTTGGTGCTCGGCGGGTGGCCCCTGGGCGACACCGACGAGGACGAGGCACCGCCGCGCGAGGGCAGCCCCCTGGCTCGCATCGTCGCCTGGCTGCGTGAGGGCTACCCGGGTGGGGTGCCCGAGCACGACTACATGCCGCTCATCGCGCTGCTCGAACGCCGCCTCACCCGCTCGGAGGTGAAGAAGGTCGCCAAGGCCCTGCGCCGGGCCGACATCAGCCCCGCGGGCCCCACGGACATCGCGGCGGCCATCACCGAGTACACGCACGCCGACCCGAGTGACGACGACCTGCGTCGGGTCCGCGACCAGCTGGCCAAGAAGGGCTGGCCGGTCGAGTTCCCCGACCCCGACCTCCCGTGAGGCGCCGTCCCCGGCAGGGGTGAGGCC
This sequence comes from uncultured Actinomycetota bacterium, assembly GCA_963726295.1. Lineage (GTDB taxonomy): Bacteria > Actinomycetota > Actinomycetes > Actinomycetales > Dermatophilaceae > DASSQJ01. The sequence goes on from CAVSBW010000002.1 coordinate 702,911, forward strand.
GGGGACGCGCCGGGACCGACCGGAGGCGACGGCGGACACAGAGACGCCCGTCCGGCTTCCCTCACGGACGGGCGTCACTGGTTCTCGGGGCCTCCGGACGGGCTCAGGGCTCCAGTCCGAGGCGTCGGGCCGACCGGGCCCGCTGGCGGCTCGCCCGCAGCCGGCGCAGCCGCTTGACGAGCATCGGGTCGTGGGCCAGGGCCGACGGGTCGTCGATCAGGCCGTTGAGCACCTGGTAGTACCGGGTGGAGCTCATGTCGAAGAGCTCCTTGATGGCGGTCTCCTTCGACCCGGCGTACTTCCACCACTGCCGCTCGAAGGCGAGGATCTCGTGGTCGCGCTCGGACAACCCGTCGACCTGCGTCGAGGTGGTCAGGTGCTCGGCGGCGCTCACGGTCCCGGTGGCCCCTTCGGTGCGTGGTGTGTCGGTCGGCCGGCGCCCCTGGTCCGAACCGGATGGTGGGGGCGACGTGCCCCGGAGTCTAGCGACCGAATGACACGGATGTCATTCCACCCGCGACCCTCGCCGCGTGTCGGCTGGACAGCTCGGCGAACAGGCAACTCATGAGTCACACGGGCACCACCAACCCCATCGGATGGTGGCCGGCCGACCGAGCGTCAGGGACGGGCCGGGAGCAGCACCGCCTCCAGCTGCGGCACGTCATGGACCGTGGTGACGGGCCCGGCCGCCTCGAGGGCGGCGGCGTCTCCTGCTCCCCACGTGACGGCCACCGCATCCATCCCTGCGGCCCGGGCGGCCCCGACGTCGACCACCGCGTCGCCGACGTAGACGCAGGCGGCGGGGTCCACCCCGAGCACCCCGGCACCGTGCAGCAGGGGCGCGGGGTCCGGCTTGTGGCGGTCGGTGTCCTCGAGGCCGGCCAGCACCTCGACGAGGTCCGCGATCCCGACCGCCTCGAGCGCCAGGCGAGCGGTGTCGCGCCTCTTCGACGTCACGACACCGACGACGACGCCCGCGGCCCGGAGGCCCTCGAGCAGGTGCGGCACGCCGTCGTACCGCCGGATGAGGCGGGCGGTGTTGGCGAGGTTCCACTCGCGGTACACGCGGTCCAGCTCGCGCCCGTGCTCGGGGGACTCCTCCAGCAGCGCGGCCAGCAGTGGGCGCCCGATCCAGGACCTGGCCCGGTCCTCGCCGACCTCCTCGCCGGTGACGGTGCGGAACGCGTGCTGGTACGAGGCGACGATGAGGGGGATGGTGTCGGCCAGCGTGCCGTCGAGGTCGAACAGGACGGTGGGCCAACGGGGCGTCGGGGTCACGCGCGCCAGTCTGCCGCGAGGCGGCGCAGCCCCCGCCACCCGGGCGTCAGGGGGTGACCGGCTCCACCCCGAGCTCACCGAGTAGCGCCACGATCCGGCGGCGGATCTCGTCGCGGATGGGGCGCACCACCTCGATGCCCTGCCCGGCGGGGTCGTCGAGCTCCCAGTCCTCGTACCGCTTCCCGGGGAAGACCGGGCAGGTGTCGCCGCAGCCCATCGTGACGACGACGTCGGAGTCACGCACCGCCTCGGTGGTGAGGAGCTTCGGCTGCTCGGCGCTGATGTCGATGCCCTCCTCCGCCATCGCCGCAGCCGCCACCGGGTTGACGGCCGCACCGGGCGCGCTCCCCGCCGAGCGGACCTCGATGGCACCGCCGGAGAGGAGCGCGAGGTACGCGGCCGCCATCTGCGACCGGCCGGCGTTGTGGACGCACACGAAGAGGACGGACGGACGGTCGGTGGCGGTCATCGAGGATCTCCTGGGGCGAGGTCGGCCGAGGCGGGGTCGGTGGACGTGGTGTCGTCGGACGTCGGCTCGTGGGGGAAGAGCCGCGGTCGGAGGGCGAGGCTGACGTAGACGAGGGCGATGAGCACAGGCACCTCGATGAGCGGCCCGACGACGCCGGCGAGCGCCTGGCCCGAGGTCACGCCGAAGGTGGCGATGGCCACCGCGATGGCGAGCTCGAAGTTGTTGCCGGCCGCGGTGAAGGCGAGCGTGGTGGTGCGCGCGTACGTCATCCCCAGCGCCCATCCGAGCAGGTAACCACCGCCCCACATGATCGCGAAGTAGGCGAGGAGCGGCAGGGCGATGCGGGCGATGTCGAGCGGCTGGCTGGTGATCTGCTCCCCCTGCAGGGCGAACAGCACCACGATGGTGAAGAGCAGCCCGTAGAGCGCCCACGGGCCGATGCGGGGCAGGAACGAGCGCTCGTACCGCTCCCTGCCCCAGCGGCGTTCGCCGAGCGTTCGTGACAGGTACCCGAGCAGCAGCGGGATCCCGAGGAAGACGAGCACCGACCGGGCGATGGCCCACGCGGACACGTCGAGGGTCGCCTGCTCCAGCCCCAGCCACCCCGGCAGCACCGACAGGTAGAACCACCCGAGGCCGGCGAAGGCCACGACCTGGAACACCGAGTTGAGCGCCACGAGCACGGCGGCCGCCTCGCGGTCGCCGCAGGCCAGGTCGTTCCAGATGATGACCATGGCGATGCAGCGAGCCAGGCCGACGATGATCAGCCCGGTGCGGTACTCCGGCAGGTCGGGCAACAGCAGCCAGGCGAGGGCGAACATCAGCGCCGGCCCCACCACCCAGTTGAGGACCAGGCTCGAGACGAGCATGCGCCGGTCGCCGGTGACGGTGTCGAGCCGGTCGTAGCGGACCTTGGCGAGGACGGGGTACATCATGACGAGCAGCCCCACCGCGATGGGCAGGGAGATCCCGTCGACCTCGACCGCCGAGAGGGCGGCGCCGAGCCCGGGCAGGGCGCGGCCCAGGAGCAGGCCGGCGGCCATGGCCAGGCCGATCCACACCGGCAACCAGCGGTCGAGGACGGAGAGCCGGGCGGCGACGTGGGTCGTCGCCGCCGGCGCCACACCGGGTGCGCTCACGAGCAGCACGCCTCCACGGACTCGCGCTGCTCGGTGCCCGACGCCTCGCCGCAGCAGCCGCCCTGGTTCAGGGCCAGGGCCGGACGGTCGCCGGCGTCGCGGGGGTCAGCGGGGTCCTCGTCCTTGACGGTGTAGAACTCCCAGCCGGCACCGTGCGGGTCCTGCACCCACACCTTGTCCTGCAGGGCCCAGCAGCAGGTGGTGTCGTTCTCGTCGAACGACGCCAGGCCCGCCTGCGCGAACCGCTCCCGCGCCGCGGCGACGTCCTCCATCGACGAGACCTCGACCCCGAGGTGGTTGAGCGCCCCAGTGGTGCCGGTGCCCCGCGCGGCCTCGCTCGTCTCGATGAGGACGAGCTTGAGCGGCGGCTCGGCGACGACGAAGTTGGCGTAGCCCGGGCGGCGCTTGTGCGGCTCCACACCGAACATCGAGGAGTAGAACGCCACCGAGGCCTCGAGGTCGCTGACGTTGAGTGCGAGCTGGACGCGGCTCGTCCGAGCAGATGAATGGGTCATGGGTACCTCCAGTGACAGAATATCGACGTTCGTCGATGTCTCGACAGTGGCACAATACATCGATGTGTGTCAATATAGAAGTCGATCGATCTTCTGGAGGATGCCGTGCCGACCCGTCAGCTGCCCATCGCCCCCGTCGACACCGCCACGACGTGCTGCGGGATCGGCGTCGAGGGCGGGTTGAGCCGCGAGGACGCCGAGCGCAGTGCCGCCCTGCTCAAGGCGGTCGCCGACCCCGTGAGGCTGCGCCTGCTCAGCGCCATCCGCGCGACCGACGGCGGCGAGGCGTGCGTCTGCGACCTCACCGACCTCGTCGGGCTGGCCCAGCCCACCGTCTCCCACCACCTGCGGGTACTCGCCGACGCCGGTCTTCTCGAGCGCGAGCGACGCGGCACCTGGGCCTGGTTCCGGGTGGTGCCCTCGCGCCTCGACGAGGTCCGCGACATCCTCCGCTGAGGCGGGCGCCGCCTCCGGATGCACCGGGGATACGGTGGCCCCGATGTCCGCACCACCGTCCCCCTCGGCCCCCGGCGCCGCCAGGCCGTTGCGCGACCTCGTGCACCCGACGTGGGCAGACGCGCTGGCCCCGGTCGAGTCGACCGTGGCCCGGCTCGGCGAGTTCCTCCGGGAGGAGATGGCTGCCGGACGCGGTTACCTGCCCGGCGGGCCGCACGTGCTCCGGGCCTTCCAGCAGCCGCTGGACGCCGTGCGCGTCCTCATCGTCGGCCAGGACCCCTACCCCACCCCGGGCCACGCGATGGGGCTCTCGTTCAGCGTCGCGCCCGACGTCAGCCCGGTGCCGAAGAGCCTGGCCAACATCTACACCGAGCTCCAGCAGGACCTCGGCGTGCCGCCGCCGACGTCCGGCGACCTCACGCCGTGGGCCGAGCAGGGTGTGCTGCTGCTCAACCGGGTGCTCACCGTGCGACCCGGTGCCCCGGCGAGCCACCGCGGCCACGGCTGGGAGGAGGTGACCGGTCGCGCCATCCAGGCACTGGTCGAGCGGGGCGGACCCCTCGTGGCGATCCTCTGGGGGCGGGACGCCCGGGACCTCGCCCCACACCTGCACGGCATCCCGTGCATCGAGTCGACCCACCCGAGCCCGCTGTCGGCCCGTGGAGGCTTCTTCGGTTCCCGCCCGTTCTCACGGGCCAACTCCCTGCTGGCCGAGGCCGGCTCCCACCCCGTCGACTGGAGGCTCCCGTGAGCGCACCCCCCGCCGCCCGACGCGTCTGGACCCGGTACGTCGCCATCGGCGACTCCTTCACGGAGGGGCTCTCCGACCCCGACACCCACGTTCCTGACCGGTACGTCGGGTGGGCCGACCGACTGGCGCACCACCTCGACGACGCAGCCGCCGCCGAGCACCTGCCGTTCGGGTACGCCAACCTCGCCGTGCGGGGCCGCAAGATGGACGACGTCGTCGGCCGTCAGCTCGACGCCGCGCTGACGATGCAGCCGGACCTGGTCTCGATGGTCGGCGGTGGCAACGACCTGCTGCGCGCCACGGTCGACGTCGACGGGCTCGCCGAGCGCCTCGAGGCGGCAGTCGTGCGCATCCGCGCCACGGGCGCCGACGTGCTGCTCGCCAGCCCCACCGACACCCGCGACGCCGGCCTGTTCAAGGCGCTGCGCGGGCGGCACGCCGTGCACACCGCCAACCTGTTCACCATCGCCCAGCGGCACGGGTGCTCGGTGCTCAACCTCTGGGGACTGACGGCCCTGCGCGACTGGCGGATGTGGGCCGAGGACCGCATCCACCTGACGAGCGAGGGGCATCGCCGCGTTGCGCTGGCCGCGCTCGAGGCCCTCGGGCACCCTGTCGGCGACGACGACTGGCGCAGGCCACTGCCCGCGGCCGACCGGGCGAGCCGGCGTGAGGAGCTGCGCGGGCACGCCGACTGGGCCCGCACACACGCGGCACCCTGGGTGCAGCGCCGGCTCCGCGGGGCCTCGTCCGGCGACGCCGTGGACGCCAAGCGGCCGACGCTCACCCACTTCCGCGACCCGCACGACGAGCCGAGCCACCAGACGCTCCCCGAGGCCTGACCCGCTTTCGCCCGCTCGACCGTGGGTGAGAAGCGTCGCCCGGGCCAGGTGTCATGTGAAGGGACGTTCTGAACAGTCGGTGAAGGGAGGTTCTGAACAGTCGTGGGTGCGCTCCACCGTGATCCGATGGTAGGTCAGCGGGATCCTCGGTAGCCCGATGTAGCGGGCTCGGTCGAGGTCGACGTGTCCGAGGGGTTCGCCGTCGAGGAAGAACACGGCGTGGCGGAGGTCGATCAGGTAGCTGATTGTGACCCCTGCCCAGCGGCGGCCGAAGCTGACCCGTACGCCGGGAAGGTCGACTCCGCCGGTGTCGGAGAGCTTGCGGTGGTGCAGGGTGATCCGGCTGCGGACGGTGGTGGGGTCGGGGACGGCCTTGTCGGAGGCGTCGTAGCGTTCTTGCGGGGTCGCGCCGCCCAGGGCCTGGTGGGGACGTTGGGTGTTGTACAGGGCGTCGTAGGTGTCGAGCAGAACCTGGAGGTCATCGAGGGTCTCGGGCCGGGCACGGGCGGCGAGCCACCTCTCCAGGGTCTGCCACTCGCGTTCCTTCTTCCCGCAGGTCTGGGGGTGGCCCGGGCTGGAGTTGCTCATCGAGACCCCGATCAGGGCCAGGCGGACCTCGAACTCGGAGTACCCGCCGCCACGCTGGAACCGCGCGGTGAACGCGGTGCCGTTGTCGCACAGCACCACCGCGGGCTTGCCGTACCGGTTCATCGCCGTGACCATGCACTGCCAGGTGTCCTGCCCGTTCTCCCCGGGCGCGGCCCGCGAGGCGACCACCATCCGGGAGTGGTCGTCCAGGAACCGCAGCACCACCGCCTTGGTCCCGTCGGCCAACGGTGTCTCGTGCCCGTCCAGCTGCCACATCCCGTTCGGTGCCATCGCCTCGAACCGCCGGTACGAGCGACGGGGCCGCTTGGCCGGGGTCGGCGTCGCCCGCCCGTGCGCGAGCAGGATCTTGTGGATCGTGCGCGCCGACGGCACCTGCTCCACGCCGGCGCGGACCAGCCAGTCATGCACCGACCGCGCGCCGGCGTCCCAGCCCGCCGCGAGCAACTCGTCATGCTTCAGGCACAACGTCTCGACCATCCCCGCCCCGGTCCGGTTCGGAGAAGATCCCGGGCGGCTCGAGCGCGGCAGCAGCCCCTGCAGCCCCTCCGCCTCCAGCCTCGCCTTGTACGTGTAGTACGAGCCCCGGCTCACCCCGAACTGGCGGCACACCGCCGTCACCGACAGGCCCGAGCCCTCCAGCACCGCGTGGGCCGCCAACGCCAGCCGTGCCTCCATCGACACACTCCGCTCGCTCATGCAGCCAACAATCGACCGCTCGACCAAGCACCCCCGAGTGTTCAGAGACTCCCTTCACATCACTGTTCAGAAGGTCCCTTCAAATCACAGTCGCCCGGGCCAGGGTGGTCACCCACGTCCCGGCGCGGCGTCGCCGCCGTCCCGGGGCAGGCCCGCGGACCGGGCGACCGCGATCGCCTCGGCGCGGTCGGCGACCTGGAGCTTGGTGAAGATGTTCGAGATGTGGTTGCGGACCGTCTTCGGGCTGATGACCAGGCGCTGGGCGATCTGCGAGTTCCGGGCGCCTCCCGCGATCAGCGCGAGGACCTCCCGCTCCCGCACGGTCAGCTGCGGCAGGACCGGGGCGGCCCGCCGGCCGGGCGTGCCCGTGAAGAAGTCGAGCATCCGGTCGGCGATCTCCGGCCCGAAGACCGCCTCGCCCCGGGCCACCGTGTGGACGCCGCGGACGATGTCCTCCGGTGTCGCCCCCTTGAGCAGGTAGCCCCTGGCCCCGGCGCGGAGGGCCGCGAAGACGGAGTCCTCCTCGTCGAGCATGGTGAGGACGAGGACGGCCACGTGCGGGCTGGTTGCGACGATGCGCCGGGTGGCCTCGATCCCGCCCAGCCGAGGGAGGTGAAGATCCATCACGACGACGTCGGGCTGGAGCTCCTCGGCCAGGTCGACCGCCTCGGGTCCGTCGGCGGCGGTGCCCACGACCTCCAGGCCGCCGTCCGAGGCGATGGCGCCGCTCACCCCGTCGCGGAACACCGGGTGGTCATCGACCACCAGGACGTTTGTCCGCTCCTCCGGTCGGGGGCCGGACGTCGCCTCACCCTCGTCGGGGCCGTCCCGCGGCAACGGCTCGTCGCTCATCGGTCCTCCTCCGTCCGGGCGGGCACCGCCAGGGGCAGGGTCGCACGCACCCGGGTGCCCCCCGTGACGACACCCTCGACCTCACAGGCGCCACCCAGCTCCTCGGCCCGGTCGCGCATCGACCCCAGGCCCACTCCGTGGCCGGACAACCCCCGGGGCAGCCCGACGCCGTCGTCCTCGACCTGTACCACGAGCGCCGGCGGCACCTCCTCGACGCACACCGAGACGGTCACTCGCTGGGCGCGGCTGTGCCGCGTCGCGTTGGTGAGGGCCTCGGTCCCGATCCGGTAGGCCGCCACCTCGACGGCGGCGGGCAGCGACCCACCATCGAGCGAGGACCGCACCGAGACCCGTCCCGGCAACAGCGCCTCGGCCCGCTCACGGAGCGCTTCGGCGAGTCCGAGCTCGTCGAGCGCCGGAGGGCGGAGGTCGTCGACGATCCGCCGGATGTCGGCCACGGCCTCCCGCACGCCGGCCTCCAGCCCGGCCACCCGGCTGAGCGCGGCCTCGGGGTCGTCGGGCAGCGCCTGTCGCGCCGTGCCGGCCTGGAGGGCGAGCCCGGCCAGGGCGGACCCGACACCGTCGTGCAGGTCGCGCCGCAACCGGCGGCGCTCCTCCTCGCGGGCCAGGACCAACTGCTCCCGAGAGCGTTGGAGGTCCTCTGCGAGCCGGACGGCGTGGGCGACCCCGGCCACCTGCCTCGCGACGTCCTCGAGCACCCGCACGTCGGCGGCGGAGAGCTCCTCGGTCTGCGAGCGCTGGCCCACGACGAGGGTGCCGACCCGCTCACCCTGGTGCACGAGGTCGAAGCCGCGGGCCGCGCCGCGAGGCGTCCCGTAGGTGGCCGCCGGGGTGTCCGGTGCACCGGCCAGGCTCACGGCAACGTAGGGGAGCCGCAGCGCCTCCCCCACCGTCTCGGTGACCGCAGGGAGCAGCCCCGCGGGGGCGAGCGAGTCGGCGACCCGACGGTTGAGGCGCGACATCGCGCGGGCCGGGTCGTCACGGTCGCCGTACATGAGCCGGTTGACGGCCCCCTGCATCCACTGCCGGAGCGGGTAGGCGGCGATGGCGACCGACGCCACGACGAGCACCGACCACCGCCACTCGAGCTCCGCAGGCGTCGTGGAGGACACGAGCACGACAACGACCCCGTACGCCGCGAGCACCGACGCGGTGAGCCCGCCGTAGACGAGGGTGCGGTTGATGAGGACGTCGATGTCGTAGAGCCGGTACTTGACGATGGCGACCGTGATGGCGACCGGTACCAGGAAGACCGGGAGCAGCATGACGACAGCGCCCGCGACCCCCCACCCGCCGAGCCCGAGCCCACCGACGGTGAAGCCGACCGCCCACCCCGCGGCGGCCACCCCGAGCGCGTAGAGCAGCCAGCGCAGCTGCTCCCGCTCGTCGCCGCCAGCACGACGGCGGCGAACCACCACGGAGGCCAGGGCCACGAGCACCGCGACCGGGGCGAGGGGCATGAGGACGGCGACGACGACGGCCTCGGGCACCTGCAGGGGTCGCTCCACCTCCTGGAAGTCCACCGGATCCGACGGGTAGAGGGCGTAGCCGATGGTGGCGAGGGCCAGCCACACGCCCCCGATGACGGCCACGGGCCGCCAGCGTGGGCCGGGGAGCCGGCCTTCGGGGAAGAGGAGCGGGACGAAGAAGAGGACCACCATCACCGAGGGGAACCAGTTCCACTCCGCGAACCACGCGGCATAGCCCTCGCCGGGCAACCCACCGGCGCGCAGGTAGAGGCCCGTGACGGCGTAGCACCGGGCGGCCGCATCCACGACGACCACGGCCGAGACGCCTACGAGGATCCACCCGATCGGGTGGCGGGGGTACCGCCGCAGGATGACGGCACCGAGGGCCGGGAAGCCGGCCACCAGGACGTTGACGACGTGGATCGACAGCTGGTCGGCGAAGCGCCGCGGCAGCTCGTCGAGGTGGGTGGCGACGAGGGTGAGGACGGCCACCTGCGAGGCAAGGACGGCCGCGGCCACGGCCCAGCCCCAGCCGGCGGCGCGTCCTCGGACTCCCACGGTGTCTCCCTGGCCTCGCCGCTACCCGGCCGCGACCGGTGACGGCGGGCGAGCCACCAGGCCGGCCACGGACAGCCAGACGAGGAAGAGGATCGTCGGAAGTGAGAAGAAGACCCAGGACACGACGAGAAGCGGCGCGACGACGAAGCCGGTCCAGATGAGCCACCCCGGAAGGCCACCGGTGCGGCGAGCGGCGACGCCGAGGCCGACGAGCACCACTGTGCCACCCCAGGACGCGATCGCCTGGACCTGGCTGCCTATGAGGTCTGCTGCATAGCCGCTCGCGGGGTCCGCCGGGAAGCCCTCCCCCGTGCCGGAGGCGAGGTGCTGCGCGGCGCTGGCGGCTGCGGCGCCGGCGGTCAGCAGTGCCGCCATTGCGACGGCCCCGAGACGGGCGACCCGTCCCGGGCCGGGCGCGGCGTCCCCGCCGGTGAGCCGGCCACTGATGAAGGTCACGACCCAGAGGAGCAGCGCCGCGGCGACGGGGGTGAGGATGAACGCGGACACGGCCACGGGGACCATCCGGGCGTCGTCGGCGTGGGCCGCGCCGTAGTCGGCGAGCGATCCGCCCTCGTAGACCGACGGTCCGGTGACGAGGGGGACCGAGGCGGCGACGAAGGCGACGGCGAAGGCGATGCCGGTGAACCGGGACACCCGGGCACCGGCAGAGCGCACGGGGGATGCGGGCAGGCGTTGGACGGTGGTCATGACGGGGCCTCCACTGGTACGGATGAGCTGACCCGTCCAGCGTCACCGGCCCGACGTCCCGGACGCATGGGACCCAGAGTCCCATCCCGTCCCGGTCGCTGTCCCCACCGCGGAACCCATGGGCCCTCGCCCGTGTGGGCCTCCGGGGTGCGTGAACAAGCCGGGACCTCCTCGGCGGGCCCACACACGTTTGCGCGAGGGATCGACCCCGTCGCACGCAGATGCGGCGCTAGAGTCACTCTCATGACGCAGATGCGGATTGCCGAGGCGGCGGAGCTGCTGGGGGTGTCCGACGACACCGTGCGCCGGATGGTCGATGCCGGGCGCCTCCCGGCCGCCCACGACGACGCCGGACGGCTCGTCGTCGAGGGAGCCGACCTCGCCGCCGTCGCCCAGGAGGTCGCCCGCCCGGCTCCGGTCGGCGTGGTCTCGGACGAGTCGGCCCGCAACCGGATGCGCGGAATCGTCACCCGTGTGGTCACCGACACCGTGATGGCCCAGGTCGAGCTGCAGTGCGGTCCGTTCCGCATCGTCTCGCTCATGTCGAGCGAGGCCGTCGAGTCGCTGGGGCTCGAGGTGGGCACGGTCGCGGTGGCGTCGATCAAGTCGACGAACGTCGTCGTCGGGGTGACCCGGTGAGGACACCCCGCCCGGCGGTACGCCGCCGGGACCGGCCCCCGGGTCGCGTCCTCGCGGCGGCCGCGGCCTCCCTGCTCCTGCTGGCGGGCTGCGGCGCCGGCGGCGCGAGCGCGTCGTCCGACAGCGGCACCGTCACCGTCCTGGCCGCTGCGTCGCTGACCGCGCCCTTCACCGCCATCGCGGAGCAGTACATGGCCGACCACCCCGGCACCGAGGTCAGGCTCAGCTTCGGGTCCAGCACCACGTTGGCCCAGCAGGTGGCCCAGGGGGCACCGGCCGACGTCCTCGCCACCGCCGGCACGTCGGCGATGAACCTCCTGGGCGACGTCGAGCCGGCCGCGACCGTCACCATCGCGCGAAACACCCTCGAGATCGCCACGCCGCCGGGCAACCCCGCGCACGTCGTCGGGCTCGACGACCTCGCCTCCAGCGACGTCGACGTCGTCCTGTGCGCGGCCACGGTGCCGTGCGGCAGGGCCGCCGACGAGGTCCTGGCCCGCGCCGGGGTCACGCCGCACGTCGTCTCCCGCGAGGTCGACGTCACCGCCACCCTGGCCAAGGTGCGTCTCGACGAGGCGGATGCCGCCGTGGTGTACCACTCCGACGTCGCCTCGTCGAAGGGGTCCATCGAGGGGGTCGAGATCCCCGAGTCCGACAACACCACCCTCACGTACCCGCTGGCCCGCTTCGGGGACTCGTCGGCCGCGGCCGACTTCGGTGCCTACGTGGCCGGTCCCGAGGGGACGGCCGCCCTGGTCGCCGCGGGGTTCCTCGCGCCATGAGCGTCCTGACGACGCCGGGCGCCGGCGGCCCGGGCCCCGACATCGGGGCGGGCCACGACCACACGGTGCGGCCGCCCAGCCCCTGGCGCCCGCGGGCCTCGCGGGCGCTCCTCGTCGTCCCGGCCGCGCTCGCCGTGGCCCTCGTCGCCGTCCCCCTCCTCGGCCTCCTCGCCGGTACCGACTGGACCGAGCTGCCCGCGCGGCTCACCGACCCCGTGGTGCGGCCGGCCCTCTGGCTGTCATTCGTCACCACCGTCGTCACCGTGGTGGTGTGCGTCGTCCTCGGCACCCCTCTCGCCTGGCTGCTGTCCCGGGCGGACGGCCGGTCCGCCACCTGGCTGCGGGCCGTCCTCACCGTGCCGGTCGTGCTGCCGCCGGTCGTCGGCGGTGTCGCCCTTCTCCTGGCGTACGGTCGCAACGGTCTCGTGGGGTCCACGCTGCTCCAGGTGTTCGGCCTGCGCATCCCCTTCACGCCGGTGGCGGTGGTGCTCGCCCAGGTGTTCGTGTCGCTGCCGTTCTTCGTCATCGCCGCGGAGGGAGCGATGCGCGGCATCGACCGACGCGTCCTGGACGTCGCCACCACCCTCGGGGCCTCCCCCACCCGCCTGCTGCTGCGGGTCGCGCTCCCGCTCGCCGCCCCCGGCATCGCCTCGGGAGCGGCCCTGGCGTGGGCGCGCGCACTCGGCGAGTTCGGCGCCACCATCACCTTCGCGGGGAACTTCGCCGGCCGCACCCAGACCGCCCCGCTCGCGGTGTACGTGACGCTTCAGGAGGACCCCCAGACCGCCGTGGCGCTGAGCCTGGCTCTCCTCACCGTCTCCGTGCTGGTGCTCGGGCTGCTCCGAGGGAGGTGGATCCGGTGAGCCTGGACGCCCGCGTGGTGGCCCGGCGCGGTGGCTTCCGCAGCGAGGTGGCCCTGCGGGCGGGGAACGGAGAGGTGGTCGCCGTGCTCGGGCCCAATGGCGCCGGGAAGACGACGACCCTGCACGCCCTCGCCGGACTCGTGCGCCTCGAGGCCGGCCACGTGCGCGTCGACGGCGTGACCTGGGCCGACGGACACCACCACGTCGACGCCTCGCAACGGGCGGTGGGGATGCTGGCCGCCGACCACCTGCTCTTCCCCCACCTCACGGCTCGCGGCAACGTCGCCTTCGGGCCCCGCAGCCGGGGTGCGGGCCGGGGCTCCGCCCACGCGCGGGCCGACCGGGAGCTCGCCGCCCTCGGGATCGCCGACCTAGCGGACCGCCGGCCGGCGCAGCTCTCGCACGGCCAGGCGCAGCGGGTGGCCCTCGCTCGCGCCCTGGCCACCGACCCGAGCCTGCTGCTCCTCGACGAGCCGCTCTCGGCCCTCGACCCCGCCACCCGCCCCCACGTGCGGGCCACCCTGGCGGCCCGGCTGCGCGACTACCGCGGCAGCACCGTCGTGGTGACGCACGACCCGCTCGACGCCCTCACCCTCGCCGACCACCTCGTCTTCGTCGACGACGGCGTGGTCGTGCAGGAGGGCGCGCCGTCCGAGGTCGTGGCCCGTCCCAGGAACCCCTACGTCGCCCACGTCGTCGGGCTCAACCTGCGCGCCGGCGTCGCCGAGGACGGCCAGAGCGTCAGCACCGGGCTCGGGACCGTCGTGACGGCGGGCCACTCGCACCGCGGGGCGTCGTGGGTCGCCTTCTCCCCCAGCGCCGTCGCGCTGTATCCGGAGCCACCGCACAGCTCGGTGCGCAACGTGTGGGCGGCCCGGGTGGAGTCCGTCGAGCTGGTAGGGCAGTCGGCCCGGGTCCGGCTGTCGGCGGCCGACGAGGCCGGGCTCGTGGCCGAGGTGACGGCCGGGTCGGTGGCGAGCCTTCAGCTGCATCCGGGCACCGAGCTCTGGGCCGGGGTCAAGGCCACCGAGGTCAGCGCCTACCCGTCCTGAGGCCGCGGAGCCGATCGCGACGGTGCACAGCCCCGGCGACCCTTTTGTTGGACGTCCTAGTACCTCGCTACCCTCGATGGCATGCCAGCAACCCGGGTGATGCCGACCGAGGAGGGCCAGGACCTCATCGACCTGACCCGCGAGATCTGCGACAAGGAGCTCCGGCCCCGGGTCGACGACGCCGAGCGGGCCGCCGCCACCGGCGAGGCGTTCCCCACCGAGGTGTTCCGCACGCTCGGCGAGGCCGGTCTGCTCAGCCTGCCGCAGCCCGAGGAGTTCGGCGGCTACGACCAGCCCTACGAGGTGTACCTCCAGGTCGTCGAGGAGATCGCGAGCGCCTGGATGAGCGTCGCGGTCGGGGTCTCGGTGCACTCTCTCACCACCTACCCCCTCGTGGCCTTCGGCAGCCGGGAGCAGCAGGAGGCCCTCCTCCCCGCGATGCTCGCCGGCGACCGGCTCGGCGCCTACTGCCTCTCCGAGCAGCAGGCCGGCTCCGACATCGCCTCGATGTCGACCCGTGCGACCCGCGACGGCGACACCTACCTCGTTCGGGGCACGAAGGCCTGGACCAGCCACGCCGGCCACGCCGACTACTACACGACCTTCGCCCGCACGTCCGACGACGGCGGGCGGGGCCTGTCGTGCCTCGTCGTCCCGGCCGATGCCGAGGGCCTGTCGTTCGGCACCCCGGAGCGCAAGATGGGCCTGCACTGCGACACGGTGCGCGAGGTCCTCTTCGACGACGTCCGGGTCGATGCTGCCCGCCGGGTCGGCGACGAGGGCCAGGGGATGGCGATCGCGCTCTCCGCGCTCGACGCCGGGCGCCTGGGCATCGCGGCTGCCGCCACCGGGCTCGCGCAGAGCGCCCTCGACCTCGCGGCGTCGTACGCCACGGAGCGCCAGCAGTTCGGGCGGGCCATCGCCGAGTTCCAGGGCCTGGCCTTCCTCGTCGCCGACATGGAGGCGGCCGTCACCAGCGCCCGCGCCACCTACCTCCACGCCGCCCGCCTGAAGGACGCGGGCCGAGCCTTCTCGAAGGAGGCCGCGGTCGCCAAGCTCGTCGCCACCGACGCCGCCATGAGGGTCACCACCGACGCAGTGCAGGTGCTCGGCGGCGCCGGCTACACGCAGGACTTCCCGGCCGAGCGGTACCTGCGCGAGGCCAAGGTCACCCAGATCTTCGAAGGCACCAACCAGATCCAGCGGCTGGTGATCGGCCGGCACGTCCTGCGCTGACCCCGTGTGCCCCCTCGGCAGGCGCCTAGGGTGGTGCTCGAGAGGAGTGGATGCCGTGCGCCACCTGACGACACTCGCCCCCGTGCTCGCCGTGGCGCTGCTCAGCGCCTGCGGTGTCGTCGGTGGGGGCGAGACCGACCCCAGCACGCCTCCGGCCGCTGCCAGCACGCCGCCTCCGTCACCGCCGGCCGGTGAGCCGACACCCGGCGAGGTCGAGGGCGCGCCGTCCGTCGGCGCCGACCTGCCGCCCGGACTTCGCCGGCGTCCGGAGGTGCAGAAGGCGATCGTCGATGCCGCTGCCCGCCTGCGGGTTCCGGAGGCGAGGATCGAGATCGCGGCCTGGTCGCCGGTCACCTGGGACGACGGCTCGATGGGCTGCCCCGCGCCGGGACGGGCCTACACCCAGGCCACGGTCGACGGGTGGCTGTTGCTCCTCCGTACCGACAGGACCCTGCTCGCCTACCACGCCGGCCCCGACGGGGCCCTGGCCTACTGCGCCGACCCGCGCGGCACGTACACCGTCCGGTCGACCTGAGCGGTCCCGTCCCCGGCTCTGGTCGTTCTCGCCGGCTCTGGTCGTTCTCGCCGGCTCTGGTCGTTCCCGCCCGGTCAGGGTGACATCTCACCGCCATCCCGCGAGATGGACCAGAGCCGACGCAACACCCCGGTGCGGTCGCGGAGCACGCGGCGGACGTGACGAGACCGGGCCATCTCATACCTGGCCCGGTCTCCTACGAGGCTAGGTGGACCGGTCCCGCGGAGGCGGAAGCGACACGCGAAGGGCGGACGAACGTCTGATGACGTTCAGCCGTCCGGGTCACGGGAGATGCCGGGCAGCAGCGTCTCGCCCTTCTGGAGCGCGTCGAGGGCGTCGGGATGGGCGGCGTCGATGTGGGCCAGGCCCTTGCGCCGGTACCGCACGAGCTGGAGGGCGCCCAGGCCCCAGAAGAGGAACTGCACCGACATCGCCAGCCGGAAGTCGTCGATGGTGTAGTCGGCCGGTCCCCCCGGGGCCAGGTGGTCGAGGACGACGCCGATGAGCGCGATGGTGAGCAGTGAGGCGAGGAAGCCGCCGATGTTGACCACGCCGGTGGCCCGGCCGAGCCGGCTCGAGGGGTGGAAGGTGCGCGCCAGGTCGAAGCCCACCATCGACCCCGGTCCGCCCACGGCGGTCACGACGACGAGCACGACGAGCAGCCAGAGTGGTGCCGGGCCGGGCCAGAGCAGCACGACGGCCCACGTCGACGCGATGGCGGCCACGATGCCGAGCACCAGCTGGCTGCGCCGGAACGGTACGCGCGCGGTGACCGTGGCCACCACGGGCCCCGCCCCCATCGCCGTGAACGTCATGACGACGAGGAGCAGCGAGGCGGTGCGCGGCTGAAGCCCCTCGCTGAGCAGGAACGGGTAGCCCCAGAGCATCGTGAAGACGGTGGCCCCGAACTGGGAGGAGAAGTGCACCCAGAGCCCCAGGCGGGTGCCCGGGTTGCCCCAGATCTCGGACAGCGTCCGCCGCAGGGCCCGCAGCTTGATGGCCTCGACCGCCTCGCCCCGGTACGGCGAGTCCTTGACCACGACGAGCAGCGCCACACCAAGCAGCACCCCGACCGATGCCGCCGTCGCGAACGACCGGGTCCAGCCCCACGTGGCCAGGGCCGCCGCCAGCGGGGTGGCGGCGGCGACCGCTCCGAGCTGCCCCACCATCCCCGACAGCTGCGTGACCAGCGGCGCCTGCTTGACCCGGAACCAGGCCGCCACCAGCCGCAGCAACGACGTGAACACCATCGCGTCGCCGGCGCCGAGCAGGATGCGGGCGGTCAGCCCGACGGCGAACGTGCCGGCCACCGCGAACCACATCTGCCCGGCGGTCATGAGGACGAGTCCGGTGAACATCAGCCGCTTCGGCCCGAACCGGTCCATGAGGACGCCCACCGGCACCTGCATCGCGGCGTACACGGCGAGCTGGACGACGGTGAAGGTCGACAGCTGGGCGGCACTGATGTCGAAGCGCTGAGCCGCCAGCAGGCCGGCCACCCCGAGGGAGGTCCGGTGGAAGACGGCCAGGACGTACACCGACAGGCCGACGAGCCAGATCAGCCACGCGCGGCGCCGCCCGATGGTGTGCACCTGGCGGATGACGGGGCGGGTCACCGCACGATTCTAGGAAGGGAGGTGCCACACCCTCGACCCGGTGCCGGGGTGAGCCGGACGACGGAATCCGAGGCGTCCCGACGCCCGTTCCGTGGGGTCCGGTCGGGTCAGTTGGCGAGCACCGAAGCCCCCTCTGCCCACCCCAGGGCGTCATGATGGTCCCCTCCCACACCCAGGAGGACCCCATGCCTGCACGCAAGGACCCGGGACCCTCGGTCAAGGACCCGGAGCTCTACGAGTCGCTGCGAGACGACGGCGCCAGCAAGGAGAAGGCCGCCCGCATCGCCAACGCCGCCGCCAACAGCTCGCGCTCCTCGGTGGGGGCCCGCGGCGGCGGATCCCCCGCGTACGAGGAGTGGACCAAGGTCGAGCTCCAGGCGCGGGCTCGCGAGCTCGACGTCGAGGGTAGGTCGTCGATGACGAAGGACGAGCTCATCGACGCCCTGAGGAACCGCTGACCACCGGATGCAGGCCGACCTGCCCCACGACGGCGCGGAGTTCGCCGGGGCGGTGTGCGCCGAGCGTCCGGCAACGGAAAGGCGTCCGGGAGATGCGTGCAGGGGGGTCGCACCTCCCGGACGCCGGATCCGGGCCGGTACCGACCAGCGGCACCGGGAACGATGAGTAATGTACAAGCAGATGTCTGAGTTCGTGCTGAGAACCGGCTACCAACACGCCGATGGTTTCGGAGGCGTGCGGTGAGACTTCTGCTCGTCGAGGACGAGCGGCCGCTGGCCGCGGCGCTCGGTGACGCCCTGCGCGAGGCCGGCTGGGTCGTGGACCACGCGGAGGACGGCCGCGACGCACTGCGGATGGGGATCGTCGGCCAGTACGACGTGGTGGTGCTCGACATCATGCTTCCCGGGCTCAACGGCTACGACGTGCTCAAGCACCTCCGCGGCAAGAAGGTGTGGACCCCGGTGCTCATGCTCACCGCGAAGGACGGGGA
Source organism: uncultured Actinomycetota bacterium (assembly GCA_963726295.1). GTDB lineage: Bacteria > Actinomycetota > Actinomycetes > Actinomycetales > Dermatophilaceae > DASSQJ01. The sequence continues at coordinate 720,946 of CAVSBW010000002.1, forward strand.
GTACGACCAGACCGACGCCTTCGAGCTGGGCGCCGACGACTACGTCACCAAGCCGTTCAGCACGCCGGTGCTGCTCGCCCGACTCCAGGCCCTCGCGCGGCGCGGCGCGCCGGAGCGCCCGGTGGCCCTCAACGCGGGCAACCTCAGCCTCGACCCCACGACCCGCCGGGTCACGCGCCAGGGCCGCGAGATCCAGCTCACCGCCCGCGAGTACGCGCTGCTGCACCACCTGATGCGCAAGGTCGGCCAGGTGCAGAGCAAGGCCGAGATCCTCGAGAACGTCTGGGACTCCGACTACCCCGGGGCCGACAACGTGGTCGAGGTCTACATCGGCTACCTCCGCCGCAAGATCGACGCCCCGTTCGATGCCAAGGCGATCGAGACCGTCCGCGGGATGGGCTACCGGCTCAACCCGGTTCCCGGTCCAGTGGAAGCCTGACGACGAAACGGCACCACCCCTCCGGTGTCTCCGTCGCGAGCGCCGACCCCTGGTGGGCGGCCGCCACCTCCGCGACGATCGCCAGCCCCAGGCCGGTGCCGCCCGTGCCGCGGGTCCGCGAGTCGTCGAGGCGCACGAACCGCCCGAACACCCGGTCCCGGTCGTCAGGGGCGATCGGGGGGCCGTCGTTGTCGACCTCGAGCACGGCGTCGTCACCGTCGCGGCGCAGGGTGACCCGCACCTGCCCCTCCATGTGTCGCTCGGCGTTCTCGAGGAGGTTGCGCACCACCCGGCCGAGCCGGGCCTCGTCGCCGACGACCCGCAGCGGCTCCACCGACACCGCCACCGGCATCCCCCGGGTGCGGAGCACACCGGTCTCGGCGAGGACGACGTCGTCGAGGTCGACGTCCGCGGTGGTGAGGACGATGGCCCGCTCGTCGGCCGAGGCCAGGGTCAGGAGGTCGTCGACGAGAACCGTGAGGCGCTCGACCTCGTCGGCGGCGCGGCTCGCGAGCCGCCGACGCTCCTCGGGTGACCGGTCCTCCCCCAGCCTCTCGATGAGGACGCTGGTGGTCGCGAGGGGGCTGCGCAGCTCGTGCCCGGCGTCGGCCACGAAGGCCCGCCGTGCGGCGTCGGCGCGCTGCAGCCGGTGGAGCACGCGGTTCATCGTCTCGGCGAGGCGGGCCAGCTCGTCACGCCCGTCGGGTACCTCGAGCCGGGTGGGCCCGTCGCGCCCCATGCTCGAGATCGCCTCGACCTGGTCGCGCAGCCGCTCCACCGGCCGCAGTGCCTGACCGATCGCGAACGTGGTGACCGCGGCGAGCAGGGCCACGAGCCCGATCGCCCCGATGAGCGCGAACTCGGCGGACTGCCCGAGTGCGGTGGCCTCCACCTGGGTGGCCACGGCGACGAGCACGCTGTAGTGGTCGCCGGTGCTGCTGACCGCGTCGGCGGCGGCCACCACGTACCGGCCGGGAGGGAGCCCCGGGACGTCGTCGACACTGTCGATCCGCTGCTCACCGGGCCCCACCTGCCAGTTCCCGACGGGCTGGGCGGCGGCGGGGTTGCTGGTGGCCAGCACCTCCCCGGTCTCGGGGTCGACGATCTGCGCCGCCCGGTTCTCGACCGACGCCTCACCCGCGCGGAGGATGTCGTCGACCCGGTGCAGCGACACCTCGCTGCGCAGCTCGGCGACCTCGGCGCCGGCCACGTCGCGGGCGGAGGCCTCGAGCACCTGCCCGAGGGAGAGGTAGACGACCCCGGCGATGGCGATGCTCACGAGCAGCACGATCGGCATCGTCAGCGCGAGGATGCGGCTCCGTAGCCCCAGCCGGAATCGCATGGACCGAGTCTAGGGACGTGCGGCGACGCCACGGCCCGCGGCCGCGCCGGCCACGGCGCTCACTCCGGCAGGTCCTGGATGGCCGCGCGGATGGCCTCGATCTCGTCCTGAGGCAGCGAGGGTGGGCCCACGATCTCCGACCAGGCGGTGACGACCGTGTCGTCGTAGACGTGGCCGTGACCGGCGGGCACATTCGTGGCGCCGAACTGGTCGATCGTGGCCTGGAGGAACGTGACGACCGGCCAGGCCACCATGAACGGGCTGGTGTCGGGACCCCGGGGGTCCAGCCAGGCCGCGTAGTCGACGACCCAGCCGACCACGGGGTCGGAGTCGTGGACGAGGTAGATGACCGGCGAGTCCGTGAGCCAGGTGCGCGTCTGGTCGGTGATGTCGCGCGCGTTGGCGGCGACCCGGACGAGCGCGCCGTCGCCGTACCGCGGCTTCCACAGGGCAGAGCCCGGGTCGCGCCCGGCCTGGACCGCCTTCCAGTTCGGGTCGAAGTTCGGCGGCCCGATGAAGAGGGCACCGTCGGTGGTCGTCGAGACGTCCTCGACGCTCGTGAAGGCGCTGTCCGCCGAGAACGCGCCGAGGCTCTCGCCGAAGACGTAGAGCTGCGGACGCCGGTCCGGTGGCAGGTCGGTCAGCTCGACGCGCAGCCGGTTGATGAGCACCTCGGCGTCGGCGGCCGCCTTGTCCCGTCCGACGAGGAAGACCATCCAGCTCGGCAGGTAGGAGTACTGCATCGCGACGACCGCGACGTCACCGTGCGTGGCGTACTGGAGTGCCTGGGAGGCCTGCGGGTCGATCCATCCCCGGCCGGTGACCCCGGCGACGGCGATGGCGCCGCGCTCGAAGCCGCCGAGCGCCCGCAGCTCGCCCATCGCGAGCTCGGCCCGTTCCTCGGGGTCCTCGGCGGCGCCGAGCCCGATGTACGCGAGGACGGAGTCCTGGGCGGCGGGGTCGTCCACGACGTCCTCGATCTGCGTCGACGTCAGGCCCTGGGCGATGAACCCACGGCCCTCGCGGCCGATGCTGTCCCAAGCCACCGTCGAGCTGGGCCCACCGGATCGGAAGGGCGACTCCGGGTTGCCGGCCCATGGGTAGTCCCCCCGGTTCTCGGCCTCGAAGGCACCGTCGAGGCGCGCCAGGGCGGTGCGCAGCACCAGGCCGTCGACGACGAGCCACACCACGCCGGCCGTGGCCAGGATCGCGAGCAGCCACGCGACGCGCGCGGGGACCACGCGTACGAGCGGCCCGAAGAGGAGCCGGGCGAGCAGCTTGGCACAGCGCCCGACGCCGAGCAGCACCGCGGCGATGAGCACGCCGAGGTACGGGCTCGCGACCCACATCCACGGCACCGACGGGTCCATCCCGAACATCTCGCGCTGGTCGATCTGCCAGGCCCGGCCGAAGAAGGCGGCGATGGGCAACCCGAGGACGGCCACAACGCCGAGCACGAGCCAGGCCATCCGGCGCGCCCCCGGGGGCAGGACCGGGAGCCGCAGGGTCCGATAGGCCCAGCCCAGGAAGGCCCCCACGCCGTACCCGACCAGTGCGCACGCCGCCACCAGCACGGCCTGCATGGTCCACGGGCGCGGGACGAACGAGGGGGTCACGGACATGAGGGACAGGACGAGGGCGAGCAGCCCGCCGCCCAGGCTCAGCCGCCCGGGGCGCGCCCGGTGCCACCAGGGCGAGGGGCCGCCCGACGCGCTGTCGTCGCCCGCCGGTTCGGTGGCGGACGTGGCATCATCCGGCTCCGCGGAGTCGTCGGCGGGACGCTCCTCGGTCGTCACTGACATCGCTGCTCCGTCCCTCGGGTCCGGTCAGCATATTGAGGCGGTCACGGGAAGGCCGTGCGCCCCGGCGCCAGACCGTGGCCGCCGTGGCGCCGGGAGGACACCAGCGACTGCGCCGTTCCGGCAGACGCCGCGGCGGCTCGCGTGCTTCGCTCGCGGGCCGGTGTCAGTCGCGGGGGGCGGTCCAGTGGGTGTGCACGGCCTCACCCTCGGGGTCATCGAGACGGCGGTAGGTGTGGGCGCCGAAGTAGTCGCGCTGGGCCTGGATGAGGTTTGCCGGGAGGTGGGCCGAACGCAGCCCGTCGTAGTAGGCGAGGGCGCTGGACAGCGCGGGCACTGGCACCCCGTGGGCCGTCGCCACCGCCACCACCCGCCGCCATCCCGGGCTCGCCGCCGCCAGCGCGTCACGGAAGGGCCCGGCGAGGAGCACCTCGTCGGCGCCGGACCCATCGCCGCCGTCGTGGTCGTCGAGCACGTCGGCGAGATCCTTCAGGAGTGCCGCGCGGATGATGCAGCCGGCCCGCCAGATGCGGGCGACGGCGGCCAGGTCGAGGCCCCACCCGTTGGCCTCGCTCGCCGCCCGCAGCAGCGAGAATCCCTGCGAGTACGACACGACCTTCGCGGCGTACACCGCATCCGCGAGGTCGTCGGTCGAGAGGTCGCCGGAGGGAATCGCTCGGTCGGGGCCGGACAACAGGTCGGCGGCCCGGCCGCGCTGCGCGTGCATCGAGGAGAGCACCCGCGCCATCACCGCCTCGGCGACCAGCGTGAGGGGCCGCCCGGCCTCGAGTGCCGAGATCGCGGTCCACCGCCCGGTGCCCTTCTGACCGGCCGAGTCGAGGATGGCGTCGACCGTAGGCTCGCCGTCGCGTTCGGTGTCGCGGAAGGCCAGGACGTCGGCGGTGATCTGGACGAGGAAGCTGCGCAACGGGCCGTCGTCCCACGCGCGGAACACGGCCGCCATCTCGTCGTTCGACATGCCGCTGGAGGCGAGCAGGTCGTAGGCCTCGGCGAGCACCTGCATGTCGCCGTACTCGATGCCGTTGTGCACCATCTTCACGTAGTGCCCCACAGCGTCGGGTCCGAGCCAGACGCAGCAGGGCTCGCCGTCCTCGGCGCGGGCGGCGATGTCGCGCAGCACCGGCTCGACGAGCTCACGGGCACCGGACGAGCCGCCGGGCATGATCGACGGCCCGTGCCGGGCGCCCTCCTCGCCTCCGGACACCCCGGAGCCGACGTAGAGCAGCCCGGCGTCCTCCGCCGCCCGGACCCGGCGCCGGGTGTCGTCGACGTGGGCGTTGCCGCCGTCGACGACGACGTCGCCCTCGTCGAGGAGCGGGGTCAGCCCGTCGAGCACCGCGTCGGTACCGGCTCCGGCCGCGACCATCGAGACGACGACGCGTGGACGGGGCAGGGCGGCGACCAGGTCGTCCAGTGTCTCGTGGCCGGTGACGGGCAGGTCGCCGGCGAGGTCGTCGACGAACCGCCGCATCGTCGAGGTCGTGCGGTTGTGCACGTGCACCTCGTAGCCGTGGTCGGCGAGGTTGAGCGCGAGGTTCTGGCCCATCACCGCCAGGCCGGTGAGGCCGACGGCCCGCACGGAACCGCTCGGAGTGGTGCCGTCGTGGGAAGTGGTCACCTCGCCATCCTCGACCCGCCAGGGGGCCTACCGGAAGCCTCTGCGCGCACGGATCGTGGGTGACACCGGCCCTCCCTGGACGGTCCCGCGCGGCGCCCGCCGGGCGACGGCTCGACCAGTGGAGACAATCCGGCACTGCCCTGCGAGGATGCGACCGTGGACCCGCGTTCCCCGTCGGACGACGACACCCGTCCGGAGCCGGGTGAGCGTCTTGCTGCGCTCGCCCGCGTGACCGGTGAGCTGTCGCGCGCCACGACGGTGGAGCAGGTGACGAAGATCGTCACCCAGCACGTCGCCGACGCCGTCGGCGCGACCATCGCCGGTCTCGCCCTCCGCGAGGGACGCAACGAGGTCCGCCTGCTCGGCATTCGCGGTCTCGAGTCCCCGGAGGCGGTGCAGTGGCAGGTCTTCTCCCTCGACGTGCCGAACGCCATCACCGAGGCCATCCGCACCGGGGCGCGGCTCGTGCTCGTGGGGGCCGAGGCCATCGCCAGCCGCTACCCCGAGCTCGGCATCCCCACGCGGGGTGAACGCACGACGGTCACCATCCCGATGCGTGTCGCCGGACGGACGAGCGGCGCGATCCACCTCTCGATACCGGGCGGCCGTCCCCCCGACTCGGGCGAGCTGGAGCTGCTTGACATCCTCGCCGACGCCTGCGCCCAGGCCTTCGAGCGGATCGCTTCCTCGGCGGAGGCCGCGAAGCAGACGGCACGCCTCGCCTTCCTCGCCGAGGCCTCCATCCAGCTCGCGAGCAGCCTCGACATCGACGTGACCATCGTCCGCGTGGCGCAGCTCGCCGTGCCGCGCTTCGCCGACTGGTGCGCCATCGACGTCCTGCGCGACGGGATGCTGCACCGGCTCGCGGTGGCGCACGTCGACCCGGCCAAGGTGGAGCTGGCGAAGAGGTTCCACGAGCGGTGGCCACCCGACCCGAACCGCAACGAGGGGGTCATGCGGGTGGTGCGCACCGGAGAGCCGCTGCTCTACCGTGACATCACCGACGAGATGCTCGAGCAGATGGTCGCCGAGCCCGAGCAGCTGGCGGTCGCCCGGGAGCTCGGGCTGCGGAGCGCGCTGGCCGTGCCGCTCCTCGTGCGAGGACGCGTCACCGGGGTGCTCACGTGGGTGTCCAGCGACGAGGGTCGCCGCTACGACGAGGACGACGTGCGGTTCGCGGAGCACCTGGCCCGGCGGTCCGCGAGCGCCATCGACAACTCCGACCTCTTCAGCCAGACCCTCGACGTGGCCCAGCAGCTCCAGCACGCGGTGCTGCCGAGCGGTGTCACCGGGACCGACGAATTCGAGGTGCACGCCCACTATCAGCCGTCGGGGCGCACCGAGGTCGGCGGCGACTTCTACGACGCCTTCCCCCTCGGCGACGGACGCTTCGTCGCCTTCGTCGGTGACGTCATGGGGCGGGGCGTCTCGGCGGCCGCCGCAATGGCCCAGATGCGAGCCGCCGTGCGGGCCTTCGTGTCGGTGGACCCGTCACCCGAGGCGGTGATCGACGGCCTGGACCGGATGGTGCGGCAGTTCGAGACCGACCAGCTCGTCACCCTCGTCATCGTCCTCGCCGACCCGCGCCACCACCGCCTGCGCGTCGCCAACGCGGGACACCCCCCGCCGGTGGTCCTGCGGCGTGACGGCTCCACCGACCCCCTGCCCTGGGCGGACGGCCCGCCCCTCGGCCTGTCGTCGGGGCGTGGTGGCACCGACGCCGACTTCGCCCCGGGCGACACGCTGCTCGTCGTGACCGACGGGCTGGTCGAGCGTCGCGGTGAGGACATCGTCATCGGCATGGACCGGCTCTGCGGCGCGGCCCGCATGCTCGCGGGCGAGGACCTGGCAGCCGGGCTGCGTCGGGTGGTCGACGCGATCGACGACGCCCGGTCCGACGACGACCTCGCGGCGCTGGTCGTGCGCCGCAGGGCGTAGGGCGGCACGGGCCGAGCCGTCACATCTCCTCGTGGACCTCGGGGTCGCCACCGAACCGCCGTCCGTCCGCCCGCCCCAGGGCCGCGATCGCCGAGACCTCGTCCGGAGTGAGCTCGAGGTCCGCCGCAGCGAGGTTGTCGCGCTGTCGGTCGGGGTCGGCGGACTTGGGGAGCGGCATGGCACCGAGCTCGAGGTGCCACCGCAGGATGACCTGGGCGGGACTGGCACCCGTGCGCTCGGCCGCCGCTGCCACCGGTGCGGCGTCGAAGGGCGCGGCGTCCTTCCCGAGGGGGCTCCAGGACTGGGTCAGGACACCGAGTCGCTCGTGGACCTCGCGCAGCTCTGCCTGCGGGAAGAGGGGGTAGAGCTCGACCTGGTTGACCGCGGGGACCACGCCGGTGGCATCGACGACGCGGGTCAGGTGCTCCTCGGTGAAGTTGCTGACGCCGATCGCGGTGACGAGGCCGCGTTCGCGGGCGTCGACGAGGGCCTGCCAGGCCTCGGTGTAGAGGCCGACGCTTGGGTTGGGCCAGTGGATGAGGCAGACGTCGAGGTGGTCCACGCCCATCCGGCGCAGTGAGTCCTCGACGGAGCGGGCCGCGAGGGCGCGGGCGTGGAAGCGTCCGGGGATCTTCGTCGCCACCTGCACCTCCTCGCGAGGCAGTCCGCTGCGGCGCAGCGCCTCGCCGACCTCCTCCTCGTTCTCGTAGTTGACCGCGCTGTCGAGGTAGCGGTAGCCGTTCTCGAGTGCGCTCGTTATGGCCCGGATGCCCTCCTCGCCGCGCAGCGGGTAGGTACCGAAGCCGATGGCCGGGACGGTGAGGTCCCCGAGCGGGTGGGTGGTCGGGATCATGACTCTCCTCGGATCGTCGGTCTTCCTCCATCCTCGCGGATCCCGGTCGGCCCGGACCGCGGAGGAGCGGGCGGGACGAGGCTGCTCTCGCCGAGAGAGCAACCGTTCCACTCCTCCGGTTGCCCTCCCCCACGAGGCACCCGACAGCACGCGAGGCCCCGACCACCGACCGCGTGCCCGGGCCGACGGGTGCGAGGATCGACCGATGACAAGCCCTCCCGAGAGTTCCCAGTCCTCACCCGTCGTCCGGCTGGGGGGCGACAGCCCGACCCTGCACGACAGCGCGTGGGTGGCCCCCACCGCCACCGTCATCGGCCGCGTGGCACTGGGGCCCGATGCCAGCGTCTGGTACTCGACCGTCGTGCGCGCCGACCTCGAGACCATCGAGATCGGCGCCGGGAGCAACGTCCAGGACGGGTGCGTGCTCCACGCCGACCCCGGCCGTCCGGTCCAGATCGGTGAGCGCGTCACGGTGGGGCACCGCGCCGTCGTCCACGGGGCAACCGTCGAGGACGACGTCCTCATCGGTATGGGGTCGGTCATCCTCAACGGGGCACACATCGGCAGCGGCAGCATCGTGGGCGCCGGCGCCGTGGTCACCGAGAGCACCCGGATCCCACCGGGCTCGCTCGTCATCGGGGCCCCGGCGAAGGTCCGCGGGCAGCTGGGCGACGAGCAACGGCAGGCCATCTCCGCCAACGCCGCACACTACGTGGCCCTCGCCGCACGCCACCGCGCCGAGGCCACGCCGGTACCCATCCCGCGCTGAGGGCGACCAGAAGAACCCGGCTGCAGGTGCATCCAGGGCTGCCCTCTCGGCGGAAGAGAGGATGCAGCCCGGGCCCCGGGCCCGGCTAACCAGGAGGTCCCACCCGTGACGTGCCCGTCCCGACGCTCGCGGACGCACCGCTGAACCGTCATGCTGACCACGACCCTCACGGTGCACCGCACGGGCTCAATGACCTTCCCGGCTGCGCGCCCCGTGGACGCTGCCTCTAGTGTGGTGCACGTGCAGGCGGAGGAGCTCGATGTCGACTCCAGCGACCTCGCCGTGCGCCTGCGTGACGGCTCGCCCGACGCCCTGGCCGAGGCCTACGACCGCTGGGCCTCGCTCGTCCACACGCTGGCCCTCCGATCGCTCGGCAGCCACCACGACGCGGAGGACGTCACCCAGCAGGTCTTCGTGGCCGCGTGGCGCAGCCGGCACACCCTGAAGCCCGAGGCGGGCACGGTGCCCGGGTGGCTGGTCGGCATCACCCGGCACCGGATCGCCGACCTCCACGCGCAGCGCGCCCGCGCACGCCGCGACGCCGAGGCGGTCGCGGCCGCGGCGCCACCGCTGGCCCACGACCCGCCGGCCGAGGAACGCCTGGCCACCCGGCTCCTGCTCGCGGACGAGCTGGACCGGCTCGGTGAACCCCGGGCTGGTGTCATCCGGATGGCCTTCGTCGACGAACTCACCCATGAGGAGATCTCCCGCAGGCTCGGGATGCCGCTCGGCACCGTCAAGAGCCACGTTCGGCGGGGGCTGCTCCAGCTCAGGAACCGAATCAAGGAGGTCGGCGATGCACCATCCTGACCCCGACCTGCTCGCCGACCTCTCGCTCGGCGAGCCGGTGACCGACGAGGTCCGCGACCACGTCGCGAGCTGTGACGCCTGCGCCCGGGAGGTCGCCGCGCTCGGTGCGACGGCCGGGGCCCTGACCGGCCCACCGCCCCAGCTCGTCGCGCCCCGGCCCGGCCTTCGCGCCGAGGTGCTCGCGGCCGCCCTCGGCGACCACCCGGCGCACCTCGAGGACCACGCGCCGAGCCCCGACGACCCGGCGGGCTCCACCGGTGCCCCCGGCGACGAGCTCGCCGCCCGCCGGACCGCTGCCCACGACGACACTCGACCCGGACCGGCGCGCGCGGCACGTCGCTTCGGCGTCCCCTGGCTCGTCGGCGCCGCCGCTGCGGGAGTGGTCCTGGGCGGCGTCGGCGCCGCGGCCGTCGGAGCCCTCCGCCCCGACCAGCCGCAGGTGCAGGTGGTCGCCCAGGCCGACCTCGACACCCTCGACACCGGTGCCAAGCTCGGTGTCGCCGACCTCGTGCAGCACGACGGCACCACGGACCTCGCCCTCCACACCGACCCGATGAGCTCCGGAGAGGGCTACCTCGAGGTGTGGCTCATCAACCGGGACGGCGAGCGGATGGTGTCGATCGGGGTCCTCGAACCGGGTCGGACCGACCAGACCTTCGCGGTTCCGGCCTCCCTAGTGGCGGAGGGGTACGTCGTCGTCGACATCTCCCGCGAGCCCTTCGACGCCGACGCCGGTCACTCCGGCGACAGCCTGGCGCGCGGGACGCTCCCGGTCTGAGCCCCCCGCGGTCCCGGGGGGCCCGGCGACTCCGCCCCCCGGCAGGCCTGGCCTCCGGCGATCCCGCCACCCGCCGGCAGGCCCGGCGATCCCGCCATCCCCGGCAGGCCTGGCCCCCGGCGATCCGCCACCCCCCGGCTGGGCGGGCCCCCCGGCAACCTCTGACGGCAGCGTGACGACCCACGGCGACCGGGCATGCGACGACCCCCGGGGGCAGGGCCCGGGGGTCGTCGCGGTAGGGCAGGGTGGCTCAGCCGGTCGGCAGGAGCACCCCGTCGATGACGTGGATGACGCCGTTGCTCGCCTCGACGTCGGTCTGGGTGACGTTCACGGTGTTGCCCGCGGCGTCGGTGAGCGAGACCTTGTCGCCGTCGACGTTCACCGTGAAGGTCGCGCCCTGGACGGTCTCGACCTCCTGGCCGTCCATACCGACGACGTCTGCGGCCATGACCTCTCCGGACACGACGTGGTAGGTCAGGATGTCGGTGAGGTCACCCTTGGGGTCCTCGAGGAGGGTGTCGAGGGTGCCGTCCGGGAGTGCCGCGAAGGCGTCGTCCGTCGGCGCGAAGACCGTGAACGGGCCGTCGCCCTGGAGCGTCTCCACCAGGCCCGACGCCTCGAGTGCGGTCGCGAGCGTGGTGAAGCTGCCAGCCGCGACGGCGGTGTCGACGATGTCCTGGCCGGCCGCCGCCTCGGTGGGGCTGGCCTCGGTGCTCGTCGGGGCCGAGCTGGTGGTCTCGGCGGTGGCCGCCGTGTCGGTGGTGTCGTCGCTGCCGCAGGCAGCGACCGCGAGGCTGAGGGTGAGTGCGGCCACGACGGAGAGGGTGCGTCGCATGACGGGTCCTTTCGATGGGGAGCTGATGCCCCTTCTTCCGCCGGGGCCCCCCGGATGGATGCACCTGCTTCGACAAAGTTTCTACAAAGAGGCTCCCCTGCCCGCGGCGGCCACCGGAGCCGGTCCGGCGCCGTCGCGGGCCGAGCCGGCGGTGGATCGGCCGCCCCGCGCCTGCGATGCTGTCGACGCCCGGGCGCGGCCGGCCCGGGCGGTCCAGGGAAGGAACGCCCCCCGTGTCGGATGACCGGAGCACCCTCGCGCCATCGCTGTGGCGGTGGCTCGTCCTCCTCTCGTGCGCCGCAGCCCTGGCCGTCGTGGGCTGGGTGCTGCTGACGGCCGGGAACGCAGTCGCCCACGCCCACCCGGCGTATCCGGTGCTCCTCGCACTCACCGTCGTCGGCGCCCTCGTCGCGGGATGGCGGACCGCGCGGCGCGCCCCCACCCGGCGCTCGGCGCTGCGGTGGTCCGTGGGGGTGCTGCTCCTCGGCCTCGGCCTGATGTGGGTGGCCGCCGTCGCCTGGCTGCGACCGTTCGGGGCGGTCGAGCCCGCCCTGACCGCGATGCGCTCCGACCCCACGGTCGAGGTTGCCGAGTCGGCAACCGCCGTCGTCCTGCGCCCCACCGGCAGCACAGATACCACCGGGGTCTTCTTCCAGCCGGGCGCCCGGGTCGACGCCCGTGCCTACGCCGCGGTGCTGCGCCCCCTCGCCGAGGCCGGCCATCCGGTGGTCATCGCCAAGCAGCCCCTGGGCATCGCCTTCCTCGCGCTCGGGGCCTTCGACGACGCCCGGGACGCCCACCCCGACGTGGCCCGCTGGGTGGTCGGCGGCCACTCCCTCGGTGGGACGGTGGCGGCCATCGAGGCCGACGGAGCCGACGGGGACCCCACCGCACCCGCGGCCGGCCTGCTCCTGTTCGCCTCCTACCCCGCGGGTGACATCAGCACCTCGCTGACGGCCGCCGTCGAGTCGGTCTCGGGCTCGGAGGACGGCCTCGCCACCCCGGAGAGCATCGAGGTCTCGCGTGCCAACCTGCCCTCCGACGCGGCCTTCACGGTGGTGGAGGGCGCCACGCACGCCCAGTTCGGCGACTACGGCCCGCAACCCGGCGACGGCACTCCCACCATCAGCGACGACTATGCGCGCGACCAGATCTCCCGCGCATCGGTCGACTTCGTGGCAGGACTCGCCGACCGCTGAACCGGCCCCCGGCGCCCGCCCGGATCAGTGCGACGCGTCGGTGCGCATCAGGCGCCAGCCACCCAGGCCCAGCGAGCCGGCGGCCCAGGCGACGAGGAGCACCCGCGCGGACGTCTCGGTCATCACGTCACTGGGTGCGGCACCGAACACGAGGTACATCGCCCCCGCACCCGGAAGGTTCGCCGCCAGGGTCTGTGCCGCGTCGTACGGGAGGTTGCCGAGCACGAGCGGGAGCACGAGCAGCAGGGCGAGCGCACAGACCAGTGCACCGGCCGTGCTCCGCAGCAGGAGCCCGAGGCCAACCCCCAGCAGCGAGCCGCTGCCGACGACGAGGGCGACGTCGGCGAGCAGGCGCATCCCCTCGGCGGCCGGCAGCCCGGCCGCCGGTGCCAGGAGCGCGACCATCGCACTCGCCCCGGCCACCAACGCCGCCCCGAGGGCCACGCCGGTCCCCCCGATCACCAGCGCCCGAGCCAGCAGGAGCACCCCGCGCCGTGGCGTCCACTGGAGGGTCGGGATGATGCCTCCGGTCGAGTAGTCGGAGGTCGCCGCGACGACGGCCAGCGCGCTGACCCCGAACAGCGCGAACAGGGTCGTGAAGCGGGCGGCCTCCCAGGCCGTGCCGAACTCGCCGACCCCCTGGGCGGCGTCGACCCCCGCGAGGGCGCCGAGCCCGACGACCCCGAGCGAGACGGCGGCGGCGAGGAACCAGGTGGAGCGCACGGTCCAGGGCCGCGACCACTCGGCCCGCGCTGTGCGCGCGAGGATGACCGGCGCGCTCATCGCGTCTCCTCCGCGGCCGCGACGGGATCGGCGGACGACGGCTCCGCCGAGACCTCCCCGACGTCCGAACCGCGGTACTCCACCGCGTCCTCGGTCAGCGACCAGTAGGCGCTCTCCAGCGACTCCTCCACCTCGGCGAGGTGGTGGACGCGGATGCGGTGCTCGTGCGCGAGGTCGCCGACCTCCGCGGCGGTGCGTCCGGCGACCTCGAGCACGTCCGGTCCGGCGGCCGTGACGTCGGCGTCGGGCCCGAGGGCCCGGGTGAGGGCGTCGACCTCCGGCGTCCGGACGCGCACCCGGCGGCCGGCGGCACCGAGGATCTCCCCGACCGTGGCGTCGGCGACGAGCCGGCCGCGACCGATGATGACGACCCGGTCGGCGATCAGCTGCACCTCGCTCATCAGGTGGCTCGAGACGAACACCGTCCGGCCCTCGTCGGCGCACTGGCGGAACAGGGAGCGGATCCAGCGGACGCCTTCGAGGTCGAGTCCGTTCACGGGCTCGTCGAAGACCAGGACGCCAGGGTCGCCGAGGAGGGCCCCGGCGATGCCGAGCCGCTGCCGCATCCCGAGCGAGTACCCCTTGATCCGCCGCCGGCCCGCGTCCCCGAGGCCGACCCGCTCGAGCACCTCGTCGACGCGCGACACCGGGATGCCGTTGCTCCGCGCCGCGATCCGCAAGTGGGCCCGGCCGCTGCGCCCGGGGTGAACGGCACCCGCATCGAGGAGGGCCCCCACCTCGCGGAGCGGGGCCGCGTGCTCGCGGTACCGGCGGCCGGACACCGTCGCCGTGCCCGCCGTCGGCCGGTCGAGTCCCAGCACCATCCGCATCGTCGTGGACTTCCCGGCCCCGTTCGGGCCGAGGAAGCCGGTTACGGTGCCGGGCTCGACGTCGAAGTGGAGGTCGTCCACCGCGCGCAGGTCGCCGTAGTTCTTCGTGAGTCCCCGAACTCGGATCATGGGGTGAGGCTAGGGCCGCGGGTGGGGTCGGCGCGCGAGCACCCTGTGAAGGTTCTGTGCAGGCGACAGGGCTCAGCGACGGCCCAGCGCGGCGACCCGCTCGACGTCGGCGGGGCCGTCGAGGTCCGGCAGGGCCAGGAACACGGTGCTCACTCCGGCGTCGAGGAGGCGGTCGTGACGCTCCCGGTGGGCCCCCACCTCTCCGGCATGATGGCGCTGCGCGTACACCGCGGCCCGCGCCCGGCCCCGGTGCCGCTCGACCCGCGCCCAGGTGTCGTCGCGGTCGGTGCCGACGACCGCGACGTCGAGCACGGTGACCTCCACCTCCTCGGGCGGTCGGCCCACGTCACGGCAGTGCCGCCGCAGCACCTCGCCCTTGTGCTTCACCGTCTCGAGGTCCGCGCGGACGTTGCACGCGTCTCCCCACCGCGCGGCGACGCGCAGGGTGCGGCGCTCCCCTCCGCCACCGATGACGAGCGGCATCCGCCCGACCGGTCGGGGGTAGCAGGTGGTCTCGGGCAGCGTCACCCGCTCGCCGGTGTAGGCCTTGGTGCCGGGTGCCCACAGCGCCCGCACCGTCTCGGCGGCCACGGCCAGCTCGTCCGAGCGCGCCCCGGCGGGCGGGAAGTCGAGGCCGTAGGCCGCGTGCTCGCGCTCCCACCAGCCTGCCCCGAGCCCCAGGAAGGCACGGCCACCGCACAGCACGTCCAGCGTCGCCGCTGCCTTCGCGACGACGCCGGGGGCGCGGAAGGTCACCGGTGTGCAGAGCGTGCCGAGCCGCAGGTCGGTCCCCAGCGCCGCCAAGGCACCGAGCGCCACCCAGGGCTCAGGGATGGGGTCCCATGCCCGCCCCACCTGCGGGATCTGGATGAGGTGGTCCATCAGGGCGATCCCGGCGAAGCCGGCCTCATCGGCGGCGACGGCGATGCCGCGCAGCCAGTCCAGCGGGTCGTCCGCCCAGGGGAAACGTCCGACCTGGAGCACCACCTGACTGCCGCCGGCGGAGTCCGTCCGCGCCGGCACCGGCTGCGGCGCGACCTGCCCGGTGGGTCCGTCGTGCCGGACGACGTGCACCGCCACCCCCTCCGCGTGCAGCTCGTCGGCGACGTCCCGCATCCGGCGCAGCTGGCGCTCGAGCACGCGGCCCGGCACCGGACGGTCGCGCCGGGTGTTGCGGGCTCGGCACACGGCCGCCGGGGTGTCGAAGAGGACCGCGACGACCGGCAGGGACGCGCGGCGGGCGGCATCGGCCCACGTGGCCCGTCGTGCGGGGTCGAGTCCGAGGGTGTCGACGACCACGGTGAGCCGCCGCTTCGTGCGCCCCTCCACGACCTGGTCGAGCAGCCGGAAGGCGTCGTCCGACGCGTTGAGGTCAGCGGGACCGCTGCCGACCACGGCCCGCAGGGCATCGGAGGAGACCACCTCGTCGGGACGGAAGTGCGCGGCCGCCCACGTCGACTTGCCCGACCCGGCGGCGCCGACGAGCAGCACCAGAGCCGGGTCGGGGAGGTCCACGTGGGAAGTCTGGCACCGCCGCGTCGGCCCGGTGACGACCGGACCCGGTACCGCGATGCTCGACGTCGGCGCCACCCCGGACCTCGACGAGGACGAGAGGACGGTGCGCCGGGCCTTCGCCGGCGGCTCGCTGTGCGTCGCCGGACTGGCGCCGCTGTGGGTGAGCCTCTACGCCGTGTACGGCGAGGTCGGTCCGGGCTCATCCCCGGCACCTACTGCGTCGTGACCTTCCTGTCCTTCGCCGCCGTTCACAGGTGGGGCGGGTGGTCGTGGCTGCGGTGGAGCCGGACGGTGATGATCTTCGTCCTGCCGTTCGCCCTGATGCTCTCGCTCGGTGGCTACGTCCTGGGGAGCGCGGTCATGGCCTGGGCGGTCATCGCCCCGCTCGGCGCGCTGTGGGGCGGTACCGCACGCGAGGCCGTCATCCGGGTCTTCGCCTTCCTCGCCGCGGCCGTCGTGAGCGGGCTGGTCGAGCCGCTCCTGCGCACGAGCAACGGGCTCCCCGAGTGGCTACGGACCGCGTTCTTCGTCCTCAACCTCGGCATCTTCATGTCCGTCGTCGTCTGGCTCCTCTACTACTTCACACTCCAGAAGCAGCGCGTGCTCGACGTGATGCGGCGGGCCCGCGAGCTCGAGTCGGCGTACCTCCAGGAGGAGGTGACGGTGCGCCAGAACGAGAAGCTCGCGACCCTCGGACGCCTCAGCGCCGGCCTCGCCCACGAGCTCAACAACCCGACTGCGGCAGTGCAGCGGGCCGCCAGGCAGCTCGCGGAGGCGTGGCGGCGCGACCGGATATCCGCGGCCCTGGCCGGCCTCGGGCTCGACGCCGCCGGGCACCGCTGCAGAGCACCGACCTGCACGAGGGCCTGGACAGCACGCTGGCCGTGCTCCGCGCGCGGCTGCACGACGGCGTCGTCGTCACGCCGCACTACGACCCCGACCTGCCCCGGGTCGAGGGCTACCCGGGGCAGCTCAACCAGGTGTGGACCAACCTGCTGGACAACGCCATCGACGCGGTCGGCGACCACGGACGGATCGACATCACGACCCGGAGGGAAGGGGCTGACACGGTCGTCGTCGAGGTCACGGACGACGGTCCCGGCATCCCGCCCGACCTGGTGCCGTCGGTGTTCGACCCGTTCGTGACGACCAGGCCCCCGGGCCAGGGAACCGGGCTCGGCCTCAACATCGCCACGGCATCGTCTCCGGGAAGCACGGCGGCGACCTCACGGTCACCTCCGAGCCCGGTCGAACCACCTTCAAGGTGTGGCTGCCGGTCCACGGCGGGGTCGCGGAGGCGCCGGTCCCCCTGCGTGACCAGCGCGCGTAGCCGCACCCGCCTGCTTCCTGCGGGCACCACCTCCCGCCGGAGCCACGGCGGTGATGCACCGACGGGCGTGCAGTGGCGCATCGGCGGGGCGATGCCGAGCACGTGGCCGGGCGTCACACGCGGCCTCTGCCTGCCCGTCGCTCCGCCGGGCGACGCAGGCGGCCGACCAGCGCCAGGCCCGGGCGGCCACGCGAGGCTCAGCCGGCGGGCTCCTCCGCCGGCCGCCGGGTGCGCAGGTCGCGCAGGGCCTGCTGGTCCGCGCCGGCGAGGCGGGGCAGGTCACCCATCTCGGTGCGCTGCAGCCGGGCGGTCATCGTCGACAGCACCAGTCGCTGGATCTCGGGGACCGCCATCGCGGTGCGCAGGGCCTCCGGCGTCACCTCGAGGAGCTCGCTGTCGACTGCGGCCACGACATCGGCCGTGCGCGTGCTACCGGTGAGCGCGGCGATCTCCCCGAACCAGTCCCCGGCGGCCATCGTCGACAGGCCCCGGTAGCCGTCGTCGACCGGCACACCGGCGGTCGCCTCACCCTCGAGGACGAAGAACGCGGACGACGCGACGTCGCCGTGCTCGACGATGCGGGTGCCGGCAGGGACGTCCCGGACGGACGCGTGGTCGAGGAAGGCGGTGCGCTGGCCGCGCGACAGCAGCCCGAAGGCCGGCAACCGGCCCGCGAGCAGGTCGAGGTCGGCCGGCGTGGCCGCACGGGCGATGGCCGCCGGGAGCGCCTCGGCGTCGCGCAGCCGCTCCTCCGACGCCTTCCAGCTGGCCCGGTTCAGCCCCGGCGCGAACACCGCGACGAGGGCCGAGACGAACAGCAGGAGGCCGGAGATGACGATGAGCACGCGGATGCCGAAGACGTCGGCGAGGCCGGCGGCCGCCATCCCCGCGACGTAGATGACGTCGCGCATCACGTAGTAGGCGGAGAAGACCCGGCCCCGGACGTCGCGGGGGATGTTCCGCTGCATGAGCACCGAGCGGGCGACGTACGACGGCGCGTTGAAGAAGCCCGACACCATGACGAGGAGGATCGCGATCCCGATGTTCGAGATCAGTCCGTAGACCAGCGACGCGGCGCCCATGCCCGCCGTCGCCACGATGATCCACACCGGCTCGGCCAGCTTCCGCGAGAAGCGGGCCATGAAGAAGGAGCCGATGACGAACCCCACCGACGTCAGGCCCTCCTGGAGGCCGTACTCGAACTCCGAGGCTCCGAGCTCCACGAGCGAGAACGGCAGCAGGAGGACGTTCCAGAGGCCGATCGAGAAGAACGAGAAGGACCCGACGATGAACAGCGACCGGATCATCGGGATCTGGAAGACCGTCCGCACACCGGTGCGGAGGTTCTGCATGATCACCGCGACGTTCGCCTCGTCCTCCGGTACGGGCATCGGGTGACGGTTCATGAGCGAGATGCACAGGGCCGCGAAGAGGAAGGTGGCCGCGTCGATGACGAAGGCCCAGACCAGTCCGACGCTGCCGGCGAGCAGGCCGGCCGCGGCGAACCCGACGGCGGTCGAGCCGAAGCTGGCGATGGAGAGGAACGAGTTGGCGGCCGCCAGCTCCTCGTCGCTCGCGATCTCGGGGATGAGGCTGTCATGGGCCGGGTCGAAGAACTGCTTGACGCCGGCGTTGAGCAGCAGCAGGACGAACAGTCCGGGGAGCGCGATCGCCTCGATGCCGACGACGACGGCGATGAGCCCGACGACGACGGCCTGCACGAGGCAGGACCACATCATGATCCGCTGCCGGTCGTGGCGGTCGACGAACACGCCGGCCAGCAGCCCCACCACCAGGGTCGGCACGGCCGTGATCATCAGGGTGAGGCCCACGGCCAGGGCCGACCCCGTGGCCCGCCAGACGAAGATGCCCGCGGCGAGGTCGGTGAGGCCGGAGCCGGCGGTGGACACCAGCTGGGCGGTCCACAGGAGCGTGAAGTCGCGCCTCTTGAAGATCCCGAACGTCGACGGCTTCGGGGGGGCGAGAGCCGTCATCCGGTTCTCCTAGCGTTGAAGGTGATCGGAGCGTAGCGGCCACATCCCGCGGCGGTCAGCACTCCGCTGGACACACCCGACGCCCCGGCGGTGGCGGGGAGACGCCGCTACCGGCGGACGGCGTCGCGGGTGTTGACGACCAGCACGATGACCGCGAGCACGCCGAGGAGGATGGTCGTGCCCCACTGCCAGTTCTCGAGGTAGATCTCCGCGAGATCGACGACGAGAACCAGCAGCAGGAACCGCCCCACGAAGGCCCCGAAGTAGCCACGCGCGAAGGCCTCCACGGAGAGGATGACGCCGATCGCGAGGATGGAGAGGCTGAGCCGCGCCGGGGTACCGGGGTAGAAGAGCCAGGCCAGCACCCCCAGGATCAGCGGGGTGCTGAGCACCGACCAGACACCGAGCAGTCCCTCCCGCGTGCGCTCGGCGGCGGCGATCGGCGTCCGGCGGTTGCCGAGGTGGTCGTGCGGCCCGACGGCACCGGCGCCGTCGGCGAGGACCCGCAGCAGCGTGCGGCGCTCGTCCTCGAGGTGGACCTGCAGCATCCGGTGCGCCGAGACCTCCTCCCCGCGGCCCGCGAGCTCCTGCCGCGCCTCCTGGGTCGACAGGCCGGCGGCAGCGCGCCGGAGCTCGGACCGGCCGGTCGCCACCGCGTCGGACACCCGGTCGATCTCGGCGTCCAGCTCCTCGACCCGGCGGCGCACGGCCTCCTCCTCGTCGGCGGGGTTGGCCGACACCTTGGCCAGGCCCGCCCACCCGACCGGGTCGCCCCACGACTGGCGCACCGTGCCGTCCCGCTCGTAGCGGGGGCCGGCCGGACCGCGTTCCCCGCCGAGGCGGTCCTTGGTGTCGTGGCCGTACAGCCCGCGGTAGTCGCGGACCCACGGGGTGGTGTCGTCGACCGCGACCGGCGTCCACTCGCGGTCGCCGCCCGGCCCGAACGCCGGGCCGTCCCCGCGGGCGTAGTCGACGTACGGGATGCCCAGCCCCTCCCCCTGCGCGGCCCGCGTCCACGGCGTCAGCACCCTCGCCAGTCGGCGGACCGCCGGGACGACGCCGCCGAGCCGGGGCGGCACCACGGTGATGAGGTAGTCCCCCGGCAGGTAGGCGCCGGAGTGCGAGCCCGCCCCCGCGTTGACGACGGGGTGCCGGCCGCCGACCAGCTCGAGGTCGGGATCGTCCCACCGACGGCGCAGGTCGTCACCGACCTCGTCGTGGGCCGAGAAGACGACCCAGCGGGGTCGGGGCAGGCCCTCGGCGTCGGGCTCGTCGTCGAGGTAGATCGTCACCTGCTCCCAGTCGGCCTCGTGCTCGTTGACCCCCGAGAACCCCGATCGCCAGTTGTTGAAGCTGTAGAAGTACCAGTACTGGAGCACCACCCACGGCTCGTCCCGCAGGACGCGGCCGTAGTAGGTCGGGCCGCCGGCGGCCAGGTGCTCGCGCTGGATGGCGAGCGCCGTGACCGCGCTGCCGCCCGGCACCGCGCCCCGCACGAGGAGCGAGACCCGGCTCAAGGTGTCGATGATGCGGCCGGCGAGCCCGACCTGGGCCAGTCGGCGCGCCGCACGGAACCGCGGCCGCTCGGTGGAGAGCCAGGCCCGCAGCCGGTCCCCGCGTGACGGGCGGGAGGACAGGCCGGACAACGAGAGAGGCACGCCGTCGTACTGGCGGCCTAGCCGCGCCAGCCCGTCGAGGTCGAGCGTGCCGGGTTCGGCCACCGCCGTCTCGCCGCCGTCGGGCTCGTGGCGCCAGAGGGTGCACCGGGCGACGTACCCGGAGACGTCGACCGGCAGGAAGTACTCCCCCAGTGTCGACCGCACCACGGGCTCGAAGGCCCGCAGGAGTGTGAGGTCGTCGACGTCCTCGTGCATGGTGAGAGTGTGGCCGAAGGACCGGCCACACGCTCCCGTTCCCCCCGGGCGGTCGCCGGGCCGGGGTGGGTATTGTTGACCGGTCCGGACGCCACGACCAGGGGGTTGCGTGCCAGAGCTCGAGCTGCTTCACCTCGACAAGTCCTACGGTGAGCTGCACGCACTGCGTGACCTGAGCCTCACGGTGGGCTCCGGCGAGATCGTCGGCTTCGTCGGGTCCAACGGCGCCGGCAAGACGACGGCCATGCGGATCGCGGTGGGCGTGCTCGCTGCCGACTCCGGGGAGGTGCTCTGGGACGACCGGCCCGTCGACCTCACGGTGAGCCGCCGGATCGGGTACATGCCCGAGGAGCGCGGCCTGTACCCGCGAATGCGCGTCGGGCACCAGCTCGGGTACCTGGCCCGACTGCACGGGAGGACCGCCGAGGAGGCGGACCGCGCGGTCCGCCGCTGGACGGAGACGCTCGGCATCGCCGGCCGCGTCGACGACGAGGTGCAGAAGCTGTCGTTGGGCAACCAGCAGCGGGTGCAGCTTGCCGCGGCGCTCGTGTCCGACCCCGACATCCTCATCCTGGACGAGCCGTTCTCGGGTCTCGACCCCGTGGCGGTCGACGTCATGAGCCGGGTCCTCCGCGAACGGGCGGATGCCGGTGTCCCGGTCATCTTCTCGTCGCACCAGCTCGACCTCGTCGAGCGGCTGTGCGACCGCGTCGGGATCATCAAGGAGGGATCCATGGTGGCCGTCGGGCCGATCGAGGACCTGCGGACCCACGGCGGACCGCGCTGGCAGGTCGACGGGCCCCCGGCGGCTCTCGGATGGCCGGACGGCGTCGCCGGTGCGCGAGTGGTGAGCAGCGACGGCGCCCTCACCGTCGTCGAGCTCGACGACGGTGGGGACGACTCCGGGCAGCAACTGCTCCGGGCGGCACTGGCCGCCGGGCCGGTGCGGGCCTTCGGGCCGGTGCGCCCGCACCTCGTCGACCTCTACCGCGACGCGGTCAGCGACACCTCGGCCCCGGAGGTCGACCCGACGGCGACGGAGGTCGGGGCATGAGCGCCCGGGAGACGATCCGGCTGGTCGCGGCGCGCGAGGTGTCGACCCGAATCCGGTCCAGGGCCTTCCTCTGGACCACCGGCCTCCTCCTCCTGGCGATCGTCGGCGGCGGTGTCGTGCTCCACCTCGCCGTCGGCTCGACCACGGCGACGACCGTCGCCGTCACCCCGCAGACCAGGGCCCTCGTGCAGCCGATGCAGGACCTCGCGCGAGCGAGCGACACGGAGGTCGAGGTCAGCCAGGTCCCCGACGACGCGGCTGCCGAGGCTGCGGTGCGCAGCGAGGAGGTCGACGTGGCCCTCACCGGAGAGGCGTCCGACTTCACCGTGGTGGTACGCACGGAGCCGGACCCGGCCCAGTACGCGATGTTCACCGTGCTGCGCCAGCAGGCCGCCCTCCGCTCCGTCGTCTCCGACCTCGGGGGTGACCCGGCGGCCGTTGCGCAGCAGCTGGCCTCGGCGACGCTCGACGTCCGGGCTCTCGAGCCCGCGCCAGAGCGGGACGGAGGGCAGATCGCGGCCGGATACGTGGCCGGCATCCTGCTCTTCCTCGCGTTGCAGACCACGGCGCAGCTCGTCTCGCAGGGCGTGGTGGAGGAGAAGTCGACCCGCGTGGTCGAGCTGTTGCTCAGCACCATCCGGCCCTGGCAGCTCATGGCCGGCAAGGTGCTCGGGATCGGCGTCATCGGCCTGCTCCAGGTGGTCGCCGTCATCGGGGCCGCGGCGGGTACCGCACTGGCGCTCGGCCTCCTCGACACGAGCAGCCTCGACCTGGGCTCCACGGTGGTGTGGGCGCTGGCCTGGTTCGTCCTCGGCTTCGTCACGTACGCGCTGGCGCTGGCCTCGCTCGCCTCGCTCGTCTCCCGTCAGGAGGACGTCGGGTCCGTGACCGCGCCGGTCCTCCTGCTCATGATCATCCCGTACATCATCGGGATCAGCATCGCCCCGTGGGACCCGACGAACACGATCGTCGTCCTGCTCAGCTACATCCCCTTCGCGGCACCCTTGGTCATGCCGATGCGGATCGCGCTCGGCACCGTGGAGACCTGGCAGGTGCTCGCCTCCTTCGCCGCCTCTGCGGCGCTCGTACCGGTGCTCGTGTGGGCTGCGGGCCGGATCTACTCGAACGCGGTGCTGCGCACCGGCGCCCGGGTGCGCCTGCGCGACGCGCTACGGTCGCGCTGACCGCACCGGCGCGGCTCGCCGCACACGTCGACATGCCGGACCTGGAGGGGCCCGGGCACGGTTCGTACGATCGACGGGTGCGCGAATCCGGACGCCGATGAGCGGCCGCCGCCGGGCGGCGCTGGTCGGCCTGCTCGCCGTCGTGGCCCTGGTCGCGCTGGGCCTGCTGCTGGTCGCCCGCGCCGGCGGCGGGGTACCGCAGGACGAGCCCGGGCCGGTGCTCCTGGTCCCCGGCTACGGCGGCGACACCGCGTCGCTCGAGCCGCTCGCCGCGGCCCTCCGGGCCTCCGGACGCCAGGCCCGGGTCGTGCCGGTCGGCGACGGCACCGGCGACCTCCGCGACCAGGCGGAGCAGGTGGCCCGCGCCGCCGACGACGCCGTCGCGGCCGGTGCTCCGTCGGTTGACGTCGTCGGCTACTCGGCCGGTGGGGTCGTCGCCCGCGTCTGGGTGGCCGACCTCGGCGGAGGCGAGCAGGCCCGGCGCGTGGTCACCCTCGGATCCCCGCACCACGGCACCACAGTGGCCAGCCTCGGCGCCCTGCTCGCCACCGGTGCCTGCCCGAAGGCCTGCCGCCAGCTCGCCGAGGGCAGCGACCTGCTCGCCGGCCTCCCGGAGGCGCCGCGCGGACCGGTCTGGACCAGCGTGTGGACCGTCGACGACGAGGTGGTGACCCCACCGGACTCGGCCGTGCTCGCCGGAGCCGTCGACGTCGAGCTGCAGTCGGTCTGCCCGGACGCACGGGTCGCCCACGGCTCGCTGACCCGAGACCCCCTCGCCGTCGGGACCGTGCTCACGGCGCTGGGGGTCCCGCCGCTCGAGGCCGCGCCGGGCCCCACTGACTGCGGGCCCCTGCGGGCCGCGGGTGCGGGTGCCCTCGCGGCCGCGGGCGGCTGACCCGCCCCCGATCAGCTCGTGATGTCGCGGGTCGTGAAGTTGGCCCACGCCGCCCCCAGGAGCACGACCACCCATCCGGTCTGGACGAGCGCACCGGCCTGGAGGTCGTGCCACGGGATGGGGTCGCGGAACAGGTCGACCCAGGCCAGCCAGTAGCGGGTCGGTAGGTAGTCGCGCACGGCCCCAGCGGCGTCGAGGGCGACGAGCACGGTGCTGCTGACGAGGACGGCCAGGCCGCCGAGCGCGGCGGCCAGCGGGGAGTCGGTGAGCGTCGAGAGAAGCAGCGCGACGGCGGCGACGCCGACCATCGACCAGCCGATGTAGAGCACCATGACGACGGTGCGCCACACGAGGTCCGCGGGGGTCAGGCTCGTCCCCGCGAGGGTGGTCGTCGTCAGCTGGCCGGAGTTGCCGAGCAGTGAGATGCCGGTGACGTAGCCGACGAGGGCCACGGCCAGGACCGCGACGAAGGTGTACGCGATGACGGACAGGAGCTTGGCGACGAGGAGGCGGGTGCGGCCGACCGGACGGACGAGGAGGTAGCGCAGCGTGCCGATCGCCGCCTCACCGGCGACAGCCTCGCCGGCCTGGACGGCCACGGCGATGGGCAGGAAGAACGGGAGGACGATGCCGAGGGCGGCCGCCGGGTAGAGCGCCCCGTTGCCGAGGACCGCGGCGAGCAGGGTGGGCCCCTGGCCGGGGCGCGGCGCGATCTCGGTGACCGCGAGGAAGACCGCCACGATCACCGGGAGCAGGCACAGCAGGCCGATGCTCACCCACGTCCGGGGCCGCAGGACGAGTTTGCGGAGCTCGACACGGATCACGTCGTCAGCTCCAGCACCGACTGCTCGAGCGTCCGGCGCTCAGGTGATGCCTCGAGCACCCGCACCCCCGCCCGGACGAGCCGCTCGGTGGCCTCGGCGACGCTCGTGGCGTCGAGGACGAGGTCCCCGTCGCCCGCCGGCCGTCCGTCGACCGAGAGGCCCAGAGCCCGGGCCCCGGCCGCGACGTCATCGACACGCACGAGCGTCCGGCCGGTGGGTCCACGGAGGGCGTCGAGGTCGTCCTGCGCGACGAGACGACCGCGGTCGAGCACTCCCACCCGGGTGCAGAACATCTCCACCTCCGCGAGGAGGTGGCTCGAGAGGAAGACGGTGGTCCCGCGTTCGTTGAGCCGCAGCAGCAGGTCGCGGACGTCGGCGATGCCGCGGGGGTCGAGTCCGTTGGTCGGCTCGTCGAGCACGAGCAGCCGCGGCCCCCGTAGCAGCGCGGCCGCGAGCCCGAGGCGCTGGCGCATCCCGAGGGAGTAGGCCCGCACCGGGCGCCGCCCGACCTCGGCCAGCCCCACCTCCTCCAGAGCCGCCTCGATGCGGCGCCGGCGGCTGCGCCGGGCACCGACCTCCTCGGCGAGCGGACCACCGGCCACCTGCGGCCCGGCGGCGTCGAGGAGGCGCAGGTTGGCCCGGGCAGACAGGTGCGGGTAGGCGGCGGGGCCCTCGGCCAGCGCCCCCACCTCGGGGAGCACCCGCGCCGCGTCGCGCGGGATGCGGCGTCCGAGGAGCTCGATCTCGCCGCTCGTGGCGAACACCAGGCCGAGCAGCATCCGCACCGTGGTCGTCTTCCCGGAGCCGTTCGGGCCGAGGAAGCCGTACCGGTCACCCGGGCGGACGAGCAGGTCGAGGTCCTCGACCGCGCTCACCCGGCCAAAGCGCTTGGTGAGCCCGCGCGTGACGACGGCCGGCGCGGCCTCGTTGCCCCTCACCGGTCGCTCCGCAGCGGTGGGGGTGAGGCGAGGAGGTCGGCGGCCACGGCGTCGAGGAGGTCGGGCTGCACGAGCCCCGTGACGACGAAGGCGTGCGCGCGGTCGTTCCCCCGGACGACGGCGGCGTTGAGCAGGCTGGACCCGACGCGCGCGACCCTCCCGCCGTCCACCTTCTCCACCGCCGACCCCGCCGACTCCACGTTCCGCATGACGTCGCCCGCCGTGCGGGGCGGCAGCGGGAGAACCGCGACCCGCGTCAGCCCGGTGCCGTAGGTGGAGGTCCCGTCGACGAGCGGACCGGAGGCCGGCAGCCCCGCCAGCCGGGCCGGCATCGCCCAGGGGTTGCCCGCCGCCACGCGGGCGATGAGGTCGGGGGCAGTCTCCACGGAGCGGCGGGCGATGGGTGGTGCGGGCGGGAAGAGGACGCCGGGGGGTGGGCTCCCGAGGGTCACGGCCGATACCTCGCTCGCGAGGGCCTCGGCCCCGATCGTGCTCACGACGACGATGCGGAGCGGCAGCCCGGTCTCGCGGTCGAGCCACACATCGGCGTGGCCGATGGTGCTGCGCGCGTCACCGGGGACGACGCGCACGCCGTCGGCCTCCCGGCCGTCGACCCGCCGCGAGGGCAGCGCGCCGAGCCGGTCCTCCCGCCCGACGGCGCCGAGCAGCCGGCGCGCGGCTGCGGGGGCCACGAGGTCGTCGGCGCGGGGAAGGCGGGCGGAGGAGTCGCCGACGACGGTGACGAGGCGCCGACTCTCGTAGTCCCACGTGGTCACCGAGGACGGCAGCCCGTAGGTGTCGGTCTCGCCGGTGGCGTCGACGGTGTCGACCCGCCAGTGGGTGGCGTCCTGCCACCAGATGCGCGTGTGGGTCGTGCCGCCGAGGAGCGCGGCCAGGTCGCCGAAGCCGGACACGTCGGGCAGGCCGAGGCCGCCCCGGCTCTCGCCCGTCGCGGAGTAGGCCACCGCGGAGGACGCAAGGGCGCGCCGGAGCAGCTCGTGCGGGCCGGCGGTCGGCGCACCGACCGCCACCGTGGACCGGGCCCACGGGACCAGGCCGAGCAGCGCGACGAGCGCCGCGGTGGCCGAGACGACGAGCAACCACCGCTGGCGCGCGTCGGAGGTGACCACGGTGCTCATAAGGCAGTCTGACCCGCGCGGAGCCCCGCGACCTCCGCTCGCCGCACCCGGGTGTGCGGCCGGTCCACCCCGGACGGGGGCGCCGGAGCCGGGCCCGACCTGGACGCGGGGCCGCCGTGCTTGCCGAGGGCCGCCGCCCGGGTGAACCGTTGGGACCAGGTTCCCGTAGTGGTGGCGTAGGAGGTGTGATGACCGACAGTGCCACGGCGTTGCTGGCGCGGCTGCACGACGAGCACGGACCGGCCCTGTGGGCCTACTGCCTCCGCCTGACGGGCCACGACCGGGCCCGGGCCGAGGACGTCGTCCAGGAGACGCTGTTGCGCGCGTGGCGTAACCATGACCGGCTGGACGAGGGCCAGGGGTCGGTGCGGGCCTGGCTGTTCACCGTGGCGCGCAACATCGTCATCGACGAGTGGCGCAGCCGCCACGCCCGCAGCGAGCTGTCGGTCGCCGAGGTCCCCGAGAAGGCCGGCACCGACGACGCCACCGACCAGCTGCTCACGTCGTGGGTGGTCGCCGAGGCGTTGAGCACGCTGTCGCACGAACACCGCGCCGTGCTGCTCGAGTGCTACTTCCGAGGCGCCTCCGTGGCCGAAGCCTCCCGACGACTGCAGGTCCCCGAGGGTACGGTCAAGTCGCGAACGCACTACGCACTCCGGGCGTTGCGGCTGGCGCTGCAGGAGCTGGGGGTGGGGGCATGAGCTGCGAGCACGGCCACCTCGACGGCGCGTACGTCCTGGGGGCCTTGTCGGCGGCCGAGCGGCAGGCGTTCGAGCGCCACCTCGCCGGCTGCGAGGAGTGCAGCCGGGCGGTGCGGGAGCTGGCCGGCCTCCCGGGTCTGCTCGCCCACGTCAGCGCCGAGGACCTCGAGCCGGTCACGGTGCCGCCACTGCCCGCCACGCTGCTGCCATCGCTCGTCCGCGACGTGCGGGCGGCAAAGCGCCGGCGCACGGCGCTGGTCGCGTCCGTGGCCGCCGCGGTGACCGCGCTGGCTGTGGCGGGACTGGCCGTGGGCGGTGCCTTCGACGGCGGCACGAGCCCGAGCGCTGCATCCTCGCCGACGGCGACGGCCTCGGCCACCCCGACGGCACTGGCCATGGACCCGGTCGGACCGAGCCCGGTGAGCGCCGAGGTGGTGCTCGCCTCCGTGGCCTGGGGGACGCGGCTGGACCTCGCCTGCTCGTACGAGGGCGACGAGGAGGAGTACGAAGCCCGCCCCGACGCCACATACGCGCTCGTCGTCACCACCCGCGACGGGCGCTCGGAGCAGGTGGCCACGTGGCACGGCCTGCCGGGACGCACGATGCACCTGACGGCGGCGACGGCGACCCGCCGGCCCGACATCGTGTCGGTCGAGATGCGCACGTCCGACGGCGTGGTCGTCCTGCGGCTGTCGGCCTGAGCCACCGCCGCGGCGTCAGTCGCCGGCACGGCCGGTCCGCGCGCCCCGCAGGAGCAGCAGGCCGCCGATGACGCAGACGACCTCCGAGACCGCGGCCGTCAGCACCCAACCGCCGGTCCACTGCTCGTGTACCCCGAAGAGCCCGACGGTCGCGGAGAGGACGAACGCGCCCAGGGTGCTCGCCCCGAAGCCGACGGCCAGGAAGGCCACGACCCAGTGGGGCCGTACGAGCAGCAGGACCGCGATGACCACGCCGGCGACGGCGTTGACGAGGAAGGCCGGCCCGATGACGGCGATGTCGCGGAAGCCGTCGAACCAGAGGACGAGGTGGACGGCCGCGGACACCAGCGCCGCCACCGCCGTCACGAGTCGCAGCCACATCGGGGGCCTCCGTTCCTCGGTCGGTCCGCGCCGCGGTGGGCACGGAGCCCTTCCTCCCCACACGGAGCGGGCGGCCCGTCGGTTCACCCGCCACGCGGCACGACCACGGGTGAACCGACCGGTCGCCGGTTCCGTGTCACAGACGTACGCGACGTCCGGGAGGACGGCACCCGGCTCGGCACCGAGGAGGGACCAGATGGCGGTGAGCGCCCGTGCCTTCTGGCTGCGCGAGCCCGGTGTGGGCGAGATCCGTGCCGTCGAGGTGGCCGACCCGGGTATCGGCGAGGTCCTCGTCCGCACGGTGTGCAGCGGCGTGAGCCGCGGCACCGAGACGCTCGTCTTCCGCGGGGGCGTGCCGCAGGAGCAGGCCGCCGAGATGCGGGCGCCGTTCCAGGAGGGTGAGTTCCCGGCACCCGTGAAGTACGGGTACCTCAACGTGGGCCGGGTCGAGGACGGGCCGCCGGACCTGCTGGGCCGCACCGTGTTCTGTCTCCATCCGCACCAGACGGCCTACGTCGTCCCCCGCGACGCGGTGGTGGTGGTGCCGGACGACGTCCCGGCCGGCCGCGCCGTCCTCGCCGGCACCGTGGAGACCGCCGTGAACGCCCTCTGGGACGGCGCTCCGCTGGTCGGAGACCGGGTGGCCGTCGTGGGCGGCGGGATGGTCGGGCTGTGCGCGGCCCGGCTGCTGGCCGGCATCCCGGGCACGCGGGTGACCGTCGTGGACGTGCGCGCTGACCGGGCGCCCACGGCCGAGGCGCTGGGGGCACAGTTCGCGCTTCCCGAGGGGGCGCCCGGTGGCTGCGACCTCGTCGTGCACGCGAGTGCCTCGGCCGCCGGCCTCCAGCTGTCGCTGGACCTGCTCGCATCGGACGGCACCGTCCTCGACCTCAGCTGGTACGGCGACGACGAGGTCACCCTGCGCCTCGGCGGCAGCTTCCACGCGCACCGGCTGGCCATCCGGGCCAGCCAGGTCGGGGCGGTGGCGGTGTCCCGGCGCGGGCGACGCAGCACGACGGACCGGCTGCGCCTGGCGCTCGAGCTCCTGCGCGACCCCTCGTACGACGTCCTGATCACGGGGAGCTCGCCGTTCGAGGACCTGCCCGAGGTGCTGCCGCGGCTCAGCGACGACAGCCTGCCCGCCCTCTGCCACGCCATCATGTACGACCGGGAGGTGGCGCCGTGTTCAGCGTGACCGTGCGCGACCACATGATGGTGGCCCACAGCCTCCAGGGGCCGGTGTTCGGCCCGGCGCAGCGGCTGCACGGCGCCACCTACGTCGTCGATGCCTGCTTCCGGGCGCCGGCGCTCGACGAGGACGGCCTGGTCGTCGACATCGGACGGGCGGCCGCCGTCCTCTCGGCGGTCCTCGCGGACCTGAACCTGCGCAACCTCGACGACGACCCGGACCTGGCCGGTGTCAACACGACGACCGAGCGGCTGGCCCAGGTGGTGGCCGACCGCCTCGCCGCCCGCGTCCGGGCCGGCGAGCTCGGCACGGGCACGGACGGTCTCGTGGCGATCGGCGTGACCCTGCGCGAGTCCCATGTCGCGTGGGCGTCGTACGAGAGGGCGCCGTGAACACCGTCCACGTCGTCGTGCCCGAGGGCGTCGACGACGCCGGGCGACCGAGCGGCGGGAACACCTACGACCGGCGGGTCTGCGACGGGCTGCGCGCGGCGGGATGGGGGGTGCACGAGGTCCACGCGGCCGGAGCCTGGCCGCGCGCCGACCGCACCGCCCACCGGCGACTGGCCGCCGAGCTGGGCGGCCTGGCCGACTGCTCCCTGGTGCTGGTCGACGGCCTGGTGGCCTCGGCCGTGCCCCAGGTCCTCGGTCCCGAGGCCGGTCGCCTACGGCTGGTCGCCGTCGTGCACCTCCCCCTCGGTGTCAGCGCTCCCGGGTCGGGCGCGACCACCGGGGAACGAGCCGACCAGCGTGCCGAACGCGCGGCACTCGGCGCCTGCCGCGCGGTCGTGGCCACCAGCCGCTGGACCCGGGCCTGGCTGCGGGTCCACTACGGACTGCCGGCGGGCCTCGTGGCGGTCGTTCCGCCGGGGACGGACCCGGCACCCCTCACCGAGGCCAGCGCGTCGGGTGGACGGTTCCTCTGCGTCGGTGCCCTGACCCCGACCAAGGGCCAGGACGTCCTCGTCGAGGCGTTGGCCCGGACGCGCGACCTCGCCTGGTCGTGCACCCTGGTCGGGCCGGGCAGCGCCGACCCGCCCTTCGCCCGCTCAGTCGCCCGACGCGCCGTGGAAGCCGTTGTGGCAGAACGCTGTCGCTTCACCGGCGCCCTCACCGGGAGCGAGCTGGCCGAGCTGCAGCACCGCGCGGACCTGCTCATCGTGCCGTCGCGGATGGAGACCTTCGGGATGGTCGTCACCGAGGCCGTGGCGCGAGGCGTCCCGGTGCTCGGGTCCGACGTCGGAGGGGTGCCGGAGTCGATGGGGCGCGACCGCAGGGGGCAGCGTCCCGGCCTGCTCGTCCCCGCCGGAGACCCCGACGCCCTCGCCGGGGCGGTGCGACGGTGGCTCAACGACGACCTCCTGCGCCAGCGCCTGCGCGGCGTCGCGCGGCGGCGACGGCCGGGGCTGGACGACTGGTCCGTCACCAGCGAGGCCCTCGCGCGCGTGCTCTCGGCGGTGGCGGCATGACCGGAATCCCGGTACGGGTGAGCCCCGACTGGCTACGGCTGCGGAGTCCGGCGGACGCCGCGGCCCGCTCCGCCGAGCTGGCCGCGGTCCTGCGGCCCCCGCCGAGGCACGGCGGGGTCCGGGTGGTGCACGACCTCGGCTGCGGCGACGGCTCGATGGGGCGTTGGCTGGCCCCGCGCCTGGACGGGCCCCAGCACTGGGTGCTCCACGACATCGACGCCGGGCTGCTGCGCCTGGCCGCAGCGAACCCACCCGTCCCTGACCGACCCGACGTCACCATCGAAACGCGGTGCGGCGACGTCACCCGCCTGGGGCCCGACGACCTCGCCGGCGCCTCACTCGTCGCCGCCTCCGCGCTCCTCGACGTGCTGACCGGCGAGGAACTCGACACCGTGGTGCGGTTCTGCGCGGCCACCGGGGCGCCGGCCCTCGTCACCCTGTCGGTCACCGGAGGGGTCACGTTCAGCCCGACCGACCCGCTCGACAACCCGCTGCGGCAGGCCTTCAACGATCACCAGCGCCGGGCGACGACGCGTGGTCACCTGCTCGGCCCGGACGCCGCGCGCGTCGCGGTCGGTCTGTTCCACGACCTGGGGTACCGGGTCCGCGTCCGGCCCAGCCCGTGGCACCTCCACACCGAACGTGCCCTGGTGCAGGAGTGGCTCACGGACTGGGTCGCCGCCGCCGTGGAGCAGCAGCCCGCCCTGGGCGACCGGTCCCAGCGCTATCTTGCCGACCGCCTCGAGCGGCTGGCCGCCGGTGGCCTGCGCGTCGCGGTGCACCACCTCGACCTGCTGGCCGCACCCGGGGGGGCAGCGCCGTGAGCCGGCGGCTCCGCGTGGTCGGCGGTGCGGCCATCCTCGCTGCGGTGGTCGCCGTGACCGGCGCGGACGCGGTGCCCACGGCGTTGCGGTCCCTCGACGGACCCGTGCTCGTCGCGGGCACGGCGGTCGCGGCAGTGACGACGACATGTGCGGCCTGGCGGTGGCGGGTCGTGGCCCGCCACCTCGGCCTGGTGCTCACGACGCCGGCCGCGGTCGCCGGGTGCTACCGCGCCCAGTTCCTCAACCTCACCCTCCCCGGCGGGGTCCTCGGCGACGTCGACCGGGGCCTGGGGCACGGACGGCAGGTGGACGACGTGGGTCGCGCCCTGCGCGCCGTGGCCTGGGAGCGGACCTGCGGGCAGGTCGTCCTCATCGCGGCGACCGGGGTGGCCCTCGGCGTGGGCCGATGGTCCTGGGCTCCGTGGCCGGCCCTGCCCGCGTGGGTGCCGGCCCTCGCCGCCACCGTGGCCGGGCTGGGCGCCCTCGCCGTGCTCGTCCGTCCGGGCGGCGTCCTGCGGCTCATGGCGCGCACTCTCGCGGTGGACGCCCGGGCGCTGGCGGCACCGCGTGCGGTCGTCCCGGCGCTCGCCGCCTCCCTCGTGGTGCTCGGCGGCCACGTCGTGACCTTCGGCCTGGCGGCACGAGCCGTGGATGGGTCGCTCGGCCCGGCCCGGCTGGTCCCGGTCGCCCTCGTCGTGCTGCTCGTCGGCGCTCTGCCGGTGAACGTCGCCGGGTGGGGCCCGCGCGAGGGCGCGGCGGCCTGGGTGTTCGCCTCCGCAGGGTCCGACGCCGCCACGGGACTGGCCGTCGCCGTGGCCTACGGCCTCATCGTCCTCGTGGCCGCACTGCCCGGCGCGCTGCTCCTGGTCGTGGGCGCCACCGCCCCGGCTCACCGCCTCACTCGGTGGACCCGGCCACGCGCGCGGTCGTCGGCGCCGAGGCCACTGCGAGGTGTCGCCGATGGCTGACCGCCCCTACACGGTGCTCAGCTGGGCCATGTCGCTCGACGGGCACCTCGACGACACCACAGAGCGGCGTCTCGTGCTCTCGAACGAGGAGGACATCGACCGCGTGGACGCGGTGCGCGCGGCCTGCGACGCCGTCCTCGTCGGAGCCGGCACGGTGCGGGCCGACGACCCCCGGCTCGTCGTGCGCCGGGCCGACCGCCGCGCCCACCGGGTGGCATCGGGCAGGACCCCGTCACCGGTCAAGGTCACGGTCACCCGGTCCGCGGACCTGGACCCTGGTGGCGCCTTCTTCACCGCCGGCGAGAGCCCCAAGACCGTCTACTGCCGCCCCGACGTCGCCGGCCCCGCCCGGCAGCGGCTGGCCGGCGTCGCGACCGTCGTGGCCCTCGCCGACCCGTCCATGGCCGCGGTCACGGCGCACCTCTCGGGCCTGGGTGTGCGGCGCCTGCTCGTGGAGGGTGGCCAGCAGGTGCTCACGCAGTTCCTCGCCGACGCGCTCGCCGACGAGCTGCACGTGGTCGTGGCGCCGTTCTTCGTCGCGGACGCACGAGCGCCCCGGGTGGTCGGCGACGGCCCGCTGCCCTGGGACCGCGACCACCGTGCCCCCCTCGTCGAGGTGCGACCGATCGGGGACGTGGTGCTGCTGCGCTACGCCCTCTCCGCTCGATTCGACCCCCACGGCCCGGGAGGGGCGACGACATGACCCACGGCCCGCCACCCGCCAGCGTCCGGACCACCGTGGACGTCCCGCTGCGCTTCCCCGACGGCTACCGCACGGACGCACGCGTCCTCACCTTCGATGGGCTGGCCGACGGCCGGGAGCACCTCGCGATCGCTCTCGGCGACGGCCCGCGGCCCGGGCAGGTGCCGCTGGTCCGGCTGCACAGCGAGTGCCTCACCGGCGACGTCTTCGGCAGCCAGCGGTGCGACTGCGGGGCACAGATGCGCGAGGCGGTCGAGCGCATCGCCGACGTCGGCGGCTACCTGCTCTACCTGCGCCAGGAGGGGCGCGGCATCGGCCTGTACGCCAAGCTCGACGCCTACGCGCTGCAGGACGACGGCCTCGACACGTACGAGGCCAACCTGGCCCTCGGCTACCGCGCCGACGCCCGCGACTACACCGTCGCGGCCCAGATGCTGCACGCCCTCGACGCCCGTGAGGTGGCACTGCTCAGCAACAACCCGGACAAGGCGGAGCAGCTCTCCCGCCACGACGTGGCCGTCGTCGAGCAGGTCCGCACCGGGGTGCACTGGAGCACCGCGAACGCGAGGTACCTGCGGACCAAGGCCCTGCGGGGGGCGCACGCCCTCGGTCCGGTGCTCGTGGGCGACGACGTCCCCCTCGAGGCGTGAGGTGCCGGACGTGGACGGCCCATGACGTCGTCGACGGCGCCGGTGCGCCCCCCTCCATCGGTCCCCCCTCCGCTCGATCGGGCACCGGGGGTCCGCACGTCGGTCGCCACGGGCATCGGCGGGCTCGCGGTCCTGCTCGCGGCACTCGACCTCGCCGGCGACGTGAGCCGGGCCGGATGGGTGGTCGGGCTCGGCTGCGCGGGCGTGCTCGGCCTCCTCGTCGTCCGCGGGGTCGGGCTCGCCGGGCGCGACCACCTGCTGCCCGCGGACGTCGTCACCCTCACCCGGGCCCTGCTCGCCTGCGGGGTCGCGGCGCTGACGGTGGAGGCGCTGCCCGCACCGCCCCCCGCCACCCTCCTCGTCGTCACGCTGCCCGCTCTGGCCCTCGACGCGGTCGACGGCCGGGTGGCCCGTCGGACGGGCACGGCGTCGCGGTTCGGGGCCCGCTTCGACGGCGAGGCCGACGCCCTCCTCGTCCTCGTGCTCTCCGTCGCCGCCGGCCCCGTCGTCGGGTGGTGGGTGGTCGCCGCCGGCCTCGCCCGCTACCTCTTCGGTGCCGCCGGGTGGGTCCTCCCGTGGCTGCGGCGACCGCTGCCGGCCCGCCACTGGCGCAAGGTGGCGGCCGGGTCGGTCGGCGTCTGCCTGACTGCCGTCGCGGCCGACGTGCTGCCCCGACCGGTCGGGGCCCTGGTGGCGGGCGTCGGGCTCCTCCTGCTCGCCGAGTCGTTCGGGAGGGACGTCTGGTGGCTCCGGCGCACCCGGCCGGTGGATCCAGACCTCCCGACCGGCCGTCGCCGCGGGGGGCGACGGGCCGGGCGGGTGGCCGTCTGCTCCGCCGCCGCGGCCCTTGCCTGGTTCGCGCTGCTCGCGCCCACCCGACCCGACCTGGTCGGCCCCGCGGCCTTCGTGCGTCTCCCCCTCGAGGGCCTGGTCGTTGCCGGCCTGGCCGTTGCCCTGCGAGGACGGGCTCGCCTCGCGGTCGTGGTCGTCGTGGGAGCGGGCCTCGGCGTCGTCGCCCTGGCCCGGGCCCTCGACCTCGGGATGGCGGAGGTGCGCGACCGGCCGTTCGACCCCGTCGACGATGTCGGCGCGCTGGGGTCGGCGCTGTCGGCCGTCCACGACTCGTCCGGCGCGTGGGCGGCGAGCGGAGCCGTACTCGGCGCGCTGTTCCTGGTCGCCCTGGCGCTCCTGGGGCTGCCGTACGCCCTCGCGCGGCTCGCGCACATAGCGTCGGGCCACCGGCGCGAGGCCGGGCCTGCGCTCGTCACGCTCGCGCTGGGGTGGGCCGTGCTGGCCGCCTCGGGCCTGCAGCTCGCGCCCGGCGTCCCGGCCTCGGCGGCCGATGTGGTCCCCTACCTGTCAGCCAAGGCCGACGCGGTGGCCGGGACCCTCCGCGACCGGGCCCGCTTCGACAGGGAGCTCGCCGACGATGCATTCGGCGCGCCGGGGTCGGCGGACCTCGCGCAGCTCCGGGGCAAGGACGTCGTCGTCGTGTTCGTCGAGAGCTACGGCCGGGTCGCGGTCGACGGGCCGCGGGCCGATTCGCTCCGGCGGCTGCTCGATCACTCCACGGCGCGGCTGGCCCGGTCCGGCATCACGGCCAGGAGCGCGTTCCTCACCTCGCCTGCGTTCGGCAGCGGCAGCTGGCTGGCCCACTCCACCCTCCAGTCCGGGCTACGGGTCGACCGCCAGGGTCGGTACAACCGGCTGCTGGACAGCCACCGGACGACGCTGTCCTCGGCCTTCGACCGGGAGGGGTGGCGCACCGTGGCCGTGCTCCCCTCGACCCACGGGGCCTGGCCCGAGGGGACCGCGTTCTACCAGTTCGACCGGGTGTACGCGGCCGGGGACCTGGGCTACGCCGGGCCGTCGTTCGGCTTCTCGACCATGCCCGACCAGTACACGCTCGCAGCCCTCCAGCGCCTCGAGCTCGACGGCACGCGCCGCCCCCCGGTGATGGCCGAGGTGGTGCTGACCTCGAGCCACTGGCCGTGGGCCCCGCTGCCGACCACCGTCGACCCGGCGGCGCTGGACAGCGGGACGGTGTTCGACCGCGTCGAGGCGCGGGCCCGGACCGCCGCCGACCTGTGGAGCGACCGCGACGCCGTGCCCGGCGCCTACCGCACCTCCATCGCCTACGCGCTGACCAGCGTCCTCGACTTCGTGGCGAGCAGCCGTGACGACGAGCTCGTCGTGCTCCTCCTCGGGGACCACCAGCCGTCGACGGTCGTCACAGGACCGGGAGCGAGCCACGACGTCCCGGTCACCCTCATCGCGCGTGACCGGTCCGTCGTCGACGCCGCGGCGGGCTGGGGCTGGCAACCCGGGCTGCGGCCGGACGACGCCGCCCCGGTCCAGCCGATGGCGTCCCTCCGCGACCGGTTCCTCTCCACCTTCAGCGGCCCCGCACCGGGTTGACGGGCGTCCCGCTCGACGGGTGGACGTCGCCGCGTTCGTCGAGGAGGTCCGGACACGGGCGGGGTCCGAAGGTCGTGAGCGCGGACGACGGCGGGCACCTCGAGCTGCCGGAGGAGGAGGGGCCGTTCAGCGACCCGGCCGGGCGACCGTCGCTCAGGACTCGGCCAGCGCGTCGACCCAGTCCGCGACTGTCTGCGCCGCCACGTCCGCGGAGTAGATGGTCTCGTGGTCTGCGCCGGGCACGATCGTCACGGTGGTGTCGTGGCCGCCCGCCTCGACGGCCGCGGCGAAGTCCCGGGTCGCCTGCACCGGAACCACCTCGTCGGCGTCGCCGTGCAGGAGCAGCACCGGCAGCCCGGGCCGACGGTCCGCGAGGAGCAGGGGGTCGGCGAGCGCCCAGGTGGCCGGGTCCTCCTCAGGTGTCGTCCCGAAGAGCGCCTCGGCCCCGTCGGCAAAGCTCCGCACGTCGTAGGGCCCGGCCAGCCCGACGAGCGCGTCAGCCTCGACGAGCGGGTCCGTGCACACGGGAGCCACCGAGTCGGGCGCCAGGGCCGCGACTGCGGCCAGGTGCGCCCCCGAGGAGTGGCCCATCAGCACGAGCGAGGTCGGCTTCACGGCCGCCGCCCGCGTTGCAGCGACGCCGGCGGCGAGCGCACACATCACGTCCTCCACCGGCACGGGGTAGGTGACGCCGTCCTGGGCGGCCCGGATGGTGATCGGCACCGCGACGATGCCCGCAGCCGCGAGCGCGTCGGCGAGCGCGCCGAGACCGGTGGGGTCGGCCGACACCCAGCCGCCGCCTGGGACCATCACGACCACCGGAGCCGCGTCCACCCCGTCCGGGACGTGTGGGTACACCGACAGGCCGGGACGGTACTCCCGCGCCTCCGGCCCCGCGGAGCCGGCGCTCGTCGACGACCCGGCCGAACAGGACGCGACGAGCAGCGCCGACGCCGCCAGTGCGGCAGCGGCGCTACGACTAACGCGGAGCACTACTGCCGGTGGCCGCGCAGCCGCTCCATCTCGGCCTGGATCTGCCGCTCGCCCGCTGCGGGCCACAGGACGTCCCAGGCGTGGAAGGCCAGGCCGATGCCCCACCCGAAGATGGGGAAGACCGGCCAGAAGAAACCGGCGCCCGTGACCCACCAGATGGCGACCAGCAGCAGGTTCACGCTCACGTAGGCCAGGGAGTGGGCCATCAGGCCCCGCCTGTCCTCGAGCCGCTTCACCGCGCGCTGCCTCAGCTCGGCGTCGTCCGACACCCATTCGGGGGTGACTCGATCTGTCATCTCGACACCTCCTCTCCACCCTCAGTGTCGATCCGTACCGGACCGCCGGCGGGAGGATGTCTGCAACGCCACGCCACGGCCGGAGGTGCAACCGGGTCCGCCCACACGACGGCCGATTGGGTGCGGCCCGGCGCGGGCCCTAGGGCGTCGGTGCCATCTCCGGGACCACCCCCAGCTGCTGCAGCATCGAGAGCATGTCCATGACGCCCCAGTGCTCGCTGACCAGCCCGGAGTCGTCGAAGCGCATGATGTCGATGAGTCGCACCTCGATGCGCTTGCCGGAGGCCGGCATGCCCATCCAGTCGCCGGTCTGGGTGCCGGTGGTCGTCACCCGCGCGACGGCCCGGTCACCCTCGGCGATCACGTCCTCCACGGCCATGTGGAGGTCGGGGAAGGCCGCGCGGTAGCCGGTGAAGAGGGCGAGGACCCCCTCCTTGCTCGGGGAGAGGCCGGGGAGATCCTCGTGCTCGATGAAACCCTCGGCGACGAGCTCGCCGAAGCCGTCGATGTCTCCGGCGTTGATGAGGTCGTAAGCGCGTCGCATCGTGGCTGCGTGGTCCATGGTGTTTCCTTCTGGTCTCGACGGCCGGTCGGCCGCTCGTGGGTGGGTTCGGGTGGAGGTCGGCCCTCCCGCTGCCGCGACGGCCGCTGGAACGGGCCGGGCCCTTCAGCTCTCGGGGACGGCCAGGGCGAGGTCGATGTACTGCGGTGTGGTCGGCTCGACGCCGGGCGGCATGGCCGGAGCCACGTGCGCGTCGAACCAGGCCTGGTGCGCGGCCGGCGACTCCCACACCTCGATGACGCGGTAGCCGGTGTCCGTCGCACCGCTGACGTGGCTGACGAAGCCGGGGAACGCCGCCATCGCCTCGGGCACGCCCGCGGCGCGCAGCCCGTCGACGATGCCCGCGTCGACTCCCGGCACGTCCGAGATCATGATCACTGCCATCGTGTTGGTTCCTCTCTCCTCGCCCGGTGCGGAGTGCGCCGGGTCGTTCCGGTCCTTCCGCCGCCCGTTCAGGCCGGCGTCGACGCGTTGTCCCGCCCCGGTTCAGTCAGCCCACTCGGCGATGACGGTCAGGTCGGTGAAGACCGGCGCGCCCTCGTACAGGTCGGCCATGGCCGCCCGGGCCGCCTCGAGCCCGTCCCGCCGTCGCGGATCCTGCTCACGGGACCGGGCCTGCTCCTCGCACTCGAGGACGATGAGCGCGTACACCCGGTGCGGGTCCTCCTGGCCCTGCATGAGC
The DNA here is from genome assembly GCA_963726295.1 of uncultured Actinomycetota bacterium. Lineage (GTDB taxonomy): Bacteria > Actinomycetota > Actinomycetes > Actinomycetales > Dermatophilaceae > DASSQJ01. Next base: position 760,372 of record CAVSBW010000002.1, read on the forward strand.
AGCGTGCGGACCAGGCCGGAGCCCGGCTGTTCCGCGGCGCGGACGTGCTCGTGCACGGCCCGGACCCGGTCGGCGACATCCACGTCGTCCACGTCGGACCGCACCTGCGTCCTGATCAGCTGAGCCCACATGGGTGGTGTCCTTTCGTCGTTCGGTTCACACGTCGTCGACGTCGAAGTCGAGGACCTGCTCGGGTGTCGGCAGCCCGTCCTCCAGGGCGATGCCGTGGACGAGTCGCACGTGGTCGCGGAACCAGCGGTCGAACGGGTCCGGCGAGGTGCCGAGCACGGCAGCGGCCTGCTCGAGGTCGTCGGCCTCGAGGTAGACCACGGCGAGGTCGCCGCTCTCGGTGGGCTGGAGCCACACCGCCTCGCGGGTGATCCCTGCCCGGCGGCGCGCGTCGCGGTGCGCCTCGCGGCGCGGGCCGAGCCAGCAGGCAGTGAGGGCCGCGCGCTGGGTGTCGGTGCGTCCGGGCAGCAGCGGGATGGCGAAGGCGAGGGGATGCACTGGATGTCCGGCGGCCGGGCAGGCGGCTCAGCCGATCCTCGTGACGCGGAACGGCGCCGCGACCAGGGCGACGACCGGCCCGTAGATCCCGGTCGCCGTGGCCTCCTCGACCGCCTCGGCCTGCTGCTGCGCCGACTCCCAGTCGGCGATCTCGACCAGGCCGTCCTCGGTGTCGAGCGCGGCGTAGACGGTGCTGCCGAGGAAGCCGGGGGCGGTCGGCCCGTGGGTGGCGGAGATGCCGGTGAGCACGCTCGTCAGCTCCTCGCGCCGTCCGGGCTGCGCCTGGAACTCGATGACCACCTTGATGGGCATGCTGCCCTCCTCCTCGGTCCGGGTGCGGGGTCGGTTCGAGCCTCCTCTGCGCCGTGCCCCGGGACATCACCCGATCGAGTGATGCACCACGCCGGCCAGCGCGACGCGGTTCGACACCCCGAGCTTGGCGAAGACGTGGCGGAGGTGGGTGTTCACCGTGTGCGGCGAGACGTAGAGCCGTTTGGCGACGGCGCCGTTGGTCAGCCCCTCGGCCACGAGGAGGGACACCGCCCGCTCGGTCTCGGTGAGGCTCAGCCATCCCGACTCCGGCCGGTCCCTCGGGCCGCGTGCACCGGGATGCGCCCCGAGCAGGCGCAGCTGAGCGCGGACCCGCCCGGCCCAGGCGTCGGCGCCGGCGCGCTCGTGCCGGTCGAGCGCCTCGACCAGGAGCTCGACCGCCTCGTCCCGCCGCTCGCTCCGGGCCAGCAGGACCGCAGCGTCCTCGCAGGCACCGGTGTGCTCGACGAGGAGCGGCATGCTCCGTGCCACGACCACCGCTTCCAGCACCGGCTCGGCGTCGCCGTCGACGAGGCCGCGACAGCGGAGCGCGACCCCGCGCACCGACCTGACGCCGGGAGCCAGGGCAACGTCGGCGTCGAGGGTGTCGGCGACCTCGACGGCGACGTCGCGGTGGCCCAGCGCGAGGGCGAGGCGCACGAGGTCGGGTGCGACGCGTCGGTGGTAGTAGCGGCTCCCGCCGGCCGAGTCGAACCGCCAGCAGCGGAGGAGGAGGTCGTAGGCGCCCCGCCGGTCCCCGGTGGCCGCGCGGAGCCCGGAGAGCGCGACGGCCACCGCACCGGCGTTGTAGGGGAGCGCGCCACCCTCCATCGCTCCGTCCAGCCCGGCCGCGAGGTGGCGCGCGGTCTCGAGGTCCCCCACCGCGGTCGCGATGACCGTCCGGTGGGCCAACGACTGCGACAGCAGCAGCGGGTGGCTCTTCTCGCGGGCGGCCTCACCCCCCGCCACGAGCCGGGGCACGGCGTCGTCCCACTCGCCCACCGCGAAGCATGCCTCGGCGTCGGCCATCAGCGTGTCGGCCAACCACCAGCCCGAGGCGAACTCGTCGTCGAGGGCGGCGCGATAGGCCGCGCGGGCCTCCGGCACCCGGTCGGCGTCGAACAGGGCGAGGCCGAGGAACAGGTTCGGTTGCAGCGGCAGCGAGGAGATGTCGTCCGAGCCGGCGGCGAGGCCGGCGGCTCGCCGGGCGTGCGCCAGGGCCTCGTCGAACCGGCCCTGCCGCCCCACGGCGACGAGCAGCGCGGTGAGGGCCCACACGGTCATCCCGGCGTGGCCCGTCTGCTCGGCGACGGCCAGGGCCCGGCGCGCGGACGCCTCGCCGGCTCCCGGGTCCCCCCTGTAGGTCAGCGCCCAGCTCTGCTGGGCCAGTACCGGTACCTGTTCGCCGGGCCCGAGCTCGTCGAGGCTGTCGCGGGCCACGGCGACGAGCTCCTCGGCCCGGTTCTGCAGGGCCAGTGCGCCGACGAGGGCCAGGCGCAGCGGGGTGTCGACCTCGGGATCGTGTCGCCGGGCGAGCACGGCCTCGGCACGCGAGGCCGCCTCGGCGACCATCCCGGCGCGGAGCATCGCCTGGACGACCTCCGCCGACACCGCGTCCGCGAGGGGGTGGCCGCCGGGCAGCAGCGCCTCCGCGCGGCGGAGGAGCTCGACGGCGACGGACGGCGACCTCGTGGCGGCCTCCCCTGCGGCGGCGCGCAGCCAGGCGACAGCCTCCTCGTCGCCGCGTCGCGCGCCGAGCACGAGGTGGTCGGCCACGTCGAGCGGTTCCGCACCCGCCGCCATCAGCGCCACCGCCGCCTCCCGGTGGAGGGCCCGTCGGGTCGGGGCCGGGATGTGCCGGTGGATGGCGTCGTGCACGAGCTGGTGGCGGAACGCCACGTGCTCGTCGGTGTCGTCGAGCAGCTGGGCGTCGTACGCAGGCTCGAGCCGGGTTGCGACCTCCGTCTCCGGCAGTTCGGCGACCGCGGCGACGTCGCGCAGGGGCACGGAGTCACCGAGGACCGCCGCGACCCGGAGCAGCTCTCGTGTCGGCTCCGGCAGGTCGAGCAGCCGCCGGACCACCAGGTCGCCCAGTGAGGAGGGGATCTCGGTGGTGCTCACCTCCACGCCGTCCGCCGTGCGGCTGACCACCCCCTCGTCGGTCAGCGACCGGAGGAGGGCCAGCGCCCACAGCGGGTTCCCACCGGCCCCGGCGAGCATCGTGGTGAGGTTCGGGCCGGGCGGACCGCCGAGCCGTTCGGCGGCCAGCCCCACGACCTCGTCGGTGGCAAGGGGCCCGAGACGGAGCGTGCACGCACCCGCGTCCGTGAGGTCGTCGACCAGGCGGACGACGTCGGCGGACGGCGGTGAGGGCCGCACCGTCACGACGACGAGGAGCGGGGACAGGGGCAGCCGCCGCACGAGGGCGGAGAGGGTCATCAGGCTCGCGGCGTCGGACCAGTGGATGTCCTCGGCCACCAGAAGAAGGGGGTGCTCCGCACACGAGGCCTCCACGAGGTCGACCACCTCCCCGACGACTCGGTGCTGGACGTCGCTGACCGCCGGCGACGTGGCGTCGCCGGCGATGAGGGCCCCGATGGCTCCCCTTCGCGGGTCGGCCGAGTGCCGCCTCAGCCCCAGCGCCGACGCGACGACACCGAACGGGCGGGTGCGCTCGAAGGGATGGGCCTGCCCGCGCAGCACCGACACCCCGAGGGGACGCGCCACGCCGACGACCGCCTCCACGAGACGGGTCTTCCCGATGCCGGCCTCACCCTCGATGACCAGCGCCGAGGACTGCCCCCGTGCCAGGGCGGTGACGGCCGCTTCAGCGGTCGCGAACTCGCCCCCGCGTCCGACCACCCCCTGCGCAGCGGCCACCCGCCCAGCCTGCCCGATGGCCGGGGCGGCGTCCAGACAGCTCGGGGACGAGCTCCCGTGCACGCAGCTGCCGGCGAAGACGTCGGTCCTGGCGTGCGTGCAACGTTGGCAACCCGCCCTTGTCTCCGCTGCCCCGCCTGTGGTTGCGTGGCGACAGCGTCCCCGCCACCCGGCGAGGCACCACGACGAGGTGGTCACCATGGGCTCGACGTACGACTACGTGATCGTGGGGGCGGGATCGGCCGGCGCCGTCGTCGCGACCCGGCTGAGCGAGGACCCGGACGTGCGGGTGTGCCTCCTCGAGGCCGGCGGGCCCCCGCCGCCCGCGGAGCTGGTGCCCGCCGCGGTCGCCAGCCTGCAGAACGACCCCGCCACCGACTGGATGTTCGACGGGGACCCCGGTGGGGCCGGCAAGGGCCTGGTCGGTGGCCGGATGATGGTGCCGCGCGGCAAGATGCTCGGCGGCACCTCGGGCCTCAACTACATGGCCTACGTGAGGGGCCACCCCGGCGACTTCGACTCGTGGGCTGCCGGGGGTGCGGAGGGCTGGTCGTACGAGGAGGTCCTGCCCTACTTCCTCAAGGCCGAGGGCTTCGTGTCCAGCCCCGAGCTGCACGCGGACCTCGAGGCGCACGGCACCGACGGCCCCGTGGGCGTGTCCGTTCGGCAGCCCGTGCTCGAGGCGTCCACCCAGTTCGTCGAGGCCGCGGGTTCCACCGGCCTGAAGCAGGGCGACTACAACGGCCGCGACCGCCGCCAGGCCGAGGGAGTCGCCTCGCTCTTCCAGACGACGACGAAGGACGGCCGGCGCAGCTCGACCTTCCACGCCTACCTCGAGCCCGTCATGGACCGGGAGAACCTCACCGTGGTCACCGGCGCGCTCGTCGAACGGGTGCTCCTCGAGGGCGACGCCGGCGGCGCCGTGCGCGCCACCGGGGTCGCCTACCGCACCGCGGACGGCGGGCACGAGCAGGTCACCGCCGGCACCGAGGTGGTGCTGAGTGCCGGCGCCATCGGGTCGCCGCACCTCCTGCTGCTCTCGGGCGTCGGGGACGGCGGCGAGCTCGCCGCCGTCGGCGTTGACTGCGTCGTCGACCTCCCCGACGTCGGGCGCCACCTCAAGGACCACCTCCACGTGCCGCTCATGTACGCCGCCGACGGCATCGGCGCGACCATGACCGACGTCGCGATGGCGCTCGGGCCGGACGCGTTGCGGGCCCCCGCCGGTCCGCTGCCGGCCGACCCGGCCGACGACGTCGACCTGCCCGAGCCCCTGGCGGCTGCCAAGGCCGAGGCCGAGCGCCGCATCGGCGAGTGGTTCACCACGGGGAAGGGCCTCGCCTCGTCCTCCCTCTACGACGCCGTCGCGTTCTTCTCGACCGGCCTCGGCGACGAGCACACCCACGACGCGCAGATCGGGTTCCTCGCCACCGGGTACACGCCGCCGATCTGGGAGGGCGTCTTCCGCATCCCGCCCGACATCTTCTTCGAGGACCCCGCCGCCTTCCTCGACCCGACGCGCGGCCAGGTGGTCGTGCTGCCCAACCCGGTGCAGCCGCACTCCGAGGGGTCGGTGACCCTCACCAGTGCGGACCCGGCCGTCCGCCCGCACATCGACCTCAACTACTTCGACGACCCGCACGACGTGCGGGTCATGGTCGCCGTGATGCGCAGGGCCCTGGAGATCGCGAAGGCCTGGCCCGGTGGCGGCCTGGGCGACCCGGTCATCCCGCCGCACCTGGCGCAGGCCCACGGCTTCGAGCCGGGGGCGGAGCCGAGCGACGACCTCCTCGAGGACCTCGCCCGGCACTACGCGCTCACCGTGTACCACGCGACCTCGACCTGCCGGATCGGTGACGTCGTCGACCCCCGGCTGCGGGTGCTCGGTGTCGACGGCCTCCGGGTGGCGGACGCGAGCGTGATGCCCAACGTGGTCAGCGGCAACACCAACGCCGCGGCGATCATGATCGGCGAGAAGGCGGCCGAGCTGATCGCCTCGGACCACGGTGTGCGACTGAACGAGGTGGTCGGCTGACAGCCGCCTGTCACCACGTCTGGAATCCGGTGTGCAGGCCCTGATCACGGGGCTCGTCGGCCAGGGTGCCCTTGGACCACCGCGGTGAAGAGCGCCTCGTAGTCGCCGACCATCCGCTCGGCCGAGAACCGGGCGAGGACGTCGGCCCGGCACGCGCTCCGGTCGAGGTGGGCCGCCGCGTGCACGGCGTCGACGGCCCCGTCCACTCCGGTGACGAGGAAGCCCGTGACCCCGTGGCGCACGATCTCGGGCATCGACCCCCGGGCGTGGGTGATGACGGGGGTCCCGGTGGCCAGCGCCTCGACGACCGAGAGACCGAACGGCTCGTCGAACTCGATGAGGTGGAGCAGGGCGCGGGCACCGCCGAGCAGCCGGTCGCGCTCCGCCGGACCGACCGGACCGACGTAGGTGACCCGGGCACCGTCGAGGAACGGCTCGACGTGCTCGCGGTGGTACCCGGCGTCCTGGACGACGCCGGCGATGACCAGGGGCAGCCCGGCGCGTCGGGCGACCTCGATCGCGGCCCGCGTGCCCTTGTCGGGATGGATACGGCCCAGGAACAGCAGGTAGCCGCCGGTCCCGACCCCCACGGTGAAGGCGTCGACGTCGATGCCGTGGTGGATCGTCGCGGCGTACGTGAGGCCCGGGTGCCGGTCGGCGTCACTGATCGAGACGTAGTGCCCGATGTCGTCGTAGGCGCGGTAGACCGGCAGGATCCGCTCCGAGGAGAAGCCGTGGATCGTCGTCACGACGGGCGTCGTCACCAGCCGGCTGAAGGCCAGCGGCAGGAAGTCGAACTGGTTGCTGATGAGGTCGAACCGGTCGGCACGCTCGAAGGCGGCAGCGATGTGCAGGGCCTCGTGGACCTTGACGTCGACGGACGGGTCCTCCTCGTACCCGGCGGGTGACTCCGCGTGCAGGCGGGCCGTGGTCATGGAGTCCGCCGTGGCGAACAGGGTGACCTCGTGGCCGCGCCCGACCAGGCCCTCGGCCAGGGTGGAGGCCACCTGCTCCCACGGCCCGTAGGACCGGGGCGGGACCCGGTGGGCGATCGACGCGAGCACGGCGACTCTGATGCGGCCTCCTGGGGTGGGCAGCCCACGGTACGCCCCGGCCGGGTCGGGGCCTTCGGTGTTACGGTGGGCTCGCGAGATGGGTCCGGCGACGCCGCCAGGTCATCGGTGCAGCCATCAGGGTCGAGCGCCTCGGGATCATCCACATCCTCCCCTTCGTGCACGGCAGCCGTCGGCTGCGTCTAGACAGCGGGAAGCAGGCCCTCATGGGCATCCGGTTCGGTGTTCTCTCCACGTACCCACCCACGCAGTGCGGGATCGCCACGTTCACCCAGGCCCTCGTGACGCACCTCCAGGGGGTGGGTGCGCAGGTGCAGGTCGTCCGCAGCGTCGACGAGCACGAGCCGTTGGTCCTTCCGGTGGTCCACGAGTGGACCCCCGGGAGCACCCGGGGGGTGGCGGACGTGGCTGCCGTCCTCGACGGTTGCGACGTCGCGATCGTCCAGCACGAGTACGGCATCTACGGCGGTCCCGACGGCGCCGACGTGCTCGACGTCGTGCGGTCCCTCACCGTACCGGTGGTCACCGTCCTGCACACCGTGCTGACCCACCCGACACCCAACCAGCACCGGGTGGTCGCCGCCCTGTGCGCGGCGTCGTCCGCGCTGGTCACGATGACCGAGACCGCCCGCGACCGGCTGGTCCGCGGATGGGGCATCTCGCCCGAGCGGGTCTCCGTCATCAGCCACGGCGCCGAGGACAACACCGCGGGCGACCCGGTCCTGCACGCGGTGCCGGACGCGCGCCCTGTCGTCCTGACCTGGGGTCTGCTGGGTGAGGGCAAGGGCATCGAGTGGGCGCTCCGGGCGCTGGCCGAGCTGGACGACCTCGTCCCGTCGCCGCTCTACCGCATCGTCGGCCAGACCCATCCGCGTGTGCTGGAGCGAGAGGGCGATGCCTACCGCGACCGGCTCTCCGCCCTGGTCGGTGAGCTGGAGCTGCACGCGTCCGTGAGCTTCGATGTGCGGTACCTGCCGGGGCCGGCGCTGCGCGAGATCGTGCGTGAGGCCAGCGTCGTCCTGCTGCCGTACGACTCCCGGGAGCAGGTGACCTCCGGAGTCCTCACCGAGGCGGTTGCCGCGGGCAAGCCCGTCGTGTCGACCTCGTTCCCCCACGCCGTCGAGCTGCTGTCCGGGGGCGCCGGCCTGTTGGTCCCCCAGCGCGACCCGGGCGCGCTCGCGGCGGCGCTGCGGCGCGTCCTCACCGAGGACGGCCTCGCCGAGCGGATGGCGACGACCTCACGCAGCCTCGCGCCGGGGCTGCTCTGGCCGGCGGTGGCCGGTGAGTACCTCGCCCTGGGGCGCTTCCTCCTGCCGTCGGCCTCGCGGTCGGTGGCGTGATGGGCACAGCGCCCAGCTACGCCCACCTCACCCACCTCACGAACCGGCACGGCCTGTTCGAGCACGCCCTGGGGAGCGAACCGCGGGCCGAGCACGGCTACTGCGTCGACGACGTGGCGCGCGCCCTTGTCGTCACGACCCGTGAGCCCGACGCCGGCGACGACGTCCGCGGCCTCGCGGAGGGCTACCTCACCTTCGTCCTCGAGGCGCTGACGCCCGGCGGGCTGATGCACAACCGGCGCGGGACCGACGGCTCGTGGCAGGACTCCCCGACGTCGGACGACCACTGGGGCCGCGGGCTCTGGGCCCTCGGCGTGGCGGCAGCCCACGGTCGGGACGCCGCCATGGTCACCCGCGCCACCGATGGGGCCCGCATCGCGATGCAGGCGAGGTCGCGCTGGCCGCGGGCGATGGCGTACGCGGCCCTGGGCGCCGGCGAGCTGCTCGGTGTCGACCCCGAGGGCCTGGACGACGACGTCCGTGCCTCTGCGCTGGAGCTGCTCGTCGACGCCCGCGCCGTGCTCGGGAGGCCCCGAGCCGCCGGCTCCTGGCCATGGATCGAGCAGCGTCTGACGTACGCCAATGCGGTTCTCCCGGAGGCGCTCCTCGTCATCTCCGCGACGCTTCCGGACGACCATGCCCGCCGAGTCGGCCTGGAGCTGCTGACCTGGCTGGTGCACGAGCAGGAGCACGACGGGCACCTGTCCGTCGTCCCGGCGGGAGGCCGCTCGCCGGGCGACCCGCGCCCCGGTTACGCCCAGCAGCCGATCGAGGTCGCGGCGCTCGCCGAGGCAGCCCGCCGGGCCCACCTGGTCACCCACGACGATCGTTGGGTCGCTGTCATCACCGCCTGCCGGGAGTGGTTCGAGGGCAGCAACGACCTCGGCCTGCCCGTGCGCGACGAGGCCACCGGTGCCGGCTTCGACGGACTCGAGCGCAGCGGCGTGAGCCGGAACCAGGGGGCCGAGTCCACGCTCGCCTGGATGTCGACCCGGCAGATCTCCCGCCTGGTCCGGGCACCGGTCGCGCGATGACCGTCGCCGGCGACGTCCCCGTCGTTCGGCTCCACGAGCACGTCCTGCGCCCCGACCCCTCTCGGGTGGTGAGCCTGATCTTCCTGCCCGGCCAGGAGTCGACCGGCCCCGGGGAGTCCCGGTCCTCCGCGGTGGTCGACCGGGTGCTGGCCCTCCCCGACGACGCGGTTCGCGACGCCCTCGCCGCCAGCACCGCCGCGTTCGCCGGCCGGCACCACGACCTCGACGCGACGTGGGACGCGCACTTCGCGCTGGTGGCGCACCGGCTCGAGGACCCGGAGGGGGTCTCGCCCGAGCGGCGGCGCCTCATCGGCGCGTACTTCACCCAGGAGTACTCCCTCGAGGGCGCGGCGCTGTTCAACCCCTCGATGGTGGAGCACCCGGACCAGAGCGACCTCCACGACGGCTCCACCCGGTTCCTCATGTCCCTGCGGGCCGTCGGGGAGGGCCACCTCTCGAGCATCGAGTGGCGCACCGGGACCGTCGACGCGTCGGGCGAGGTGGCGATGGCCCCGACGGCGACGCACACGGTGCTGCCGACGCACAGACCGGCGACCTACTCGCGGGCGTCGTTCGAGAAACAGCTGCGCGAGCTCGGCGGCGACCAGACGAACTCCACCTTCGTGCTCGACACCCTCCCGGAGACCTTCGGTCGCGCCGAGCTGGGACTCGCCCTCGACAGCCTGCACGACCAGCGCCTCACGCGTGGGGCCGCGGTGCGCACCACCGAACGGCTCGAGTGGGTCGCCGCCTGCAGCTACGCCGTCGAGTTCGCCGCCGACTCCCTGCTCGAGGAGCGGGTGCTCATGCCGCGCGGACCGTCGGAGAGCCACGGCATGGAGGACGTCCGACTCGTGCGCTTCGCGCACCCCGACGGGGTCGTCGACTACCTCGGGACGTACACGGGGTGGGACGGCCACGTCGTGACCTCGCAGCTGCTCCGCACCCGCGACTTCCGCTCCTTCGAGATGACTCGGCTGAGCGGGCCCGGCGCCAAGAACAAGGGCCTGGCGCTCTTCCCCCGCCCGATCGGCGGACGGTACGTCGCGCTGTCGCGCGCCGACCGCGAGAGCAACGCCATCACGACCTCGAGCGACCTGCACCACTGGGACACGCCGGTGCTCTTCCAGACCCCGCTGGAGAGCTGGGAGGTCATCCAGCTCGGCAACTGTGGGTCGCCCATCGAGACCCCGGCCGGCTGGCTGGTGCTGACCCACGGGGTCGGCGCCATGCGCGAGTACAGCATGGGCGCGGTGCTGCTCGACCTGCACGACCCCACCCACGTCATCGGACGACTCCGCCGGCCCCTGCTCACGCCGACCGCCGACGAGCGGTCGGGCTACGTCCCCAACGTCGTCTACTCCTGCGGCGCGCTCCGGCACGGACAGACCCTGGTCATCCCCTACGGCTGCAGCGACCAGTCCGTCCGGATCGCGCGCGTTGACCTCGAGGCCCTGCTCGCGGCGCTGACCTGACCCGGGACCCCGCCACGCCACGGAACTCATGCCGGTGTCGGGACAGGTGTCGGACCCGCGTGGCCCTCACCACGATCGCGCAGCGCTGACCTGGAGTCGGCGTAGCGTCGATGATGCCGGGCGAGTCGTGCGTTGACATTCCGGTCCGTCGGCCCGGCAGAGGTACTCCGGCCGTATCGGTCGAGAAGGTCGCTGGATCATGAACATCCCCACTCCGGTTGCCAGCATGTCCTCACCACCGGCGCAGGGCTCCGCTGACGAGGTGCGGTCGTGACCAGCACGGTCCGGCGGCCACTCACCGTCGCGGGGCCGCCGGAAGCGGCCCCTCGGGGCAAGCGGTCGGCACACCCGGCCGGGGCGCTCCTCGCGGCCCTGGTGCTGGCGGCGGCCGCCATAGCGGGGATCGCCCCGCTGTTGTCACCGGCCGCGCCGGTCGGCGAGGGCGTCGCCGACTTCTCCCTCGGCCGCGCCCGGACCGACCTCGCAGTCGTGGCTGCAGTGCCGCACCCGATGGGGAGCAGCGAGCAGACCTCCGTCGAGGCCTACCTGGTGCAGCAGCTGAGGGCAGCCGGACTGGATCCGCAGGTCGACGAACAGACGGTCACCATGGCCCCCGACGCCCCCAGGTCGGTGTGGACCGGCACGGTGCGCAACATCGTGGTCCGGATCGAGGGAGCCGGCCCGGATGCCGACCAGGCGGTCCTGCTGGCGGCCCACTACGACTCCGTCCCCACGGCACCCGGGGCGGGGGACAACGGGGCTGGTGTGGTGAGCGTGCTGGCGGCCCTGCGTGCCCTGGCGTCCGGCCCGCCGCCACGGCACGACGTGATCGGCGCCTTCGTCGACGGCGAGGAGCACGAGATGCTCGGCTCGCTGGCCCTGGTCGAGTCGGCCGGCTGGATGCGCGACGTGCAGGTGGCGGTGAACACCGAGGGCATCGGCAACGCCGGGCGGGTCATCCCCGCGCTGACGACACCGGACAACGGCTGGGCTCTGCGTCAGTACCTCGCGGCGGCCCCGTCGCCGGTGGTGTACTCCGCGTTCGGTGCGCCGCTCAACGCCACGGGCCAAGGTGCCGACCTCGGCCGCTACCAGGACGTGGTGCCGGCCGGGCTCGAGCTCGTGGTCGTCGGCGGACTTCCGGCCTACCACGCCGGCATCGACACCGCCGCGAACATGCACGAGGGCACCGTGGCCGAGTACGGCGCGACCGTGGTTGCCCTGGCCCGCCGGCTGGCTGATGCGGACCTGGGCTCCGTGCAGGCGCCCAACCTCGTGGCGTTCACCCTCACCGACGGTGTCACGGTGGCGTACCCGTCGACCTGGTCCCTGCCGCTGGCCCTGCTGGCCGCACTGGCGGTGGTGGTCGTGATCGGGGTGGCCGTGCGCCGCGGTCGGGTCAGTGTCCGGCGGGTGGTCCGGTCCTGGCTCGGCCTCGGCGTGGCGGGCTTGGTCGGGGTGCTGGCCGGCACCGCGCTGTGGCTCGCTGCCCGGGCCGTGGACCCACGGCTCTCCGACGCGCTCAACGGCGGGGTCTACGACCGCACCGCCTACGTGCTCGCGGCCGTCACCGCCGGTGCGGCCGGGGTGCTCCTCGTCGTGTGGCCACTTCGGCGACGCTGCGGGGCGCTGGAGGTGGTGGCGGGGGCGCTGGTCGGCTGGAGCCTGATCGCCGTACTGCTCGCGATCGTCCTCCCGGACGCCGCCTACGCTGCCGCCTGGCCGCTGGTCGCGGCCACCGCCGGCTTCGGAGTGGTCGCCGTCCGTGAACGCTCCACGCGCGTGACGCTGGCGGTGGTGACCCTCGCGGCGGTCCCCGCCGTGCTGCTGCTCAGCCCGCTGGTGGCCTTGTACTTCCTGCTGGCGGCACGGTTCGAGCTGATGCTGCCCGTGGCCACGCCGTTGCCGATGCTGTGGGTCGTGCTGGCCCTCACGCTCGTCGTCTCGCTGGTCACGGCCGCTGCCAGCCGGGTCGGTTGGCGACCGGCGGCCGTTGCCGGCGGCCTCGCCGTCGCACTGGCCGCGACCGGACTGGCGGTGAGCTCGACCAGCGACGGGCCTCGGCCCGACCTGCTGGTCTACCACGCCGACGCCGACACCGGCACCGCGCGATGGGTCGCCCTGCCACAGGACCTCGACGCCTACACCGGCCAGGTCACGGACACGGGCTGGACGCCCACGACCTTCGAGAGCTCCCCCTTCCACCAGCCGCAGGACACCAGGGCGGCCAGCACCGCATCCGCGCCGCCGCTGGCCGCCGGAACGGATCTCGCCCCGGACGTGACGCTCATCAGCGATGTGGCCGCGCCGCAGGGCCGCGAGGTGACCGTCGACATCCGGTCTGCGTCGGGCGGCTACGCGCTGATCGTCGACGTCGGGAGCGGCGCCGGCATCCGGGGCATCACGGTGAACGGGAAGGCCGTTCCCGGCGCCACCACCGGCACGCCCCGATCGGTCCGGGTGGTCGCATTCAGCCCCAGCGCCGACCTGCCCCTGACGGTCACCGTGCCACCCGGCGCCGACCTCGAGCTGGTCATGGGCACCTACCTCCGCGGCTTCGACAGCGTCGCCGGAGTGAGCATCGAGCCGCGCCCGGCCGGCCTCACCACCGCCGGCCACGAGGTGCCCGACGGAGTGCTCGTCACCACCACGGTCCGGCTCCCCGACTAGAGCACGGCGCCGCGTGGCGCTCCGGTCCGGGCATCCGGAAGCCCCCTCGGTGACCTGGAGCGTGAGGCGAAGGGTCCGCCGCGGACGAACGAGATCCTTTGGACGGCGTCCACGGGGTCCGCGGTGTCGCCCCCGATCATGTACACCGACCGGACCAAGGTCCGAAACGTCCGCCCCGTCTACGCCGCGGTGGAGGTGGTGGGCACCTCCGCCCAGTGGCTGCCCTTGAGCGGTGTGTCCGTCTGCACGGTGAAGTAGGTGGCGGTGATCTCCGAGAGCGCCTGGGCCCGCTCGGCCGGAGACGGCGTCACCGGACCCCGGGTGTCGTCGACCAGGATTCCCGCGACCGCGGTCGTCAGCTGCTTGAAGGCGAGGTATCTCAGGTGCCCGGCGTGCACGCCGGGCTTCCGAGGATCATCGGTCCGCCACCACCCGAGCGGGCGACCTGCCCGGATGGCCCCGCGCAGCTCCTTGATGCCGAACCGCAGCGCCCACAGCACCTTCCGCTGCTCGTGGGAGAGGCGGCGTTCCAGGGACATCCTGACCAACAGCGACTCGTACCGACCCTCGACCTCGGCCGCCTGCGCGAGTAGGCCACGGCGCACCGGGTCATCGACGGGCGCTGCCGATGTCTCGTCGCGGCCGCGAACGTACTCCCACGACTTCCACACGCTGAAGAAGCTGCCGTAGACCGCGTACAGCTCCTCGGCCGCCGCCAGGTCGCGCTGGTGGCGAGCACGGCGGGCCTCCTGACGACGGACGAGCTTCCCGGTCCCGAACCACGCGATCGCGGCGACGACGAGGGCCACCACGCTGCCGGAGACGATGTTCTCCAGGACGCGCCACCATTCCACCCGCCGAGTCTCACGCGGTTGCGTCCGGTCCGCTACCGGGAAGGCAGACGCCGCCGACATGGATCCTGGCCCCGAGGTGAGTGAGACGTGCGACGCCTTGCCCTCGATGGCGCTGGGAGACCCGGAATGGGCGTTCCCCGCGCAACTCCCGAGGACGGGCATCAGCACGGGTCACATCGTCATGCAGGTCGCCCGGAAGCCAGCGGGCGGCCCGCCCCTCAGACGCTACGCCGCCTGTTCCACCAGCTTGACGAACCGGGCGGCGTAGTGGGTGAAGCCTCCGGCGTGGCTGGCGTCGTCGAAGGTGACGGTGGTCGCCCCCGCGCGTGCGGCCATGAACCGCTGGAGGGCGGGGGCGATCACCCGGTCGGCACCCGAGACCGCGTACCAGGAGGGGACCTGGTGCCAGGCCACCTGGCCGGAGGGGGTGAAGAGGATGCCGAGGCTGGTCGGCGTCTGCGCGGCGCCGAGCTCGGCTGCTCGCTTCGGGTTCAGGTCCTGGGCGAAGTCCCCGCGGAAGTAGGGCGAGGCGATGGTGGCCAGTTGGTCGGCGTCCCCGTCGAGGTGGCCGGGCGCAAGGAACGCCGCCGGGGCGTAGCCCTCCCCCAGGCCGACGATCGTCTCGCCGGCGTCGGGCAGGAAGGCGGCCGTGAAGACGAGGGCAGAGACGTCGAACCTCCCCGCAGCGGCGTTGGAGGCCACGAAGCCGCCGTACGAGTGCGCTGCGAGCACCTTCGACCCGCCGATGCCTTCGAGGGCTGCGCTGACGGCGGCGACGTCCTCGGCCAGCCCCGTGAGCGGGAGCGCGACGGCGACGGTGGCATAGCCGTCCTTGGTCAGGGACGCGGCCACCTGGTCCCAGGCGGACGGGCCGGAGAAGGCTCCGTGCACGAGGACGATCGTCGGCTTGGCTGACGGCGTGGCCGCCTGCGCCGGCGCGCCCACCATGGCGATGACGAGCATGGCCGACGCCAGGGCGACGACAGCCCACACTCGGGCACGTCGCTTCGGCCTCCCCGAGACGCGTGCGGCTGTCGGGAACAGTGTGCTGGGCATGGTGATCTCCTCGGGTGGGTCGGCCGATTGCTAGGTGGTGCTGATGAGGCCGCCGTCGATGACCACGTCGGTCCCGGTGATGTTCCCGGCGACGTCGCTGGCCAGGAACGTGACGAGTGCGGCGACCTCGTCCGGGCGGGTGAACCGACCGGTCACCGACGCCTCCGCCGCCGCGGCAGCGACGGCACCGGGGTCTCTTCCCTGGCTCGACGCCACCCTCGCGGCGATGCCGTCGGCGCCGAGCCACAGGTCGGTCGAGACCGGGCCCGGGCTCACGGTGTTGACCCGGATCCCGTTCGGGCCCAGCTCCTTCGACAGCGACTTGCAGAAGCTGCGCAGCGCGGCCTTGGCGGCGCTGTAGTCCATGACCGCCGGGTCCGGGAGGAAGGCGTTGACCGAGCAGGTCGACACGATGGAGCCCCCTCCCTGAGCCAGCATCATCGGCAGCGCGGCCCGCGTCGTGCGCACGGAGGCCATCAGGTTGAGCGTGTACGAGGTCGACCACTGCTCGTCCGTAACAGCTGTGAAGCCGTCCAGCCGAGGCGTCGCCGCACCCACGTTGTTGACGAGGATGTCGAGCCGCCCCCTGCCCGCCGCCGCGTCGACGAGGTGGGCGACCCCGTCCGGTTCGCTGAGGTCGACCCGCACGAACTCGACCGGCCCGGACCCCGCGAGCTCGTCGAGCCCCGGTGAGGGATCCCGAGCACCGGCCACGACCGTGACGCCCTCTGCCACGAGGGCCCTGGTGATGGCCAGCCCGATGCCCTTGCTCGCGCCCGTGACGACCGCGACCCGGCCGGCGAGGCCCAGCTCCATGGTCAGAGGCCCTGGCCCGTGAGCCAGCCGAGGACGGCGTCGGCCACGTCGCGCCAGCCGCTGTCGATGGTCAGGGAGTGCCCGCGTCCCTCGAACTGCTCGAGCTCGGTGACGGCGGTGGAGTTGCGGTACTGCTTGAGGGTGGAGCGGGTCACGACGTCGGGAACGGTGTGGTCCTTCAGGCCGGAGATGAGCAGCAGGGGGCCACGCGTGTCGTTGTGGGTGTCGACGGCGGCCTCGGAGTGCATCGAGAAGTTCGCGGCGGCGGCCTGGAAGAGCGGTCGGGCCGGTGACGGGATGGTCCACTGCTCGTAGAGCCGGTCGGACTCGTCCTGGCTCAGCGCGTTCCCGAACCCGAAGCGGAACTCCTTCTGGGTCAGGGAGACCGCCTTGGTGCGGTTGGCCGGGTTACCGAGCGCCGGCAGCCCGGCTCGCAGCTGGGCGAGCGGCAGCGGGAGCACGCCCTTGATCTGCGCGGGGTCGATGGCAACGGCCGCCGCGCCCTTGCCCTGGCCGAGGAGCTTCTCGGCGATGAGCCCTCCGAAGGAGTGCCCCACGATGACCGGGGCGACGGGCAGCCCGTCGATCACGGACGCCATGTGGGCCGTGACGTCGTCGATGCCGATGCCGGCGACGGTGTCGGGGTCCTCCCGGGCACCCGCCACGGTGTCGGCCTCGTGCGGCCAGCCGGGCGCGACCGGGTCGTAGCCGGCCGCCCGGAAGGCCTCGACCCAGGGCTGCCAGCTGCTCGCGTGGAGCCACAGGCCGTGGATGAAGACGACGGGCCGTCCGTTTGCGGTCATGATGCTCTCCCGGGGTAGCGGTGCGGTGGCCTGTCCACCGGACACGGACGTCGCAAGCGCGACTCCTCTCAGGGTGCGGGCGCCAAGGCGGCCGCGTCCAAGACCCGTTCCGCCGATCGATAACCAGGGCTCGCCACGGGCGGCGCCCGGCAACTAGCGTTGGGCGACGGCCGGCGAGAGCCCGGCTCGCTCCTCGGAGGGCCCCGCCCGCGGCCGCGCCGAGCCTCGCCACCGCGCGGTAGGGAGGTGGGCATGGACCTGGACCTGCGGTTGGTGCGCTACTTCGTGGCGGTCGCCGAGGAGCTGCACTTCGGCCGTGCCGCGGCGCGCCTGTACGTCAGCCAGCCCGCCCTCTCGAAGCAGATCCGCAAGCTGGAACAGCAGCTCGGGGAGCCCCTGCTCGTGCGGGACAGCCGGCACGTCACGCTCACCGCGCGGGGGCGCAGCTTCTTCGACGACGCCCAACGCCTGCTGACGATCGCCGACGGGATGACGCACACCTCCCGCCGGGAGGGGCTGCGGATCGCCCACGTGTACGAGCTGTCGACGAGCCGCCTCGTGGCGGACGCGTTCAGCCGCGCCGAGCCGGAGGTGCCGCTGCGGGAGCACGCCATGGACAGCATCACGCAGCTGGGCGCGCTCGTCGAAGGGCGGCTGGACGTCGGCATCCTGCGGGTCACCCCGCGGATGCGGATCGCGCACCCCAGCGGGTGGCGCCACCGGTTGCTGCGCCTCGAACCGCTCGTCCTCGTCGGACCGGCCGACGACGTCCGTGGCCCGTCGGCCTCGTTGCACGAACGGGAGCTGCACGCCTTCGCCGACCCGCCGGTCTCCGGCAACTACAACGCGCACGGGCAGTACCTGAGGATGGTGGAGGAGAGCCAGGGGCTGCAGATGCGGTGGCTCGGAACGCCGGGCGCGTTCAGCCACTGCATCGCCCACGTCCTGCGGTCCCGTGAGCCGGTTCGCTACCTGGACTTCCTCAGCTATGCGGAGAAGTACGTCGCCGCAGGTCTGCGGATGTACTGGCCGACGGAGATCCAGCCCTACTACCCCTGGTCGCTCGCCTGGCGCGAGGACGACGACACGGCGGCGACGACGCGGATGCTCGATGTCGCCCTCCGGCTCGCCGAGGAGCACCGGTGGCTCGCGCCCCACCCGGAAGCCCAGGCCCCGATGTGGCTGCCGGACGACGAGCCGGTGTGGGACGAGCTGACACCCGACGCGGAGTCGGCCCGCGACGCCCACCATCCCTCACCCTCGGCGGCGACGACCACGCGAAGAGCCCCGTCGACCGCCGCGGAGCCTCGGCCGTCCGCGCCGGCGTAGGGGGGGCGACGCCCTCCCACTCCGTGTCGAGTCCTGGACCTGTAGACGCCCTCAGCTGCAGCACAGGCCCGCTCGCCGCCGTCCGACGCCCGGGTAGCCTTGCCCTCGTGCTCGGCGTGCACCACCGGAGGAGTCTCCATGTTCAACTTCTGGACCGTGATCTACCTGCTCTTCATCGGCGTCGCCGCCGGCTACGCGGCGCGGCTGCTCGTCAAGGGCCCCGACCCGATGTCCTGGTGGCAGACGATGCTGCTCGGCATCGTCGGGTCGTTCATCGGCGGCTTCGGGGCGTACCTGCTCTTCGGGTGGGACGAGGAGGAGGGCTTCTTCCAGCCCAGCGGCCTCATCTTCTCGATCCTGGGTGCGGTCGTCGCGCTCCTCATCTGGCGCGCCGTCCAGCGCCGCACCGTACAGTCCTGACCCGGGCCCGCCACGGGGCGTCGGACATCGAGGCGGCGTCGGCCGCCGGCTCCGGCGGCTCGCTCCGAGAGCTGGCGAGGGGCCTCGAACCCCTGGCCACCTGTTTTCAGGCGACGACGACTGGGGGTCGTGGCAGGTCGCTGAACTGATCCGCGTGCGTCCGCGTCCTCAGCCCGGCGCACGGCGCAGGTACGACAGCACCGCCGCGACCCGCCGGTTGACTCCCTCCTCGGGGATGGCGAGCTTGGTGAAGATCGCGTTCGCATGCTTCTCCACGGTCGAGGACGACAGGTGGAGGGCCTTCTCGATGCGGGCGTTGGTCTTGCCGGTCGCCATCTCGCGCAGTACGTCCATCTCGCGCGGTGTCAGCTTGCCCAGCGGGTGGGCGGCGTCCCGCGCCCGCCGCCGGACGAGCGCGTCGACGATGAGAGGGTCGACCACGGAGCCGCCCGAGGTCACCTCGGTGAGGGCGTGCACGAGGTCGTCGACATCGCCCACGCGGTCCTTGAGCAGGTAGCCGAGTCCGGACGAGCCGTCCTCGAAGAGGGCAAGGGCGTAGGCGTCGTCGGTGTGCTGGGACAGAACGACGACACCGATCGCGGGATGGGAGGCCCGGATGGCGCGCGCCGCCTCGATCCCCTCGGTGCGGTGCGTCGGTGGCATCCGGATGTCGGTGAGCACGGCGTCGGGCTGCATCCGCCGGACGGCGTCCAGCAGCTCCGCCGCGGTGCCGACCCCGGCGAGCACCCGGACCCGCCCGGAGTCCTCGAGGAGCCGCCGTACCCCCTCGCGCACGAGGTAGTTGTCCTCGGCGACGACGATGCCGAGCAGCGGCTCAGGCACCGGCAGGCTCCGGGTCGCGCACGGATGCCGCACGGGCAACGTCCACGGGCGCCTCAACGGCCGGCTCCTCCTCGGCGCCCCCTTCCGGCCGGGTCGGCGCAGGAAGCTCCACCCGCACGGCGCTCCCCCTGCCGACCGCGCTCTCCACGACGAACCGCCCGCCGAGGGCCGTGACCCGGTCGCGCATGTTCGCGAGGCCACCGCTCGTTGGGTGCGTGGGTGGCTCGAAGCCGGTCCCGTGGTCGCGGACCTCCACCTCGAGGGTCCCGCCGGCGAGGGCAACCCGCACGACGGCCCCGTCCGCCTCCGCGTGCTTGGCGGTGTTGGCGAGCGCTTCGCTGACGACGTAGAACGCGACCGCCTCGGTGTCCGGGTCGAGCCGGGTGTCCCGCGCCTCGGGCTCCGCCACCACGCGCACCGGGAGCGGGAAGCGGGCCGTGCGCGACTCGACGGCGGCGACGAGACCCCGGTCCGTGAGCACCTGGGGGTGGATTCCCCGGGCGAGCTCGCGCAGGTCCACGAGAACCTCGCGCGCCTGGTCCTGGACCTCGACGAGCTCCGCCTCGGCCAGCTGCCCGCGGTGCAAGCGCTGACGGGCCAGGGCAAGGTTGGCGATGAGCGCGACGATGCTCGCCTGGACCCCGTCGTGCAGGTCGCGCTCGATCCGGCGCCGCTCGGCGTCCTGGACGCTGACCAGCCGGGCGCGCGAGGCACGCAGCTCCTCCAGCCCCTCCTCGAGCCGGGTGGTGAGCCCGACCGCCGCCACCGTGCTCGTCGCCTGCCGCGCGACGGTGTCGAGGAGGGCCAGCTCGGATACCGGGTACTCACCCCTTCGCCGGCTCCCGAGCTCGATGCGCCCGACCACGTCCTCGCCGTGCACGAGGTCACGCGTGACCACCGGCGGCCCGGTCGGCGCGCCCGAGACCGCCGTCAGTGGACTACCGGTGCCACCGCCCTCCGGCGCCTCGATACCCACCCGCACCCACGAGGCGTCCAGCCCACCACGGACGCCGTCGGCGAGCGCGGACAGCACTTCGTCAAGACCCGGCGCCTGCTCGAGGCGTACTCCCAACTCCGCGAGCAGCTCCAGGTGCCGCTCGCGGTCGCCGAGGACCGCCCGGCGGATGGCGCCCATCAGCCACCCCCGCAGCGGCAGGAGGGCCACCGCCGCGATCGTGGTGAGCAGCACCGCACCGGCCGGCTCGATCCGGTCCAGGAGGAGCACGGCCGGCGCCGCGACGGCGATCCCGTAGAGGAAGGTCACGATCGTCGAGGAGGAGCGGACGACGAGCTGGGCCCTGTCATCGACCGCCACGTCGAACGCGTCGTGGCGAAGCACCCCCTGGATGAGCACGACCGGCAGCGCGAGCAGCGCGCCCAGGTTGACCGCGCCCAGGACCAGGCCGAGCAGGAGCGCGTCGACGGAGAGCCGGGAGAGCACCACGAGGCCCCCCCATGCCGCAGCCACGAGCAGGAGGGTGATGCCGATCGGCCGGACAGCGCGCGGTGTCTCGGGGTCCCTCCCGAAGGCACGGCGGGCGAACACCGCGGCGGTGACCAGGGTGGGGACCCACGCCGTCACCGCGACGGCGTCGACGACCGGGGCCAGCCACTCGAGCGCGGGGACCGCCACGGGGTTCGGGATGTTGGCGTCGACCTCGAGCCCGGCCGGCAGGACCACGAGCGGCTCCGTGAGGAGCGTGAGCACCCCGGCGAAGGAGCAGACCCACACCGACCGGACGGCTATCCGCTGCCAACGGCTCCGAAGGCGGCCGTCCGGGAAGGTGGCGATCAGCGCCATGAAGGCCGAGAGGGCCACCCCACCCACCGTCAGGGCCACGGCGTTGAGCCACGGGAACCACGGTTGGTCCATCAGCTGCGGATGGAGCGGGAGCACCGTCTCGTAGACCAGGCTCACCGCCATCGCCGACCCTGCCACCGCGACGTAGACCGCGACCCGGGACCGGCTCACCGCGAGCAGCCACACCCCGAGGACGAACAGCGGAAGGACACCGAGGAGCGGCCAGGCCAGGCTCAGCCCGAGGTCCTCCTCCGGGTGCAGAAAGCTGCGTTCGAGCACGACGTAGACCAGCGACACCGTCCCGACGACGCCGAGGGCCGCGACTGCGATCCGCCTCACGAGCACCTTCCACATGATCCGCCGCATCGGACCGGGGCGCCATGGGGTACCCCGCCCGGAGACCCTGCGGAAACCCGCGCCCGGTACGGAGGGCCGCCGCGTTCCGCACCCGGTGCTGGAGGCCGACCGTGGTGGGGCGGTCGTGGTCCGACCCGGCCGGAACGAGAGGAGACCCCCATGCGCAAGCTCTACTCGGTCCTCGCCTGGACCGTCTTCGCGGGCGTCGTCGTCCAGGCCGCGGCCATCGCGTTCGGGTTCGGTGGGCTGGCGGGATACGTCTCGGGCGGCGGGTTGGTGGACGAGACGGTGATGGAGAGCGGCGGGGGGTTCACGGGCGACCAGGCCTTCGCGGTGCACGAGATGGTCGGCGGCATCCTCCTGCCGGTCGTCGCGCTCGCCGTGGCCGTCGTGTCGTTCTGGGTGCGTGCGCCGCGGGCGCGGCGTTGGGCGTGGGGACTCTTCCTCCTCGTCGTCGCGCAGGGTGAGATGGGCTACGCCATCGACGACCTGCCCTACATCGGCCTCGTCCACGGCGCCACCGCCCTCGCCGTCCTCCTCGTGGCCATGCACGTCGCGCGCCTGCCCGGCAGGGCGTCCGCCGCCGAGGCGGTGGACGACGAGCGGGACGAGCCGGCGAGTCGTGTCCCGGCCTGAGCTGCTGCGACTGGCCCCGGACGGTCGCGCGATGGGCCGGGCGGGTCGGGTCTGCACCGCGGGTCGGCCGGAGCGGGCCGGTCGGCGCCATGCCCAGGGAGGAGGCCGATGATGGCCGGACCGTTCGCCAAGGCTCCGGCCACCGCATCGCGTGCTCCCGGCGCGACGGCCTCCTCCGGGTTCGTCAACTACAGCGGACCTGTTCGGTGGACCCTGCGATTTGCGGGCCTCAGCGCTTTCGTCAACGGTGTCGGCTTCGGGGCCTTCGACATTCCCGCGATGTGGCACCTCGCTCAAGAGCACACCGTCTGGTTCGCCGGTGGGAACCCCACCTACGGCGACGGCCCGTTCGAAGCCCACGGCATGTCGGTGACCGTCCCGGTCCTGCTGGCGTTCTTCGGCACCTGCCTGCTGCTCGCGATCGGGGGGATCCTCCTCATGGTTCCCCGGCCGGCAGGGGTCGTGTTCACCCTGGCGGGCATCGTCATGTGTGCGCCGTTCTGGTGGGGCTTCGACCTCCCCTTCGCCTGGTTCAACGCCGCGCACATCCTGCTCTTCCTCGCGGTGGCGGGTGCCTTGCAGCTGTACACCCGGCCACGCCCGGCCTGGCGCGGGGAGGGGGTCCTCGAGCCCGAGGCGCTCTTGAACCGTCGCGCAATGTCGACCATGGGGGGCGACACCGACGGCTCGCAGGCTCTCAGCCGCGCCGCCTGGGCCGGCGCCGCCTCGGTCGTGGCGCTGGGGATCGGGGTGGGCCTGTGCTCGTTGGCAGGTGTGGACGCCCCCGGGACCTCGGACGCCGTCATCCGCGACCGGCTCGACGACGGCGCGAACCAGGTCGCCGCCGGCGTCGGCCTGCCGACGCTCGGGCTGGGCGTCGCGCTGCTGCTGTGGTTCGCCACCGGACTCCGACAGGTGCTCGACCGGATCTCCGGCGGTGACCCACTGACGCAGGCCGTGGTGCCGGCCGCCGCGCTGCTCGGTGGGCTGACGATCACAGGGGTGTCGCTCGACGTCTCGGGCGCGATCACGAGGCTCGCCGCCGATGCCTTCACGCCCGACCCCGACACGGTCCGGGTGTTCGGCACGGCCGGGCTCGTCGTCGGCCTCACCGGGCTGACCGGCGGCGCGGTGATGGTCGCCGTGACCACGCGGATCGCCCACCAGGCGCACACCCTGCCGAGGTGGGCGGTGTGGGCCTCCTACCTCGTCGCGGTGCTCTGCCTGACCAGCTTCTGGAACGGTGGCATGGCATCTGTGGCGTTCGCGCTCTGGGTCATCGGAGCCGTCCTCGGGATTCGGAAGGTATCGACCACCGCGGACACCCCGAAACACTGGGCACTGACGCACGAGGCGCGGATATCTGGGTCCAGACACGCGACACCCTCGTGACCGCCGCCCTCGTGGGTCTTGGTGGGCGCCGTCGCCGGGCCCGGCGGAGGACCAAGGGGACGGAGTCCGTGGTCGCCACTCACCCCGGTCCCGATGCCGCCCCCGCGGGGTCGTCCAGGCCCGCGAGGGCGGCGGCCACGCTCTCGGTCCCCCGCCGCGCCATCCGGTGCCGGCGCCGCACCGGGGCGTAGGCCTCGACCCCGGCCGGGTCGGGCTCGACGGTGACCCCGGGGCGGACCATGACGCGCCTCGCGGTGTCGACGTCGGGATGGATCCCGTGACCAACGCACGCGCAGATCGCCGCACCGAGCCCAGCGGCGTCGTCTAGGCCGGTGCGGCGGACCGGACGGGCGAGCACGTCCGCGAGGATCCGGAGCATGAGATCGGACTTGGCCCCTCCCCCGCTGACGACGACCACCCCCGGGTCGCGCCCCAGCGCGCGCTCCATCGCCTCGAGGTGGTCGGCCATGGTCAGGGCGATCCCCTCGAGCACGGCGCGGAACACGTGGCCGCGGCGTTGGCT
The DNA here is from genome assembly GCA_963726295.1 of uncultured Actinomycetota bacterium. Taxonomy (GTDB): domain Bacteria; phylum Actinomycetota; class Actinomycetes; order Actinomycetales; family Dermatophilaceae; genus DASSQJ01. Next base: position 784,525 of record CAVSBW010000002.1, read on the forward strand.
CCCGTCGAACCCGAGCAGCGCGCCACGCCGGAACGCGGCCTCCGGAGGGGCGAGCCAGTCGAGGACGGCCATCAGCCCGCCACACCCCGCCGAGACCGCCTCGGCCTCCGCGCCGAGCACATCCTCCGCCGGACGTTCGGGCGTCCTGCACTCGCGGGGGTACACGAGGTCGGCGGCCCACGACACCGTCCACATGCCGCGCCGGATGCCGTTGCTCTCGTAGAGGTAGCGGCTCGGCTCGGCCGCGAAGTTCACCCACACCGCGTCGTCGTCGGCCGGCGGGCCCGCCCCGGTCGTCATCGCCGCGATGTAGGTGCCGAGCGAGAGCAGCACCGTCGAGTCGTCCACCCCCGCGCCGAGGGCCTCGACCGCCTTGTCGTTCGCGGTGGCGTAGACCGGGACCCCCTCGGGGATGCCGGTGGCGACGGCGGCCCCGCGGGTGACGGTGCCGAGGTGGTCGCCGGGGCGGACCAGCTCGAAGAGCTTCTCCCGGGGCATCCCGGTGGCGGTGTAGGCGGCGGCGTCCTCGGACCAGTCGATCGTCCCCACATCCACCGGCCAGAGTCCGCGGCAGTTCGCCGCTGAGTCCCGGAACCGCCCGGTGAGCCGGTGCGTGAGGTAGCCGGACGACGTCGTCACCCACGCGACATCCTGGCGGTCCTCGTGCGGGCGCGAGACCCGCTCGTCCATCCAGCTGAGCACCGGCTCGGCGAGGGTCCCGTCGGCCCGCAGCAGCGCGCGGCAGTAGCGGATCGTGCACAGCCCCACCGCCTCGATGTCGGCCGGGGACCCGGCGAACGCCTCCAGGACGTCCCGGCAGGCGGCGCCGAGCGAGTCCCACAGGTCGTCGTCGGGGTGCACGACCCAGCCCGCGCGCGGTGACACCGTGGGTCTCAGCGGTCGCCGGGCGCTCGCGTGGACCATCCCGGCCTCGTCGACGACGTGCACCTTGGTGCTCTGGGTGCCGTTGTCGACCGCCAGGACGTACCGCGGGCTCACGACTCCTCGCGACGGGGGATGCCGACGAACGGGTCGGTGAACCCCTCGAGGGGGAAGATCGTGCCGGCGTTCATGACACCGTTGGGGTCGAAGGACCGCTTCAGCCCCTCGAGCAGGACGTAGGCCGAGCCGTGCTCCTCGCGGACCCACGGGGTCCGGTACTTGCCGATGCCGTGGTGGTGCACCATCGAGCCCCCGGCCCGCAGCGCCTCCTCGACGACGATCGCGTTGATCGGGACGTGGTACTCGGCGAGCTCCTCCCGCGGATCGCACCGAACGTCGTAGTCGTACACGAAGTAGAGGTTCGTCCCCGTCTGGTAGCTGTGCGAGGAGTGCGCACCGAGCATCGTGATGTCCGCGAACCGCGGGAAATCCCGCTCCAGCCGGGCCGTCACGGCGTCGTAGAGGCCCGCGGCCCGCGACCACGAGCACGAGACCTCCGTCGTGTATCCGAGGTGCGGGCGGCGCAGCATGTCGTCGCGCTCGGCCACGAGGCGCTCCGGACCCCAGTTGAGGTCCGTGAACCAGGCTTCGATCGCGCTCGGGTCGACGGGCTCGACCCCCTCGAACAGTTCCTCGATGGCCTCCGCCGTGGCCGCGGCGAGCCGTTCGGGCCCCTCCGCCACGAACACGACGAGGGTGCGTTCCTCGGTGAGGTCGCCGAAGTGCTGTGCAGCGTCCTGCGGCGAGTACACCCGGCACACCGACGGCCGGTAGCCGTCGGTGACGATCCGCCGCAGCCCCTCGATGCCGGCCCCGAAGTCGTCGACGAGGTAGCCGAGGTACCGGCAGGTCTCGGGCCGGAAGGGGAAGAGCATCACGGTGACCTCGGTGATGAAACACAGCGCCCCCTCGTTGCCGATGACGACGTGCCGCAGGTCTGGCCCGGCAGCCCGGCGCGGGACGGCCTTGATGCGGGTCACGGCGCCGCCGGGGAGCACGGCCTCGCACCCGACGACGAGGTCCTCGATACCGCCGTACAGGGTCGACAGCTGCCCGATGGACCGGGTGGCCACGAGCCCGCCCAGCTGGGCCAGCGGGCGGGACTGCGGTGAGTGGCCCGTGGTCAGCCCGCGCTCGCGCACCGCGTCCTCGAGCGCCTGCAGGGGGACCCCGCACTGCACGGTGGCCATCATGTCGACGGGGTCGATGTCGAGGATGGCGTCCAGGCCCGAGCCGTCGAGGACCACGGAGTCCTCGACGACCGTCTCCAGTCCGCCCTCGGTGGCCGTCCCACCGGATCGCGGCACGACGTTGACGAGCTCCTCGTCGGCGAACCGCAGGACGGCCGCCACCTGCTCGACCGTCCCCGGCCACACGATCGCGGCGGGGAACGGGCCGTCGAGCATCCCGTGAGCGGCGGCGTACTTCTTGTACCGGTCGACCGATGCGGCCCGCAGCCGAACGGCGTCGGTGTCCACGCGGTCCGCACCGAGGAGGTCGATGAGGCGGTCCACGATCTCAGCCCGGGACAGGGGCGATCGGGAAGCGGTCACGGCGGGTTCCTCACGGTGGGGGGTCAGCGGACGAGGTAGCCACCGTCGACGACGAGCAGGTGGCCGTTGACGTAGTCCGACGCCCGGCTGGCGAGGAAGACGACGGCGCCCATGAGGTCGGCGGGGTCGCCCCAGCGGCCGGCGGGGATGTGCTCGACGATGCGCGTGGAGGTCTCCTCGTCGGCGCGGGACGCGGCGGTCAGCGCGGTCGCCATGTAGCCGGGCGCGATGGCGTTGACCTGGATGTTGCGATGCCCCAGCTCGTCGCAGTAGGCGCGCGTGAACCCGGCGATCCCGGCCTTGGTCGCGGCGTAGGCGGGCGAGCCGAGTCCGCCGAGGAAGGAGAACAGGCTGGCCACGTTGATGATCTTGCCGTGCCCCTGCCCGAGCATGACCGCGGCGGCGGCACGCGAGAGGTCGAAGGCGGCGGTGAGGTTGACCGCGACCATGGGGTCCCACTGGTCCCGGCCGAAGTCCTCGACATCGGCGATGAGGCAGGTGCCCGCGGAGTTGACGAGGATGTCGACGCTCCCGAAGGCCGCCCGGCACTCCTCGACGATTCGGGCCGGCTCTCCCGGCGCGGTCACGTCGGTCTCCAGCGACCTCCACCGGCGGCCGGCCTCCTCGACGCGTCGCTGCGTGCTGCCGTCATCCGGGGTCAGCGCGGCGACGAGGACGTCGGCGCCGGCCCGGGCCAGGGCCACCGACATGGCCTGCCCGAGGCCGGTCGTGCCTCCGGTGACGACGGCGGATCGGCCCTCGAGCGAGAAGGCGTCGAGCCCGAAGTCGTCGAGGGTCACGGTGCCCCCGCCCCGAGCCGCGGTACGAGCACCCGCGACCCTGAGTCCATGCACCCGACCGTAGCAACGCTCTGGGGAACGCGGGCACCGCACGCGCGTGCGGTGCCAGTCGAGGCCCTCAACGGCTGACCCGAGACCGAGGGACCGCAGCCGGTGACTTCATGGTGGCGGACCGGCGACCACCGCTCGCGCTGCCGTCGTCGAGGAGCGCTACTCGGGCGCATTCACGCTCGGGCACGTCCGCCCGGCGCTCGTCGCCGACCTCATCGGTGAGTGCCAGGTGCGCTGGCCGTCGGTCCGGGTCGTGTTCGCCGAGAACCTTGCGCTCGCCCAGGAGTGGACTTACGCTTCCTCGCCGCCGCCAGCCGGGAACAGCTCCTCGGCGACGAGGCGCGTCACATCCTGCCCGATCGCCCACCCGACGCGACCGACTGGTGAAACGGGCCGGCCGGGGATCAGCGACTCCACGGACCTGCCTGCCGACAGATCCACAAACAGGTGCGCCGCCCGACCTGTTGCGGCACACCCAGCGACTTCCGCTGCGCCCTAGTCACTTACAGCCTCCGGCCAACCCACCACCACAGGCCGCTGACCTGCGGTGATGGCGCACGGCGCGACGTCGACAGTCCGAGACGTGCTCTCCATGTGCCATCCCGTAGGGCGCTCACGTCTACTGCCGTCCACATCCGCACCCCGAGCACTTCGGGTGCCCTACGAGCCTGCACAACCCCGCGCGCACGGTCATCGTCCGCCGGTCTCCGCCGCGTAACCACACCTGAGGATGGACCCCGTCGGTACCGCGACCCGGTCCGAGCCGCGTCCGCACTGACGATGCCCGAGTCATCGCGGAACTCGCGCACCAGACATGCCGGACCGGCTACTCCTCGCCCTCGCCCAGAAGCGGCTCCTCGATGCACCGTGTGCGTTTGTCCGCACCCAGCAGCCCGGGAGTGCCTCCCTCAGATTGCCCGACTGGGCTGGCCCGCACCGCCTCCGACGGCCTGAGATGGAGGCCCTCGAGCCCATCTTCGAGGAGGGACGCGCCGCCGCGGCCCGGGCCGCGGCCGATCACCTCTCCACGGAGCTCTCCCCCCGCGGGCGGTCCCGCTTCCGGTCTGTGTCGCGGTGACCGTGCTCGTGGCGGTCACCGCAACCGCAGTCGTCGTCCTGCTCCTCGTCCGGGCAGTCGTCGTCGTCATCGCACGACTCACTCCCGCACAGCCGTTCGTATTCGAGCAGGACCTCCTCGACGGTCTTGGTGGCGAGGTCCTCGCAGTGCGTGCGCCGCACCCGGTCCTTGCAGTCGGCGACGGCCCGGCAGCCGGTGAGTACGGAGACGGCGTCGATCGTCTTGGTCCAGCAGGTCAGCGTCCGGCAGAGGCAGTCGATGTAGTCCTGGGTCTGCGGGAAGCCGTTCCAGATCTCCCCGAGGTGACGCTGGGCCACCAGGGCGGAGACGTAGAGCTTCTTGACGTCCACGGTGGCGGGATCCCCGCCGAGCTCGGCGTTGATCGCGTCGACCTCCGCCTTGGCGGCCGCCACCCGATCCGTCAGCGCCTGGGGCTCGGCGACGAGTGACGTGAAGCAGGCCTGTTCCCGCACCACCCTGGCCTCGTACTCGACGATCCGGCTGACCAGCTCGTCGTAGTCGTCGGGGCAGGTCTTGTCGACCTCGCATTCCGCGGTGGTGCAGCACCCGCCCCCGGAGCCGCACGCGTCGAGCTCCCTGCAGACGCACCGGAAGGCGCGGTCCAGGCAGTCAACGACCTCGTCCTGCTTGATCTGGCACCGGATTCGCTCGATGAGCTGCTTCACCTGGTGCCGCAGGTCCTGCACCTCGAGCGTCGCGGCGGAGCGGGCGGCCCGGTAGGCGCCGCGCGCCGTCGCATAGTCGACGCTCGCCTGCTTGAGCACCGGCTGCTGCTCGGCGTTGTAGGCCGCCTGCGCGGCGACGCCCTCGGACTGACAGGCCAGGTCGTCGATGAGGCCGGGGTCGCAGTCCTCGCACTCCTGCGGGGGACGGCACTCGTCGTCCTGGTCGTGGTCGTGGTCGTGGTCGTGGTCGTGATGGTCGTGGTCCTCGTGGTGGCCGTGGTCGTGCTCGTCGTGGTCGTGGTCGGTGGACATCGCCGCTCCTTGTCGTCCTCGGGCTCGACCCGGAGTCTGCGGCGGGCGGTGTCACCGCACCGTCGCCGGCGGCCGTCCCGGGCGCCTCCCACGTGGACCCGGCAACGGTCGGGTGACGCCGGAGCCCCACGATCACGGCATGGCCGGACACCGGGCGCTCGCGGCCACCGGGCGCAGCATCGTCGACCTGCTGAACCGCAGGATCGGGGAACGACTGCCCGCGCCCCCGCGGCCGCGAGCCGTCCTCGCCGGCACGGCCGACTTCGACGCCGTCGACAGCAGCCCGACCGCCGTCATCCAGTACCCGGCGATCTCCGTCTACTGCTACGGGGTGGACGTCGACCCCGAGACCCGTCCGGGCTGGTCCGGTGTCTCCCGCGCCGACGGCCGGCCCCGCATCCCGCTGCGCATGCACCTCATGGTCTCCGCCTGGGACACCGCGGTGGAGAGCGAGCTCGAGTGGCTCGGGCTGGCCGCGCAGATCCTCGAGTCCGAGCCCATTCTCTCCGGGCCGTTGCTGCACCCGAGCGGCGAGTGGGGCCCGGGCGAGATGGTCCAGCTCGTCAACGACGACGTGGCCCTCGAGTCGATGAGCGAGGCGTTCCAGGCGCTGACCACCGACTACCGGCTCAGCCTCCTGTACCAGGCACGGGTGGTCGTCATCGAGGGCATCGGCAGCACGAGTGACGAGCCGGTCACCACGGTGGCGGCGCGGGCGGAGTCGCTGCCGTGAGCGCCACCGACGTCGACCGCATCGACACGGCCGTCGGGCCCGCCGACGTCCTGCACCGACTGGCGCTGGGGGTCGAGTGCGTCGACGCCGTCTCCGGTCGGCGGCTCCGCACCGACGTCGCCGCCGGTCGGGAGCTCGACGCGCTGCTGCTGCCCGAGCCCGCGGAACGGGACTGGCCGTGCCGCGGCCTGGAGCGCAAGGACACCGGGCGCTTCCAGCTCCGGTTCGACCACGGCACCCCCACCGCCCTGAGGCTCCGGCTGGTCGATCCGCGGCGCCGGGTCGTGGCCCGGCGGCTGGAGCTGCCGCTCTGGAGCCTCGCCGATGTCCGCGCGGCCGAGGCCACCCCTCCGGTGGTGCCGTCGGCCTCGCGGGTGCTGCGGCCGTGGCTGTGGCCCGGCGTGGCGGCCGGCCTGCCGCGCGGGGCGACCGTGGTCCGGGGTCGGGTCGAGTCCGGTGGTGCACCGGTGCGCTGGGCGAGGGTGACCGCCGTCCGGCCCGGTGACGGACCCGTCGGCCGCGCCCACGCCGACGAGCGCGGCGAGTTCGTCCTGCTCGTGACCGACACGGGGTCGCTGCCGCCACCGGCCCCGAGCACCCTGGACGTCGACCTCGAGGTCGTCGCCCCGGACCCGGCGACAGCGCCGCCGGTGGACCCCGACGACCGCTACGCCGACCTGGTCGTCGAGGGCCTGGCCCGCGCGTCGAACCCGCCGACCCCGGCCGAGCTGGACAACCCGGTCCTGCGCGGGACCGCGGTCCCCCCGGGCTACGTCCCGAACACCGTCGTGGCGCCGACGCTGACCGTCCCGGTCGGCGGCGAACTCACCCTGACCGAGGCGATCCCGTTCGCCGCCTGACCCGCGAGGAGAAGAGAGCCGATGCCCGAGTACCTGACCCCGGCCGTGTACGTCGAGGAGACCAGCTTCCGGTCCAAGTCCATCCAGGGGGTGCCCACGAGCACCTTCGGGATGGCGGGGCTCACCCGCTACGGCCCCGTGGCCCACCAGCTCACCGACCCCCGGGTCACCATGGTCGACAAGCCGACGCTCGTCACCAGCTTCACCGAGTTCGAACGGGCCTTCGGAGGCCTCGAGGACGTCGGCGTGGGGACCGACCGGGTCAACTACCTCGCCTACGCGGCCCGGGCGTTCTTCGAGAACGGGGGGCGGCGCCTCTACGTCTGCCGGGTCTTCCCGTTCGCGACGGTCGACGACGGGGCGGGCAACCAGGTCATCGACGTCGACGCCAACTTCGCCCGGCTGGAACTCTCCGGGACGCCACGGGTCGGCGCCTGGCGGGCCCGGTGGCCCGGCGCGGCCGGGGCGTCGATCCGGGTCTCCGTGGCCTTCCGGCGGAGCAAGAACGTGCTCGTGGGCGACACGTTGCGCTCGGTCGCACCCGGTGCCGCCGTCGAGGTCGTCGCCGACCCCACCGCCCTCCCGGGGGACGACGTGGCCCCGGACGCCGCGAACGTGCGGGTCGTCGTGGCCGGCGCCGGCGACACCCTCGTGCTGCGCAAGGACGACGGGACGACCGAGGCCCCCACCGCCGGGACGGCCGTCTGCCACCTCAGCCTCGACGTCAGCGTCGTCATGGGCGACGTCCGGCTGGACACCTACACCGGCCTCGAGCTCGACCCAGCCCATCCGCGGGCGGTCAGCCGGGTGCTCGGCGCCGAGCGTCCGACGGACCCGCTCAGCCTCGTCTGGCTCGACCTGTCCCGGCCGGACGTCGGCGGCGCGGCGACCCCCGCCGCGCCGGCCTCGGAGCTGCTGGGCGCGCTGCTCGAGCTCGACGACCTCACCTACCTCACCGGAGGGGGTGACGGGGCGGGGCTGACCCCTGAGGACCTCAAGGGCGAGCCGTCCGACCCGGACGACGCCAACAAGGCCGCCACGGGGCTGGCCGCACTCGGCGAGGTCGACGACATCGCGATCGTCGCCACGCCCGATGCCGTGCGCTTCGAGACCGAGGCGGAACGGAAGACCGCGGCGGACCACCTCATCGGCCACTGCACCCGGCTGCGGTACCGCATCGGGATCGTCGACCCTCCGAAGGACTCGTCGATCTCCGGGGTGCGGTCGTTCCGCTCGCAGTTCGACACGACGTACGCGGCGCTCTACTACCCGTGGGTGGAGATCGTCGACCCCACGGCGAGCCCGGACCCGGGCGCGGCGCCGGCCACGCTCCAGCTGCCCCCGTCGGGGTTCGCCGCCGGCATCTATGCCCGCAGCGACATCGCCCGGGGCGTGCACAAGGCACCGGCGAACGAGGTGGTGCTCGGCATCACCCGGTTCATGCAGAACGTGACCTTCGACCGGCAGTCCGTGCTCAACCCCGAGGGCATCAACGCGCTGCGGTTCTTCCCCGGTCGGAGCAACCGGGTGTGGGGTGCCCGCACGATGAGCTCGGACCCCGAGTGGCGGTACGTCAACGTCCGCCGGCTGTTCATCTACCTGGAGCACTCGATCGACAAGAGCACCCAGTGGGCGGTCTTCGAGCCGAACAACGAGGCGCTCTGGGCCAACATCCGCCAGGCCGTGTCGGACTTCCTCGTGGCCACCTGGCGCACCGGCGCGCTCATGGGAACCAAGCCCGAGGAGGCCTTCTTCGTCCGCTGCGACCGCACGACGATGACCCAGAACGACCTCGACAACGGCCGGCTCATCTGCCTCGTGGGCGTGGCGCCGACCTACCCGGCCGAGTTCGTCATCTTCCGGATCGGCCAGTGGACGGCCGACGCCCGGCAGAGCTGACACCCACACGTGAGCGGAAGGACCACCGATGACAGTCCGGGACAACCCCTACGGGGCATTCAACTTCATCGTGCGCCTCGGGAACGAGGGCGGCGAGGACCAGATCGTCGGGGGCTTCTCCGACGTCAGCGGGCTCGGGAACGAGGTCAAGTACTCGGAGTACCGCAACGGGAACGACCCCGAGAACCACGTCCGCAAGGTCGCCAACTCCGAGAGCACCGACGACGTCACCCTCAAGCGCGGTGTCATCGGCGACCTGCGTCTCTTCGAGTGGCTCAAGGCCACCCGCGAGGGTGACCATGACCCGCGCACGGTGACGATCACCCTGCTCACCGAGGCCAAGGAGCCGGCCGTCCGGTGGGTGCTGCAGTCCGCCCAGCCCAAGAAGTGGGTCGGCCCGACCCTGGCCGCGAAGGGCGGCGGCGAGGTGGCCATGGAGGAGCTGCAGCTGGTCGCCGAGCGGATCGACTTCGAGTCGGTCTGAGCCGGAGCACGAGGTGAGCGCCGGTCCGTCCCTCGGTGCACCGGGGGTCTACGCCTCCCCGGTGCCCGCGCCGGCGCCGGGCATCGCACCGGTCCGCCTGGACGCCACGGGGTTCGTCGGGATGGCCTGGCGGGGTCCGCCCAACGCGCCGATGGAGGTGTCGAGCTGGTCCGGGTTCGTCGACGTCTTCGGCGGGCTCTCCGACGCGGACGCCGGTGAGTGCCCGGGTCACCTGCCCCGCGCGGTGAGGGCCTTCTTCGACCAGGGCGGACGGACCGCCTGGGTCTGCCGGGTCGTGCCCACCTCCGCCCCGGGTGACGCCGTCGCCCGGTACGCCCTGGTCCCCCACGACGAGGTCCGCGCCGGGCGGGCGCCCGGGCGCCCGCCCGGCGCGGACGGCGCCGCCGAGGTGACCGCCGCGGACGAGGGCACCTGGGGTGGCCGGCTCGAGGTCACCCTGAGCTACCGGACCGGGCCGCCGCTGCGCGGGCCCGACGGTGCCGGAGCGGCCGCGACGCCGGAGGGGGACGTCCTGCCGGAGGGGACCGACCCCGAACAGGTCCTCGTGGTCGGCGACGGCCCGCCGCTCCCGCCGGGGTCGCTGCTGCTCGTGAGCCCCTCCGCGTCGGCGCCCACCGGCACCCTCCACTGGGTGACGGGCCAGGAGGTGCGACCGCTGCGGTCGGGGGGCCGGATCCGCCTCCTGACACTCACCCCACCCCTGTCGGCGTCCCGCCGAGGACCCGACGGGACCGTGGACGCGCGCGTGGTCACCGCGACCGTCGACGTCCTCGACCGCGACCCGCTGCGGCGCCGCGAGGAGCACGCGACGGATCTCGGCCTGCACCCCTCGCACCCCCGCTTCCCCGCCCGCCGGCTCTCCCCGGACCACCCCGCGGCCCCGGGCACCGTGCTCTCGTCCGAGCTGCGGCTGGTGCGCACCGGGGCCGGATGGGAGAAGGACATCGCCCCGCGCGACGGGACGCTGCCACCGCTGACCGGTGTCCGGCTCGCCGCCGGGTGCGACCGCTTCCACGAGGTCGGCCGGGACGCCCTCTTCGACGCCGGACCGCCCGATGCCGACCCCCTCGACGAGCAGGGCCACGTGGGGGTCGACCGCGTGGGGCGGGTCGCGGAGCTCGGGCTGCTCTGCGTGGCGGACCTGACCTGGTCCGGCGCGCTGGGGCACCTCGACCCGACGGTCCCCGACCACCTCGACGAGCTCGTCGACCGGCAGCGACGGGTCGTCGCCGTCGCCGAGCTGCGGCGGCGCTTCGTCGCCCTCCTCGACGCCCCGCGCCGCCTGCCCGCGGCCGGGTTGGCCCGCTGGCGCGCGGAGTTCGACTCCGGCTACGCCGCCGCCTACCACCCGTGGCTCGGGGTCCCCGGTGACGGGCCACTCCGGCGGTCCGAGCCAGTGCCACCGTCGGCGGTGGCCGCCGGGGTCGTGGCGGCCCGTGAGCTTCGCCTCGGGCTCCCGTGGGGGCCGGCCAACGAGATCGCGGTCGGCGTCGTCACCGCGGACGACGACGTCCCCGACCACGAGCACGACGAGCTGCACCTCTTGGGCATCAACGTGTACCGCGCCGAGCGCGACGGCTACCGCCTGACCTCCGCGCGCACGCTGTCGCTCGACCCCCGGTACCGCCAGCTCAGCGTCCGACGGCTCATGACGATGATCGGACTGACCCTGGAGCGCCGCACCCAGTGGCTCGTCTTCGAACCGGGCACCCGGAACCTCCGGGCGGCGCTGTCCCACACGCTCGAGCAGTTCCTCCGCGGCCTGTTCCGGGCCGGTGCGTTCGCCGGCGACACCGAGCAGACCTCCTACTTCGTCCGCTGCGACGACCGCCTGAACCCGCCGTCGTCGGTCGCCCTGGGCCGGCTGGTCGCCGAGGTGGGCGTCGCGCCGTCCAGCCCACTGGAGTACCTCGTCCTCCGGATCACCCAGGACACCGACTCCGGCACGGTCGTGCGCCCGCTCGGCGGGGTGGCGCGATGACCGTCCCGACCGAGCTGGTCCAGTCCTTCCGGTTCGCGGTCACCCTCGTCGCGGCCGTCGGCCGGCCGACGAGCCTCGGCAACGGCCTGTTCGCCGAGTGCGCGGGGCTCGAGCTGGAAGCCGACGTGCGCGAGTACCAGGAGGGCGGGCGGAACGACGGCGTCGTCCGCCGCGTCGGGCGGGCCAAGCTCTCGCCCATCGTGCTCAAGCGCGGGATGTTCCTCGCCGGCGACGACGGGGTGGCCGACCGGGCGCTGTGGGACTGGATGACCGGCATGGTCACCGGCGTCCTTCCCGTGCCCCGGTACGACGGCCTGGTCTCGGTCTTCTCGCCCAACGGCGAGCGGGAGGTCGCCCGCTGGATCTTCGACCGTGGGCTGCCGAGCAAGGTCACGGGACCGGCGCTGAACGCGCGGACCGGTGAGATCGCGATCGAGGAGCTGCACATCGTGCACGAGGGCCTGCGGCTCGGTGAGCCGTCCGAGACGGGGGGCCGACGATGAGCACCGAGTACCCGGCCAAGGCCGTGCTCTACCGGCTCGAGGAGGTGCGGGGCGGGACGGCCGACAAGCCACCCACGGTCCGACCCAGCGGGGACCCCATCCCGGTGCAGTTCAACCCGACCAGCCTGAAGGTCGACCGCAACAACGACGTCAGCGGCAGCAGCGGGACCCAGGGCCAGCGTCGTCAGCGCACCAATGAGGGGCACGCCACGCTCACGCTCGACCTCGAGTTCGACTCCGCGGAGGGCGACGCCGACGGCTCGCCGCTCGACGTGCGCACGCTGACCCAGCGGGTGCGCCAGTTCGTCGAGCCGCCGGCGGACTCACCGCAGGACGCTCCGCCGCGGCTGCGGTTCATCTGGGGCACCTTCGTGTTCGACGGGACGGCCACCCGCGTCGGCGAGGAGATCGACTACTTCGCCGCCGACGGCACGGCGCTGCGTGCCAAGGTGAGCCTCAGCGTCACCGAGCAGAACCTCGAGTTCGAGGCGAACACCCTTGGCCCGGGCGCCCGCACCGACACCTCGGCGACGGCCCCCGGCGGCTCCGGCGGCGGTGGCCCCGGGAGCGGTCCGAGCGGACGCCCCGATCGTGCCGTCGACGCCCTCGACGGGGAGAGCGTGCAGCAGGCCCTGAGCCGCCTCGGGCTGGACCCGGCGACGTGGCGGTCGGCGATGGCCGGGCTCGGCACCCCCTTGGGCCTCACCGCCGGCGCCCAGCTGCAGGTGGACGCCTCGGCGTCGGCCGGCGCGGGCATCGGGGCCTCGGCGGGCTTCGGTGCGGGCCTGGCGGTCGGCGGGTCCGCGGGCGCCTCGGCCGGGGTCTCCGCGGCAGCGAGCGCGGGAGCATCCGCCGGGATGTCGGCGCGGGCCACGGCCGGCGCCGGGGCCTCCTTCGGAGCCGGGGCGATCGGAGCCAGTGGGTCCGGCGGTGCCGTGGCCGGGGGCGCGGTGGGCGCGTCGGCGCAGGCGTCGGCCGGGTTCGCCCTCTCGGCCGTCGGCGGGGTCGAGGCCGCGGCCCAGGGCGTTCTCGCGGCGGAGGCCGAGTCCGGGGTCAGCGCCGCGCGTGGCTCGTTCGCCGTCCCCGGCGCGGCGGGTGCGGGCGCCCGCGCGTCCGCCTCCGTGGCTGCGTCGGCCGGCGTCGGCGCCCGCGCAGCCGCGGGCGCTCGAGCCGGGGTGGACGGGAGAGCCACCGGCTACGGCCGCGGGGTGCCGCTGAAGCCGCCGGCAACGGTCCGGTGACGCACGCCGGGCACCGTGGGACCCGACAGCCGGACCGGGACGAGGTGGGTGGACATGGCCGTACACGTCGAGGAGCTGCACACCGACATCCGGCCCGCCGACCCCCCGCCAGGGCGTGAGCCACAGGAACCACTCGCGGGTCGCACCACCCAGGACCTCTGGGAGGAGGCCCGCTGCCGCGCCGAGTGGGTCGCGCGGCGCACGGCGGCCACCGGGTTCGACGACTGACCCATGCCCGAGCCCACGTTCGCGGTAGCGGGTCCCGTCCTCTCCGTCGACGGGGAGCGGGTCCCGAGCCTGGCGCGCGACTGCGCCCGGCTGGTCGTCGAGGAGGGCGTCGAGGGTCTCCGCACCCTGCAGCTGCACCTCCACGCCAGTGGTGGCGGGGCCGCCGGGCCCCCTGACCGGACGATGTACCTCGACGGAGGCGTCGTGGACTTCGGCCGGGAGCTGTCGGTCTCGGCCGGTCCCGACGGCGAGCAGCGCACCGTCTTCGAGGGCGCGATCTCGGCCATCGAGGCCGTCTTCGAGGACGGAGAGGCCCCCGTGGTCGTCGTCTTCGCCGAGGACGCCCTCATGCGGCTGCGGATGACGCGTCGGATGCGGACGTACACCGACGTCACGGACGCCGACCTCGCCCGGACGCTGGCCGACGAGCACGGGCTCACCGCCGAGGTGGACGTCGACGGACCGCGCTACGACGTCGTCCAGCAGCTCAACCAGAGCGACCTCGCGTTCCTGCGCGACCGGGCCCGGCTGGTCCAGGCCGACCTGTGGTGCTCGGGGCGGACCCTCCACCTGGCAACCCGACCGCGTCGGCCGGGCACCGAGGTCACCCTCGTCCGGGGTAACCACCTGCTCTCGGTGCGCCTCTGCGCCGACCTTGCCCACCAGCGCAGCGAGGTCGTCGTCACCGGGTACGACGCCTTCTCCGCCGGCGTCGTCGACGAGCGGTCGGCGGCGGACGACGTGGATGCGGAGGTGGTCTCGGGACGGACCGGCCCGCGTACCGTCGAGAAGGCCCTCGGCGCGGTGAGCACGGTCCGCGTCCGGGAGGTCGCTCTCTCCGGAGAGGAGGCCAGGGCCTGGGCCCGGGCCGAGATGCTCCGGCGGGCGCGCCGCTTCGTCCACGTCACCGGGACGACGCGCGGCACGCCGGACCTCATGGTCGGGAGCCGGCTCACGCTCGAGGGGGTAGGGGCGCCCTTCGAGGGTGGGGGCTACTACGTGACCCGCCTGCGGCACACCGTCGACCAGGCCCGTGGGCTGCGCACCTCGTTCGAGGCCGAGCGCGCGACCGTGAACGAGGCCCGCTGATGCTCCCCGCACCCGTCGACGGCGCCGCACCCGGCTACTTCGGGGTGTACCCGGCGCTGGTCACCGACATCATCGACGAGGACTCGCTGGGGCGGGTCGAGGTGCGCTTCCCGTGGCTCGGCGAGGACGGCGACGGCGACGTCCGGGCCTGGGCCACGCTGTGCACGCCGTACGCGGACGCCGACGCCGGTCTCCAGATCCTCCCCGAGGTCGGCTCGCAGGTGGTCGTCGCCTTCGAGGCCGGGAACCTCCGCCGCCCCTACGTCGTCGGGTGCGCGTGGAACGGGACGACCGCCTTGCCCGCCGACCCGGAGCGCGCGAACGACATCCGGCTACTGCGCTCCCGCGCGGACAGCCGGCTCGAGTTCGACGACTCCTCAAGCGCGCCCCGGCTGACCCTGCGCACGCACAGCGGCCACGAGATCGTCATCGACGAGTCCGGTGCCGGCGAGATCACCGTCCACCACAACGGCGGCTGCGAGGTGGTCCTGACCGCCACCTCCGTCGAGGTCACCGCCAACGTCGACGTCTCGGTGAACGCGGTCATGGTCGACGTCACGGCGCCGATCTCGACGTTCAGCGGCGTCGTGAAGGCCCAGACCGTGATCGCGGAGTCCTTCGTCATCTCGCCGGCGTACACGCCCGGGGTGGGGAACATCTGGTGACCGCCTTCGCCCTGCGTGCGCCGTGGTACGTCCGGGAACGGACGGGCCTGGGCCTCACCGACCCGGCGGCCCGCCGCCCCGCCCTCCAGATGTACGACGACACCGACTTCGCGCGGCGTATCGTCGCCGACCCGCGCGACTCGCTCGCCTTCGGCGACGACGACGTGTGGACCTACCCGATCCCGGTCACCCCGTCGACGTCCGCCACCGGCCGGGCCCGGCTGGCGACCTGGCAGCTCGTGCCCACCGACCTGCGCAAGCTCTACCAGCCCAGCCACAACCGCTTCTACGCGGTCGTCGCGGAGGTGTTCTGCGACCAGCCCGGCCTGCCGCGGGCGGGGTCCCACGGCGACATCGAGGTGGGGTTCGTCATGCGGCGGCGGGTGACCTCGCTGCGCGGTGCGCGGGGACCGAGGCGGCGGGTGGCGCGCAACCTCGTCGTCGAGGTGGCCCACCGGGAGCGGCTCGCCCTCGACGAGGCACGGCTCGGCGACTCGGACGAGCGCGACCTCTGGTGGGCCGACCAGGCGTGGAAGCGACAGTTCGCCGAGGACAACCGCGAGTCGATCGACCAGCTGACGATCACGAGCCAGACCGAGGGCTGGTTCACGGGCACGGACGGCTCGACGGGGTGGAAGCCGGTGGACGCGGCGCTCGACGACGATGTCGAGGAGTCGTTCACGATGTGGCGTCTCCCCGGCCGCGAGGGCGACTGCGACGCCGCCCGGACCCGCTCGACGTGGTTCGGGCTCGTCCCCACCTTCTCGGCGGAGCACTCGGCGCCCCCCAGTGGCGCCACCGACCCACCGGCCGCCCAGCCCAAGTACGACGACCACGCGATCTACGAGGTGCACTGCTTCGTGCGACGCAAGCCGGCGAAGGGCAAGGAGCACTGTCCGCCCGAGGTGTGGTGGAACGAGGCGCCGACCGAGCCGTTCCGGCTCGCCTCGCCCATGGACCCTCAGGGCACCAGCAAGCGGCTGACCTCGATCACCCTCCCCGACCTGCGGCGGCTGGCGGCCCGCGCGGCCCAGCCGATGGGGCCGGGCGGTGTGGCGATCACGACGCCCCCGCAGTCGCAACTCGTCTTCAACCCCTTCGGCGACATCCCGAAGTCGGGCGCCGGTGCGATCGGCGCGGGCGGAGGCATCTGCACGTTTGCCCTCGAGCTCTTCTTCGTCGTGGCGTTCTTCCTCTTCCTCATGTTCATGCCGATCGTCGTCTTCGCGTTCCAGCTCTGGTGGATGCTCGCGCTGCGCTTCTGCATCCCGCCGAGCGTCGGTTTCGACCTGTCCGTGGAGTTCCTGGCCGACCTGGAGGTCGATGCCGACTTCGACGCGTCCTTCCACGCAGACGCGGGAGGAGAGTTCACGGCCTTTTCGAACGCGCTCGCCAGCCTTCCGGTCGATGACCCACCCACGCCCGAAGAGGCCTTCGACCAGATCTTCGGCACGGACAGCTCGGTGCTGAACGAGAAGGGGGTGTGGATCGACCAGATGGCCCAGAGCACGGACTTCACCGACGACCCCCTGATCGCAGCGGCAGCCGCGGTGAGCAGCGACCCGGACGACGCGGTGATGCCGACGGCTCCGAAGACCGAGCCGGTCCCCGACGACCCCCTGTGCGGCTGAGGGCGGAGCGCCGCGCCCGGGTCAGGGCGAGGAGTACGAGACCTTGACCTTCGTCAGCCCGACGACGCTGTGGTAGTTCAGCTGCTGGATCAGGCTCGGGCCGGTGTCGACGTCGCTCCAGTCGACGTGGACGCAGCCGTGGGACGTGTAGTCCAGCGGGCCGGCGTGCAGCGCCTCCCCGCCGTTGTAGAAGACCGCGAAGCTCATGTTGGCCAGCCGGAAGCCGGTGCCGGCCTCCTTCTTCGTGTAGTTGCGGTCGCGCGTGCCGGGGCGGTTCGGCTCGCGGTCCGACCACTGGAAGTCGACGCCCGGCCGGCCCGACGCACTGCCGCTGTTGTACCCGTAGCCCTCGATCCGCAGGACCGTGAAGCTGCCGGGATCGGTCCTCATCCGCCCCGACCCCCCGCTGACGCGGAACGTGAAGTCGTGCCAGGCCACCGGGCTCTTGTGGTACCTCGCACTCGCCGTCCCGGTGGTGAAGACGTGCCCGTCCGCGTCGGTGGCCGTGCCGTCGAAGACCACGTCCACCTGCTCGATCCAGGGCTTGGTCTCCTTGTCGGTCCGCTGGTTGAAGTCGTCCTCGACGAGGTGCCGCACGTCGATGATCGGGAGGAGCAGAGGCCCGGCCCGCGTGAACCCGCCGATGAAGGGGACGCTGGCATCGCGCTCACCGAACGCCATCGACGTCTTCCGGCGGTAGCGGTGCACCACACCGTCGGACCGGTCGTGGACGAGGTGCGCGAGCTCGTGGGCCAGCACCCGGTCACGGCTCGGCCCGCTCCCCTGGTGGTTCGGGGACCCCAGCACGACGTCACGTCCGACCGTGTACGCATAGGCGTCCACGGCGCTCGCCCCCCGCTGGGCGTCGGCGCCGGTGTGGACGCGGACGTCGCCCAACGGTGCGCCCCAGTGACGCTCGGCCTGCGAGCGCACCGACGGCTCGAGTGGGCGGCCGCCGGTGGCCAGCGCGGCGGCGACGCTCGGCGGTGCCGGCTCCCCCTGGAGGTGGGCGGCCCCGGCGGGTCCGGAGAGGGAACGCGCGGTGGGCCTCGGCGAGTCCGACGGTCGCGCGAGCAGGCCGCCGGCCGCGCGCTCGACGGCCGACTCCTCGTGGCCCCGCCCCGAGGCCAGGCGCAGCCGCGTCGCAGGCCGCCGATGGGTCCCCATCCACCGACGATAGGGCTCGGCGGGATCGGTGCACAGGGGCAGGACCCGGAACGGCGGAGGCGGTGACGGTTGCGTGACACCGCTCGCCGACCCTCGGGGCATGGCCAGCCCCGGCACCACCGGCATCGCCGACGAGTGGATCGGTACCGGGCTGCGCTTCCCGATCCGACCGGACCCGGACACCGGGGCCCTCCCCCGGGTCGTCGGCATGGACCGGATCCGGCAGTCGATCAACATCATCCTGGACACCGAGCCCGGCGAACGGGTCATGCTCCCGGAGTTCGGCTGCGGCCTGCGCCGGTACCTCATGGAGCCGAACACCCTGACCACGAGGACCGCCGTCGCCACGGACATCGGGAGCGCCCTGCGACGCTGGGAGCCGCGGGTCCGCGTGACCGGTGTCGAGGTGACGGCCGGGGAGCAGCCCGAGCTGGCCTGGATCCAGGTCTCCTACGAGCGCCTCTCCGACCTGCGCCCCGACAACCTCGTCTACCCGTTCTACTTCCAGGCCTGACCCGCCGGCGGACACGGCACCGCACCCACCGTAAGGGCCGCGCCCGCCCGGCGAGGGCGCGTAGGCTCCTCGGCTCAGAACTCGACGCCGACGCTGGCTCCGGCGCCCAGCCTCACGCCCGACCCGTGCACGGGCAGCAGCACGAAGCCCTCGGCCCCGACCCGCACGACGTTCCACAATCGGGTGCCCACGCCGGCGAACGGAGACACGTCGACTCGGGTCTGGTCCAGCCCGAGGACGCCGCTCCCGGTCAGCCGGGCACCGCCCGTGGCGTAGAACCACGGCTCTTGGTACTCGACGGCCAGGCCGAGTCCTCCTCCCAGGAGGACCGGGCTCCCCGTCGCCGAGGCGAGCACGCGCCCCTCGGCCACCAGGCGTCCGCGGGCCAGGGGGTCGAACGAGGTGAGCACGCGTGCGTACTGCACGGAGATGACCGGCTGCGTCCCGGGCCCCTGCTGGAAGAACAGGCCGGTGCCCAGGATGTTGGGGTGGGCGGACTGCGCCCGGACGTCCTGTGCGCGCTCCGCCTCGCCCCGGGTGCGCGCGACCGCCGGGTCCCACGCTACGGACCCACCGGCCTCCGCCACGGCGGTGGCCTCCTCCGGACTGGTGGGTACCCATCCGATGAGGTCGAGACGACCTCGGAAGTACGCCTGCCGCATGCTCTCCTCCCCGCGGTCACGACCACTGAAGATGAACGGGCCGCTGACGATTGAGCCGACGCTGGCGGCGCGCTGGTAGATCTCCTGGTAGTTCGTGCGGCCGGTCACGATCTGCCGGGTGAAGTACTCCGTGAAGCCCTCGACGATGTTGCGCTCGTCCATGAAAGCGGCCTCGAAGGCGGGGTGCGCGAGCTCGTGGATCAGCTCGTGAACCGCCGTGCCGAGCCCGGTGTCCCCTCGCGGGGGAAGGTGGACGGCGGCCGTGGTGTGGCTGCCGCCGACGCCCTTGAGGGCTGCCCGCCGCAGCACGTCCGGCTGCGCGGACGCCAGCTGGCCCACCACCCGACCGACGACGTTCGACCGTGACTCGTCGTCGACGTCCGCGAGTGCGGACCGGCACTCCTCGCACGCCGTGTCCATGCGCGTCCTCGCCAGTGCCCGCCCCGCGTCGCCGGTGTCGACGAACTCCACCAGCACGAGGTTCCGCGCCCGCCGCTCCGCGGCGCCCAGCGTGGTGTCGCGCGTCAGGGTGATCGCTCGGGTGTAGGACCCGAAGCGCTCGAGCACCTGGGTCCGAGCTCGCTCCACGACCTCCATGGCGTCGTCCTCGCTCACCGTGTCGCTCCGCCCGGCTGCCCGGCCGGCGATCTCGGTCAGGTCTCGCAGCAGCACCGGAGCGAGACGGGTGACCAGGGCGGTCCTCTCGTCGGCCGTGAGGTGCCGGCCGCGGTCGCGGACCGGTTCGGGCTGGTGGGTCTCGGGCTCCGGCGACGCCGGGGTGGACGGAGCATCGGGCCCGCGGGACGGAGCGCTGACCGTCGGGCGGTCACGCCGAAGCTCCTCCTCGATGCGCCTCTGCTCGCGCGCGTCGGGGTAGTGCGCGTCGTCCGCGGACGCTCGCTCTTGGCGCTGCACCACCCGACCCCCGGCGCGGGCCGCTCCTGCGTCGTCGACCCGGCTGGGGGCGACACCCGCCGCCCCTCCGCCCACAGCGACTCGCTGGGCCTGCCGCTCGGCTGGCGAACCGTGCGGGAGGACCGTGACGTCCGGACGGGAGGCGCCGTCGCCCGCCGTCGGCATCGTCCGCTGCTGGACCACGTGCGTCAGCTCGTGGGCCAGCCGACGGGAGCCGACCCGGGTGTGCGGTGCGAAGAGCCCGGGGGCGAACACCATGTGCTCACCGACCGTGTACGCGTCGGCCCCGATCTGCGCGGCCGAGCCGTCGGTGTGCACGCGGACACTGCCGAAGGAGGTGCCGAACCGCGCCTCGGCGAGCCGGCGGGCACCGGCCGGGAGGGGATCACCGGGGGCCCGGACGGTCTCGGCCACGGCCGGTGGCGCGCGGCGGGACCCCGGAGCCATGGAGGGCATCGGCACAGCGTCGGTGGCGGGCGTCACCCCATCGTCGCGCCGCCGACCGCACCGGTCCCGGTAACGACTCGGTGACGCATCGGGGCCAGCATCGGCGCATGGCGCTGATCAGCCCGATCCTGGACGATCGCAGCTACGCCCAGCTGAAAGAGGAGCTGGTGCGGCGGATCAGCGTGTACACGCCCGAGTGGACCGACCACAACGAGTCCGACCCCGGCATCGCGCTCCTCGAGCTGTTCGCCTATCTCGGCGAGTCGACCCTGTTCCGGTTCAACCAGATCCCGGAGACGACGAAGATCGAGTTCCTCCGGCTGCTCGGAGTCCGCCCTCGCACCGCCCGGCCGGCGACCGCGCTGCTCGCCGCCGAGACCGACGATCCGGCCGGCGTCGCGCTCGACCCGGGAACCGACGTCCGCGCCGGCTCGGTGGTCTTCACGACCACCGGTGCCACCCAGGTGTGGCCGGTCGAGGTCAGCGCCGTGGGGAAGTGGGCGGCCGACGAGCCCGGCGACAGCCGCGCCGAGGCCGACCGGCGCGCCGACGCCCGCATGCGCGCCGGCCTCGCCGCCGAGGACCCGGCCGTCTTCTACGTGACGACCGCCGTCCCCACGGACCCGCTCGCCGCGGGGGCGACGCCCCTCGACGTCAGCAGAACCCTCGACCACTCGCTCTGGGTCGCGGTGCTCGGCAAGAAGGCCACCGACCTCACGGCGCTCGAGGGGCGCAGCCTCTTCGTGGCTCTGGCGTTCGACGAGGACGTGCCCCGACCGTTCGACCTCGAGGACCGCGACCTCGTCCCGCGGTTCCGCTCCCCCACCCTCACCGCCGACCCCCCTCCGATGCTGTGGCGGCTGTGGAGCGGACCCGGGGAGGGGTACACGACCCTCGACGTCGGCGACGACACGACGCGGGGCCTCGTGACGAGCGGCGTCGTCGAGGTGCTGCTGCCACGCCGGCTCCCGCGCCTCGACCCCCCGGCTCCCGGGCTCGGTGCCGAGGATGAGCCGCCACCCCTCGACGACGGCGAGCTCGCGGACCGGGTCGTCGCCTGGCTCCAGGTGAGCCGCCCTGCCACCGACCACCTCAACGACGCGATCCCCCCGGTGCGCTGGGTGGGAGTGAACGGGGTGCTCGCCGAGCACGCCCGCAGTGCCGCGACCGAGTCCCTCGGTACCGGGACGGGGGACGCCGACCAGCTGCGCCCGCTGACCCAGCACCCCGTCCTGCCGGGCACCGTGCACCTCCAGGTGGAGGAGGGCGGGACGTGGCAGGACTGGGCCGAGGTCGAGACCTACGTCGTGAGCGGACCCGACGACCGCCACTTCGTCGTCGACCACGCCGCCGGGTCCGTGCACTTCGGCGGCCTCAAGGTGCCCCAGCTCGGGGAGCGCATCCGGGTGCTCACCTACCGCTACGGCGGTGGCGTCGCCGGCAACGTCCCCGCCGGGGCGCTGACCGCGCTGTCGGTCGGCGGCGTGAAGGTCACCAACCCGCTCCCGGCCGTCGGCGGCAGCGACGCGGCCTCCCTGACCGACGCCCTCGACGCGATCCCCGCGCACCTCCACCGCAATGACCGCGCCGTCGTCGCCGACGACTTCGCCGAGCTCGCCGAGGAGGTCACGGGCGTGGCCCGGGCCGAGACCCTGCCGCTGCTCCACCCGGACAGCCCCCACGTGGACTCCCCGGGCGTCGTCAGCGTGCTCGTCTTCCCCGCGCAGGACCTCACCACCCCGCAGGCGCCGCTGCCCGGCATCGGGCTGCTGCGTCGCGTCGCCGCGTACCTCGACGAGCGCCGGCTCGTGACCACCGAGCTGTACGTCGTGCCGCCGACCTACCGCCTCGTCACGGTGTCGATGGGGCTCGCCGTGCGCGCGGGGTACCAGGTCGACGCGGTCCGTCGCTGGGTCGACACCATCCTCCGCCAGTACCTCGCCCCGCTGCCACCGCTGGGTCCGGACGGTGGCGGCTGGCCGCTCGGCCGGGCCGTGCGGGTCGCGGAGCTCGAGGCCGTCGCCGTCCAGGTCGAGGGCGTCGAGTACGTCACCGGGTCGCTGCTCGGCGTCCCGGAGCCGACCGGCTACGCGAGTCGGGACGTCGTCCTGCTCGACCGCTGGGAGGTGCCCCAGCTCGTCGACCTCGTCGTGGCGGCCGGCGACCCGCTTCCCCTCGGCGAGGCACCCCGTCCCCCCGACCCCGACGGCACCCTCGTGCCGCTGCCACCGGACGTGTGCTGATGACCGCGCCCGCGACCGTGCGCGACCCCACCGCCCGCTCCTCCGCGTGGGTGGTGACGCCGGAGCAGTGGGCCCGGTGCACGCACGAGCACACGGCACTGCTGCCGGACGGCACCGTCGAGCTCACCTGGGCCGCCGACGAGCCGGCGCCCGGCACCGGGCCGGGCTGCCGCCCCGGGTCGGCCGCGGGGGCGCCGCGCCCGGGCGGGCTCGCGGTCGACGACCTGTGCCGGGCCTACCGCAGCCGCCCCGGTGAGGGCCGGGTCGACGTGCTGGCCCCCGGCAGTGCCGGCCGACGGGTCGGCGACCCCGGACCCGCCCTCCGTCCTGGGGTCCTCGAGCACCCGACCGGGCTCGCCGTCGACCACCTCGGGCGCCTCTACGTCGCGGAGACCGGCGGCCACGCGGTACGGGTGGTCGACACGACGACCGGTGGGCTCGTGGCCCGCGTCGTGGTCGACGGCCACCCCCTCGACGTCACGCCCGACTGCGGCCACGCCCTCGCGCTCGTGCGGGGTGGTCCGGCCGGGCGCACCGGCCGGCTCGTCGTGCTCGACGGGCGCCGCGGCGCCCGGCCCGGGCCGGCGCTGACCCGCCCGTGCTACCCGCCCGGCGCGGTACCCGTCCGGATCGCGTCCGCCCGCCGGTCCGAGGGTCCGGGGTGCCTGCTGGTCCTCTGGAGGGCCCGCGACGGGCGGGCCGCGGTGGCGACGCCGAACGGGACGGTGCTGGCCGAGCCAGACGGCGCGACCGACCTCGCCCTCGGACCGGACGGCCGGCTCGTCGTCGCGCGGGGCCGCGACGGGTCCTTCCTCGACCTCCAGCTCACCGTGGGCGACGGGGCCGTCCACGCCACCGAGCGCGAGCCGCTGCTGGCTCCCGGGTTCGACGGGGGCGCGGTCGCGTTCACCCCGGACGGGCGGGTCGTGTACACGACGGGGGCCGGGTACGCGTGGACGGCGGGGTCGGCGGCCCGGCGCACCTCGAGCGGTTCCGTCGTGACCTACCGGCTCGACTCCCTCGCCTACCGCACGCGCTGGGGCCGGCTGTTCGTGGACGCCTGCCTCCCGCACGGCACCTCGCTGGCCCTGCGGTGCGTCACGACCGACGCGGACGACGTGCTCGACCCCCTGGCTCACGAGCCCCCGGAGCGGGGTGCCCCGCCGCTGGCCGACCCGACAGCCACACCGCCCCAGGCTCCGCGCCACCTCCTCGCCACCGCCCGCCGCGCCGCGGCCACCGTCCCGTACCGCCGTCCCGACGGCCCGGAGACGCCGTGGCCGCCCCCCGACCGGAGGGAGCAGCGGTTCGCCACCTACGAGATGCCGGTGACCGCGCCACCGGGAAGGTACCTCTGGGTCGAGCTCGTGCTCACCGGCACCGACCGGGTGAGCCCCACCGTGCGGGCCTTCCGCGTCGAGCGCCCCGGTCACGCGCTCCTCGGGGCCCTGCCCCGGGCCTGGTCACGCCGCGAGGAGGACGCCGACTTCCTCCAGCGCCTGCTCGCCCCGGCCGAGGGGATGCTGCACGGGCTCGACCAGCGGGCGGCCGGGCGCGCGTCCCTGGTCAACCCGAGGAGCACACCGTCGGACGCACTGGACTGGCTGGCCTCGCTCGCCGCACTCGCCCTGGACCGGCGTTGGTCCGAGGAGGCCCGCCGGACCCTCGTCGCCGAGGCGTACACCCTCTTCCGCCGACGCGGGACCCTGGAGTGCCTCACCCGGCTCCTCGAAATCTACCTCGGCCACCGGCCGGCGGTCCTCGAGGCCTGGCGGCTGCGGGGTCGGACCGGCGCGGTGCTCGGCACCATCCCCCTCGGCGCTCCCCCGGAGACGATCGGCGGCGCCGGCTCACGCAGCAGCGGCCTGGGTCGGTACTCAACGGGGAACGGCTCGGGCGCCGCCCACCGCTTCACCGTGCTGGTGCCGGGACGGCTCACGCCCGAACAGCGTGCGGTCGTGGGTGACCTACTGGGCGGGCACCGCCCGGCCCACACCCTGGGCGAGATCTGCGAGCTGGGTGAGGGGATGCGGATCGGGCGCAGCACCCGGCTGGCCCTCACGACGTACGTGGGTCCGCGGACGGCGGCACCGGCACCGGCCGTGTACGGCCGCTCCGGCGTCGGCGTCGACGCCGCCCTGGGGGGCAGCGGTGCCGGCTCCCGGCTCGAGGCGGTGCGCGTGGGCGAGGTGAGGGTCGGATGACGGACCTACTCGTCGAGCGGATGCACGTGCGCGCGGTGGCGCCGCGGGCCGAGGACGAGGACCGCCTTCACCGGCTGGTCGACGACCTCACGACGCGCCGGCTCGAGGTGGCGGCCGAGGCGCTGGACGCCCCGCGCGGGGAATGGTGCGTGCGGCGGGTCGACGTCCGACTCGCCTACGAGCCCACCGCGTCGGACTCCGCAACGGCCCGCGCGTGGGCGGACGCCCTGACGCGGGAGCTCGGCGCCGCCCTCGCCCACCACGCCGACGTCGTCCACTACAGGTCGCACGGAGCGGCGCGCACCGACGTGGTCGCGGAGCTCGCCGTCGGGCGCACCGAACGGGCGTGGGCCTGGCGCGCGGTGGGCGTGCTCGACACCCCGCGGAACGACCCTGCAGCGGCGCCGACCGAGACCGCGCTCCGCGTGCTCACGGCCGAGCCCGCCGCCACTCTCGCGACGCTGGTCGGGGCCGTGGACCGGGTCGGCCTCGCGGCGGTGCACCGCCTCCTCGGGACCCCGGGATGGTCGCGCGTGGCCGAGACCGTCCTCTCGGCGCACGACGCAGCCGACGCCGTCCTCGTCCGGGGTGCCGCCGACTCCGACCGGACCGAGAGGAACCAGGGCGAGCCGGGTGCGGGCGGGCAGCCCGCACCGGCAGCCGTTCCCGTCCCCGGCGCCGACCCGCTACGGGCCACGGCGTCGAGCGTGCTCGACCGTTCGGCCTTGGCGCGGGCAGCCTCCCGGGGCCACCTTCGTGCCTCCGAGGCCGACGTGCGCGCCTGGGCCGTGCTCGGCGTCGCCGACGTCGAGCCCGCCGCATTGCACGGACCCGACCCGACCCGACTGGTCGACCTCGTCGCCGACGGCCTGACCGCCGGCTCCTCGACGCCGCCCGGCCCGACGGGCCTGGTGGCGACCGACGCCTACCGGTCCGTCTCGCCGACCGAGCCCCGCCGGACGAGAGAGCCGTCCACGGGGCCAACCGAGCCCCGCCGGACGGGAGACCCGTCCACGGACAGGGCCGAGGAGGACCCGGGACCCCAGGTTGCCGTCACGGCGTGGGGCGGCTTGGTGTACCTCCTTGCCACCGCGGCGGCGGCCGAGGTCCCGGACGCGCTGCTCGTGGACGACCGGTTGCGTGATCACCCGCCGTCCTGGGCGCTGTTCCAGCTCCTCCGGCTGCTGACCGGGCCGGCGGACGGCGCAGCCTCCGACCCCGCCGTCCGCGCCCTGGCCGGCTTGGCGGCCGTCTCGCCGCGCGCCGACCCCGTTCCGACGGAGCACGAGCACGAGGCCCTGCGCGAGCACGCGACGCGCTGGGTCGGGGTCACCGCCGAGCGGCTGGGGACGGAGGGGCCACCGTGGGAGGTGGTGCGCCGCATCGTCGCCAGGCCCGGTGAGGTCGACGCTGCTGCGGGGTGGGTCGAGATCCGGATGCGCCTGGACGACGTCGACCTCTACGTCCGCCGAGCGGGCCTCGACGTGGACCCGGGCTTCGTGCCCTGGCTGGGCGCCGTGGTGGTGATCCGCTATGCCTGACGCCGACGTCCTGCCGCGCGCCACCGCGTCCTCGGTCACCGGCACCTCACTCACCGCCCGCGCGGCCGAGCTCGCCGACCTCGTCGCCGTGGTCGTCGAGCGGCTCGGCAGCGCCGACCCGGCGGCCGCGTCGACGGTGGGGTTCCTCCGGGAGTGGTCCGAGCGGTCCCGCTCCGACCCGTTCGCCGGATTGGAGCCGCGGACGACCGAGCCCCTGGACGCCCTCACCACGGGGCTCCGGCTCTCGGGCGCGGAGGTGCGACTGCTGCTGCTCGCGGGCCTCCCCGAAGAGCACGAGGGCCTCGCCGCCACCTTCCGCTCCCTGCACCCCTTGGCCGAGCCCCACCCGACCGTCGGCCTCGCGGCCCTCGTGCTCGCCGAGTGCGGCGTGGACCGAGCCGACGTGCGGCGTGTTCTCGGCGAGGGGGCGCTCACCGGGCTCGGCGCCGTGCGACTGGCGGGTGCCGGGCACGGGCCGGAGCGCTCCATCGTGCCCGCCGAGGGCCTGTGGGACGCCCTGCACGGGGTGGCGGGCGCGCCCACGGGGTTGCGGGTCCGGGCCCTCGGACCGGTCCCCGTCGGCCTCGGCCGCTGGTGCCGGGCTGCCCTGGTGCGCCGGGCTTCCGAGCTCGTGAGGGACCGCCGGGCCGTCACCGTCGTCGTCGCCGGCGACGAGGAGGCCGTCACGGTGAGCCGGTGCGCCGCGCTGCTGGGGGCGGTGGGCGCCACCGGATTCGCGGTCCGTCTGGGCCGCGCCGACGACGCGGCGACCGTACGGCGCGCGGTCGTGCACGCGGCGGCGCGCGACGCCGTCCCCGTGCTCGTCCTGGCGCCGGCGGACCACGACGGCGAGTCGGGGGCGTCGTCCGCGACCGGGGACCCCGGGGCCCTCGTCGACGTGCTCGAGGACGTGCCGTTGCCGGTCCTCGTGTGCGCGCCCGCCCGTGCCCGGCCGGCGGTGGACCGTCGTCCGGTCCTCGTGCTCCGCGCCGACGCCGTGGACCCCGAGTCCCTGCGCGCCGCGTGGCGGGCCACCCCACCCGGAACCGACGACCAGACGGCCGCCGCGCTCGCGGACCGCCTTCCCCTCGACCCGGTGTGGGTCACGACCGTGTGCGCCGACCTCGCCGCCGCGGGGCTGACCCGCGTACCCGAGGCCGCGGCCGACGCCCTCCGGAGGAGGATCGGCGCCGCGCTGCCGCCCGGGGCGGCGCTGTCGACGCCGCGGGTCGGGTGGGAGCGGCTCGTGCTCGCCCCCGAGGCCGAGGAGCTGCTGCGCGACGCGGCAGCCCGCCTGGACCACCAGGGACAGGTCCTCGACGGGTGGGGGATGGCGACCGCGGCCCGGGCCCTGCGCGGTGTGCGCGTCCTGCTCACCGGCATGCCCGGCACCGGCAAGACGCTCGCGGCCGAGGTGCTCGCGAGCGCGGCCCGCACGGACCTGCTGCGCGTGGACCTCTCCCAGGTGGTGTCGAAGTGGCTCGGGGAGACCGAGAAGAACCTCGGTGCCGTGTTCGACGCCGCGGAACGCACCCGGGCCGTGCTGCTGCTCGACGAGGCCGACGCCCTCTTCGGCACCCGGACCGAGATCTCGGACGCGCACGACCGCTACGCGAACCTCGAGACCGCCTACCTCCTCCAGCGGCTCGAGGCCTTCGACGGGCTCATCGTGCTGACGACGAACCTGCGCCACAACATCGACGCCGCGTTTCTCCGACGGATGGACGTCGTCGTCGACGTCACCCTTCCCGGCGAGGACGCCCGGGTGCGGCTGTGGCGGCTGCACCTCCCCACCGAGCACCTCGCCGAGGACGTCGACGCCCCCGTGCTGGCCCGCATGTACTCGGTGCCGGGGGGCTGGATCCGCAATGCGGCCCTCGGGGCCTCGTTCGCCGCGGCGGCCGGCGGGACGCGGATCCACCAGCACCACCTGATCGCCGCCGTCCGGCGGGAGTACGCGAAGGCGGCCCTGCCCTTCCCCGGCGAGCCACCGAGGAGACGAGATGAGAACTGACCACGACTGCTCCTGCGGCGACTGCACCGCCGCCGACCTCCCGGTCACCCCGTTCGAGGCGCTCCGCGCGCGGGAGGGGATGCTCCTCGGCGAGGACGACTTCCGGGTCGTCATGGGCAACCCCCGGGGCAAGCAGATGCTCCACAACGCCTGGCTGCACGGGTCGGGTGTCGTGTGGGGGTTCGACGTCCAGCGGTCCGGGGAGGTCGAGCTCGTCGTGCGGCCCGGGCTCGCGCTGGACGGATGGGGACGCGAGCTCGCCCTCGACGCCACCTCGCGGATCGACCTCCGGGACTGGGTGGCGCGCACCGACGCCGACGACCGGGACCGGCCGAACCCCGACGGGTGCGAGACGCGGACCGTCCGGGCCTGCCTGGTCGCCGAGTTCGACTGCGACGCGGCGCGCCCGGTGCCCGCCCTCGTCGACCCCTGCGACGTGACCCGCTCGCACGACACGGCCTCCCGCATCCTCGAAGGGGTCCGCGTCGAGCTCGTCCCGGGACGGTGCCGGCGCTGCGGCCCCCGGTGCGGCGGGGAGTCGGCCTACCACCGGCTGCGAGTGCTCCTCGGCCTCGAGCGCCCGGGACACGAGGACCGGGCCGGCCGGGAGGCGGAGCGGGGCCGACGGGAGGTCGCCGGACTTCCCGCGCGCGAGCGGGTGGACGAGCTGCTGCGCCGGGCGCGCTGCCTCGCGGCCGAGGACGCCGCGGACTGCCGGCCGGCCTGCGAGGAGGGCACCGACGTGCCCACGAGGTTCCCGGTGGCGGAGGCCGACACGGGCGTGCCGCTCGCCTGCGTCGAGCTCGAGCTCCGCGACGCCGACGGGTGCACGACCATCACCGACGTCCGTGTCGACGAGTGCTGCCGGTGCGTCCTGCTCCCGACGCAGGTCATCGGCGAGCTCCTCGTTCAGCTGGCCGGCGAGCTGGTCGACCACCGGCCGAGGGGCCGCGGTCACCACGACCACGACCACGACCACGACCACGACCACGACCAGGATGACGAGCACGACGACCACCACGTCGAAGGGCCGCGCGTGCACGCCGACGACGTGGTCTGGGACGAGGACGAGCGGTGCTACCTCGTCCCGGTCTCCCACGACCTCGTGGCCGGGTCGGTGCGTCGCGCGGTCAGCGTGACGTCCCTCTCCGCGCGTGGGTGGGTCGACGAGGACGTCGAGTCGGTCCGCTACGACGACGACGAGCGCCAGATCGTCGTCCGCCTCACCGGCCAACCGCTCAACAGCGTCGTCCGGCTGCTCGTGCGCGGCTCCGGACCGACCCCGGTGTTCGGCGTCGACCCGGCGGCACCACTGGCCGGGGTGGTCGGAGGCCCACCGGCGGGGCGTCACGAGGGGCGGGATGCCGTCGTCACGCTCACCGCAGGACAGCGAGAGGAGTCGGGGTCATGATGTCGGGTACGGAGATCGGCCACGACGCGACCAGGGAGGTCGAGGAGCCGATGGGAATCGTGTCCTCACCCGCCACCGGGACCGGGGTTCGTCGGCTGGAACCGGTCGACGGCCTGTTCCTCCGCGCCGACCACCTCGAGCAGATCCAGGAACACTCCCTCGCGCTGGCCCTCCTCGGCGCCGCGGCGGGCGGGCCGGGGGTCGTGTACGGGTACGGGCTCGACCTCGACGGGGCAGCCCTCGGATGCTCCCCGGGCCTGGCCTTCGACCCGACCGGCACCGCGCTCCGCACGACGCAGCGGCTGGAGCTGGACCTCGGCCGCCTCGACCACGACCCGGGGCGGGTCTGGGTCGTCGAGCTCGTCCCCGGGGAGCCGATCCCCAGCGGCAGCGAGCCCCTGTACTCCGCGGTCTGCGGCGACCCGTGCGGACCCGGGTCCTCCGTCCCCGTGTGGAGCGAGACCTCGGTGCGCCTCCGGGTGCGGCCGGAGACCCTCGACACCTCCAGCGCGGACCACTCGCACCTCGTCAGCGCGGCGGCCAGCGCCTGGTTCGAGCGCGAGCGGCGCGACGGGGACCCCTGGCCGACCCCCACGGTCGCCGAGGCGGTGATTCCGCGCCTCGCCGACCGGCCGTGGTCCGCACCGGCGCCGGCGAACGCTCCCGGCAGCTCCGGCGTGCCACTCGGCCTCCTCGTCCGTCGGCGCGACTCCTGGTACGTCGACGTCTGGAGCGCCCGCCGCGACCGGGTCCACACCCCACCGGAGGCGGCGTGGGTCCATCGCCTCGGGCGACGGCCCGAGAACGTCTTCACCGCCCAGGTGCTCCAGTTCGAGGACCAGCTCTCGCAGGTGGGGGTGTCGCCCGGGAACCCCCTGCCGGACCACTTCGTCGAGCTGCCGCCGGCCGGCTTTCTGCCCTGGCCGAGGAGCCGTCCCGAGCAGTACGAGTCGGACCACGCCCTGCTCGACGCGCTGTTCGGCGGAGCGGTGCGCCTCGACGTCAGCCGGTGCACCGCCGACGTCGCGCTGAGCGCCCTCGAGCTGGCGCACGACCTGGACCGGATCCCCCTGTCGAGCCGCGTCTCCGGTGACCTCGAGACCGACCTGAGACCGCGCGTCCAGGTCCTCGTCCCGTCGATCGGAGCCGACCTTCCGGCCGTCCGCACCCAGGACTACCCGTGGGTGGTCTTTGTCCGGGCTCCCCGGCTGGAGGGGGACCGTGTCGCCCACGTGCCCCAGGACACCCACAGCGGACCCATCGAGGTCGTCCCAGCCGACGAGGGCCACGAGATCCCGGACACCGTGGAGGCGGTCCCGGTGCTCGTCCACGTCGTCTCCGCCCCACGGGCACGAACCGCCTACGCAAGCACGATCGAGGGGCTGGCCGAGGAGCCCCCGCTCATCGAGGTGCGGTTCGGGCCCGACTTCAGGCCGGCCGACGCCCCCGAGGTCCTCCGCGCCCTCCGGGCGGAGGCGGACGGCGGAGGCGACTACTCGACCGTCGACGTCGTCATCGGTACGGCCGACCCCGGTCGCGAGCCGGCACTCGCCGCGCGCGCCCGGGCCCTGGCCGCCGAGTGCTGGCCGGACGAGGGCGGGAGCGTCATCGGCGGCATCTACGCCGAGCGCGTCACCGGCCCCGACCTCATCGCCCTGATGCCGCGGCGGCGGTAGCCGTGAGACCCGCGCACCGACCCGAGGACCGGACCGGCGTCTGCATCGTCCGGATCGAGACCGAGGTGGACCGGCTGCTCATCACGCTGACCACGGAGCGTTTCCTGCACCGCGGCCTGACCTCGTCCATGCCGCCCTCCGTGCGCCACTACGCGGACGCGGAGCAGGCGATCCGCGCGGTGGCCGACTTCGTTCGGTCGCACGAGCCCGCCGGGCTGACGGAGCCCTGACCGCCATGTCCCGCCTCACGAAATCTCATACCCGCCCGTATCAACCACGGGGTCCGGCGCCTCGTTCCACTGTGTCGGAGTCCGGCCGGGGGAAGGAGAGGGAGATGACCGACCACCACGCCGAGGACTGCCTCGGGACCACCGTCCACCTCTTCGGTGGTCCGTACGTCTCGGTTGGCGACAGCCACCTCTGCGTGCCCGAGGGCAGCAAGAGACTGCTCGCCTTCGTCGCCCTGCGGCGGGGGCGGGTCGAACGCCGGCACGTGGCCGGCGCGCTGTGGCCCGTGGGCAGCGACGACCGAGCCGCCGGCAACCTGCGATCCGCCCTGTGGCGGCTGCGGGGGGCCGGCATCGAGGTCCTGTACTGCGACAAGTGGTCCCTCTGCCTCGACGAGGGCGTCGCCGTCGACGTCCACGAGCTCGTGGGATGGGCCGACCGGGTCATCTCCGGACGAGCCACGGTCCTCGACCTCGAGCCACTCGACCTCGAGCCGGATGCCCTCGACCTGCTCCCCGGTTGGTACGACGACTGGACCATCCTCGAACGGGAGCGCCTACGACAGCGGACCCTCCACGCCCTCGAGGCGCAGAGCCGGCTGCTGTCCTCCGCGGGGCGGCACGCCGACGCCGTCGAGGCCGCGCTTTCCGCCATCAAGTCCGAGCCGCTGCGGGAGAGCGCGCAACGCACGCTCATCGAGGCCTACCTGGCCGAGGGCAACTGGGTGGACGCCCGGCGGACACTGGCGACGTACGGCGAGCTGCTCCAGCGCGAGCTCGGGGTGGCACCTTCCGCCCAGCTCGTCAGCCTCGCGCGGTCGGCGAGGTCGCGGGCCCCGAACGGCGTACCTGCGAGGGTCCCGACCAACGCCTGAGAGCCGGACGGGGATGCCTGTGCGAAAAGCGCCCCCGAGACGGCGGTGGATGGCGTCGATCTGCTCTACTTCAAGTCCGCCAGGTTGCGCGATCAGCGACGCCAGCTTCTTCGGCCAGAGCACCCCAACTCCGCGGGTGGAGAACGCTCCGCCGATCAAGGGCCAGTCGGCGTCGACGAAGCACAGGAAGCCGCGCGTGGGTGGCTGATTGTTATCTCCGGTCGCGGCTTGGACACGTTCGACCTGCTTCAGGATGCCGTCCACCAGCTTGGTGCAGTCGCGCGATCCGTGAGGAGCCGCTCGGTCCTTCGCGGAAGATGCCGCCGTCGATCCGTAGGTGGGGTCGGCCCTTGTAGCGCTGGCATCGACGACCAGCACGCCGCTGGGACACACGACGATGTGGTCGATGTTCGCCCGGGTGCGGGGGATGCGGCGGATGAGCACGACACCGGACGCCGTCCCGGGGCCGGACCGGGAGTCGACATCGCCCTGGTCGGGGCGACCGGCTTCGCCGGCCGCTACACGGCCGCCCACCTGGCCGCGCACGCGCGCCCGGGCTGCGGGTGGCCCTGGTCGGCCGGTCGGCCGAGCGGCTGGCCGACCTGCCGCAGTGGCTGCTGCGCCGCCTCGGCGGTGAGCACCCGGCGCTGCACTGGCCACAGGTGGTCGCCGACGTCACGGACGCCGCCGCGGCGGCCGACCTGGCCGCGCGGGCCCGGGTGGTGGCCACCACCGTGGGCCCGTTCGCCCGGTACGGCCGGGCCCTGGTCGCGGCCTGCGCCGCTGCCGGCACCCACTACGCCGACATCACCGGGGAGTCCCTGTTCGTCCGGGACGTCATCGAGGTGCACCACGAGCAGGCGCGCGAGCGCGGCGTCCGGATCGTGCCGGCCCGCGGGTTCGACTCGGTGCCCTCGGACCCGGCGGTGTGGCTGACCGCGCAGGCCGCGGCCGCCGACGGCGGCGACGCGCTCACCGAGACGGTGCTGCACGTGCTGCGGATGCGCGGCGGGTTCGGCGGCGGGACCATCGACACGATCCGGATGACGGCCACCGCCGCCGCGGCCGACCCGTCTCTGCGCCGGGCGCTGGCGAACCGAACACGTTGACGCCGAGTGGGTTCGAGCAGCCGCGTCACACCCCGGCACCGCCCGCCGCCACGCTGCCCGGCCCGCTCGGCGCCCTCGAACGGCTGGGCTGGACGGCGGCCCGCGGCGTCCCGATCGGCCGGGTCGGCGGACGCCACGGAGGCCGCCTTCAACCGGCAGGTGGTGCGCCGCTCGTACCGGCTGCTCGGCGGTGCCTACGGCCTCGACTTCCGCTACGACGAGGTCAGCGACACCGGCCGCGGCCCGCTCGGCGCGTTGCGGGCGGCCGCCGTCACCGCGGGGTCGGCCGGGCTCGGGGTGGGACTGGCGCTGCCGGTCACCCGGCCGCTGCTCGACCGGGTGCTGCCGGCACCCGGCGAGGGCCCCACCGAGGAGGCCGTGGCGGCCGGCGCCTTCCTCGTCGAGGTCCGCGCCCACACGGCCACCGGCGCCACGTACGCCACCCGCTTCGGCGCCGACCTCGACCCGGGGTTCGGCGGTACCGGCGCGATGCTGGCCGAGAGCGCGCTCGCCCTGGCCGGTGACGACCTGCCGGACGCCGCCGGGGTGCTGACCCCGGCGACCGCCTTCGGCGAGCGGCTGGCCGACCGGCTGCGCGCGGTCGGGTTCACCATCGAGACCCGTCGCGTCTGACCGGGTCGTTGCCGCCGGGGTCGCAGCTGCTCGGGCTCACGGGACGGTCGCCCGAGCCGCGGGGCGCTCGGCCCCGAGCTCCTCGGGCCGCAGGTACCGCAGGTCGCCCCCGGCGAGGTAGACCGGACGCCGTCCGAAGCGCGCCACCGCGTCCCGGCTGATCGGGATCGCCCGGACGAAGGTGGAGGAGAACGAGTACCAGTGCTTCGGGGCGAGCTCGGTGTCGGCGAGGATCGGGACGACGACCAGGACCTCGCCGGCCCGCAGGGTGTGCTCGTCGGTGGTGTCGATCCAGTCCGTGTCCAGGGTCCAGAACGTCGGGCCGACGACCCTGGCCAGTCGCCGTTCGGGCCGGTCCAGCGCGTTCCACTGCGCCAGGTAGTCGTCGGCGAACGGGTCCGGCATCGGGTCGGTCAGGGCCTGGGACCGCATCGGGGCGAGCCGTTCCCAGGCCGCATCGAGCTGGGCCTGCGTGGTCGAGATCCGCCCGCCCCAGCCGCTGAGGTCACCGCGGTGCAGCACCTCGAGCTCCTCCGCCGTCAGTTCCTCTCGCCCCGGGGACCCGGCGGCCGGGCCGGCGGCGCCGGGGAAGGCCTGGTCGAGCTCGACGGCCAGCCGCATCGCCTCGAGGCCGCGCCGGGTGGTCAGCTCGGCGTCCACCTCGTCGGGCAGCAGCACCCCGTGCGTCTCGCGGCGCGCGGTGATCGCCTCCTCCGCGGCCCTGGTCTCCCGCTGGATCAGGGCGGCCACCGCGTCCTCGACGCCGGACGCCGTCCGGGCGGCGGACCGGGCCTGCCCGATCGCCAGGCGCAGGCCGAGCTCGGCCAGGCGGAGCCGGTGGAAGGTCCCGGGGTGGTCGCGGTGGGCGGCGGCGCTGCGGCCGGCCAGGGTGGTCGGGTCGGCCCAGGTGCCCTGGGCGGCGAGCTCGGGCACCGCGGCGACCGCCTCGTGCACCCGGTCGTCGTAGGCCTCGCGCATCGATTGCAGCCGGCCCAGGGACGCCCGCGGGTCCACCTCGGCGGTGGCCAGTCCGGCGAACCGGGCGCCGTCGACGCCGGCCGGGCTCGCCGGCACCCCGCTCAGCCGGGCGATGCGGGCCAGCAGGGCGGCGAGCCGGCGGTCGGCGGTGGCCAGCCGCTCGGTGTAGGCACCCCAGGCCGGTGAGCGCGGCGAGATGAGCGGTTGCCCGCGGTACCCGGCCCGGGCCGGGTCGATCCGGTACCGGGCGTTGGCCAGCATCTGCTGGCACTCGTCGAGCTCCTCGAACAGGTCCTGCCAGTCCGGCGACGTCTCCGAGAGGGTCCCGGACAGCTCCGAGAGCTTGCCGTCCAGCTCGCTCCACTGCTCCATCGCCCGAACCGCGGTCGGCGACATGCCGTCCAGACCGAGCCGGTCGTCCAGCTCCAGGAAGCGGCGCTGGAGGGCGTCGTGCGCCGGGTCGTTGCCGAGCGCGGCGTGGCGCAGGGCGGCGAACTGGCTCGCCAGGGCGTCCAGCGCCTGCAGGCCGACATAGGAGGTCCGGGCCCGGTCGTAGGCGTCCTCGAACAGGGTCATCAGCTGGCTCTCGCGCTGGCGGGCCCTGGTCCGGTGGCTCTCCACGGCGCGTCCGGCCGCCGCGCGCAGCCGCGACGGCGACCCGGCCCCGGCCGCGCCCAGCGAGTCCAGGTCGCGGCGGGCCAGCGCCTCGGCGCCCAGCGCCATCCGGTACTCGCCCAGCGTGGCGTCGATCCGCTGGTGGACCTCGGTGACCTCGGACGGTGCGAACGCCGTCCAGCGCTCCAGGTCGTCGTCCAGGTCGAGCTTGCGCAGCGCCCACTCGCCGCCGAGGGTCACGGCCAGGCCCAGCCCCATCACCGCGCCCTTGGCCCAGGGGTGCGGCAGTCGCGAACCCCACGCGGTGATGCCCATCCCGAGGCGCATGCACAGCAGGTTGACGGTGCTATGCAGCGCGGTGCGCGCTAGCAGGAAGTCCCGTTGCTCGGTGCTGGCGTGGTCGGCGGCCAGCACGGCCCCGAACTCGATGACGGCCATCGCCACGAACTCGCCCATGCCGACGTGCTGCACCCGCAGCATCCGGACGCCGGCGTGCAGGCCCCAGGCGTCATGCACCCCGCGCAGCAGGGCCTCCGGGACGGTCTGCTGGCCGGTGGCCAGCCCCTGGGCGGCGCCGGCCAGGCCGTGGAAGCTGTGGGAAATCATCATGGCGCCGAAGCCCTGGCCGACCCGGCCGAAGGCGCGGTCGACGGCGTCCTGCCGCGGGACCAGCCGGTACTCGGTGCGGCTGATCGTGCCGTCGGCGGCCCGGCGCTGCACCTCGTGCACCTCGGCGCCCTCGCCGAGCGCGTCGAGCACCCCGTCGAAGCGGCGCAGCTCGGCCTCGACCGCGCCGCGCCGCTCGGCGGGCAGCTCAACCCCGGCGGCGAGCAGCTCGGCGCGCAGCAGCTGCACCTGGGCCATGATCTCGGCGCGCCGGCCCGCCGGGACGTGCTCGCCGGCCAGGTCGCCGCCGACCTCCTCCAACGCCCGGTACTGCTCCTCGATCGCGCGGCGCCGGGCCGGCGGCAGCTCGGCCACCGCCTCGGTCGCGGCCCGGGGGGTGGAGAGCAGCTCGGCCTCGACGCTGAGGGTGGAGCCGTGCCGGACGGCGGCCCGCAGCCCCCGCTCGACGTCGGCGGGGATCGCGGCCTCGATCGGACCGCGTCGGGCGAGCTCGGCGTCGAGCTGCTCCAGGGACCGTCCGGAGCGTTCGCGCTCGGCGCGGAAGGCCTGCCGGGCGGCCTCGGTGGCCTCGCCCCGCTGGTCGTAGAGGTCGGCGGCGGCCCGCCCGACGAGGTCGTGCAGGACGGCCTCCAGCCTGGCGATCTCGCCGTCCAGCCCGGTGACCAGCTCGGCGGCCGGGGTGGTCGACCGCAGCGAGCGTCGGCCCAGCTCCGGGTCCTCGGCGAGCGTCCGCCGGGCCTCCCGGAGCACCTGCAGCCGTTCCAGCGCGGCCGCCACCCGGGGCTCGGCGGTGTGCTGGGTGACCCCGGTGCCGGACAGGCCCAGGCCGAGGTCGGACTGGAGCAGCCCGGTCCCGGTGCTGCCGGCCGCCGGCCGGTCGGCGAAGACCACCCTGGCCCCGAGCCGGGTGCAGAAGTCCAGCAGCGCCCGGGCCCTGGCCGAGGCCGGGTCGGCGCCGAAGGAGAACTGCTCGGTGCTCTGGATGACGATGGTCAGCTCCCCGTTCTGGACGACGAGCTCCTTGAAGAGCAGCTCCAGCCCGGCCACGTCGGCGCCGCCCCGGCTGGACCGCTCCTTGCCGGCCACGTCGCTGAAGTGGTGGCCGAACCCGACGACGACCCGGACGCCGCGCATCGCGGCCCGGAACCGCTCCGCACCCATCTCGTCGTGGAAGGCCGAGATGTCCCCGCCGCGCACGTCGCCGAGGACGAGGGTGCGGTGGCCCGAGGTCTCGTTGCCGAAGAGGTAGAGCAGGCTGGCCGAGTCGATCCGGTGCCGGGGGTGACCGCCCTCGCGGAAGTCCTGCTGGACCTCGCCGCGGGCCAGCACCCGCACCTCGCGGCCGCCCACCCGGACCGGCACCTCGGTGACCCCGGTGCCCTCCATGGCGAGGCCGGGCTCCCACGCCGGGCCGTAGCCCAGGCCGCGCAGCCGCGCGTCGGTGGTCGTGCGCAACGCGTCGACGACGTCGCCGAGCGGCCCGCGCATGCCCACCCAGCTGCGGGAGAGCAGCAGCCGCTCCGCGCGGATGTCGTGGGCGGCGATGACGTCGAGGACCCGGCTCACGTGGTCGGCGTGCCCGTGGGTGACCAGGGCCCCGTCCAGGCTGGACACCCCCATCCCCACGATGAAGGTGCGCAGCACCTCGCCGGTCAGCAGCCTCGGCGACCCCCCGGCGTCGACGACGAACCCCAGGCCGAGGCGGGTGCGGGCGACGACGAAGGCGCCCTTGCCGATGGCGGGGGTGCCCAGCCACGGTGTCGGGGCGCGGGAACCGACGGGTGCCGGCCCGGTCGGCCCGCTGCGGCGCAGCCCCGGGGCGGTGACGTCGCCGAGCGGGCGGGGCCTGGGGACGAGCAGGACGGCGGAGGCGTTGAGCAAGTGCAGGCGGTCGCCGTCCTGCAGGGCGAGGACGCCGTCCGGGGCCGCCTGCCACTCCAGGTCGGTGAGGTCGAGCACCTCGGCCTCGCCGGCCCCCGCTCCGGACGCCGCCTCCGCCGCCGATCCCGACGGTGCTGCCGCGTCCGGACCGGCGACGCCTGGCCAGGTCTCGGTGAGCCCGGCCGGGGTGGTCTGCGGCAGCGCGCCGATGGCCACGGCCACCTCGTGCTCGAGGTGCCGCTCCCAGCGCTCCTCGCGTCCGGCCCGGGTCAGGGCCAGCGGCTGGGTGGCCTCCCAGGCGTCCCGCCCCGCCGTCAGGCCCGCGCGCAGTTCCCCGACCAGCCCCTCGCGGAAAGCGGCCTGGGCCTGCGTCACCGCGGCCAGCGTGCGGCTGTCGCGGCCGTCGGTGTCGTCGAAGGTGGCACGCACCCGCCCGACGGCGACGTACCGGGCCAGCTGGGGCAGCAGGTGGCCCTGCGGGGCACCGGGCAGCAGCACCGCCTCGTCGACGACGAGCGGGCCTGCCCCGCAGACGGCGCCGAGCCGGAAGGCCACCTCCCGGGCCATCGCGTCGGCGAGGGCCTCGTCGGCGCCCTGCGTCCCGGCGTCGACGAGGAGCAGCGAGTCGGGCAGCTGGACGGCGACCACCGCGGTCGCCGCCACCGCGTCCGGCGTCGGCTCGCCCGCCAGGACGGCGTCCTGGGTCAACCCGGTCACGGTGAAGGCGCCACCGGCGGTCCAGACCCGTTGTCCCACGACGAGTTCCACCGAGCGCGTCGGATCGCTGCCGGTCGCCTCCGCCGCGGCCGCCGGGTCGTCGTACACCGCCCATCGGGGGACGGCGAACACGGCGATCCGGGTGGCGTCGAGCACCGGCCGGTCCAGCTCCAGGTAGCGGTCGGCCCCGGTCCCGGCGGCAGCGATCCGGACCTGCAACGTGACGTGGTCGGGGACGTCGACGGCGCCCAGGGCCGGGTCCAGGACGAAAGTGGCCCGGGGCGCGTCCGGGTCGGGGGGCAGGCAGACGTCGTCGTCGCCGCGCTGGAGCACGCCGAACGGCACCCGCTGCCGCGGTGCGGTGGTCAGCCCCGCGGCCAGGTCCGGGCCGAGGCGCTGCGCCTCCTCCTCGGCAGGCTCCTGGTCTGCGGGTGCCTGGTCAGTGCCCTGCTGACCGGCGGGGCTCGGTCGGCGGCCGGGCAACGTCTGCTGGGCGACGTGTACGAGTTCGTGCGCGAGCAGGCGACGGGTCTCCGGCCCGGTCCGGGGCCGGTCGGCGATCGAGATGGTGTCGCCGATTGTGACGGCGTCCGCCCCGGCCCGTTCGGCGCGCGAGCCGTCGGCGGCCGGGCGCGCCCGGTGCAACCCCGGCACGCCGCGGGCCAGCTCCGCCGCCAGGGTGCCGACCACGGGTCGGGCGGGCCCCTGCGGGCCGGGCCTGCCCGGGCCACGTGCCGC
Organism: uncultured Actinomycetota bacterium; assembly: GCA_963726295.1. GTDB lineage: Bacteria > Actinomycetota > Actinomycetes > Actinomycetales > Dermatophilaceae > DASSQJ01. Next base: position 824,476 of record CAVSBW010000002.1, read on the forward strand.
CGCGCCACTTGCCGCCGCACCACGCGCCGCCGGACCATCTGCCGCCGGGTCGCGGTCGGCCGTCGCCGGGCGGTCACGGCGCGGCGGGGCCGGGGCTGGGCCACGCTCGGGCATGACGTCCCCTTCCGGTCGCTGACGCTCCAGCCTCGCCCGGACAGCGTCACCGCACTGTTGTCCTCCCGGCCTTGACCCCTCTTGCCCGAGCGGCGCCTGCGTCGACAACGATCTTGCCTAGCGACCGATGACCCAGGGCTGGCGCCCGCCCGGTGCCGGACGGCTGCGGCCGGACCGGCACCGGGTCGGTCCACGTGGTAGGACGGCACGGTGGAGCGGGTCTTCCTCGTCGGCCTGATGGCCAGCGGCAAGAGCACCGGGGCCGCCGGCTGGCGGCCCGGCTGGGCTGCGACTACGTCGACAACGACGCCACCATCGCCGGGTTGGCCGGGGAGCCGACGGTGGAGCTTTCCCGCCGCGGCGGCACCCTGCTGCACGACTGGGAGCACCGCTACGTCGAGTACCTCGCCGCCCGGCCCGGCTCGTTCTTCGCCGGGGTGCCGGCGAGCACCGGTGACCGTCCAGACGACCTCGCCCCGCTCGGCGACTCCGGCCTGCTCGTCTACCTCGCGGCCCCGGACGCCGTCCTGGCCGATCGGGTGCGCCGTGACCCGCCCCGGCCCTGGCTCACCGGCGAGCCCGTCGACCTGCTGCGGGTGATGCATGACGAGCGCGACGCCCCGCTGCGGGCCGCTGCCACGCTCGTCGTCGACGCCACGGCCGACCCGGACCGGATCGTCGAGCACATCCTCGCCCGGTGACCCCGGCCACCCCCAGCATGCAGCGGGTGGGGGAGGCCGGGTGGGGAGGCCGGGGGTCAGGTGAGGTCGCGCCGCCGGAACGAGATCGACCCCGACCCGATGAGCAGCACCGTGGCCGCGGCCAGGGCGAGCAGCGGGGCGGCGGTCACCGCGCCGCCGGGCAGCCGCGGCAGGTGCGTGAACGGGGAGGCGTCCCGCAGCCAGCCGGGCAGCCCGAGCAACGCCCCGAACTCGCCGATGACGAGGAAGGCGACCAGGGCCGCCCAGGCCAGCGAGGTGTACCGGGGGGGCGAGACCGAAGACGAGCACGGTCAGCCCGACGCAGACCCAGACGGCGGGTAGGGGCGCCAGTGCGGCCCCGGTCAGCCGGGCGATCTGGTCGCCGTCGCCGAGCGCCAGCGCCCGGACCAGCCCGCCCGAGGTCCCGAGGACGAGCAGCAGACCGGCCGTGCCGGCCAAGGCGATGACGAGATGGCTGCCCAGCAACCGGCGGCGACTGGTCGCGGTGGCGAGGACCGGCTCGGCCCGGTCGTCCCGCTCCTCGCCGCGCAGCCGGAGCGTCGAGGCGATCCCGTAGGCGGCGGCGCCCACACCGCGAAGGAGAACTCGGCGGCGAGGAAGACCTCGGTCAGCGTCCCCTGGTTCCCGCCGAGGCCGCGCAGCAGGTCCGCGGTGGCCGGGTCGTCGAGCAGCTGCTCGACGCTGCCCGCGATGGAGCCCAGCACGGCGCCCAGCAGGGCGAAGCCCAGGGCCCAGCCGAGCAGGCTCCAGCGCTGCAGCCGCCAGGCCAGGCCGAGCGGGCTGCCCAGCCACCGGCCGGCCCGGGCCGGTGGACATTCTTCCCATCGCCGCGGACGAGGAGGACACGAGCCACCTCGCCGACCTGATCGAAGGCGTCGCTGGCGAGTGGTCGCCCGTCGAGGAGCTCCATGGCTACGGCATCGACGGCGTCAGTCTCGTCACTGCCGTACTGCCGTCAGGCTGGCGCGACCGGCTGGTGCGGGTCGAGAACGACAACACCACCGCACCTGGCGGCGACCCGCGGTTCACCGGATGGTGCCTCGAGCCGCAGGACCTCTGTGTCGCCAAGCTCGCGGCCCTTCGCGGAAAGGACACCCGGTTCGTCGAGGCGCTGTTGGGCGCCGGGATTGTCGACGATCACGTGATCGCCGAACGTCTCCGCCTGCTCGACGCAACACACGAAGCCGCGGCACAGCGCGCCCTGGGATGGCTCACCTCGCACGACGCGTAGCGTTTCCGCCTCCCGTCCACCGCCCAGCGGGTTATGGGCCGTCACCGCCGATCACGGCAACGATCGGCCGGGACATCACGGTGGCCTTGAAGGGCTCAGTGTCGGCGGCATCCCAAACCGCAGGACGTACCCGGCGCACGTTCACCTCGCGGCCGAGCCGCTCCCCCGCGGCCTGCGCCACCTCGTCGAGAACGTCTGCGTCCGATGTCTCCACGGCCAGCACGTCGATGTCCTCAGGGACCGGACTCCGATGACACCGGGAACCCGGGCAGGCCAGTGTCCGGACGGCCGCGGCGATTCCCTTCCCCGCGTGACGGGCTGCCCGTCGAAAGATGCGGGTGGAACTGCCGAGCGACGGGCGCTGGCGCCGCGGTGTTTACAAGCGCTCCCCGGATAGGTCGCCGCGAGCCCCTGACCTGCGCCGATGCCGCTAGACGCTCGAACAGAGCGGCGAACGTGCGCTCTACGTGCGATCCCAGAGGAGGTTCAGGTCCACTCTTGTCCACCCCAGATGCCGGTCCTTCAGGACCAACAGGCAGGCGTGGATCGGCGCGAAGGGCCGCCCCCGACGCTCACCACACAGCTACTTACGCGGTCCTCATCGATCGGTACGACGAGATAATGCCGGCCGAGGAACCGGACGCTCAGGAGCCACGGGAGCAGCTCAGCGAGCTTCTTCGACGGGCTCTCGACTCAGGATCGCTGTCCGACCAGGACCGCGGCTTGCTCCTGGATCTCGCTGTCGCGGCCAACCTTGCGGATGCACCCATTCGGCGTGGCCGGGCTGGCCTGACCACACCGTCGGTCTCCCAGTTGATTAGTGAGGATCACACGCTCGCGGCCCGGACGATCCGGCGCCGCGCCGCGAATGCGCTCGACCAGCTGGAGAAGGTCGCCCGGCAAGACGGGTAGGCGCTCTGACGACTGGCCTATATCCAGGCCAGCGTTGCGTGCGACCACGTCTTGTCGTCGGCATCGCCGGATAGCGCGGGATCAATGAGGCGCTTCGCGAGATCCGTGGCGAGGCCCACGGTGCGGTAGTCGGCGCAGTGGGGGACAGGCTTACTCAGTTTCGCGTAGCCGGCTCCCCACGTGGAGGGCGCCGCGAAACTGTCGAACGGCTCCATCTGGCGTCGGCGCGCCTCCGTGACGGTGGCGACTCGCAGCGCGGTGCCGTCGATGTCCTGCGTGGTCGCGAACACAACAAGGTCGACGAGATCCTTCTCGCGAGTCGACGTGCGTTCGTTGTAGTCGGCCATGGTCGCGCAGACCTTGTCGGCAATCTGGTCGACGACGGGGTAGAGGCGGTACTGATGGCTGACGAGGCGCGGCAGCTCCAGTGCGTTCGCCGGGTCGGTCGTGGTGACCTCCCCGGTGATCCCGGTACCGACGGCGAGGTCTACCTGCAGCGAGCCCTTGCTGCTAAGTCCGACGAGGATGTCGAACCTGACCTGGTAGCCCTCGGTGTAGGGCTGGGTGTCGTTGCCGATCGACTCGGTGTGGCTGACGTACTGGAACCTGAAGTGGTCGCCAAGGTCGACCTCCGCCAGGCGGATCAGGTCGTCGAGAGCTTGGCTGAGAGTGAATCCACGGCGGTAAAGGTCGATGTCCCGAGTCGCGCGAGTCGACGGCACTCGCGCGAGCATGCCCGTGCCACCCTTCAGCACCCACTCGGAATCCTCGGCCCCGGAGAACACCCGGCTCAGGAAGCGGTTGAAGTACTCCAGCTGGATCCGTTTGTTGACGTCGAGCGAAGGATCGGCAGCAGCTGCCCTCTTCGCGGCGTCTTTGATCGCGCTCTCGACGCCGCGCGCAGTGGAGTAGGGCTCGGGCTCAGCCACCCATGACCGCCTTCTGCGCCTCACGAATGGCCGTGAGCGTCTCCGGCTTGACCGCCATGCTTTCGTTCAGGGCAGCGCCCCATCCGCGGCTGATCTTCTCCATGACCTCGCTGTTGACGAGCTGTGCTGAGATTCGGCGCGCGACCTCGTCGAGACCTGCGTTCCTGACCATCTCGGCGCTTACGCGCTCCATACTTACGTTGATGTCGGCGAGCTGAGGAGCCATTGAACTCCGGACTGTTGCGGCGATCGACTCTTGGATCGAGCGCATGATCTGTTGCATCTCGGGAGTCATGACGAGCCGAGCGATATCCTCCTGGCTGAGGCCATCGACGTAGCTCGCAGCGACCCGAGAGCCGATCGACGCGTCGGCGGCGACTCGGCGCGCGACCGCCTCCGGATCGATACCTGCGATCTCCATCAGCCGATCCAGCAGGGCGGCGCCATCGCCCTTCTTGAGTCCGTTGCGGCGGGCAAGGGGAGCGAAGAGTGTTCGGAGCCGCTCGAGGTCGAGGTCCCGC
>CAVSBW010000003.1:0-70897 GCA_963726295.1 uncultured Actinomycetota bacterium
ACCTATTCATTACGAGTGAATCGCTCTGGCCGACTGAGCTAAGGCGGCAGGTCCGGCCGGGCCGGGCACCCGGCGAGTATAGGGAGTGAGGCGTGGCGTCCGCGAATCCGGTCCGGGCCGGCCGGTACGGGGTGCCCCTCAGCAGCGCAGCCCGTCCTTCGGCACGGTGCCGTCGAGGTAGAAGCCGTCGACCGCGTCGTCGACGCACTCGTCGGACCTGGTGTACGCAGTGTGGCCGTCGCCGTCGTAGGTGATGAGCGAGGCCTTGTCGAGCTGGTCGTGCAGGCGCACCGCCCACTCGTAGGGCGTCGCCGGGTCGCGGGTGGTGCCGACCACGACGATGGGTGGCGCGCCGGCGGCGTGGACCTCGTGCGGCTCCCGCGAAGGCCCCACCGGCCAGAAGCCGCAGGGCAGGGAGCTCCAGGTGAGGTACCGGCCCCAGGTGGGGGCCACCTCCGCCGCGGCATCGGCCATCGCCTCGCGCTCGGGGATCGACGACGACTCGGCCTGGTCGAGGCAGTTGACCGCGTGGATCGCCTCCATGATGTTGCCCGAGTAGGTACCGCCGGGGTTGCGGCCGGCGTACTGGTCCGCGAGCAGCATCAGCGCGGTCCCGTCCCCGGCCATCGCGTCGGTCATCGCGTCGACGAGCGGGCGCCACAGGGACGTCGAGTACATCGCCTTGGCGATCCCCAGCGATGCCCATCCCTCCGTCACCGCCGGGAGCGAGGTGTCTCCCGTCCGCGCGATCGGCGCGGTGTCCAGACGGGCCAGGAAGTCGCGCAGGCCCTGCATCACCTCATCGACCGTCGTCCCGAGCGGGCAGTCGCCCTGGCCGGCGCAGTACGCCGCCCAGCGCCTCGTGGCCTGCTCGAAGCCCTCGGCCTGCCCGACGTTGACCTCCTCCGAGGTCAGGTCGGGGGCGACGACGCCGTCGAGCACGAAGCGCCCGACCGTGTCGGGGAACAGGTCGGCGTACGTGGCGCCCAGCAGGGTGCCGTAGGACTTGCCGAGGTAGGTGAGCTTCTTCTCGCCGAGCGCGGCGCGCAGGACGTCGAGGTCACGGGCGACCTCCTCGGTCGAGACGTGCGCGAGCAGGGGCCCGGCGTTGGCGCCGCAGGCGCCGGCGAACCCGGCCGCCCGAGCGGCGTACGCCTTCTCCTCGGCCGGGTCGTCAGGGGTGGGGTCGGCGCCGAGGAACGTGTCGAGCTCGCTGTCGCTGAGGCAGTCGATGGGTGCGGACCGGTCGACACCCCGAGGGTCGAAACCGACGACGTCGTACGCGTTCCGCACGCCGCGTCCGACGATGACGTCGGCGGCCCGCGCGTAGTCGACACCCGACGCACCGGGGCCGCCGGGGTTGACGACGAGCGAGCCGATCCGCTTCGACGGGCGGCGGGCGAGGACGCGGACGACGGCCAGGTCGATGGTTGCACCGTCCGGTGCGGCGTAGTCGACGGGAACGGTGAGGGTCGAGCACTCGGCACCGGAGCAGTCCGTCCACGTCAGGTGCTGGGTGTAGAAGCGGGCCAGGGCCTCGGAGCCCGGCGGGGGGCTCTGCGGGGTCACCGGGATCGATGGCCGCGGCCCCACGCTGTCGCGGACCTCGTCGACGATCGCGCAGCCGGCGAGCGCCGTCAGGACAGCGGTGAGCCCCGCGACGGCGGCGAGGCGACGGCTCATGCGGGGCACACTAAGCGAGCGTGCTGGGGAATCCCCTCAGCGCGAGGTCACGATGTCATCACCGAGGAAGCCGCAGGTCGAGGGTCATCGCCTCGAGCGCCAGCTGGGGGGAGACGTTGGCACCGATCCGCTCGCGGGCCAGCCCGATCGCGTCCATGGCGCGCAGCAGCTGCTCGGCCTCGAACACCTCTGCGAGGCGCGTGACCACCTGCCGGCTGTCCTCGTTGACGAGCGCAGACCCCGCCCCGGTACGCAGCACGAGGGCATCGCGGTAGACCGAGAGGAGGTCGACGAGTGCACGGTCGAGGACGTCGCGGGTGAAGCGCGTCGCCCGTGACTTCTGCTCCCGCTCCAGCGCGTTCAGCTGCGAGCGCACGTGGGGCGGCTGGGTGCGGGCCGTCGGGTCGGCCCCGAGCACCTCGAGCAGCCGGGTGCGCTCGGCGGCGTCGCGCTCCCCCGACGCCGCCCTCGACTCCTCGTCGGCGATCTTCACGAGGTCGGCGGCGGCCCCCATCGCCTCGCCCACCCCGGTGATGGCGGTGGCCATCGAGATGACGTCGTGGCGGCGGATGCGGGCGTGCTCGTCGCGGGCGAGCCGGCGGGCCAGACCCACGTGCGACTGGGCGGCCCGCGCGGCGTAGAGCGCCATCGGGTGGTCGACGCCGTCGCGGCGTACGAGCAGGTCGGCCACCGACTCCACCGACGGGGTGCGCAGCCGGATGTGCCGCGAGCGCGAGCGCAGCGTGATGATGACGTCCTCGACCGACGGGGCGCACAGCATCCACACCGTGCGGGGGGCCGGCTCCTCGAGAGCCTTGAGCAGGGCGTCGGCGGCGCGCTCGGTGAGACGGTCGGCGTCCTCGACGACGATGACGCGATAGCGCCCCACCGACGGCCGGTGCGCGGCGAGCGCGGCGAGGTCGCGTGCCTGCTCGACCTTGATCGACAGGCCCTCGGTTGCGATGAGGTCGACGTCGGCGTGGCTGCCCTCGATGGCGGTACGGCACTCCTTGCACTCACCGCACCCGCCCCGAGGACACAGCAGCGCGGCGGCGAAGGCGCGGGCGGCGGTGGACCGGCCCGATCCCGGCGGGCCCGTGAACAGCCAGGCGTGCGTCATCGCGGACTCGTCGGCGACCGCCCGCTCGAGGGTCTCGACGGCGCGCTCCTGGCCGACGACGTCGCGCCAGACGCTCACGGCGCCACCGCAGCCCCGGGCCCGACCAGCCCGCTGCGCTCGAGCCGGTCGAGGACCTGGGTGTGCAGGGCGGCCGGGTCATCGGTGCCGTCCAGCACGAGGTAGCGCTCGGGGTGCCCGGCTGCCATCGCGAGGAAGTGCTGCCGGATGCTCGCGTGGAAGGCGTCGGCCTCGGACTCCAGCCGGTCATGGGTGTCGCCGCGGCGCCTGCGGCCCACCTCGGGGGCGACATCGACGACGACGGTGAGGTCGGGGACGAGGTCGTCGACCGCCCACATCTGCAGGTCGTGGACCTCGGCGGCGCCGAGGTCGCGGCCGGCGCCCTGGTAGGCGACCGAGGAGTCGGTGTACCGGTCCGTGAGCACGACCTCCCCGCGCGCGAGGGCCGGACGTACGAGCTGGTCGACGTGGTGCGCCTTGTCGGCGGCGAACAGCAGCGCCTCGGCCCGCGGCGAGACGTGGTCGCCGTGCAGGACGAGGTCGCGGATGGCGGCGCCGAGGTCGGTGCCGCCGGGTTGTCGGGTGACGACGACGGTCCGCCCCCGGGCACGCAACGCCTCGGCGAGGAGGGAGACCTGCGTGGACTTGCCGGCCCCGTCCCCGCCCTCGAAGGCGATGAACACCCCGTCGGATCCGGTCACGGCGCCAGCCTAGGGGCAGCACCCGACGACCGTCCCCTCGCGTCGGCGGTCGTCGCGGCGGTCAGCCCGCCTCGTGCCGGTCGGCGTTCGCGTGCACGGCGTCGTGCACGTACTGCGCCAGCCCGGGCGCGAGGTCCTCGTAGGTCTTCGTGAACCGCGGGTCGGCCAGGTACATGTCGGCAAGGCCCCGGTGGAAGTCGTGGGACACGTCGTAGAAGCGGTCGTGGATGTGGCGGCGGTGGGCCTCCGCGGCATCCATCGCGGCCTCCGACGTCGCCGGCTCCCCGGATTCCAGGGCGGCGACGAGGGCGGCGTTGACCGCGTCCTGCTCCTCCTTGACCTCGGCCCAGTCGGCCTTGGTGTACCTGCTGGTCCGGGCCTGCGACTGCGTCCAGGCGTCACTCTCGCCCCAGCGCTCCTGCGCCTCGGCCTGGTACTCCTCGTCGTAGCTCTTGCCGAAGAGCTCCTTGAGATCCTCGGTGGTGGCGGGCTGCTCGTTCATCTCTCTCTCCAGTGCTCGGTCGATGGCCGTGACGAGCTCCTCGAGCTCACCCAGCCGGGACACGACCGCGGCGCGCTGCCGCTGCAGGTGCTCCAGGGCGCTGCCGTCACCGTCGAGCAGGGCCCGCACCTCGTCGAGGGGAAGGCCGAGCCGGCGGTACGTGACGACCGTGGAGAGCCGGGACAGGTCCGCGTCGGTGTAGATGCGGTACCCGGCGTGCGTGCGCTCGCTCGGGACGACGAGGCCGACCTCGTCGTAGTGGTGCAGCGTGCGCACCGTGACGCCGAAGGTCTCGGCCACCTGCCCGACGGTGAGCTCCACACGGTCAGTGTGCTGGCGCGTCGTGGTCATGTCACCACCGTGACGCCTCACGCCGCGTGAGGGTCAAGCCCGTTCCCCGAACGGGTTTTTCGCCTCCGGCGAGAAACCCCGCCCACGCACCGGAACCGTTCCGAGGCGACGGACGGGTTTCTCGCCTGCGGCGAGAAACTTGTCGCGGGGTCAGCGGGGGGACTCGAACCAGTTCGCGAGGCCGGTGGCCAGGCCCACGTCGCCGCGGGCCTTGATCTTGCCCATCATGAACATCATCGCCGGGTTGCCCGCGCCGGTGATGAGCCCCAGGAACTCCGCGGGACCCATCATCAGCGACAGGTCCGGCGCCGCCGTGGGGTGCTTGTCGATGGTGCACTCGCCGTCCTGGACCACCACGGCGTAGGTGTCCGACCCACCGTCGGGGCCTCCGGTGATGCGGAAGTCGATGCGGGCACTGCGCCCGGCGGCCTTCTCCGGCCGGAACTGCTGCGGGAAGCGCGCGAAGACGCTGTCGAGCAGGGCCTCGCGGTGCTCGCCGGCGAAGTCGTTCGCGATCTCCTTGTCGGAGGTGCGCTTCACGAGCGCGACGAAGTCCGCGGCGGGGAGTCCGTGCAGGGTCTGCGGGTCGATGGCCATGCCGTCGAACGTACTGGCGGGTAACACCCCTGGCAAGTGGCGGCGCCCACCCCGAAGGCCGCGCCCCGCGGCCCGCGGCCGGTCGTCAGGCCTTCTTCGCGGCCCGGCCGCCGGACTTCTTCGCCGTCGACTTCGTGGCGGTCCGCTTCCGCGCGGTCTTCTTGGCCGGCCCCCGTGCCCGCTTGTCGGCGAGCAGCTCGTACCCGCGCTCGGGCGTGAGCTTCTCGGGGTCGTCGTCCTTGCGCAGGGTCGCGTTGGTCTCGCCGTCGGTCACGTAGGGCCCGAAGCGGCCGTCCTTGACCACCACCGGCTTCCCCGACACCGGGTCGTTGCCGAGCTCGGCGAGCGGCGGCTTGGCCGCGGCGCGCCCGCGTTGCTTGGGCTGGGCGTAGATCGCGAGCGCCTCCTCGAGCGTGATGTCGAAGAGCTGCTGCTCGGAGGTGATCGAGCGCGAGTCGGTGCCCTTCTTCAGGTACGGCCCGTACCGCCCGTTCTGTGCCGTGATCTCCTCGCCCGACTCCGGGTCGGCACCGACCACGCGAGGCAGCGAGAGCAGCCGCAGGGCAGTCTCGAGGTCGACGGTGGCGAGGTCCATGTCGGCGAACAGGGACGCCGTGCGCGGCTTCACCTTGTTCTTGCCACTGCCCTGCTGGTCCTCGGGGATCACCTCGGTGACGTACGGGCCGTAACGGCCGGCCTTGGCCACGACGTCACGGCCGGTGCCGGGGTCCTGCCCGAGCACGCGCCCGTCGTCCGCCGCCTGGTCGAGCAGCGCACGCGCCATCGCGGGCGTCAGCTCGTCCGGCGGCACGTCGTCGGTGATGGACGCCCGGCGCGGCTGGGTCTCACCGGAGGAGGCTGCCTCGGCATCGGTGACCTCGCCGGTGCGCGGGTCGACCCCGGCGGGCACGACCTCCTCGACGTACGGTCCGTAGCGGCCCACCCGCACGACGATGCCGTCGCCGATCTCGATGGTGGAGATGGCCCGCGCGTCGATGTCGCCGAGGTCCTCGACGAGGTGGCGCAGGCCCTCGCCCGAGGTGGCCTCGTCGCCGAAGTAGAAGCGCTTGAGCCACGCCACCCGCTGCTCGTCCCCTCGCGCGATCGCGTCGAGGTCCTCCTCCATCGTCGCGGTGAAGTCGTAGTCGACGAGGCGCCCGAAGTGCTCCTCCATGAGCCGGGTCACCGCGAAGGCGAGCCAGGACGGAACGAGGGCCGAGCCCTTGGTGCTGACGTACCCGCGGTCCTGGATGGTGCCGATGGTCGAGGCGTAGGTGGAGGGACGGCCGATGCCGCGCTCCTCCATCGCCTTGACCAGTGTGGCCTCGGTGTAGCGCGCGGGCGGCGAGGTCTCGTGACCGCCGGCCTCGGCGCGCCGGACGTCCAGCTCGCGCCCGGCACCGAGCGGGGGCAGGCGGCGTTCCTCGTCGTCGCGGCCACGCGACCCGGCGTCGTCCCGGCCCTCCTCGTAGGCGGCGAGGAATCCACGGAAGGTGATGACCGTGCCGCTGGCCGACATCTCGACCTCGCGGGCGGGGGCGTTCTCGGGCAGCGTGGCGGCCAGGCGCACGGACGCAGTCGAGCCGCGGGCGTCGGCCATCTGGGAGGCGACGGTACGCATCCAGATCAGCTCGTAGAGGCGGTACTCCTCGCCGCGCAGCTCGCCCTCGACCTGCTTGGGGGTGCGGAAGCGGTCCCCGGCGGGGCGGATCGCCTCGTGCGCCTCCTGTGCGTTCTTGACCTTCTTCTCGTACCGGCGCGGGGCGTCGGGCACGGAGGCGGCCCCGTACATGTCGCGCGCCTGCTGGCGGGCAGCCGAGACCGCGGTGTCCGACAGGGCCGTGCTGTCGGTCCGCATGTAGGTGATGTAGCCGTTCTCGTAGAGCCGCTGTGCGACCCGCATCGCGTTGCGGGAGTTGAGCCGCAGCTTTCGCGAGGCCTCCTGCTGGAGCGTGCTGGTCGTGAACGGAGCACTCGGCCGGCGTGTGTACGGCTTCTCGGTGACCTCGGCGACCGTGACGCGGACGGTGCGCAGCGCGTCGGCGATGCCGGTGGCGCGCTCCTCGTCCAGCTGCACCGCGCGGTCGCCCTTGAGCCGGCCGTCGTCGGCGAAGTCGCGGCCGGTGGCCACCTTCTTGCCGTCGACACCGGTGAGGCGGGCGGTGAACAGGTCGGCGTCGGCGCCCGGGGTGACGTCGGCCTCGACGTCCCAGTACGAGGCGCGGACGAAGGCCATCCGGGCGCGCTCGCGCTCGACGACCATCCGGGTCGCGACCGACTGGACGCGGCCGGCCGACAGCTTCGGGGCCACCTTGCGCCAGAGCACCGGCGAGACCTCGTAGCCGTAGAGACGGTCGAGGATGCGCCGGGTCTCCTGGGCGTCGACGAGGGCGACGTTGATGTCGCGGGTCTGGTTGGCCGCACGCTGGATGGCCTCGCGGGTGATCTCGTGGAACACCATCCGCTTGACCGGGATCTTGGGCTGGAGCGTCTCGTAGAGGTGCCACGCGATGGCCTCGCCCTCGCGGTCCTCATCAGTGGCGAGGTAGAGCTCGTCGGCGTTCTTGAGGAGCGCCTTGAGCTCGCGAACCTTCTTCTTCTTGTCCGCGTCGACGACGTAGTAGGGATCGAAGTCGTCGTCGATGTTGATGCCGAACTTCCCGAATGGGCCCTTCTTGATGTCCGCCGGCATCTCGCTCGGCGTCGGGATGTCGCGGATGTGCCCCACCGAGGCCTCGACGTCCCAGTCCTTGCCGAGGTAGCCCGCGATGGTCCGCGCCTTCGCGGGGGACTCGACGATGACGAGCTTGCGCCCGGATGCCATGTGTACCTGCCTGTCCGTCCCCACGTGCAGCGGATTCGTCGCTGCTCCGACGTGGCAACGGGACCGACGGTAACGCCACGAGTGTCGGATCGCGCAACCGAACCCCGCGTCGCAGGTAGTTGAATGTTTGACTACCTGCGACTGCCCTGTCACAATCGTGGTCTCGACGAAGGAGGGCCGCGATGACCTCGCCCGCCACGGAGCGGATGCCCGTGCTGTATCTCAGCCACGGAGCGCCGCCGCTGGCGGACGACACCACCTGGACGGCCGAGCTCGCCGCCTGGTCGCGCGACCTGCCCCGGCCGAGCAGCATCCTGATGGTCTCGGCCCACTGGGAGCAGGCGCCCGTGTCGGTGTCGGCGACCTCGGGTGAGGCCCCCCTCGTCTACGACTTCTGGGGCTTCCCCCAGCGCTACTACGAGGTCACCTACGACGCGCCGGGCGCCCCGGAGTTGGCGGGGTCGGTGGCCGGCCTGCTCGGGTCGACCGGCGAGACGCTGCACCAGGACCCGCGCCGCGGACTGGACCACGGGGCGTACGTGCCGCTGGTCGAGATGATCCCCGACGCCGACGTGGCGGTGCTCCAGCTGTCGATGCCGACCCTCGAGCCGCAGCGCCTCTTCGACCTCGGCCGGGCGCTCGCGCCGCTGCGCGACGAGGGGGTCCTCGTCGTGGGCTCGGGCTTCACGACGCACAACCTGCGGTGGTTCAACCCGGCGGACGGCCCCGACGGCACCCCGCCGACCCCGTCGTCCGAGTTCGACCACTGGGCGGCCGAGGCCGTGGGACGCGGCGACGTCGACGCCGTCCTCGACTTCCTCTCCCGGGCGCCAGCCGCGCGGGAGGCGCACCCGCGCACCGAGCACTGGGCGCCGCTGTACGTCGCGCTCGGCGTGGCCGCCGCGGACGGCGATGCCACCGGCTCGAGCGTCATCGACGGCTTCTGGTACGGACTCAGCAAGCGCTCCTGGCAGTTCTCCTGACCCGACACCGGAGGCTGCGGACGGGGCCTCGTCACCTGTCACCCGTCGGCGGCACACTGGGCCCATGACACCCCGCCCCCTGGCCTTCGAGGAGCACGTGGCCGGGCTCGAGGCGGCGGTGGAGCGGCTGGCCGGCTGGTCCCGGGAGGCCGGTGAGGGCGCGGAGGTACCGACCTGCCCGGGGTGGCGGGTGCGCGACCTGCTCGCCCACCAGGGGATGGTGCACCGCTGGGCGACCGCGACCGTCCTCGGGGTCGACCGGAGCTCCCTCGACTCCGGCGCGCTCGAGGCGGAGGGCCTGGGCGCCGAGGACCCTGTGGGGTGGCTGCGAGCCGGTGCCGGCGACCTCGTCGCGGCCCTGCGCTCCGCCCCGGAGGACCTCGAGGCCTTCACGTTCCTCAAGGAGGCGCCTCCGGCACGGCTCTTCTGGGCTCGGCGCCAGCACCACGAGACGACGGTGCACGCCCTCGACGCCCTGGCGGCCCGCGACGCGCGGCAGCCCACCGCAGATGACGCGTGGTTCGGCGACGACGTCGCCCTCGACGGGATCGACGAGCTGCTCGTCGGGTTCTGGCAGCGGCGCACCACGGGCCCCCGCGCCCCGGAGGAGGCGCCGTACACCGCGGTCGTGGCGGCCGGGCGGGGGGAGCGGTGGCGGCTCGACGTGAGCAGCGACCCCCTGCGGACGCGGCACCTCGGGAGTGACGAGCCCGCGCCCGGCGGGTCCGACGTCATCGGTGGGACGGCGGCGGACCTCTACCTGGCGCTCTGGAACCGGGGTGGTGACGTCGACGACCCGGGCAGGCTCCTCGAGCGCTGGCGGGGGCGCGGCAGCGTCCGCTGGAGCTGACTCCGACGCCGGGCGCACCCGACGGCCGGGCGGGCGCCAACCGATGAGTCCACGGGCCGGTGCCGGTCACAACGGTGGACGACGACGAGAGGGTGACCGTCATGGACGAGCACGACGCCACGAAGCCCGGGCCACTGGACCTCACGTTCGAGGAGAGCCTGGTGCGCAGCGACGCCGACGGCGGCTGGACCTATGTCGTCTGGGAGCGGTCCACCGAGGTCTTCGGGACCCGCGGCCTGGTCAAGGTCGCCGGAACCGTCGACGAGGTGCCGTTCCGCACCTCGTTCATGGCCCTCGGCGACGGTCGGCACAAGCTGCCGATCACGGCGGTGACCCTCGGGCGGCTCGGCAAGGGAGTCGGCGACCGAATCGTCGTCCACCTCACCGAGCGTCGCTGAACCGGCGGCGTTGCCGGGCCGCCAGCAGGGCCAGGCCCCGGACGCCGAGCACGAGCAGCACCCACGTCCACGGCGCCCAGAGCACGCCGCCCACCCCGTCGAGCACGTCGCCCCACGGGTCGTCGCCCCCGAGGGTGGCGGGTTCCGCACCCGGGGCGGCGTCCGCGGACCCCAGCGCCAGCATGCCGAGGACCGCTGCGGCCGCCCCGGTGGCGGGCACCAGCCACCGGGGCGCGGTGGAGACGAGCAGCGCCGGAACGGCGACGCCCAGGACGACGGCGGCGGTGCCGTAGCCGGCGGCGGAGAGGCGGTAGTCGGCAGCATCGGGGCTGTCCCCGAAGAACTGGAGCCAGAGGACGCCGTACCCCACGACCACCCCGTTGATCGCGGTGGCGAGCACCGCGAGGAACCACAGCGTGGCGATGCCGAGGCGGCGGACGGTGGAGGGGGCGGCGTCCGCCCGGGTGTCGTGGTCGGGCTGCATCCGGCCAGCGTGCACCGACCCGCCACCGACCCGCATCCGCCCCCGTACTCAGGTCGGTCGGCCTCCCGCGGCTACCCTCACCGCGTGCCGGGCTCTTGGCTCAGGCGGCGAGGTGCTCGTCGAGGAATGCCACGATGCGGCCCCAGGCCTCGCGCGCGGAATCGGGCTCGGGCCCGACGTGGAGGAGCCGGGACACCGGCCGCATCCACCACGGGGAGAGGTCGCGCGGGTTGAGGAACGAGTGACCGGCGCGGGGGTACTCGGTGACGTCGTGCGGCACCCCGCGCGCCTCGAGTGCGCTCTGGAGCCGCTCCGCCGCGCCGCTGAACCCGCTGTCGCGCCCGCCGTAGCTCGCGACCACCGGGCAGGCGCCGTCCAGGGCGTCGGGCGTGTCCGGCAGCATCCCGTAGTTCACCGCGGCCGCCCCCCATCCCGGCCGTCCGGCGAGCACCAGCGCGAACCCTCCCCCCATGCAGAACCCGATGACTCCCACCCTCCCCGTGCAGCGGTCGTCGGACACGAGCCACGACCGCGCCGCCTCGATGTCGTCGAACGCCGGGCCACTGCCGCGCCGCAGCGCCGCGAACGTCGCCCGCAGGCAGGCGATCCGGCGTCCCCGCGAGAACAGGTCGGGCGCGAGCACGAGGTACCCGGCCCGGGCCAGCCGTTCGGCGTGCGCGCGCATGTTGTCGTCGAGCCCGAAGGCCTCGTGCACGAGCACCAGCCCCGGCCACGGCCCCTCACCGGCCGGCACGACCAGGTGCCCCGGGAGGTCGCCGACCGACACCGACGACGATGTCGGGGCCGGGGCGTCGGCCACGACGGTCAGTCCCTGGGCTTCTTGCGCGGTGCCGGGCGGGTCTCGTCGTCGCCGACGGGCTCGACGTGTTCGGGCACCTTGACCGGCCGCAGCCGCGACCAGGTGACGAACACGATGCCGACGAGCGTGAGCGCGATCCCCGCCCACAGGTTGGCGTTGATGCCACCGGTCTTGTCGGTCTCAGGGTCGGCGAACAGCCCCATGAGCAGGAGGATGATGCCGTAGACACCCATGAGGACACCGATGACGTTGCGGATGTCGAAGGCACCTGCGTCGTGCTTCTCTGCCATCGCTCCTCCTCAGACCAGGACGTTCAGGACGATGACCATGGCCAGTGCCAGCCCGGCGAGCGGCACGGTGCGCCGGTACCACGGGTAGCCGGCCTCGTTCGGGTCGGTGCGCTCGTCGACCGGCGTCTCCGAGTACACCAGACCTCGCAGCTCCTCGACCGGCTTGGGCTCGGTGACCATCGTGACCGCCACGGACACCCCGATGTCGACGATGAAGGCCGTGGATGCTGCGACGAAGGCCGCGCCCTGGCCGCCCAGAGGGATCACGCCCAGACTTGCCGAGCCGAATGCGTCCTCGCTGAGAAAGGCCACGAGAACAGCAGACAGCGTCCCCGCGACGAGACCGGTCCATCCCGCTGTGGCGGTCATCCGCTTCCAGAACATACCGAGGATGAACGTGGCGAACAGCGGCGCGTTGAAGAAGCCGAACAGCGTCTGGAGGTAGTCCATGACGTTGCTGAACGAGCTGGCGATGAACGCGGTGAAGATGGCGATCACCGTGGCGGCCACGGTCGCGAGGCGTCCGATGCGCAGGTAGTAGTCGTCGGAGCGGTCCTTGCGGATGTACCGCTCCCACAGGTCGTAGCTCAAGACGGTGTTGAAGGCAGAGATGTTGGCCGCCATGCCCGCCATGAACGCGGCGAGCAGGCCCGTGATGGCCAGGCCGAGCAGGCCGTTCGGCAGCAGGTCGCGCATGAGGTAGAGCATCGAGTCGTTGTAGGCGACCCCCTTCCCCGACGCCCCGCCCGGTGGGCTGCCACCTTGCTTGAGCTCCACGATCTCGGGGACCAGCACCGCGGCGATCATGCCCGGGAGGATGGTGAGGAAGGGGATGAACATCTTCGGGAACGAGCCGATGACGGGGGTCTTGCGAGCCGAGGAGATCGAGTCCGAGGCCATGGCCCGCTGGACCTCGACGAAGTTCGTCGTCCAGTAGCCGAACGAGAGCACGAAGCCGAGGCCGAAGACGATGCCCACCACCGACCAGAACGGGCTCTCGAACCCGGTCAAGGCCTGGCCCGGCCACGAGTTGAGCTGTTGGTCGGGCGGGGCGACCCCGGCGTCGGGCGGGGCCGTGACGGCGACCTCGGTGACCTTCTGCTTCAGTCCCTCCCAGCCACCGACCCGGTTGAGGCCGATGAGCGAGAGCGGCAGCAGGCTGGCGACGATGACGAAGAACTGGAGGACCTCGTTGTAGATGGCCGCCGAGAGCCCACCGAGGGTGATGTACGAGAGCACGATGATCGCCGCGATGATGAGCGCCACCCAGAGGGGCCAGCCGAGGAGGGCGTGGACGATCGACCCGAGGAGGAAGAGGTTGACGCCGGCGATGAGCAGCTGGGCCACCGCGAAGGAGAGCGCGTTGACCAGGTGCGCCGGCTTCCCGAAGCGCCGGAGCATGAACTCTGGGACCGAGCGCACCTTCGAGCCGTAGTAGAACGGCATCATCACGACGCCGAGGAAGAGCATCGCGGGGATGGCGCCGACCCAGAAGTAGTGGACCGTGGCGGCGCCGATCTCGGCGCCGTTGGCCGACATGCCCATGATCTCGACGGCGCCCAGGTTGGCGGAGATGAACGCCAGGCCGGTCACCCATGCCGGCAGCGAGCGGCCGGAGAGGAAGAAGTCGATGGAGTCCGAGACCGAGCGTCGGGCCAGCAGGCCGATCCCCAGGACGAACCCGAAGTAGATGATGAGGATGACGTAGTCGACGGGCGTGGCGTCGATGAGGGTGTCGGCCGCCGGCACCGCTGCCGTCACGGACCCCGGAACTGACCCCGCCACCTGGAGAACGCCTGCCACCACGTCAACCACCCTCTTCGTCGAGCGCGCGTCTGCCCCCTCGGGGCCCTCGCGCCACGCTAGCGGCGACGAGGCCGGAGGGCCTCTCGGGAGGACGGACGAAATCAGCGGCCAGGGGCGACCGGGACCGGCTCCTCCTCGTCGAGGTCGGTGGCGGCGCCCTCGAACTGCGCGGCGTAGAGGCGGGCGAAGGCACCACCCGCGGCGAGGAGCTCGGCGTGGCTGCCGCGCTCGACGATCCGACCGTCCTCCATGACGAGGATGAGATCGGCGTCGCGGATCGTGCTCAGCCGGTGGGCGATGACGAAGCTCGTCCGGTCCGAGCGCAGGTTCGACATCGCCTGCTGGAGCAGCAGCTCGGTGCGGGTGTCGACCGACGAGGTCGCCTCGTCGAGGATCAGCAGCGCCGGGTCGGAGAGGAAGGCCCGCGCGATGGTGATCAGCTGTCGCTCACCGGCGCTGATGTTGTCGGCCTCGGCGTTGAGCACCGTGTCGTACCCGTCGGGCAGCGAGTGGACGAAGCGGTCGACGTACGTCGCCCGAGCCGCCTCCAGCACCTCGTCGTCGGTCGCACCCGGGCGGCCGTACGCGATGTTGTCGTGGATCGTGCCCCCGAACAGCCACGTGTCCTGGAGGACCATCCCGATGCGCGAGCGCAGGTCGTGCCTGGTGAGGTCCCTGATGTCGACGCCGTCGAGGGTGATCCGACCGCCATCCAGCTCGTAGAACCGGAGGATGAGGTTGACCAGCGTGGTCTTGCCCGCGCCGGTGGGACCGACGATGGCGACGGTCTGGCCGGGGTCGACCTCGAGGTCGAGGTGCTCGATGAGGGGGTTCTGCGCGTCGTAGGAGAACGAGACGCCGTCGAAGACGACCTGCCCTCGGGGGTCCTCGATCCGCACCGGCGCCGCGGACTCCTCCTCCTGCTCGGGGGTGTCGAGCACTTCGAAGACGCGCTCGGCGGAGGCGACCCCGCTCTGCATGAGGTTGGCCATCGAGGCGACCTGCGTCAGCGGCTGGGTGAACTGGCGCGAGTACTGGATGAAGGCCTGGACGTCGCCGAGGCTCATCGTCCCCGTCGCGACGCGGTACCCCCCGACGACGGCGATGGCGACGTAGTTGAGGTTCCCGATGAACATCATCGTCGGCATGATGATGCCGCTGATGAAGGAGGCCCGGAAGCTCGCGTGGTGGAGCGAGCCGTTGGCCCGGTCGAACTGCCGGTCCACCTCGTCCTGGCGGCCGAAGACCTTGACGAGCTCGTGGCCCGTGAAGGTCTCCTCGACGACGCCGCCCAGCTCACCGGTGCTCTTCCACTGCTGGACGAAGTGCCCCTGGGAGCGCTTGCCGATCATCGCGGTCACGACCATCGTCACCGGGATCGTCACGAGGGCGATGACCGCGAGGAGCGGCGAGATCCACACCATCATCGCGATCATCGCGACGACGGTGAGCAGCGAGGTGAGCAGCTGGCTCAGGGTCTGCTGGAGGCTCTGGGCGACGTTGTCGATGTCGTTGGTCACCCGGCTGAGCAGCTCGCCGCGGGGCTGCTGGTCGAAGTACGGCAGCGGGAGGCGGTTCAGCTTGTCCTCGACGTCGCGCCGGAGCCGGAAGATGGTCTTGTTCACCGCGCCGGTGAGCAGGTAGCCCTGGAGCCACTGGAGCAGCGCAGCGACCACGTAGATGACGAGGACGATCAGCAGCACCCGGCCGACGGCCGAGAAGTCGATGCCCTGGCCGGGGACGATGTTGTCCATCGCGGCGAGCATCTCGGCCACCCGGTCCTGACCGGCCAGCCGCAGCCCGTCGACGGCCTGGGCCTGCGTGACGCCCGCGGGGATCTGCGCGCTGAAGACCCCCGCGAAGATGAGGTCGGTGGCGCGGCCGAGGATCTTCGGCCCCACCGCGTTGAGCAGCACGCTGCCGAGGGCCAGGGCCAGCACGGTCGTGATGACGGTGCGCTCCGGTCGGAGCAGGCCGAGCACCCGCTTGGCGCTCGGCACGAAGTTCTGCGACTTCTCGGTCGGCTGGCCGATCATCGCGTGCGGCGGCCCGCCGCGTCGGACCCCGGCCGGGCCCCGACGGGCCTCGGCCGCCTTCTCCTCGGCGCTCTTCAGCTCGCTCATGCCACCTCCTCCACTGCCTGCTGGGACTCGACGATCTCGCCGTACGTGGGACACGTGGCCAGCAGCTCGTCGTGGGTGCCGTCGCCGACGACGACGCCGTCGTCGAGGACGAGGATGCGGTCGGCGTGGATGATCGTCGACACGCGCTGGGCCACGACGAGGACCGTCGACTGCCGGGTCATCGGCCGCAGCGCCGCCCGGAGCCGGGAGTCGGTGGCGACGTCGAGGGCCGAGAAGGCGTCATCGAAGAGGTAGACGTCCGGGCGCTTGACCAGGGCCCGGGCGATGGCCAGCCGCTGGCGCTGTCCGCCGCTTACGTTGGTGCCCCCCTGGGCGATCGGCGCGTCGAGCCCGCCGGGCATCGCGCGGACGAAGTCCTCAGCCTGGGCCACCCGCAGCGCCTCCCAGAGGTCGTCGTCGGTGGCGTCCGGGCCGCCGTAGCGCAGGTTGCTCGCGACGGTGCCGGTGAAGAGGTACGGACGCTGGGGGACGAGCCCGATGCGCGACCAGACGTCCTCGAGCGCGGCCTCGCGGATGTCGACGCCGCCGAGGAGCACCTGCCCGGAGGTGACGTCGTGCAGGCGCGGCACGAGGTTGACCAGCGTGCTCTTCCCGGCGCCCGTGGAGCCGACGACGGCGGTGGTGGTGCCGGGGAGCGCGGTGAACGACACCTCGTGCAGCACCGCCGCCTCGGCCCCCGGGTACGCGAACGTCACGCCACGGAGCTCGACCGTGGTGGGGCCGGCCGGGATCGGGACGGCGACCGACGGCGCGCGCACCGAGGACTCGGTGTCGAGGACCTCCAGGATCCGGCCGGCCGAGACCGACGCACGCGGCAGCATCATCGACATGAAGGTCGCCATCATCACCGACATGAGGATCTGGATGAGGTAGGCCATGAAGGCCGTGAGCGCGCCGATCTCCATCTGCCCCTGCTCCACCCGGTGGGCGCCGAACCAGAGCACCGCCACCGTGGAGGCGTTGAAGATGACCATGACGATCGGGAAGGCCAGGGCCATGAGCCGGCCGACGGCGAGCGCCGTGCCGGTGTAGGTGCGGTTGGCCCCGGCGAACCGCTCGCGCTCGACGTCCTCCCGGACGAAGGCCCGGACGACGCGGATGCCGGTGATCTGCTCGCGCAGGATCCGGTTGACGGTGTCGACGGCCCGCTGCATGGCCTGGAAGTGCGGGATCATCCGCCAGATGACGAGGCCGACCGACACTCCGAGCAGCGGCACGGCCACCGCGACCAGCCAGGAGAGGCCGACGTCCTCGCGGACGGCCATGACGATGCCGCCGACCATCATGATCGGCGCGGTCACCATCATCGCCAGCATCATGTAGGTGATCTGCTGCACCTGGGTGACGTCGTTGGTGTTGCGGCTGATCAGCGTGGGGGCCCCGAAGCGCGAGACCTCCTGCGCGGAGAAGCCACCGACTCGGCGGAACAGCGCCTGCCGGACGTCTCGGCCCAGGGAGGCCGCGGTGAGGGCGCCGATGCGGGTGGCGCCGATGGTCGCGACGACCTGCACGAGGGAGACCACGAGCATCGCCGCGCCGGCGGTGAGGATGAAGCCGGTGTCACCGGTGGCGACGCCCTCGTCGATGATCCGGCCGTTGAGGGTCGGCAGGTAGAGCGAGGCGAGCGTGCCGACGAGCTGGAGGGCGAGGAGCAGCCCGAGCGGGCCGGAGTACGGCGTGAGGTGGGTGCGGAGCAGGCGGTAGAGCATCAGGCGGTCCCTGCCTTCCGGGTGCCGTCGAGCACGACGGAGACGATGTCGGCCGGGTCGAGGCGGCCGGTGGACATGAAGGGGTGAACGCTGGAGAGGGTCAGCAGCTGGAGGAGGCCGATGACCTCGTCGACGGGCTTGCGCAGCGAGTCGGCGTCCGCACCGATGAGGTCGGTGAACGCGGCGTCGACGGCCAGGTCGCGCGAGCCACGGCGCCGCTTGGGGTCGATGGGCGCCGGGGCGCCGGCGTGGTGCAGCACGGAGATCAGGCCCACGATGCGCTCGACGTGCTGCTGCATCACGGTGACCCCGAGGGTCAGGCGCTCGTCGAGGGGCAGGGTGGTGTCGATGGCCCGCAGCGCCGCCACCGCGGGGGCCGAGTCGAACACCGTCGCGGTGCAGGCGCCGACCAGCTCGTCCTTGGTGCCGAACGCGCGGAAGAGGGTGCCCTCGGCGATGCCGGCCGCATCGGCCACCTGTTTCGTGGTGAGGGCAGGCCCGTGTTCCTGGAGGAGCGGGATGGCCACCTCGACGATCGCCGTCCGGCGGTCCTCGGGCCTCATGGCGGGGGCACGTGGGGTCACGAGCGACCACAATAAATGAGTGAGCACTCACTCACAACTCGTTTTCGCACCCCGAACCTTCTGCGGGGTCAGCGATGGAGGAGGCCGTCCTTCGCCGCCTCGCGGGTGAGCGCGACCACCTCGTCGCGGACGTCGGCGCCGTCGAGGTCCAGCAGCCCGGCCATGGCGGCCGCCGCGGCCCGCGCGGTGAGGTCGCCGTCGCACACGGAGACGTACGCCGCCGTCACCGTCGAGAGCGCGAGCCGGCGCCGCAGGCCACCGCCCTGACGCAGGAGGACGACGCTCGGGTCGCTCGCACCCGGCAGCACGTGCTGCTCGACGTCGGTGTCCTCGGCGCACCGCCAGGCGGTGTCGAGCACGGCGTCGTCGTCGTGCTCGGCGAGCCAGGTCCGCGCCTCGAGCCCGGCGAGCACCGTCGGGCCCATCGGCGCGGCCACCTCCCAGCCCACCTCGACGAGGTCCACGAACGGCGCGCGGTCGCCCCGGGGTCGGTGGAGGGTCACGACACCGAAGCCGATCGACTCGACGTCGCGCGCGGCGAAGTCGTCCAGCCACGCGGAGTACATCGTGTTGAAGTCGACCGTCCCGGGGTGGTGGCCACCGTCACGGGCCCAAGTCTCGGCGTACGCGGCAGGGTCCTGCACCTCGCGCTGCACCACCCACGCGTCCAGGCCGGTGCCGTCGAGCCATTCACCGACGCGCTCGCGCCAGGTCGAGCCCCGGGGTATCTCCCAGTTGCCGAGCAGCTGGGCGATGCCGCCCGGTTCGAGGTGGTTGCCCACCCGGCGGACCAGGTCGCGCACCACGGCGTCACCGGCGGCGCCGGCGTCGCGGTACTCGAATTGCGGCACGGCACCCGAGCGCGGGGTGATGACGAACGGCGGGTTGCTCACGACCAGGTCGAAGCGCTCCCCGGCGACCGGGTCGAGCATCGACCCCTCGCGGACGTCCCACGAGGTGCGGTCGAGGGCCGCGTTGAAACGTGCGTACCCGAGGGCCCGACGGGACAGGTCGGTGACGACCACCTCCTCGGCGTGGGCCCCGAGGTGCAGCGCCTGCACGCCGCAGCCGGTGCCGAGGTCGAGGGCCCGGGCCACCCTTGGCCGGGGGGTCCACGAAGCGAGGGTGGCCGAGGCGCCGCCCACTCCGAGCACGTGGTCGGGGGTCAGGGGACGGCCGGTGGCCAGCTCCCCGAGGTCGGACGCGACCCACCAGTCGGTGTCGTCGGCCGCATAGGGCCGCAGGTCGCACCGCGCCACAACCGCATCCCCCTCCGGCGCGACGAGACCGAGCTCGACAGCGCCCTCGACCCCGAGCGAGGGCAGGGCCGCCTCGACCTCGGCGGCGTCGACGGGGTCGCCGAGCGTGAAGAGGCGGACGAGGGCGGCGCGGGGGTCCGAGGAACCGGTCGCGACCCGCTGGGCCGGCAGCGCCTGGTCGCGTTCGAGGGCCGCCGAGGCCATCGGGCCCAGCAGCTCGGTGACGCCGGCGACGGTGAAGCGGCACGCCTCCAGGTCGGCCCGGAGCCGGGCGATGAGGGCGTCGTCGACGCGGGGCGGGTTGGCGGCCATCGGCACGAGCCTAGGTGGTCGGGCGGGCAGCGTCGCCGATCGCGCGTCGCCGGGGGTGTGTACAGGCGACACGACGCGGACGATGATGTCGGGAGTCACCGACGACAGGAGGAGCACCGTGGCCGCGGCAGCACCGTCCGTGCACGTCAACGGCGTGCAGAGGTCGCTGGCGGGCACCGACCCGGCGGCGCCGCTGCTCGAGTACCTCCGCGGCCTCGGACTCACGGGGGCGAAGGAGGGCTGCGCGGAGGGAGAGTGCGGCG
Organism: uncultured Actinomycetota bacterium; assembly: GCA_963726295.1. Classification (GTDB taxonomy): domain Bacteria; phylum Actinomycetota; class Actinomycetes; order Actinomycetales; family Dermatophilaceae; genus DASSQJ01. The sequence goes on from CAVSBW010000003.1 coordinate 19,699, forward strand.
CCTGCGCGGTGATGGTCCTCCGCGAGGACGGCGTCGGGAGCCGGTGGACGGGCGTCAACGCGTGCCTCGTGCCGGCGGCCGCGTTCGACGGGCAGGAGGTGGTGACGGCCGAGGGCCTCGGGACACCGGACGACCTCCATCCCGTGCAGCATGAGCTCGCCACGCGGGGAGGCTCTCAGTGCGGTTACTGCACACCGGGTTTCGTCTGCAGCATGGCCGCCGAGTACTACCGTCCCGATCGCCGCGCGACCGCGCACCCGTCCGGCAACGGGCACCGGCCCTCCACCGGGTTCGACCTGGAGGCGATCGCGGGCAACCTCTGCCGGTGCACCGGCTACCGGCCGATCAGGGACGCCGCGCTGTCCCTCGGAGAGCCGGCGGCCGACGAGCCCCTCGCGCATCGCGCCACGCGCCCCGCTCCCCCGGCCCGCCCGACCCGGCTCGAGGGTGCCGGCCGCACCTTCGTGCGCCCCGCGGACCTCGACGAGGCGCTCGCCACCCTGGCCTCGGACCCCGACGCGGTCGTCATCGCGGGCTGCACCGACTGGGGCGTCGAGGTGAACCTGCGCACGCGGCGCGCGCCCCTCGCCGTCGCGGTCGAGCGGTTGCCCGAGCTGCGCGAGGTGGCCGAGCACGACGGGGTGCTCACCGTGGGCGCGGCACTCAGCCTCACCGAGGTCGAGCGCGCCCTCGGCGGCCGGGTGCGCCTCCTCGACGAGCTCCTCCCCCAGTTCGCCTCACGCCTCATCCGCAACTCCGCCACCATCGGCGGCAACCTGGCCACCGCGTCACCGATCGGCGACCTCGCGCCGGGGCTGCTCGCGCTCGAGGCGCGGGTCGTGCTCGTCTCGTCGGACGGTGAGCGCGAGGTGGACGTCGCGGACTTCTTCACGGGGTACCGGCAGAGCACGCTGCGGCCCGGCGAGCTCATCCGGGCAGTTCGCGTGCCGGTTCCGCTCAGCCCGTTCGCCGCCTTCCACAAGGTTGCCAAGCGCCGCCTCGACGACATCTCCAGCGTCGCCGTCGCCGTCGCCCTCGACCTCACCGACGGCGTGGTCACCCGGGCCAGGATCGGGCTCGGCGGCGTGGCCGCCACCCCCCTCCGGGCACGTGACACCGAAGCCGCCCTGGAGGGACGGCCGTGGAGCCGCGAGGCCGTGGAGGTCGCGGCCGAGGTGCTCGCGCGCGAGGGCACTCCGATGGACGACCTGCGCGCGAGCGCCGGCTACCGCCGCGCCATGCTTGGCTCGTCGTTGCGGGCCCTGCACGCCTCCTCACCCCAGGGGGTGCTCCTATGAGCGCCACGACCACGCGGGCGGCCGGTGACGCCGTGCCCCACGAGTCGGCCGCCCAGCACGTCACCGGCACCGCGCTCTACACCGACGACCTCGTCGCCACCGTGCCCGGCGCGCTGCACGCGCATCCGGTGCGCGCCCCGCACGCCCACGCCCGGGTGGCGTTCCTCGACCCGGCCCCGGCGCACTCCGTCCACGGCGTCGTGCGGGTCCTCACCGCGGCCGACGTACCCGGCGAGAACCGGGCGTCGGCCGCCGACGACGAGCCCCTGTTCCCCGACGAGGTGATGTTCCACGGACAGGCGGTCTGCTGGGTGCTGGCCGAGACCGCCGAGGCGGCGCGCCTCGGGGCCGCGGCCGTCGAGGTCGAGTACCAGCAGCTCCCCGCGGTTGTGGGGCTCGCGGAGGCGATGGCGGCCGGCAGCTACCAGGGTCAGACCCTGCGGCTCGAGCGTGGCGACGTCGAGGGCGCCCTCGAGGGCGCCGCACTCGTCGTCGAGGGCGAGGTGGACGCCGCCGGCCAGGAGCATTTCTACCTCGAGACCCAGTGCGCCCTGGCCCGGGTCGACGAGTCGGGCCAGATGCTCGTGCAGAGCAGCACCCAGCACCCCACGGAGACCCAGCAGGTGGTCGCGGAGGTGCTCGGCGTCCAGCGCCACGAGATCACGGTCCAGTGCCTGCGGATGGGCGGCGGCTTCGGCGGCAAGGAGATGCAGTCGCACGGCTGGGCCGCGGTCGCTGCGCTCGGCGCCCGGCTGACCGGCCGGCCGGTGCGGGTCCGCCTGAACCGGGCCGAGGACATGGCGATGACCGGGAAGCGCCATGGGGTGCACGCGATGTGGCGGGCCGGGTTCGACGACGCCGGGCACCTCGTCGGCCTCGAGGCGACGGTGACCCTCGACGGCGGCTGGAGCATCGACCTCTCCCAGCCGGTGCTCGCCCGGGCCCTTCTCCACGTCGACAACGCGTACTGGATCCCGCACGTGCGCGTGACCGGCCGGATCACCACGTCGCACACGACGTCGCAGACGGCCTTCCGCGGCTTCGGTGGCCCCCAGGGCATGCTCGTCGTCGAGGACGTGCTGGGCCGTGCCGCCCCGCTGCTCGGCGTCGACCCGCTGGAGCTGCGCCGGCGCAACCTCTACCGACCCGGCCAGACCACGCCGTACGGGATGGAGGTCCGTCACCCCGAGCGGGGCCTGCGCTGCTGGGACGAGGTGCTGGCCCGGGGCGAGGTGGCCCGTCGCCGGGCCGAGATCGCCCGCTGGAACACCGAGCACGAGCACGCCAAACGCGCCCTTGCCGTGACCCCGGTGAAGTTCGGCATCGCCTTCACGTTCACCGCGATGAACCAGGCGGGCTCGCTCGTGCACGTCTACCGCGACGGTTCGGTGCTGGTCAGCCACGGCGGCACCGAGATGGGCCAGGGACTGCACACGAAGGTGGGCCAGGTGGCGGCTGCGAGCTTCGGCATCCCCGTCGACCTCGTCCGGGTGGCACCGACACGCACCGACAAGGTGCCGAACACCTCCGCGACGGCGGCCAGCTCGGGCAGCGACCTCAACGGCGCCGCCACCCTCGACGCGTGCCGGCAGGTGCTCGAGCGGGTCCGGGAGGCCGCCGCGGAGCGGCTGGGCGCCGACCCGGGCAGCGTGCGGATCGCCGATGGTGAGGTGACGGTGACGGGCAGCGGCGGTCGCCTGACCTGGGCGGAGGCCGTGGAGGCCGCCTACCTAGCCCGGCGCCAGCTGTGGGCGGCCGGCTTCCACCGCACCGAGGGCCTCGACTGGGACCAGGCGGCGATGCGCGGGACGCCCTTCCGCTACTTCGCGTACGGCGCCGCGGCCGCCGAGGTGGAGGTCGACGGGTTCACCGGCGCCCACCGGCTGCGGCGCGTCGACATCGTCCACGACGTCGGCGACAGCCTGTCCCCCCTCGTGGACCTCGGTCAGGTCGAGGGCGGCTTCGCCCAGGGCGTGGGCTGGCTGACCCTCGAGGACCTCCGCTGGGACGACTCCGACGGCCCGGGACGTGGCCGGCTGCTCTCGGCGGGGGCCAGCACCTACAAGCTGCCCAGCATCGGTGAGCTGCCCGAGGTGTTCGAGGTGACGCTGCTCGAGGACGCGCACGAGGAGCGGGTCGTCCACGGGTCCAAGGCCGTCGGCGAGCCGCCGTTCATGCTTGCCTTCTCGGTGCGGGAGGCGATCCGCGAGGCGGTGGCCGCCTTCGGGACGGCCGGCACCAGCGTGGCCCTCGGCTCACCGGCCACGCCCGAGGCGGTGTGGTGGGCGCTGGAGCGCGTGCGCGCCGGTGCGCCGGCGCCGTCCCCCCAGCCGGTGGGGCGGGAGCGATGACGGCCTGGCTGGACGCCGTAGCCCGGCTGCGCGCTGAGCGGCGGCCCGGCGTGCTCGTCACCGTCGTCCGCGTCCGCGGCCACGCGCCCCGTGAGGCCGGAGCCAAGATGGTCGTGGCTGCCGACGCGGCCTGGGGCACGATCGGGGGCGGCAACCTCGAGGCGACCGCCGCCGAACGAGCCCGTGCCCTCATCGCGGCCGGAGCCTCGACCCCTGAGGCCCTCGACGTCGCCCTCACCGAGCACGCGCCCTACGGCCACGGACGGCAGTGCTGCGGCGGCGGGGTGGAGGTGCTGCTGGAGCCGCTGGCCGTCGTCCCCGCCGTCGCCGTCTTCGGCGTGGGGCACGTCGGGCTGGAGCTGGCCCGCATCCTCGCCCGTCAGGACCTCGACCTCCACCTCGTCGACTCCCGCGAGGAGATGCTCGCGCCCACCCGGCTCGGCGTCCTCGACGACGCCGTGGCCCGCGTGCACGTGCACCACGCGCCGCTTCCCGAGCTCGTCCTGTCAGCGCTGCCGGCGGGCACCCACACCATCGTCATGACCCACGACCACGCCGAGGACCACGCCCTCGTCGACGCCGCCCTGCGCATCGACCGCCTCGGCTCGCTCGGCCTCATCGGTTCCTCGGCCAAGTGGTCCCGCTTCCGGCGCCACCTCACCGAGGCCGGCCACCGGACCGAGGCGCTGGAGCGGGTCCGGACCCCCATCGGGTCGCCCGGGCCGGCCGGCAAGGACCCCGCGACCATCGCCGTGGAGGTGGCCGCGGAGCTCCTGCACATGTTCGCGCAGGAGCGCGGCTCCCGGGACCCCGGGGGCGCCGGAGCGGGGGCGCGACACGGCACGACCTCGGTCGGGTGAACAGGACACGCCGCCCCGCGCCGGGGCTTCCTCAGGGGGTGAACGCAACACGACCTGTGGCTGCGTGTTGTGACGTTGAAGTTGGCTCGTCGGTTCGAGGACGCGTTCTGGCGGGAGTACCGCCGGGACGGGAACGTGGAACGAGCGGCGGCGGCGGCCGGCGTGGGAAGCCACATGGGCCGCCGCTGGGTCCGCGAGAGTGGCGGGGTGATCAGGATGCGCGTCGCGGACTCCGGCCATCGGCTCTCGTTCGAGGAGCGGGAGCTGATCGAGGAGATGCTCGCCCGTGGGCATACCCGTGCCGAGATCGCCCGGGCCACCGGCCGGGCCCGCTCGACGATCTGCCGGGAGGTCGCCCGCAACAGCCGCACCTCGGGCACGCTGCCCTCGGGGCGGTCGAGGGTGCGGGACTACGCGGCGCGGGTGGCGCAGCTGAAGGCCGAGGGCAACGCCCGCCGCCCGAAACCGACCAAGCTCTCCGAGCACCGCGTGCTCGCCGCGACCGTGCAGGCGTGGATCGGCGGGCCGCAGCGGATGAGTCCGCACCAGGTCAGCAACCGGCTCAAGGTGGACTTCCCCGATGATGACTCGATGCGGGTCAGCCACGAGACGCTCTACCAAGAGCTGTACGTCCAAGGCCGCGGGACGCTGCGCGAGGACCTGCACAGCGCGCTGCGCACCGGCCGGGCCCGCCGCGCCCCACGCCGAGCCGCGAAACGGCCCCGGGTCCCCGGGGAGCTGCTCATCGCCAACCGGCCCAAGGACATCGACGCCCGCACCGTGCCCGGGCACTGGGAGGGCGACCTGGTCATCGGCAAGAACGGCGCCTCCGCGATCGGCACCCTGGTCGAGCGCAGCACCCGGTTCGTGATCCTGCTGCACCTGCCCGACCGGCACGACGCCGAAGCCGTCGCCGACGCCATCGCACAGCAGATCACCCGGCTGCCCGAGCACCTGGCCCGCTCCCTGACCTGGGACCAAGGCACCGAGCTCGTCGGCTCCCACGAACGCCTGCGCGCCGAGACCGGCCTGACCATCTGGTTCTGCGACCCCGGTTCACCCTGGCAACGCGGCACCAACGAGAACACCAACGGCCTGCTCCGCCAGTACTTCCCCAAAGGCACCGACCTCTCGGTCCACACCCAACAAGACCTCGAGGACGTCGCCGACGGCCTCAACGCCCGACCCCGGATGACCCTTGGCTGGCGCACCCCAGCCCAAGCACTGGCCGAAGTATCCTGAACACCCCGGTTGCGTTCACCGATGGAATCCGCCCGGGGCCGGACGGCGTGTTCTGTTCACCCGAGCGGGGCCGTGGGGCCCCGCCGCTCCGGGAGGGTCAGACCTGGGCGGGAGCGGGGTCGTCCTCGGTTGCCGGCACGTCGGGGTCGATCTCGTCGCCCCCGATGGCCAGGTCCCTGCTCTTGGAGACCGCGACCGCCGCGATGACGATGACGAACGCCACCCCCGCGATGCCGAAGCGGATCGGCGCCGAGGAGTCCGCACCGATGCTCAGGCTGACGATCGCCGGGGCGATGAGCACCGACACGAGGTTCATCACCTTTATCAGCGGGTTGATGGCGGGGCCGGCCGTGTCCTTGAAGGGGTCGCCGACGGTGTCGCCGATGACGGTCGCGGCGTGGGCATCGCTGCCCTTGCCACCGTGGTGGCCGTCCTCGACGATCTTCTTCGCGTTGTCCCACGCGCCACCGGAGTTGGCGAGGAAGACCGCCATGAGGGCACCGGCACTGATGGCTCCGGCGAGGAACCCGGCCAGCGCACCGATGCCCAGGCCGAAGCCGACCGCGATCGGCATAAGCGCCGCGAGCAGACCGGGGGTGGCCAGCTCGCGCAGCGAGTCCTTGGTGCAGATGTCGACGACCTTGCCGTACTCGGGCTTCGCGGTGCCCTCCATGATCCCCGGGATCTCGCGGAACTGGCGACGGACCTCGAAGACGATGGCTCCGGCCGCGCGGGTGACCGCGTTGATGGCCAGGCCGGAGAAGAGGAACACCACGGCCGCGCCGATGATGACGCCGACGAGGGTGTTCGGGGAGGTGACCAGGCCGTAGGCGCTCGTGAGGAACGCGTTGCCGTCGGCCTCGGAGATGCCCGAAACGTCGAGGGTGCGTACCGCGGTCTGCCAGGCGTCGGTGTACGAGCCGAAGAGCGCGGTGGCCGCGAGCACGGCGGTCGCGATCGCGATGCCCTTGGTGATCGCCTTGGTCGTGTTGCCGACCGCGTCGAGCTCGGTGAGGATCTTCGCGCCCTCCTCGTCGACGTCTCCGGACATCTCGGCGATGCCCTGGGCGTTGTCGGACACCGGGCCGAAGGTGTCCATCGCGACGATGACTCCCACCGTGGTGAGCAGGCCACACCCGGCGAGCGCGACGAGGAACAGGGCCAGCGCCGTGGCGCCGCCGCCGAGGAGGTAGGCGAGGTAGACCGCACCACCGATGATCGCGGCGGTGTAGACCGCCGACTCCAGGCCGACGCCGATGCCGGAGAGAACGACCGTGGCCGGGCCGGTGAGCGAGGTGCGGGCGACGTCCTTGGTCGGGCGCTTGTCGGTACCGGTGAAGTGGCCGGTGAGCCAGAGGATGATGCCCGCGAGGACGATGCCGATGAGCACGGCGAGCAGCGCGGTGATCCGCGGGTCACCGGTGAGGTTGTTGACGTCGGGGTTGTCCGAGCCGAGGTCGGCGAAGCTGCTCGGCAGGTAGGCGAACGCCGCCACGGCCGAGAGAACGGCGGAGATCGCGGCGGAGATGTAGAAGCCGCGGTTGATCGAGCTCAGCGCGTTCTCGCCCGGCCGGGCCTTGGTGATGTAGACGCCGAGGAGGGCGGTGAGCGCCCCGACGGCCGGGATGATGAGCGGGAAGACCAGGCCGTAGGCGCCGAACGCGACCAACCCGAGGATGAGCGCAGCGACCAGCATCACCGCGTAGGACTCGAAGAGGTCGGCGGCCATGCCCGCGCAGTCGCCGACGTTGTCGCCGACGTTGTCGGCGATCGTCGCGGCGTTCCGCGGGTCGTCCTCGGGGATGCCCGCCTCGATCTTCCCCACGAGGTCGGCGCCGACGTCGGCGGCCTTGGTGAAGATGCCGCCGCCGACTCGCATGAACATGGCGAGCAGAGCGGCGCCGAAGCCGAAGCCCTCGAGCACCTTGGGGGCATCGCCCTTGTAGAGGAGGACGACGATCGAGGCACCGAGCAGGCCGAGACCGACCGTGGCCATGCCGACGACACCGCCGGTGCGGAACGCGATCTTCATCCCCAGGTCGCGACCACCCTCGTGGCGCGCCGCCGAGGCGACTCGCACGTTGGCCTTGACCGCCAGGCTCATGCCGAGGTAGCCGATGGCCGCGGAGAACACCGCGCCGATGATGAAGAAGCCGGAGCGACCCCAGCGGATGCCGACGGTGTCGGCGGGGAGGAGCAGCAGCAGGCCGAAGACCAGGACGACGAAGATGCTGAGGGTCTTGAACTGGCGCGCCAGGTAGGCCTGGGCCCCTTCCTCCACGGCGGCGCCGATCTCCTGCATCTTCTCTGTACCGGGGTCGGCGGCGAGCACCTGGCGGCGGAAGACGAAGCCCATGACGAGCGCCACGACCGCGATGACCGCGACCGTGACGACGAGCGTGAGGTTCGTCCCGCTGAGCTCCAGGGCCGAGCCCGACCCGGCGCTCGCGAGGGCGAGGGGAGTCATTCCATCCTCCTTGACGGGGTATGTGGGGGCGTCCGAGCGCGCAGGTGTGTCGACGCGCGGACGTCGGAGGGGACTGTACCCGGCCCCCACAGGGACACGCGCCCCCGGGCTGGCGTGACTCAGGTCACGGGCAGCAGCGGTGGGTTAGGCGGCGAGGGCCTCGTCGAGGCTCGGGTGGATTCCGAACACCTTGTCGAGGCCGGTGATCCGGAAGACCCGGAGGATCCGTTCGCTCGAGCAGACGATCCGCAGCCAGCCCGAGCTGTTGCGGACGAGCTTGAGCCGCCCGACGAGCACGCCCAGGCCGGTGGAGTCGAGGAACTGGACGCCGTCGAGGTCGACGACGAGGCGGTTATGGCCGGCGGCGATCTCCTCGTCGAGCGTCTGGCGCAGCTGGGCGGCGGTGTAGACATCGACCTCGCCGTCGACCGTGACGACGCTGACGTCGTCCTGGCGGGTGGTCGTCACGGACAGGTCCACGGGGCGGGGCTCCTCACGGTGCCGGGCGGGGGCCGGCGTCGGGCAGGTACTGACGGCTGGGACGACCGAGGGCGTCACAACCAAGGATTACCGTAACCGGCGTGTCCACTCCAGCGCAGCAGCTCGCGCGTCTCACCGCCGGGGGTCGCGACGGGCGCCTGCTGCACGTGGAGCGCTTGCCGGCGCGCACGGCGCGGCTGGGCGAGTGGCCGGCGTCCCTGCACCCGGCGCTGCTGTCGGCCCTCCTCGCCGCCGGGATGGAGCGGCCGTGGTCGCACCAGCGCGCGGCGGTGGAGCTGGCCACGTCGGGGACTCACGTCGTCCTCTCCACGGGCACGGCGTCCGGGAAGAGCCTCGGGTACCTGGTGCCGGTGCTCAGCTCGGTGCTCGATCGCTCGGGATCGGCCGGGACGCACGGGGCCACCGCGCTGTACCTCTCCCCGACCAAGGCGCTGGCCGCCGACCAGCTGGCCCGCATCGACGCCCTCGCGGTGCCGGGGGTGCGGGCCGCCACATATGACGGTGACACCCCACCCGACGAGCGCCGCTGGGTGCGCGAGCACGCCGACCTCGTGCTCACCAACCCCGACCTGCTGCACCACTCGCTGCTGCCGGGTCACGAGAGGTGGTCACGGTTCCTCCGGGGGCTGCGGTACGTCGTGGTCGACGAGTGCCACGTGTACCGGGGGGTGTTCGGGGGCCACGTGGCCGCGGTGCTGCGGCGGCTGCGGCGGGTGGCGGCGCGGTACGGCGCCGAGCCGGTCTTCGTGCTCGCGTCGGCGACCGTGGGCGACCCGGGCGGCCACGCCGCCCGGCTCACCGGGCTGCCGGTCGCGGCGGTGACCGAGGACGGGTCGCCCCGAGGGCCGATGACGTTCGTCCTCTGGGAGCCCGAGACCGAGGACGGCCACCGGCGGTCGGCCACGACGGAGGCGGCCGAGCTGCTCGCCGAGCTGGTGGCTGCAGACGTGCAGACCGTCGCCTTCGCCCGCAGCCGGGCCGGTGCCGAGGCCCTGGCCGCGGGTGCACGCAGACGGCTCTCCGACCTCGCCCCCGACGCGGTGGACGCGGTGGCCGCCTACCGCGGTGGCTACCTGCCTCAGGACCGCCGCGAGCTGGAGCGCGGGTTGCGCAGTGGCGAGCTCCGCGGGCTCGCGGCGACCAACGCGCTCGAGCTCGGGGTCGACGTCAGCGGGCTCGACGCCGTCGTGATGGCCGGATGGCCGGGGCGGCGGGCGAGCCTGTGGCAGCAGGCCGGTCGTGCCGGGCGCACAGGGGATGAGTCGCTCGCGGTGCTGGTGGCCGCCGACGACCCGCTCGACGCCTACCTCGTCCGCCATCCCGAGGCGGTGTTCGGGACCCCGGTGGAGGCCACCGTGGTCGATCCCGACAACCCCCACGTGCTCGCCCCCCACCTAGCGGCGGCAGCGGCCGAGCTGCCCCTGGGCGACTCCGACCTCGAGCTGTTCGGCCCGCGGACGCGAGGGCTGGTCGACTCCCTCGTCGAGGGCGGGATCCTCCGCCGCCGGCCGGCCGGATGGTTCTGGGCCCGCGACGACCGGCCGGCCGACCACGTGTCTCTCCGGGGCACGAGTGGGGTGGTGGCCGTCGTCGAGACCCGGACCGGCCGCGTGATCGGCACCGTCGACGAGGCGTCCGCGCACTCCCAGGTGCACACGGGCGCGGTGCACGTGCACCAGGGAGAGACGTGGGTGGTCACCGACCTCGACCTCGAGGCCAGGGCCGCCCACGCGGTGCGCGGTGACCCCGGATGGAGCACGCACGCGCAGTCGGTGAGCCGCTTCGACATCCTCTCGACCCAACGGTCCGCGCCCCGGGCCCGGGTGGAGGTGTCGTTCGGGACGGTGCGCGTGACGACGCAGGTGACCGGCTTCGTCCGCCGGCTGCCGTCGGGTGAGGTGCTCGGGACCCACCCCCTCGACCTGCCCGAGCGGTCGCTGACGACCCGGGCCGTGTGGTGGACCGTGCCGGCGGAGGTGCTGGAGGCGACCGGGGTGGCCGAGGCGGACGTGCCCGGCGCCCTGCACGCGGCGGAGCACGCGGCCATCGGGATGCTGCCCCTGGTCGCCACCTGCGACCGGTGGGACGTGGGTGGGGTCTCGACCGCGCGGCACCCTGACACGGGCCTGCCCACCGTCATGGTCTTCGACGGCTATCCCGGTGGCGCGGGCTTCGCGGAGCGGGCGTTCGAGGTCGTCGAGGAGTGGCTGCGCGCCACCCGCGACGCCGTGCTCGGCTGTCCGTGCACCGACGGTTGCCCGGGGTGCGTCCAGTCCCCCAAGTGCGGCAACGGGAACGAGCCCCTCGACAAGGCCGGGGCGGTGACGGTCCTCGAGCTCGCTCTCGCGCCGCGGGCGCGTGCTGCCGGGTAGGGTCCGCGCCATGGTGGTCCTCGGTGTCGTCCTCGTCCTCCTCGCCCTCGCGGTCGGCATCCTCCTCGTCGCGGGAGTCGCCTCCCTCGAGGGCACCATCGACGTCTCGGTTCCCGGCGGCACGCTGAGCTTCCCGCCGCTGACCTTCCTCGTGACCGGCATGGTCGTCATCTCCGTCTTCTGGCTCGGCTGGGTCGTGCTTCGCACCGGCGTCCGCCACGGCCGCCGGCGGCGGGCGGAGGCCAAGGAGGCCGCGCACGAGGCGGAGGTGAAGCGAACGGCCGAGGAGGCCCGCCTCAAGGAGGAGTTCGCCGCCCGCGAGCGGCAGCTCATCGAGGAGCGTCGCCGGCACGACTCCGAGACAGCGGAGCTCAAGCGCGGCACGGCAGGCGAGGCGGCGGACGGGAGCCCCGATACCCGGGAGGACGGCCCGACGGAGCCGACGACCGATCACGAGGCCGCGGAGCCATCCTCGACGGGGGACCGCGAGCCCGCGACGACGGACGAGACGACCTCCGCCGCCGGGGACACCTCTGCCACGGACGAGGGTGCGAGCGGCAGCTCGAGCAGCGGGCCCGGCTCGCGCTCCTGACCTCACGGCCGGCGGCACGGCCGGCGGCACCGAGACACCCCGACGCGGCCACGGAGACCCGACCGCGGTCACGGCTCCTCCGCCTGCACCTCTGCTGCGGGAGCGCTCACGGTCCGACGACGACCGTCGGACCGGCCCGCGCGCTCCCCGTGGCCGCGTCGGGCAGGCCGATCCACCCCGCCGGCCAACGGGTTGGGACCTCCACGACGACGAGCACCGAGCCGTCGGGCAGTCCCGAGCACCGCACGACCCTCGCGCCGACGGGCGCGGCGACCCCTGCGGCAGCCGCGCAGTCGGCTCCTTCACCGCGAGCAGGTCCGCCGGCCGCCGCCAGGGCCGCGAGGTCGGCGGCACTCGCCGCCCGGTGCGCCACTCGCACCGCCTCGGCGACGAGGAGGCCCCCGCACAGCACCACGGCCACGACACCCATCGCACCAGCGACCAGCACCGTGCCCGAGCCGCTCTCCCCGCGGCGACCCCAGTGCCGCGCCGGTGTGCTCGGAGCCACCGTCACGGCTCCTCCACGGCCGCGACGGCCACGGCGCCCGGTGCCGGCAGACCCGTCCACCCGGCGAGGCGGGCCGGTAGGCCTCCGGTGACCGTGACGCGTACCGTCTCGCCCGTCGCCTCGATGACGACCTGCGCACCCGTCGGCGCCGCGGCCGCAGCACGAGCCCTCGCGGCCGCGACGTCATCGCCCCGGGCGACGAGCCGAGCGGCGACCCGGGCGGCGTCGACACAGCGGACCTGGTCGATCCCGAGGTCGACCGCCGCGAGCGCGAGGCCCAGCACGAGGACGAGCGCGGGGAGGGCCACCGCGATCTCCGCGGTGGCGCTCCCCCGTTCCGGGATCAGGCGGCGCACGCTCAGGTGCCGAGCGCGTCGATGATGATCCTGCTGAGCGCGCTCTTCACCGGCCCCGACTTCACGACGACGAGCAGCAGCCCGGCGAAGGCCACCGCCGCGACGGTGCCGACGGCGTACTCGGCCGTCGTCATCCCCTGTTCGCCCAGCCGACGTGCTCGCCGGACGGCCACCCTGACCCGGGTGATGGTGCGTGTGGTCATTGCAGTTCCCTCCCTCTCGACCGGGCACCCCTCGCGCCCGTGTTCCTCCACCCTCGGCGGCCGGGACCCGGACCGGAAGGGGTCGCCGGCGCCCTGTGGACGACGTTCCCGGGGACCCGGGGTGTGGACGACGGCGGCCACGCCACGACGAGGTGATGTCGCGCCCTGGGCAGGTCGGGACAGGGCCTGGTCGCGACGCACTCGGGCCCCGGGTCAGGGGGAGAGCCCACCGAGGAGCAGGAGGACGAGGGGAGCCACGGTGGTCGCGACGAAGCCGGGCAGGAAGCACAGCCCCAGGGGCAGCACCAGGAGCACCCCCGCCCGGTGCAGCGCCGCCTCGATCCGTCGAGCCTCCGAGGCCCGCATCCGCCCGGCAGCGGCCTCGACCAGGCCGGCCGGCGCCGCCCCCGCCGACAGCGCCGCGTGCCACGCCACCGCGGCGGGCGACCATCCCGGACCGACGTGGTCCCAGGACCGGTCCGGTGGCTCCCCCCACCGGTGGGCGGCCGCCACCACGGCGAGGTCGCGGCCAGCAGGCGTTGGGTCGACGCGAGCCACTGACTCGAGGCACTCCACCGCGCCCGCGCCCCCGCGCAGGGTGGCGGCGAGGAGGGTAAGGGCCACGGCGGCATCGTCGACCGTCGGAGGATCCCCCGCGGGCGGCCGTTCGGGAACCCCGTGTCGGTGGGCCCGCCGACAACGCCGCCCCGGCGAGAGCAGGGCCGCCAGGAGCACGAGGACGAGGGCGGTCGCCATCAGCGGGTGCCGGTGACGGTCGTGGCCGGTCTGCTCGCCCGACGCAGCACGCCTCGCGCCCAGGCCCACCCGCCGAGGGTCAGCACCAGACCCACCAGTGCCACCACCCTGGCCGGGGTCGAGGCGTAGAGCCGCCCCGGACCGACCCCGACGACCATCCCCACGAGCGGTCCGGCGAGGGGCAGCGCGGTGAGCAGCCACATCGAGGCGCGAGGGCCGGCGGCCAGCACCCGCGCACGCTCACCATCGGTCGCTCGTCCACGCATGGCGGACGCCGCCGCGGCCGTCGTCGCCGACGCCGCCGCCCCCACCTCCTCGGAGAGCCGCCACGCGCGGACGAGGACGTCGAGCTCCGTCCTCTCGGCTGCTCGGACCACCGGACCGGACCCGGCTGCCCCGGCCCTCGCGACGACGTGGGCGATCCTGTCGGCGACGGGCTCGCCGGCGCTGACGGCCTCGGAGACCTCGTCCTCGAGCCAGGGCACCCGCTGGGCCACGGTGGGAGATCTCGCCGCGGTGAGCACGGCCCGACCGAGGTCAAGACCGGCGTCGAGGCCGACGACGACCACGTCGGCGAGGTCGGCGACCCAGGCGTCGTCCCCCCGACCGGGACGCCGGCGTCGCAGGTGGTCCACGCGGTCACGCCACGCCGGACTCCTGTCGACGCCGGACCTCCCGTCCGGCTCGAGGCCCGGGTCACGACGGGGCCACACGAGTACCCCCAGGAGGACGAGCGCCAGGGCCGCCGTCACGGGGTCCCCCCACAGGTGCTGAACACCCAGGTGGGCGACGACGTCGTCCAGTACCTCGCGACCGGCGCGGCCCGGGCTCCGCGTGACGAGCCAGACGTCCGGCGGCCGCCCGGAGGCTCCGGCCAACCCGAGCAGCGCCTCGAGGCGCGCGTCGCCGTCGGCCAGCCCCCGGGTGCCAAGCGACATCACGAGGAGGACGATCGGGGACACCCGCAGCACGCCCGGCGGCGGGAGGCCACGGGCGCAGTCGACCACGGTGCGCGACGGCGACGCGACGAGGGAGGCGAGCACGTCGTCGACCGCGCGGTGGGGAACCGGCCCGGCGGCGGGACCACCGGCGGAGAGCAGGCGACAGCCGTCCTCCTCGGGGAGGGAGGCCAGGAGCAACCCGGCGTCGACGCGACCCCGCACGTCGGTGAGCGCCGGCCACCGCCGTCCGGGCAGGTGCTCGACCCCAGCGGTGACATCGAGCCCGCCACCGTCGAGGTCGAGGTCGACGACGAGGCTCGGTGGGCCGGTGGCCGCGAGACGACGACCCACGGCCAGGGCGAGGGTGCTCGTACCGAGGCCGCCGGAGGCGCCGACGACGGCGATGACGGTGGGCGGTGACATGGCACCAGCGTCGGCTCGCCGGGGCCGGACCGGAAGGCCGGCGCGGGTGCCTGTGGACGACGAGCCCGGGGGGCTCGCCTGTGGATGAGCGCGGGGTCGGGGCACGCGACCGGGGGCCGGTCGAGACCACCCGGAGGGCGGACACGGGACCACCCGGAGGCGGACATGGGACGGCCCCGGTCGGGGGGACAACCGGGGCCGTCGGCGAGCCGAGCTCCGGGGGGGAGAAGCCGGTCCGCCATCCGCTCGACCCCGAAGGGGAGCGAGTGAGTCAATCGTGTCCTATGGACGGGTCCCGGCGCAAGTCCCCCCGATTCACTGTCGAGAAGTTCCTCAGCAACGCTCAACGACCACTGATTCCGTAGTTTCGGCTGTCCCTGTTGAAGGTTTGACGACCACGCGTGCCATGCGGCCTTCGGACCACGCGTACGGGCCCCGATGGACGACTCCGGGGACACGACGGCGCCCCCTCCCAGTGCGGGCGGGGGCGCCGTCCTGCCGCAGGGCGTCCGGGCGACCAGGCGTGCTGCTAGTCGTCGCAGCGGGTCGAGCCCGTCACGATCGGTCCATCAGTGGACTGCCCGCGCGTGGGTACCCGTGGTCCTGCGGTAGGTCTCGAGGTGGTGGCACCGGTGCCGCCTCCTCACCTCTGTTCTACTCCTCGCCCGGCACCCGGACAAGGCGGCCGGGACGGCCGGGCGACGAACGGCGTCGCGGCACGGCGTGTCCCCTCCGGCGCGCCGGGCACGTCCTGCACGGAGCAGCGGCGTCACGGGCGAGCGCTCAGCCGAGCCGTCCGGCCAGCACCGCGTCGGCCACCCGCATCCCCTCGTCCGCGGCCGCCTGGACGGCGGTGCAGCAGTGGGTGACCCACAGGCCCACCCCGGCCGCGTCGCCCCGGCCGTAGGCGGCCAGGGCGCCGAGGTACCCCGGCCCCCCGTCCACCGCGTGCCCGGCCTCAGTGACGGCTACTCCGGTGGGGTCGAGGCCGCCGGCGTGGACCACCGAACGGTCCAGCGCACGGGCCACCACGGCGTTGCCCCGGACGAACGGCCGCACGGTGGCGAGCTCGGCGTGGACGACGGCCGCCGCGACGACCACCGGCAGGTCGGGCATCGCCAGCAGCACCTCGACGACCCCGCGCAGCCGGACCGCCGCGCCCTCGGGCGACGGTGCGGGCCCCAGGTCGGTGAGCTCGGCCGCGACCTCGCCGTCGCGGCGTGGGCGGCCGAGGGCGTCGTCCGGGACGAGCCCGGCGACCGCGACGGTGTGCAGCCTGGCCAGTGCCTGGAGCGGCGAGCGCAGGACGATGCCGCGCAGGTGCTCGGTCTCCGTCGTGGCGGCGACGACGCCGCGCACGACCTGCTCGACGGGGTCCGGGTGCTGCGGCCAGGGCCGGGCACCCCGCACGACGTCGCGGACCAGCTCCACCGGCAGGCTCGCCCCCTCGAGCTCGGCGCTCGCCACCGCGCCCCGGACCCGCGACTCGGCCGCCGCCTCCGGGATGCGCCGCCGCAGGGCCTGGTGCCACCGCAGCGACGTGCACGCCTCGCGGGCCGCCGCCACCTGCTCGGGAACGCCCGGGAGCTCGGCGAGCCGGGCGACGGCGTCGACGGCGGGGCTCGGCAGGCTCACGCCACGAGACTGTAGAGGGGCGCGGCGCCCGACCCTAGGGTGGCCCCATGACGGGCAGCATCCACTGGCCGACGGCGGTGCTCGTGGCCGGTGTCCTGCTGCTCGCGTGGGTGGGGCAGTGGATGTGGCGTCGCAGCCGACGCAGCGGATTCATCTCCGAGGTCGACCGCGCCACCTACGCGACTCTGCACACGGCATCGCTCGCCGCCGAGCACCTCGCCACCGGGCTCACCCCCGAGGGGGCGGAGCGTGCGGGCAAGCACCTGCTCGCCATCCTCGGCGCGCACGCCCTCTCCATCTCCGACCCCGGCGCCACCCTGTCGTGGACCGGCGTGGGCGAGCACCACTGCGAGAGCGCCGTCCCCCTCGGGCAGGAGACGATGACCAGCGGCCGCACCGTCGGCCACAGCCTGCGCGACGTGTGGTGCGGCGACCCGGTGTGCCCGATCCGGATCGCCGTCACCGCGCCTCTGGTGATGGACGACCTCGTCGTCGGCACCCTGACGGCGTGGACGGAGAGCCCCTCCCCCGGGCTGGCCCGCGCCACCGAGGAGCTCGCCGCCTGGGTCTCCAGCCAGCTCGCCCTCGCCGAGCTGGCGCGAACCCGCGACCGGGCGATGGAGGCCGAGCTGCGGGCCCTGCGCGCCCAGATCAGTCCGCACTTCATCTACAACTCGCTCGCCGCCATCGCCTCGTTCGTCCGCACCGATCCGGAGCGGGCGCGCGACCTCCTCCTCGACTTCGCCGACTTCACCCGGTACGCACTGCGCGCCGGCGGCCCGTTCACCACCCTGGCCGAGGAGCTGCGCAACGTCGAGCGCTACCTCGTCCTCGAACAGGCCCGCTTCGGCGAGCGCCTACAGATCCAGCTGCTGGTCGCTCCGGAGGTGCTGCCGGTGACCCTCCCCTACCTCGCCGTCCAGCCCCTCGTCGAGAACGCGGTGCGGCACGGGCTGGCGCGCAAGGAGGGGGTCGGGCACGTGACGATCACCGCCACCGACCGCGGGTCCGAGGCTGAGATCGCCATCGAGGACGACGGCGTCGGCACCGACCCGGAGCGCGTGCGCCGCATCCTCGACGGTGCCAGCGCGGCCGACTCGGTGGGGCTCGGCAACGTCGACGCCCGGCTGCGCCAGGTGTACGGCGACGAGTTCGGGCTGGTCGTCGAGACCGCGCCGGGCGCGGGCACGAAAGTGACCTTCAGGGTCCCGAAGTTCGCACCCGGCACCCACGCGACGGGTTGACCCTGCCCTACTCTTCCTGTCATGTCCTCCGCTGGTGCCGGACTGGTGGCCCTCGTCGTCGACGACGAGCTACCGGTGCTCTCCGAGCTGGGGTTCCTCCTGGGGCACGACGAGCGGATCAGCGAGGTCATCACCGCATCGAGCGGCACCGAGGCGCTCCAGGTGCTCGACGGCCGCGACGTCGACGTCGTCTTCAGCGACATCTCGATGCCGGGGCTCGACGGCATGGCCCTGGCCCGGGTCATCTCCCGGTTCTCCGTGCGGCCGCAGATCGTCTTCGTCACCGCCCACGACCAGCACGCGGTCGATGCCTTCGCCGTGGACGCCACGGACTACGTGATGAAGCCGGTGCGCGGCGAGCGGCTCGGCGAGGCGGTGCGTCGCGTCGTCGGCCAGCGCGAGCGCGCGGCGGAGGCGGCGGTTGCCCCCGCGGGCGAGGCGCCGGCACCGGCCGAGGACGAGACCATCCCCGTCGAGCTGGGGGGCATCACCCGGTTCATCACCCGCAGCCAGATCCGGTACGCGCAGGCCCACGGCGACTACGCCCGGCTGCACACGGAGAACGGGTCGCACCTCGTGCGCGTGCCGCTCAGCGTCCTCCAGGACCGGTGGGCCGGTCACGGTTTCGTCCGTATCCACCGCAGCACGCTGGTCTCGCTGCCGTACGTGAGCGAGGTGCGGATGGAGCGCGGCCGGTGCAGTGTGCTCGTCGGCCGCACCGAGCTCCAGGTCAGCCGGCGCCACACCAAGGAGCTGCGCGACACCCTCCTGCGCCGCCCCGTCGGCGAGCGCCGTCCTGACCCCGGGGCGGGCGCCCGTGGCCCCGGCGACTGACCCGCGCGGCGGCGGAGCCCACCCGCCGCGCGTGCGGGTCTCGAGCTCACGGCGCGGCGCCGTCACGGCGCGCTCCCGGCCGGTCTCGAGCGACCTCGACGAGCAGACCGAGCTCGGTGACGTCTACCTCGACGGGTTGATGCGCGAACAGCTGCGGCTCTCGCTCGCCGTGCTCGCCCTCACCGTCCTCGCCCTGGCCACGATGCCCGTCCTGCTCGCGCTCGTGCCCGCCACGCGCGGGGTGTCGGTGTTCGGGGTCGGCCTGCCGTGGCTGGTCCTCGGTGCCGGCGTGTATCCCACAGCGTGGGTACTCGCCCGCTGGTACACCCGTCAGGCCGAGCGGATCGAGGGTGACTTCGCCGACGTCGTCGAGCGCTCGTGAGCAGCACCCTCTCGCTCGCCGCCGTCGTCCTCGTGTGCCTGACGACGCTCGCCGTCGGCGGCCTCGGGCTGCGGCTCTCGCGTCGCACGAGCGACTTCTACGTGGCGGGGCGCACCGTCTCGCCTCGCCTCAACGCGTCGGCGATCGGCGGCGAGTACCTGTCGGCGGCCAGCTTCCTCGGCGTCGCCGGGCTCGTCTACGACCGCGGTGTCGACATGCTGTGGCTGCCGATCGGCTACACCCTCGGGTTCCTCGTGCTCCTCGTGATGGTCGCGGCGCCGATGCGGCGGTCGGGGGCGTACACGCTGCCGGACTTCGCGCAGGTGCGACTCGGCTCCCGCGCCATCCGTCTCGTGACCGCGGTCCTCACCGTGGCCATCGGATGGCTCTACCTCATCCCCCAGTTCCAGGGGGCGAGCCTGACCCTCACGCTGGTGACAGGCGCCCCGGGGTGGCTGGGTGGGTTCGTCGTCATGGTCGTCATCACGCTCGCGGTGGGCGCAGGCGGGATGCGGTCGATCACCTTCGTCCAGGCGGTGCAGTTCTGGGTCAAGCTCACCGCCCTCGCCGTGCCGGCGTTCGTGCTCCTCTTCCTCTGGTTCCGGGCCGGCCAGCCGCAGCCGATGGTGCCTCCCGACTGGCACATCCCGCTGACCCGCCTCGGCCCCGACGACCACCCCGCGTACCGGACCGCGTCCACGGTGCTCGCGCTCTGCCTCGGGACGATGGGACTGCCGCACGTGCTCGTGCGCTACTACACGAACCCCGACGGCGTCGGCGCCCGGCGCACCACCGTCACGGTGCTCGCCCTGCTCGGCATCTTCTACCTGTTGCCCCCGGTGTACGCCGTCCTCGGCCGGGTGGCGCTGCCCGAGCTGCCCGAGGGAGCGCGTTCCGACTCGATCGTGCTGCGTCTGCCCGGCTCGCTGGTCGAGGGTCTCGGTGGCCAGCTGCTCACGGCGATGCTCGCGGGCGGGGCCTTCGCCGCGTTTCTCTCGACGGCCTCCGGGCTGGCGATGTCGGTGACCGGCGTGCTCGACCAGGAGCTGCTCCGGCCCCGGCTGGCGCGGTTCACCGGTGGCGACGGGTTCGCCGTCCGCGGGTTCCGTTACGCGGCGGTCCTCGCGGTGGTGTTCCCGTACGTCATCAGCCGCGTCTCCGAACCGCTCGGGCTGGCGACCACGGTCGGGTTGGCCTTCGCCGTCGCGGCCGCGACGTTCGCTCCACTCATCATCCTCGGCGTCTGGTGGCGCCGGCTCTCCACGACCGGGGCCATGGCCGGCCTCGTGGTCGGTGGGGTGGCCGCGGTGGGCTCGATCGGCACCGCGATGGTGGTGGGCGACCTCGGCGGGTGGCCGGCGGCCCTGCTGGCCAACCCGGCCATGTGGGCGATGCCGCTCGCCCTGGCCACCGCGGTGACGATCTCGCTGGCCACGCCCTCGCGCATCCCGGCCAGCACGCGCCGCACGATGGTGCGCCTGCACACCCCCGAACGCGTCGCCCTGGCCCGCAGCCGCCTGCGCGACTGAGCGATCTCGCCTCAGGCGAGAGCCTTCAGCCTCGCGCCACAACCCTTCCGAGGCGACGCCGCGGGTTGTCGCACCGGGCGGGAAACCTGACCACGGTCAGGCGACGGCGGTGCGGGCCTCGACGAAGGCCTCGACGCACCGGCGCACGTCCTCCTCGCTGTGCGCGGCCGAGAGCTGCACCCTGATCCGCGCCTTGCCCTTCGGCACGACCGGGAAGCTGAACGCGATGACGTACACGCCGCCCGCGAGCATGTGGTCGGCGATCTCGGTGGCGCGGCGAGCGCCGTCGTCGCCGGGGAACATCACCGGGGTGATGGGGTGCGAGCCGGGCAGCAGGTCGAAGCCCTCGGCCTCCATGAGCTCACGGAAGTGGGACGAGTTGCGCCGCAGCGTCTCGCGGGCCTCGGACGACCCGGAGGCGAGGTCGAGCGCGGCCAGCGACCCCGCCACCACCCCCGGCGCCACGGAGTTGGAGAAGAGGTAGGGCCGAGAGCGCTGGCGGAGCAGGTCGACGACCTCGCGGTGGCTCGACACGTAGCCGCCCGACGCACCGCCCAGCGCCTTGCCCAGGGTGCCGGTGAGGATATCGACGCGGTCCATGACCCCGAACATCTCCGGCGTGCCCCGGCCCCCGTCGCCGACGAACCCGACGGCGTGGCTGTCGTCGACGAGCACCATCGCCTCGAACTCGTCGGCGAGGTCGCAGATCTCGTCCAGGGGCGCGTAGGAGCCGTCCATCGAGAAGACGCCGTCCGTGACGACGCAGACCCGGCGCGAGCCGGCGTCGCGGGCCGCGGTCAGCTGGGCGCGCAGGTCTGCCATGTCGGCGTTCCTGTACCGGTACCGCGCGGCCTTGGACAGCCGGATGCCGTCGATGATCGAGGCGTGGTTCAGCTCGTCGGAGACGATGGCGTCCTCGGCCCCGAACAGCACCTCGAACACGCCGCCGTTGGCGTCGAAGCACGAGCTGTAGAGGATCGTCGACTCAGTGCCGAGGAACTCCGAGAGTCGCTCCTCGAGCCGGGTGTGCTGGGTCTGGGTACCGCAGATGAAGCGCACCGAGGCCATCCCGAACCCCCAGGTCTCGAGGGCGTCGCGGCTCGCGGCGACGACGTCCGGGTGGTCGGCGAACCCGAGGTAGTTGTTGGCGCAGAAGTTCAGCGACTCCCCGCCGGTGGTGCCGACGTGTGCGGCCTGCGGGGTCGTGAGCTCGCGCTCGCGCTTGTAGAGCCCGGCCTCCTGGATCTCCCGCAGGGTCCTCGCGAGCTCCTCCTTGACAGTGCCGTACATCGACGTCCTCCTCGTCCGGGCTGCTCACGTGCTGGCCGTCGTCAGGCTATGCCCTCGACCCGAGCCGGGTTCGGGTGGCGACCCGCCGCGACCTCGGCCAACTCCCTGCGAGGTCGCGGTCCAGCGGTTACGGTGACGGCCGGCCACCGAGGAGGTCCCCGTGCCCCGCCACACTCCGCGCCGCCGGCGCGTCCTGTCAGCCACCGTCGCCGCGCTCGGCGCAGCCGCCCTCGTCCCGCTCGGCGCGGCACCGTCCGCCCACGCGGCCGGCGTGGGGTCGCCCGTGCGGGTCGCCGGGCTCGGGAGCATGGTGACGGCGGTGAGCGACACCGGGCGGTACGTGCAGATGTCGCTGAGCGGCAACCTCGTCCGGCGCGACCGCCGGAACAGGGTGACGGCCGGGTACACCCACGGCGGCACGCCCACGATGTCGGGCAGCGGACGCTACGCGTACCTCGTCGGGTCCTCGTACTCCTACCGCGAGACCACGACCGGGTCGTCGCTGCGCTTCGCGCTGCCCACCGGCTGGTACGGCTCGAGCGAGCTCAACTGGCCGTCGACGACGACGACAGGTGGGCTGGTGGCGCTCCGGGCGACCAGCCCCGTCTACGGCCAGACCGCCCCGTTCCTCTGGAACGCGTCGACCCGCAAGGCCAAGCGCCTCACCGTCTCGACCTCGAGGAACGCGGGAGCGCCGTCGCTCTCACGCAACGGGAAGTACGTCACCTACGCCTCGTACGGCTCGACCGAGCCGACCGGGTGCACCCGGTGTGGGACGGTGTGGCGGCGCACCCTCTCGACCGGTGGCGTCGTCAAGGTCAGCGTGAACCGCTCCGGCACGACGAGGAAGACCGGCGTGATGAGCTCTCCCGTCGTCTCCGACAGCGGCCGGTACGTCTACTTCATCTCCAACGCCACCGACCTCGTGGCGGGCTACACCACGAGCCGGTGGCGCCTCTACGTGCGCGACCTCTCCACCAAGCGCACCCGCTTCGTCTCCAGCTCCTGCAACCCGTTCGACAGCGCCACCAGCTACGGCTGCCGCCTCTCGTTGAGCGCGGACGGGACCAGGCTGTCGTTCCTCCGGAAGACCCGGACGGGCTCGGGCTACGGGATGCAGGTGTTCGTGCACGACCTCACCACCCACCGCAACACCCTGGCGTCCAAGGGCTCCTCCACCCCGAACGGTCAAGCCGTCTCGCACGCCATCTCGGGCAACGGGAAGCGCCTCGTGTTCTCGACGAACGCCACGAACGTGCGCAGCGGCGGCGCCGGGACCTTCATCCGCGCCGTCTCCTGACGCCGCTCCGACCGCGCGCCCCCGGTCAGGACCAGTCGAGGACGACCTTGCCGCCCTGCCCGGCGCGGGTCTCGTCGAACGCCTGCTGCCACTGCTCGGCCGGGTACCGCCCGGTGACCACCGAAGCCACTGCCCCACGCAGCTCGGGCGACGAGTCGAGCATCGCCCCCATGAGGTACCAGGTCTCGAACATCTCGCGGCCGTAGATGCCACGCAGCGTGATCATGTGGGTGATCACCTTGCCCCAGTCGATGGCGTAGCGGTCCTGGGGCAGCCCGAGCATCGCGACCCGGCCGCCGTGGTTCATGTTGGCGAGCAGGTCCTCGACCGCGGCGGGCGCACCTGACATCTCGAGGCCGATGTCGAAGCCCTCCATCATCCCGAGCTCGCGCTGGGCCGACTGGAGGTCCGCGCCGCCGGAGACGTCGACGACGAGGTCGGCCCCGGCCGCCTTCGCCAGCGCGAGCCGCTGCGGGGAGAGGTCGGTGACGGCGATGCGCCGGGCGCCCGCGTGCCGGACGACCGCGGTGGCCATGACCCCGATCGGGCCGGCGCCGGTCACGGCGACGTCCTCGCCGGCCACCGGCCACTGGAGCGCGGTGTGCACGGCGTTGCCCAGTGGGTCGAAGAGGGCACCGAGGTCCGGGTCGAGGTCGGGCGGTTGCACCCACGCGTTGCTCGCCGGGATGACCACGAGGTCGGCGAAGGCACCGTCGCGGTTCACGCCGACGCCGACGGTGTTGATGCACAGGTGCCGCCGGCCGGCCCGGCAGTTGCGGCAGCTTGCGCACACGACGTGGCCCTCACCGGACACGCGGTCGCCCACAGCCACATGGTCGACGTCCGACCCGACCTCCACGACCTCACCGAAGAACTCGTGCCCGATCGTCATCGGGGCCGTCACCGTCGCAGCGGCCCAGTCGTCCCACTGCTCGAGGTGGAGGTCGGTGCCGCACAACCCGGCGCGCAGCACGCGCACCGTGACGTCCTTGGGCCCGCACTCGGGCTCGGGGACGTCGACGAGCTCGAGCCCGGGTCCGGCGGTGACCTTCCTCAGTGCGCGCACAGGGCCATCATGCCGCGCAGGGCTCGGGGTCGTTGTCCCGGTGGCCGCGTGCGACCCGGCGCTCCGCCGGGTTCGATCGTCGGGACGCCACGGCGTGCCGGATCAGGCGTACGCGGGGGCCTCTGCCCGCAGCCGCGCGGCCAGGTCGTCGTCGACGGTCGCGAAGAACTCGCCGACGACGTCCTCGAGCTGGTCCATGGTCTCGGCACGGAAGAGCACCGGCTGGTAGGACGTGATGTCGTAGTTCAGGGTCCCCATCTGGTGCAGGTCGAGGGGTCGGATCTCCATCTTCCGGAACTCGTCCATCTCGCCGTAGCTGCTCAGGATGCCGGCGCCGTACGCCTTGAGCACGCCGTCCTCGGCGATCACCCCGAACTCCATCGAGAACCAGAAGACGTCGGCGACGAACTTCATCGCGTCATCGCTCTCGAGCCGGGTGCTTGCCTCTCCGGCCGCCTGCGTGATGCGGGCGAAGCGCGGGCTCCCGAGCTGGTTGGCGTGCCCCACGACCTCGTGGATGACGTCCGGCTCCGGGGTGTAGAGCGGCTGGCTCGGGTGCCGGAGGTACTGGGTGGAGTTGAACGTGCGCCGGCCGAGGTCGGCGTAGAACTCGCGCAGCGGCACCAGCCCGGGGGCGCACGTGTACGACCACCCGGTGACCGGCCGCAGCCGCTCGGTCACCTCGTGGAGCTGGGGCACGTGGTCGGTGGGCAGGCGCAGGGCGTCCTTGCCGGCGAGGAACTCCGAGTGGGCGTAGTGCTCGTGCTTCGGGGCCAGCTCGGCGCAGGCGGTGCGCCAGACCCCGTGCTCCTCGTCGGTGTAGTCGATGGTGGGCACCGGCTCACCCGCGCGGTGGGCCAGGGACACGGCGGCGATCTCGCCGCGTCGGGCCAGGTAGGCGGGGTCGTCCCGGCCGGGGTGGTTGTCCGCGAGGTGCACCTGCACCGTGCCGTCGTCCTCGGTCGTCACGGCCGAGTAGAGCTGTCCCTCCTCGAACACCGCGCTCACCTCCTCGTGAGTGGTCTCCGGCCTTGTGGGCCCGTTCGACCACGGAAGCACGAAACCGCGCACGATGGAACCGATGGACGACTCGATGTGCAACCAGCGCACACTTTCACCAGGGCGTAGCGGTATGAACCGGACAACCTGCACAACCTGAGGGCGGCACAGTGGAGGGGCCGAGAGGCCGATGGAGCCCTCGGCCGAACGGCCATACCACGCGCGGGCCGCCGTGCACGGACGACGCGCCGTGCGTACCGTCGCCGACGGAACCGGATCACGAGTGCGCAGGGGTGCTCCCGGTGCCGTTGTCGGCATCACACCCTTGGTCCGCGGTCGAAGAGTCCGCGAGGGCGTGCTCGTCGGCGTCGTCTCCCGAGGAGGAGCGATGCGCACCCACACCACACCCCGGCGCCTGCGCGCCGTCGTCGCCCTGGCCGTCTCCGCGGCCCTCGCCGCCACCGTGGCCGCTGCCGCCCCTGCCGCCGCAGCCACCGGGGCCGTGCTCTACCCCAAGGTGACGTCCCTGTCTGCCCCCGACCGGGCCAACCCGCTGCGTGGCCAGTACCGGTGGATCGCCGCCCCGGCCTCGCCGTCGTCGTGGGAGTCGCCGGACCTCTACGACCGCGACCGCACCTACTGGGGGCGCCTGGAGCCGAGCAAGGGCAGCTACGACTTCACGATGATCGAGAACGGGCTGAACGACGTCGGCGCCAAGAAGGCCAAGTTCGGCTTCCGCGTCATGGCGTACTGCCCCGGCTGCTGGATGGAGCAGAGCTGGCGCAACCTGCCGCCGATCGCCCCGTCGTACGTCCCGAAGGACGCGAACGGCGTGCCCAAGTGGAACAGCGAGGCCTTCCTGTCCGGTTGGGAGAAGCTCTGGGCCGCCCTCGGCGCGAAGTACGGCAACGACAAGCGCCTCGGCTACGTCGACGTCGGCGGCTTCGGCAAGTACGGCGAGTGGGGTCCGGTCGGCGACACGGTCACCGAGGCGAGCGCCAAGCGGATCATCGCCGCCGTCGCCAAGGCCTTCCCGAGGAAGCACGTCCTGCTCAGCACCGTGATGTCGTACCCGTTCACAGGGATCGCGAACGGCCGAGCCCCGTACGTCATGAAGTGGGCGCTGGACACCTACCGCAACACCGGGATGCGCAGCGACTGCCTCGGCAACCCGCTCATGCAGAAGCCCGAGAAGACGGCAGCCGGCGACATGACCGCCATGTGGAGGACGCGGCCGTTCTTCACGGAGTGGTGCACCAACGGCGACCCGACCCTGGCACGCAAGCAGGTGCGGGCGTACCACGTGTCGTCGGTCTCGAGCGGCAACCTCGCGCTCACACCGGAGACCATGACCTCCGCGCAGCTCACCGACTACAAGGCGCTGCTCAAGCAGGCCGGGTACCGGTACGCCGCCACCCGCGCCGCCTTCTCGACCCTGCGGTCCGGGCAGCGGTTCCGGCTCGACCTGCGGATGCGCAACTACGGCTCCGCCCCGACCTACGACAGCTGGTCGGTGCGGCTGGTGTTCCGCGACAAGAACGGTCGGCTCAAGGCGGTCCGCACGCTCTCGATCGACCTGCGCGGGCTGGCCCCGGGCACCAAGAGCTACACGCGCTACCGCAAGGCTCCGTCGGTTCCGAGAGGTACCTACAAGGTCTCGCTCCAGGTCGTGGACCGGGGCGGCTACTCCCCCCGCCTCGAGCTCGTCAACGGCGCGCGCAACGGGGACGGCTCCTACACCCTGGGCAACGTCACCATCTACTGAGCCAACGACCCGCCGCCACGCGACGGCGGCACGCACCGCCGAGCGGGCACGTCGTCACGACGTGCCCGCTCGGCGCAGCCACGGGGCCGCCCGGCGGCCCCCGTCGTCCGGACGGTTGCCGGATGCGCCCGCGTCGGGTTGGGTGGGGCGGAATGACTCGATGACGAGGAGGATCCGCCGGTGACCGACGACAGCCTGTCCAGCCATCTCCAGGAGATGGACCTCTCCCCCGACCCCGCCTTCGCCGCGCAGGCCAACGGGACCGCCGCCCTGTACGACGAGGCAGCCGACGACCACGAGGGCTTCTGGGCGCGGCAGGCGCGGGAGCGCATCTCCTGGGCCACGGACTTCGACCAGACGCTCGACTGGAGCGAGGCCCCCTTCGCGAAGTGGTTCGTCGGCGGGCGGCTCAACGTCGCCCACAACTGCGTCGACCGGCACGTCGAGGCCGGCAACGGCGACCGCGTGGCCATCCACTTCGAGGGGGCCAACGGCGACACCCGCACCATCACGTACGCGGACCTCCAGCGGGAGGTGGCCCGGACGGCCAACGCCCTGGAGTCCCTCGGCGTGGCCACGGGCGACCGGGTGGCGATCTACATGCCGATGATCCCCGAGACGGTGTTCACGATGCTCGCCTGCGCGCGCCTGGGCGCCCCGCACTCGGTGATCTTCGGCGGGTTCTCCGCCGAGGCGCTGCACACGCGCATCGCCGACGCCGAGGCCAAGGTCGTCGTCACCACCGACGGCCAGTGGCGCAAGGGCAAGGCGGCGCCACTGAAGGCAGCGGTCGACGCCGCCATCGACCACGGCGACGACGAGTCCCCCGTCGAGAAGGTGCTCGTGGTCCGCCGCACCGAGTCCGAGGTGCAGTGGAACGAGGGGCGCGACGTCTGGTGGCACGACGTCGTCGACGACCAGCCCGACACGCACGGGGCACAGGACCACGACAGCGAGCACCCGCTGTTCATCCTCTACACGTCGGGCACCACCGGGAGCCCGAAGGGCATCTTCCACACGACCGGCGGGTACCTCACCCAGGCGGCGTACACGAACGCGGTGGTGCACGACGTTCACCCCGAGACCGACGTCTACTGGTGCACCGCCGACGTCGGCTGGGTCACCGGGCACAGCTACATCGTCTACGGGCCGCTGGCGAACGGGGCGACCCAGGTGCTCTTCGAGGGCACCCCGGACAGCCCGCACCAGGGACGCTGGTGGGAGATCGTCGAGAAGTACAAGGTGTCGGTCCTCTACACCGCGCCCACCGCCATCCGCACCTTCATGAAGTGGGGCGCGGACATCCCGGCGAAGTACGACATGTCGTCGATCCGCGTCCTCGGCAGCGTCGGCGAGCCGATCAACCCCGAGGCGTGGCTCTGGTACCGCAAGCACATCGGCGGCGACAAGGCCCCCATCGTCGACACGTGGTGGCAGACCGAGACCGGCGCCATCATGATCAGCCCGTTGCCCGGGGTCACGACCCTCGAGCCGGGCAGCGCCCAGAAGCCCATCCCGGGCATCGCCGCCGAGATCCTCGACGACGACGGCAAGCCGTTCACCGAGGCCGAGAAGGTCGGCTACCTCGTGCTCACCAAGCCGTGGCCGTCGATGCTGCGCGGAATCTGGGGCGACCCGGAGCGGTACAAGGAGACGTACTGGAGCCGGTTCGGCGAGAAGTACTACTTCGCCGGCGACGGGGCCAAGTACGACGAGAAGGGCAACATCTGGCTGCTCGGCCGGGTCGACGACGTGATGAACGTGTCGGGGCACCGGCTCTCCACCGCCGAGATCGAGTCGGCGCTCGTCTCGCACCCGTCCGTCGCCGAGGCCGCCGTCGTGGGCGCCACCGACGAGACCACCGGCCAGGCCGTGTGCGCGTTCGTCATCCTGCGCGGGGGGGCGTCCGACCAGGGCGAGGACACCGTCCAGGAGCTGCGAAACCACGTGGCCAAGGAGATCGGTCCGATCGCCAAGCCGCGCCAGATCATGATCGTCCCCGAGCTGCCCAAGACCCGGTCGGGCAAGATCATGCGCCGCCTCCTGCGCGACGTCGCCGAGAACCGCGAGGTGGGCGATGTCACGACCCTCGCCGACTCGTCGGTGATGAACCTCATCCAGGAGGGCTTGCAGGGCGGCTCGTCCTCGGAGTAGCCACCCCTCGGTGCCGCCGCCCGGGATCCGGGCGGCGGCACCGCGTGCGTCCGCCCTCGGCGGCCCCCACCCCACCGCCACTGGGTAAGGTCGGGGTGAGGGCCCGG
Source organism: uncultured Actinomycetota bacterium (assembly GCA_963726295.1). Lineage (GTDB taxonomy): Bacteria > Actinomycetota > Actinomycetes > Actinomycetales > Dermatophilaceae > DASSQJ01. The sequence continues at coordinate 48,874 of CAVSBW010000003.1, forward strand.
ACGGGCCACACCCACACCTCGGAGGAGGCGGAGCCGGATGGCGAACGGGACCGACCGCACCATCGGCCAGCTGGTCGCCGACGCGACGCACGACCTGCAGGCCATCGTCCGCGGCGAGATCGACCTCGCCAAGGCCGAGATCACCTCCGGCGCCAAGGTCATGGGAAGAGGCGCGGGGCTGCTCGTGGGTGCCGGCTTCGTCGGCCTCTTCGGGCTGGTGTTCCTGTTCCACACCCTGGCGCGGCTGATCGGCGTCTGGCTGCCGGTGTGGGCCGGCTACGCCATCGTCACCGCCCTCCTCTTCGTCGTGGCGGCCGTCCTCGGCCTCCTCGGGCGCAAGGCCCTCCAAGAGGCACGTCCCGCCCCCGAACGCGCCATCGAGCAGGGCAGGGCCACCGTCGCGGTCCTCAAGAAGGAGCAGCCCCCGGTTGCCACGAACGGCACGGGACCCGCCGCCTCCTGACGAGCGGAGCCCGAACGGGGAGGGCGCGGGCCGCGCCCCCTGGTCAGCCGACCGAGCAGTTGCCCGACGACACCGGTGAGGTGCTCGCCCGCCCCTGCCTGAGCACCGGAAGCACCTCGTCGAGAGTGAGTGCGTAGCCGGTCTGCCGGTCGTCCAGGGAGGTGGCGAAGACCATCCCGACGACCCGCCCGCGGGTGTCGAGCACCGGCCCCCCCGAGGCGCCCTTGCGGATTTCGGCGCGCAGGGAGTAGATCTCGCGGTCGATGCCTGGCTGCCCGTAGATGTCGGCACCGGTGGCGGTGAGCACGTTGCGCACGCGGGCCGGCCCGACGAAGAGCCCGTTGTCACCGGGGAACCCGGCCACCACGGCACTGTCGCCGCTCTCGAGCGTAGCCCCCCGCGAGAGGGCCCGGGCGCCGAGGCCGGGGACCGCCAGGATCGCCACGTCGCGCGCGGGGTCGAGGGCGACGATGGACGCCTCGTACTCCGTCCCGGTGCCGTCGACGTCGACGGTGACCCGGGAGGAGCCGGCCACCACGTGCGCGTTCGTCGCGACGTGGCCACGAGCGGCCACCCAGCCGCTGCCCACCTGCACCTGACCGCAGCCCGGAGCGTCGGCCCGCACGTGGATCACCGAGCGCAGCGCCCGTGTGACCCCGGCGTTCCCGGCGACCTCCGGATCGGGTGGCTGCACCGAGCTGATCGGCTCCGGGCCGAGGCCCTCGAAGACGCGGGGGAACCCCTCGCGGTCGAGCGCCGCCGTGACCTGGTCGACGAGCCCGCTGGCGGCGGGCGGCATGAGCGAGTCGATGGTGGTGACGACGCTCGAGCCGGCCACGACCCTGCGGAGCTCCCGGGGGCCGGACGTACGGACCGCCCCGGCGACCACCCAGAGGACCAGCACGGCGGCGAGGAGGACGGCCACCATCCCGACCGCGCTGTCGACGGTGCGCGCGGCCGGGGCGCGGACGCGGTCGCGCAGCCGGGCTGCGAGGACGAGGAGCAGGCCCTGGCAGATGCTCGCGACGGCGAGGACGAGGACGACGAGGAAGAGCGCCCCCATCGGGGTGCCGTGGGCGACACCGAGCGGACCCTCGATGAGGCCCGGCCCCCACCGGAGCGCGACGTACGCACCGCCGAGGAGACCGACGAGCCCGAAGGCCGCCGCCACGAACCCCTGCCGCCAGCCGCTGTAGGCGTAGAGGACGAGCACCACGACGAGAACGATGTCGAGCACCATCGACCCGGTCACGGCCAGTCCTCCTCGGCCTCGACGGCCCGCATCCACGGCGAGCGCACGCGGTCCGGCAGCTCGCGCTCCCGCGCCTCGTCCCAGGGCCGCGACAGACCGGACAGGTCGAGCACGGTGCTGAGCAGCATCGCGGTGAAGCCCCAGACGAAGAGCCCGCCCACGTCGAACCCGGGTCCACGGTAGGGCCCGAAGACGGCAGTGAACCGGCGGTCCGGGTCCACGAGGTGGGCCACGGGCACGCGCACGACCTGCTCGACCTCGCGGCGGTCGACGACCCGGACGGGCACCGGGTCGGGCCACCAGGCGAGCACGGGCGTGACGGCGTTGCGGCTGGGGGCGAGGAAGAGCGGTGGGAAGGACGCCAGGACCTCGACGCCGGCACGGTCGAGCCCGACCTCCTCCTCCGCCTCCCGGAGCGCGGCCTCCACCGGTCCGTCGTCCTCGGGGTCGATGGCGCCGCCGGGGAAGGACACCTGCCCGGGGTGCGAGCGCAGCGTGTGTGCCCGCTCGGTGAGCACCACGTCCTCCCCGCCGTTCGGGTCGGGCCCGAAGAGCATGAGCACGGCGGACCGGCGGTCGTCCTCGCCCGGGGGGGCGTAGGTGCTGAACCACTCGTGGTCGGCGACGTCCTCGCGCTCGGCCAGCCGGTGCAGCCACTCGGGGCGTGGGACCGGGCGGCGCATGCGGGTCATCGTAGGCAACGCCGCTGGGCTGCCGGCGCACCCGTCCCCGCAGCCGGCGCCGGGGGCTCAGCGCCGGATGAGCCAGAGCACCAGGGTGACGACCACCGAGACCAGCACCATGGTGGTGAGAGGCACGTACACCCGCACCCCCGGCCGCTCGATGCGGATGTCGCCCGGGAGGTGGCCGAACCATGCCAGCCCACCGGCCCACGCCAGGCCGCCGGCGACGACGAGGAGCACACCGAGACCGACGAGCAGCGGCCCGAGGTCACGGCCCACGGCGACTCCTTCCGCATGCGGCTGGTGGGCCCACGGTAGGCCAGCCGCGACTAGGGTCGCCGCGTGGATGCGCTGGACGGGTGGTCGGCGGGCGAGCACACCGCGGACGCCCGCACCACGACCGTGTACCGGCGGGGTGTGGGGCCGGCCGTGGTCGTCCTCCACGAGAGCCCCGGGCTGACCCCCGAGGTGGTCGCCTTCGGGGAGCACCTGGTCGGCGCCGGCTTCACGGTTGCCCTGCCCCACCTCTTCGGTCCCGCCGGACGTCGGCCCCGTCCCGGGGAGTCGGCGGTGGTGCTGTCGCGGCTGTGCGTCTCGCGGGACTTCGCGCTCTTCACCACCGGGGCGACCACCCCGCTGGCCGGCTGGCTGCGCGACCTCGCCCGCACGCTGCACGCCGAGTGCGGCGGCCCGGGGGTGGGTGTCCTCGGGATGTGCCTCACGGGGGGTTTCGCGCTGGCCGCGATGCTCGACCCCGCCGTCGTGGCCCCCGTCCTGGCCCAGCCGGCCGTGCCGGTGCCCCTCGGACCGGTCCCCGCGGCCGACGTGGGGCTGGACCCCGGGGACCTCGACCGCGTCATCGAGCGGGTGGCCGCGGGCTGCCCGGTGCTCGGGGTGCGCTATACCGCTGACCGGTCGACCGGCACCCGCTTCGAGACCCTCCGGCAACGGCTCGGGGATGCCTTCCTGGCTCTCGAACTGCCCGGCCGCGGGCATGCCACCCTGACGGCGGACCGGCATCCTGAAGCGGTCCAGCGGGTCACGGCGTTCCTGCGCGAGCGGCTCTCGCCCTAGCCGGGTGGGTCGTCCGGCAGCGGGCCGGGCGGGGGCACCGGGAGGGTCGCGCCGGGTGCGAGCTCGAACTTGAGGAGCGCGCGCGCCTTCTCCGGGTCGGTCTCGCCCTCGCCGTACGCCGGGCACCAGCGGGTGAGCGGGCAGGCACCGCACGCCGGGCGGCGGGCGAAGCAGGTGCGGCGTCCGTGGAAGATGACGACGTGGCTGAGCATCGTCCAGTCGCGCTTCGGGATGAGGGCGGCGACGTCGGCCTCCACCTTCACCGGGTCGGTCTCGGTGGACCACGCCCACCGTCGCACCAACCGCCCGAAGTGCGTGTCGACGGTGATGCCGGGCACCCCGAAGGCGTTGCCGAGGACGACGTTGGCGGACTTGCGGCCGACGCCGGGCAGGGTCACGAGGTCGGCCATCCGCCCCGGCACCTCACCGTCGAAGCGCTCGGTGATCGCCTGGGCGAGGGAGATCACCGAGTTCGTCTTGGCACGGAAGAAGCCGGTGGGCCGCAGCACCTGCTCCATCTCGGCCCGGTCCGCCGACGCGAGGGCCTCGGCGTCGGGCCACCGCGAGAAGAGGGTGGGGGTGACGGTGTTGACCATGACGTCCGTGGTCTGGGCGGACAGGACGGTGGCGACGAGCAGCTGCAGCGGGGTCTCGAAGTCCAGCTCGCAGTGGGCGTAGGGGTAGCGCTCGAGCAGCGCTGCGTTGATGCGGCGCGCTCGCCGGGTCCGCGCCAGCGGGGTCTCCTCCCCCTGGGCTGCTCGGCGCACGGCGGGCGATGGGCGGGTAGGCACGGTCGCAGACTACGGGCCGGGTCCGGCGGGCGGCCCTGACGGCATCGCCTCTGGCACACTGTGGGTCGTGGATCACGACGTGGTGCGGAAGGCCCCGCTCTTCGGGGGCCTCGACGAGCAGGCGGCCGAGACGCTCATCGGGACGATGAACGCGCAGCGCCTCGAGCGCGGAGACGTGCTGTTCCACGAGGGCGACCAGGGTGACCGGCTCTACGTCATCGGTGAGGGCAAGATCAAGCTCGGCCGCACGAGCACCGACGGCCGCGAGAACCTCCTGGCCATCCTCGGCCCAGGCGAGATGTTCGGCGAGCTGTCGTTGTTCGACCCCGGGCCGCGCACGGCCACCGCCACGGCCGTCGCCGAGACCCAGCTGCTCTCGATGGGCAACGAACAGCTGCGCGAGTTCCTCCACCAGCGTCCCGGCGTGGCGGCCACGTTGCTGGCCGCCCTGGCCCGGCGGCTGCGGCGCACCAACGACGTGCTCGCCGACCTGGTCTTCACCGACGTGCCCGGCCGGGTCGCCAAGGCCCTGCTCGACCTCGCCGGCCGGTTCGGGCGCCCGGTCGAGGACGGCGTCCTCGTCGCGCACGACCTCACCCAGGAAGAGCTCGCGCAGCTCGTCGGGGCCTCGCGTGAGACGGTGAACAAGGCGCTCGCCGACTTCGCCTCCCGCGGGTGGCTGCGGCTCGAGGCACGCGCCGTGCTCCTCATCGACGTCGAGCGGCTGCGCCGCCGCGCTCGCTGACGCCGGCCCTCGTGGCCGGGTGACGGACGGTGCACCCGGGAGGCAGGCGCAGGGACGCTGCATCCGGGCTGGTGGGCGGCCGGGCGGCTGGGCGGTCAGGCGACCCCGAGGTGGTCGAGCTGCGCCCGGATGGACAGCCGCGCCGCCGGCCACACCTCGCGCGGCACCTCGGCGTAGACGCGCTTCAGCACGCCCTCGACGGGGTCGTCCTCCGTGGCGGCGCCGTCGGACAGTGCCTGCCTGACCTGCTCGAGCCGCTCCGAGCGGTGCATCCGGTAGAACGCCACCATGGCCGCGGCATCGGGGACGGTGGGCCCGTGCCCGGGGAGGATGGTCGTGACCCCGCCGCCCCCGGTGAGCGCGTCGAGGCGCTCCAGCGAGTGCAGGTAGGCGCCGAGCTCGCCGTCGGGGTGGGCGACCACGGTCGTGCCGCGCCCCAGGACCGTGTCGCCGGTGAGCAGGGCATGGTCGGCGGGCAGCGCGAAGGAGATCGAGTCCGAGGTGTGCCCGGGGGTGGCGACGACCCGGAGGACGAGCCCGCCGACCGCGATGACGTCGCCGTCGCCCAGGTCGTCGTGGCCCGGGCCCACCGCCTTGGTCGTGGCGCCGGTGAGCTCGGCGAAGCGGGGGGCGCCCTCGGCGTGGTCGTGGTGGCCGTGGGTGAGCACGGTCAGTGCCACCCTCGCGCCTCGGGCCCTGACGTGCTCCACGACGCCCGCGAGGTGTCCCTCGTGGAGCGGTCCGGGGTCGATCACGACGGCCTCGTACGACCCCGGCTCGAGGAGGACCCAGGTGTTGGTGCCGTCGAGCGTCATCGGCCCCGGGTTCGGCGCCAGCACGCAGTGCGCCCGCTCCGTGACCGGGCCACCCGACCAGGGGTCGCTGACCGACGGCGGCGGCGTCGCACTCATCCATCCACCCTAGGCCCGCGCGCCCGCCCCGGTCCGCCGTTCGCCTGCCCGGCCGCCCCCTGCCCGACCGCCCCCTGCCCGACCGCGCCTCTGCCCGACCGCCCCAAGCCGACCCGACCGGCAGGCAGAGGCCGCTGCGCGACGACCGGCAACGCACGCCGCTGACCGCGCTGGACGTCCTCTGCACGCCCGTGGGCTCGCCCGAGCCTGTGGACGACGCCGCGGAGCACCAGCCTGCCTGAGCCACGCTGGGTCGATGCAGCCGGTCGCCACGACCCTGAACCGCCTCGGCGGAGTCGGCTCGTGGTCGGAGCTGCGGAGCCGGCACTCGGCCCGGGCCGTGCGGTCCGCGGTTCGCCGAGGTGAGGTGGTGCGTGTCGGCCGGGGCCGCTACACCCTCCCGCAGGTCGCGGCACAACGCCGCTCGGCGGTCGCCCGCACCGCGACGCTGTCGCATCTGAGCGCGGCGGTCCACCACGGATGGAAGGTCGCGAAGCCTCCGGATGTCGCGTGGGTGACGGTGCCGCGGCGCCGCCACCTGCGCCACGACCTGCGCGACGGCATCTGCCCGCACTGGGCCGACCTCGGGCCAGCCGAGGTGGACCACGGCGTGACGACGCCGCTGCGCACCGTGCTCGACTGCGCTCGGGTGCTGGCGTTCACGGAGGCGCTGGCCGTCGCCGACTCCGCCCTGCGGGCGCGGGCCGTGACGGCGTCCGAGCTGAGCGCTGCCGCCGGGTCGCTGCGCGGGCCCGGCGCCGGCCAGGTGCGGCGAGTGGTGGCATCGGCCGACCGGCGGGCAGCCAATCCCTTCGAGTCGGTGCTCCGCGCGCTGGCCCTCGAGGAGGGGCTGCACCTCGTCCCGCAGCTCGTCGTCACCGGCACGGGCCTGTTCGCGGTGGTCGACCTCGGCGACGATCAGCTGCGGCTCGCCGTCGAGGCCGACGGGTTCGAGACCCACGGCACCCGACGCGGGCTCCGCAAGGACGCTCGCCGCCACACCGAGCTCGCCGTCAACGCGTGGTCGTCGCTGCGCTTCTCGTACGAGGACGTGATGTACGAGCCGGAGTGGACCCGATGGGCACTGCGCTCGTGGCGCGATGCGCGGTCCGGGGTGGCCCCAGCCGACCCACCGGCACGGCGCCGGCCCGAGGCCGCGTGACCCCACCGAGCGCCGGCCCGAGGCCGCGTTACCCCTGGCAGGCGCGCCGGGAACGAGCGGATCGACGGGCGTGCAGGAGGGCCGCTGGACGAGCGGACGCCCGCCTCACCACCGAGCCAGATGACGCCATTGCACGCCGGTCGGGCCCGCGAGCACTGCCTGCTCGGTCGATCCGGAACGGCCCTCCTGGGTCGCGTCCGACCACGATCACCGAGGTGCCCGCCGGGCGGGCGCCCGCGGCTCAGGGCAGGACGGTGCGCAGGACCACGGTGCCGTCTTCGGCGCGGACGAGCTCGGGCACGATCCGGGCCACCCGCGGACGGTCCGCGAGGAACGCGGCGGCGGTGTCGAAACCGGCAAGAGACTCCAGGGCCCACACCTGCGGCGGCAGCATCCGCACCTCACGGGCCGCGAAGCGGTCCAGCAGCTCGCCGGGCCGCGCCCAGCGGCTGTGGTCGGACTCCGTCGTCGTGCCGCGGGCGTCCTGCCCCAGGGGCAGGCCCGCCGCGAGGATCCACGTGTCGTAGCGACGCGGTTCGAACGCCGGTGTCACCCAGTGCCCTCGGCCGCGCAGCCCGCTCACCTCGAGCCGCACCCCGCACTCCTCCTCCACCTCGCGCACCGCGGCGGCGGCATAGGGGGCGGCCGCGACCGGGTCGACACCCATCGACTCGGCGAGCCGAGCCAGACCGGGGGTCGTCGGGTCGAGGTCGTGGTCACCCGGGTCGACGCCCCCGCCGGGGAAGACCACCCGGGAGGGTGCGAACGCCATCGATGCCACCCGCCGCTGCACGTACACCTCGGGGCCCACAGACGTGTCCCTCAGCAGCATCACCGTGGCGGCGAGCCGGGGCGTGACCACCGGCGGGTCGTCGACCGCCAGCCACTCCTCGGCGCGGGCGAGCAGGTCCTCGTCATGCACCGGGCGCTCGACCGTGTGGCCGGGACGGTCGTCCGGCGGCAGGTAGGACTCAGCCGCGGACGTGGGCGATCACCTCGACCTCGACGGGTGCACCCAGCGGCAGGGCAGACACGCCGACGGCCGAGCGCGCGTGCACGCCGGCGTCGCCGAACACCTCTCCGAACAGCTCGCTCGCGCCGTTGACGACCCCGGGCTGACCGGTGAAGGAGGGGTCTGACGACACGAACCCGGTGAGCTTGACGATCCGCTCGATTCGGTCGAGGTCGCCGACGACCGACCGGATGGCGGCCAGGGCGTTGAGCGCGCAGACGGCCGCGAGCTCCTTGGCGTGGGCCGGGCTCACCAGCCCGACGAGCTCACCGACGTGGCCGGACTCGACCAGGCGGCCGTCCACCATCGGCAGCTGGCCGGAGACGTAGACGCGCGAGCCGTCGAGGACCGCGGGCACGTACGCCGCGACCGGCGGCGCGACCTCCGGGAGGGTGAGCCCGAGTTCGGTGAGGCGGTCCTCGACGGCGCCCACCGGGTCAGCCCTTGGGGCGCTTGAGGTAGGCGACCAGGTTGCCCTCCGGCATGGCGAGCACCTGGACGAGCTCCCAGCCGTCCTCGCCCCACTGGTCGAGGATCTGCTTCGTCGCGTGGACGATGAGCGGAACGGTCGCGTACTCCCACGTCTGCATGGTCGCCACCCTATCCCCGGCCCGGTGCGGCGCCGCGGGGCTACCGTGGCCCCTGATGAGCGACCCCGACATCTTCGACCGCCGAGCCCGGCCCCCGGACCGCACCGAGGTCACCGGTCCCGAGTCCACCGACGTCTACGACGTGTGGGACCCCGAGCCCGACCGCGCCCGTGGCATCACCGTGGCCCTCGTCCACGGCGGCTTCTGGCGCCAGCGCTACGACCGGGGACACCTCGCGCCGCTGGCCGAGGCCCTGACCCGCGACGGGTTCCACGTGGCCAACCTGGAGTACCCGCGCACCGGGATGCCCGGCGGCGGCTGGCCCGGCACCGGAGCCGGCGTCCTCGACCGGCTGTGGTCGGTGCACGACGACACCGACCTCCCCGGCCCCGTCGTGGCCGTGGGCCACTCCGCCGGCGGCCACCTGGTGCTCTGGGCCGCGAGCGAGGAGCGTGCGCCCTGGCTGCGCGGTGTGCTGGCCCTGGCGCCCGCCGCCGACCTCGCCGAGGTGGACCGGCTGCACCTGAGCTCGGATGCGGCCCGCGAGCTCCTGGGCGGATCGCCGGAGGAGCGTCCCGAGGCCTGGGCGGACGCGGACCCCGGCCGCCAGCGGCTCACCACACCCGCCGTGGTCGTCACCGGCGAGCGCGACGAGAGCATCCCCGCATCCGTCGCGGAGCGGTATGCCGCCGACCGCGGTGCCGACGAGCCGCTGCACCTGGCCGTGGCCCGCGGAGCCGACCACTTCGACGTGGTCGACCCCGACCATCCCGCGTACCTGCTGCTGCTCGCCGAGGTCGAGGAGCTCACCCTCCACTGACGACGGCGGCCCTCGGGTTTCCGCCGGATGCGACGACCCCCGGACTTGTGGCACCCGGCGGGAAAGCCGGGACGGGCGACGAGCGGAGGGGCCGGCCTGTCTACGCTGTGCGACGTGGCGTCACCCCCGGTCTCGCGCGCCATCGGCGGCGTGCGCCTCCACGTCGTCACCGGCAAGGGCGGGGTCGGCAAGACGACCGTCGCCGCCGCCCTCGGCCTGGCGCTGGCGCGGCAGGGCAAACGGGTCCTCGTGGTCGAGGTGGAGGGTCGGCAGGGGATCAGTCAGACCTTCGACGTCCCGCCCCTCGGGGACGATGAGGTTCGCCTCGTGGGCCACGCCTCCGGCGGCGAGCTGTGGGGGCTCTCGGTCGACGCCAAGGCCGCGCTGCTCGAGTACCTGCAGACGTTCTACAAGCTCGGTCGGGCCGGTGGTGCCCTCGAGCGGATGGGCGTGGTCGACTTCGCGACGACCATCGCGCCGGGAGTGCGCGACGTGCTCCTCATCGGCAAGGTCTACGAGGCGGTCACCCGCACCACCGGGAGCAAGCGGGGCCACGGCGAGCTCGCGTGGGACGCCGTCGTCCTCGACGCCCCACCGACCGGCCGCGTGGCGCGCTTCCTCAACGTCAACGCCCAGGTGGCCGACCTCGCCCGGATGGGGCCGATCCACAGCCAGGCGGAGTCGATCACCCGCATGCTGCGTGACCGGCGCAGTGTCGTCCACGTCGTCACCCTCCTCGAGGAGATGCCGGTCCAGGAGACCGCCGACGCCGTCGCCGACCTGGGCGCCCAGGGCTTCGGCCTCGGCGCGGTCGTCGTCAACCAGGTGCGCGACCCCTACGTCGACGAGGCGCTGCTGGCCGAGGTCGCCGAGCGCCCCGAGACCGTCGCGGACCAGGTGCGCGCCGACCTCGCCGCGGTCGGTGTCCGGGCCGGCCCCCGTACCGTCGACGGCCTGCTGCGCGAGGCGGCCGACCACGCCGAGCGGGTGGCGCTCGAGGCCGGTCTCGCCGCTGACGTCGACGCCCTCGGCCTGCCCCGGATCACGCTGCCGTCGCTCACCAGTGGGGTCGAGGACGGCGGCATCGGCGTGCTCGCCGACGAGCTGGCCGCGCAGGGGGTGCGCTGATGGCGCCCCGCCGCGGACCCGACCCGGTCGATGTCGACGCGCTGCTCGCCGACCCCGGCACGGGGATCATCGTGTGCTGCGGGTCCGGCGGCGTCGGCAAGACGACGACCGCCGCCGCCCTCGGCATCCGGGCCGCCGAGGCCGGGCGCCGGGTCGTCGTGCTCACCATCGACCCCGCCCGCCGGCTTGCCCAGTCGCTCGGTCTCAACGAGCTCGACAACACCCCACGCCCCGTCGCCGGGGTCGACACCTCTGCCGGGGGTTCCCTCGACGCGATGATGCTCGACATGAAGCGCACCTTCGACGAGGTCGTGCTCGCCCACTCCCCGCCCGAGAAGGCGGCCCAGATCCTCGAGAACCCCTTCTACCAGGCCGTCTCCAGCTCGTTCGCGGGCACCCAGGAGTACATGGCGATGGAGAAGCTGGGCCAACTCCGGGCCGAGGCGGATCGTGACGGCACGTGGGACCTGGTCGTCGTCGACACCCCGCCCTCGCGCTCGGCGCTGGACTTCCTCGACGCCCCCAAGCGGCTCGGCTCCTTCCTCGACGGGCGCTTCATCCGGATCCTCATGGGCCCGGCCAAGGCCGGTGGCCGCGCGTACATGCGGGTCTTCTCGTTCGGTGCCAACCTGGCCGCCACGACGCTGTCACGGGTCCTCGGCGGGCAGTTCCTCTCCGACGTGCAGACCTTCGTCGCCGCCCTCGACACGATGTTCGGCGGCTTCCGCGAACGTGCCGACGTCACCTACGCCCTGCTCAAGGAGCCGTCGACGTCCTTCGTCGTCGTCGCCGCGCCCGAGCGCGACGCGCTGCGTGAGGCCGCGTACTTCGTCGACCGGCTCGAGAGCGAGCGGATGCCGCTCGCCGGCGTCGTGGTCAACCGCGTCCACCAGCTGTCCGCAGCGGGTCTGAGCGGGTCACGGGCGGCAGCCGCCGCGGAGCAGCTCGAGGACGACGAGGCGTCACCAAACGGGCGACCCGAGCTCACCGCGGCACTCCTGCGGCTGCACTCCGACCTCGCCGAGGTGGTGGCCCGCCACGAGGGCCACGTGCGCCGGTTCGCCACGTCGCACCCGGGGATCCCCCTGTCGACGGTGCCGGCGAGCGCGACGGACATCCACGACCTGCCGGGGCTGCGGTCGGTGGCGGCCGCCCTCGCCGGGGAGTAGGGCGGCGGCCGGTCCCCCACCAGAACGCCCACGGCGGCTGGGGACCACCCCGGCACACCACCGGCCGGGGTGGCCTCCAGCCGCCGTGGGCGGGAGTCCAAAACCCCGGAGGGGCCGACCTGCCGTCGTGACTGCAGGGGTGTCGCGACGGCTGCAGGGGTGGTCGGCCCCACCGGGGGGTACTGGGTCAGGCGATGGCGGTGTCCGCGCTCTGGAGCTTCGCAGCCGACAGCAGGGCCGTCCACGACCGCACGTCGGGCCGGCGCCGGAGCAGGGCCCTCCGCTCACGCTCGGTCATGCCGCCCCAGACGCCGAACTCGGTCCGGTTGTCCAGGGCGTCGGCGAGGCACTCGGCGACGACCGGGCACCCCTTGCACACGACCTTGGCGGCACGCTGAGCCTTCCCCTGTACGAACAGGGCGTCCGGGTCGGTACCGGCGCACCGTCCGAACGGTGCCCAGTCCGCGACCCACTGACCCTCGGGGGCAGTGACCTCGGGAGCGATGCTCATGCGTCCACCTCTTTTCGCCTGACGGCCACCGACGGTGCAGGGAGGTGTCGGTGACCTCGTGGAAAACGCTACGAAGTACGGCGCATCGGTGCTATCGGCCAAAACGGTCGAGCCACTGGCCGAACGGTCGATGGAGGGGGTCGACCGCTCGGACCACCGGAAGCGCGCCACGCACCGTCGCGGGCGTGGCCGGAATCGTTCAGAGACAGGTCCTCGCGTTACCCTCGTGCGATGAACTCCCGGGCCCAGAACGTCCCGGCCGTGCTGCGCCTGCTGCTCGGCTTCGTCGTGCTGAGCACGGTGGGGGGCCTTCTCCTCGCCGGTCTCGTCGTCCCCGCGGTCGGTGCGTCCGGGCAGGTCGCCAAGACCGGGGTCGACTTCTTCAACGACCTGCCGAGCCAGTTCACGGTCTCGCCCCTCGCCCAGCAGAGCCGCATCCTCGACGCCGACGGCAAGCTCATCGCGAACCCGTACGACGAGAACCGCATCATCAAGCCGCTGAGCAAGATCTCGCCGGTGATGCAGAAGGCGCAGATCGCCATCGAGGACGCCCGGTTCTACGACCACGGTGGTCTCGACCCCCGCGGCTTCACCCGTGCGCTGGTCTCCAACATCAAGGGCGGCGACGTGCAGGGCGCCTCGACCCTCACCCAGCAGTTCGTGAAGATCACCCTGCAGGAGCAGGCGCTGCGTCGCGGTGACGAGCAGGCCGCGGCGGCCGCGGTCGACAAGAACTACGCGCGCAAGCTCCAGGAGCTCAAGTACGCGATCAACGTCGAGGAGAACTACACCAAGGACCAGATCCTCGCCGGGTACCTCAACCTCGTGTACTACGGCGACCAGGCCTATGGCGTCGAGGCAGCCGCCCTCAACTACTTCGGCGTGCACGCCTCCAAGCTCAAGCTGGGCCAGGCCGCCCTCATGGCCGGCATAGTCCAGCAGCCGACGAAGTACAACCCCCGGCTCAACCCCGGTAACGCCCAGACCCGTCGTGACACCGTCCTCGACCGGATGCAGGCGCTCGGCTTCGCCTCCGCCAAGGACGTCGCGAAGGCCAAGAAGCAGAACGTGAAGAAGATGATCAAGAAGCGGACGCCCAAGGGTGTCTGCCACCGGTCGAGCCAGCCCTTCTTCTGCGCCTACGTCATGGAGTGGCTCCAGAAGTCCCCGCAGATGGCTGTGCTCGGCAAGACCCCGGAGGAGCGCCTCAAGCGCATCAACCAGGGCGGCCTGACCATCCGCACCACGCTGAAGCCGGGCATGCAGAAGGACGCCCAGAAGGAGATCGAGAAGGCCGCTCCGATCGGCAACAAGAGCAACCTCGGCGGCGCCATCACCACGGTGGAACCGGGCACCGGCAAGATCCTCGTGATGGCCCAGGCCAGCGACTTCGACGACTACCAGACGAACCTCAACGTCGACCAGAAGTACGGCGGTGGCCCGTACGGCTACCAGTACGGCTCGATCGCCAAGACCTTCGCGGTCGTCACCGCCCTCGAGGAGGGCATGCCGCTCGAGGGCAAGATCAAGGTGCCCTTCGCCGACGTCAAGAAGGCGTACGAGTTCGACGGGCCGGATGTCGTCAACGCCAAGTGCGGCTCCAACGAACCGTGGCCGGTGACCAACGACTACGCCAGCGGCGGCAAGTACATGACCCTCAAGGAGGGCCTGTCGAAGTCGATCAACACCTGGGCGGCCCAGCTCGTCATCGACGTCGGGCCGTGCAAGGTGCACGACGTCCTGACGAAGATGGGCGTGCACATGGCCAACGGCGAACCGATCCAGCCGGTGATCTCCAACATCACCCTCGGGTCGGGGGCCTCGACCCCGATGGCGATCGCCAGCGCGTACGCGGTCCTCGCCTCGGGCGGCAAGTACTGCGAGCCCTACCCGGTCACCTCGATCACCGCGCCCGACGAGCAGGGCAAGAAGCAGGAGATCAAGGTCCCCGGCCCCGACTGCAAGCAGGTGATCCCCTCCGACGTCGCGGACGGCGTCACGTGGATGCTCGAGGAGACGCTGCGCTCCGGTACCGCCGCAGGCCTGTGGGACGTGGCTTCGCGGCCTGCCGCCGGCAAGACCGGCACCACCGAGAACCACAACCAGGGCTGGTTCGTCGGCTACACCCGGCAACTGAGCACCGCGGTGTGGGTCGGCAACGTCAAGGTGGCCGACAAGAACGGCGACCTCTACTCGCTCAACGGCAAGTGCTTCGGTGACTACGGCTGCCACGCCGAGGTGTTCGGCAGCACCGTCGCGGCGCCCGTCTGGGCCGCGGTGATGCGGGACATCACGGACGGCATGGAGGTCAAGGGCTTCCCGTCGCCCTCCGAGGAGATCAAGAAGGGCGACACCGAGAAGTGGCCCCAGTACGTCGCGCCCCCGCAGCCCGTCTACACCGCGCCGGCGGACCCCACGCCGACCGATCCGACGACCAAGCCGACGACGAAGCCGGACAAGACCCCGCCTCCGAGGAAGAAGAAGGGCTGAGGGCGGGGCCGGTCACCGGCCCTCGGTCTGGCACGGATCACCTTCGGGCTCAGCGGCCCGAGAGCACCTGCCTGACGACCGCGGCCACCCGGCCTCCGTCGGCACGGCCCGCCACCTCGCCCTGGGCGGCCTTCATCACCGTGCCCATGTCGCGCATGCTGCTCGCGCCCGTCTCGGTGACTGCCCGCTCGACGACCGCGAGGAGGTCGTCGTCGCCGAGCTGCGCCGGCAGGTAGCCCTCGAGCACGGCGAGCTCGGCCTCCTCGGTCTCGGCGAGCTCCGGGCGGCCCGCGCCGGCGTACGCGTCCGCGGCCTCGCGCCGCTTCTTGGCCTCCTTGGCCAGCACCTTGAGGACCTCGTCGTCGTCGAGCTCGCGCGCCTCGTCCCCCGCCACCTCGGCGGTGGTGACGGCCGTGAGCGCCATCCGCAGCGTGGCTGCGCGCACCTTGTCGCGCCCGCGCATCGCGTCGTGGAGGTCGTGCTGGAGCTGCGCCTTGAGGCTGGTCGCGTTCATGTCCCGATTCTCCCACCGCCCCTCGCCCTCCCGGCTGCCGGTGGCGGCCGTGCGTTTGCGAGGATTGCCGGATGGACCCGCTCGCCCGCACCGCCCTGCAGACCGTCGGCGGCGTGCTGGGCGCCGGAGTCGCGGCCGTGGCCTACGCCGGTCTCGTCGAGCGCACCTGGTTCACGCTACGGCGGGTCGCGGTGCCGGTGCTCCCACCGGGGTCGGCGCCGGTCCGCGTCCTCCAGGTCTCGGACCTGCACCTGACTCCCGGCCAGCGGAAGAAGATCGAGTGGGTCCGCTCGCTCGCCGAGCTCGAGCCCGACTTCGTCGTCAACTCGGGTGACAACCTGGCCCACATCGACGCGGTGCCGCCGCTCCTGCGGGCGATGGAGCCGCTCCTGGAGTTCCCAGGCGCGTTCGTGCTCGGGTCGAACGACCGCTACTCACCCGTGATGAAGAACCCGGCGCTCTACCTCACCGACCGCTACGCGGACCCCCCCGTCAGGCGCCGCCAGGACCTGCCGGTCGACCGGCTCGTCGAGGGCCTTCGCAAGGGAGGCTGGGCCGACCTCGACAACGCCCGGACCGTCGTGTCGATGGGCGGACAGGACGTCGAGCTGGTCGGCGTGGACGACCCCCACATCCGGCGCGACCGCTACCTGCGCGTGGCCGGACGAGCTCGCGACGACGTGGCCCTGACCATGGGGCTGGTGCACGCGCCGTACCAGCACGTCCTCGACGCGATGGTCCGCGACGGCGCCTCGGTGGTGCTGGCCGGGCACACCCACGGTGGGCAGCTCGCCGTGCCGCTCTGGGGGGCCCTGGTGAGCAACTGCGACCTCGACACCCGGCGGGCCAAGGGTCTCTCTCGGTGGTGGCCGGGTGCCGGGATCACCGGTCCCCGGGGCGGGGCTGCACCCTCGTCGGCCGCCCCTGACGACGCCGCCTGGCTGCACGTCTCGGCGGGGCTGGGCACCTCGCCGTACGCGCCGGTGCGCTTCGCCTGCCGCCCCGAGGCGACGCTGCTGACACTCCTGGCACGCGACGCCTGAGGGCGGTCCGACTCCGGCCCGGACCGATTTCGGGCAGTCGCAGGTGGTCGGCTATCCTCGGGTGGCGCCGAGCCCGACGGGTTCCGCGACAAGCCACGGGGTGTGGCGCAGCTTGGTAGCGCGCTTCGTTCGGGACGAAGAGGTCGCAGGTTCAAATCCTGTCACCCCGACAGCTGACCGAAGGGCCCTGATCTGCGGAAACGCGATCAGGGCCCTTTTGCGTCGCTGCCCGTGCGCAACATGTGCGCAATAGGCGCCCCACTTACGGGTGGAATGGCCGCTCCCACGGGGTTCGGCACGCGCCTTGAAGCCGACATCACTGGTGCCCTCCGGCCTTACCGGCCAACTTTCCGGCGAGAACGCCCCCATGCGGCCGGTGACGCAGGAGTCATCCTGTCTGCCTGCCACATGAGGCACGCGCGAGTCCTGCGCTCGCAGGGCCCGTCGGGTCGGTGGTGTCGGAGGTCGGGTGCAGGCTGGTATTAGCGCAAGGAGATGGAACAGCCGATGACGAACCAAGACGACCTCGCCTGGTGGCTCACGCTCGCAGCAACCATGGAATGGACGTTCGCCAGTACGTACGCCGCGACCGCACCGCACAGCTACGTGGTGCTCAACCGCACCGCGGGCATGACCCGGGACGACTACGTCCGGGCGGCGCACGTGATCCACACGTTCGGCCAGCCGGCGAAGTTCTACGCCATGACCAGCATCTACCTCACCAGCCCCGACGGGCGGCTGAAGTGGTGGACCATGGACCAGGATCTGAGCGACACCACCCTGATCAACCAGGCCACCACCGAGCGGCTCTACGGGGTTCAGAACGCGCCCTCGACCGTCTCGGGCATACGTACCCCCTACGACGAGATCGCCACCCGCTACGACGAGCGGCACCCAATCGAAGATGCCGAGGCCCGGGCGCTCACGGAGCTGGTCGCTCCGTTCAAGAGCGAGTACCCGACGTCCGTCCTCGATGTCGGGTGCGGGACGGGTCGCGTGTTGGACCTGGGCCTGACCACACCGGATCGGTACGCCGGCGTCGACCCGAGCCAGCCGATGCTCAACATGCTCGTCCGCAAGTACCCGAGTGTGGCCAGGATCTACCCGACGACGATCGAGCAGGCCCTCGCGGACGGCGCCTTCACGCCGGGCCAGTTCGAGATCGTGACCGCCTACGACAGCGCCAACGAGCTGGGCTCGGCTACGGTCGCGGCGCTCGCGGAACTGGCCAGTCGGGTCACCGTCCTCAAGCGCGACGGCCAACTGGAACTGATCGACTAGGTCCGCGCCGCCGGGGACGCACGCCGGAGCCCGTCCCTGATCGCGGCCTGGGCGGCGACGTCGGACTCGTTGTAGGCGGCGAGCCATTGCACTGCCGCCTTACCCTCGTCGCCGCCAGCGCGGGCGAGGTCGATCTTGACCTGCGATTCGGCGCCGCCGGCGTCGTCCACGGCCCAGTGGAAGCCGAAGATCGGCGCGACCGCCTTGAGGGACGTGCCGTCGCGGGTGAGGAAGTGGTCCGTGAACCAGGCGTGCAGGTCGAAGGAGCGCCCCTGAAGGAGCCGGTCAACGCTGGGGTACTTGCTGGTCATGCTGCGCTCGGGGTGCGACCAATGGAAGACCGTCACTGACTTCCCAGCGGCTTCGGCGTCCGTGATCACCCGGCCGAGGCGGGCAGCGAACTCCTCCGCCAGGTGCGCGGCGCCCTCGGTGTCCAGCGGGTCATAGGACACGATCGGGTCGAAGAGGGCCGTGGTGTCGTCCTGACCCTGCCGCACGCGTAGGCCCCACAGGTAGATGAGGTTCTCGAAGTCCCATTCGATGTCGAAGTCCACCTCGACGTCCGCCGACGGGACCTGCGGCCACCCCCTCCGCGGTTCGAACGCGATATCGGCCTGGGCCATCCGGGCGCGCTGTACCAGCAGGCGGTACTTCTTCTCGGCCATCGCCCCGGGTTGGGTGTCGCGAGCCGACCAGCCAGTCGGGAGCGCGTCACCGGACGCGGCCAGGTCAGCGACGGTGGTCGTTCCCAGGTCGTACAGGTACCGCCACTGTTGCGCGGTCGGCAGGCCGGTGCGGATCGCGAACGAGGCGTCGTCCGGTCCGGCGACCTGGGTGCAGTACTCCTGCCACACGCACCAGCCGCACTCGCTGACGTGGAACGGGCGCACGAGCTCGCCGCCGGCCTTGGCGGCCTCGGCGACCGTGACGCGGAACGCGAACTCGTGGTCGTAGCGCTCCAGCAGGCTGCGCTTGGCTCGGCCGGACTCGGCGCTGGCGGAGTAGGTGTTCTTACGCGGGGTGCCCAGCTCGTACCAGAGGACGAGCCAGGGGTCGCCGCCCAGATCCGTGTAGTCGGACTGGCCGATGATCCCACCAATCAGGTAGTCGTCTCCGGCATGGAATCCGAGCTCTTGGAGCATGCGGGTGTAGTGCGCGAGCTGGAACCCGTCGCCTGCCACCGACGCAGCCGCATCCGATAGGCCCATCGCCTGGCGTCGCACGGAGGGGTCCGCCAGGGACGAGACCCACAGGGAACCGCGGGTGGTGTTTCTGCGGGTGCCGTGCAGCTTCACATCCACCGGCACATATCCCTCGCCCAGCCGAACCAGGACGTCGGGGGCCCCGACCATCGAACCCGCGCGTGGGAGCCGGCCGTTGACGATGAGCGGCGCACTTGATCGCATCGCCGCGACGGTCCGTTCGATGTTGGCGTCCCAGCCGTCGTCGTTCGACAGCACGACCGCGCCAGCAGTCTCAGCGAGGCGGTCGTTGACCCGGGCCTCGAAGGCGTTGCCGGCGTCGAACAGCTTCTGTGTCGCGGCGTCCACGGACGGCCGTGGAGGCGACGCTGGCGAGAAGTCGTTGTGCACCGAGCGGGCACAACTCTTTGCTGGATACCCGCCGAGCACGACCTGCAGCCGGTCGCGGACCATGCTCAATGCTCACCATGCCTCCCAACTGAGTGGAGCGTCGAGGCCCGGCCTCGCTCCGGACGCATCTCTGCTACAGGCGAATTCAGGAGGTCAGGGAAACACCGTGGTTCGGTTCGCTTCGACAGTAGCTTGGCCAGTTCCTCGACTGGGGTGACCCAGCGGCGTTGCGGGGCTTGTTGTTGACCTCTTCGGCGACGTTGGCCAAGATGCCGGGCGTCGTCCGCGGGCCCGTGGACACTCGCCGGACCCGCCACATAGCCTCCACGGGTGAGCACGGATTCCGTCAAGACCGCGTCCCTGCGGACCTGCCCGGTCAGCGAACTCAGTGGTGAGTTCCTCGTCGCCTCCTACCAAAGGGGGTACCGGTGGGGTGCCGTCGAGGTAAATCGGCTTCTCGACGACATCTACGGCGTCCCGGAGAGGGAGCCGTATTACTACCTCCAGCCGATCGTGGTCAAAGCTGTCGCCGATGGCCAATGGGAGCTCGTGGACGGGCAGCAGCGTCTGACCACGCTGTACCTTGTGTTGCGGTTCCTGCAGCGGAAGTTCGGCGAGGAGCTTGCACCGATGGGCTACTCGCTCTCCTACGAGACCCGGCCAGGAAGTGCAGACTTCCTGAAGGAGCCGGACCCGGAGGGTCGCGGCCACAACATCGACTTCCACCACATGTACGCGGCTCATCGCTGCATCGAGTCGTGGTTCCAGACGTCGGCCGGGTCGCTGGACGCGGGGAAGATGCTGGAGATGCTGCGGCTCATCCTGAACAAGGTGGCCGTCATCTGGTATCAAGCTGAACCTGGCCAGGACTCACGGGAGCTCTTCACCCGGCTGAACGTCGGAAGGATCCCGCTCACCGACGCCGAGCTGGTCAAGGCGCTGGTTCTGACACGAGCAAAGGGCGATGTGGGCTGGGCCGACCACGCCCAAGAGATCGCGGCGCAGTGGGACTCGATCGAGAAGGACCTGAGGAACGGCGAACTGTGGGCCTTCGTCTCGGGCAAAGCGGACGACGACCCGACCCACATCGGCCTCCTGCTGGACATCCTGGCAGGCGGGGATCGGGGAAGGGGTAGACCGCTTTACCAGACGTTCGAAAGCCTTCGACCGGAGATCACCTCGCACGAGAGCGCCCTAGACTTCTGGAACCGAGTCGTCGGGCTGTACTCCCTCGTCGTGGGATGGTTCGAGGACCACGACCTCTTCCACAAGATCGGCTATTTGGTCACCTCCGGCGAGGACATCGCTACGCTGGCTGCCCTTGCGTCTGAGCAGACGAAAGACGCATTCGACGCAGCCCTTGACGGGCGCATCCGCACCCGGCTCGACCTGACCGAGTCGAAGCTGTCGGAGCTCCGCTACAGAGCCAGACCTGTCATGCCTGCGCTGGTGCTGATGAACGTGGAGACCGTCCGGAGACGCTCGGGGACCAACGAGCGCTTCTCGTTCCAGGCGCACGCCTCCAAACGCTGGTCCGAGGAACACATCCACGCCCAGAACGCCCCCGAGCTCCAGACCGAGGCAGACCGTCGGGACTGGCTCAAGTCCCACCTCGCCGCCCTGCAGTCCACTCCTCTGCTCGAGGCCACCGCCACGCTCGTCTCCGAAATCAAGGACACACTCGTGGCTCGAGTGTCCAAGGACACTTTCAACCGGCTCCAGGGACGTGTCACCGCGCTGCTGACCGATGGCGAAGGACTGGACATGCACCACATCTCAAACCTCGCGCTGCTGGATTCCGGCGACAACCACGCCCTGAGCAACTCGGTCTTCGAGGTGAAGCGTCGCGAGATCATCCGCCACGACAAGGAGGGCCTCTACATCCCGGTCTGCACACGCCATGTCTTCTTCAAGTACTACACGACTGCAGCCGCGCAGCAGCTGCGCTTCTGGGCGCACAGGACCGTGAGGCCTACCTAGAGCAGATGATCGACATCCTGAGGCCCTATCTGCAGCCAGACACCGACGAGGCCCTCACATGAGCCCGACAGGCGCGACCGGCTACCTGACATCCTTCGCGGAGCTGTTTGACCCGCACCCCGACGATCGACCGGCTGTGCAACGGATCGAGATCCCCCTCATGCAACGTGATTACGCGCAGGGTCGGGAGAACCCCAAGACCACACAGATCAGGTCTGCATTCCTCACCGTCCTGCACGAGGCACTAACTGGAGGACGAGCCGTCAACCTGGACTTCGTGTACGGCAGGGTCCACAAGGGGACATTGCGTCCGCTGGACGGTCAGCAGCAACAACAACGCTGTTCCTGTTGCACTGGTACCTCGCCGTTCGCAGCGGTCGGCTAGACGCCGAGCACGGATGGAAGAACTTCTCCTACGACACGCGCCCCGCCGCCCGTGTCTTCATCTCCCAACTGCTCAAAACACCTCCCATGGACGGGGAGCTGCCCAGACGGAGGTTTGGGTGCGCAACCAGCCGTGGTTCCTGCACGTGTGGCGCCACTCCCCCTCCGTGGAAGGCATGGTCGTCATGATCCGGTCGATCCACGAGGTCTTCCGCGACGTCGACCCGACAGCGGCCTGGGCCGAGGGATGAACCGGCAGACGAGGCCGATCTCCTTCTACCTGCTGCCTCTCGACGAGATGCGCTCGGACGAGGACCTGTACATCACGATGAACTCTGGGGGAAACCCCTTACCGAGTTCGAGACCTTCAAGGCACGCTTCGAGGACGTCATCTCGTGGTCACCCGTGTTGGCCCAGCAGTTCCGGCAG